>CAWBAV010000018.1:0-289077 GCA_963786865.1 uncultured delta proteobacterium | reverse complement strand
GTGTCTTCGTTTGCGGCAGTCGCAGCTCCACCGCAACCCTACCATTCTCCTCCTTACTACTACCACCATCATCCTCCTCGGCAACAGGAAGAAGAGCAGCCGGACGCGACGCCCCGCTGCTCGCCGCGGCCGTCACGGCGGGCGGCGTCCTGGGTCTGGCGGCGGCCGCCGCCGTGCGCTGGCTCAACGGGGGCGATTTCGCCCTCTTTCCTCCCGCCGCCATACACGACGGGCGCCGCACGCAGCCGAAGCGAAGAAGCCAAGAAGAAGAAGAAGCAGCACCAACCGCAGGGGATGGTAGCAGGACGCAGCAGCAACAGCAGCAGGAAGCCGTGACGGCCGGTCGCGGCCTGGCTGGAGGTGGAGGAGGTTTGAGTAGCTATTACTAAGCTGCAGGGGGCGGCAGCACTAATACTATCGTCAACTTCTTTGCCGGAAAGAAGACGTGCGCTCTATCGGAATTTCTTGGTGAAAGAGGCGATGAGGTAGGCTTCTTCGTCTCCTGCATGTTTCCAACTCATCCTCCTTCGTTTGCGCGTCGCAATCTATCTTCTCCTTGCCTGTCCGCCGACTTACACCTCCCGTTGTTGTCTCCTTCTGAAATTGCTCTGAAAAGTCCCCGCGATCCGGCAACGGGCGGTCCACCGGATGCTAACGCCGACCCGGATTGTCCGCCGCCTCCTCAGGAGGTGCGGCAGCAGCATCAAGGACAAGGAACAGAAGACGATGTCGTTGGAGCCAACGACGACGACGTGGACGACCTGGAGGCGACGGAATCGATGTGCCATCACTGCTTTGATGTCCTTGTGAGTGCGCTGAAGCAGGATAGCGGTAAAAAATTCGGTCTGTCGACAACGTTGGCGCTGACGACGACGTCCCTATCTTCTCTAGCTGTTGCGAGGGCAGCCACTGGCACTGACGGCAAACCCGAGTTTTGCGCGACGTTGCCGCGGGAGACTGTTGAGTGTCCGCTCTTTGTCACCTGGGACAAGCGGAAAAAGCCGAAGAAGAATCGGCGAAGCCATCAACCCCTTCGTCTTCCGAGCAACTCGAAGGATCATGATGAATATAATTGCAACAATCCTAATAACAATACAAATCATAGCATTACTGAGCATAATCGTAATCATAACAATCAAGCAGCCGATGCTGCTCAAGACGACGCTGGCAAAGGCCAGCAGCACCACCAGGAGGCGAAGGAGCAGCACGAAACAGAAGACCAGCACGAGGAACACCAATTCGAACTTCGCGGGTGCATCGGGACGCTGGCGCCGAAGCCCCTGATCACCTCGATCGGGGAGTACGCGTTGTTGTCGGCGCTGCGCGATCGCAGGTTCAAGCCAGTCAAGATGTCGGAGGTGCCACACCTCAGGGTCGCTGTTTCGCTCTTGGTCAGGTACGAGCCCTGCGAACACTGTCATGACTGGACCGTCGGTATCCACGGGATCATCATCCGGTGGACCGAAGACAGTGCTGGTGGAGGCGGAGGAGCTGGCGGCGCCTTTGGCCGAGGCATGCTTGGAAGGAACAGTTCTATCGAGTACTCAGCGACGTACCTGCCGGAGGTCGCAGCTGATCAGGGCTGGGACCAGAGGGTTGCCGTTGAGTCGCTGGTAAGGAAGGCGGGGTACAGGGGCAGGATAACAGGGGCGCTTCTCAGCAGAATTGAATGCACGAGGTACCAGAGTTCGAAGCGCCGGGTCACGTTCGAAGAGTATGTCGCCGAACACCGGAGACGGGTCGACGACCGCGCGCTCCAAGCGTTGGGCCGGGGCGCCAGTGCCTTCAGTCACGACGCTTCGAAGCATGCTCGTCATGACATACGCCTCGTCCGGCGACATCACGTCGCGAGCAGGCTCGCTGGGCTCGAGCGGCACAAGGGTACCATCGGGCGCAACTATTTTGGTGACGACCCGGGTAGGGGCCCATCGTCCGCCCGCTGCGAACGTCGCATAGGCGTTTGCAAGCTCGATGGGCTTGACTCCGCTCGCTCCGAGAGCCAGCGCCATGTCTTCCTCGAGCTTCGTCGTGATCCCGTCTTGCCTTGCGAATTCGGCGACATCGTGCACTCCGATGTCCTCGACCACCCGAATCGCGACCATGTTGATCGATCGCGCCAGTGCTTCTCGAAGCCGGACCGCGCCTTGGTAATTCCACTGCCGTAATTTCGCGGCTTCCACTCGTCGTATACGGCCGGTGCGTCCACGACCATCGAGGCTGGGGTGAAGCGGCGCGATTGAAGCGCGCGCGCATATACGATGGGTTTGAACGTGCTGCCCGGTTGCCGGATGGCCTGCGTTGCTCGGTTGAAACCGCTCAGCGCCGCGAAGCCTCCGACTAGTGCAAGCACGGCACGCGACCTCGGTTCGATGACGACGACTGCACCTTCCGGACCTCGTTCGAGGCGCGCCACGGCGGGATCGTCGTCGTCGCCCATCTGAGTGATCGACACGGGCAGCAGGTCGCCCTTCTTGACGAAGCGCGATGGCGGACGCCTCTCCGGGTTGTATCGCGCAGCGTCTCGCATTCTCAGAACTGCCGGATGCCCCGCTACATCGAGCAGAATCTTCTCGTTCTCATCGTCCGACCCCGTCACCCGTGCCACGTACGTGCGGCCCATGCGAAGCGTCTCCTGCGCTTGGGAAGCTTTGGGTCCGCTCTTGCGTTGCATCCGGCGAAACGGTCCTCGATAGCCTTGGCGCTCGTCGACCGCGCGTAGCCCACGCTGAAGGGCCTCTCTCGTCCGCGTCTGGAGCGAGAGGTCGATCGTCGTGTACACCTTGTACCCGCCTTCGCCCATCGCATCGTCTCCGATGGCTGCGTTCAGGGCAGCCCGCGCCATGCTCAGGACCTCGGGCGCGTTGCCTTCGCCTTCGGGCAACGGAGTCGGTTCGACCTTCTCCTTGCTTGCCGCGGCGATCGCAGCTTCGCTCAAGTCGGGCCAGTATGTCTTCCGCTTCGCCAGCAGTTGCGACAGAACGTACTCTTGACGTCGCTTGGCAGCCTCGGGGTTGCTTCTAGGAGACAGGCGCGCCGGCGCTTGCGGAATGCCAGCCAAGATCGCCGATTCTGCCAAGGTGAGCTCGCTTGCGTTCTTAGCGAAGTAGTAGCGGGCAGCTTCTTGGATTCCATAGCGACCGTGGCCGAAGTTCACGAGGTTCAGATACAGATGCAGAATTTCGTCTTTCGAGAGCTCGTTTTCCAGACGGCGCGCCAAGATCAGCTCACGCACTTTGCGCGACAGCGTTCGTTCCGGCGTGAGAAGCATCAGCTTCACCACTTGCTGAGTGATCGTGCTGCCTCCCTGCGCCGCGCGTCCCTCGATGATGTCTCGGCCCACTGCGCGCAAGATCCCTCGATAATCGAGTCCTTCGTGCTCGTAGAAGTCCGCGTCTTCCGCGGCAAGGACGGAAAGCACGACGTGTCTCGGCACCTCAGACATCGGGATGACGGTTCGACGCTCCGAGAAGATTTCGCCAATGACCTTGCCGTGGCGATCGTAGACCCGTGTCGTTTGCCGTGGCTTGTAGTCCCGTAGTGAGCTCACCGACGGCAGGTCTCGGCTGAAGTAGGCGTATGCGCCCACGAGCAGAAGCGCCCCCATGATGAGCATGGTCCCGACCAGCTTCAATAGAGTCGAGCTCCCGCCAGTCGAACGCTTCTTGCGCTTGCTCGACTTGCGCTTCTTCTTTTGGGTTCGCTTCCCTGCCATCTCGTCCGTCGGCGCCTATAGCATCCCCTGCTTCACGCCTTAGCCCTAATTCATGACAGTCGGGCGCGGCTAATCATTCCCGATGAATTTCTCAATCACTTGGCCAGCGTTTCTCACGGAATTCATTAGGAATCTCGCCTCGAGCTCTCGTCGCCGCGCGCCCGAAAGACGCGGTCGGCCATCACCAGCGAGGGTCTGCATGGCGATCGCGGCCGCGACCGAGATGTTCAGGCTTTCGACGAACCCGCACATCGGGATCGAAAAGGTGCCGTCGGCGAGGTCCCGCATCTCCGGTGAGACCCCGCGGTGCTCGTTTCCGAAAACGACCGCGAGACGTGGCATCGCGCGCAATTCCTCGAGGCGCTTCTCGCCGCCCATTGCTGCAACGAAAACGGCGTAGCCCTCCTCTCTGAGGCGGCGCGCGCAGGCGTCAGCCGTTGCGAAGCGCACGACGTCCAGCCATCGGTGAGCGCCTTTCGAAACGCCTCGAGAGGCTCGAAAACCGTGCTCGCCAACGATCACATGAACCTTCTGGACGCCAAACGCGTCGGCGCTCCTCAGCACTGCGCTCGAATTTGTGGATCGGCGATGCGATCCAGCACGAGCACCAGGTTGTCGGTGCGACTCTTCACGACGTCCCGGATCCGTTCGAGGCGCCGGGACGTGACCACCCCGGAGAGGGCTTCGGTCACGAGCTCGGCGGGGTGCTCCAGCTGCGGAGGACCTTCGACCTCAATCACGTCTGGATCGTCGGCACGCACCTACTGCGAGGTCTTCTTCGGATCGACGATGACCCCAACGACGAGCGTTCCACCCTGATACGTTTGGCCCGCGACGAAGAAAGGGTCACCCGCCGAGGCGACCACCTGGAGCAAGGGTAGGTAGTCGGATTTGTCGGGCCTGTTGATGGCCGCTTTCACCTTGTAGCGACCGTCGGGCATCACCCGAAGAAGGGTCAGCTTCACCCTCCTGCCGTTGGGCAAAGAAACCAGCGCGTCTTTTCCCGGCGTGAGCGTCAGCTTGGGACGCGACAAGATCTGCATCGAGCGGAACGAGTTGAATGGGGGCCTGCGCAGTGCCGTTAGCTTCTTGAGCTCGGGGTCGATTTCGCCCGGTTCCTCCTTGGCGAGCACGACCAAGACCTCGGCAGGCACGCTCGAGGTCACATCGCGATCGGACCGGGCCAGGGAGCTTTCCTGGGCCGCGGCGTCGGAGGCGCCCAACAAGATTGCGAGCATCGGCAAATATCGAATGAGACTCATTGAAGTCCTACCTCTTCGTCGTCGATCCAGACTACGGCCAGGGACTCACCAGCGCCGCCCTCGACCTCGAAGATCGTCCCGGTGTTCGCGCCGAAATCCACCTCGAGCACCTCGGAACCCCGGGTGCGCGCTTCTACCATCACACCGTTCGGTTCCTGATGCGACTCCGGCCAAGTCACGACCGCCAAAACGATCGCGGCGGCCGCCGCGAACCCCGTCGCGACTGCCCCCCAGACACGACGTTCGCGGCCACCGGGCACGGCGCGAAGCGGGGGTCTTGCTCGCGTTGCCCCCTCGGTCGGAATCGCCGCTGCGCTGACCTCCGCTTCGATTCGAGCGAAGAGCGCATCGGAGTCGATTCGCCCCGACCAGGCGGCCGAAGTCGCCTGCATCGCTTCACGGATCTGCGCCCATGCGCGGATCTGTGCCATACCTTCGGGCGTACTCTCGAGGCTGCGGCGCAGCTCGGCCTCCTCCTCCGGAGGCAGCTCCCCGTCGAAGAACATCTGAAGTTTCTGGTCTTCCGTCTTTGGGCTCTCCATGGTCAATCCTCGGAAACCGCCTCCCCTGAGAGATACGGGGCAAGGGAGTCCTGCATCTTCTTTCTAGCGTGGAATAGACGACTCATGACCGTACCCTTGGGGACTTTCAGCACCTCTGCCATCTCTTCATAGCTCATCCCCTCGATCTCGCGGAGCACTATCACGGCTCGGTGATGCTCGGGGAGCTCCTGGAGCGCCGCCTCGATGGCGCTTCCGAGCTCCCGGCGCAGCGCAGCCTTGCCTGGATTTCCGTCGGTGATGCTCGGTACGAGTGCCCCATCCCCCGCGACGTCGCTTTCCTCGTGCAGCTGGCGTTCGTCGAAGTCCAAGCTCTTTCGCCTGCTGGTGCGTCGGACGTGGTCGATCGATACATTCATGACGATACGGTAGAGCCAGGTGTAGAAGCTCGAGCTTCCTTCGAATTTGTGTATGTTCTTATGGACCTTGACGAACGCCTCTTGAACGGCATCGAGCGCGTCGTCTTGGTTCTTGACCACGCCCATTGCCACGGCAAAGGCCCGTCGATGATACTTGTCGAAGAGCACTCGGAAAGCCGCCGAATCGCCAGACTGCACACGTCGTACCAAGTCATGATCGCCCTTCTTGGAAGACTCATCTGAGGCCTCCTCAGGTTTGGACGCACTGGACAGCGGTTGATTCACCCAAGATCCTCGACGTTTCCAAGGGGTTAGTCGCCGTCGCGACCCACGTGCAAGGGTGTACGCGCAAATGCGGATGAAGGCCAGTCTTCGGCCTGGGCCGGGCCGATCGGACCCCCATTTCGCCTGGTTTTCCGCGCGCGGACAGCTACGGTTTTACCGTGCTGGACCTGAGCTCTCTGAATTCTCCTCAGCGCGAGGCAGTTGTTCACGAGGGCGGACCGCTCGTGGTCTTCGCCGGCGCCGGAAGCGGCAAGACGCGGGTGATCACGTTTCGGGTGGCGCACCTGATCTCGGAGCACGGTGTGGCACCCTGGCGGATCCTTGCGGTCACCTTCACCAACAAGGCTGCCGGCGAGATGCGACAACGGCTCCTCGGCTTACTCGGAGAGCAGGGGTCCGCCGTTCAGGTCGGAACGTTTCATGCCACCTGCGCCCGACTCCTCCGGCGCCACGGCGAAGGCGTTGGGCTGTCCAAGGACTTCACGATCTACGACGATCAAGACCAGCTCGCGCTCGTCAGGCGGGTCTTGCGCGACCTGGGTCTCGACGAGAAGCGATATCAGCCAAAAGCGATGGCAGGCCGCATCAATCGCGCGAAGCAAGAGGTGCAAGGGCCGGAAGACATCGAAACGCCGGACGCCTGGTCGGAGATCGTGCGTCGTGTGTACACGGCCTACGAAGGACGTCTTCGACAGGCCAATGCACTCGACTTTGGTGACTTGATCTATCGCACGGTGCGCGCCATCGAGTCTGAACAATCCTTTCGCACTGCGGTCGTTGGTCGTTTCTCGCACGTATTGGTCGACGAGTTCCAAGACACCAACCACGCACAGTTCAGGCTCGTTCGCTTGCTCGCGGAAGGACATCGAAATCTCTGCGTCGTCGGTGACGACGATCAGAGCATTTACCGTTGGCGCGGCGCAGATCGCCGAAACATCCTGGATTTTCGTGCCTCCTTTCCCGATGCCACTTTGGTCAAGCTCGAACAGAACTATCGCTCGACGCAACGCATCCTTCGGGCTGCCAATGCAGTCATCGCAAGAAATACCGATCGCGAGCCGAAGGAGCTCTGGACCGACAATCAAGAAGGTGACGCGATCCTGGTCGTACGCACCATGGATGAACGCGACGAGGCCAGGCTCGTCCTGCGGGGAGTTCGGGAGCTTGTTTCGCAAGGTCATCGCCTATCCGACGTTGCAGTCTTCTATAGAACCCACGCGCAATCACGCGTCATCGAAGAGTCGCTGAGAAGCGCCAACATCGCTTATCGCATCGTAGGCGGGATGCGATTCTACGATCGAGCAGAGGTGAAGGATTTGCTCGCCTACTTGCGCGTGATGACCAATCCGGACGACGACATGAGTCTGCTGCGGATCATCAACACGCCGACGCGTGGTATCGGAAAGACCACCATCACGCGCCTTCTCGATTCGGCCGCTGAGCACGGACGAAGCCTGTCGGATCTCCTCGATGACGAATCCACCATGACGCAACTCAGCAATGCGGCTCGCAAGCGTCTCGATGCGTTTCGCGGTCTCATGTCGAGCTTGCGAGACGTTGGCACATCCGGGATGCCGCTCGGAGAAATCGGCGCCGAGTTGGTCAATCAATCCGGCTACGCCGAGATGCTCCGGCATGACGACACACCGGAGGCTGATGCACGGTATCAAAACGTTCAGGAGCTCGTGGCGTCCATGGACGAGTTCCAGCGCGAGCGACCCGATGCCACGCTGTCCGAGTTCCTAGAGAACGTGACTTTGCAGACCTCTGCCGATGAGCAGGAGGGCGGCGATCGTGTGACCTTGATGACCGTACACGCGGCCAAGGGCTTGGAGTTTCCAGTCGTCATGGTCACTGGACTCGAGGAGCAGGTCTTCCCGTTCAAGGGCATCGATCCCTGGGAAGACCCTGAGGAGCTCGAAGAGGAGCGCCGTCTCGCGTACGTGGCGTTCACCCGCGCCGAGCAGCGATTGGTGCTCAGCTTTGCCGCGGTCCGACGAATATTCGGACAGCAACGCGTCGGCATTCCCTCGCGTTTCCTAACGGAGCTTCCCAATGAAGATGTCGAGTGGATCGGTGCCCGGTCGAGCTCGCCTAGTCTGGCATCTCCGGCCGAGGCGCCGCGACGTGAACCGACCGAGAGCTACGTGGACTACAACGAGGGGTCCGACTTGACGGAGGTAGAGGGGCTGCGGCGTGGGACCGAAGTGCGGCATCCGAAGTTCGGCGTCGGGGAGGTCCAAGAGGTGATGCAGGGATCTCCGCCCCGAGTTTCCGTTCACTTCCCGGGATGGGGGACACGCAAGATCATAGCCTCGTACCTGGAGCCGGCGTAGGCAGATTGGCTCGCGGCCGGGGTTCGCGCGGGGCAAGGGCGGTCCGCGCGCGCGACGGGCCTAGCTGCTCGCGTCGGACTTGCTTGGCTTCGGGCTCGCCGGAGCTGGGGTCGAGCTCGACTCCTTGCTCTTTGGGCTGCTCTCGCTTCGGTTCGATGGTCCGGAATAGAGGTCCGACTCCCAGCCGCCGCCCTTGAGAATGAAGCCTCCGCCGCCGATCATGCGGCGCACTTTGAGCTTGCCGCACGAGGGGCACTTCTTGATCGGATTTTCGGTAATCCGCTGCTCACGCTCGAACGCGTGGCCGCAGTGGTCGCAACGGTAGTCGTACGTCGGCATGGCGAGGATATCGGGGGCAACTGAAGCGGCCGGGGCCTTCTGTCAAGCTCCGCGCTCTCGCCGCTTGAGCTCCGCGAGTGCTTCCTCGAGCTCCGCGAGCTCCTCCTCCTCGTAGGCCTCGCCGGGGCTGGCAACGCGGGCGCTTACGGCCGGACGCTCCGAGGGCAGGAGACCCATCTTCTGCTTGAGGGCCTCGAGCTCCAGGTCCGCGCCGGCCGTCGCTTCGAGCTCGGAAAATCGGTGCTTGAGGACGTCGCCGGTGTGTTCTTCGGCTACCTCGGCACCCGCCTCTGCTTCAGCCTCGATCTGCTCGATCTGCTCCGCCATCCGATCGAAAGTCTCGAACGCGCTCGTGTCTGAGAGGCCGCTCATCGTTTCCTGTATGTTCTTCATCGCCTCGGCGCGCCGCTTGCGCGCGATGAGGACGTTCTTCTTGCGCTGTGCTTCGCCGATTTTGTGGTTGAGCGCCTTGAGCGCCGTTTTCAACTGATCGGTCAGCCCCTTCTGGCGCTCCCACTGCTCTCGATACTGCAGTGCGATTGCGTCGTGTTCTTTTCGTCGGAGCAGTGCCTCTTTGGCGAGCTCGTCGTCTCCCGAGCGAACGGCAAGCATCGCTTTCTTCTCCCAGTCCTCGGCTTTCTCGGTTTCGTTGCCGAGCTGTTTGTAGAGCCTCTTCTCATCCGCGATGGCGATCGCGACTTGTTTCTTTGCCTCCACCAATTGCTGATTCATGTCCAAGATGACTTGATTCAGCATCTTTTCCGGATCCTCCGACTTGTTGATGAGGTCGTTGATGTTGCTCTTGATGAGTTGTGCCAAACGGCTGAGGAACCCCATTGCGCGTATCCTTTACGTGGCGACCCGGAATTGGTCAGTTGCTCGTAGTGGTTTGCGAGGGCGAGTGAGAAATCATCCAGGACACTTTGGAGCTCGTTGTAGTCGAGGTTCTCGAGCTGAAGCGTGCAGGTCAGCACCACGGAGCCGTCGGAGATCCCGTAGGCGCCGTGGACCAGGTCTGAAGCGTTGAGGCTCAGGAGCTGCTCATAGAGCGATGCCTTGTCCTCGATCTCTTGGAGCTCGAGCACCTTCACACGGAACAAGAGCAAGGGACCGGCAGCGATGATGGCGATGTTCTCGCCGAGACTGGAATCGCGGACGAGCCACATCCCGTCCTCACCAACCTCTTCGTAGGAAACGTCGGCGCGGACCAAGAACGATTCGATATCCTCGCGTGAGCGCATGCGCGTCTCCTGGCTGGTTCCGAGCCTAGCGGTGCCGAATGAGGGCGGTCAAGGCTCACTCGAATTCGTCGCCCAGCGCACCCGCAAACTTGAGTGTCCAGAGAATTGCGTCTTTCCGACCGCCGTCGGCATCGAGGATTCCCTGCGCGAGGAGCCCAGTCTTGCGGTAGCCCGCTGCGATGAAAGCGGTCGAAATCTCCACGTCGTCGTTGGGGGCGAACGCAAACGTCGATACGATTCCCCGCTCCTGGAGGTTGTCGTTGAGCGTGCGGAGCGCAGCAGTCACCGCCAACGTTTCACTTTCGTTCGTCGGCAGGCGCAACACCTCGACCAGGGCGTGTCCAAAGCAGTCCTGGAACTCGGCGGATAGGTAGTTGGTCTTGCTGCGGCGAACGCTCATGTCGAAGTAGATCCGTTGCGCGTCCCGTCCGAACATGTCGAATGAGCCAAATGCCGGCTGCTTCCGCCATGCCGCATCACGGGCGGAGAGAGCGTCCTTTTCGGATGCGGGTCGCACCGAAGCACCCTTGATCTTCTCCGGGATGTCTTTGGCGGCTCTCTTGGCGGCGTTGATGGTTCGCTCGGCGAGCTTGGCCGATGCATCGCTCACTTCGATCGACGCGGTCTTGTCACCGATCACGCACCCACAAAGATGACCGTCGCTGCGTTTGTAGAAACCCGGAATGGTGCCTTCGCGAACGAATCCGACTCGCGTCCATGAAGATACTTCGTCCTTTTCGACGAGCGTGATCACCTTCTCGACGTTCTCTTGGGTCGCGACAGATTGGATGTAGAGGCGCTTGGCGGGAAGCGCGCCCGCCCGGAAATCGATCACGCGAATGCTTCGCGTGCGTCGGTTCAACAGGAGGCATAGATAGGCACTGTCGCTCCGGAAATAGAGCTCTTCGACGATCGGCTTCTTGGAGAGTCGGTTAGCGGCGTCAGCTTTCGCTCGAACCATGCGTCAACACCTTGAAAATACTTTGGTTTTTAGAACGAGGCGGAATGTAGTGTGTCCACCCCTTCGTGTCAAAAGGAAGGGGCAGGCCCGACTTGCGAACCTGCCCCTCCTAAGTGTGTCGGTGCGATCAGTTCTTGAGCGCGTCGTCGACCGCGGCTTTGAATGCCGGGTAGGGCTGCGCGCCTTGGAGCAGCTTGCCGTTGATGAAGAACGACGGCGTGCCGATTCGTGCGCCGGCCGCGCTGACGGCCGCGATGTCGGCATCGACCTCGGCCTTGTGCTTGCCGGAGTCGAGAGCCGCCTTGAACGCCTTCATGTCGATTCCGCCAACCTGCTCGGCGAATTTCTCCAGATTTTCTCTTGAAAGAGCCTTTTGGTTCTGAAAGAGCAGATCGTGATACGCCCAGAATGCCTTATCGCCCTTCTGCGCGAACACCTCACGGGCCGCCTGTGCAGCCGGCTGGGCGTCCTGGTGGAAGGGGAGCGGGTAGTCCCGCCAAACGATCTTCACCTTGTCCCCGTACTCCGTCATCAGCTGCGCGATCGTCGGATTGACGCGGCCGCAGAAGGGGCACTGGAAGTCGCTGAACTCCTGAATTACGACCTTGGCGTTCTTAGCGCCCTTCGTCGGCGCCTTCTTCGGGACCGGGATGTCGTAGACCTTGTTTGCGTCGGGCTGAGCAGCCGCGGGAGCCGTCTTCGGGCCGGTTTCGCCGTTGGCGATGATCGTCGCATAGACCTTCGCTTTGGGCGTGCCCTTGGCGACGAGTGCCTTGGCCTTTCGCGAGCTCCTCGTCGATCAACGTCGTAAACGCCGTAAGCGGCTGAGCGCCTCGGAGGTTTCGGCCGTTTATGAAGAACGCCGGTGTCCCACGTGCACCCAGGCTGCTCGCCAGCGCTTGCTGCTCCTCGATCCGCTTGCCGTACTTGTCCTCTGCAAGCGCCTTCTTGAACTGAGCCATGTTGAGGCCCAGTTCCTTGGCCCATTGCTCGAGGTTGTCAGTCGTCAGAGCCCTCTGGTTGGCGAACATCTTCTCGTGCATGGCCCAAAAGCCGGCGTTGCCCTTCTGCGCGTGCGCTTCGAGCGCGGCGTTTGCCGCACCCTTGGCGTTCGCATGGAAGGGGAGGGGATTGTTGAGCCACACGACGCGAACGTCGTCGCCATACTTGTCGAGCACCTGCTTGAGAGTCGGCTCCACGCGTCCGCAGAACGGACACTCGAAATCGCTGATCTCGACGATGGTCACGAGCGCGTCGTCCGGACCCCTCTGCGGCTCGTCGCCCTTGAGCGGGACCTTGTAGACGGCGTTTGCATCGGGTTGCCCCGGCTGGGCCGCCTCGGGCGTAGGCTTTGCGGCGGCCGCCTTCGTGAGGCCGCCTTTGGTGAGCGTGGCGTACATCTGCTCGGGTTTGACGCCTTGCTTCGTGAGCGCCTCTGCGGTGGCGAGCTCCTCGTCGATGACCTTCTTGAATGAAGCGAAAGGCATCGCCCCACGGAGCTGACGCCCGTTGATGAAGAAGTATGGCGTACCGTTGGCTCCGAGCTGGCTTGCCAAGGTCTGATCGTCGCTGATCACCTTGGAGTGCGTGCCCTCGTCGATGGCCTTTTTTACCTTGTCCATGTCGAGGCCGGCTTTCTGCGCGTACTCGTCGAGCTGCGGGCGATCGAGGGCTTTCTGGTTCGCGAAGAGAACGTCGTGCACCTCCCAGAATTTCTCGCTACCACCTTGTGCATACGCTTCCATTGCAACGGCGGCTGCTGGGCCAGCGTTGTTGTGGAACGCAAGGGGGTTGTTGCGCCAGACCACGCGCACCTTGTCGCCGTACGTGTCGACGATTTCTTTCATGGTCGGCAAGACGCGTGCACAGAATGGGCACTGGAATTCGCTGAACTCGACGATCGTCACCAGCGCGTCCTTCGGACCCTTGGATGGCTGGGCGTCGGTGACCGGTACCTTGTAGCGTTCGACGTCGTCCGCGACTTCGACGTCCGCGGCCTTTGCTTCTTCAGCGGAACCGCTATCCGTTTCGGCTGGTGAGCTCACCAGACGTCCGACCAGGAATGCGCCAATCGCAATCACGATGGCCAGTAAAATTGCTGCACCTTTACTCATATCTTCATCCTCCCGCCGCGCTTGTACGGCGAGCTTGAACCAAACTCAACGTTCAACATGAACGCACCCAAATGCCGGGACGGTCGCCCGAAGGGGGCGACCGGCGCTAGCGCGGGGGTCGCTCCACTCGACGCGAGTGTTCGGCACGCTCAGTGCCTTCGACGCGGACAGCCATTTGGGTGCCGGTGCGAGGAGGCGCGCCCCATCGAATTGGTTGAGCCCAGCTCATGGCCACCGGCACCAGAGTGGTCGTCGAGGTGCCCTGCGTGCTCGCGGGCATGCAGCGTGGGTCGTCGGTGCGCTCACACCAAAGCGGCGGCGCAATGGGCTCGCCGCGTGCTTCTGCGCTCTGTGTACAACCCTCTGCCGAGAGCTGATCGCAAACGCAATCGGCTGCGTCGGCAGCTGCCGCGTCGAGAAGAAGGATCGCGGCGATGGCCAGTACCTGAAAGACGGTTCTCATGAAGGCGAAACGAAAGTCTACCCCTCTGCTGGCTGCCTGCAAGAAATCCCGCTCTTTCGGATGGCAAGGGGGGTGAAACCGGGGTGAAGGATGTCGGATGGTGGGAGAGGAGAGAGTACAGTTCGGTGTCCGGTTTCACCCCCCATCGCTCCCGGAGTCAACGCAGGCTCCCGTGGGTCTATTCCACCGAGGAATGGGGTTTCTGCACTTCGTCTGGAAACCCCGGGATCTTCCGCCTGAGAACGTCTGCGACTGGTTCGAACCCTGGCGCCTGGGCCGCGGCGCGCCCGACATACACCATGCTCTGCGGGTACCACTGAAGAAAGTCGGGGTTCTTTCGAACGCGATCGATGAAGATGAAGCGCCCTGCGTCCTTCAGCTTGCGGTGTAGCGCGACGAGCCAGAACTCTGTTCTCAGGGTCGCCGGATCGATACGACGCAGTGCGGCATATCGTTCGATCATGGATTCCTGCAGGTCGATTCCAATGGGCACGTACGAATCGCAGAGCAGGGCCACTAGGTCGTATGCGCGGGGGCCAAGCAGAGCATCTTGGAAATCGATCAGCGTGAGAGCGCCGCCGGGCCCGAGCATGAGGTTCTTCGACTGGTAGTCCCTGTGCACGAATCCGTAGGGCATTGCCTCGATCTCGAGCACGATGTTCGAAAACGCGCGGCTCAGCGTTTCGTTTTGCCGTCCATCGAGTGGGCCCCAGAGCGCCTCCAAGCCCCACTCCCGGAAGTGCTCCAGCTCCCATTGGAGCAACTCTCGATCAAAACGGCGCTTGGACACGATCGAGGTCGCCGGCAGGTCGCCGCATCGCTCATGGAGGTCTGCGAGCAGATCGATCGCTCGTGCGTAGAGGTCCCCCCATTCGGAGCTCGGGACCCGCCCGAGCCCTTGCTCGAAGGTCGTGTCCCCGAGGTCCTGCAGCAGAAGAATTCCGTTCTCGAGGTCCTCTACGAAGATCGCAGGAACCGGCAGTCCCCTCGACCGGAGGAGCTCGGCAACTTCGACAAAAGGTAGCCGGTGCGTGCTGGGCTGTGTGCCCCCCTCGTCGCTACCCAATGCGTCGTCGGGGAGTCGCATGACGATTGCGCTCTCCGGAAGGCCGCCCGTCGAACCTTCGAGATACACCCGGTAGTAACTCCGCGTGGAGGCGTCGCCTCGCAGCTTGACGACTCGAATCGATGGAAGCGGCTCCCCGTACAGCTTCGTGAGGGCTCGATGGAGATTGGGCAGCGACATGGACGAGCGGAGCCTACGCGAGTTGGGGGAGTTTGCGAAGAGAGGTATGTTCCACGCCGAGGCATGAACGCTCCTGGAACCATCGGAATTGGAACGATACTCGCGGCGCGCTACCTGCTGGTTGCGGAGATCGCGCGAGGAGCGATGGGAGACGTGTTCGAAGCGGTCGACCAGTTCGACGGCTCCAAAGCCGCGGTCAAGGTGCTTCGAGCAGAGTACCTCGCCGACGATTCGATGCGCAGGAGGTTTCGCCGTGAAGGCGCCATACTCAAGGCGCTCGATCATCCGGCGATCGTGCGACTCCTCGAGCTCGGCATCCACGAGGATGGACGAGTCTTCTTGGTCACCGAGTACGTCGAGGGCGAGACCTTGGCCACGCGTCTCTTGCGTGGCCCCGTCTCGATCACGGAGGCCGACGCATTGGTCGACGCTCTTTGCGATGCTCTCGGGGCCGTTCACGACCATGGCGTCCTTCATGGCGACTTGAAGCCGGCCAACGTCGTTTGGCACGAAGGCGCCGAACCACGCCTCGTGGACTTCGGTGCCTCCAAGATACTTGGCCTCGATCGCCTCACTGCGACCGGCGAGCTGAGTGGAACGCCAGCCTACATGGCCCCCGAGGTCCTGACTGGAAAAGTCGAGGTCGACCAGCGCATCGACGTCTACGGACTCGGAGTCGTGCTCTATGAGGCGCTCAGCGCTGAGAGACCGTTTCGGGATTCGCACCTGGGTCGCCTCGTGATGCAGATCGACGCTGGCGACTGCCTACCACTCGATGCAGTGGCCGAGGTCCCGACCGCGATCGCCGAGGTCGTTGCTCGGGCAATGCATCCGAACAAGGACCAACGAATTGCGAGCATGCCCGAGGTGAAGGCCGCCTGGCAGGAAGCGCGTCGACGATGAGCGGTTCGCATGCGATCCGAATGCTCTGCGATGCGGCGGGTGTTTCCCAGCCCTCCGGTTGGGATGCCTATTTCGATCTGGTGAAGACTTGGGGCGCGCGAACCGATCTCACCTCGGCCCGCAGCGATCTGGAGCTCGCGGAGATTCTGTTTCTCGATGCCGCGCAACTGATTCGTGCGGCATGGCTGACTTCCTCGGCGTCCATCGTCGACGTCGGCGCTGGCGTCGGTGCGCCGACGATCCCGCTCTTGCTATCGGAGAGAAGTCTCCGCGGGACTCTGGTCGAGCCGAGGCGGATCCGCGTCGCGTTTCTGAGAACGGCCGTCGGCGCGCTTGGTCTGGCGGAGCGCGCGACGACGCTCGAGACGAAGGTCGATCCCAAGGAACCGAGGGTCGAGGGCGCGCCGTTCACCATCGCGCTTTCGCGCGCCACGTTCTCGCCGGATCAATGGTTGACCGTCGGAGCACGACTCGGCGATGAAGTCTGGGTGTTGACGGCAGGCGAGGAGCCAGCGCCGATTGGCGATTTGCGGCTCACCCGTCGACTGAGCTACGCAGTTCCGTCGAGCGGTGCGCCGAGAACGATACTGACCTACGCCCACCGCAGCTGACCACGGCGACCGGTGCTAGCGCCGACGTCGTGCGGGAATTATCTGAATGCGCCTGCGAGTTCCCTCGCCTTGCGACATTGTGCTCACGCCGTCGAACTTGGCCAACGACATGTGGATGACGCGGCGGTCGCGAGCGTTCATCGGCTGGAGGATCACCACCTTGCCTTCGGCGATCGCGCGCTCCGCTTGGCGCTTGGCCATCGAGATGAGGCCGTCGTCGTGGCGCTCTCGGTAGTCGCCGGAGTCGACGATGACGTGACGTCGCCCCTCCGGAAAGCGATTCACCATCTTGTTGATGAGGAACTGCAGTGCGTCGAGCGTGGCCCCCTTCTTGCCGATCACCCGTCCGGAATCCTCGCCCGTGACGTCTAGCTCGATCCGCTCGCCGTCGGAGCGAATCTCGACACGCACGTCGAGGTCCATGAGATTGATCAGCTCCTCCAGGATTTCGGCGGCCTCTTCGGCCTTACCGTCCCCCGCATACTGCGAGGGATCCTCCTCCGTCGGCTGATCGAGGATCAGCGCTCCATCACGCGGTCTACCTTTATTAAGCTCGTCCACGGCGAGTCCTCTTCTTTCTGCGGGGCTTGGCCTGCTTGGGTGCGGCGGCTTCGGAACCCTCAGCCGCTTGATCATCGTTTTCCTCAGCGTCGCCCGAGCTGGCGATCGAGACCGACGCCTCTTGGTCCATCTTCCAGTACATGTAGCGCTGCTGCGTGATTCCGACGGCCGAGCTCGTCACCATGTACAGGCAGAGGCCGGTGGGCAGAAGCAGCATGAAGAACGTCATCATCAGAGGCATCGCGTAGAGCATGACCTTCGCCTGGGTCGCATCCATCTGCACCGGTGTGAGCTTCTGCTGAATGAACATCAGAGCGCCGAGAATGATCGGCAGCACGTAGAAGGGATCGGGAGACGAAAGGTCCGACCACCAGAGGACGAAGGGCGCGTGATAGAGCTCGATGCTCGTCGAAAGCGTTTGATAGAGCGCGAAGAAGATCGGCATCTGAAGAAGCACGGGCAGACAGCCGCCAAGCGGGTTCACCTTGTGCTTGCGCCAGAGCTCCATCATCGCAGCTCCCTTCTTCTCGCGATCGTCCTTGTAGAGCTCGTTGATCTTGTCGATCTCGGGTTTGAGCGCGCGCTGCTTCGCCATGTTGCGAAACTGCGGGATGACGAAAGGCAGGAGCAGGATTCGAACCAGAAACGTGAGCAGGATGATCGCGACGCCCCAGTTCCCGATGAGGCCGTAGATCGTGCGGAGCAGCCAACTCATTCCACGCGCGATGAAGCTAAACCAGCCGAGGTCGATGATGTTGGAGGCGCCGCGCCCAAACTCTTCGAGCGCGTCGTAATCCTTCGGCCCCGCGTACACTGCGGTGCGAAATGCAGCCGCTTGTCCCGGGCCGATCTCCCGCGGGGCATAAGCTAGTCGCGCTTCGAACAGACTGCCATCAGGGTCATCCACGGTTCCACCGCGTTCGGTGGTGCGCATGTCGCAGCGTTCCGCGAGCTCTCCTTCGGCTGCAGCGACGATGGCGAAGTAGACGCTGGTCAGGGCGACGTACTCGACGCCAGGGCCATAGCTGTGCGGCTGGAGCGGTCGGGTTTCATCCTCGCTCAGAAGACCGTCCCGGTCTTCACGAATCGTTTCGTCCCCCTGGCGGCAGATCCCGTGACTCAGGGCGGGGGAGGGGCGCGCCATGAAGCCGCCCTTCTCGTCCTCACGCCGAACGTAGTGGGCCGAGGTGATCCCCAGGCCGATCGATCGGGTGTTGGGATCGTTGTTTCGAACTTCGATCGAAGAGTGAAGCTGGTACGGCGACTCAGCGAGCTCCCAGGTGCGTGTGATGGAAACACCGTCACCCGCCCATTGAAAGATCAGCCTGCTCTTGGTCGACTCGACGACGCGCCAGCGCGCGTCGGGAGGAATCGTTACGCCGGCGAACGAAGGCGCGAGCGGTAGGTACGCCTCCTTGTCGGTCGTGACTAGCTCGAAGGGTTCCCCGTTCTCGCCGACGTAGCGCTCGCCCTTGACTCGCAGGCTCGTCATTGCGGTGTTGAGGTCGGTGAACGTCGCCGTGAATCGATCGTTTTCGAGCTCGTAGAGGTTCTGCGATTCGGCTCTCGATCCAGAGTCCGTGGGTGAGATCTGCGCCGGGGCTGTCTCGCCGGTGGGGCGCTCGGTTTGGACGGGCGCCGTCTGCCCGGTCGAAGGCTCCTCGGTCTCGGCCCTGGGTGGGGCGAAATACTGAACTGCCAGCATCGCGCCGAGCGCGACCAGGGGCAGCATCAGAAGGGCGATCGGCGGCTGCTTGCGATCATCCATGATGTGCCTCGTGGGGATGATGCTGCGTGTGCCCAAGGTTCGGGGGCGGATCGAAGCCGCCAGGGTTCAGGGGATGACAGCGTCCGATTCGCTTGATGCCCAGCCACGAGCCACGCAGCGCGCCAAATCGCTCGATGCAGGTGGCGGTGTAGCGCGAGCAGCTGGGCTCGAACCGACAACTCGAGCCGATGAGACGCGAGAGCGTCATTTGATAGAGTCGGATCAGAAAGAGCAGTGCTGCCCGAATCATCGAGCGGCCTCCGGCTGAAGCTTCCTCGCCGCGCGCTGCAGCTCGCTCAAAAGAGAGTCGTATGCGACGTCGGTCGAGCCCCGCTTCGCGATGAACACGAAGTCGTGACCCCCGGGGAACAGAGTGCGATTTCGTCGGAACACCTCGCGCACCACCCGCTTGATGCGGTTTCGTTCGACTGCGGTGCCCACTTTCTTCGTCACGGTGATCCCAAGTCGCGTGTTTTGTAGTGCATTCGGTAGGACGACGATGAGAAAGTGAGGGGTGTGGATCCGTCGTCCTCGGAGTTGTGCTTGCCTGAACTCGTAACGCTTCCTGAGCCGATCGCCGCGTCGAAACCGTTGCGGTTCGCCACTCGAAGCCCCCGTCGTTCCCGATGTCTGGGGCATCTTCGCACCGTTTCCGGCTACTTCTTGTAGCAGGACACGGTGAGGCGCTTGCGCCCCTTGCGACGACGGGCGTTGATCACGCTCCGCCCGCCTTTGGTCTTCATACGCGCGCGGAACCCGTGTGTCCGAAGACGGCGCTTACGATGTGGTTGATAGGTCCGCTTCACAGCCATGCTCCCGAGAAGTAAGAGTGCGGGAAGAGAGCACGAGGTCGTCGGAGTGTCAAGTCGCCCGGATCAGTCCCGACGACTCACGGAAGAGTTTGATTTTACAAGGTTACTCGGCCAGAGACCAAGGTCTCTGAGGCTGCGGTACCGGCCACTCCCGATGATGAGGTGATCGAGGATGCGGATTCCCAGTAGCGAGCCTCCTGCGACGAGGCGTTCGGTGAGCTCGAGATCCTGAGGGCTCGGCTCAGGGTCACCGCTCGGATGGTTGTGCAGGAAGATCGCGCCCGAGGCCGATTCGGAGACCAGAAGCCTGAAGACCTCGGCCGGATCCACCTGGCAGGAGACGCGACCTCCTCGGGCGACCTCGCGCGCTGCGCGGGCCCGATTCTTCGCATCGACGGAGATCACCAGGAAGCGTTCGACGAGGCTTGCCGTGAGTGGGCGTCCATATCTCAGGAACACGAGCTCGCTGTTCGAGAGCGGTTGGGTACACGCGCCCGGTGACACCAAGCCGCGGGTGCCCGTTTCGAAGGCGGCGGCCAGGCGCGCTGCTTTCACCCCTCCGATACCGCGCACACGAGCGAGCTCGGCGGTGCCCATCCGGGCGAGCGCCCAGAGCCCGCCGGCTTCTTTCAGAACCCTGGCGGCCAGGGAGATCACGTCCTCCCCGGGGGTTCCCGTGCCCAACAGAACGGCGAGCAACTCCGTGTCCGAAAGGGACGCCGCGCCGTAGTGGGCAAGTCGTTCGCGTGGGCCGTCCATGCCGCAGCCGAGTGCAGCCCCCATGCCAGTCAGCGGCTCCCTCATCTCCAGCACTTCACGGAAGCTCGACCGGCGCGAACGCACTGCCGCCGACGCCCACCGCTCCCCCGGTACCAGCGCCAGTGCCGGCCGCAGGGGCGACATGGGGGTTGCGCGGCGCTATGTTCGTTGCCCCATGAAGACCAGGATTGCCGCATTGATAGCCGCAGGGCTCGTTGCCGCGCTCGCCTGGACCTTCGTCAAGCGACCCCTGCCTGTGCCCAAGGCGATGGGCCCGCGGCTTCCACCGCCCGTGGCGGTCGTTTCCGTGACCTTTGGCGTCATACGAGGTGCGGAGATGACGAGCCAAGAAGGGTTCAGTGTTCGCGGCGGTTCATTGACGAGGCCATTCACTAGCGGGCTGGTCGCGTTCGTGGTCGAGCATCCCCGTGGACGCCTGCTCATCGACGCCGGTGTCGGCCGCGACGTTTCCGAGCATTTGAAGACCACGCCCTTGTTGATGCAAACGCTCGCGAGCTTGACCGTGCAGCGACCGACGATCGACGCGCTCGAAGCGCACGGTCTTGCACCGAGCGACCTGCGGGGAATCGTGCTGACGCACTCGCACTGGGACCATGTCAGCGGGCTCGCCGATCTCCGCGAGGTCCCGGTTTGGATTGCCCCCGAAGAGCTCGAGCATGCTCGATCGGACGATGATGGCGGAAAGCTGTACCGGCAGCTCGAGGCAGAGGGCCCTTTCCGACTCCAGGAGCTGACCTATTCTAGCGGCACGTACGGCCCGTTCCCGGTCAGCCACGATTTCTTCCAGGATGGCAGCGTCGTGCTGGTCCCCATGCCTGGACATACGCCAGGCTCGATCGGCGTCTTCGTGAGCCTGCCAAACCGACAGCGATTTTTGATCGTCGGCGACACCTCGTGGACCACGGAGGGCGTCGATTGGCCGGCCGAGAAGCCTTGGCTTGCTCGGCGCATGGTCGACCACGACCCTGCGAGAGTGCGCGAGGAGCTGGTGCTGCTGCATCAGCTTCAGCGAGCGAACCCAGACCTCATCAT
Organism: uncultured delta proteobacterium; assembly: GCA_963786865.1. Classification (GTDB taxonomy): domain Bacteria; phylum Myxococcota_A; class Polyangia; order Polyangiales; family Houyiibacteriaceae; genus SG8-38. The sequence goes on along the minus strand of CAWBAV010000018.1, from coordinate 267,732 downwards.
CGTTCCCGCACACGACGCCAGAGTGCACGAAACGCTCGCGAGCTTCTGATTCGTGGAGCTCGAATCGACGGTCCGGCGCGAAGCCAGATCGCTTCGTCACGCCCCGCCCGTTGCGCGTCTACTTCTTGAAGAACTTACCGAAGATGCTCGGTCGCTTGCTGTCGCTGCGAGGCGGCGGGGCGCTGCTTCGGCCTCTGGCCTGACGCATCGTGCCTACTCGGACCTCGCGGGCCGCTTCGAGGTTCTTCGGGTCCAGCTTTGCGACCTTCTTGAAGTGCTTGAGCGCTTTGTCGTGCTGGCCCCGCCTCTTCAGGAAATGTGCGCGGACGAAATGGCCGTGTACGTGGTCGGGATTGATCGAAAAAGTCAACTTGAGAAGTTTGCGAATCTCGTCGACGACATGCTCGTCGTCGACACCGTGCTTCAGCATGAGGATCCAAGCCTTCATGGCTGGGTAGTCGGCTTCTTTTCGAACCACGGCCATCGCCTTGTCGCAGATCTCGAGCGCGTCGTCGTAGCGCCGCCGCTTGACCAAGATGTCGACCTTCTGGAAGTTGATCGCGGCCTCTACCACGACGTTGAGCTTTCGCTCCGATTCGGGGGTGCCGCCGCCCTGCATCACGGCTCGTTGATAGTCTGCGCGTTTCTTGGTGTCGCCGAGTGTGTCGTTTGCGACGGTCAGCAGGTGAAAGATCTCCTCCACCCAGGGGCGCAGCGCAGCAAGCTCGGAAGGCAATCGATCCGGGTGCCACTTCTTCGCAAGCGTCATGTACTTCGTCCTGATCGCGCTGCCGTCGTCGGACTCCTTTGCGCCGAGCATTTGGAAGTAGTTCTGACGGTCCATCATGCCCAGGACACGGGCGACTTCTTCCCAACGCGACTTCAACTCGGGTTCGATCTCGACTGGAGGCTCCGGTGGCATGGATCGAGGCGCGACGATCTCGCCGGACAACGTCTTCGCCGGCGGAAGGTTGCTGATCGATGTTGGCAGAACCGAATCGCCTCCCGCCAAGATCGAATCGAGCACCCCAGGTGGGGTCGAAGCGCGACTCCTCGATGGGAATCTGCTCCCCTCGCTCGGAGCTGGACTGACGGACCTTTGTTCCGCAGGCGGTGTCGACTGGCGCTGCGCGCGCTGCGGTGGCGGCGAGACGGCCCTGAGCTTCTGTTGCGAGACAGGTCGATACGGCTCCAAGCATTCCGTGATCGCGAGCAGGTAGAGCATGCGCTGTGCGACCTTGGGGTCCCCGAACTGCTCGATGAGGATCGCAGCCGTAGCGGGCTCGGCGCGCATCAGCTCGACGAAGGCCATCTCGTTCGACTGCAGCCCGAGCCTTGGTAGCGGCGCTCCCGTCTTGACGCGTTGTCGTTCGACGCCGAGCTTTCGGATGACCCGCACCATCGCGTCCTTGGGGACGTTCGCGCGAAGCGAGGTCGCGATCAGGGCGAGGATGTCCGTCTGTCCCCGCAGAACGCCTGGATTATCGCCAACGAGATCCGCCTCGTAGAACGCGTACGGGGCTTGCTGCCGATGGAAGATGTTGAGCATCCCATGTTCGAGGTCCACCGCGGGATCGAGGAACCGACCGAGCGCGGGCGCTCCGGCGCGAAATAGGATCCGGTCCTGTCCCGCGCGTGCCTCCTCAGGCCAAACGGCAAGAGTTCCCGATAGGCCCTTCTTCTGGATGGACAGCAGAACGTGACCGAACGGCGTGGCCTCCAGCGTGCCTTCCGCCAGCGGTTTTGGGAGAGAGGACGTCAAAGCTCGATGCTCCAAGGAAATATCAGGGTGCCATACCGAGGCCGCGAGTCACAGATATGCACCCGCTCGATTTGATTGGGCCCGGGTCGGCCCAGGATGGTTACTCGCACCTACCTGATGATACCATCAGTCCGAAATCGTCCAACCGGTCCCTTCCGCGCCGTCCAGCAGCTCGACGCCGCGGGCAGCGAGCTCGTCCCGGATCCGGTCTGCTTCTCCGAAGTCCTTGGATTTTCGTGCTGCCGTGCGGTCGGCGATCCGGCTCTCGATGACGGATGCGTCCAGGCCCCGAGCCTTCGCCCTCCGGTCACGAATTCTCGTGAGGATTCGGTCAGCCGGCTCCGCGCCAATCCCGAGCTCGGCCTCGAGCGCCCGGAATCCGGCCGCCGCTTGCGCGACCGAAACGCGAGACGCCTTGCCCTTCTTCCTCATCGCCTGGTCGCTGAGCTCGTTGACGGCCTTCAGGAAGTCGGACAGCTTGGCCAGCGCCACCGGCATGTTGAGGTCGTCGTCGAGGGCCCGGCTCAGGGCCTCGCTGAATCCCGCGATCTCCGGTGCGGTTGCCCCGTTCTGGTCGACCACCCGATTCGCAGGAAGGCTTTCGAGCCGCTGCTTTGTCTTGTAGAGGTACGCCAGCCGGCGTTCGGCGTCTTCGAACTGGGGAAAACCGGTCACGTTCCCAGCGTCGTCGAGCGTCCAATCGAGATTGAGCGGGGCGCGGTAGTGGACCGTCATCATGAAGTAACGAATCGCCTCCGGCTCGACGCGATCGAACAAGTCGCGCGCCGTGAAGAAGTTGCCGAGGCTCTTGCTCATCTTTTCTTTGTCGACTTCGACGAAGCCGTTGTGCATCCAGCATCGCGCGAATGGCTTTCCCGTCGCCGCCTCGCTCTGGGCGATTTCGTTTTCATGGTGTGGGAACACGAGATCCAAGCCCCCGCCGTGCAAGTCCAACGTGTCGCCCAGGTGTTTCATCGACATCGCCGAGCATTCGATGTGCCACCCAGGACGACCTCGCCCCCAGGGGCTTTCCCAGCCCCAGGAGTCCTCCACGCTCTTCTTCCACAAGGCGAAGTCCGCAGGGTGGCGCTTGCGCGCGGTTTGGCTCTCATCGAGCCTGTCGCTTGCGCCAACCTTCATTTGCCCGAGATCGCGGTGACTCAGCTTGCCGTACTCGGGGAACGACTCGACCGAAAAGTAGACATCGCCGTCGGACACGTAGGCATGGCCTCCATCGATCAATCGTTGCACCAGGGCACAGATGTCTTCGAGATGCGTGCTGACGCGCGGTTCGACGTCGGGATCGAGGTTTCCGAGTCTATGCATGTCTTCCGAGTACGCGTTTGCAAAGCGCGTTGCGAGCTCGGTGGGCTCCGTCCCCGACTCCGCGGCCCGCTTCAGAATCTTGTCATCCACGTCGGTGACGTTTCGGACATAGGTGACCTTCATCCCGCTGGCGCGCAGGTGGCGAACCAATACGTCGTATACCACGTAGCAGCGAGCGTGGCCGAGGTGTGCATAGTCGTAGACCGTCGGCCCGCAGACGTAGATGCGGGCGTGGTTCGCCTGGGCCGGTTCGAAGGGCTCTTTTTGGCCCGTTAGCGTGTTGTACAAGCGGACATTCATGGTCGGCGCAGTCTGAGCGCTTTCCGCCCCCGAGGGCAAGGTTGCGTGGTTGACCCCATTGTTCCGGCGGCTAGAAACAGCAAATGCTCACCATCTATCAAAGGGGCGAATCCGGCTACGAGGAAACGCTGGCGTCTTTGAGCCGGCGCGGGGACGAAGATCTCGCCCGCGTCGAGCCCGACGTCCGTGCGATTCTAGATGCGGTCCGTGAGCGGGGTGATGAAGCGGTTCTGGAGTACAGCGAGCGCTTCGACGGCCGGCGTCCGGCTTCGCTCGTGCTGAACCGCGAAGATTGGTTGAAATCGGCGCGTATGGTCGATCCAGCCATTCGCGAAGCGCTGACGGCCGCTGCAGAACGCATTCGCCGCTATCACGAGCACCAGCGAGATCCGGGTTTTCGCTATGAAGAACGTGGCATCGAGCTCGGTCAGCGCGTTCGACCCGTGGCCGCCGCAGCCGTGTACGCGCCGGGCGGCAAGGCACGCTATCCGTCCACCGTGCTGATGACCGCGATTCCGGCGACGGTGGCGGGCGTCCAGCGCATCGTTCTCATCACACCCAATCCGACGCCCGAGATCCTCGCCGCGGCCGAGGTCGCTGGCGTGACGGAGGTGGTCGATGCAGGCGGTGCGCAGGCCATCGCGGCGGTCGCGTACGGAACCGAGTCCATCGCGCGCGTCGACAAGGTCGTGGGCCCAGGCAACATCTACGTCGCATGCGCCAAGCGTTTGGTGTTTGGCGTCGTCGACATCGATTCCATCGCGGGGCCAAGCGAAATTCTGGTCGTCGCCGATGAAGGAGCCGATCCGGAGATCGTTGCGGCCGATCTCCTGTCCCAGGCGGAGCATGACGAGGCTGCATACCCGCTAGCCGTCGTTCTTTCGCGCAAGCAAGCTGACGCGGTCGATGCGGCGCTTGCACGGCAGCTCGCGTCACTGCCTCGGAAAGCCATTGCCGGTGAAGCCGTGCGCAAGAACGGGTACTGTTTCATTGTCGACGACCTCGAGGAGGCAGGTCGTGTGGCGACCGTTCTGGCGGCCGAGCACCTCAGCCTTTCCGTCGCGGATTCCGAGGCCATGCTCGACGAAATCGGGGCCGCTGGCGCGATCTTCCTCGGCTATCACACGCCCGAGGCGGCAGGGGACTACGCTGCGGGCCCGAGCCACGTCTTGCCAACGGGGGGGGCCGTTCGCTTTGCCTCCCCGCTCGGAGTTTATGATTTCGTCGTCCGCTCGTCACTGATTCGGTACTCGCCGGCAGCCATCGACGCGCAGTCGGATCTCCTCGAGACGCTTGCCCGGCTCGAGGGCCTGGAAGCGCACGCGCGCGCCGTCACCCTACGAAGAGCAAAGTGAGCCGGAACCTTGCGGCGCCGGCGTCTGGCGGGTACCCATCCCGCGTGGGGCAAGCCACTTTGGAAAAGCGTCTCGCGCACGAGATGGGGCGGTGTATCGCGGACTACGAGCTCATCGAGCCCGGGGATCGGATCATGGTGGCGATCAGCGGAGGCAAGGACAGCTACACTTTGCTCCACCTCTTGGAACGCGCTCGGCAAAGAGCTCCGGTGCGGTTCGAGATCATCGCGGTCCATCTCGATCAAGGGCAACCAGGGTACGACGGCGCAGCGCTCGAGGCCTGGCTAGAGGAGCAAGGTTACGCGCATCGAATCGTGCGCCGGGACACCTACCGACTGGTGACGAAGCGCATTCCCGAAGGGCAGACCTATTGTAGCATGTGCTCGCGCCTTCGGCGCGGCATCTTGTACAACGTGGCCGAGGACATGGGCTGCACGAAGATCGCCCTCGGGCATCATCGGGATGATGCGATCGAGACCCTCATGCTCAACATGATGTTCAACGGCACACTCAGCGCGATGCCTGCAAAGCTCCGAAGCGACGACGGTCGCAATACCGTGATTCGGCCGTTGCTGTATTCGTCGGAGCGCGACATCGCGGCATATGCCGAGCAGTTGGATTTCCCCATCATCCCTTGCAATCTCTGCGGCTCCCAGGAAAACCTCTGGCGTCAGCAGGTCAAAGAGATGCTGGACGACCTCGAAACGCGCGCCCCCAAAGTGCGGCAGAGCATGCTTGCAGCGCTCAAGAACGTTCACACCTCTCACCTGCTCGGAACGAGTTAGAGCACATGGTGCGTTTCGTCCCTGTCTTTGCGTTCGTTCAAGTATTCATGGCGTGTGCGTCGGCGTCCGCTCAGTCGGGCGACCCGGACAACACCGTTGCTGAGCCCATCAACACCGATCGGTTTCGGCCCTCCCTCGACCGGTTCGGATTCCTCGGAATGCAGGGAAGCGCAACGCCTGGCCACAAACGCTTCAACCTCGGTCTCATGACCTGGTACGCGAACGAGCCGCTGCGAATTTCAGTATACGGGCGGACCCGAGGCCGGGACGACGGCTGAGGTCGTCAATCACCGCCTGGTCGGGGATCTGTTCTTCGAGGTGGGTCTCTTCGGAAGGTGGGCGCTCGCGCTCGAGGTACCACTGGTTTTCTATCAAACCGGCGACACCGCCCAACCTGTCAGCGATCGAACCTCCTTCACCGGGTTCGCCGTGGAGGACCCTCGCTTCACCACGAAGATCCGGCTCTTCGGCAAGAAGACCGAGGAAACCCAGAACCGCCCGGACGGCCCGGGATTGGGATTCGCGCTCACGATGCCCGTGCCGATCGGCAGCACGAGCTTTTACGTGGGCGAAGGTCAGTTCACGTTCGATGCGCGCTTGATCGGCGACTTTCACCTTCTCGGGGCAGGCGCGGGCGCCATGTTGGGTTGGCGCTACCGGGTAAACGAACGGACGTTCGGTGCTGCGACGCTCGGTCAAGAGATGCAGTATGGCTTCGCTTTGAAGCCACCGATTCCCCCGGCGAAGGATTTGTTTGGGCTCTTGGAGCTTCGCGGAACCACATCCTTTCGTGGGCGCAGCACCAACACGCTCGAAGGGGACATTGGCGTTCGCTGGACCAAGCGCAACGTCACGATGACGGCAGCGCTTGGAATGGGCTTCATCCGCGGTCTCGGCCAACCGTTGTTTCGCGCGGTCGTCGGAGTCGCCTGGTCGCCGCAGACCGACGACCTGGATGCCGATGGAATTCCCGATTCCCGAGATGAATGTCCACGCCTTCCCGAGGACCTGGATGGGTTCGAGGACGGAGATGGCTGCATGGATCCGGACAACGACAACGACTTCATTCCCGACGTCGACGACAGGTGCCCAAACGATGAGGCGATCGAAGGCCGAGATTTGGATGAGGACGGGTGTACCGATCGGTAAGCTGGGTACATCGTCAGTGTCAGTGTACGCGGCAGTGCTGTCGTGCTTCCTTTTCGCGGCTTGTACCCCGCAAGGTGATCCTGGAATTGGGACCGGATTTTCGGATGACTTCGAGCGCGGGCAGCTCGGCAAGAACTACCGGAGCACCGGGGGGACCTGGCGTATCGAGAAGGGGCAGCTTCACGTCCAGGGCGCGAAGAACCATCCTCTTTGGCTGCTTCGGGTTCTCTCGCGCGACGTTCGCGTCGAATTCGATGCGCGGAGTGAGAGCGCCGAGGGCGACATCAAGGTCGAGATTTTCGGAGACGGCGCATCCTACGCCGAGCACGACAGCTATGTTGCCACGGGCTATGTCGTCATCTTCGGCGGATGGAGCAACTCCACGAATGTCTTGGCCCGAATGGACGAGCACGGCGACGACCGGGTCGTCGGGAGGCCTGTCAAAGTGGTGCCCGGCACCACCTACCGGTTTCGGATTCGAGCGGAACGATGGCACTCTGACGGTGTGGGTGGACGAAGAGGTACTCGTCGAAATGGACGATTCCGAACCCCTAGAAGGGAGGGGGCATGACCATTTTGGCTTCAATAACTGGAAATCTCCCGTCTGGTTCGACAATTTGAAGATCACGCCGCTCTGATGCTTGGGTCATGACACCGAAAGAGTTCGAAATCATGTTGTCGGATGCCGAGGTGCAGCTCTCGCGCATCAAGCATCTGTACGAGCAATGGTTTCAGGGCCTCGAGCGCATCGAGCCGCAGATTCCGCGCAAGCAGTTCGACCGGCTGCTTCACGAGTTGCGCAAGGTGCAGCCGAGAAACACAGGGCTACGTTTTCGGTTTCAAACGCTGATCCAACGCTACACCACTTTGCAAACCTACTGGAAGCGAATCGGGCGCCAGATCGAAGAGGGCACGTACCGTCGCGACTTGCTTCGGGCCAGGCGAAGGCGAGAGGCAGCGCGCGAACAACGCGCAGAGGATCGGCGGCGCCGCAGCAGCCGGCCTGTCGAGCTCGATCCAGACGAAGATCTAGACGTGGATCGACTGGTCGCGGACGCGAACGACCGAATTGGCGAGTTCTTGAAGGCGCCGGACCCATCGTCGAAGGCAGCGACGCTCGCTCTCGATGAATCGAGAGCGGCATCCTCGGCCGATCCGCCGACCGCGCGTTTCGGCAAGCCCAAGTCCAACAGGCCGTTTCCGCCGAGGCGCGAGCAGTCGAATTCGGCGATCACACCGAGCCGCCGCGCGCCGCCGCCGATCGTCGCCCGATCGAAAGGTCCGGGCGAAGCGCGCATGCGCCAGATCTACGAAAGCTACGTCGAAGCCAAGCGGAACAACCGCGAGCGCACCGACACGATCGACTACGAGACGGTGGCCAAGAGCCTCAAGAAAATGGTTCCGAAGCTCGATCGTAAGCACAAGGGCAAGCGCATCGACTTTCAGGTCGTCGTCCAAGACGGCAAGGTCGGGATCAAACCGGTTGTGAAGAAGTAGGCTCGTTGGCCTGAAGCATCGGGTGCGAGACCTCGATGCGTTCTTCGATGGCGCGTTTGAGCGCCCCTAGAGAGGTTGGGTCGAGCGCACTGACCGGCACACCTCGATCTAGCAAAGTGGCTTGCGGCGTCGCCAGCTTGTCGCATTTGTTGTACACGAGAATTCGCGGAACTCGCTCGAGGCCGAGGTCGACGAGAAGCTTCTCCGTGGTTTCGACGTGTTCCCGGCGGCAAGGATCAGACGCGTCGATCACGTGGAGGAGGAGGTCGGCGTCCTGTGTCTCGTCGAACGTTGCGCGGAACGCTGCGAACAGATCTTTGGGAAGGTCGCGAATGAAGCCGACGGTGTCCGTCATGATCACGTCACGGCCGCCCGGAAGTCTCATCGTTCGGGAGCGGGTGTCCAGCGTTGCGAAGAGCTTGTCTTCCGCGATCACGTCGCTCCCGGTCAACGCGTTGAGCAGCGTGCTTTTTCCTGCGTTGGTATAGCCGACGATCGCAACCGTCGGGATGCCGCTCCGCTTCCGACGGGAGCGTCTTTGCTCGCGTTGCCGACCCAGCCGCTTCAGCTGTTCCTGGAGCCGGGTGACTCGCTCCCTGGCGCGCCGCCGGCCGACCTCGAGCTTCGTCTCGCCAGGCCCTCTCCCTCCGATGCCGCCGGTGAGACGTGAGAGCGCATCGTCCCGTTGCCCGAGCCGCGGCAGCAGGTAGCGCATTTGCGCTAGCTCGACCTGAAGCTTGCCATCATTGGTTTCCGCGTGCTGCGCGAAGATATCGAGAATGAGCTGAGTGCGATCGACGACCCTCAAATCAGTCATGCTCGCGATGTTGTTGGCCTGGGCAGGTCGCAGCTCTCGATCGAAGATCAGCGTTTCGGCGTCGAGCTGCATCGCGCGGATCACCACGTCTTCGAGCTTGCCTCGGCCTAGCGCATATCGAGGGTCGACCCGGTCGCGAACCTGCAAGACGGTGTCGGCAACCTCGACCCCGGCGGTGCGCGCGAGCTCGCGCAGCTCCCTCAGCGAGTCCTCCGCTCGACCAGCGCTCCGCTTGTCGCAGACGTGGATCAAGATGGCGCGCCCGTCCTTGGCAGTGACTCCACGGGCGCGGGCGGCTTGGGCGAACTCTTGTTCCAGAGTTGCGATGATCTCAGCCGGATTGTCCCGCGCCTTTGCATACGGAATCGGACCGAAGGTACGAAACGGGGGCTCGTTCGAATCGTCGAGGACGGGGAAATTGTGTCCGTAGTACAAACAGAGCGCGCGCTCCTCGCCGGGCGCTAGGCAGATCGCGACGACCATGTCGAGGTGCAGGCGCGTGAGGTCCACGAGGTCATCGCGACTGAGCGGCTCGTTCCGCAGATGCGTGTGGATCAGTCGGAGGCCGCGTAATCTGCCCGCGCCGGCCCGCAAGCGGCCCACGTCCGGCAGCATGAGCTTGGAGGCATCGCCCAAGATGACGTGGTGGACCGTCCCACCGCGATCGACGAGGACGCCGACCTGTCGTCCCGTCGTGTGCGACACGCCAACGAGGGCGCGCGTGAGCTCTGGCGTGGTGAGGCGATCGAGAGGCACGCGGCGCCGGTAGATCCTTTGCAGCGCGGTGGTTTCCGACGGGCTGAGGCCGCTAGTATCGCCGTAAATCTCCAAGGCTCCCTCAGGCTACCAGACCGATCGGTGCGATTCGACGACGCCGAAGCAACCTGCCATGTCGTGTCCCGCGACATGGCCGGAGAATCGGCCATAGGGTTGAATGAAGTCGGTTCGCACGAGGCCGAAATTGCTGTGCTCCTCGCGAGCGCCTAGGGGCTCGAACTCGATGTCGACCTCATCGCCGTCGATGCTTCGAATCGCCCATCGTCCGGTCTTGGGGTTCGACGGTACTTCAAAGCGGACGCCGGACAAGGGTTGAACGACCCCGTTCAACCAGAGCGCGTTCTCGACCGAATGCCCCTTTTCGTCGTCATAGACCTGGGCGGAGAGGTTCAAGCCTATCGCGGTTCCGTCGTGCAAGAATCCGCTCGAGGAGGCCCAGTTCCATTTGGTGATGCGGTTCGCTTGCGAACGCGTCCAGTCACTGGTGGCGAGACCAGCGTCGAGACGAATCGTTCGGCCCCCAAGCTCGAAGTGCCCCGAGGCGGGCCAGCCTGCTGCCTTGTGGGTGTAGGCTACACGCTGCGGCGCGAGTCGGTGCAGCATCGCGAGTGAGTCGCGCGCCTCGACGTGAGCGTGTCCTCTCAGGCGCTCGTCGCCGAGTGGGATGTCGAGCATCAGGTCCCAGCCCTGGTTGGCGGCAATCGAGACGCTCGCGCTTCGGGTCTTCCACGAGGTGGTTCCGAGCAGAGAGCTCGAAGCGAAGCTCAGCGCGTGGCCGAGAGGCGACAAGGCTCCGTACTCGAGGGCCGGGCCTGTCTGAATCCGATCGAAGACGTAGCAGAACAGGTTCGCCACGTAGCCCAGCTGCACCAGACCGACGGCGACGAACCATTCGTCCGTCGTGAATGAAAGGTAATGCCACTCCTTGAGCCGAAAGCGCTTCAGGCCCTCCATTCCGAGATCCGCTTGCTCGAAGGGGGTTCGGTAGACCCCGATTTGCCAATTCTCTCCGAGGAAGATCGAGCGCGGCGCTGCGGGGAGTGACTGTGTCGAGGTCATGCAATCTGCTGAAGGCGTTCCGCAACGGAACGCGCTTCGGCACTCTCTAGCGCGTTTCGCAGCGGAATGGCAGGGGGCAAGCTGAGGATTCGCTTTCGGAGCTCCGCCGCGCGCGACTGGGCTTCGGTCAGGCGCCCGTGGAACGACTTGCTGAGGCTCGCTTCGATCGCAAGCGCTTCGCGCAGCCGGCCGGCGGCATCGAGGTCGGAGCAGACGAGCAGAAGGTCACAACCCGCTTCGATCGCGAGAACGCCAGCCTCCTCAATCGAATACCGATCCGCAATCGCTTTCATCTCCAGATCGTCGGAGAACACCGCGCCCCCAAATCCAAGCTCTTTTCGGAGAAGCCCTCCGATGGCCGCGGGAGACATGGTCGCGGGGACCTTTGGGTCGACGGCTTCGAAGACGACGTGCGCGGTCATGAGCGCTGGGATTGCGGCGGCTGCTGCGCGGAAAGGAAGCAACTCCACCTCGAGGAGACGCGAGAGCGGATGACGGAGGGTTGGAAGATCGATGTGGCTGTCGAGGTCGGTATCCCCGTGACCCGGAAAGTGTTTGCCACAGGACAGGACTCCGCCGTCATGGAGGCCGCTCGCGAACGCGAGGGCCTGCTCGATGACGATGTCGGGAGTGCGACCGAAAGCGCGGTCGCCGATCACTGGGTTGAGCGGGTTGGTGTTCACGTCGAGAACAGGTGCGAAGTCGAGGTTGAAGCCGATCGCACGTAGTTGTTGCCCGAGGACGGTTGCCGCATCACGCGTCAGCTGCGGATCACCCGCCGCCGCCAGCGATTGCATCGAAGGCAGTTGCAGGACTGGTTCGCCCAAACGCGCTACGCGCCCGCCTTCTTGATCGACGGAGATGAGCACTGGGAGCTCCGGCTCCATGTTCCCCGCGCACGAAGCGATTAGTTCGGCCGCCTGATCGACGTCTTCGATGTTGCGCTTGAAGAGGATCAAACCCGCTACCGATCTCGTCGATAACCATCGCCTCAACATGGCGGGCGCTTCCGCTCCATCAAACCCGCAGACGAGCACGTTGCCCGCCGTTCTTTCGATCTCGCTCATTTCGTCCACAGACGGTAGCATTGGTCTTTGATTGCGGTCAGGGCGGATCGTTGCTACAAGTAAGCAATTACTTCTTGCCCTGTCTGGGCGTTGGACTTTGATGACCCGAGTTGTAGATACTGACTTCGGTCAGCGGGAAGACGAAGAGCGCGGCGAGCTCGGAGAAGAGCCGCCTGAGCCTATCGTCTACGCCTACGCGATTCCGCGGAGGCTCGTTGACCAAGATGCCGCGAAGGTGATTCGCCGCCTCAATCAACACGGCCACACGGCCTACCTCGTAGGGGGGGGTGTGCGTGACCTGATGCTCGGGCGGAAGCCCAAGGACTTCGATCTTGCCACGAGCGCGCGGCCCTACGAGGTACGGGATCTATTTCGCAACTGCCGCGTCATTGGGAGGCGCTTCCGATTGGCGCACGTCTTGTTCTCTGGCGGCAAGATCATCGAGGTTGCGACATTCCGCCGCGATCCTTCGCAGACCTACGAGGTGATCAAACCCAAGATCGCCAAGCAAATTCCGCTCTGTGCCGGTCCTGAGCCGGTTCGCTTGATCCCATCTCGAAGGGCGATCACCGAAGTGGAAGACGCCGACCTCCTGATCACGAATGACAACGTGTTCGGAGAGCCGCACGAGGACGCCATTCGGCGCGACTTCACCATCAATGGTTTGTTCTACGACCTCGAGCGTGGCGAGGTGATCGACTTCGTCGGCGGTGTAGCGGATCTCGAAGAACATTTGCTGCGCACGATCGGCGACCCGAACGTTCGCTTCAGAGAAGATCCAATCCGCATACTTCGAGCGATCAAGTTCAGCGCGCGCCTCGACATGGGGCTCGACCCGGAGGTTTACGATGCCATGGTACGGCACCGAACCGATCTCAGGCGCGCCGCTGCGCCGCGAGTGCTCGAAGAGGTCCTGCGATTCCTCCGTGGAGGTGCGGCACACCGTTCGATGTTTCTGTCCTGGGACGTGGGGGTTCTCAGCGAGATCCTACCTGAGGTGGCTTCTTTCCTGGATGACGACCTCGAAGGTGCGTCGCTCACGTTCGGACGCTTGCAGGCGCTCGATGCGCTTGCCTCCGAAGATCGCTTGCCCGGGGATGCAGTCTTGCTCGCGGCATTCTTGCTCGGACCGATCGACGAGGCGCTCGATGGTGTATCTGACGTTCCCGTGGCCTACGAGGAATTCGTGCACGAGCTTTCTCTTCGCCTTTCGTTGCCGCGGCGCCTCAAAGACCGCATTCGTCTGCTGATCATGGCGCAGCGCCGACTTCGCACCGGCCGCATCCAATCGATCGCGCGCCGCGAATACTTCGCAGATGCCGCGACCCTGTTTGCGCTCGATCGTATGGCAAGAGGAGAAGACCTTCCTTCTTGGGCTCAAGAGCCGAGCGATGCTGTCTACCAGGCGGAGCTGCCGCGTCCTCGCCGCCGCCGCCGACGACGCCCGCACGGCTAGTCACTCGTCGGCGCGATCCAGGATCAGCTCGAACGAACGCTCATGGACCTCTGCTTCATCTGCGTCCGGCAATTCATCGGCCAGATTCGTCACGACGAACAATAGTCGTCGAGTTGTCTCGTCGAGCTCGATTGGCACATAGGCATTGGGCGTCGACCCCGTACGTGGAGCTGCAATTCGGCGAACCTCGTTTCCATCCGCGTCGAGTTGAACCGCGACGAACGACCAGTGGACTCCGTATTCGCCCCGAAGCCAGGCGCGCAGACGGCTTGCATCGCTCCACGCAGAAGCGTCCATGACGATATAGGCGCTTCCGAACGATTGGAGCGGTCTCGGCGCGATCACCCGAGTTGGGAGGCGTTTCATTTCACGGGCGATTGGGACCTCTGCATCCTCGTCGAGCGCCGCCAGCACCGAATCGCCCGAGCTGGCCCGCCCGACGAACCAGCGAAGGACCGCGAGCTCTTCCACGTTGTCGAACAAGTGATCCCCGCTGAGATCGACGGCGGTGTCGATCGCCGACCATAGGTCCGGTTCCGCTCGAAGCTCCTGACCTTCCCAGGTGCGTTGACTTGCGAGCCCCCAGACATCCCGGATGAAGCGACCCGGCACGCTGTCATGACGAGCGGAAAGATAGGCAAGCCAAAGCGCGCCGCCCGCGCCATCGCCCGCAGCGCCTGCGACCCATGAGCGAAAAGGGTCCGCCTGCTGCGCCGACACCGCCTCGTCACAGCCAAAGCGCCCGGTGATCTCCCAGGTCAGCCAGGCCGCCGTCGCACGGCGCCACGTCCTGGCCTCGGCGGGATCCAGGCTCAGCAGGAGCGCCTCGGCGTAGATAGAGGTCACGCATGCATCGACGCTCTCGTGCGGCGTCGCGGGACTCAGCACGGCAAAAGCCGAGCCGCGGTCCAGATAGCTCCAGCGTGCCAAGCCGTCGAAGTACGCGTCCGAGGGGAGGCCGCCGCTCAAGTAGAGATCGAGCTCGGGGCCACCGCCGAGCGCTCCATCCGAGATCGGCGACGGCCAGCCCATGGCGTCCAGGCGCGCTCTTGCGTACTCGAGCGCTCTCAACACCCGCCGCATCATGAGCGGCTCCACCTGAGGGTCTGCGTGAACCGCGAGCAAGGCGTATGGAGAGCGCAAGATCTGGGAGGCCCTAGCGGGCCGCCCGACCCGATCCGGGGGCGGCGTTCGGGGGCCCGTCCACACAGGTGCGGTCATCGAGACGATCGCCTCGGCCATCTCGTCAGCGCCCAGCAAATCGCCCTGCGCCCTTGCGGCTTGCGCCTGCAAGCCCATGGCGAGCGCAAGACAGGCGAGATTTGATTTCACCCGTGGCATTTGACACGATCCGCCTATTCCTTCTACATCCCTTCTGGAGGGGGACCTATGCACGACGGCCGTTTCGATCCTAGCGGCTTCTATGAGTTCAATCTGAATGCGGGTATGGTCCGCACTCGCACCGGCGAGCGCGTGGCCATCGTCAGCGAGGATGTGCTCTCTTCTTTGGTTGCCGCTGCAGCACGCGATGGTGATCTCACACCGCTTCGGCGATTGGGAGAGTTGCTTGGTGAGCAGGTGCTTGGTGGCTTGGACCGGCCCGCGTCGGTTCTTTCGCCGGAAGCGGTCCTCGGTCATGCATCGGCGGTGACCTCCCTGTTTGGCTGGGGTCGCCTGACCTTCGAACGCTGGGGTGCAGCATTGGTGATCGTCCTGCGCGACAAACCCGAGCTCGACGAAGACGAGCTCGGCGCTGCGGCTTTGCTCGGCGGAATGTTCTCCGAGATCTCGCAACGGCAGGTTTCCTGTGTGCCGACGGGCGATTCGAAGTTCATCATGGTCGACTTCGAAGTGGCGGAAACCGTTTGGGGATGGTTCAAGGACGGAGCGGACTTGCCCGCAATCGTTGGCATGCTTGAAACGAAGAGGGCGTCATGAGCGATCGCGAAGACAAGCTTCGGTCCCTCCTCAACAAAGTTCGCGCGAAGCGCCCCGAGGAACGTACCACCCACGCGGCAGACGCCCTCGAGCGAATGCGCACCGCTTCAGGTACGACGTCAGCAGCGGCGGCGCAGGCCTCAGCCCCACTGCGAGCAGGAGCCTCGTCCTCTTCGCCGGCGCCCGTCAGATCGTCGGCGCCTCCCGCGCACACCCCCCAAACCACGCCTTTTCCCAGCGCTTTTCCGACCCAGCTGCCATCCTCACCTCTGCCCGAGCCGCCAACCTCGCCGGTCATGGACAGCCCCACCCGCTACTCGTCGCAGCCACCGCGGGTGGAGCGGCCGCTGTCGATCGAGCCTCGCGCCCGGTCGATTCGACCGTCCTCGGGAGCGCCCGCGGCGCCGTATTCCAGCAGCCGGCCACAGGCGATTCGTCCTCAAAGTGCGGCTCCCACGGGACAGCCCGTGGTGTACGCCACCGATCCACCGGAGTTCCCACGGGCGAAGACCTTTGGCGACCTCCTGGATTTGACCCTGTCCTTGCGGCCTCGCTAGATGCTTCTCGTCGTCGACGTCGGCAATACCCACACCGTCCTCGGCCTCTACGACGGGGAACGCCTCGTCCACGACTTCCGCATCGAAACGGCCAAGGGACGCACGAGCGACGAGTATCACGTGCTCTTGCTCAACCTCTTGACGCTTGCGGGGATCGAACGGTCCGCCGTGCGTGCGAGCATCCTCGCTTCGGTAGTTCCCTCGTTCAACGATACGGTGATCGACGCCGTCGATAGGGCATTCGATCATGAGATCATGGTGGTAGGACCCGGAATCAAGACCGGCATGCCGGTGCTTTACGAGAACCCGCGCGAAGTTGGCGCCGATCGGATCGTCAATGCCGTCGCGGCGTTCGAACGAGTCAAGGGCGCCGCGATCGTAGTCGACTTCGGTACCGCCACGACCTTCGATTGTGTTTCCGAGAAGGGTGAGTACCTCGGAGGAGCGATCGCGCCGGGGATGCAGATCAGCGCCAACGCGCTCTTCTCCCGCGCGGCGAGGTTGCCGCGGAGCGAGATCGCGCGGCCGCCGCGGGCCATCGGTCGCAACACCGTCCATTCGATGCAGGCAGGTATCGTTTTCGGCTATGTCGGCTTGGTCGACGGTCTCGTCCGGCGTCTCGCTTCTGAAATGGAGTCCGAGGTTGCCGTGATCGGGACCGGCGGGCTCGCGAGCCTGATAGAGCCCGACAGCGAGACGATCGACGAAATCGACGAGTTCCTCACCCTAGAAGGGCTGCGCCTGATCTACCTGCGCAACGCCTAGTGCTTCATCAGCAGGGCCATCGCGACGATGCTGATCGTGATCACGATGCAGGCAAGCGCGTAGACGGCGAGCTCGCTCCGAGCGAGTCGGACGGGCGCGGCCGGAGGCCCGCTTTCCGGTCTCGATTCCCGAGGCTTCGAAGGGCGCGACTCCCTCGGGAGTGGAGCCTCGCTCACCCGTTCGCCGGAGATCGGAAGCAGCTCGACCGGCTCGTCCGCACAGCTCTGGATTGCGTCGAGCGCGGCGTCGACATCGCCCGCGTTCACACCCCCGAGTTGTTCTTGGAGAATCCGCTTCGCATGGTCAGCGGTGAGTCTCGCCGACATTGGTTGTGACACCGGGACGCACAGATCGATCGAGAGCCGATAGCCGCCGAGATCGATGAGGTCTCTGCTGCGGAGAATTTTGGGGCGTCCGGGAACTACCAGGATCTCGTTGATGCGAGTCCCGTTCGTCGAGCCCTCGTCGACGAGCACGTAGCCCGTGTCTTGTTCGCGGATGATCGCATGACTTCCGCTGACGGCGGCGTGAGGAAGCTGAACGTCTGCGCTCCGAGAGCGCCCGATCACGATGCGGGATTGCGCGAACTCGTACACGAAGGCAGAGGCGTCGGCTTCCGTCCAAAGCGATTGCACCGTGATTCGCACACCCATGGATAGCCGCCAAGACTGGGGTCCGGCCGCAAATGGGTCAAGGAAGCGGGTTGCAGAAAAGTGGACGGGTTGGCTGAGTTTTGGGACCAGTCCTGATGGGAGCGACTCCCCCGTCGCGCAGGAGAGCATTCGATGAACACATCCGCGGGTTACTATCAAGCACCTCGGCAGCAGCGCGTGCCACTCGACGAGGTTTTGATCAAGCTCCACCCCGAAGGCTTCCATCAGGAGTTCGAGGCCGACGGCATCAATGTGGGGTCCGGTGGCCTCTCGATGCGCGCCTCGGTCTTACCAGAGGTTGGTTCGTCGCTGCGTTGCCAGCTGGACAATCCCTCGGGCGGCGAGGCGATCGAAATGATCGGCCGGGTCGTCTGGGCACACGAGAGCGGTCCGCATGTGGGCGAGTTCGGGATCCGATTCACCCACCTTTCGAGTGACGACCAGTCGCGGATCGAAGCATTGATTCAGCGCTGGGGCCGCACCACAGCCAAGGCGCCGATCGTGCAACTGCAGCTAGACGGAGTTGGCTCCCCAATCACGGCCGAGATCCGATCGGAGACGCGGACCGAGCTCTCGGTGGAGCAGCCGCTTCCTTTCTTGGCGATTGGGAGCAGCGTGCTGAACCAAACCTCCGGCCGTCGCGGGCACCTCGAGGCCGTGGAGCTGACGATGGACGAGAAGACCCCCAAGCTGGTTCTCAGCATCGGCTACGAGGTCGAGCCCGCGATACGCGTTTCCAGCGAGGGTGCAGACCGGGATACTCTTCCCGAGCAAATGCCCGCGGCTGCGCAGTTGGCTCGACGACCTGGGGCAGAACGGATCCATGATACGCCTCGGATCGTGCGCTACGATCCCGAGGCGGACGCGCCCGCCACGGAGCCCGCCCTGGATCGTCTCCGTGCTTATGCGAAATCCGCTGTGGATCAGCTCGCGAGCACCCTTGGCGGCGCACGCGCGACCGTGACGAACGGGTTGATTCCCCGTGCCACTGCGCGTGCCAAGGAAATGCTCGGAGTGGGGGCCCGATTCATCGGGGCGCTGCGGTCACGGCTCGACGACAAGCCGCGACGCAAACAGGTGCCTCGCAGTCAGGCCGCCCGAGCGCATCTCAAGAACACTCGCCGAGACCGGCGCCGGTATCTGATCGTCGCAGCGATGGCTTGCGGGATCATGGCAGCAGGCTGGGGCATCTATCTCTGGGCAGCCGCCGGAACCGGAATGGAAAGCGAGACGAAGTCGGACACTGCGCCCGAGGGAGCGCCCGAGGCGACCATCGAGCCGGTCAAGGCGACCGAGGTGGCGAAGGAGACAGCGAGCCCGGCGCCGATCGAGGCCCCTCCAATCCAAGCTCAGGGCGCACCCCTGCCTCCGAAGAGCGTTCGCGGAGTTGCGTTCGGCGCCGATGCAGTGCCGGGCGGCGAGAAGTACGTGCTCAGTATGAGCAATCCGGTGACGGTCATGGATGGGATCATCGAAACGGATGGTTTTTCCGTCACGATTCCGAGCAGTCTCTCGCTCTCACGTGCGGGCCCGATTGCCAGCGCGCATCCCGACGTCGAACACGCGAGCATTCTGAATCGCGGAGACTTTTCCGAGCTGACGGTTCGATTCGTTGCGGGGCGCCACCCCCTTTACCGCGTCGAAGCCCATGGACCCGCTATCGAGATCACGATAGCGCGATAGCGCTACTTGGAGCGCTCGATCGATTGGAAGAACCGTCGAGAGTCGCGCTCGATGTAAAGCAGTGCCTTACCGTCTTGGAGTGCGGAGTGCACATCCGAAACGGAGCGCACCGTCTGCCGGTCGGCCTGCAGGATGATGTCGCCGGGTCGAAGTCCGGCTCGATCTGCATCCGAGCCGGGTTTCACGCCGCGGACGAAAACGCGTCCTTCTCCTTCGTACCGAAAACGCTCGCGGAGGTTTGGGGTGAGATTCTCGAGCGCCAGACCGAGCACTCCGTCGTCTTGGCTACCTTGCTGCGGCGACTGGGGCTCGTTCCCGCTGGGTCTCGCGCCGGTCACCAGCGCGATCTTGCTGGTCTTGTCTCCGCGCCGCACGTCCAGTGTGACTCGCTCACCGACGCCGTGACGAAGGACGATGCGCAGGAGATCGTGACCTTCCTCTATCCTCTGATCACCGATGGCCGTGATGACGTCACCCGCTCGAAGCCCAGCTTTCTCGGCCGGTCCACCGGGCACGACGGCATTGATCAGCGCTCCGCCTTCGACGCTACCCCCAAAGTGCGCAGCGAGCTCCGGGGTGATCTCCTGGAAGGAAATGCCGAGCCAGGCGCGCTTGACCGAGCCGTTCTGGATCAATTGGCTCGCCACGCGTTGCGCAATTTCCGATGGGATCGCGAAGCCTATCCCCGAACCGCGGCCGACGATCATCGTGTTGATGCCGAGTACGCGGCCCCGAAGATCGACCAACGGGCCGCCCGAGTTGCCAGGGTTGATGCTGGCATCGGTTTGAAGGTAATCCTCGATCTCGTTGGCTCCGATCCCATCGCGGCCTTTGGCGCTCAGGACTCCGGTCGTCACTGTGTAGTCGAGCCCGAAAGGCGAGCCGATCGCGATTACGAGCTGGCCGACCCGTGCGTCCTCCGATGAGGCAAACGTGGCTTCGGGTAGATCGCGCGCGTCGATTTTCAGCATGGCGAGATCGGTGGCAGAGTCTGCGCCGACGAGCTTCGCTGGGAAGCTCTTCCCGTTTTGCAAGCGCACGTCGATGCGTGTCGCCTCGTTTACGACATGGTTGTTCGTGAGAATGTACCCGTCTGATCGCAGGATGACGCCCGAGCCGCCTCCACGCATGATTCCAGTGCCGCTCTGCCCTCCGAAGAAGAACGGGATGCCATTGGCTTCGGGCCTGGTCACCTCGACTTGAATGCTGACGACCGAGGGGGAGACGGCCTCCGCCACGCTCGTCAGGGCGGTCTCGAAGGCGAGCGCCCGTTCGAGGACGTCATCTTCGATGAGCTGCTTCTTCGGTGACGCCGTAGCGCCACCAACCAACGCAAATGCCAAAGTCGCGCCTAGCGCGACGACCCAGTGCCGCCGAAACGTGGTTCCGAACATCAACATACCTCCCATGGACCTCCTAACCTCCGAGCGCGCGGCTTGATTCCAAGCATACGTTCAAAGCTGCCGAGCGTTGCGTGAAATTCGCCCAATTCCGAACGCTTAGCCGTCTAGGCAGGGCAGCGTGACCAGGACGGTGGTGCCTTTGCCAAGCTCGCTCTGGATTTCGATGGTGCCCCGGTGATCTTCGATGATGTTCTTCACGATCGAAAGACCGAGTCCGGTTCCTTTGCCCTTGCGGCGCGTGGAGAAGAATGGCTCGAATACTCGGCTGAGCTCGGTCGATTGAATGCCGACACCGTTGTCCCGAACTTCGACGCGAATTCGATCGTGACCATGAAGGCGCGTGGACAAACGCACGATGCCGCCTTCCTCGGGCGCCGCATTGCACGCGTTGGTGATGAGATTGACGAAGACCTGATGAAGCTGCCCGGCCACGGCGCTTACTGCGGGAAGTTGTGCTCCGTAGTCACACGCGACCTCGACTCCTGCTTCGCGAACGATGTGCTCGCAGAAAACCACCGCTTCTTCGACGACATCGTTCAGGGAGACCGGCTGCGGCTCCTCTTTCGAGGGTCGTGCATAGGTGAGAAGATTACGAGTGAACGACATGATGCGGTCGGAGCTTCGGAGAATGCGCTCGACTCGCTTCAAGTCGGATTGCTCCGCGCCGGTTCGCGAGAGCTTGCTTAGCAAGTACTCCCCGTAGACCGAGATGCTGGTCAGCGGATTGTTGATCTCGTGCACGATCCCCGCGGCAAGTTGGCCGAGCGTCGCCAGCTTCTCGGCGTGGATGACTTGCCCCTCGAGCTCGCGTACTTCGGTTCTGTCCTGTCCAATCGCGATGATGCCCGCGACTTTGCCCTCGGAATCGAGGATCGGCGCGAGCGTGAATTGAAGGCGCGCGTTTCCGCCCCCAGCTTTGGGGAGTCTGAGCTCGAATGGCGGCACATCGCGCCCGCGGAGCGCACTCACGAAGGCCGACAGAACCCGCACTCGTTCACTCTGCACGGCGAGCTGCAAGACGTCTTTTGCCACCAGCTCCCTGCGATCCAATCCGGTTATTCGACCGAATGCCCCACTGACCACTCGGATGCTCCGATCGCGGCCGAGCACGAGGACTGGAATGTTGGCGTGCTCGAGGAGTTTTTCGAGGTAATCGCGCAGGTGTAGCGATTCGCGGCGAAGCCGTGCGTTCTCGATCGTGGCGCCGACCTGAGTCGCGGTGATCAGGACCGCATCCTCGAGTCGCGGGGGAAGGTCTGCTCCACGCTCGAACTCGGCAGCAAGCACGCCAAACACGACATCGTTGCGTAGGATCGGTGCGTCGAAGCCGTCCGAAGGAAGCGACTGTTCGTTTGGACCGGCAATCAGAATCGGCTCGTACGTTCGGCGCAACTCAATTTCGGCTGGCGGCTCCAGTGTGTCAGCACAGCCGGCGCGCCGAAGCCCCGCTTCGGTGATCGAAATCGCGTCCATCGCGTCCGGGCTGACGTGGTGCGTGGTGGCTTGAATGATCGAAGCACGCTCGAAGTTGCGCGCAGACAGACGCATCGCGAAACGAATTCTGGGGTAGAGTCTCTCGAGCGCGTGAACGTAGGCGCGCAAGATCTTCTCATCGGACATGAACCCACTCGTCTCACGCTGCGCCTGGTTCAGCGACTCCAGCACGTCTGGAAGCGTCGGACCCTCCGCCGCCCGCCGCCGCGGCGATACGATCGATTTCACGGATGAAACCCGCGGTTCCAGGCTGCGTCGAGCGGGAGGTTTCCGATGTGCCGAGTCGTCCATCGCTCAGCCCTTCGTTCCGGGGTCGCCCGAGGAATCCACGGCACGATCGAGATCGAAGATCTTCTGGTGCCCTACGTACGAGGTCGTTTCGTATCGCGTGATCTTTCCGATCTTGCGCACGATTTCCGCCATGCGCTCTGCCTCGCGAATCAGGACGCGGGCCGCTTTCGCGCCACTCGAACCCTCCTCGGACTGTCTCAGTAAGAGCTCCGCATAGGCCATCATGCTCGTGAGAGGCTGATTGAGCTCGTGTGCAGCGGTCCCGGCGAGCTCCGCCAGCACGCCCTGCTTTTCCGTGAAAGCCAGCTTCTTCTGTGCTTCCGCCAAACGTTCTTCGACTCGGATCCTGTCCCGCAGATCGGCGAAGATGAGGACGATGGCCGATGGCTCTCCATGCTCGTAAATCAGCGAGGCCGACAACTGGACGGGAATCCGAGCCCCGTGGATGTCGAGCAGGTCGAGCATCGTCGGTTCGAGACGTCCCTCGCCGCCGTGATCGGAAGCGAGCAAGCGCTGAGTGACGAGCTCGGAGGACGCCCGACCGAGAAGATCTTCGAGCTTCGCTTTCCCGACCACGTCAGAGACGTGTCGCCCAGAAATCCGCTCCGCGCTCGGATTGAACAAGACGACGCTTTGCTCCATGTCAGTGGCGACGATCGCGTCTACGCTCGCCTCGATTAAAGACTCCAAGAACTCCATCGTCTTGAGCAGCTCCCGTTCGGTCGCCCGGAGGTCAGTGACGTCTTCAAACGAGATTACCGTGTGATCTTCTGCGCCGATCAATGGCGCGAAGGAAGTGCTGCAAGTGATCTGGGTTCCGTCACGGCGGATCAAGTGCACGTCCATTCCACGGGGATACTGGCCTTGCGCGACGGCGTCTCGAACACGGGGCAAGTCTTTGGGGGCGACGACGCGTGCGATATTGTCTGCAGCAATCGTTTCTTCGCGGTGTCCGACGATCTCGTAAGCGCGTGGATTCGCGAACACCATTTGAAGGTCGGGGCCGATGACCACGATGCCTGGCGCCATGGACGCAAAGGTCGTTGCGTACTGGCGCCGCAACTCGTCGAGCGGCGTACGGGCATGGAGTCGTTGGAGGCGCGCCGCGAGCTCCGGTCGTCTCGGCGGTCTGAAGATGATGTCATCGGCGAGCTCTTCCAGGGCTTGCGTGCCCGTGCCATCCACCAGAAGAAGAACCGGTTTCGAGCCTCGCTTGCTCCAGGCCTCGGCGTTTGGATGCGTCGCATCCAACAAGAAGACCTCTTGGCGGAGCTCGGCCTCGTCCACCACCTCGGCGCCCAGCCATTCGACAGACCAAGCTGTCCCCTCGAGCGCGGCGACGAGCTCTGTATAGAGGGTCGGATCTCTCGAAATCAGCGCCAGTGCGGGCATCTGCTTGTGAGCCTATCAGAGACCACCGCGCTGGTGGCTCTTTCGGGACGGGTGTGTAAGCTTGCCCGACTAGGGGGACGTGGCAAAGCCGATTGGCATTTTCGACTCTGGCCTGGGTGGCCTCACGGTGGCCCGCGCGATTGCAGGGGCCCTACCCAGGGAGAACCTCGTCTATCTCGGCGACACCGCTCGGGTTCCATACGGGACACGGAGCGCGCAGACCGTCGTCAGGTACGCGATTGGCTGCGCGGAGCGCCTGCTGAGCTTCGACATCAAGCTTCTAGTCGTCGCATGCAATACCGTGAGCGGCGTGGCGCTCGGTGAGCTCCAAAGTCGACTCGACATTCCGGTGATCGGCGTTATCGAACCCGGTGCGCGCGCCGGAGTGCGTGCCACGCGGACCGGCAGGATAGGGGTCCTCGCGACCGCAGGGACGGTCGCATCCGGGGCCTATGAGCGTGCGATTCACGCCGAAAACGACTCGATCGAGGTAATCGCGACGGCGGCACCGCTTTTCGTGCCGCTGGCCGAGGAGGGCTGGGTAAGCGGCGAGGTTCCGCGCTTGGCCGCGATGCGCTACCTTCAGCCGCTGGCTGAGGCGGACGTCGACACCGTCGTCCTCGGGTGCACCCACTATCCGCTGCTTTCGGACGTCATTCACGAGGTTGCGGCCGAGCTGCTGGGCCATGACCTCGCGATCGTGGACAGCGCCGACGCCACCGCGGCGACACTGGGCGAGCTCCTCGGCCGAGAGCCTGCCGCCCCGGGCGCCCAGGCGTCCCTCGAGATCTTGGTGACCGATCTTCCCCGTCAGTTTGCCGCTGCAGCATCGAGATTCCTCGGAAAAGCAGTCGAAGGCCTCGATATTCGCCAAATCGACCTCTGACCTTGCGTGTTACAGTGCTACGAATATAGTATATAAATACTGATATGCGCGATCTGGGGGTAAACGCCATCGCGGCCAGCGAGCCCGTGACGGACGGCGAAAATCGCATCTTCGCGACCGGCGAGCTTCTCGACGGGGTCTATGAAATCATGCAGCTGCTCGGGCGGGGCGGAATGGGTCAGGTGTTCGAGGCCCATGACCATCTGCTCAATCGAAGGGTGGCCATCAAGGCAGCCTGGCCCAATCCCCTCACGCCGCCGCTTCGCAACGAGGCACGGGCCCTAGCGGCGTTTCAGCATCCCAGCTTGGTGAGCGTTCACACGCTCGGCGAGCATCGCGGGATCGACTACCTGGTCATGGAGCGGGTCTACGGCGTCTCTCTGACGCAGCACGCGTCGACCCGCTGGGGAAGCGGCGAGCAGTTCACGCCCGCCGAGGTCGTGCAGCTCCTCTTGCCTGCCGCTGAAGGACTGAGCGTCGTCCACCGAGCGGGCCTGGTTCACCGAGACATCAAACCAGACAACATCATGCTCACGCCGGCACATCGGGTCGTCCTCATGGACTTCGGTCTCGTATTGCCGGAGTTCGACGTGAATGGGACGCAACGTGTTGCGGGCTCGCCCCCGTACATGGCACCAGAAGCCTTGCTCAACACGGCGGCGACCGGAAGCGGACACCTCGTAGACATTTTCGGGCTCGGAGTCGTGGCGTATGAGCTGCTCACCGGAGGCCGTCCTTACGCCGGAACCACAATCCGTGAAGTGATCGCATCGCACGAGCGTGCGCAACTCGCGCCCCTCGCCGAGAGGCGGATCGACTGTCCGCTGGCGCTCTGCCAAGTCGTACACGAAATGCTGAGCGCCAACCCTCAGATCCGCATTCAAAGCGCCGAGGCGATAGCTTGGCAGCTGCGTGCGATCCGCGACGAGCGGCCGAGGACCAGCGGGGTCGCGGCATCTGGCCGGAAAGCGCCATCCGTGTTGATCGTCGATGACGACGCAGACCTCGCGAAAATTCTCACCTTCTACGTGCGGCAGATCATCGGTTCGTCCGAGATCCGCGTCGCTTACGACGGTGACGAGGCGCTGAGCGAAGTTCAGAAGGAAGAACCCGATGTCATGTTGGTCGACTTGCACATGCCACGCATGAACGGCGTGGAGCTCTGCATGCGGCTCAAGGGCGAAGGACTCGCGCAGGGCTGCTCGATCATTTCGGTGAGCGCAGGTGCGCAAGAGCATGACGTGCAGCTACTTCATCAACTTGGAATCCATCATTTCGTCGAGAAGGGCTCGAACCTTCGAGAACGACTTCGTTCGGTGTTCGTCGAGGTCTGCGGGGATCACGTACTGGCGGTCGGCTGATTGCGCGCCTAGAGTGCGCCCATGGTCGATCCGGACCATTCGATTTCGACGCTGAGACGATTGGCGGAGCGCCTCGTGACCCTGCTGGACGACCGATTCCGCGTCCCGGGAACCGACTTCCGTTTCGGATTGGATCCGATCATCGGGATCTTGTTTCCTGGCGTCGGCGATGCGGTTACCGGCATTGGTTCCGTCGGGCTCTTGGCGTTGGCGCTTCGTCGCGGGGTGCCACGCGTAATCTTGATGCGCATGATTCTCAACATACTCGTCGACGTCGTCGCTGGCGCGCTCCCGATCGTGGGCGACATCTTCGACGCTACTTACAAGTCGAATCGCCGCAACCTCGAGCTCATCCGCCAGCACGAGGGCACCGAGTCCAAGCCGACCCGATGGGACTACGCGATCGTGATCCTCGGGATCATCCTCGCGATCCTGAGCATCATCGTGCCCTTGGCCGCCATGTTCTACTTTGGGGCTCACTATGGTCCCGCGCTCATCGAGCGGCTTGGACTTCGTTGAGACGCTCCTCGGCCTCACGAAGCTCGCGTTCGAGGTGCCGAATCCGGCGTTGCAGTCCACGAAGGTCGCGTTGCGTCGCGAGATTCAACTTTGCCGCGACGCGCTGTATGCCCTGATCGAACGCCCCTTCCGCGCGACCCCGGTAACGAAAGCCTTTCATCACCATGGCCTGAATCTTGGGGTTTCGCATGAGCTTCATCACTCGGGGGTCCTGCAAGAGCACCAAGATGCGTTCTTTGAGAGGGGGCATCGGCTCAGGTCCGCTAGCCGATCACGGCCTGGAGCTTGGTCGCAAGCAATGCATTGCCTCGCACCTTGATCTTTCCTTGCATGAAGAACTGCATGGCCGCACCGGGCTTCTCAGTCATTGCCCTCCAGTCCTCGGTGGAAAGCTCGATCGTGCACTCCGCGTTCCCTGAGTCACCTTCGGTGACGCCGGGCGCATCTTTCATGTTGACCGTCCAGGTGCCGCCTTCATCGCCCGTCACGCGAAACAGGAAGACCGCGTTCACGGCTCTGGCCTTGTCGAGGTCCTTCGCGATCGATTTGGGGATGTTCTCGGTGAAAGAGATCTTTGCATCGGGCATCTTGAAATCACCTCACTCGGGTTCGCGATCGGGCGATGAGCTAACAACGCGCCCGAAAGAGTGTCAAGCCGAGCGCAGTCAAGTGCCGGTTTCGAGGTCTTCGGCAAGATAGGAGAGGATGACTTCGTCGAGCGTCTTTTCGGTCAACACGTCGTGTCCGAATGGAGCCGACGGCGCTCGAGAGATTCTCTGCTGGGACGCGCTGCCCGCCCGTACCTGCTCGTAGCGGGGCGATCCCTCGACCAGACGCGCGGCCGCGTGCTCCAAAACCTCGGTCGTGACTTCCAAGTCTGGCGTGTCTTCGGATTGACTGCCGCGTCGCCCTTCCGAGGGACCGTCTTCGTCGTACGTGCCGTCTCGAAGGCCTATGAATACTCGCTTGTGCTGCTCTTGCATGAGCTGCTTGACGATGGCCGCGAGGTCCTCGGATTCGACGTGTTCCGCGTAAGATGTCTTCTCGGACGCGATGATGCGTCCTCCGTCTGCAAAAAGCTGCGTGATGACATGTGGACGTTTCACACCCGAATCTTCGGTTTGAATGTGATACAGCTTTCCCTTATGGCGCACGTTCGTGTTGTAACCCACGAGCGGTGAAGGACTCGCTCCCATCCCGAAATCATATCCCAGAAGGAGGGGACAGTCCCCTTTTCCTCGGGGTTGAGGAAGCCCAACTAGATTCATGGCTGGAAACAAAAAGAAAAAGACCAAAGTCCGACCCCTGCTTCCCCGACCCGGTGCGCGCTACACTTGTTTTGGTGATGGATTGTGCTGCACGGACATCCACGGCATCGGCCCCCTCACCAAGAAGGAAGTCGCGGAGATGCGTCGCATCGACCGCAAGTCGGCCGGGTGGGACGACGACCACGACGACTACATGCTCAATACCGCAGCGGACGGCGGCTGTGTCTTCTTGATGTCGGATCAGCGTTGCTCGGTGCACGCCAAGCGCGGTCCGGAATCCAAACCAGAGGGTTGTCGCCGATTTCCATTGGGACTGGTCGCGACGCCGATCGGCGGTCGGATCACCACGGAGCACCGCTGCCCTTGTCGGACGATGGGCGACCGGCCGCTGATTCAGCCCGAGGATGTCGAGAGCTCGATCTCGAACGGTGGCAGCCAGCTCGTCGCCGACCGGCGCATCAAACGCGTCCCGATGACGGCAAAGAAGGAGATCGAGTTTTCCGAATGGGAGACGATTGAGGCCGAGTACCTCGCACGGCTTCGGGGCCGTGAGCCGCTGCTGAGAATCCTCGACGCCGAGCCGTTTCCGCGGCTCAAGGGAAGTAGCTGGGAGAAGCAAGCCGAGGAGTTCATCGGCGCGCGTGACGGCTCGCAGTTCGGCGTGGCGATGGCCTGGGTTGGCGACATGATCTCCGCGATCCAGAACCGCCGGAGCCCGCGGCCGCCGCCGCGTCCGTGGGCGGCCGCCTTCGATCGAGCTCAGGCCCGCTCGCCCACGCCGCGTACGAGCCGCGACGTGTTTGGTGACTGGATTGCCGACGAGGTCTGGTCCCTCAAGTGGGCCGAAGACCACAATTTTGCGGTGGCTCGCGCGGAGCTCGCCACACGGCTCGCCATCGCGGAGCGCATTTCGGCGCTTCTGCGGGACGCGGGCGCACGGGCAGATCGAGCTTCCGCCGAAGCCGTCATGATGCTCGAGGTCGTGGGCGAGTCCGACTTCTGGACCGAGATCGAGGACCGCATGCGCGTCTCATGAGCATCGACGAGCCCGACCGCGAAATTCTCGCCCTTCAAATCGGGCGACCGCTGCGCGCGACGTCGACCGTTCTGAAACGCTGCAGCCTCGGTCTACCCGTAGTGGCGGAGGTGCCTCCCGTGCTCGACACGGGGGAACCGTTTCCGACGCTCTATTGGCTCACTTGCCCTCTGGCGCATCGTCGAATCGCGCGGATCGAAGCAGAGGGCGGAGTTCGCGCCGCGCAGGAGCGAATCGAGGCCGACCCCGCCCTGAGTCAGGCGCTCAAGGCGCGGCATGCGGGCTATGCCCGTGCACGGGACGCGCTGCTTCCGGCCGGCACGCCTCACCGGCCGAGCGGTGGCGTTGGGGGCTCGTCCCGGGGAGTGAAGTGCCTGCATGCACACTATGCGGACTTCGCTGCCGGCAATGACAACCCCATCGGAAAGCAGGTCCACCAGCTGATCGATGAGCCGAGCTGTGCGCTGCCCTGTGTCGTGATCATTGACGGCCAGTCGAAGCGCAATCCAGACTGGCGTGAGCCGAGCCATGACGACGAACCCCGATAAGACGAGGGCTAATCTGCACTGGCAGCGCCTGGGCTGGTGGGCGATCGCGTTTGGCTCTGCGCTCGTGCTTCTGGCGGCCGCCTGGTTGGAGCCCGATTCCCGAGGCTACGGAACCCACACGCAGCTCGGCCTTCCACCTTGCGGATTTCTCTTGCTCGCGGGAGCACCGTGCCCGGGATGCGGGCTCACGACCGCTTTCGCCCACGGCATTCGGGGCGATTGGATGGCTGCGGTCAGCGCCAATCCCTTGGGACTCGCGCTCTTCGTCGCTGTATGCGCCAGCGTCCCGATCGGGATCACCGCGGGCTGGCGAGGCTGGTCGCTCGACGCCGTGATCGAGCGCTTCGCTCTGAATCGTTGGGCGCTTGCGCTTGGAACGGGCGCCGTGGCGATCTGGGTGGCTCGCTTCTCTTCCGCGCTCTAGCTCTTCTTGGCGAGCGCGCGACGAGTTTGCTTCAAGAGGTCGTCGCCGCTCTTGACGCGTTCCTCCGGCGTGCTGGTGAGTCCGATCTGAATCTGTGGTCTGGGCACGACATCTTTGCCCCAGAGCGTCCCGCTTTCGATCTGAGCTTCCAAGCGCCGGAGCACGTAGCCCGCGCCATCGCCGTCCGTCTCGGGGAGCAAGATGCAGAACTCGTCGCGCCGCAATCGGAACAAATGATCGACCGCACGAATACATGCTTTGAGCCCGGTGCCGATTCGCGCCATCGCCTGGTCAGCCGTACCGTCTCCGCTAGCGGCCGCGATCTCGGCAGAGTTTCCGAGTTTTACGACGATGCAGCTCAGGGGATGTCCGTACCGCTCGGCTCGTGTGTGCTCGTAGTCCAGGCTAATCAGAAGCTGCGATGGCGTGCCGGCCCCGGTCACTGGGTCGCGTTGGTCGGCTGGCGGCGTGCTCTCCGGAATACCGAGTCGATCGCGCCTGGTCGCCCGTAAGACGTTGCGAACCCGTCGTTGAATCTCGAACACACGGTATGGGCGAGTGAGGTAGTCTTCCGCGCCGAGCTCGATGCCCCGGCGTCGTGCATCGATGTCGTCGTCGTCCGTGACTAGGAGGACCGGGATGTTGAGCAGTCCGGTGTCGGCTTTGAGGATGCGGAGAATCTCGAAAGCATCGATTTCCGACATCTTCGCATCGAGAATGAGAAGGTCCGGCGGACGACGTGCGATCATCGCGAGGACCTCCGGTCCATCGGCTGCGGTCACCACGTCGTAGCCGGCGACTTCACAGGCTTCGTGAAGCAAGCGAAGGTTGAAGGGATCCGGGTCGGCCACGAGAACCAATGCGCTCATCGCCTCGTTCCGATCGCCTCTTGCCAGCTGCCGTCGTCCCCCACAGCCGCTACGGTATCACGCGTCCGCCGACCCTCCAATCTCCGTGCTTGCGCGCGCGACCCGAGTAAGCTTCGGATGTGGTAGCTGCCGCCCGACGAATCGCGACCCGTGTGCTCTACCGGGTGGCGCACGACGACGCATGGGCAGCGCCGACCTTGGATGCCGAGCTTCGTCGCGAGGCGGTCGGCCGTTCCGACGCGGCTCTTGCAACGCAAATCGTCTACGGAACCTTGAGGACAGTACCCGCGCTCGACGCCTCGCTCGCCCGTCACGCTCGACGTCTCGGCCAGCTCGATGAGTGGACCCATGCGGCCCTGCTCAGCGCCGCGTACCAGCTTCTCTACCTCGAGCGCATTCCGTCCCACGCGGTCGTGAACGACACCGTGGAGCTGGTGCGCGCCAAACGCGGCAAAGGGCTTGCGGGCTTCGTGAACGCGGTGCTGCGCAAGGTCGCTGCGGATCGACCCGCCGTACCGAAGCCCCCACCTTCGGTGGTCGTTCCCGCTTGGTTGGGCGATGCGTTGACGACATCGATTGGAGCAGAGCATAGCGCGGACCTCCTTCGCATAGGGGATGAGCCCCCGTCGATCGATTTGCGCGTTCGCCTCGACCAGGATCGCGATGCGATCGCTGAAGCGATCCTCACCGCTCACCCGGACGCTGCAGCGTCGCGAACGTCGATTTCTCCGCAGGGCCTTCGCGTCAGTGGGATGGGTGACCCACGCGCGCTTCCGGGTTACTCGGAGGGGGCGTTTGCCGTTCAGGAGGAAGGCGCCCAGCTCATTGGCTTGCTGCTCGATGCGCAGCCCGGAGACCGCGTGCTCGATGCCTGCGCAGGTCGTGGTGGAAAGACGGCACAGCTCATCGAAGCCGTAGGCGAGTCCGGCTGCGTCGTTGCCACCGACCTTCACGAGCACCGTCTGGAGCAGATTCCGGCTGAGCTTCAGCGGCTCCGCTTGGACCCGGCGCGGCTCGAAACCGTATGCGTGGATTGGACGGTGGGAACGGGTGGCGTGAAGGGCGGCTTCGATCGAGTGCTCGTGGATGCTCCCTGTACCGGACTTGGCACTTTGCGCCGTAGACCTGAAATTTTACTGCGCGCTGGAACTGAGGATGCGGCCCGCATGGGTGAGATCCAGCGCCTCGTACTCGAGAACACAGCGGCGCTGGTGCGGCCCGGCGGAACGCTCCTCTATGCCGTCTGTTCACCGCTCAGGGAGGAAGGCGCCGCTCTGATGGAGCGCCTGATTCTACCGGGGTTCGAGCGCCATGTTGGACGTGCTTCCGGTTTGAAATCATTGTACTTTGGATCTTCGGGCGAGCTTCCGATCGGACCCTGGGTAGAGGGCGCCGGACCTTGGGCGGACGCATACCAGGTGTATATGTGGGTGAATGTAGGTTAGTTCGTTGACAGCCCTCCGCGGTAACGCTAGATTCCGCCGAGCTTGAAATACGGGGCGTAGCGCAGTTTGGTAGCGCGCACGGTTCGGGACCGTGAGGTCGGAGGTTCGAATCCTCTCGCCCCGACTAGAATTGAACACTGCAATTACAATTGCAGCGGAGGCAAGATGTCAAAGGCGCTCCCACCGGTAAGAGTTCTCGTCGTCGATGACGACCAAGCGATCTTGGAGTTCATGGAGACCTTCCTCACCAAGGATGGCTTCGAGGTCACCACGCTCGCGAACCCCAAGGACGCGCCCGATGAGGTCAAAGAAGGCGGCTATCATCTGGTCGTGCTCGACTTGATGATGCCTGGCCTTGGTGGCGTCGAGCTGCTCGAGCAAATCCGAAGGGTCGACAGCGACGTTGCTGTGGTGATCTTCACTGGCTACCCGTCGCTCGACACGGCGGTCCAGTCGATGAAGCTCGATGCAGTCGACTATCTCAAGAAGCCGTTCAACCCGGATGAGTTTCGCGAAGTTCTCGATCGGGTCATGCGCAAGAAGGGGCTGCTTCGCACCCCAGAAGAAAACCTCCACCGCGTCATCGGAGAGACGATTCGAGGACTGCGCAAGGACCGGGCGCTCACCTTGAAGCAAATGGCGCGCCGTACCGGATTGAGCGTCTCGCTTCTTTCACAAATCGAGCGCGCTGAATCGAGCGCATCGATAAGCTCGCTCTACAAGGTCGCGACCGCGCTCGACGTTCGCATCCAAGACTTGTTTGGCGAGTACTGAGCCTGATTCACCGCGACACTTTCGACTGCGAAGCGAGAAGATCGCTCAGGTGCACATAGAGCACCGGGTCGTCGATCACTCCGAGGGCTTCGCGCCCCTCCCGTTCGGCATCTGTCCTTCGATTCTGCGCGAGCAGCAGCTCCACCAGCCGAGCACGAGCGTACAGATCATCTGGCGCGGCCGCCGTCCAACGCTCGAGAACCGAGGTGGCGCTGCGGAGGTGACCTCGCGCAACCAGCCGCTCGGCGGTAGCCCGGGCTGCAAGCCGAGATCCGTCGGTGAAACCCAGGTTGAGACTGGCGTAATACGCGGCGGCTTCGTCGAAGCGCCCGGCTTGCTCGAAGAGCCCGGCGATCAACGCACGCTCTTCCGGGTCCTTCGGATCGAACAATCTGAGCGCCGCGCGGAGCTCGCCTTCGTCGAGATAGAGCTCCGCGAGCTCCGCCCTCACGGACAGCGATCCATGGGGCGATTGACTCAACGCTTCAGCGGCGGCGCCCGACCTGCCTTGCGATGTCGAGCATTCGACGAGCGCCAGGCGCGATGCCTCGAAGTTTGACGCGCCAAATGGGATTTCGGCTAGGACCGACGCGGCCTCAACGTACTCTCCTCGGGCGGCCAGTGCCTCGCCTCGGGTTAGCTCGACTCTTGGAGATCTCGCCATGCCTCGCAGCAAGTCCAAGGCTCGTTCGGCATCGCCGAGCTCCACGAGCCACTCGGCCCGCCAGAGGTCGCGCTCCCCGTGATCGCTCGGGGCGCTGGACAGGAAATTCGCCGATTGATTTCGGTCGCCGCTTTGGGCGAGTGCGCGTATCCAGAGCGCGGCGTTTGGGGGCGAATCGAGAGCTCGGCCCAGGATCCGAGCGGCCGTGGCCGGATGCCCCGCCCCGAGCGCCAAAGCTCCGGCGGCCTCTGCTCGCGATTCGGCGGTCGAGGTCGGATCGAGCAAGAGCGCGTGTTCGTACGACTGCGCATCGTTTGCATCTCGCGTGAGCTCGAGCAAGAGCCGGCGGGCGCTTCCTGATCGCGGGCCGAGGGTCTTCTGCGCGTAGTCGGACAGGACGGCGCGTGCCCTCTCTGGATGACCAGCGGCGTCGAGGCTCATCGCCATTTCGAGCACGGGCTCTTCCGAGGTTGGCGCCAGGTCCATGGCACGGGCGAATGACGACAGTGCCTCTGCATTCGCGCCTCTGCTCCGCAGAATTCGTCCCTCGGCGAGCGCGACCCGGGCCGACCTCGGATAGATGCGATGCGCCAAGCTGAGCGTTCGGTCGGCGCGACGATCGGCGCCGCTGAGCTGATACTCCTCGGCCAAACGGGTCATCAGTAGAACGTCGTCGTCGGGTGCCGCCGCCGCGTTCTCGAATGCCATGGCTGCCTGGCCGTGCTCTCCCTTCGACGCGAGCGCTTCACCCTCGATGAACCACTCATAAGCGTAAGCGGACACGAACGGTCCGTTCTCCACCTCTCCGTCGACGACCCGCGGCACAGTTCGCATCGCTGGCGATGCACATGCAGCGACTCCCAGCAGAAATATCGACCCCAAACGGCCCACCTCGGAATCATAGTAGAATGGAGCTTTTCAGTCTCGGACGACGGGGACGCGGCGTTTGACTTCGATGCGCAGCACCCCTAAACCTTCGCGCAGCGCGAGCCCAGATTCGTACTGATTCCGCGCTCTCAGTCAGGGAGAAAACCATGGGTCCGATTTGGATGACGTTGCTGTTGGTGAGCACGCTCGGGTTCTTTTCTTGGTCCGCGTTTCGGCGGAATCCGCCAGGTCAAAATCGGGGTTCCCGACCCACGGTTTGCCTGGAGCGGCGAGCAGATCGCCGATCGAGCGAAGACCCTCCTCGTCTACGCCTTTGGACAGAAGAAGATGCCCAACTATACGTTGGCCGGATTCGCGCACGTCGGCATCTTCATCGCGTTCCAGGTGCTGCTGCTCAACAGCCTCATGCTGTGGGGACGCGGGTTCGACCCTGGGTTTGATTTCTGGGGCCTGCTCAGCACCGACCATGTGATTGGCAAGCTGTACTCTTTCGTGAAGGAGCTCGCCGCGTTCGGCGCGATCGTGGGCTCCGTCGTGTTTCTGTACCTCCGATGGGTGAAGCGCGGCGAGGACAGCGGTGATCCGAAGGCGGTCAAGGACAAGCCCCGCATGACGCTGGGCCACCACGCCAACCGTTACGTCTTCACGGAGCCCATTCTCATTCTCTTCATCATCATCACGATGATGGCCGCGGACTTCCTCTATGTCGGGTCTTCCCTGGTACTCGATACGCGCGCCTACGGCGAGACTGGCCAAAGCGTTCACGCCGGCTGGTGGGAACCGTTCGCAGGAATCGTCGCCCAACTTCTGTCGGGCGTGGACAGCACGAGAATCCTCACGGCCCTTCAGCATGCTGGTTTCTGGTGGCACTCGGCGTTCGTCTTGATCTTCTTGAACATCCTACCGTACTCGAAGCACTTCCACGTGCTGACCGTCATTCCGAACGTGTTCGCCTACGAGCGTCGACCGAACGCCCTTCCCAAGGTGGACGACCTCGAGGGCAAGGTCGAGCGGGAGGAGTCCCTCGGAATCAACCGACTCACCGACCTCACGTACAAGCACATCATGGATCTGTACACCTGCACCGAGTGCGGGCGTTGCAGCGACAACTGCCCAGCATACATCACCGGGAAGAAACTCTCGCCCAAGCACCTCACATTGGCGATTCGGGATCATCTGTACGCAACCGAGAAGGACATGTTCGGAAAGGGCGCTCTGGTCGCCGAGCCGAGCGACAGGCCCGCGCAGCCACCCAAACCGAGTACCGGCGAAGAGCCGATTCATACGTTCCCAGCGGCCCCCGAGGGAGGCTACTTCGTCGGCGAGACCGTCGTGGATCTGGTGCCGAACATTCTGCATCCGGACGTCATTTGGGGCTGCACGTCGTGCCGCGCCTGCGAAGAGCAGTGTCCCGTCATGATTTCCTACGTCGACAAGATCATCGGCATGCGTCGCGAGGAAGTCATGATCAAGAACGAGTTCCCGGGCGAGCTCCAGGGTGCGTTCAACGGCATCGAGACCAACGGCAACCCCTGGAACATCTCGTCGATGGACCGAGGCGACTGGGCAGATGGACTCGGCATCCCGCTGCTGAGCGACAAGCCCGACGCCGAAGTTCTCTACTGGGTCGGATGTGCCGCCAGCTACGACGATCGAGCCAAGAAGGTCGCGCGCGCAGTGTCGAAGCTGTTGAAGAAAGCTCG
Source organism: uncultured delta proteobacterium (assembly GCA_963786865.1). GTDB lineage: Bacteria > Myxococcota_A > Polyangia > Polyangiales > Houyiibacteriaceae > SG8-38. Next base: position 231,821 of record CAWBAV010000018.1, on the reverse strand, counting down.
CGTCGACTTCGCGATCCTGGGAACCGAGGAGACCTGCACGGGCGACCCGGCGCGCCGTGCTGGCAACGAGTACCTATTCCAGATGCTGGCGGAGCAAAACATCGAAACGCTCAATGGCTACGAGGCGTCCAAGAAGACGATCATCACGGCATGTCCGCACTGCTTCAACACCCTCGGCAACGAGTATGGCGACTTTGGCGGCACTTACGACGTGGTTCACCACAGCGACTTCCTCAACGGCTTGCTCGTGGCGGGAAAGCTCGTTCCTTCCAAAGCCGTGAAGGGCAAGGTCGTCTACCACGACAGCTGTTACCTCGGCCGCTACAATCAGGTCTACGACTCGCCTCGCCAGATTCTGGAGGCGATCGAGGGGCTCGAGCTGACCGAGGTTCCGTACTGGAACAAGAAGAAGGGGCTCTGCTGCGGCGCCGGCGGCGCGCAGATGTTCATGGAGGAGCAGGGCGAGGAGCGAGTCAACAACAAGAGAACGCTTCAGCTACTCGATACGGGTGCGACGACGATCGCGAGCGGATGTCCCTTCTGCATGACCATGCTGACCGACGGCCTCAAGAAGCAAGACAAGGACGAAGAGATCGGTCAACGAGACATCGCGGAAATCCTGGCGGATGCGATCGAGCTCGACGAGGTCGAACAGACACCGGTCGCGGCCCAATAGCCCAGTCTCCTCCGGGCAGGGCGGTTGACACCAAATCCTGGTCGATTGATGCTCGCGGCGCATGTCAGCGCGCGACTACCTGCACGGTGCGTTTCACGATCCGCGAACGCAAGCGTACCGCGTCGTCGAATCGTTCGTTTGGATCCTGATCCTCCTGTCGATCGCCGTGTTGATTGCAGAAGCTTTCGTCGCGCAAGGATCGGCAGGCGATCTGATCCTTCAACAGATCGATCGGTTCCTGCTGTGGCTCTTCGCCATCGAGGTGAGCACTCGGATCATCACCTATCGGCCACCGGAGCTCGCGGTTTTCAACAGGCCCCCACTCGGGAAGTTGCAGACCGAGATCTTTTCTCGGATCCGATTTGCGCTGACGCCGATGATGCTCATCGACATCTTCACGGTCTTGGCGCTGGTGCCGGCGCTGCGTGGTTTGCGCGCGCTGCGTCTTCTTCGTCTGCTCAGAACTCAGCGGGTCTTCCGATACTCGAATCCATTCCGTGGTCTCATGCATGCATTCGAGGAAGACCGGTTGCTGTTCATGTTTGCGTTCGCGGTCCTCGGTGTCGAAACAATTCTCGGAGGCATCAGCCTCTTTCTCGTCGAGCGGAACGTCAATTCCGAGATTACCAACGTCGGCGATGGCCTCTGGTGGGCGCTCGTCACGATTACGACCGTCGGCTTCGGCGACATCACTCCGGTCTCGACCTTGGGACGCGCGATCGGCGGCGCGATGATGGTCGGCGGCCTTTTCACACTGGCACTTTTCGCGGGCATCATCGGTCACAGCCTGTTACACGCGGTCTTGAGCATCCGAGAGGAGCAGTTTCGAATGAGCGGTTACGTCAATCACATCGTGGTTTGCGGCTACGAGATGGGCAGTGGCATGCTGCTCGACGTGCTGAGCTCGGAGATCGACATCGAAGAGCAGCGGGTCGTCTTGTTCGGGCCCTACGAACGACCGAAAGAGCTCCGTCCGGAGTTCCTCTGGGTGCAGGGTGATCCGACGAAGGAAAGCGAGCTCGATAAGGTGCGAATCACGCATGCTTCGACGGTCATCGTCACCGGATCGAGAAGAATCAAACCGCAGGAAGCAGACGCTGCGACCATACTCACCGTCTTCACGATTCGTTCCGCGCTAACGCGAAGCCCGGTCACCCAGTCCCGAAAGGTGCCGGTGCGCATCATCGCGGAGATTCTCGATTCCGAGAACGTGCAGCACGCTCGGACCGCAGGCAGCGACGAGGTCGTCGAGACTCGCCGAGTGGGGTACTCTCTCCTCGCGCACACCATCGTCTACCCGGGTGTCGCCGACGCTACGAGCCGGATGGTCTTCTCGGGGAACCAGAATCTCTACGTAGGCGAGGTTCCGACAGCAACGCAGATGCCGGTTGGCTTCAATCAGTTGAGCCTGCAGATTCGCGCCACTACGGGATGCATGGTGATAGGTCTTCGCGACCCGAAGACCGGCCAAGAACGGGTCAACCCGGGGAGTGACACCATCGTCACCGCTGGAATGCAGGTCCTCTACCTCGGGCCTGCGCCCCACTTGGAGAGAGCATGATCCGACTCGCTAGACGGGAACCGCTCTTGGTTCGTCCAGGCGCACGATTCGATTGCGTGGGTGACGGTCTCTGCTGCAGTGACATCCACGCGGTAGGTGCGCTGAGTGAAGAAGACTGTGAAATGCTCGCGACCATCTCCGAGGATGCTTTCGACCGCTACGAGGGAGAGGATGGGGCCGTCCTCATGATGCGGAGCGATACCGGGCGTTGTGTCTTTTGGAGCGAGCAAGGATGCGCGATTCACTCACAGCTCGGTCCCGAGATGAAGCCGACGCCTTGCATTCAGTTCCCTTACGCCCTCACCGCCACACCCGAAGGTGGCCGAATTTCGACGCAACACCGCTGCACGTGCCGCACCCTCGGGTCTCTGCCTCCGGTTAGCGCCGAGCTCGCGCGGCCATGCCTTTTGGATTCGAATGGCGAGTTGAAGCCGGAGCACGCGGTGTTCGATGAAGTGGCTTGGTCCCCCAGCGAGTCGATTTCATTCCTCGAATATGCCGAGCGCGAGGCGAACATGATCGATGCGCTACTGGACGGGAAGCGCCTCAGCACCGTGCTCCGGGCGCAACCATTCCCGGGTCTCGATTCGATGACTTGGTTGGACGTGGCCGATGAGCTGCTCGAGTTCCGAGGGCCTTCGCGAGCAGCCGTTGCTTCGCGCTGGGTTGGAGATGCCATCGGTTTCCTGGTCGAACGTCGCAAGCGAACCGAGAGGGGACGCCCATGGGCCGACTCCTTCGAACGAGCGGGTGAGCGCATCGTAGAACCCGTTTCTCCCAATCGGGTGTTTGGAGACTGGCTTGCCGACGAGCTCTGGTCGATGCGCTGGACGCGCTATGGCACTCTTGCTCGTGCTCGCACCGAGCTGGCGACCCGCCTCGCGATCGCTCGCCGAATTGCCGGCTGGCTGGACATCAGCTCTGCAAAACGAGACAACATCTCCGCCGCAGAAGCCGTGATGATCGTCGATGTGATCGGCACCTCGGATCCATGGGAGCGAGTGCAGGAGGCGATCAGGGAGCCATAAACAGGGTCAGCGCGGCCGTTCCTCGGGCACACCGTGCCATCGCAATGCCTCCGCAAGATCGCGGTGTCGTTGGCTTCCGGGCATGATCGACTTCACGTCCGTTGGTGCGGAGATCGGCGTTGGCTACGCGTCAGGGCAGCCGTCGCCCGGCAGGCCTCGGCACTCTTCGAATTCGAGGATGCAGTCCGCCGCGGCCAGGCAGTCGATGCAGAACGTGCTGCAGGTGTCGAACCGGCACGACTCGAAGCAAAATCCATCGTACGCGCAGCGTTCCAAGCCCCCATAGCAAGTCGCGCATTCGCTGGAGAGACCCACGACGTCACTTTCGACGCAGTTGTTGATACAGGCCTCGTACGCGGGTCCGCTGCCCACGAAATTTGCGCAGCGTGTCAGACCGCAGTCGCCAGCGATGTCGCGGAGGCTTGCGCCTGCGCCTTCGATCGCGTCGAGATCCGACTCGTTGTTGCAGAGGCCATTCGTTCCGCCGCCTGCACCGCCGGCACCACCCATGCCGCCCATTCCGCCAGTCCCACCACCGCCGGTGATAGTCCCCGGTGGCTTCTCGATGCCGCCCGAAGACGGCGGTGCGGTCTCTTCGGCGCAACCGACGAACAGGAGCACGAGAGTCAAGATCCACTTCACAGAGCGGAGCTTGGGCGCAGTTGTGATCCGGGTCAACAAACGTCCGAGGGTTCTCACTCCCCGAGCGGGCAGGCGGATGGCGGCGACGCCGCTACGTTCAGAACCCCATGATCCTCGCGACCGCGTAGCGCATCACTTCCGTCGCTCCGCCACCGATGCGGAAGAGTCGCGCATCGCGCCATGCGCGCGCGACCCAGAGATCTTCGAGATATCCCATGCCGCCGTGGAATTGAAGGCATTGATCCATGATCTCGGCCGTCACATCTCCGACGTACGCCTTCGCCATCGAGACGATGCGCGTCGTTTCCATCGACAACATGCTCCCTTTCACGAACTTGTCTTCGTTGTAGGCAGCGCACGCGTTGTACGTCAGAGCCTTGGCCGCTTCGTACTTGGTATAGAGGTCGACGAATTTCTGCTGCCAGTACTCGCGCTTGATCAAAGGCTTTCCGAACGCGACGCGCTCGCGTCCAAACTGCACGGAACGGTCCAGCGCCAACCTGGACCCCTCGAGCCCGCTCACGCAGCCGACTAGTCGCTCCGACTGAAAGTTCTGCATGAGATAGACGAACCCCATGCCTTCCTGTCCGAGCAGGTAGCGCTTGGGAACACGTACGTCCTCGAAGAAAAGCTCCGCGGTGTCGCTCGACCAATTACCGGCTTTCTCCAATTTCTTCGAAACGCTGAAGCCTTTGACATCGGTCGGACAGACGATGATCGAAATACCGCTGTGGCCTGCATCGGGATCGGTCTTCACCATCAAAGTCACGAAGTCCGCGCGGGTGCCATTGGTGATGTACGTCTTCGAGCCGTTTATCACATAGTCGTCGCCGACCGCTCGGGCGGTCGTACGCAGACCTGCGACGTCAGAGCCTGCGCCGGGCTCGCTCACACCGAGGGCAGCGACTTTGTCTCCGCTGATAGCGGGCACCAAGAATTCGTCCTTGACCTCCCGCGACCCGAGATCGTTGATCACTGGTGTGGCCATGTCCGACTGAACCAGCAGCCCCATCGTCACGCCTGCCGAGCCGCAGCGCGCGAGCTCCTCGGACTTGACCACGCTCATCCAGAAATCGCCTCCGCCTCCGCCTACGTCCTCGGGATAGTGCGCTCCGATGATGCCGAGCTCCCCTGCACGCTTGAACACCGAGTTGGGAAAGAGCTTTTCCTTCTCCCACTTGTCGACGTTGGGCACGAGCTCGCTTTCGACGAACGTCCGGACTTGCTGACGGAAGATCCGATGCTCTTCCTCAAAGGGCTGGAATGTGGATGACATAGCTCCCTGACTCCGAAAATGAATGAACGTTCATTTAGTACCCGGAGCCCGGCGAATTGGCAAGCCCATAGAGGCGCCCCCGCTTTCTATTGATTCGGGTGCTCGATCGGCTCGCTGCTGGGCTCTAGGACAATCGCATCCAACCGCTCGGGATGAAGCTCCGGCTTCAGCTCCGTACGCAGGTCGCTCATCAATTTATCGAGCGCGCCTTCGCGTTCCTCGCGCCAGAGCTTCCGACGAATGGGGCCGGTCGCCTCCTCTAGGGTTTGGACACGCTCTGGCCGAACCCCAGTGAGCTCGAGCACACTCCACTTCCCGTCACCGAGGTCGAGCGGTTTGCTCAAGTCGCCTGTGCGCACGAGCGCAAACGCGCTTTTCGCGAGCGTGAGATTGATCGATTCGCCGCCCTCTTTGCCGACGAGCTTCCCGTCCTCCGTGAAGTAGAGCAGGTCGCCACCACGCTGGTTCGTCTCGGTATCGAGGCTCTTCTGTTTCGCGAGGGCACGAAACGTAGCGCCCGTGTCAGGCCCAAGCTCTTTGAGGATTGCCTCGGCCTCATCCTTGCTGGCAACGAGGATGTGTCTGGCGCGGCGCATCTCGGGCCTGCGAAACTCCTCGGGGTGCTCTTCGTAGTACTTCGTGACCTCTTCCATGGGGACGTCGTCCGGCGTGACGGCTTCTTCGAAATCCTCGCGGACGAACATCTGAACGAGGGTCTGGTCGACGAACTGCCGGACCGCCGGGTCCTCCGCATAGCCGAGCTTCTCGGCGCCCTGGTAGAAGAGCTCGTTACGAACCTGCTCGTCTGCAAACTCTCTGAGCACCTCGGGATCGACGAATCTCATGCGGGAGTATGGAGACCGCGCATTGATGATGTCCTCGAGCTCGCCAACGGTGATCGTCGCAGTGCCTACCCTTGCAAAGACCTTCTCCCGGCGGCTCAAATCGGCACTTGGCGTGGCGTCCTCGGCGAGCGCCTGAACCGCAAGGACACCGACTAGCACGAGGGAAAGCAAGAAAATCCGTCGCATGGGACGGCAGCGTTTCACGAGCCAATGACCCCGTCAAGGTCCATGCGCCGCGAAAAATTCGGTCAGTTCCTTGGCGAGCACGCGAGGTTTGAACCAGTGGATCATGTGTCCGACATCGGCGATTTCGACGAAGCGCTTGTGTTTGATCTTCGCCATCCGCTCCTCTTCGTCCGCCAAGCGAAAGCCGCGTTCTCCAGCGACGATGAGGGTAGGCGCAGAGATCGCTTCGAGGAGCCTACAAAACGATTGCGCCTCGAAGGGCCGCGGCGACCAGGTCTTGTGCAGCGGATCAAAAGTCCATTGGAGCCCGCCATCGACGGGCCTGGTGCTCTTGCTCACCAGGAACGCGCCGAGCGCATGGCTGAGCTCGGGGTTCTGGACGCGCATCCGGGTCACCGCGCTATCGACATCGCGCATCGGGCCAGGGGAGCGCGCCCGGACCTTTGCGACTCCATCGAGCCAGGCGCGCAGGCGTGTCGCAGGGTCGCGTGGCTCCATCTCCGGGGGGCCGATACCTTCGATCAAGCTCAAGCTCCGCACTCGTTCGGGGCGCGCCGCAGCGTACATGGCACACACCGATCCGCCCATCGAATGACCCACCAGATGCACTGGCTCGCGACTCAGCTGAGGGAGCAATTCGTCCAAGTCGAGCGCGTAGTCGGGGAAGTGATAGTAGCCACCCGCGCCGATCCATTCGGTCTCACCATGACCGCGCCAGTCAAACGCAGCCACACCGTGCCCTGCGGCGACGAGCTCGTTCGCAAGCGCATCGAAGCTCCATCCGACGTCGAGAAAACCGTGGCAGAGAACTACGTCGATCGGCGCCTCGCCCCAGCAAATCACGTGATGTCGAAGGCCGTTGGCCACGAGAGCTTGCTCGGTGCCGATCGTCATTCTTGCGATGCCTCGAAGCGCCGAGGGGAGAGTGCCTGCGCTTCGCGCGACGGCGTTTTCCCGGAAACGGCGTCGGCGATGAGCTCGGCGGTGAGCGGCGCGAGCAGGATTCCGTTACGGTGATGCCCGCTCGCGACGAACAAGCCGGCGATGCGTGTCTCGCCGACCAGGGGTAGTCCGTCCGAAGTGCCGGGGCGGAAGCTCGACCAGTGGTCGTCGATGGCAGCCGATCGAAGACCGGGCGCAAGACGGGTGGCCTTACCGATGACGTCGGCCATCCCTCCAAACGTGATTCCGCGTTCGAAACCGACGCGCTCCATCGTCGAGCCGCAAAGGACGCGACCGTCGGGGCGCGTCACGACGTAGCCGCCGGCGCCAAACACGATTCGTCTGAAGACGGGGGGACGCGTATGGGTCGCGATCATCTGGCCGCGCACCGGATAGATCGTCTCGGAATCGAACGGCAGACCGGGGATCAGAGTGGTCCAACTGCCCGCAGCGACGACGATCCGATCCGCCTCGATCAGCTCGTCGCCGAGTTGCACGCCGCGGGCACGACCGCCTGCCGTATGTACTGCGCGGACGGTGGACCCGCTTCGGAAGGTCGCACCCTCGCGCTCTGCCCCGAGAGCAACGGCCGAGAGCAACTTCTTGGGCTCGACCTGCGCGTCTTCGGCGATGCTGAGCGCTCCCAGTGCTTCTGGGCTGGCCGCTGGTTCTTCGCTGAGAAGCTCGCTGGGGCCCCAGCGCTCGCAACGGACCCGGTGTAGCTCGAGTCTCGAGGCGTGTGCGTCGAGGTCCGCAAGCTCCTTTTCGTCGAACGCGATCTTGAGAACCCCTGAACGCCGAAACCCTACGTCGACCCCGAAGAGCTCATCCAGCTCGTCAGCGAGCTCCGCATGGAGCTCACGACTTCGCCGGCCTAGCTGGAGGGCGAATGCGTCCTCAAACGACTCGACCGTGGGTCCTAGGATCCCCGCCGCAGCGGATGACGCTTCGGCGCCAGGGATGCTTCGTTCGAGGACGAGCACGCGGACCCCGTCTTTGGCAAGCCGGTAGGCGACGCTGCAGCCCATCAAGCCGCCTCCGATCACGATGACATCGGGATGCATTGCAGGAAGCTACACGCTTCGCTTGGAGCGGCAAGCGCCTATCCGAAGATGTCGCGATACGTGACCAGGATCATGACCCCTAGCAGAAACACGATTCCGAACGCATGGACCGCCATCTCGAACCGCTCGTTGGCTCGGCGGCGCGTAATCGCCTCGTACCCGAGGAAGATCAGCCGACCGCCATCGAGCGCGGGAAACGGCAGCAAATTGAACATGCCGAGGGCCACCGAGATGAACATCAGGATCCACAAGAAAGCCGGTAGCCCGGCCTGCGCCGCGTCGGCAACCATCTTGCCCATCATCACGGGGCCGCCGATGCCCTCCGTGCTCCGCCGCTCGACCATCTCGGCGAGTCCGTTGAGCTGAGCCATCGTCATCTGATAAGGAAGCGCGATCGAGAGCTTGGCGGAGTCCCAGGCGCTCAGGTTGGAATAGAGCCGAATCATCTTGGCGCTGACGCCGATCTGACCGCGTCCGCCTCGGTCCGCGGGAGTGATCGTGATCGGCGGGAGGAGCTGGCCTTCACGCTCCACCACGTAGAGCGTCGGTTCGCCCGCGCGCGGCGCTGTCGCGTCGATGAGCTCGGAAACGTTCTTGATCGCTTGGCCGTTCGCCGCGACGATGACGTCGCCCTCCTGCAAACCGGCCACCGCCGCGGGCGAATCGGGCACCACCTCGGCGACCTCCATGGGCTCGGCCGGTTGCATCGGCGGCAGAGTGTTCGTCACCCCCAGCCCAAAAACGATTGCAGACGCGGTGAGATAGTTCGCGATGGGTCCCGCGGCGATCGTCGAGACCCGCGCGAACAGGCTCTTGTTCGGGTAGAGCTCCGGGTCGTTTGGGTCGACCTCCTCGTTCGGGTTCATGCCGGCGATTTGGACGTATGCCAGAAACGGGATCACCGCGACTTGGAAGACGGTCGGGCTCCCTTTCGGCTGGTAGCGAAAGAGCGTCGGGCCAAACCCTATGCTGTATCGCAAGACCCTCATCCCGAACGCTCGGGCAGCCAAGTAGTGCCCACCTTCATGAATGATGATCAACACCGACAGCGCCATCACTGTGATGAGCACCTTGAAAATCACGCTTTCCACGCCCCCAGCATAACGCCCCGATCCAGCCCGTCGAGGCAGCTTCGCCGAGACCCGAGCCCAACGTTTGACCCGATGGGCCATCTAGTGCCGCTGGATCCATACATTTGCGGGGAATTCGCGGGCCGGAAAAAAAGTGACTGATTATGCGAATGAGTATCGCAGTTTCGGGAGGTTTTGCGTACTATCCCGGCCACCTGGCGAACAGGGGTAGGTTGTGCCTGAACATCATCGAAACGCGAACTCACTCATCCACCGCATCACGCTGGTCCTCACCTGCGCGCTTGCTTTCACGATTCTGACTCCGCCGCGAGCGGCCACCGCTCAAGATGCCTATAGTTGCATCGAGGAGTTGAGCGATGACGAGGTGCAGTATCGCATCAAGTACATCGAAGGGAAGCTACAGGACGGCAAGAAGCAAGCGACCCGTTGGCGTTACGTGTGGATGAGCCTTTTCCTCGCTGGAGGTGGCGGAATGACCTACGCCGCCGTGAATGCGGCACAGGACAGCAACCAGGCTGACAAGTTCGGCTGGGCCTATCTCGCCGCTGGCAGCTACTTCGTCGGCCTCACGCACATGATTCTCCCTGCCGCAGACGTTTGGGGCGCCAAGCGCATTCGGCGCAAAGACGACAGCACCGAGGAGGCGCGGCGCGCGAAGCTTCTCTACGCCACGCAAACCTTGGAGAAGGCTGCGTCCGTTCAGGAGCTCTCCGGAGGAGCTCTGGGCGTTGCCGGCATGCTCATCTACGGTGTCGTGGGCGGAACGGTCAAAGCGACTAAGTGGACGGGACAGAGCCGTGGTCTCACGGCGGGCATGTATATCGGCCCCCCACTCGCGCTCGCTCTCCAGACAGCGACAGCACCTCGCGGCGCATCCAAGGCTTACGAGGCCTACCGGGGCATCGCGTGTTCCAGCAAGTATTACGAGCGTAGCGAAGAAGGCCCGGACTTCGATTTCAGCGCCAACCCAGGCGGTGGATCCTTCAAGATCACGTTCTGAGGCGCCAGCGGGCTAGGGCTTCTTGCTCCCGCGGAGGCGGGCTCGAAGTCGGGTGGCGTAGCCCTCCTTGTTTTCCTGCTTGGTTCGCGACATCGCCAGCGCGTCTTCCGGAACATCGCGGGTGACAGTGGTGCCGCTCGCCACGTACGCGCCCTTCTTGATTGTCACGGGTGCGATCAGTTGGGTATCGCTGCCGATGAAGACGCCGTCTTCTAGCACGGTGACGTGCTTCTGAGCGCCGTCGTAGTTGCAGAAGATCGTCCCGGCGCCGATGTTGACGCCATCGCCGATCACCCCGTCACCGACGTAGGAAAGATGGTTGACCTTCGAGCCCACGCCGATCGTCGTCTTCTTGGTCTCGGAGAAGTTCCCGATCTTGCTGCGCGGCCCAAGCTCCGTTTGTGGGCGCAAGTGGCTGAAGGGACCGACCTGCGCGCCCTCTCCGATCGTCGAGTCCGTCGCCACGGTGTAGGGCAGAACGCTCGCGTCCTTCTCGACGACGACGTTGCGCAGAACGCAACCCACGTCGATGCTTGCGCCGGCGCCCACTCGGCAGCGCCCCCGAAGGTGTACGTTGGCGCCGAGCGATGCGCCGGGTTCGACTTCGCATTCGGCGTCGACGTATAGCGTATTCAGGTCCGCGACGAATACCCCGCTGCTTGCCAAGTCCTGAGCCACGCGTCGCCTCAGCATGGCGGCGGCGAGCGCGAGGTCCCGTTGGTCGTTGACTGCCGACGAGAGTCGACATGTCGCCCTGCAGATCGACCACTCGACCCTGCTTGGCGGCCAGCTCGACGACGTCCGTCAAGTAGAGCTGGCCCTGGGCGTTGTTGGGGCTGAGCTGCGCGATGGACGTGCGTAGGAACTTCGCGCGCACCGCGTAGAGTCCGGGATTGACCTCCTGGATGCGCAGATCCTCCGCCGAACAGTCCCGATGCTCCACGATCCGCTGCACCTTGCCCGCCTCGTTCCGGATGACTCGACCGTAGCCATCCGGATTGGCGATCGTAGCGGTGACCAATCCCAGGTCGGCGTCCGCGTTCTCGGAGCGTTCGACCAGGTCGCGAAGCAGCGCCGAGGGGATGAGGGGGCAGTCGCCGTAGAGGATCAGGATTCGTCCGTCGAGGCGGGAGTCGGCTTCCATTGCGCAGCGCACGGCGTCGCCCGTGCCACGCTGGTCCGGCTGAAGTACCATTTCCACCCTCGCGCCAAACCGACCGAGCAGCTCTCGCTCCACGTCGTCGCGGCCGTGACCCAGCACCACGAGGCAACGAGAAGCGCCGGCATCGAGAGCGGCCTGCACGACCCAGGAAACGAGCGCACGTCCAGCGATTTCGTGGAGGACCTTGGGGCGGCGACTCTTCATGCGCGTGCCTTCTCCGGCCGCGAGGATGATGGCGCTCCAGCTGGTAGATGAGTCGGTCGGCATGGTTTCGCTCAGGTGGTCACAGTCAGATAGGACGCCACTCTTGCCAGTGCTGCGAGGTCATGGACGTCTTCGTCGAATGCAGGAACTTCCACGATAAGGGTATCTTCTCCCACTTGCTCGTCCAATCGGTCGACCTCGGCCCGGTCGGCAACCGCCCACAGATGCTCGGCCTCCAGCGCTTCGCGGAGGCGCGGCTGAAGGTCGGCGGCGTCGAGCGACGAGGGCAGGACCTCACGCAGTGCGAGCACCTGCTCTTCCGGCGTGAGGTCCGGCGGGTCGATGAGCGCATGCACCTGATTGACGATGATCGCTTCGCGGTTCATTCCGGACGCCTGCAACGTGTCGCTGAAGTAACGCGCTTCGCCGATCGCCATCGGATCGGGGCTGGTCACGAGCACGAACGCCACTTCGGGGCTTCGCAGAGCGTCTGACACCTGCTCGGCGCGCTCTTTGAAGCCGCCAAACAGCTCGTTGATCCCACTCACGAACCCGGCGACTTGTTCCAAGAATTCGAGCCCCGTAATTCTTCCGATGCCTCTGAGCAGCACGGTCGCACTACGTCCCACCAAGCCGAACGCTTCTTTGCCGGCACCTTCGAACACCTGGAGAAACCAGCGCATTGCGGGCGAGTCGATCGCGTCGATCAGTCGCTCGGGTGCAGTGAGGAAGTCGAGGGCGCTCGAGGTGGGCGGCGTGTCGAGCACGACGAGATCCCAGTTCGGATCCTTGCGTACCTCGTGGAGCTTCTCCATCGCCATGTACTCTTGTGTTCCGGCCAGCGAGCTTGCGACGTATTGATAGATCTGGTTGCTGAGGATTCGGTCGCGCGCCCCTTCGTCGGACGCGTATTTCTCGACCAGCTCATCGAAGGTACGCTTCGTGTCGAGCATCATCGCAGAGAGTGCGCCTTTGCATTCCAGGCCGTTGCGCCGAAAGAGCCAGGTCGGAACCTCCTGCTCGCTGGTCCGCATCTCATCGAGCCCGAGGCTATTGGCCAGACGTCGTGCAGGGTCGATGGTGAGACAGAGGACCTTCCGGCCTTCCATCGCCGCGTGGACGGCCATTGCTGCCGCCGTCGTGGTCTTGCCTACTCCGCCGCTCCCGACGGTCACCACGACCCGGTGACTGCCAAGCACGTCCGCGAGACTCATTGCAGCGCGACTCTAGCAGTCCTGCACGGGGTGTCGATTTAGCTGAAATCCACGCTTAGGGCGGAATCTTGCCTCTCCCTTCGTAGGCTAATAGTCTACATACACCTACATCTGCCAGGGAGTCCTCATGAACGAACGCCGCACCCGCCGAAGCCAGGATCCGTACCAGGCACTTTGCCTTCAGCTCGAGCAGTCGCGCTCGATGGGGGACTTGGACGCGGTCGTGGTCGCAATCGACAATGGCTTGCTCATCGCTGGCGCCGGGGAGCGCTCCGTTTGCGAAGCTCTCGGCGCGATCGCCCCGCTCCTAGGCTCTCCGGGCTTCAACGGACGGATACCGGGGGCCCTCGAAGGTCAGAGCGTGGACGTTTGCCCGGTGTTTCTCGACGGCGAAACGGTGTACGTCGCAAGCGTCGGGAGACAGGGCGGTGACCCATGGCTCACGGAGTCGATAGAAGGGGTACGCCGAATCCTCGGGTATGGGCCCCAGCCCGAGTCTCAGTTGCTCGTCAACTGAGCTTGCATGGCCGCCACGCCCGCCTGCCGGATCAGGTCGGAGGCTCCTTGCCCGAGGAGATGCTCGCCGACCTCCTCGCCCAGCCTTTGCGCGCCCTCCAGGGCGTCGGCTGAGTCGAGGTCGAGATAGGTGTCCGAGGTCGCGCAAATCATTTGGTCGCCGTCGTACGACGCGACCATGGCTTCGAGCTTGAGCCTTCCGTCTGCGGCGCTCGCGTGGCCTGCGATCGAAGAATGACAGTTTCCTTCGAGCTTCTGGAGCATGGCGCGTTCGGCGGTGATCTGAATGCGCGCCGTCGGGTCTTCAATTGCACGTAGCCGCTCGCGCAAGGCATGGTCGTTCAGCGCACCCTCGATTGCGAGCGCACCTTGTCCGACGGCCGGCAGGCAAATCTCCGGCGGCAAAATCCAATGAGGAGTTTCATCGAGCACGCCAGTCCGGCTCAGGCCGGCGGCCGCTAGAACGATTGCGTCACATTGACCTTCGCGAAGCTTGCGAATGCGCGTTTCGATGTTGCCTCGAAGCGGGACGAAACCGAGGTCCGGACGCTGCCGTTGAAGTTGCACGACACGACGGCGCGAGGTCGTTCCGACTTTGGCGCCACGCTTCAAGGAAGCCAAATCCGCGCCGTCGATGGTGAGCAGGACGTCGCGCGGGTCCTCTCGCACGGGCACGCTGAGGATGCCCATGCCGTCTGCAAGAGGCACGTCACCCGGCACGTCTTTGAGCGAGTGGACGGCGAAGTCAGCATCGCCGCGTACGACCACTGCCTCGACCTCGCTCACGAAGAGACCCTTGCCACCGACGTGCGCAAGTGGGCGATCCTGGATCCGGTCACCCGTCGTTCGAACGTGGACTTCCTCGAGCGAGAGATCTGGAAAGTGTCCCTGAAGTTGCGCGCCAACCCAGCGCGTCTGAACGAGGGCGAGGTTACTCCCGCGTGTTGCAATGCGTAGTTTCACTTTGAGTCGCCCGAGGAACCGGCTGCAGCGGTCGCCAATTGCGTGACTTTGGCCTCGCCCGCACCTTCCGTCGAGGCTTCTTTCGCCCCAGTGTCTTCCTCGGAGAGCGCGAACAGACGACGGACGGCGTCGATCAAGAGAGCGCCATCCGGCTCGCCAGCGCCAGCTTTGAGCTGCATCGTCGGGTGGTGAAGCAACTTGTTCACCAACGAGCGCGACATCGCTTCGAGCACCGCGCGGTCGGTCTCATTGACACCATCGAGGCGGGGCAGCGCGCGCTGAAGCTCTTGCTCTGCCACTTCGGCGAAGCGCTTTCGAAGGGCGACGATGGTCGGGGCGAGCTCGAGCGAACGTCTCCATGAGAGGAAAGCATCGACTTCCTCTTCGACGATACGCTCCGCCAGGGTCGCTTCCCTGGCGCGCACGGAAAGGTTCTCCTCGGCGACTTGCTGAAGGTCGTCGACGTCGTAGACGAACACGTTGTCCATGTTCCCGACCCTCGGGTCCACGTCTCGCGGGACGGCGATGTCGATGATGAATAGCGGGCGGTGACGTCTCGAGCGGACTACGCCTTTCATCATTTCGGGGGTCAAGATGAATTTGGGGCTGGCCGTCGATGCGATGACGACGTCTGCGTCGGCGAGCTCCAGAGTGAGTCGCTCGTATGGGACCGCGCGCCCGCCGCAGGACTCTGCGAGCGAATGGGCGCGATCTTCGCTTCGATTGATGACGTGGAGCTGGGTTCCCGTTTGTCGAAGGCTTCGTGCCGCCGATTCGCCCATTTCGCCCGCTCCGAGTAGCAATGTGCGACGCCCTTCGAGGTTACCGAAGATCTTCTTGGCGAGCTCGCAGGCGATCGAGCTCACGCTGACGGTGCCCTCGGCTATTCCGGTTTCCGATCGGACGCGCTTCGCGGTCGCGAAGGCTTGTGTGAAGCAGCGCCCGAGCAAGGTGCCCACGGTCCCAGCACCCTTCGCGGCATCGAAGGCCTCTTTGACCTGACCCAGAATTTGGGGCTCTCCGACCACGAGGGAGTCCAAGCTCGAAGCGACCCGGAACACGTGACGAACGACGTCGACGCCGCGCTCTTGATAGAGGGCGTCCTCGGCAGCGGAATCGAGGAGCCGGGTGGCAAGAGCGTCTCTCGCTCTTTGCGCCGCGTCGATTGGGTTGCTGCTAGTCGCGTAGAGCTCGACGCGATTGCAGGTAGAAATCAAAATCGCTTCGTCGAAACGTCCACCGGCGACGATCTGGCGCAGCTCTTCGCCGAGTCGGTCGGGAGGCACGGCGAGGCGCTCTCGGACTTCCACGGGTGCCGTTCGATGAGAGAGGCCCACGACCACGAAATCGCGCATCAGCCACCCTCCGCAGCAGCACGTAGGGCATAGCCTGCCAGGACCAGGAGTGTGAACAGGAAGCCCATCATCGTGCCGAGCGCGGCCTTTCGACCCTGCCAGCCCGCGGCCACGCGAAGGACGATCACGCTCGCGAAGATCGCCCATGCGACGAGGCCGAGAGCCTGGGACACGAAGAAGTGCGACCCGTCGGAACGCAATAGCCAGAAGGTGCCCGTAATCATTCCGAAGGTCAGAAGTGGGAATCCGACCAAGACCGCGCGAAGACTCATCGTATCTAGAACGTCCAGCGATGGAAGGCGTTGAAACACGCCGCTCAGCTGGCGGCGGCGCAGCAATCGTTCCTGAACAAGGTATGCAAGCCCCGCCGCGAAGGCGAGCGCGAACGCGACCAGGCCGAGCACGTTCGCGCCGATGTGAAGAGTGAGCATCGCGGATTGAACGGGGGGCGAAACCGGGGCGTAGCTGCTGCCGAGACCGGACGCGAGGAAGAGCATCAGCGAGAGGGGCGCAACGAACGCGCCGAGTATGGT
This sequence comes from uncultured delta proteobacterium, assembly GCA_963786865.1. GTDB lineage: Bacteria > Myxococcota_A > Polyangia > Polyangiales > Houyiibacteriaceae > SG8-38. The sequence continues at coordinate 215,563 of CAWBAV010000018.1, read as the reverse complement.
GACGTCGAAACGATAGGACGCCAGTAGGAAAGCGATGCCGATTCCAAAAGACGAAATGCTCAAGATTTGGGACATGTCGGCCAGGGGCAGCTCATGAGTGGAAGGGCCCTCTAGCAGCAGGAAGGCGAGGTGCGCGCCCAGCGCGGCAACGAAGACGGTTCCTGGCAAGCGACGTGTCCTCTCGGCACCTCGCGTCAAGAGAAACAGATAGAGAATGCAAGCAAGCGCGTAGAGAGCTGCGGTGGCGATGAAGAGGCCGGCTTTCATGGTCTGATCGAGGCCTCCCGCAAGGTGGGTCCGGCCGCGAAAAAGCCTACCATGCTGAGGTATTGCACGGTAGCCGGTGGGTTCGGCACGTTGACAATTGGTCGAACCGTCCTTACTTACAGCATCTGCAACAATCCGAATAGGAGCTCAGATGGCTGGCGCAAACGTACACGCAGTGAACGACCTGAACTTTGACACGGAGGTTCTGAAGTCAGACTCCCCCGTGCTCGTCGACTTCTCGGCGGTTTGGTGCGGGCCTTGTAAGCAGATTGCGCCGCTCATCGATCAGCTTGCGGACGAGTACGTCGGCAAGGTCAAGGTGACGCACCTCGACATCGACGAGAGCCCTGGGACGGCATCGAAGTACGGGATTCGAGGCGTACCCACCTTGATGGTTTTCAAAGGCGGTGAGCTCGTTGCCCAACACATTGGCGCAGCGCCAAAGACCACCATCGCTCAGCTGATGGACCGCGCGCTCTAGGAGCCGGTGCTCCCAAAACCGCCGTCTCCGCGCTCGGTTCCGCCGAGTGCGGCTTCGTCGTCTACCGCTTCAACCTGGACGTGGCTGACGGGCGCGACGATGAGCTGGGCGATGCGGTCTCCTGACTCGATCGTGAAGTCCGCGCTCCCGTGATTGATTAGGAGAACTTGGACCTCCCCGCGGTAGTCCTCGTCGATCGTTCCCGGTGCATTCAGTACCGTCACCCCGTGGCGTGCTGCGAGCCCCGAGCGGGGACGCACTTGGCCCTCGTGTCCGGAAGGCAGCGCGATTCGTACGCCCGTCGGCACCCGCACGGATTGTCCCGGCGCGAGGACCAACGGCGAATCGAGGCAAGCGGCGAGGTCTAGCCCCGCCGCGCCATCGGTTTCGTACCGCGGAATCATCGCGTCGGCGCGCATCTTGTAGACGCGCAGACGCGCCATCAGTCTTTTCGCTCGCGGTCGCGATCACTGCCGCGGTCGCGGTCACTGCCGCGGTCGCGGTCACTGCCGCGCTCGCGGTCACTGCTGCGCTCGCGGTCGCTGCCGCGCTCGCGGTCGCTGCTGCGCTCGCGGTCACTGCTGCCCTCGCGGTCACTGCTGCCTCCGCGCTCGCTGCTGCCTCCGCGCTCGCGGTCGCGGTCACGATCTCGACCACGCTCGCGATCTCGACCTCCCTCGCGTCCACCGGCTCTTTCGCCGCCACGGCCGCCACGATCGCGATCGCGTCCGCCGCGTCCACGGCCTCGGTCGCCGTCGCGTCCGCGGCCTCCTCGGTCACCGTCGCGTCCACGACCGCCGCCTTCGCGGCGTTCTTTGCGCTCGGGCTCCACGTAGCCCTCGGGCTTCTCCAGGAGCGCCTTGCGCGTGAGGCGGATGCGTCCCTCGCGATCGATGTCGCTGATCATCACCTCGACCTCGTCGCCAAGGTCCATCACGTCCGTGACCTTCTCGACGAAACCCCAGTCCATGTCTGTGATGTGGAGCAACCCGTCCTTGCCAGGCGCAATCTCGAGGAAGGCGCCGTAGTTCTCGACCCGGCGAACGATGCCCTTGTACTTCGCGCCGATCTCGGGCTCGAGGGTGAGGCTCTCGATGATCTCGATTGCCTTCTTGAGCGCCTCGCCGTCGGGCGACGAGATGCTGACGGTACCGTCGTCGCTGATGTCGATCTTGGCACCGGTCTGCTCCGTGATCGCCTTGATCATCTTTCCGCCTGGTCCGATGACCACGCGAATCTGGTCGGGCTTGACCTTGAGGGTCTCGATGCGAGGCGCGTACTTCGAGAGCTCGGGACGATGCGTCGGCATGACCTCGTTCATCTTCTCGAGGATGTGAAGCCGTCCCTCGCGCGCCTGCTCGAGCGCTTCGTGCATGATCTCCTGGCTCAGGCCGGCGATCTTGATGTCCATCTGAATGGCGGTGATGCCCTTGTCGGTGCCGCAGACTTTGAAGTCCATGTCGCCGAGGTGGTCCTCGTCGCCGAGGATGTCCGTGAGAACCGCGTACTTCTGGCCTTCCATGATGAGGCCCATGGCCACGCCTGCCACCGGCGCCTTGATGGGCACACCTGCGTCCATCATCGACAAGCTTCCGCCACACACGGTCGCCATCGAGGACGAGCCATTCGACTCGGTGATCTCGGAGACGATGCGCATCGTGTAGGGAAAGTCTTCACGCGAAGGCAGCACCTTCGTGAGAGCACGCTCGGCCAACGTTCCGTGTCCGATCTCCCGACGGCCCGGGCCGCGGAGGAACTTGGTTTCACCAACCGAGTAGGGCGGGAAATTATAGTGAAGAAGAAACGGCTTCCAGTACTCGTCGATGAGCCCGTCGATCTTCTGCTCGTCTTGGCGTGTGCCGAGAGTTGCCGTCACGATGCCCTGGGTCTCGCCTCGAGTGAATAGCGAGGAGCCATGGACTCGAGGCAGGATACCGACCTCGATGGCGATCGGTCGCACTGTCTTGTAGTCACGACCATCGACGCGGCGCTTCTCGTCGAGGACTTGAGCCCGCATCGTATTGTAGCGAAGGTCTTCGTACGCGGCCTTGATGTCGCCTTCGAGATCTGGAAATTCCGCGGCGAGCTCTGCAGCTACTTCCTTCTTGATTTCGCTGAAGCGTTCGTAGCGCGGGTGCTTCTCGGCGATGTTGCAGGCCTCGATGACCTTCGCCAGACCGACCGCTTTGACCCTCGCGTCGATCTTCGGGTCGCGCTTGGGCGCCTCGAAGGGCCACTTCTCCTGACCCACGGCTTCGCGGATCTTTTCGATGAGCTCGAGGACACCCTGAACGGACTCGTGGCCAAACTGGATGGCGGCGATGAGGTCAGCCTCGGACAGCTCGCTGGCTTCGCCCTCGACCATCACGATCGCATCTTTCGAGGCGGCGATGATGAGCTCACATTCGCTCTTCTCTTGCTCCTGGTAGGTCGGGTTCGCGATCAGCTTTCCATCGACGCGTGCAACCCGTACGCCGGCGATCGGGCCCCCCCAGGGAAGCGGGCTGATGTGAATCGCTGCCGAGGCGCCGACCATCGCGAGGACATCGGACTGATTGCTGCCGTCTGCGCTCATCACGGTCGCTATGACCTGGGTCTCGCACATGTAGCCGTCGGGGAAGAGTGGTCGGCAGGGTCGGTCGATCAGACGCGACGTGAGCACCTCGTGATCGCGCTGCCTTGCCTCGCGCTTGAAGAAGCCGCCAGGGATCTTGCCTGCAGCATAGGTCTTCTCGACGTAGTCTACGGTGAGAGGAAAGAAGGGCGCTCCTGGCCGCGATTCTTTGTTTCCACACACGGTGACGAGCACCATGGTCTCGCCACTGCTCACCAATACGGAGCCGGCCGCCTGTTTAGCAATCCGGCCCGTCTCGATGGTGATCTCTTTGTCACCGATCTTAACGGATTCTCTGATTATCATCGCTCTCTTTGCCTTCCGCGCGGCACAGCCGCGCATTTGGTCAGCGTTGACGCCGAGAGCGGTCTCGGTCCCCGATTCCAGGATTTGAGTCGCAACTCAAACCATCGAAGCGAAGAGCGAACTCCGGACCCGACGCAAAAGCCACCAAGGTTCAACCAGGACAACGTCCCGGAGCCCAGCTTACTTCCGAATGCCAAGCTCTGAAATGATCTTACGGTATCGCTCCACGTCCTGGGATCGGACGTAGTCGAGTAGCCGGCGTCGCTGGCTGACCAGCTTGAGCAGACCTCGGCGGGAGTGATGATCCTTCTTGTGTGTCTGAAAGTGCTCGGTCAGGTAGTTGATCCGCTCGCTCAAAATCGCGATCTGGACTTCGGGGGAACCCGTGTCCTTCTCGTGGTTGCGGAATTGACCGATCAGCTCGGACTTTCTATCGGCGGTCAGTGCCATGCGTTACTCGCGCTAATTCTCTTGATAAATGGGTATTTCTTTGCCTGAAGGGGGCGCAATATGGGCCGGGGCCTAGGTAGCGTCAAGGAACCGTTTTCCGTAGTGGAAGCAGCTCCGCTGAGGCCAAAGAATCTTTGATGATACCGTAGTCATGCAGAAATTCAGACTTACTTTGATATCCAATGAGCAAGCCATCCCAAGTTCTCGTTTGCCCGAGCTGCCAGTCTCCGAATCGCATTCCGAGCGCCCGGCTCGGTGATGATCCCCGCTGCGGGAAGTGCAAGCAATCGATATTCACGGGGCGTCCGATCACCCTCAGCGACCAAACCTTCGATCGCCACCTCACGCGCAGCGACCTACCTCTAGTCGTCGACTTCTGGGCCCCCTGGTGCGGTCCCTGCCGGATGATGGCACCCTTCTTCGAGCAAGCGGCTGCTGAGCTCGAGCCACGGGTACGGCTGGCCAAAGTCAACACCGACGAGAACCCCACGCTGGCGCAGCGCTATCAAATCAATAGCATTCCAACGACTGCCCTATTCAAGAGCGGTCGGGAAGCTGCGAGGCAAGCAGGGGCAATGAACCTCCCGCAGCTACTCCAGTGGATTCGAACCCAGGTCTAACCCTTACGGCCGGACCCCAGTCGCTGAGCCGCTTAGTTCTTGAACAAACCCTCAGTGTTCTGTTACCCACATCCACGGACACCTTCTCTGGGGATGGTGATGGAGGTCGGATAATGAAGAAACGACAGGTTTTGTGGGCGATCGCGTTGGGCTCGGTGCTGGCGATCACGGGTTGTGGGGACGACGATTCCAACGGCGGCGGAGGCTCGGCCGGCTCCGGGGGCTCGGCCGGCTCCGGGGGCTCGGCCGGCTCGAATGGCGGAGGACCCTCCGCGAGTAGTTGCGAGGCGATCTGTTCGAGCAACTGCGTGTTCGAAGGCGTCGACCCGGGCAGCATGGATTTCGACACCTGCGTGTCGGAATGCAAGACCGCGGCTCCCCAGTTCGACGACGACTGTGGTCCGGAGTTGGATGCCTACCTCGCTTGCCTCGACGCCAACGGCTGCGACGAGAACACGCAGAACTGCAACAGCCAGGCCATTGCATGGGGCACGTGCTTCGCTGGCGTCAATTTCCCGTAACTCATCACCGAGCGTCACACCCCGACCTTGGAGGCGATCAGGTCGATCGCCTTCCTAGGGTCGGATTCGCCCGTGGCGCCAAGCAACACGACGGCTCGGTTAACGCCAAGCTCTTCGAGCTCGGTCAGGGCGTCCGGTTTCTTCGCGAATCGCCAGTTGGTCGTGATGTCGATCGACTCGAATGGCCGTCCGGCTCGGGCGGCCATTTTTTTGAGCTCCCCGATCTTCTCGCCGAGCTCACGCGTCGAGTCGCTCGGTGCGTACCAGCCCTGAGCGGAGCGGATGACGCGTTGCAAGGTCTTCTCGGTCGTTCCGCCGATCAGAATCGGTGGATGCGGTTTCTGTGCCGGCGTGGGGTAGCTCTTGAAGCCGTGCCACGAGAGGAACTCACTTTCGTGTTCGACGACTTCGCCGCTCCAGACCTTCTTCACCGCCTCGAGGTAGTCGTCGAAGCGCGCGCCGCGTCGCTCGAAGGGCGTGCCCATGGCTTCGTATTCCTCGGCCAACCAGCCAATCCCGAGGCCGAGCGTCAAGCGACCGCCGCTCAGCGCGTCGAGCGACGCGGTTTGCTTCGCGAAGAGCATCGGATTGGCTTGCGGGAAGATGTTGACTCCGGTGCCGAGCCGAATGGTCTTGGTCGCAGCGGCCACGTACGCAAGCGAGATCAATGGGTCGATGAACCACGTTTCCGGCGCGGCGGGCATCTTGCCCGATCGGTCGTAGGGATACTTCGACTCGTAGTCCGTCGGAACGACCACATGCTCGAAGGTCCAGAGCGACTCGATGCCGGCAGCCTCGGCATGCTGTGCTAGCGCAACCATGTTCTCAGCCGTCGCGGGTCCACCGACGTTGATTGATACGATGCCGATCTTCATCGGGACCTTCTTACCATGAACGCTTGCAGAGGGTGGAGGCCGATTCCGCGGTCGGCCTCAGTCCGCAGGGCCCCGTGCTTCGAACCGCGCGATCAGGGTCTGTCCGTCGAAGAGCAAGAGCTTTGAGCCGTGAATCTCGTACCGCTTCGTGGCATTGAGCGCGCTCAGGAACTCTTGCTCCTGATCCATCCCGTCAGGGCAGGCCATGCGAGTCGCACCCATCGCACCGAAGGTGAGGGACTGTCCCGACGTTTCGTAGGCGCCAAAGAAGCGATTGCACCCGCCGAATCCATAGGCGCTTGCTTTCTTGGAGTTGAGCGCGAGGTATGGGGCCTTGTCGTTCACTTCCACCGTGATCGTCTTGCCTCTGAGATCGAGCAGGGCCCAGGTGGTGTCTTCTAGATTGGCTGGTTGCACGCTTCCGCAGGTCTCCCTTGGCCAAGTGCGCACGAAGCGCTGGATGATCAACTTGGTCTCTTTACCGGGTCCGTCGACTTTCGGCCGATAGTCCAAGCCGCCTTCCACCGTGACGAGCAAGGGCGAACCCGGGGCGATCTTGGCATTCCCATACGCGCGCTCGAGCGACGCATTGTCCCCTTCGTGAGCGACCGGCCATTGTTGTCGGGAGGCGCAATCCAGAAAGATCCCCGCGTCGGCCATGTAGGTGTACATTCCCTCGAAGCTCATCGTGCCCGAAGGTGGTGGCGGCCGGTGCTTCTCATCGGCGGCGTTGGACGTGTCCTTGCTCTTCTTGCAGCCCACGAGCCCAAGCGTTCCGACCAGCATGGCGAGCGCCAGCAGTTGAATGATTTGCATCCCCTTCATGGTACGGCATGTACCACCTAGGCCGGCGAACGCTAAAGGATTTCGATCCCGGGCCCCGTCAGCACGAGCTCAGCCCGAAAACGGGATGCGTTCGCGCAGCTTCTTCGCGCGCTCTCGGGCCAGCGGGATCTTGGGGCGCTCGGGATGTTCGAGCAGGAGCTGATACGTTCCTGCGCCCGTGGGCTCGATCGCGCGAATCCGATCGAAGCGGACGATGAAACCTCGGTGCGACCTAAAGAACTCGTCTGGGTCGAGCTGGGCTTCCAGCTGAGCGAGCGTCTTGTCGATCGCGAAACGGTCCTCTGCGCTGACCGCCCAGACGAGCTCGTCCTTGACCTCGAAGTAGATTACATCGGCGAGCTCGAGAACGATGTACGCATCCTTTCGGCGCACGGCGATTCTATCGAGTCGTTCCGGGCTGGTCGGGCCGCCGGCAACGCTTTCGCGCACGCGTTCGACCGCTTGGCGCAATCGTTCTAGGCGGACGGGTTTCAACAAGTAGTCCGCAACCCTTGCCTCGAACGCGCGGAGCGCGCCTTCGTCATGTGCAGACACGATCACGACCTTCAGCTTCGGGTGGTTGGCCATCAGCGTCTCCGCGAGCGCGACACCATCCGGGCCGGGCATTCTCAAGTCCAGGAATGCGACGTCGGGCTGCTCCTCGTTGCAGAGCTCTTGCGCCTCGGGAGCGTTGCGAGCCTCGCCAACGACCTCCACAGCCTCGCACTGTCCCAACATGAACCGAAGCTCGTCGCGTGCGAGAGGTTCATCGTCGACGACGATTGCGCGAATGTTCATTCCGGCCCTCCTGCGACGTCGGTGCCCTTGGGTAGCTCCACGGTCACCAGCGTACCCTGTTCTTGCGACGAAAGCTGAATCGTGGCTCGGCCCTCGTACTGCTGGTCGAGTCGTTTGCGGAGCGTCTGAAGTGCGAGCCCCGAGCCTTGGGTCGATGGCCCTTGATGGGGACCCTCGGCCTGATCTTCGACCTCGATTCGAAGGCGATCACCCGCGTCCGAGGCCCGAATCGTGATCCTGCCGAGCCCTTGTTTGGGCGTAATCCCGTGTTTGACTGCGTTTTCCACGATCGGCTGTAGAAGCAGCGCCGGAATGCGGACATCGCGAACGCTCTGGTCGACCGAGGTCTGCACGGCTAGCCGCTCCGTTCCGAGGCGCGCCTTCTCGATGGCGAGATACGCACAGGCGTGCTCGACCTCGTTCTGAACGGAAGCGTCGTGCGGGTGATGCAGGAGATACCGATAGAGGTCGGCGAGGTCCGAGACCAGCGCCCGGGCCTGTTCCGGGTCCCGCCGAATGGTCGCTCGCAGCGTGTTGAGCGCATTGAACAAGAAGTGAGGCTCGAGTCGGCTGCGGAGCGCAGTCAGGGATAGTGCGTTGGCCGCGGATTGGGCCTCCACCAAGGCGACAGCCTGCTCCTGACGGGAGATGACGACCAGCGCGACGTTCATGAAGAGCGCGACGCCCAACGCGACGCCTACGAGCTGTGCGGCCAGCGCGGGAAGCGCGTGGGCCGAGCTCACCTCGGAAAGCGACAAGCCTACCGTGGTGACCGACAGGCCTGCGAGTTGGACCAGAGCAGCGGAGCTGAGCACGCGCCAACCGATGAACATCTGCGACCGCCGAACGGACATGCGACCAGCCAGCCAACCGTCCAGGACCGATGCAATCAGAGCCCATGGAAAGGCCTCGGGGGCGACGCGCAACACGTAGAAGCCGCCGCCGAGGACGCCAGTGAGGGCACCCGCACGAGGTCCTCCCAAGATGCCCGCGATCATGATGCCGATGGCGCGTAGGTTCAGATGATGCCCGAGCCACTCGACGCCCATCGTCGAACCCCAGAGCGAGAACAGGAGACCAAAAAGGACGACAACAGCGATGTCTCTGGGTTGACCCACGCCGAGGAGCCGGTTGCGCAGTGGCGGCACGAGCACGCCGAGGAGGCCCGCGGTCGCGATCAGGCTGAGCTTCTCGAAGAGCTCCGGTATCAGGAGCCGGATGTCCACTCGGGGAGCCTAGCAGCGTTTGCTGCATCAGGCGTGGTGTCAGATTGCCGGCTGCGCTATCGTCCCCGTGATGTTTAGCCGAGTTGCCTGGCTCTGTTCTTGGGTGCTGATGCTCGGCTGCGGTGTCGACATCAAACCGAAGCAGCTCGACCAGCCATGCACGCGAACGACCCAGTGTGACACCGGCTTGACTTGCCTCGGTGGGGTTTGCGTGCGGTCGTCAGACGGAGGGGTCGACGGCGGGACCGATGCCGGCACCGCTGCGGGTGGGTGAGGCTCAGGGCGTTGCGGGGTCCGGGGCGTCGTCCAGGAGATTGCCCCCTTGATTGATGTACTCGAAGCCCCGATTGATGACGAAGACCGATCCGTTGTCCGCGCGGATGGTCACGTCCACGAAGCCAGGCTCCGTTCGCCGCGGCGTTACTGCGAGCAGGGCCTTGTCGTTCTGAATCGATACCTGTGGAGAGCGAAACTCACCAAAGTAGACCGCGTAGCCGATGTCCAAACGCACATTTCGCCCGATGACTCGGACGGTCTTTCCGCCCTGGAGCCCTCCGAAGTCCGGGTCCATGCTGTCGAAGGACATTTGGGCGTTGGATCGGTCACACGCCGCCAGCATGAATACTGCGCCGATGATCACGCCTAGGATGCCCCCGAGCTTCTTCATTCCAACAATCCCAAGTTATCACGTTCGTCGCGGGAAGGCATGCTTGACATGACACTGTGCCCATTCGCACACTGCCGCTGACAAAAGGGTGCAGTGACCAAGCAGAACCTCCTCGTCGTCGATGCCGATCCGCGTAGCCTCCGCGTGCTCGAAGTGAGCCTTCGGAACGCAGGCTACAACGTTGCGGGATGTCCCAGCGTAGGGAAGGCGTTGGAGATACTCCACGCCAACAAGCCCGACCTGATTCTCTCCGACACGACGTTCAGCGACATGAATGGCTTCGACTTCGTCGAGCAGCTCCGGCAGAACCCCGAATGGTCGCAGATCCCCTTCATGTTCCTTTCGAGCGACGGCTCCATCGAGAGCAAGATTCGCGGACTCGAGCTCGGCGTCGAAGACTATCTCACCAAGCCGATCTACATTCGCGAGGTCGTAGCCCGCGTCGGCATCGAGCTCGCGAGGCAGAGGAGGGCAGGCCTTGCGCGCAAGAGCAGCGAGGCACGGACTCGGTTCAGCGGCTCGCTGTCGGAGATGAGCGTCGTCGATTTGCTCCAAACGATCGACGTGAGCCGCAAGTCGGGAGTGCTGACGCTCGTTTCGACCGACGGTCAAGAGGGCATGATCTCCTTCGATTCAGGGGCGGTCATCAACGCGACGGTCGACGACTTGATCGGCGAGGACGCGATTTATCGTCATTTGCTCTGGCACGACGGCACGTTTGATCTCGAGTTCAGACGGGTGAGTCTCAGCGAACGCACCGTCCACCGGACCACCCAGGCGCTCCTGATGGAAGGTATGCGGCGACTCGACGAGTGGAGTCGTCTTTCCGAGCTTCTTCCGCCGTTCGAAACGGTGCTCGAGGTCGATCCCGCGATGCTACGCGAGCGGCTTCGCGAGATGCCCGACGATCAGAACGAAATGGTCCGGCTCATCGATGGCAAGGCCACCGTGAGTGAGGTCCTGCGCGCTCACGGCGGTGATCACGTGGACGCCCTTCGCAAAGTCGTCGACCTCTACTTCGAGGGCATGTTGCGCGAGGTTGGGCGAGTTCAGGACAGCATTCCGATTCTCGCCGAGGTGTCCGTCCGATCGTCTGCCCCGCCTCCAAGAGAAGGGGTCAACACCATCCCCGGTCCCGCGGGGCTGCCCCTCGAGCCCGTCGCGGTGCCTGCCGCACCCGCGGTTCCCTCGATGAATCCCCTCTCCCGTTCGGCGACTGTGTCCGAGCTGCCCACGGCCTTCGCGCCCGCGTCGGATCACTTCACGACACCGGTGTCACTTCCTTCTCCAGATCCTCGTGAGGATCTGGAGCTCGAGGAGGCGACCACGACTCCGTCCGGTGCGCCGCCCAAGTTGGAGCTGGGCTGGCAGCCGGCACCGGCGCCCGCTGCTTCGCGCAAGAGGACGCCAAAGGGTTTTCAGGCTGTGCGCCCCGAGAGCTCCATGTATGCGGGTGGGACGATTTTGAACTGGGCCGGTCGCGCGCTCGAAATGGACACGATCGAGGAGGTTTCCGCCCGCGAGACCGTCGAAGTGGGGCGATGGGACCACTCGCTCGAGGATCTCCGCGAGGATCCGGAGGTCGAAGAGGCGATCGTCGCGATCGACTCCGACCCTCCACCCGGTCCCTTCGTTCGCTCCACGCCGCCGGGTCCGCCCTTGGTGGACCAGGCGGAATCAGACGCGCTTGCTGCGGTCCGACGAAGCGTTCCGGTGCCGAGCTATCACGAGCCGCCGGAGGTCGATCCGCCACCGCTCACCTACGAGCAGGTTTTCGACGACGCGAGCCTCAAAGCACCGCGACCCGTTCAACCGACCTCCCTCGCGGCCAAGCCTTCCGCTGCGCCATCGATGTTGCCCTGGGCGCTTCTGATTCTGGGCGTCGGCCTAGCCTTCGCGGCCGTTGCATTCCTGACATCGCCATGGCGAGGGCCCCAATCAGAAGGCTCGATCGAGTCGGTGGCAGCGAGAGAACCAGAGCCAGAGCTACCGCCGGTGGCGGCGACGGAGCCAGCGCAAGCGGCAGAGGCGGAGCCAGAGCCAACGGCGGCGCCTTCGCAAGCAGAGGATGTGACTCCCGCCCCAGAGCCACCGGTCATCTACTCGGAAACTGGCGCTCTGGACACCTACGACGCCCAGCTCGCCCTAGCGCGCAGATTGAAGCGGGGCTCGCGCGCGGTGGCCGCGTATCGACGCGCGATCGAGCTGAACCCTCGGGGAAGCTCTGCGCTGGCCGAGCTGGCTCGCCTCATGTTGGCCCGGAGCAACACGCGAGAGGCCACGGAGCTCGCCGAGAGAGCCACGGCGGTCGAACCGAGCAACGCTTTGGCCTGGGTGACGCTCGGGGCAGCGCGGCAAATGCGTGGAGATAGGCAAGGGGCGCGTCAGGCGTACCAGAACTGCGTCAAGCTTGGACAAGGTCAGTACGTCTCGGAATGTCGCGCGATGCTGCGATGAAACCGCAGTTCCGGCACAAGTTTCAAGGATGACGGCCGCTCCTGCTAAGCTGCGCGGATGAAGCGGGGGGCGACGTGAGCCGAATGGATCCGGTCGGGGTCGCAGTGATTGGGGCGGGTGGCTGGGGTAAGAACCACGTGCGCAACTATTCCGCCCTTCCGGACGCCGACCTACGCTACGTTTGCGATCGAGACGCCGACATCCGAAACGCGATCGCTGCGCTCTACCCTAGCGTCGAAGTCGTGGCTGAGATTCGTACCATTCTCGACGATCCTGCGGTCCGAGCCATCGTGGTCGCGACACACGCGCCATCGCATTTCGAGGTTGCCGAGGCGGCGCTGCGCGCTGGCCGAGACGTTTTCGTGGAGAAACCTCTCTGTCTGTCGGGTAAAGAGGCTGCGGCGCTCTGTGCGCTCGCCGAAAGTGGGGGCTGCATCCTCATGGTCGGTCACCTGCTCCTCTACCATCCTGCCATCGCGCGTCTGAAGGGCCTCATCGATGACGGCGAGCTAGGCGAAGTCCTCTATGTTTACGCGCAACGTGTCAATCTGGGCGTCGTCCGCAGCGAAGAAAACGCCTGGTGGTCGCTCGCTCCGCACGACATTTCGGTTGCGAACTATCTCCTCGGGTCTTCGCCCGAAGCGGTGAGCGCAACCGGCTCGTGCTATCTCCAGTCCGAGCGCGGCCTCGAAGACGTCGTCTTCGCGACTCTTCATTATCCCGGCGGTCGCATGGCGCACATACATGTGAGCTGGCTCGATCCGCACAAGACGCGAAAGCTAACCGTCGTTGGAGATCGAAAAATGGCGGTTTTCGATGATACCTCCGCCGATCAGAAACTGGCCGTCTTCGACAAGGGCGTCGAACCTCCAGCGACCCTCACATATGAAGAAGGCGTGCGAATCCGCACGGGCGACATCTTGATACCAGCACTCAAGATGGCCGAGCCGCTGCGGCGCGAGTGCCTTGCCTTTCTCGATGCGGTGCGGACCCGGAAGGCCCCCGTCGCCGATGGGCGGTCGGGACTCGAGGTGGTCCGGGCGCTCGAGGGTGGCTCTGCATCGCTCGCGCAGCGTGGCGCGCGCATCGAGCTTTCGAGGAATGAGTGATGCGGGCACCCTACGTCCACGAAACAGCGGTTGTCGACGACGGCGTGAACCTCGGCGAGGGGTCCCGGATCTGGCACTTCTGCCACGTGTCGGCTGGTTCGACGATTGGAGCGGGGTCCGTCCTCGGCCAGAATGTCTTCGTTGGACCTGGCGTTTCGATCGGAGCGGGCGTCAAGATTCAGAACAACGTTTCAGTCTATGCCGGCGTGACAATCGCCGATGACGTATTCCTCGGTCCGAGTTGCGTCTTCACGAACGTTCTCACTCCGCGCGCGCACGTCGAACGTAAAGACGAGTTCGCACCGACTCTGGTTGGTCGGGGTGTTACGGTAGGCGCCAACGCCACGATCGTCTGTGGGCATGCGCTCGGCGAATACGCGCTCATCGGAGCCGGCTCCGTGGTCACGAACGACGTTCCGGCTCACGCAGTGATGGTCGGAAATCCAGCGCGACGCCGAGCCTGGGCGTGCCGCTGCGGCGAGGTTCTTCCCGAGGACGGTGTCTGCGCCCGATGTGGCGACGAGTACGAAGTGGCGGCCCGGAGCTGCCGTTGGTTGAGAAATCGTGACCCAAGATGAAATTCCAATGTTGGATGTCGTGGCCCAGAATGGCCCGCTCATCGATCGACTGACCGAAGCAGCCGCTTCCGTCATTCGTTCGGGGCACTACATTCTCGGTCCGGAAGTCGAAGCATTCGAGCGAGAAGTCGCCGACTACATCGGAGTCAAACACGCGGTCGGCGTTTCCAGCGGAACGGACGCGTTGACGGTAGCCCTGATGGCCCTCGGCATCGCGCCGGGCGACGAGGTCATCACAACGCCATTCACATTCTTCGCCACCGGAGGCTGCGTCGCCCGCGTGGGCGCGACTCCCGTATTCGTGGACATTCGACCAGACACGTTCAACATCGACGTCGAACAGGTAGCCGCTGCGATCAGCGAGCGAACCCGCGCGATTCTGCCGGTACATCTGTTTGGACAGTCGTGCGACATGGAGAGCTTGCTCCAGGTCGCGCGCAAGCACGATCTTCCCATCATCGAAGATGCCGCGCAGGCGATCGGAGCCAAGAGCCCCGTCGGCCCGATCGGGAGCCTCGGCGCCTATGGCTGTTTCTCATTCTTCCCGTCGAAGAATCTCGGAGGCTTCGGCGACGCAGGGTTGGTCACTACTCAGGATGCCGACCTCGCCTCGAAGGCTCGCGTGATGCGCGCGCATGGGAGTCAGCCCAAGTACCATCACGCGGTCATTGGCGGGAACTTCCGGATTGACGCTCTGCAAGCCGCGCTTCTGCGCGTGAAGCTGCCCGAGCTCGAAGGGTGGACGCGTTGCCGCCAGGAAAACGCATGTCGCTACGATGCAGCCTTCCAGGATTCCGGATTGGACGAGGCGTTGCTTCGCCCGCCCAAGCGCCGCTTCGACGGTCATATCTACAATCAGTACGTCATCCGTACATCGCGGCGCGACGCGCTGCAGGCGCACCTTCAAAACGAGAACATCGCGACTGCGATCTACTATCCCGTTCCACTCCACCTCCAGGAGTGCTTCGCGTATCTTGGCTATCGAGAGGGATCACTTCCTCATTCGGAGCAGGCGAGTCGTGAGGTCTTGGCGCTCCCGATCTTTGCAGGGCTCGGCCAATCGCGTCAGAACCGGATCATCGAAGCCGTAATTGGCTTCTTGCGCCGATAGAAGTGGCCAATCACGCGCCTGCGCTCTAGAGTTGCCCGTCAACCCATGGCAGGCCGTTATCATGCACCATTCGCCGAGCAAGGGTCGCACACCGTCGATGCGGACATCGCGAACCGTCTTCTGAGAATCGCGCTCGCGAAAGGGGGCGACTATGCCGATTTGTTTTTCGAGTACTCGGTGAGCGGCAGCTACGGGTACGACGAGCAGATTTTGAAGTCGGCGAGGCGAGCGGTTTCGATGGGACTCGGGGTTCGCGTCATGAAGGGAGACGCAACTGGGTACGCCTACTGCGAGGACTTCTCGTTCGATACGATGAAGCAGGCGGCCGAGACCGCCGCTGAGATCGCAGCCGGGGGTCGACCGGTCGCCCCTCGAGAGGTGTCGATGCGCTCGGTTCCGAATCGCTACCCGGTCGAAGTGGAGTCCCTCGATGTGGAGGGTGAGGCCAAGAAGCTGATTCTCGAGCGGGCGGACAAGGCTGCCAGAGCCGCCGATCCGCGCATCGTTCGCGTTGATGCCTCATTCGCAGAGAGCATGCGCGAGATCTTGATCGCCAACAGCCTCGGTCACATGGCACACGACCGCCAGCCACTGATTCGCTTCGGCGTCCAGGTGATTGCGGAGGATGGCGGCAACCGTCAGTCGGGGTCTTCGGGTGGCGGCGGCAGGGTCGGCCTCGAGTATTTCGACGACAAGACGCCCGAGTGGCATGCCGAACAGGCGGCGCGACAAGCCCTCGTCATGCTCGACGCCCGCGAAGCCCCTGCCGGCGAGATGGACGTGGTCTTGGCACCCGGTGACAGCGGCATCCTCTTGCACGAAGCGGTGGGACATGGCCTCGAGGCCGATTTCAATCGAAAGAAGACGAGCAACTACTCGGACCGTATCGGCCAAGAAGTAGCGAGCGCGCTCTGCACCGTCGTCGATGACGCTTCGCTGCACGGTTCACGGGGCTCGATCAACGTGGATGACGAAGGGCAGCTCACGAATCGTTCCGTTCTCATCGAGCACGGCGTCTTGAAGGGGTACATGCAAGATCGCCACAGCGCTGACTTCTTTGGAACGACCTCTGACGGGCATGGCCGTCGGCAGAGTTTTCGCTCACATCCGATGCCGCGCATGACCAACACCATGCTTCTCGGCGGAGTCGATGCGCCGGAAGACGTCATTCGAAGTGTTCGCCGCGGCGTATACGCGAAGAAATTCGGTGGCGGGCAAGTCGATATCTCGAACGGAGACTTCGTCTTCTCGTTGACCGAGGGCTATCTCATCGAAGACGGGACGCTGACGGCGCCGCTCAAAGGGGTCAATCTCATTGGCAACGGGCCCGAGGCGATGCGCAAAGTGGTCATGCTCGGTCATGACTTCCAGGTGTCAGACGGAATCTGGACTTGTGGCAAAGAAGGACAATCGGTGCCCGTAGGGGTCGGCTGTCCCACCATCAAGATCGCCTCGATGACCGTCGGCGGCACGCAGGTGGCGAACGGATGAGAGACGCGAACGAAGAGGCAAGAGCACTGACCGAGCTAGGACGCTCGGTCATCGAACGCGCAATGCGCGCGGGCGCAGATGTCGCGGAAGCGGGCGTGCACAGCGGCGCGCACCTTTCCGTGAAGGTCCGCATGGGAGAGCCCGAGTTGGTCGAGGAAGCCGGGTCCCGGGCGCTCGGTTTGAGAGTGATGATCGGCCAGCGAGTGGCGTCGACGTACACCAGCGACATGAGCCCGTCAGGGCAACGAACCCTAATCGAAGATGCGCTCGAGCTCGCTCGGCTGAGCGAGGCCGACGAGTTCGCCGGGCCTCCCGATCCCTCCGATCTCTCGTCCGAGTCGCAGTGGAGTGACTTGGACACGTTCGACGATAGCGTCAGCAAGATTGGGGCGGATGAAGCTTTGAGTCGCGCGCTCGTAGGAGAGCGTGCTGCTTTCGATTTCGATCCGAGGATCACAAACAGCGAGGGTGCTTCGTTCACGCGGGCTCGAGGGGTCAGCGCGCTCGTAACCAGCGGTGGTTTTGCGGGAAGCGACCACGGAACCTACGCGTCGATCGTAGTCAATCCGGTCGCCGATGACGAAGGCGGCAAGAAACGAAGCGGCTACCATTGGTCGGCGTCCCGCCATTATGCCGATCTCGAAGACAGCCGGGGCGTGGGGGAGGAGGCGGCACGCCGTACGA
Source organism: uncultured delta proteobacterium (assembly GCA_963786865.1). GTDB lineage: Bacteria > Myxococcota_A > Polyangia > Polyangiales > Houyiibacteriaceae > SG8-38. The sequence goes on along the minus strand of CAWBAV010000018.1, from coordinate 198,483 downwards.
TCGCACAACTCGGCGCAAAGAAGCTACCCACGCAAGAGCTTCCCGTCGTCTTCGACAAGGACGCGGCTCGGTCCATTCTGAGCCTCTTCGCAGGATGCATCCTCGGAGGTTCGATCTGGCGCAAGAGCTCGTACCTCATCGACCGGGTCGGAACCCGCGTCGCCAGCGACCTCGTCGACATCGTAGACGATCCGTTGATGCCGCGTGCCCCAGGCTCCCGCGCGTTTGACGGCGAGGGGCTTCTATCTCGTCGTACTGCGGTCGTGGAAGGCGGCGTGCTCAAGACCTACCTGATGGACACGTACAGCGCTCGCAAGCTGGGCCTGAAGAGCACCGGAAGTGCCTCTCGCTCCCCTTCCGGTGGAATCTCGTCCTCCGCCAGCAACTTCGTTCTGAAGGCCAGCGCGCAATCTCGCGACGCGCTCTTGGCGGATACCAAGCACGGGCTCTACGTGACCGGCATGATGGGGTTCGGGTTCAATGCCGTGACCGGCGACTTCAGCCGCGGTGCGTCGGGCTTCCTGATTCGAGACGGCGAGCTTGCCGACCCCGTCTCCGAGGTGACGATTTCTCTCAATTTGGATCAACTGCTCCAGCGAATCGACGCCGTGGCCAACGACTTGGACCAGCGTACGGCGATTGCGTCGCCGACGTTCAGGGTGTCGTCGATGACCTTGGCCGGCAGCTAGTCCCGTTGCGCCCGGGCGACCATGGTGTCGACGTAGCTTTCCAGGTCGGGGCAGAGAATTCCGGTTCCCGAGAGGAGCTCGCGCGTGTTCCGGTCGTCGTAGATCACGTCGGTCTTCAGCTGATCGAGAAACGCGCGGGTCGTGCTTCGAAAACGCTGCAATCCCGGAGCTCGCATCAGTGCGGTCGCGAGATTCATCGGATCGTGTTCCCGAGGAGCTGGGCGGCCAGTGGCTTCGGCGAATAGGCGCAGCGCGTATTGCACGGTGACCGGCTTCGGATCGACGATGTGGAAGGTACGCCCGGTCGCGCTCTCACTTGCGGCGATGCGGAGGCCGGCCTTCACCGCGTAGTCCACCGGAACCGCGCTGATTCGGACACCGGTGCGACTCGGGGTCGGGATTCGATAGTCTTCCGGCGCGCTCAGTAGGAATCGAATCAGCAGGTAGAGGCCGTTGAGGTCCTCGACCTCACCGGTGATCGAGTCGCCCACGATGAGAGCAGGGCGCAAAATGACGATCGGCAGCTCGTCTGCCGTTTCACGGAACATGCGCTCCATGTGATAGAGCGATTCCTCGACGGGATTGCGAAACCCCATGGTGTCGTCGAGGTCGGTTTCCTTTACGAAGCCCTCGCGGTTACCGGACACCGTGACACTCGACCAGCAAACGAGGCGTTTCAGTCGTGGGGCCGCTTCTGCGAGCTCCAAGATTTCGGCAGCTGCTCGGAGATTTCCGGAGGCTTCTTCGCTCGTGCCCGCCGGATCGGTGATCGATGCGCAGTGGTGAATCACCTCGACGCGCTCAGCGAGCATCGCGAACTCTTCTCCGCTGAGCCCAAGGTCCATCGAGCGAGGATCGCCAATCCAGAGCGATACCTGATCTCGTACGGACGGAGGCAGCGTGCTCAACAACTCGAGAGCGCGCGCCTGTCGTGCTTCCGTGACGATACAGCAGACCGATAGCTCGCCTTGCGTCGCCAGCTCGCGCACCAAGTGCACGGCGGGTTGACGGCCGGGGAAGCCGGTCACGAGAACCGATCGCGCGCGAGTCCCCACTAAGTCGACTCCTTTCGAGCAAACTTGGTCACGAGGTCGTGGTGCACGTCGGCTACCTGTTGACGCGTCGCCTCGAGGTCACCGTTGTTGGTCACGACATAGTCCGCGACGGCGATCTTCCGTGCGAGCGGCAGCTGCGAAGCGATTCGGGCATTCGCCTCACTGACGCTAAAACCATCGCGAGCGATCAGGCGGAGCCGTTGCAGGGACTCGTCGGCGCTCACGACGATGAGCGCGGAAAACGCCTGGTAGGAGCCGGTTTCGACGAGCAGAGCCGCTTCGTACAGGAAGTATGGGGCCTCGCTCTCTTGGAGAGCCGCTATGTGCGCGGCACCAGCCGCACCGATCATCGGATGCATGATCGCATTGAGCTTTTCGCGTGCCTCTTCGTCACCGAAGACCAAGTCGCCGACCTTCTTTCGATCCAAGCGTCCCCACTCATCGAGCACTCCCTTGCCGAACTGGTCGACGATCCGCTGCAAACCAGGCGTCCCTGGCTCGACGACTTCTCGCGCCAGCGCGTCCGCGTCGATGATCGGGATGCCGAGCTCGCTGAACATTCTCGCGACGGTCGTCTTGCCGCACGCTATTCCTCCCGTCAGACCCACCACCGGCTTCATGCGGCCGCAGTATTGAACATCGCCTCCTGCGAGCAAGACGATTCCGCCTGTGCTAATGCAAAGCGCATGCGGGCCGTGATACAGCGGGTCAACGAAGCGACGGTCCGAGTCGACGGAGAGCCAGTGGGAGCCATCGAACGTGGTCTCCTCGTTTTTCTCGGGGCCGCCGACGGCGACGAAGAGAGGGACGTCCAGTACGCAGTGGACAAGATCGCGGGCCTGCGTGTGTTCCCAAACGATGAAGGACGCATGTCGTTGTCCGTCGGTGACATCGAAGGTTCCGTTCTCGTCGTTTCGCAGTTCACTCTGTTCGGAGACGTTAGACGCGGAAGGCGCCCATCGTTCGATGGTGCAGCCAGCCCCGAAGATGCCGAGCGCCTCTACGAGGAAGTCGTCGAGCGTTTGCGCGGCACCGGAATACCCGTCGAAACCGGCACGTTTCGCGCGATGATGCGCGTGGAAGCGGTCGTGGACGGGCCAGTGACGATCCAAATCGACAGCCGAAAGCTTTATTAGGATTCTCGATCTAGACGCGGCATAATCTCGCCTCGATGCTGCGGTTCTCAAGCGAGCGGCGCGCATGGGTGATTGCGGCCTTCGTCGTGCTCGTGCTCGTGGTAGGCCTTTGGGAATGGGGCGTGCCCCGCGCGGCGGACCAGATATCGCGTCTCATCGGCGAGCGCTTCGGGCTCGACGCGACGATCGCGGAAACACGGCTCTCCTTCCGGGGAGCCGAGCTTCGCGGTGTTGAATTGCGCGGGCGCCATGGTGGATTGCTCGTGCGCGTCGATCGCGTCAGAGCCCGAACGAGTTGGGTCAGGGTTCTCTTCAGCGGCTCCGGGTCGGTTCGCGAAGTTTCCGCAGAAGGCGTCGAAGTCGTGCTCGATCTCACGCACGAAGGCATTGACCGCTCGCTCGTCGAGGTCGAGTTGGCGCGCCCCGAGAAATCCACCAACACTGCTGCGTCACAAGACTCTCGAGGAGGCAGAAAGTACGCGATCGAAGCAATGAGCATTCGTGTGGATGACTCTTTCGGTCCCCTCGTCTCGATGAAAGATGCGAGCCTCTCCAAAGAAGGAGACGACCTTCGTTTCAACGTTCGAGAAGCCCTGCTCGGCACGCCGAGCGGAGACCAAGCCCTCGTGGGACCATCGAGAACCGTGTTGCACCGGAGCAAGGGCGTCTGGCAGATCGGGGAGCTCGAAATCGACGGAGCGAGCGTGCGGTCTCTTCGAAACGGAGAAGATGCCGGAACCGCCCTTGCATCACGCCTTCGCGCGGCGCTTTCCCGGATCTGGAACCGCAAGTCCGAGGCGCAGCCCGAGCCAGACCCGCAGGTGGATTCTGCGCGAGCCACACCGTCGATGCCGCGATCTCCTGCGCCTGACCGGATTTTTGGGCGCCTCAGTCCGAAAGCGCGCGTTGGCGTCTCGGGGGTGCAGATCGAAAGCCGAACGTCCGAGGGTCATGTCGAGCGGATTAGGAATTTCCAGCTCACTCTAAACGGAACAGACGACGGCTGGTTCCGTATCACCGTAGGTGGTCAGACGTCGAACAAGGGCACTTTGGAGGTCGATCTCCGTGTCATGCCGACGGAGGCGCGCGCCGATGGATTGGTGCGAATTCGCGGAATCTCGCTGGCTCTGATCGCCCCGTTCGCCCCGGACCTCCCGCTCTACGACACCGAGGTCGGCACGCTCAGCGCGGAAATCGAGCTCGCGGCGAGCTCGCCCGAGGAGGTGAGCATCGAAGGAAGACTCAAGTTGCGCGAGCTGGCGCTCGCGTCCGAACGGATCGCATCGGCGCCCGTCGAGCACGTCAATCTGGACGTCTCGGGCAAGGGAGTTTGGCATCCGGACTTGCGACGGCTGCAGATCGAGCGTGGTCAGGTTCGAATGGGCGAGGCTGTCATGCTGTTCGATGGCGAGCTGGAGCGCACGCCGGATCACTATCGCATCGATGTCACCGCCAAGGTTCCGCCCACTCGATGCAACGACGTCGTCGGCGCCATACCCGAGGACGTGCTCGACTCACTTTCCGAGTTCGAGTGGTCTGGGAATTGGAGTGGCGTCGCACACATCTCTCTCGACTCTCGAACGCTAGAAGAGACGGACTTGTCGATTCGGGTTCGCAATCTGTGTCAGTTCGAGCGTGCACCGAGCTGGGTTCGCGTAGAGCAGTTTCGGGAGCCGTTTCGTCATCGCGCCATCGAGCCCGACGAGACGGTTTTCGAGATGCGCACGGGCCCCGGAACGGCGTACTGGGTCGCGTTTGCCGACATCAGCCCGTTCGTGGTTCCAGCCGTCATCAGTCATGAGGATGGCGCCTTCTACGAACACGGTGGGTTTGCGCCTTGGGCGATTCGCGATGCCTTGGTGCGCAATCTTCAGGAGGGCCGGTATGTCGTCGGCGCCAGCACCATATCCATGCAGCTTGCCAAGAACCTCTACTTGCAACGCGAGAAGACGCTAGCGCGCAAGGTCCAGGAGGTCATCCTCACCTGGTGGCTGGAGAACGCGCTCGACAAGGACCAGATACTCGAGCTCTACCTCAACGTGATCGAGTACGGTCCGAGCGTCTATGGACTGAGGTATGCTGCCGCCTATTACTTCGGACGCGAGCCGAGCGAGCTGAGTCCCGCGGAGTCAGCGTTCCTCGCTTGCATGCTGCCCTCGCCGAAGCGCTATCACGTTTCCTACGAGCGAGGCGCACTGACCCACTCGATGAAGAGCAGAATGCGACGTCTCCTCGAGCATATGGCCAAGCGCGAGCGTATCGGTCCCGAGGCCCTCGCATACGGGCTGGCTGAGATCGAGAGCTTCCGCTTTCGAGTAGAGGGGGACCCGCTCCCAGCCCCGCGCACGCTCCCGCCGCTCGGAGCTCCTGAAGACCCCGATCCCGAGGCGCTCGACCCGTTCGAGAATCTTTTCGTCGATCCGTGAGCCCGACTTCGTCTCGAAAGATTCCGCTCCCAGAGGCCGGCCCGTAGTTTTTTGGGCCGGCCCGAGGGCTAGGGGTAAACACGGACGAGGCGCCAGGGCCCGGGTGAATCGGTCCAATTCCTGCGCGTCCGAGGGATTATGCAAGGGTTGCTTGGCGTTGGTGCTTGGATGCGGGTTCTGTTCGTGCTCGCGGTGCTTCTAGTTACCTCCAAGGTTTCGGCGGAGGATGCGACGCCTGCCGTCGTCGTGATCACGGCAGGTGACGAGGCCACTTCCGGCGCCGCGATTCGTATCGATGGGGAGCCCTCAGGCACTGTCCCGGTGCGGAAGACCCTCGGCCCTGGCCGACACTTGGTGCAGGTCGGCAAGCGCGGCTTCGTGACCTTTTCCAAGTGGGTGGACGTGGTTGCCGGTCAGGTCCTCACGATTCCGGTCGTGCTTCAGAGTCAAGCCGCCAAGACCGGCTCGCTCCTGATCAGCGCGGACGTGACGGGGATACCCGTCTTCATCGACGGTCAGCAGCGTGGAGGCACCCCACTCGTGATAGACGGCATTAGTGAGGGCGAGCACCTCGTAGAGATCCGCAGCCCTGGCGAGGGTTACCAACCCTTCTCCGAGAGCGTCACGATTCGGGCGAACGAGCGGACGACGGTCGAGGCGACGATTCGAATAGCGCCCGACTTGGGCAGTCTGCGCGTGATCACCAACGTGCCCGGTGCCATCATCAGTCTCGATGGAGTCGACATCGGCGTTGCTCCGGCCGCCAAAGGCGGATTGCCGCCTGGGGAGCACGTCGTGATGGCGCGCGCAAGCGGCTACGAGGCCGTCGATCAGACCGTCACGGTGATTGCAGGGCGAGAACGAGTCGTCTCTCTGAGGTTCACCACCGCAAGCTCGGATGTGGCGCGAATCGTGGTTCGCGCCAGCGTTCCCGAGGCCACCGTCACAATCGACGGCGAGGAGTACGGAAACCCGCCGATTACCATCGAACCAGCAGAGCTCGGAACGCACTCGATCGTCGTCCGCGCCCCCGGGTTTCGTGAGGTGCGGCGCACGTGTTCCATCGAACCCGGTCGCAACTGCGAGGTGTACGCGGAGCTCAACCTGCTCGGTGTGCCTGTTCGGGTCGAGGCCAACGTTTCGCATGCGCAACTCTACGTGGACGGCGAGCTTCTGGGCCCCGTGCCCTGGGAGGGAGATCTCGCCGCAGGCACCCGTCAGCTGGAGGTGAGAGCGCAAGGATATGCGAATCACGTCGAGCAGGTTCGGTTGCAAAAGTCGCCTCGTGTTCGGCTGATCCAGGTGATCCTCAGCACCGACGCCGCTCCGGTGAAGCAGAGCAAGAACGACAAGGAGACCGAGCGCAGCGATGCGCTTCGGAACACCGTGACTCATGCAGGCGCTCCAAACCCCGCGGGCGTGTCAACCCTGGACTTCTCCACGGGCTGGCCCTGGCTCGCGTCAGTTGGGCTGCGGGCCGGCCTCAAGCCGTTCCTCGACGTGGGAATCTACGTGGCCACGTTTGGGCGGCTCACCGATTTCTGGGGCAGCACCAAAGCCGGCTGGCGTGTCTCTCGCTACTTTTCCGTCGGCGGAGATCTTCGCGTCGGCGGTGGCGTCGGTCCGTCGCATAGCGACGCGGACGGCGGAAGCCATCCGACGAACAACTTCTTCATGAGCCTCGACGCGATCTTCAGTCTGCACTTCCCGCCGAGGGGTGCGTTCTCTGTCTGGATCGCGGGGGATTTCAATAGCGATCGATGGGATTTCTCAGGTACTGATAGCAACGAATACGTGACGAGCTCGAGGCAGAATATCGCGCGGGCTCGCCTTGGCGGTTCGCTGGAAATCGTCGTGACTCGGAAGTGGAACGTGTGGCTACAAGTCGAAGGTATCGTTGCCGGCGACCGGCGACGGATTCTTGGCGACGTCTTTGGTGGCGGACACGCCGACTCCTTGATCTACGGGCAGTTTGGAGCAACCTTCAAGTTTGGCGGTGCGAAGGAGGGCTCGTGATCGAAGGTCAGCTCATCGTGCTCGAAGGCATCGACGGATCGGGCACGACGACCCAAAGCTCCCTGCTCGCAGATCGACTGAGTGCGAAGGGCCTTCCGGTGCACACGACGCACGAACCGAGCGACGGACCCATCGGTGTCTTGATCCGCCAAATTCTGACCGGAAGGGTCGTGGTGCCGGGTCGGCACGGTGTCCGGCCACCCAACTGGGGAACGATGGCCACGCTATTCGCTTCCGACCGCCTCGATCACCTGCAAGCGGAGATCATCCCGAACCTGACCGACGGCGTCACCGTGATTTGTGATCGTTACGACCATTCCTCGGTCGCCTACCAGACGGTGAGCAGCGGCAGCGGCGTAGAGGTGTCCAACTGGGTGCGCGAGCTCAATCGGCGCGCAAGGCGTCCGGATCTGACGCTGGTTCTCGACGTCGATCCCGAACGGGCCGCACGCCGCCGCGGGACCCGGTCCGGAAGCCCGGAGCTCTACGAAGTCGACGAGATGCAGGTCGAGCTCGCCGAGTTCTACGCGAAAATCGACGAACTGTTTCCAGATGATACAATTCGTCATATCGATGCAAATCAAAGTGTCGACGCCGTGGCGGCGGCAATTTGGTCGCAGGTCACAGCGCTACGAGGGGAATCCGCATGAGCCAGTATCTGAGTGCACTGTTCGCTGTCATCCTCATCGCGACCACGTTTGGCTGCGACAAGAGCAAGCTCTATGAGGACTTGACGGACGATTCGACTTGGGAGACCAGCGTCGGGGAGGAGCCCCTCGAAACCGGATCCGTCGAATCTCCGCCCAAACGAGACGACGCCTGGGAGGAGAAGCACGATCCCATGGATGGCGCGGCACCGCCCGAGGAGCAGAAGCCCGAGAGCCGTCTCGATCAATCCTATCCGCGCGTCTCCACTGGCGTCATCACCCGCGAGGCGCTCCTCCCGGTGCTGGACGGCGGCCTCGGCAGGTTCCTTCAGAATGTCGAAACCGAGCCAGCATTTCACAAGGGCGCCTTCGTGGGGTTTCGTATTTTGAGCTTGTTCCCAGGTGAGCCCGAGTTCGCGTCTCTCGATCTTCGTCCTGGAGACACCGTCACGCGTGTCAATGACAAGCCCATCGAACGTCCTGAGCAAGCGATCGCCGTCTGGGAAGACCTGCGAACTGCCTCGAAGCTCGTAGTGGACTATCGCCGTGACGGCGAACCCCACGCGCTGCGATTCACCATCGTTGACGAGAGCTGAGTTCGACTCCATCGTTCCGCGGTGCGGTTCCCCAACCGGTTTGCGGTCGCGGCGTCTGCGCTTCTCGTCTACACAGTGGCGGTCGTGCTCTGGGGGGCTTACGTTCGAGCGACGCTCTCCGGGGACGGTTGCGGCGACCACTGGCCCTTGTGCAATGGAGTCGCCCTTCCGGTGGAGCCCTCGCTCAAGACGATCGTCGAGCTGACTCACCGCGTGACGTCCGGCATTTGCTGGCTCTGGACTCTGCTGATGTGGATCGCCGCGCTTCGCATCTTCGGCCGGGGACATGCCACGCGTTCGGCAGCGGGCTGGAGCCTGTTCTTCATGAGCACCGAAGCGCTCGTCGGGGCAGGCCTCGTGCTTTTTCGAATGGTGGCCGAGAACCCATCGACAGCCCGCGCCGCCTGGATGTCGGCTCACCTAATCAACACGTTCCTCTTGCTTTCGGCGCTCGCTTGGCTGGCATCGAGTGCCTTCCGGAACGACGGCATCCGGTTTCCTCGAGACAGTCGCAGTCGGCGCTTACTCGCAGGTTCCGCGGCGCTCGTCTTGCTCATGGGCGTGAGTGGTGCAGTTGCTGCGCTCGGGGACACGCTCTTCCCCGCATCGAGCCTTACCGAGGCTCTGCGGGAGGATTTCTCGCCGGCCTCTCATCTGTTCTTGCGACTCCGTCTCTGGCACCCGGTCATCGCGATCTTGGGTTCTGGCTACCTGATTTGGCTCGCATCGGTCCTGCATCGCCGTGCACCCGACCGAGCAGTTCGGCGCCTGGCCCTGGCGCTCGGCGTACTGGTGCTGATCCAAATCGCAGTGGGGCTAATCAACATTGCGCTTCTTGCGCCCGTTGCCACGCAGCTCGTTCATCTGCTCGTCGCTGATCTGACCTGGATTAGCCTGACCCTGCTCGCACTTTACTCACCCCCCCGGACCTCGGGTGCTAACCTAGTCTCGTGAGCGATCCGTATCTCAACAAAGAGGTAGCTGGGCAGTTCCGCATCGTCGAGAAGATCGGCAAGGGCGGCATGGGAGCGGTCTACAAGGCCGAGCAGCCCGACATGAATCGCTACGTGGCGATCAAGATCCTTCATTCACGATACTTGTCGCGAAGCGATTTGGTGTCGCGCTTTCGGCGTGAAGCGCGTGCGATGAGCCAGCTATCGCATCCCAACACGGCGCGGGTGTTCCTCTACGGACAGCTCGACGACGGCGCATGTTACTTCGTGATGGAGCATCTCGTCGGTCGGAACCTCGCTCAGATCGTGCGAGCGGACGGTGCGATGAAGCCCAAGCGGGCCATGAGGATCATGATGCAGGTCTGCGGCGCGCTCGAAGAAGCACACCGTGCTGGGATCGTCCACCGTGACCTAAAACCCGAGAACATCTTCGTCACCAGCCAGGGCGGCATTCGCGACTTCCCGAAGGTGCTCGACTTCGGTCTTGCCAAAGTGACCGAGAGGCAGATGAGACCCGGCTCGATGGTGCTCACGCAACAAGGGATGGTATTCGGCACGCCCGAGTTCATGAGTCCCGAGCAGGCCCACGGAAAGACATTGGACGCTCGCTCCGACATCTACTCGCTCGGCGTCATTCTCTACGAGCTCTTGACTGGGAAGCTGCCATTCGATGCCAATCAGCCGATCGAGTTCATTCAGCTCCATGTGAACGCGACGCCAATTCCCTTGTCGCAACGGCGCCCTGGGATGGATTTTCCGCCCGGCCTCGAAGAGGTGGTCATGGCTGCTCTCGCGAAGAAGCCCGAAGATCGGTATGCTTCAGCGGCCGAGTTCGCGGCCGCGCTCGAGAGCGTGCTCCAGGTCGAGGCAGGAGAGGCCGAGGCGATCAGCTTGCCTACACCCATTCCGGCGGAGCCCGTTCGCAATCCGGCTCCCGCGATCGAGCCCATTCGAGAGGGCGCGCGGCCCAATACCCCGTGGATCATGTTGGGCCTGGGTGTCGTGCTCGCGGTCGCAGGAGTTCTCGCTCTGCTCGCGGCCTTCGGATCGGGTCCTTGACTGGGAAAAAGCCTGGCCCTAGCTCCGCCTTCGAGCCAGCTTGACCGTTTTCTGCGGGGGCGTCAGAGTGCGCGCCCGCTTCCAGCCCGGGACCCCTATGACCGTAGCGACTCAACCAGCCACGATGATGCTGACTGTGCGCGACCTGATCGCGCTCACCAAGCCTCGGATCACGCTGATGGTTCTCGTGACGGCTGCGGGCGGAATGTGGATGGCCCCAGGGTCCCTCAGCATCGTCTCCATGGCGGTCATGCTTCTCACTACCGGCATGGTCGTTGGCGCTGCAAACACGCTCAATTGTTATCTGGAGCGGGACACCGACCGGCTGATGACGCGCACGGCCAATCGTCCTCTCCCCGATCGCCGGCTGGAGCCATCCTGGGCTCTGACGCTCGGCGTGCTCATGGGCTTGTTCGCGGTTCCGACCCTCGTCGTGGCCGTCAATCCCGTTACTGGTTTGCTCGGTTTCATCGCGCTTGCGAGCTACGTCGCGATTTACACGCCGATGAAGCAGTACACGCCGGCGGCTCTCTTCGTAGGCGCGATCCCCGGGGCGCTCCCGCCGCTCATGGGTTGGACCGCGATAACCGGCAGGATTGACGTGCCGGGGCTCGTCTTGTTCGGCGTTCTCTTCTTCTGGCAAATCCCGCACTTCATCGCGATCTCGATCTTCCGACAGGAAGAGTACGAGCGCGCAGGCCTCAAAGTTCTTCCCTCGGTGCACGGAATCCGATCTGCGAAGATGCAGTCAGTCATCTATGCGGGCGCACTGTGGCTGGTTTCGATGCTGCTCGTGCCCTACGGTTTGGCTGGCACGATCTACCTCGGTTCGGCCGTCATTCTTGGCGCTTACTTCTTCTGGAAGGCGTTGCTCGGCTTCAGAGCCGAGGACGACAAGGCCTGGGCGAAGCAGTTCTTCGTTGCCTCTCTCATCTATCTCACCGCCCTTTTTGGGGCTCTCATTGTCGATGCGCTCTGAGGCCTCGCGGCCCGCGCTGCTCGGCCTATGGGGCCTTCTGGCTCTCGCGGCTTCGGGCTGCACCAAGAGCGCGGCGGACGTGCCCGTCCTCGGGGAGCTTCCCGAGTTTTCCCTGACCGACCAAAACGAGCAGGCCTTCACGCGCGAATCGATGGCCGGAAAGCTCTGGGTTTCCGCATTCGTCTTCACCCACTGTCGTTCGACCTGCCCGCGCCTGACCGCCCACATGAAAGGGCTCCAGTCTCGGCTTTCGGACGTTCCGAGTGCCAGCTTCGTCTCCGTGAGCGTCGATCCGCGGAACGACACCCCCCAGGTGATCAAGGCCTACATGGTCAAGAACGAGCTCGACGAGCGGAACTGGCGCTTTCTGACAGGCAGCGAAGAAGCCATTCGGCACGTGGTGGTGGACGGGTTCCGGGTGCCGATAGGGGACGAAGACAGCAGAGCCGCAGGCGCGGACGACATCATGCACTCCAACTCCTTCGTGCTGGTCGACGAGGAGGCACGGGTCCGCGGCTATTACCGGGCGAACAACGACGGTATGGGCGACCTCGAACGGGATCTACGCGCTCTCGCGGCTGCTTCCCACGCAAAGCGTTGATAGGGCTTCGCTTCGGTGTTAAGCCCGCGGCATGAGTGAGAGAATCCCCGTCGCGCAGCGGCTCAGCGCCGTCAAGCCTTCCGCAACAGTCGCAGTCGCCCAGCGTGCTCGCGAGCTCAAGGAGCAAGGTATCGATGTCCTTTCCTTCAGCGTGGGCGAGCCGGATTTCGACACGCCTGCTCACATCGGTGAAGCCGCCAAGAAGGCGATCGACTCCGGTGCCACGCGCTACACGGCGGTCGGAGGAACGGTCGAGCTCCGCAAAGCGATCTGTGAAGCATCCGCAAAGCGTCGCGCAGGTGTGACCTACAGCCCGTCGGAGGTCCTCGTGTCGGTGGGAGCGAAGCATACGCTCTTCAACTTGGCCTTGGCGCTCTACGACGAGGGCGACGAGATTCTGATCCCGGCGCCGTATTGGGTGAGCTACCCCGAGCAAGTGCTTCTCGCTGGCGCCAAGCCCGTCATCGTGGAAACGAGCGAGGAAGACGGCTTCAGCATGACGCCGGACGCGCTCCGTTCTGCGATCACTCCCAAGACGAAGGCGCTCATTCTTTGCTCACCATCGAACCCGACCGGTGCGGCGTACTCGGGAGCGCAGCTTCGGGCGCTTGCCGACGTCGCTGCCGAGCACAATTTCTGGATCATCGTCGATGAGATTTACGGTGAGCTGGTGTACGGCGGTTTCGACCAGAAATCGATCATCGAGGTCGCTCCGGAGCTCAAGGATCGCATCATCATCGTGGACGGCGTCAGCAAGACGTTTGCCATGACCGGCTGGCGCATCGGCTGGATGCTCGGGCCTGACTACGTCGTGAAGGCGTGCGAAAAGGTTCAGGGTCAGGCAACGACCAACCCGAGCTCGATCGCACAGAGCGCCGCCGTGGCGGCTCTTCGCGGGCCCTGGGGCCCCATGGAAGAAATGCGCCAGGCGTTCGAAGAGCGAAGAAGCATCATCGTCGACGGGCTCAACGCAATTCCCGGAATTCGCTGCAGCATGCCCGAGGGCGCGTTCTACGCCTTTGCAAACGTCAAGGGGCTCATCGGCAAGCAGAGCGGCGGCAAAACGCTGGAATCCGACCTCGACGTGGCCGGCTACCTCCTCGAGGAGGCGCGCTGTGCAGTCGTTCCCGGCACCGCCTTCGGCGCACCTGGGTTCGTTCGTATTTCGTACGCGGCATCGAACGACATGATTCGTGAGGGCCTGAGCCGAATCGGCGAGGCCGTGTCGAAGCTCGAGTAGGACTCGAGGGTCGAGCGTATCAGCGTTCGCGCTGCCCGAGCGCAATTCCGGAGCGGGAGAGCAGTGCGACGGCGAGGACCGAGATCAACAGCGCGCTCGGTGTTCGCGGCGCGTAGCCGGCGCTCAGGAACAGCAGCAATGCCGCTCCGAGTTGTCGTCGAATGGGGTCCTTCGAGAGCATAGCAGCCGTAGTCACGGCCGAGCCTACGCCGAGTGGGATCGCGTAGAGGACGAAATCGGCGTCCGGCAAGAAGTCGAAGCGCATCGCTCCGTACAAGAGCTCCGGCAGCTCGACTCCGGCGGCCCGCTTGGTGAGCACCATGGATGCGGCGACGAATGCAGCGGTCAGAGCAGAAAGCGCGACGGCGGCCTTTCCGCGTGCATCGCGCCAGGGAATCGTGATGGCGAGCCCGATCGCGATGGGCACGGCGAGGTAGGCCAGCTCGCCCGACCAGCGAAACGCATTCGAAAGCCGTTCGGTGTGCACCCAATATGCGCGTCCGCCGACCGCCCCCACGATCATCGAGAGCATTCCGCTCAACGCCGCGACCATCGTGAGCACCAACGCCACCGCGACGGGGCGACTCCCACGCCACTGAGCTCCCGCTAGGACCAGCGGTCGAATTAGCGCATTGGAGAGCCCAGCGACGACGAGCACGAGCTCCACCCGCGTCAGGGTGCGTGGCAGGAATGTCATGAGGGCGACGATGGGCACCAGGATCCAGCCGAAGCTCGAGATGATGGCCCGCCCCGCGAATGGAACCCTCGCTCGAGGAGACGAGAGCGATGTCAGACAAAATGACAGCGCGACCAAGGCACTCACGACGCTCAGGTTGCGCGCAAAACCACCCCATTTGCTGAGCTCCACGAGCGCGTTTGCGGACCATGCGTCAGTGCCCAGCGGGACCAGGAGGCGATTGGCGATCATGTCAGCGAGCGCCCCGACGCCGGCCATCCAGGAGAGGGGAGGGGCTGCGGCAAGATCGTGGGAGCGTTGGTCTTCGTCAGAGGTGATGGCAGCCACGCAAGCTAGGGATGATTCGACGCCCTCGGTCGAGGTCCAGGGACACTACGCGTTGAATCTAGCGTATTCAAGGCTCTCTGCTAGAACCCGACCGATGATCGACGTCCGAAACGACTGGACCAAGGAAGAGGCCCGCGCGCTCCACGACCTACCTCTGACCGATCTGCTCTTCAGAGCTCAGGAAGTCCACCGCGTGACTCAACCTCGGGATGCGGTGCAGCTCTGTTCGCTTCTCTCGATCAAGACCGGCGCATGCCAGGAAGATTGCTCGTACTGCCCCCAGAGCTCCAAGTACGATACCGGTGTCGAGGCCGAAAGACTGATGGACGTGGCCGACGTGCTCGACAAGGCACGGCAGGCGAAAGAGGCCGGCGCAAGCCGTTTTTGCATGGGCGCGGCCTGGCGCAGCCCGAAGAAGGGCAGTCGGCAGTTCCAGCAGGTTCTCGAGATGGTGCGCGGTGTTCGCGAGCTCGGCCTCGAAGCCTGCGCAACGCTCGGGATGCTCGACGAGGAGCAGACGCTCGAGCTGAAGGACGCGGGACTCACTGCGTACAATCACAATCTCGACACATCCGAGGAGTTCTACGGGGAAATCATCACGACCCGGACATACAAGGATCGTCTCGACACAATTGGCCGAGTGGCCGCCGCCGGGATTTCCGTCTGTGCTGGCGGTATCATTGGAATGGGCGAGACAGTCGACGATCGGGTCGCCATGCTCGCGACGCTTGCGAACCTCAGCCCGCAGCCCGAGAGCGTACCGGTCAACGCCCTGGTGGCGGTGCCCGGCACCCCGCTGAGCGATCAGAAGCCGGTCGACTCGCTCGAGCTCGTGCGCATGTGCGCCACGGCTCGCATCATGATTCCCGGCGCACGCGTACGTCTTTCAGCGGGGCGCGCTGCGCTCAGCCGAGAAGCACAGCTCCTTTGCTTCATGGCGGGAGCGAACAGCATCTTCTTCGGCGACAAGCTCCTCACCACCGGAAACCCGGACCACGACTCGGACTTGAGCCTCCTGCGTGACGCCGGACTCAAACCGCTCGCGCAAGACGCGACGGGGCAGGGACCTCTTGGCGAATCTGCTCGAGACGCTGCGGTCTCCGGCGCCGCCGAGTAGAGGACTGCGTTGGAATCATTGATGTTTTTACAAAAGTCTCTATTGAATTTGATTTGCAAGTTCCAGGAGCTATAAAGAAGGCATGCTGGTTTGCCACTGCCATGCAGTCAACGATCACATGATTCGCCGATGTGTCGACGCTGGCGCACGCAGCGAGAGCGAAGTTCGTGCGGCATGCGGAGCCGGCGGGACCTGCGGGAGCTGTCGCCCGGTCATCGATCGCCTGATCGAGCTCCACCACGGGCCGCAGAGCGCGGCGGGTGCCAACGGGGCGCAAGGCTAGGGCTCTGATAACGCCTTTCATCTTCAAACTCGCTGGATTGCCACCGATGGTGGTGGTCTCTATGCTCGGCTGAAGGAAAATCCATGAAGGGCAACGACGAAGTCATCCGGGTGCTCAACGAGGTCCTCACCTCGGAGCTCACCGCCATCAACCAGTACTTCATTCACTCGAAGATGTGTGAGGACTGGGGTTTCGGTAAGCTGGCCGCAAAGAAGCGGGCGGAGTCGATCGAGGAAATGAAGCATGCGGACATCGTCATCGCGCGCATTCTTTTTCTCGATGGCGTGCCCAACATGCAGCGCTACTTCCCCGTCAAAGTGGGGGAGGATGCGGTCGAGCAGCACCGGCTCGACCTCGAGGTCGAGTACGATGCCGTGAAGCGTCTGAACGCCGGGATCGCCCTCTGTCGCGAGAAGGGCGACAATGGTACCCGCGAGCTCCTCGAAACGATCCTCAAGGATGAAGAAGAGGGGATCGATTGGCTCGAAGCGCAGCTTCACCTCGTGGAGACCGTCGGACGCGAGCGCTACCTCTCCGAGCAGATGGGTGGCGGGAACTAGCTCCTGCACGCACCGCTGCTAGAAGCTCAGCGATGACTGCACATCCCTTGGCTGGCCAGCCCGCGCCCCCGCGCCTCCTCGTCGACGTTCCGAAGCTCATCGCTGCGTACTACGATGCTAGGCCCGATCCAAACGAGCCTGCTCACCGTGTGAGCTTTGGAACGTCTGGGCACCGGGGCTCCTCCTTTCGGCTCAGCTTCAACGAGGATCACATCCTCGCGACGACGCAGGCCATCTGCGACTACAGGGTAGCCGAGGGGATCGATGGCCCGTTGTTCCTGGGCATCGATACACACGCGCTTTCCGTGCCGGCTGCGCGCACTGCCATCGAGGTTCTCTCCGCCAATGGCGTCGAGACGCGCATTGCTGCCGAAGGTGAGTTCACACCCACCCCGGCGGTATCGTTCGCCATCCTTGCACACAACCGGACCAACGAGAGAGATGCCGACGGCATCGTGGTGACTCCTTCGCACAACCCGCCTGAAGATGGTGGGTTCAAATACAATCCACCGCATGGAGGGCCCGCCGACACCGAGGTCACTTCGTGGATCGAAGACCGAGCGAATCGCTTGTTGGCGGCTCGCTTGAAGAACGTCAAGCGCAACACGTACGAGGCTGCGCTGCATGCTGATACGACCCAGGTTCACGATTTCATCACGCCTTACGTCGACGGGCTGGACACCGTTCTCGATATGCGAACGATAGCGCGTGCGGGTCTTCGGATCGGAGTCGACCCGATGGGCGGCGCTGGGATCGCGTACTGGCCGCGAATTGCGGAGCGCTATGGGCTTCGGCTCGATATCGTGAACGAGGCGATCGACCCGACCTTTTCGTTCATGACCCTGGACCACGACGGGAAGATCCGCATGGATTGCTCTTCGCCGTACGCCATGGCGAGCTTGGTCGATCTTCGGAACCAGTACGATATCGCATTCGCCAACGACACGGACTTCGACCGGCATGGCATTGTGACTTCGAGTTGGGGTTTGCTGAATCCCAATCACTATCTCAGCGTCGCTATCAGCTACTTGTTCACCGAACGCAACTGGGACGAGCGCGCGGCGGTCGGAAAGACGCTGGTAAGCAGCGCGATGATCGACCGTGTCGCCAAGGACCTGCGGCGACGACTTGCCGAGGTTCCGGTGGGCTTCAAATGGTTCGTCGATGGACTCGTCGATGGCTCGTACGGATTCGGAGGAGAGGAAAGCGCCGGTGCCTCGTTCCTTCGGAAGGACGGCACCGTTTGGACGACGGACAAGGACGGGATTCTCCTCAATCTCCTTGCTGCCGAGATTACTGCGACGACGGGTCGCGACCCCGGCGAATGCTACCAGAGCCTCACCCGGCAGTTTGGTGCGCCGATCTACGAGCGAACGGACGCCCCGGCCACTCCGAAGCAGAAGGCGGCGCTCAAGGGTATGAGCGAGTCGGACCTCGATGCATCCGAGCTCGCGGGTGAGCCGATCACACAGGTTCTCACCAAGGCGCCCGAAAACGGGGCTGCGATCGGCGGGCTGAAAGTCACTACGGAGAACGGATGGTTTGCGGCACGTCCTTCCGGGACCGAAGACGTGTACAAGATCTACGCCGAGAGCTTCGTAGGCCGCGAGCATTTGGCTTCGATTCAAGCCGAAGCCAAGCATCTCATCGGCCGTGTGTTCGACGAGGACGCGAGCGCTTGAGAGCCTAGGTCAATCGTGTTTCACTGCGCCGCGTGATAGCACTCGTAACAGGTGGCGGCGGCCGCCTCGGCAACGTTCTGGTGAGACGGCTCGTCGAGATGGGCCATCGGGTTCGTGTCTTGGAGCCGGGGGACTTGCCCGAGTCCCTCGCCGGGCTCGATATCGAGTTCGAATCCGGTTCGGTGCTGGATGCGGGCGACGTTGCCCGAGCCACGGACGGCGTAGACGTCGTGTTCCACTTGGCCGCGAAAATCGACCTAAGCCCCAGGAAAGACCCGATGATGTATCGGATCAACGTCGACGGCACCCGGAAGGTCGTCGATGCGTGTCTTTCTCGTGGTCTGCGATTGGTGCACGCGAGCTCACACCATGCCCTCGTTCGCGAGCCGCTCGACCAGCCGCTCACCGAGGACAAACCACTCGCCCTCGAAGAGAAGTGCGAGTACCACCGCTCGAAAGCAATCGGCGAGACCATCGTGCTCGATGCCTGCGAGCGCGGCCTCGACGCGGTGATCGTAAACCCCGGCTCGATGATAGGACCGCATGATTACGAGCCCTCGATGATCGGCGCGGCACTGATCGACATGTACTTTGGTCGGGTGCCCGTCTTGCTCGAGCTGCTCAGTGACTACGTCGACGTTCGCGACGTCGCCAATGGCATGATTGCGGCCGCAGAGAAAGGACGCCGCGGCGAGCGTTATTTCCTCACGGGTGATGTCATTCCCATCATGGAAATGGTGTCTCTCTACGGAGAGCTGACTGGTGCCAAGGTGCCCACACGCGCACTTCCGCTCTGGGTCGGCTGGGCCCTGCTTCCATTTTCCTTGTTGGGTAGCGCCGTCACGAAGAAGGCCCCGTTCATCACCGCCGACATGCTCCGGGCCAGCGTCTCCAACGACGTGGTTTCGCACGAAAAGGCGCAGCGCGAGCTGGGATACACGATCCGTACCCTCCGCGAGTCGCTCGGCGACGCGGTGGATTGGTATCGAGAGCGCGGCTGGCTCGGCGCATGACTCCGGTTTTCGCGATTGACGCACCCGGCGTGCTACACATAGAGCAGTCATGAGCAGTAGAGAGCCCAAGCGTCATCAGGACCTCGAGGATGTCATCGACATCATCGCCTCGTCCTATGACAGCCAAGAAGAGATCAACAATCTCGACAGCGCGGCGCTCCCGAACAAGCGCGCCGTGATCACGGCGTTCAACCACATCATGCCCGTGCTCTACATGGGTTTCTACAGCACTCGCTCCCTCAACCGGACCAACCTCCGCTACGCGATCAGCGAGCACCTGTATCCCGCGCAAGACATCCTGGTCGAGCAGATCGACCGGGCCGTCCGGTATCAAGAGCGAATGGGCCAACTCTCCGAGCAGAAGCCCGAAGGCTGGAGCGAGGACGTGGTGCTCCGCTTCTTGGAAAAGCTCCCCGCGCTTCGACGCGTGCTCAACACCGACGTGCGCGCCGCCTACGAAGGCGACCCCGCCGCTTCGAGCATCGAAGAAGTCGTCTTCAGCTATCCGAGCGTGCAGGCGATCACCGCGTACCGGGTCGCGCACGAGTTGCAGATCGCGGACGTTCCGATGATTCCGCGAATCATCACGGAGCACGCGCACAGCACGTCGGGGATCGACATCAACCCCGGCGCGCAAATCGGCGAGAGCTTCTTCATCGACCACGGAACCGGTGTCGTCATCGGCGCCACGGCGGTGATAGGCCGCAACGTGAAGCTCTACCAGGGCGTCACCCTAGGCGCGCTCAGCGTCAGCCGCGTCGATATCGACGGGAACCGCGGCAGCAAACGGCACCCTACGATCGAGGACGACGTGACGATCTACGCTGGCGCATCGATTCACGGAGGAGACACCGTGATCGGCAAGGGCTCGGTCATCGGGGGCAACGTCTGGCTCACCAAGTCGGTGCCGCCCGGGTCGAAGATCTTCGGGCGCGCGAAGTAGCGCTTCCGACCGATCAGGCCGCTTGCCCGAGCTTCTCTCTGACTTTGTCGTAGACGGCCTTGAGGTTGACTAGCTCGTTGAGCTCATCTTCGGCGATCGTAATCTCGTATTCCTTCTCTACGTCGGCCACGATTTCGATCGCCATCATGCTGTCGATCCCCAGGTCTGCGAATGGGGTATCCTCGGGGATATCCTCGACTTCCGTCACCTCGGTGATGATCCGCCGCAATTCATCTCTCAGCTCGTCGGACATGCCGCCCGTATATGCGTGGGTTCACCATGTGCGTCAAGCGTTTGAAAACTGGCCGACCGGCCTGTTTCGAATGTGGTATCCACTGGAAATTACGGTATCTTGCGGCCGCGAAGCATATGAGCTGGATCAACGAAAAGGCGCACGCAGAGCTGCAACGGGTCCGCGATGCGCAGGCGAAGCAGATCTATCCTTACTTCCGCCCCTTCGAGTCCGGCGGCCTGCACACGACGATCAATGGAAAGCCGATCGTCAACTTCAGCTCGAACGACTACCTCGGGCTCACCAATCATCCGAAGGTCAAAGAGGCAGCCAAGGCTGCCGTGGATCAGTTCGCTTGCGGACTGAGCTCGTCGCGGGTCCAGGCTACCGCTACGCTTCACGTCGAGCTCGAGGAGCGCTTGGCTGCATGGTTCGGATTCGAGAAGTCCCTGATCTTCACGACCGGATACCAAGCCATGGTGGGGACGATCATGTCGCTGGCCGACAAGGACACCACGATCGTTCTCGACAACCTGAGTCACGCTTGCATTCTCGATGGTACTTTCTTGGCCGCGGGAACGCCGATGCGGGCGCCGGAAGTCCGCTTCTTCAATCACAACAGCGCCAAGGCACTCGACCGAGTCCTGAGAAAGCGCGATCGAAAAAACGCCCTCGTGATGATCGAGGGCATCTATTCGCTCGATGGCGACGAGGCGAAAATAGAGGAGTTCATCGAAGTCTGCGCGCAGCACGAGAACGTCGCGATCGTCTGCGACGATGCGCACGGCACGGGCACCTTGGGCGCGGGTGGGCGAGGAATCATCGAGAAGTATGGTCTTCAAGGTCAGATCCCGGTGGTCATCAGCACCTTCTCCAAGACTTTTGGTGGCATCGGTGGGATCTTGCTCGGTGACGCCGATGTCGTCGACTTCGTCAAGCACAACGCGCGCTCATTCTTGTTTAGCGCGTCCCTGCCGGTCCCGATCGTGGCGGCGGCCAGTACCATCCTCGACATGCTCGAATCCGACGGAGAGGCGCTGGTCAGCGAGCTCCACGAAAAAGCAGCCTACATGCGCAAGGGGCTCACCGACATCGGCTTTGACCTCGGCGAGAGCAACTCGCACATCATGCCCATCATGATTCGTGATGAGACCAAGGCAATGTTTACCCACGTCGCGCTCTTGGAGAGCGGCGTCCTCATGGTTCCGATCATGTATCCCGCGGTGAAGGAAGGTCAGGAACGCCTCCGGCTCAATGTCACCCGTGGCCATACGTACGAGGACATGGATCGGGCGTTGGCTCTCTTGCGAACGTACGCGAGCTCGTTTTCGCTCGTCGACGACTCGTCAAAAGCTGCCGGCCTCTGACAGCGCCAGTGCTGGGGCACGACTGCGTCACCGGAGGACGGCTCGCGACGGGCCCCGAACTGTAGCTCGGAGCCCGTCAGCCGTGGCGATTGAGGATTGCTCCCCGGGTCTATTCCTTCGTGACGATGTGGAACTCGACCCGTCGGTTCATCGCCTCTTCTTCTTTCGTCGCGGCGTTGGGTACGAGCGGCCTCTTTGGACCGTAGCCCCTCGCTTCCAGACGCGACCTGTTTACGTGACCTTTGCCGACCAGGTAGCGGACGACCGTGTCGGCGCGCTTCTTCGACAGGATCATGTTGTACTTGAGACTTCCCGTCTTATCGCTGTGTCCCTCGACCCGAATCTTCTGAATCTCCGGGTGGGCGATCAGCACAGCCGCAACCTGATCGAGCAGTGCCCAGGAACGTTTTTGCAGCTTGGCGCTACCCGTCTGGAAGTACACTTTCTCGAGGATCTCGAGCTGGTCATCGCCGATCACGACGAGCTGCTTCGCCTGACATCCCTGATTCTCGATCGTGCCAGGCTCGTCCGGACAGTTGTCGATGCGATCCGGAACACCATCGCCGTCGCGATCCGGGTCCGGACAGCCGTTGTTCGCCGCGGTGCCGGCGTCGTTCGGGCACTGATCGTCGGCATCGAGAATTCCATCGTTGTCGTTGTCCGCGTCGGGACAGCCATCCTCGTCCTCGAAGCCATCCATGTCCTCAGGCTCGTTCGGGCACTTGTCGTCTGCGTCGGCGATGCCATCCCCGTCGTTGTCGAGGTCCGGGCAACCGTCATCGTCCTGGAAGCCGTCGAAGTCTTCCGCCTCGTTCGGGCAGTTGTCGACCTCGTCGGGGATCTTGTCTCCATCGGCATCCGGCGCCTTCTCATCGGCGGGCATGGTGTATCCGAGCATCCCGAATACGCGCCAATCAGGCGCTCCGTAGCCATCCGTGACCCCCGCGCTGCCGCCCACACCGAGCGTGAATCCGAACTCCGGCAGCCACTTGAAGCCGCCGAGGACCTCGACCGGAGTCCCGTTTTTCGTCCAAAAATCGACGGTGCTGTTTGCTGCGGTTCGGCCGAAGGCCTCTGCCGAGATCATGAAATGGTCCTGTCCCATCATGAAGAGCAGGCCGCCGCCGTAGGTGAGCTCGTTTCCGACGAAGAGCTCTCCAGGGACGACGGTCTGCCCCTGCGTGCTGAGCTTGTAGCCGACCTGAATGGGGATACGGAGGACGTCGCCGGCGTTGAAGTTGAGCAGGAGCTCGAACCAGCCACCGAGGTACGGCTTCGTGTCCGCCTGCCCTGCGAAGGTTTGATCGCTGCTGGCCAACGAAGCCGTGTTGATCGTCATCGTGGCTTGGAGACCGATCTGGAAGACGTCGTCGCGCGTTCCGTAGAGGTTGCCCCTGGCGCCGAAGTAGAGGTCACCGAGGTTCTGCTTCTTGAGGAAGCGTGCTTCCAGCACCCGAGTCCTTGATCATGAAGTGGTACGGCAGGTCGACGAACAGGACCAAGTGATCCCAGAGGCCGAGGTTCAACATGAGATGGCCCGTGAGCTGCTGCTCGACGATTTCCGTTCTGTTCCCGGTCACGGCGATTCTCGATCCTGAGTGGGTCATCCGAATAGTCCAGCCAGACCATGAAGCCGAACTTCAGGTGTCCTTGGCCGTCCGGCGTGCTGGCTGCGAAGCCGTCCGTCGAGAGCTCCGCAGGTCGAAACTGGTTGAGGTCGATTTGGGCGCTCTGCGCGGCCGCGCTGGAGGAAACCCCCGTCGCCAGCAGCAGGATCGCAACCCAGCCCCGATTGAATGCCCTTCGGCTCTTGCCGTTCATCACGCTCTCCCTCCGATTTTCGTGTCCGGGGCATCCTCGGGCCCCGCGAGCGCTTACGTGTCTAACACTTCTTGGCCGGAAAGTGGACTGGCTTGAGCGCTTGCGGGGACGAAAGCCGTCGGACGCGGTTTTGGTGCAAACCTAGTTGCAGGCGAAGAGCCCGTTGGCACAGACCAGAGCCCCGCGGCTCGGGAAGTAGTAGGCCCAGAAGAAGCACATCTCGTCATCGACCCCTGTGCCGAAATACACGGGAGTGTCGCTCCGGTTGTTCCAGTCGCAGGTGATTCTAAAGCCACCGCCGTCGGGGACGGTGAACGGCTCGTCGTTGTAGGAGACGGTTTCCGGCTCGTCCCAGAGGAAGACGGGGACGTCGTAGACGGGCGTCCCGGGCGCGCCCTCGCTCGGCGCGACCTCGACGTAGACGTCCGTGCCCCATTGGTGCTCGTGGCCCGTGATCGCGAAATAGCTCACGCCGTCGAAACGCGACGGGACTTGAATGAAGCTCGGCCCGAGCCTCTGCTCGCTCATCGCCGGGATGTTGATGTTCGTGTCGCCCATGAACATGACGTTGGCCTCGTGCTCGACGTCTTCTTCAGGAATGGGAATGAAGGTCGAAGTGGCTTCCGCGCGCCTGGGGAGCGGCGCTCACGTTGATGTAGTGAAGCTCTAAGCGCACCATCTGATTGGGCTCCAGCGTGTACGCAACGCCTTGTGGCAGGATGAGTCGATCGTCGGCGCGCTGTGTGATGATTAAGCGGAGGATCGTTGAACGTGTCGCTGAAGGGCTGGCAGGGGTAGGGGTCCGGCCGCTCGACCGTGTCGTTCACGCGATAGACGATGAAATGGTGGGATGTCGCGCCAAGCGAATTGTGAATTTCGTGTACCGAGATCGAGCCGCTGTTCCCGAGTCGTTTGACGACGCACTGAGTGGATTCGGTCCCTGCAGGCACCGTCGTCGGTCCCCACTTCACGGAGTAGGAGTCGGCTGGCGGCACGAAGCCACCCCCGCTGCCTCCAGATCCTGCCGCTCCCCCGGTGCCCGCCATGCCTCCGGAACCGCCATCGCCGCCAGTCCCAGCGCTCGTGCTGGCATCGGTTCCGCCGCACGCAACGAGGACGGTACATAGCAACGCACTGAGAACCCGGAGCGTCATGATGTTTCATCCTAGCCGATCGACGGAAGGCGTGACAGCTCCCGATCCAGTGCCAGTGCCAGTGCCAGTGCCAGTGTCAGCGCCAGCGTCAGCGTCAGCGCCAGGGTCAGCGTCAGACCCCCCGTTCACTTCTTCGGAAAGTAGAGACTCACCGGCTCCGCGATGCAGGCGGGTCGGTCTTCGCCTTCGATTTCCACCGTGACGCGAACCACCGAGAGGATGCCCCCCTTCGACTCCTCGACCGAAATGACCTCGGCCCCACCGCGAATCCGCGAGCCGACCTTGACGGGCGTGGGGAACCTGACCTTGTTGGTGCCGTAGTTCACGGCGAACTCGAAGCCGCGCACTTCGAAGACTTGGGTCATGAAGGCGCTCACGAGTGAGAGCGTCAAGTAGCCGTGCGCGATGGTCGCACCAAACGGTCCGGCCTTCGCCCGCTCCACGTCGACGTGAATCCACTGATGGTCGTCCGTAGCATCCGCGAACTTATCGATCCGGTCCTGCTCCATCGTCAGCCAATCGCTGTACCCGAGATGCTTGCCTACGGCGTCTTTGAGGTCGTGCGGGGATTCAAAAACTACTGCTGCCATCACGTGCTCCGAGCGGTGATCCTAGTCTCTCTTCGCCGCGGCGCCAGTTGTCGCATCTCTAAGGACGCTGGCCATCGACGACGGTCCTTGCGCCTCTCATATCGGTGACTCCGCCCGACATGATGAAGGCCATGAACTCCGCCCCGTCTGCGTCTAGGACGTGCACGCGCTCTTTGGGCACGACGACCAGATTGCCCGCAAAGTTGTACGACTCGGGCAAGTACACTGAGACGTGACCGGCGAGGTGCGGGTCGTCGAAGCGTTCGTTCGTGAGGAATCCGAGCACTTTCAGGCCGCTTTCGTTCAGCGCGACCGCGACCGGTTTGTCGAACTTGCGCTTGCTCCCGACGAAGGCGCCGAAGAGGTCCCGCAGCGAGTTGTAGAGAATTCGAATGAGAGGAACGCGCTGCAAGCCTAGCTCGAGCCAGGAAATGAGCTTAGTTCCGACTACGTTGCCAGCTAGGTAGCCGATCAGGGTGATTCCGGCTGCGGCGACGACGATGCCGAGCCCTGGAACGGACGTGCCGAGCCAGTCATCGAGCGCGGTGACCGTGAAGTAGACCACCCAGATCGTGATGCCGACCGGTGCAAGGACCAAGAGCCCCTGCGCGAAGCTTCTCGTGAGCGTTCTCATGCGTATCTATTAACACCAGCTTGCGTCCAGCGCATTACCAGACAGAACGCCCGGAGTGCCGCTCCTCTTTCCACGTTGGCAAGGCCTTTCCCCAGGGATTCGCCACATGTTGGTGGGCACTCTGTTCTTCAGCGTGATGAGCGTCTTGGCGAAGCTCGCCGGCGAACGGCTGCCGACGATGGAGCTCGTGCTCGCGCGCGTCGTCGTGACCCTCGTCATGAGTTGCTGGGCGATCAAGAGCCTCGGCATCAATCCCTGGGGTCAGAACAAGAAGCTGCTTCTGTTGCGCGGCTTTGCCGGTTTCATGGGCCTCAGCTGTTACTTCTACGCGATCAACCACCTGCCACTCGCAGACGCCACGGTGATTCAGTTCTGCAACCCGATGCTCGCCGCGCTGATCGCGGTCTTCGCGCTCGAGGAGCGGCTCCGTGGCCTGGACTTGCTCGCGACGCTGTTCAGCATGACGGGGGTCGTCTTGGTCGCACAGCCCACGTTCTTGTTTGCACGAGGTACGCCCTTGGATCCGGTGGCCGTGGCGATCGGAGTGGTTGGCGCGATCTTTTCCGCCATTGCGTACGTCGTGATTCGCCGCCTGGGCTCGACCGAGCATCACATGGTCGTCGTCTTCTACTTTCCCCTAGTCACCGGTCCGGCATCCATACCGCTCCTGGCCTACGAGGGCGTAGTCCTCCCAGAGGGAATCGAGTGGCTTCTCTTGCTCGGCATCGGCGTGGCGGCCCAGCTCGGTCAGATCGAAATCACCAAGGGGTTCAAGCTCGAAACTGCGGGCCGCGCGTCATCGGTGACCTACGTCCAGATCGTGCTGGCGTACACCTGGGGCATCCTGCTCTTCGGCGAGTATCCCAACGCGATCAGCATCCTCGGTGCGTTCTTGGTCGTACTCGGAGTGTTTAGCGTCACACGCCGTGGAACCTCTTAGAGCAACGGATCGAACAATCCCGGGTCCACACCGAGAGCTTCGAGATCTTCGGCGCCTTCGACGTCGCTGATGAAGGTCATCGTGCGTCCCCATCCCTCGTGCTGCGTGGCGATCTTTGCGCCCGTGCTGAGCTCGGTCCAACCCTCCCAACTGGTTTCGATGCCGCCGATGGGGATGATCTGGACCCACATTCGCCAGGCCGCGGGAAGACCGTCGGGACCTTGAATCCACAAGTACGCGTCACCCGGCGTCACGCCCCCCGAGCTGTAACTGACCAAGAGAGCGTCGCGGCCATCGTCGAGCGTCACCAGCGAGCGTTCGACGCCGGGGTCGAAGAGCTTGACGACGGGGTTGAGCCAAAAGGAGTCGTTGATCCAGTAGGCGTACGCCGCACTCAGCCCTTCCTTCGCGTCTTCGCCCGCCTGCTCCTCGCCTCCGCTCCAGACGCGCCCCGTCCCATCGGCAGTGCGGACGAGCGCCCGTGAGTCGCCCCAGCGAAGCTCGACCAGACCGCGCTCTCTATCCCAGACGTAGTGATGCCGCTCGAAGAAGGACCAGCGAACGGCGCCGGTTCGGTCCCAGGCCTCCTTGTCGACAGCGGCTTCCATCGATCGAGCGAGGGCGTCGGCTTCAGGCCCGGGTTGCCCCTCAGGCCTGGGCTCGTTGAGCGAGTAGCCTACGACGAGCAGGCCGAGAAGGCCCAGGATCAGGAAGGCCGCCAAGATCTTGAACGCTCGCATCATTGGACTCGGGTGAGCCTACACTGTGCAGAAGGCCGACAAAAGCGCTATGAGTCGGGTCATGGCTCAATCGCACGGACAACACGGCGGCGCGCACGCCGGATCGCCCACGATCGACACACGCGAGCGCGGGGCTCCGAAGGACGGAGAGCCCCAGTTCATGGATCGCCGCTTGTTCATGCAGCTGCTGGTCTTCCAGGTGCCCACGGGTGCGTCGATTGCCGCCAATCAGGAGGCTCTGATGTCGGCGCTAAAAGACGCGAACATCCCGGCCGTCGTGTACGCCGACGCCAACGACCCTCGCGGTGTCGCGCTTTTGACGTTCGCCGAAGACCCCGCGCTCTTCGTGGACGCGGTTCGTCCGCTCTTCGAGGCGGAGCCTCTTCGCCACTGGACCCTGCGCCCGGAGCTCACGATGATCGGTCGCACGTACAGCAGTGGGTACGAGCAGGACCTCGAGTTCTGGCTCCTCGATCGGCCACGGCAGACCGTGCTCAACCCCGAGTGGAACTGGGCCGTCTGGTATCCACTTCGTCGGACCGGAGCATTCGAGCAACTCGAAGGAAGAGAGAAGGGCGGCATTCTTAGGGAGCACGCCACGATCGGCCGCGCATACGGCGATCAAGACCTGGCCCACGACGTCCGCCTCGCCTGCCACGGCCTCGACGCAAACGACAACGAGTTTCTGATCGGGCTCATCGGCTCGGAGCTGCATCCGCTCTCTCATGTGGTGCAGTCGATGCGGGGTACCGTGCAGACCTCAAAATACATCCAACAGATGGGGCCGTTCTTCGTCGGGCGAGCGATCGGTCGCAACGCAGGCCCTCAGAAGTGACCCGCCATGTCAGGTAGTACGTTCGGCCAAGTATTCCGCGTGACCACCGCGGGTGAGAGCCACGGCCCGGCCAATCTCGTGATAATCGACGGTTGTCCGCCGGGTCTTGCTTTGTCCGAAGAAGACATCATTCCCGACCTCGAGCGACGCAGGCCGGGTCAGAGTAAGATCGTCACGCAGCGAAAAGAGCCCGATGCACCCGAGATTCTCTCCGGCGTCTTCGAGGGGCAGACCACTGGAACACCGATCGCGATCATCGTTCGCAACAAGGACCAGCGCTCGCGGGACTACGGCAACATAAAGAACGTGTACCGGCCCGGTCACGCTGATTACACGTTCGATGCGAAGTTCGGGCGCCGTGATTACCGCGGCGGAGGGCGGAGCAGCGCCAGAGAAACCGTTGCACGCGTGGCCGCCGGAGCGGTCGCAAAGAAACTGATCTTCCAGGCATTCGGGGGCGAGGTGCTCGGCTACGTAACCCAGGTAGGAGACATCCGAGCGACGATCCCCGCGACGGTGTCGCTCCAGCAGATCGAGTGGCTCCCGGACGGCGAGCCCAACATCGTTCGTTGCCCCGACCCAGCTGCAGCGGCGCAGATGGTCAAGCTCATCGAAAGCGTGCGAAAAGATCAGGACTCGATAGGCGGGGTCGCCGAAATCGTAGCGCGAAATGTGCCGGCCGGGCTGGGCGAGCCGGTGTTCGACAAGCTCAAAGCGGATCTCGGAAAGGCCTTGTTCAGTCTGCCGGCGGTCCTCGGCGTCGAGTACGGTGCCGGCTTCGCGGTTGCGACCGCTCGCGGCAGCGAAAACAACGACGCGTTCGAAACCAACGCCGAGGGAAGCATCCGCACACGTTCGAATCGGCATGGCGGCATGCTAGGCGGGATTTCGAGTGGGATGCCGATCGTCCTGCGCGCCGCCGTCAAGCCGACCAGCAGCCTTCCGCGAAGCCAAGACACGGTGACCGCCAGCGGCGACGCAACGACGATTCGTACGACGGGACGTCACGACCCGTGCCTCTTGCCTCGCTTCGTTCCCATGGCCGAAGCGATGGTCGCGCTCGTACTAGCGGACCATTGGCTACGCTGGCGAGCCATCCGCGACTAGCGCGCGAAGTTCCAAGCGATGATGGCGATGGCGGCCGTGACGAGCACTGCCGTCCAGAGCAGGCTGCCGCCCTTGCTGTCCTTCGAGCTCTCCGAGCCCACGGCTCGCCGAAAACCACCCACCATGGTGCCCATGACGCCGGTGGTTTGTCCGCCACCCACGGTGTTGCGAGATGGGCCGTGCCCCTTCTTTTCGCGCTTCTTGTTGGTGGAGCTCTTCTTCTGATATCGCTTCGCCATTCTCCATAGCTTATCCGGGATCGGCGCTCGCGTGAATCGCTTTTCGCGGGGGTAAGAGAGTGTAGTGCGGTATCGGCTGCCGATCGCGGCGGCAGCGCTGGTGTTCTTGCTCACAGGACGCGAGGAGCTGGGGCTGCGCGTCGGGGGTGCGGTGCGCGAGCCAGCGATGTCTCGCCTGCTCGGCGTCCGGTCGACCGAGACTCTCGAGGGCCAGCGCCCGACTCCTGAGCAAGCTCTCGTCTCGCGGCGCAAGTCGAAGTCCCGCCTCGGCAGCGGCAAGTGCGTTGAGGTCGTTCGATAGGCTCCCATAGGCGCGTGCGAGGTTTCGCCAGGCGCCGGAATCGAGCGGAGAGGATTCGGTGACGCGCCGGTAGGCCTCCGCCGCATCCCGCCAGCGCCAGACGCGCGCGTAGGCGTCGCCCAGCACACGGTCCAGAACCGGGCTCGGGCCGATCAGCGCCTGCGCACGCGACACGAACGCCTCCGCCTCATCGGGGCGCGCTTGCATCGATGAGAGCCGGGCACGCAGGACAAGGGCACGCGCCTCGAGCTCCGAGGAATGCGCTTCACGGGCCAAACGGAGCGCGCGTTCGATGCTCGGTTTGGCCATGTGCACCTGTTCCTGCTTGTCGTGAAGAAGTGCGAGCGCTTGAGTGAAAACCCGTTCGATCTCCGGGCGTGCGGCACCGCCGAAGACTTCGCGCGCCGCGGCGCCCCGACCCATCCAGACCGAAGCGGCCCCGATCTCCGTCACCGGTTGCTCCAGACAGGGATCGAGCGCCGTCTTTCCGTGGGCCTCAGCGCCGAGGGCGAACTCCATGCCGCGTTCGGTGCGGCTCGCTTCGCAAGCCAGCGCTTGAAACTCGAGGCTGTGTTTGCGGTGCAACAAGCGCGCCTCGACCCGGATCGGACCGTTCAGATCCGGCGGGAGCCTCATCGAGTAGCGCACCGCGCGAGCGTCGTGCGCTGGCAAAGTCTGGTCGAATGCGGGCGCGGAGAATCGGTGCACCTGATGCAAGATTTCCGGGCTAGATTCGGCGTCGAGAACGGTAGCGCGCAGGATGAACACGTCGTCGTTTCCGTGCTCCGTCGGCCGCGATACCCCGAGTAGGCCGCCCGACCCGTCCGAGATTTCGACCTCGAGCCAGACGTCGTGCATGTCCCGCACGCCACCTGGGAATCGGTGTCCGGTCGTGTCGTTCTCGAGCAGAACGTCGAAGAGCAGGCGCTCCCCTGCGCGAAGGCGTGACTGCTCCGGCAACAAGTAGCGCCGATTGCCCGCCCTCACCGGACCGATGTCGATGAGGACCGCCCCTTCGAGCGCATCGACTGCCTGCTCCGCGTGTCGTGTGTCTGGTAGCTGCGCCGCCATAGCCGTGTGCGACGCACTCCAGCGGTGGCTGCTCACTCGACCATCGACTGCTCCGGCCATCTCGGCACCGGATGCGACTTCCGGGCGCATGTGACAGCCTTGACAGCTCTCTTCTTCTACCAAGATGAGCTGGTCTTGAGTGGCTCCCGCATAGGCGGAGGAAGCCCAGTCACCGAGGTCATCGATGCCGGGCAAGTGGTTCTCATTGCCGATCATGGGTCCGGAAAACGAGCGATGACACGAGCCGCAAAGCCCCGCGGTTCGGAGGGGCTCCATGGTCAAGCGGGCCCGGTGCGCTTCGATCTCGGCGGGGTTCGCGGGATCAGGCAGCAAGATCGGAGCGTCGCTCAGGGTGAAGCTCGCGTTTCCGTCCGGACGGGTCGCTTCGACACTGTGACAGATCAGGCAGGTGATTCCGGCATACGCGAGGGCATTGTCGGGAGTTACCTCCCGATCGATGTCGCCGGACATCAGAAGAAGCGGGTCGTGGCATCCAGCGCAGAATCGACTTTCCTCGGTTCCTCGATGCGCACGAAACTGATCGACGCTTGCGCGGTACCAGGGGTTGTCGAACGATGCGTACGCATGCGCGCTGTGCATCCAATGGGACGCGACATCACTGTGGCAGTCCGCGCAGTCCTCGGTGGTTGCGAATCGGCTGAGGTCCAAGGCCGGGGCGTTCATCAACGAGGGGCGGAGGTCTTGCTTCGACGAGCGCAGGGGCCGGGGACCGGCTAGCGAGCACCCAGAGGCACCGACAAGCGACCAGATGATGAGCCAGCGCGCCATGTTCTCTTGGACGTCCGACGTCCTCGGTTGGATCTGATTTCGTTCAAAGCGTGCCGAAGCTCACGAAAATTTGAGTGAGCAGAGCATCAGCCATCAAAATGCTGATCGAGACGACCACGACCGATCGGGTCGTCGAACGGCCGACACCCTCGGTGCCGCCCCGGGTCTGCAAGCCGAAATAGCAGCCGAGAATGGCGATCAGGAAACCGAAAAATGGCGTCTTCGAAACCCCGCTCACGAAGTCTTGGATTCGGAGGGTATCGAGCGCCGTCGACGAGAAGAACTCCATCGGGATCCCATAAGACAGCGCGGCCACGAGCATCGAGCTGATCATTCCCAGGATGAACGCGATGAACGTGATGAGCGGCATGATCACGACGCAGGCGACCAAACGCGGCACCACGAGCTTTCGGATCGGGTCCGCACCCAGGGCTCGAATCGCATCGACTTGCTCGGTCACCGTCATCGATCCGAGCTCGGCGGCGATGCCCGCTGCAATGCGGCTCCCGACGACCAGCGCCGTGAGTGAGGGTGCTAGCTCGCGCGCTTCGGAAACTCCGATGACCCGCCCCAGGGTGTCTTTGGCCCCAAACGCTTCCATCGACACGGCAAATTGGATGGTCATGACGATGCCGACGAAAATCGCGGTTGCCGCGGCGATCGCCAAGCTCCGGACGCCGAGTTGCTCGAGCTGATAGATGAATTCCGTGGTGTCGAAGCGAGTGGTGAAGAGCGTGCGAATCGTGCGACCAGCGAGGAGCGTCGAGTCGCCGACCTCTTCGACGAAAGTTCGAAGGCGCCGAATCTGCAGATCCGCCCAGCTGGTGAAGTTGCGCGGTCGAGTGGATGGCGACGCGGACGTCACGGCCGACCCGCTGCCGTCGTGAAGCCTGCGAGCATCTGGTCGAAGTCCAGCAAGGCCTCATCGAAGCTCGCGTCCGAAGGTGTGATGAGCGCGAAATCGTAGACGCAGCCGTCCTTCTTCAGGATCTGCAGGAGAATCTCGCGCGGGACCCCGTCGAGCTTTGCACGGAAGTGCGTGCGCAGCGCTTCCCGGTCATCCATCGGCACCAGCTCTTCTGCGAGCACCTCGCGCTCCGTGAAACCGATCATCAGATGGCTGCGAAGAGCCGTGAGCGGGATGTCGAGGCCCGGGTCGCAGTCGGAGTCCACATGCATCACGGCGCCCTTGGCCCCGTTGTGCCAGGCGAGGTCGTTTTGCTGGTTCACCGTGACAGGTGTCCAGTCGGGGCCAACCGGTCCAATCCGGTAGGAAGTCTGTGCACCCCGGTAGACGCCGTCTCGAATGGTGCCGGTGGTGGCACAACCCATCGTCGTGAGCCCCACGAAGAGCCAAGTTCCCAGCCGCCGCTTCACTGCGCCAGACTCTAGCAGGCGGGGCTTTCTTGTCGATTTCCACTCTTGCTCACCTGGGTGGGCGGGCCATGAGTTGGTCCGCTAGACTGTAGAGACCGTGAGTCGGGGGGCTTCGCAAGAACAGGTCGCACGAATCCGTGGTGTTGCGATTTTGGATCGCCTCGTCGCGGAGGGACGGGTGTCCCCAAGTCGCTACGATGAGGTCGTACTTCACGCTCACAGGACGGAGTGCACGGCCGAGGAGGCGATCCTTCAGCTCGGACTGATGAGCGAAGCCGAGCTCCTCAAGTACATCGCGGGCCTATACCGCACCCGCTTCGTCGGCTCCGAACGGCTTGCGAAGGCCGGCGTCGAGGCCGATCTACTCACCAAGGTGTCACGAAAGATCGCCAAGAAGCTCACCGCTTTTCCGATCTTGTTCGATTTGAAGAGCCGCACACTGTCAGTCGTCGCCGCGGACGTCACCGACGACGACGTGCGTCAGCAAATGCAGTTCGCGACCGGCGCGCGTGACGTGAAGGTCTATGTGGCACGAGAAGCCGCCATACGAGCCTTGATCTCCAAGCACTACGACCAGGACAATCTTCCTTTCGAAATGCTGCTTAGCGGCGCTTCGTCTCGACAGGTGCGTTCTTCACGCGAGTCGGATCCCGTTCCCGGCTGGGGACAGGTCTTCGAGGACAAGGACGGGCTCCTGGTTCGCCGCCGCCGTGCGCAATCGATTGAAATCGAGCAAGCGGCCAACGACCAGCTCGATGAGCCCGGTGTCGAACGAGCGGCCCCTAGGACGCAAACCCGCGCCTCCGCAGGTCAAACTCTCATCGAGCAGCTTTCCGCTCCCTCGCAAGGCGGCGATCTCGCGGTCGATCCGGAGGTGTATCTGGAAACCCTCGGCGTTCTCGTGACGCTGATCGAGCAGCTCAACCAGGATCGTGGTGGACACTCGATGCGCGTTGCGCGTGTCAGTCAGCAAATTTGCGAGCGGATTCGACTCACCAAACCCCAGGTCCAAGGGATCTTGATCGCTGCGTACCTTCACGATCTGGGCGTTTCGGCGGATTCTCACCTGACCCCTTTCGATGCGGCGCACGAGGAGTCCAACCGAGAGGCGGCGCGGCGAATCTATACGGCACCGCTGCGCCTTCTCGAGTCGGTGACACTCCCGAAGACGGCGGTCGATGCGCTTCGGCACCGCTTCGAGCGTTTCGATGGCCAAGGCTTTCCCGAACGACTGAGCGGAAAGAACATCCCTTTGGGGGCCCGTGTTCTCGCCGTCGCCGAGAGCTACGTCGAGCTCACCCAGAGTGCAGCCAACGCGCTTGGGCGACGCTTGTCAGCGGACGATGCCTGCGACGCCTTGGATGCGCTGAGGGGATTGAGCTTCGATCCGGCTGTGGTCGACTGGTTGCGACACATCGTTCTCGATGACGGCATGACGAGCCAAATCATGTCCGACCGTCATCGCGTGTTGATCGTCGACCCCGACCCCGAAGAGACTGCGGTGCTCGAAGTGCAGTTCGCTTCGCATGGTTACGAAGTGACCATCGAGCGTTCCATCGAATCTGCGCTCCGGTGTCTCGAGAGCGAGAAGTACGACGTGGTGGTGAGTGAGGTGCGCCTGGCTGATGGAGAGGGCTTCGACCTTCTACGACGCATGCGCCAAAGCTCGAACCCGGAGGTTCCGCTGATGTTCGTGACCGCGGAGAGGGCTCAGTCCTCCGTGAATCGTGGGCTCGAGCTCGGGGCGGCGGACTACGTCGTGAAACCGGCGTCCGCCGCGGTGGTGGCTGCCAAGGCCAGCCGCATCATTTCGGAAAGTCGCGCCAAGAAGCCGGGAGGTCGCGGTGTGTCCGGCTCGCTTCAGGAGATGTCGCTCCCGGACGTGATTCAGATTCTGGCCAATGGTCGCAAGAGCGGGCGTCTCAAGGTGACGGGCGGGACCCTGCGGGGCGAGATGATGTTTCAGGATGGATCGATTCACGATGCGCGGTTTGGGGGCCTCGCAGGGGCCGAAGCCGTGTACGGGATACTCCGACTGGTGGAGGGAGACTTCGAGCTCGAGCCCGAGAGCAGGTCCATCGAGGACGTCATCGGGATTCCGACACACCACTTGCTGCTCGAAGCCATGCGTCGGCTCGACGAAGAGCAGCGCTAGTACCGCCCAGGCGTTCAGCAGCGGCTAGTTTGAGCCGGGCACAGGCTAGGATATGCTGAAGAGGTGCGCTTGTGCCACCAATGCGGCGCGTCGGTAGAGGCTGCCGCGCGCTTTTGTTCCGCGTGCGGGGCTCCGTCTGACGAGCAGGAATCGGGCGGCGCCGCCGATCCTTTGGTGGGTCGGATCGTCGGCGGGAGCTACCTGCTCCAAGAGGTCGTCGGCGTCGGCGGAATGGGACGCGTGTACAAGGCTGAGCAATCGACTCTCGGCCGAACGGTCGCGGTCAAGGTCATCCATCCGCATTTGCTAGGCGATGAACAGACCGTGGCGCGGTTCTATCAAGAGGCGCGCGCCTCGAGCCGACTGAATCATCCGAATAGCGTCAGTATCATCGATTTCGGGCGCACCGACGACGGAATCCTCTACCTCGCCATGGAGTTCCTGAGCGGCAAGGATTTGGCGCTGGTCATGCACGAGGAAGGCCCGCTCGCGGTGGAGCGGATCTGCAACATCTTGATCAACACCTTGGACGCGCTCGGCGAGGCGCATGAGCTCGGCATCGTTCACCGCGATCTGAAGCCCGAGAACATCATTCTGCGACCCCTTCGATCGGGAGATGATCTGGTCAAAGTCGTCGACTTCGGGCTTGCCACCATCGTTGGCAAGGAGAGCTCGATCACGAAGCCTGGCCTCGTTTGTGGGACCCCGGATTACATGTCCCCCGAGCAGGGACGGGGCGACGGCGTCGATGGCCGCGGCGACCTCTATGCGCTCGGCGTCGTCCTTTTCGAGCTCTTGGTCGGTCACCTGCCGTTCATCGACGACACGCCCACGCGGGTCGTCCTGCGACACCTCAACGACCCGATCCCCGATCCCCGCGAAGCGAGCCCCAACCGCAACATTCCCGACCGCCTCGCCGAAGTGACGATGAAGGCGCTCGCGAAGAAGGCAAGCGACCGCTACCAGCTCGCTCGCGACATGCAGAAGGCGTTGCGCGAGGCCGTCGACGACTTGCGCGTTCGTCGCACATCGGTGACGCCCTGCCCCACGTGCGGTGCCCCTGCGACACTCTCGCAGAATTTCTGTGGCGAGTGCGGTGGGCGGCTTGCCGGCGTCGAGCCGGCTCTCGGCAGCAACCGATCGTTGCGGCCGTCCTTCTATCCGGCGCTCGGTTCGCAGCGGGCTTTCGTAGGGCGCGAAGAAGAGCTCCGTCGAGTACGCGAGCACCGACTTGCGGCCTCGCAGGGCGCGCATTGGGTTCACCTCACAGGCGAGCCTGGCGTCGGGAAGACCCGCTTCCTCACGGAAATCGCCGAGATTGCGGCGGCCGAAGGAGACCTCGTCATCGGAGCGGGCGCGCATTCGACTGGGGCCCCGGTTCCCTACGCTGCGATTCGCACGATCCTCGCCGAGCTTCTGGAGGTAGATGACTCGGAGCTTGCGCGGATGGCCAATCGCGGAGATGAGCTCGGATCAGCGTTGGCAGGGGCGGGCGTCGATGAGGTGATGAATCCCGCGGGCCTGCTCGGAGGCGACGGCAGATCGCGGACGGGCGCCGTCGCCGAAGCCCTCATATGCGCGGTACGTCAAGCACGGGGTCGAGCATCGAGTGGTCGCGTGATGTTGATCGTGGATGACCTCTCCCATTGCGATGGACTCACGCAGCGCACCGTGGTCGAGTTGGCCAGGGCGCTTGGCAACGAGCCGGTTCTGCTGGTGACTGCAGGCGACCATGAGCGAGGCGTGCTCGCCGACGACGTCATCGGACTCCATGGATTCGACGCGGAAGAAGCCGAGCGCTTCTTGGCCGGATCGTTTCACCTGCGCTTGATGTCGGGGCTGAACAAGCTGACGGAATCCATCGGCGGCAACGTCCTTCCCTTACACCTCGAGCAGCTCGAAGCGCTCGGCGTCTCTCCCGACGAAGGTCCGCCGCCGCGTTTGGCTGACGCGATTCTTCAACGCATCGAGCGGCTCGACGTCGAGGCTCAGCGTCTCCTTCAGGCCGCGGCCGTCCTCGGTCGAACGTGCGAGCTCGATGCGCTTCGGGCCGTGTCGGGGAACGACAAGCTCGACGGCCTCGATGAGCTTGCCGGCAATTCGCTCACGCAGCTCGACGGCTCGAAGGTAAGCATCGTCCATCCTTTCATCGCCGACCTGGTAGCCGCTTCCATTCCGGCTGAAGCACGCAGAGCGATTCATCGACGTGCCTACGAAGTATTGAGCAAAGCCAGAGCGCCTCAGGAAGTTCGTGCGTTTCACGCATTCCACGGAGTAGATCCGGTGAGCAGCTTGGTCGTTCTCGAAAAGGCCGGCGATGCATCGATGGCGAGAGGCGATCATCTGGGAGCCGTTCTTCAATATCGACGCGCTTTGGAGCTCGCCCGGCGGCAGACCTTGGAAAGTGGTGACACGGTCTACGATCGAGCGATTGCGACCTTCAGCCGGAAGCTCGGCGAAGCGCTTGCACGGTCGGGCGACGCCTCAGGCGCGGACGGCGTGCTTCGCGAAGCGCTCGATCTCACCGCTCCGAGGAGCGTCGACCGCGCCAAGATGATGCTCGCACTCGGACGCATCGCGTCGCGCAGAGATCGACCTCGGGACGCCATGCGCCAGTACGGACAGGCGCTCGAGCTCGTCGCCGGGGTCGAGCCTTCAGTCGAGTCCCATCTGCAGGTCGCCATTGGGCGGATTCGCCGCATCGAAGGAGACCCGCATCACGCTGCCAATGCCTATAGGCGCGCGCTCGAGCTATTCGCGGAGATCGACGCGCCCGAGGATACGATTGCACGGACCCGTCTCGAGCTCGCCGATGCCTTGACCGCAGCAGGCGACCACGAGGGCGCAGCGAATGAGCTCGCCCGTGTAGAGCGCGATAGCCGCGCGAACGGAAGGACGAGCCTGGTTGCGAGAGCCGTCGGTATGCTGGGCTCGATCGACGAGCTCGCAGGCAGGGCGCGGGATGCACAGGTTCGATACGAGGAAGCCGCCTCTTTGGCCGCGAAGGCGGGAGATGCGCCGGGCTATCGCCGCTGGCTTTCGGCGAGCAAAACGCTTCGAGCGAGCATCTAGCACTCTGCTATGCTTCGCCGCATGCGGCGCTGGTGCTGGACATCCATTCTGCTTACCGTCCTTGGCTGCAATACCCTCGGTGAGTTCAGCACCGGGGACGACGCGGTCTATCGAGGGGACATCTTGGGGGTGAACGATCCCCTCAATTGCCCCGATGGGATCGACTGCTCTTTCATTCGCCGCGGATTTCCATCCGGGGTCACGCTCGGTCTCACATTCGAGCCTGACGAGCAGTATGTCGATCCCGGCACCATCTCGACCAGCGGAGAGCCCTGCGGGCCGACTTTCGAGAACACCCCCTTGCTTGCGATTCCGCCTCTCGCACACGATCAGCTCGGGCAGTACGAGTTTCCAGGCGGTGGCAGGATCCGAAATTACATGTTCATCGTTCGGCCCGAGTCAGGTCCGCTCGCCGGAAGAGATGGGATGGTGTTCTTGTCGCTCCTGCGAAACGGCAGCATCGAGGTGCGTGTGGTCGCCGGGCCGGGCCTGGTCATTTGCGACCCTACGGACTGCGATGAGATCAATTCGGGCGGGTGCGACTACTTCGGAGTATTCAGTCTGGATCGTGAGGCGCTTTGATGCGCGTCCTCGGGATCGAGAGCTCTTGCGACGAGACGGCCGCGGCGGTGGTGACCGAAGACGGCGAGGTCTTGACGGACGTAGTGGCGAGTCAGATCGCGATGCATGGTCCATACGGCGGCATCGTCCCGGAGCTGGCCTCACGCGCACACATGCAGGCGATCATTCCGGTGATTCGCGAGGCCGTCGCCGGGGTCGAAGGGGGG
This sequence comes from uncultured delta proteobacterium, assembly GCA_963786865.1. GTDB lineage: Bacteria > Myxococcota_A > Polyangia > Polyangiales > Houyiibacteriaceae > SG8-38. The sequence continues at coordinate 159,252 of CAWBAV010000018.1, read as the reverse complement.
CTCGACGCGATCGATGCAATTGCGGTGACCGAGGGGCCGGGCTTGGTTGGATCCTTGCTCGTCGGGGTGCAGGTCGCCAAGGCTCTGGCCTGGAGCCTCGGAAAGCCTCTGCTGGGGGTGAACCACCTCGATGGCCATCTCGCGGCGGTGTACCTCCGACGAGCCGGACGAGACGAGCCGGTCGAAGTGCCCGAGTTGCCGTTCGTCGGTTTGCTGGTGAGCGGTGGGCATACGGCCCTCTACCGAGTCGACGGCTTTGCGGAGATCGCGCTGCTCGCGCAGACGCGTGACGATGCGGCGGGCGAGGCCTTCGACAAGGCAGCCAAGCTTCTCGGCCTCGGATACCCCGGCGGGCCCGTCATCGATCGACTGGCCGCCGCAGGCGATGCCGAGGCGTTCTGGTTCCCTGCGCCCATGGCTTCTCGGAAGACGCTCGAATTCAGCTTCTCGGGCCTCAAGACGGCGCTAGCCCGCCACGTTCAAGAGCATGGAGCTCCCGAGACCGAGCAGAAGCTCGCGGACCTTTGCGCTTCGTTTCAAGGGGTCATCATCGAAAGTCTGGTGCGGAAATCGATCCTCGCATGCAAGCAAGAGGGGCTCGATCGGCTGGTCATCACTGGCGGCGTCGCTGCCAATCGTGGTCTGCGTGCTCGCGCCAAGGAAGTCTGCGAGGTCAACGGCATTCGGCTATTCGTGCCGCCGCCGATCTCTTGCACGGACAACGCTGCGATGATCGCGATGGCCGCCGTACACCGTCTTCGCGCGGGCGAGCACGATGATCTCTCCTTCGCCGTCTACTCTCGAGACCCGGACCGCCGCCGCGGCAAGTTCCGGCGGGATGGAACGTTGGTCGAGCACACATAGGCGTGCCATGAACGCACGCGCGTCCGATTCGATTGACACTCGCTACGTGGAAGTGGCTCTTCCGGTTCCACTCAGGAAGGTGTTCACCTACGAAGTGACGAGCGGATTGCAGGGTGCCCTCCGTCCGGGAAGCCGAGTTGCCGTCGCCTTCAGCCGACGCAAGCTCGCTGGCTTCGTCGTGAGCGGCCGTGAAGACCTGCCCACGGGCGTTTCCCGGGCATTGCCGGTCGCAGGGCTTCTCGAATCGGAACCCGTGTTCACTGCCGAGCTTCTGAAGTTCCTGGATCGAGCGGCGAAGTACTACATGCATCCGCTTGGCGAGGTCCTTCGCGCTGCGGCTCCTGCATTGCCGACGGGGGCGATGCGTAGACTGCGGGCCGACGGCTTTCTCGAAGTTGCGGAAAACCTGCCCGGCCAGCGCGTGGCGCAGCCGAAGACGTGGAGAGTCACAGCCACGGGTCGCGATCGAGAAGGCATTCGCCTCGGCGCGCGGCAACAGCGCCTACTCGAGCGCCTCCGAGCTCGTGAGTCGCTCTTGCTCGACGAGCTTCGCGGCGAGATCAAGGATCCTCGCGCCGTGGTTCGCTCCCTTTCCGAAAGGGGGCTCGTCGCGTTCGAGGAAGTCGACGCCATCAGCGACCCGTTCTTTCGCACGCCCGTGCAGCGCGACGCGCCACCTGCGCCAACAGCGGCCCAGGAAGTTGCGATCGACGCGATCACTCAGGCGATCGTGAATCGCGGCGACGCTTCGTTTCTCTTGCACGGGGTGACGGGGTCCGGAAAGACCGAGGTCTACCTGCGCGCGATCGACGAGGTGCGCCGAGCGGGTCGAGGCGCGATTCTGCTGGTGCCGGAGATTGCGCTCACACCCCAACTCGTTGGGCGCTTTCGCGCGAGGTTCGGGGACGATATCGCCGTCCTGCACAGCGGTCTCACGATGCGGCAACGCGACGACGCCTGGCAGTCGCTTCGTCAGGGGAGGGTGCGAGTGGCGATCGGCGCGCGCTCTGCTTTGTTTGCGCCGGTCGCCGATCTCGGTCTGATCGTCGTCGATGAGGAACACGATCCCTCATTCAAGCAAGACGAGGGCTTTCGCTACCACGCGCGCGACATGGCATTGCTCCGCGCGCAATATGCAGGGGCGGTCTCCGTGCTCGGAAGCGCCACGCCTTCGATCGAGACCTATTATCGAGCCAACCAGGGAGGCATTCGATTGCTCTCCCTTCCGACACGCGCGACCGGCGCGATGATGCCCGCAGTCGAGATCGTCGACCTTCGAAGGCACCGAAGCGGACCCACGGGCCACCCGCTTCTTTCCGGGCCCTTGCACCAGGCGATCGGCGACTGCTTGGAGACCGGGCACCAGGCGATCATCTTTCTCAACCGGCGGGGCTTTTCACCGAGTATTCGCTGCGCGGCGTGTGGCGCACTGGCGGAGTGCCCGGCCTGCAGCGTCGCTCTCACGGAGCATCGAGCGCAGGGCGCGCTGCGGTGCCATTATTGCGACTTCCAACGAGCGGTCGCACAGCCCTGCATCGCCTGCGGCAGCCCGGAGTACCAGCGCCTCGGCGTTGGCACCGAGCAGCTCGAAAAGTCGATTGAGGAGAGCTTCCCGAAGGCTCGCGTGGCTCGACTCGATCGGGACACGGCATCGGGTGAGGGCGTCGAAGCGGTGCTCGATCGGCTGCGAAGCGGAGAGGTCGACGTGCTGGTGGGGACGCAGATGGTCACGAAGGGCCACGACATCGCCGGTGTCACCTTGGTGGGCGTCGCGCTCGCCGACCAAAGCCTCGCGTTTCCGGATTTTCGCGCATCGGAGCGAACGTTTCAGCTTCTAGCGCAGGTCGCCGGTCGCGCAGGCCGGGCCGAGGCGCCGGGAAAGGTGGTCTTGCAAACCTACCAGCCCGATCACCCGGCCGTTCGCTTGGCCGCTAGCCATGACTACGAAAGCTTCTATGCTGAGGAGATACGAGCCCGTGACGAAGTGGGCTATCCGCCCTTCGCCCGCCTGGTTTCCGTGAGAGTCCATGCAGGTGCCGAGGCCGACGCGCGCGCTGCGACCCAAGCTCTCGCGGACGCCGCCCGGCAGCACCCAGCGGTTCGAGAAGGTGCGGTGCAGGTCTTGGGCCCGGCGCCAGCCCCTCTCGTGCGCCTTCGGGGGCGCTACCACTACCGGCTCTTGCTCAAATCGAGCGACCGAAAGCTCCTCCGCAACGTCACCGCCCAGCTAGCTGCGCGAATCGACCAGGGCCTACTCCCCAGCCATGCGACCCTCGACATCGACCCGCTCTAGAATGACGAGCGGGATGGGACGCCGCACGGTTCGGGCATAATCGCGCCAGTGCGGATTGTACTGCTCCGCTGCTGGCCAGATGGCTTCGTACTCCGCCTCGGTCGCTTGCCGCGCGTGGACTTGGCGCGTTTCGTCGCCGACTTGAACGCGCGCTAGAGGATTGGACTGGAGATTCAGCCACCAGGCAGGTTGTGCTTCCTTGCCGCCATTGGATGGGTAGACGATGAGGTCCTCCCCGTGGGGCATGTAGACGAGCGGCGTGGTTCGTTCCGCACCGCTCCGGCGACCCGTCGTGCTGAGAAGCAAGACCTTCCTTCCGAGCCCTACGCTGCCGACGAAGCGGCCGCCCAGAGTCTTGTAGAGGGCCGTATGGATACGCCCGAAGAGACGCCAATCGCGTCCGCTCATTCAGCGGCCTCCTGCTCGGTCCGAGTGGTCGGTTCGCGCGCGGCGTCTTCGGCTGCGAGGAAACCGAAGGTCAGGGCGGGGCCGATCGTGCCCCCGGCGCCAGGATAGGTGCGACCCATCACCGATGCCGAGGAGTTGCCGGCGGCATAGAGCCCCGGAATGGGCCGACCGTCTTCCTTGAGCACGCGACCGTGCTCGTCCGTGATGAGGCCGCCTTTGGTTCCGAGGTCGCCCGGGTAGATCTGCACGGCGTAAAATGGACCGGTTTCGACCGGACCGAGCGAGCAGTTCGGCTTCACGCGTGGGTCGCCGTAGTAGCGATCCTGTGCGCTCCAGCCCCGATTGAAATCGGGGTCTTCGCCCTTCACCGCGTACTCGTTGAAGCGCGCAATCGTCGCGTTCACCGTCGCAAATGGGATCTTCAATTGCTCGCAGAGCGCTTCGAGCGTCTCCGCTTTGTAGAGGAAGTTACCGTCGCGGTACCGACGAGGGAGTTGCTTGTCCGGCATGACCTTGCCGGGAGCTATGGGTCCCGCGATCGACGACTTGCGATAGGTGGCGTCGAAGATGTGGAACCAACGCGGATCGGCGGCACCGGTTTTCGCGACGTCGTCGTACATGCCGTTGACCACATCGATGTAGGGCGCAGCCTCGTTGGTGAATCTCTTTCCGTCCTGATTGACGAACAATCCGTGCGGGAGGCTCTTTTCAACGACCAGCACCCAGGAGAATGGGGATTTGGGCACGAGCGAAACCGGTGTCCACCAGGCTTCGTCCATCAGTCCGAGAGCGCCACCAGCATTGCGTCCCATCACGATGGCGTCGCCCGTGTTCGATGGGGTGCCAGCAGTCCATTCCGTGGTGATCGGACGGCGTTGATATTGCTTTCGCATTTCGAGATTCCTCGAAAAGCCGCCCGCTGCGAGCACCACGCCCCGATTCACCCTGACGCGCAGTGTCTGGCCTTCCTTGTCGAGCACGGCACCGACGACCTTGCCGTCTTCGAACAGCAGCTCGGTGACGCTGGTATTGAGCCAAAGTGGGACGTTTCGCTCCTTCAACGAGTAGAGAAGCCGTCCCATCAGGGAGTTGCCAGCACAGAGCTTGGTGTCGCGTCCCCAACGCTTCCGTTTGAAGTGGCGCAGCATGTACAGGAACATTTGCCAGGCCATGAACACCATCGTCTTGAAGCCGACACCGATTGCGGCCTGTGCCTCCTTGGCGGTGATGCCGAACTTCCCGAGGATTTGCGATTGCGGGTGAGGCCTGCGAAGCCGGATCAGGTCTTCCCTGAGCTTCGCACCATCGAAGGGCACCGGGTCCATCGAGCGCCCGCCGGGACGGCCCCCGGGAGCTTCGGGGTAGTAGTCGGTGTACTTTGCGAGAGGGACGTACCGCACATGCGTTTTCTCGTGCAGGTATGCGAGAACTCGCTTGCTCTCGCGGATGTACAGCCAGAGCCGCTCATCGGGCACCTCACCCTTGGTGATGTGTTTCAAGTATCGAAAACCGTCTTCGTCCGAATCTGCGATCCCCTCCTTGACCATGCCCGGGTTGTTGGCCACCCAGCAGACACCCCCGGACATCGCCGAGTTGCCTCCGTAGAGCTCGCTCTTTTCGACCAGAAGCACCTCGAGTCCGAGGTCGCGCCCGCGAACGGCCGCCCCCATGCCCGCAGCGCCACTTCCCATCACGAGTAAATCGACTGTACGGTCCCAATCCGCCATTGCGGCGCTCCTTTGCTTCAGGTCGCTTCGGAAAATAGAACATGTTCTAGCGACGCGGACCTGTCAAACGCCCCCTGATCTTGCGGTAAGCGGTGCCGGGCGCTAGAAAAACCGTAGGTTTCCTCAGTCCTGAGCCGCTCGCGGCTCGGAGGTTTCAGCGTGATTCGCCCCATTCTCTTGTATCCCGACAAACGTCTTCGCGAGCCCGGCAAGGTTGTCGAGGTGTTCGACGCGGAGCTTCACCGATTGATCGACGACATGGCGGAAACCATGTACGCGGCGCCGGGCGTCGGGCTGGCTGCTCCGCAGATCGGGGTGTCGAAGCGGCTGTTCATCGTCGATGTCGCAACGGACGACGACGAACCAAGCGACCTTCGCGTCTTCATCAATCCAGAGATCCTCGCCACGGAGGGAGAAACGACCTTCAACGAAGGGTGCCTCTCTTTCCCGGGTGTGCGCGAAGACATCGATCGGGCGGAACGGGTCAGAGTTCGCGCGCTCGACCAGGACGGCAATCCGTTCGAGCTCGAGGCGGACGGGCTCCTGGCGATCGCGATTCAACACGAGAACGATCATCTCAACGGTGAGCTCATGATCGACCATCTGAGCGTCTTGCGCCGCCGAGTGTTGCACCGCGCGATGAGCAAGCGCGCTGCGGCCGACGCCGCCCAGTGACGACCTGTGAGGACCATCTTCTTCGGCAGCCCGGAATTCGCGGTGCCCTGCCTCGACGCCCTTCACCAAATCAGTGAGATCGCCGCGGTGATTTCGCAGCCGGACCGGCCCGCTGGTCGCGGGCTCGCAATGCGTCCGCCTGCCGTGAAGAAACGCGCGCTCGAGCTCGGGCTCGAGGTTTGGCAACCGACGAAAGTGCGCACGGCCGAGTTCGCGAGTCGACTGCGAGCCCTCGAGGCCGATGTGGCGGTCGTGGTGGCTTACGGAAGGATTCTTCCACGTGCAGTCCTCGACGCGCCCCGTCTGGGCTGCGTCAACGTCCACGCGTCCTTGCTCCCGCGCTGGCGAGGAGCCGCGCCCATTCAATGGGCGATTGCGCACGGCGATCGGGTCACCGGTGTCACCCTGATGCAAATGGACGAGGGAATGGATACCGGAGCGATCCTGGCGATGGAGTCGACCCCCAATTCGGAGTGCAGATGACGCGGAATCGCTGGGCAAGCGGCTTTCGGAGATGGGTGCGAAGCTCTTGCAAACGCAGTTGCCGCGCTACGTGGCCGGCGAGATAGCGGCCGAGGAGCAAGACGAGAACGCAGCCACGATGGCACCCCTGCTCACCAAAGCTCACGGCCGCATCGACTGGAACAGGCCAGCCGAGGCGGTGCACGACCAGGTCCGCGGCATGAATCCCTGGCCTGGCGCCCATACGGCTCTCCACGGTCGGCGCATCAAAGTGCACCGCACGCTTGCATCGAGCCTCGATCCGGAGGGTGCGCCTCCGGGACAAGTCATCGCGCTCGATGAGGATGGAATTCTGGTTGCATGCGGGCAAGGCACCGTGACGATCCGAGAGCTTCAGGAGAGCGGGCGAAAGCGTGTCGATGCGCGCGCCTTTGCTACCGGGCGCGGCGTCTCGGTGGGCGATCGGTTTTCGAACGAAGGGATCGAGGAATGAAGATCTACACGAAGACAGGCGACTCCGGCGAGACCGGACTGTTCGGTGGAGCGAGGGTTTCGAAAGCGTCGCTTCGGGTCGCAGCGTACGGGGAGATAGACGAGCTCAACAGCACGGTGGGCTGGGCGCGTGTGATCACTAAGGACCCGGACCTCGATGCGGTCCTCAACCAGATCCAAAACGACTTGTTTGGAATCGGCGCCGAGCTTGGCTCGACCGAGGACCGCAAGCAGAAGAGCACGATGCCGCTGATCACCGAGCCTCAGGTCGTGGCCCTCGAGCGCGCGATCGACAAGTACGAGCAGGGGCCGCCGGCGCTCACCTCGTTCGTCTTGCCTGGAGGAAGCGAGAGCGCAGCGCGTTTTCACGTCGCTCGATGTGTCTGCCGACGTGCGGAGCGCGCGTTGGTGACGCTCGGCGCACAAGAAAGTCTGCGGGGCGAGCTCTTCCGGTACGTCAATCGCCTGAGTGATCTTCTGTTCGTCTTGGCTCGCTACGCGAATCACGCAGCCGGCGTGGCAGACATTCCTTGGAAGGGTCAGGCCGGCTAGGGCATGTCGTCGGGGTCCAGCGTGAAGTCACGCGTACCGATTCGACCGTCGACGAGCACGTCGCCCGGTAAGTCGAGGCCTCGTCGCATTTCCTCGATCGCCTCGTAGAGTGCCGCCCGCTCCGAGGCGAGCTGACGAATGATCGCCGAGCCCCAGAGGCGCTTTGCGCGAATCTTGATCGACGTCCAGGTGCGTCGAAAGAGCTCGAAATAAACCAGAGCGAGCGCTCCACCGAATGCGCCGATCAAGAAGGTCGTGATGCCTGCGGCCCAGGGTGCGCGCGGAATTCCGTCGAACGAGTTGTGGAGCTCGATCTGTCCGAGGCCGACGAGCAGAGCAGCGACGAGCCAGGTCAGGGGGAACAGAACCAAGCCACTGAGCAGCTTGATCGTCGCCGTGTCCTTGTACTGCTTCGAAGCGATGCGCGAGATCAGGTTCACCAGGAAATACGGCGCCGCGTTGATTATCGAACCTAGGAACAGGACCGGAGGAAAGACCAGGAAGACCACCGCGGCCTGGACCGCGAGGAGCAGCGGAAGCCACTTGGATTCCAAGGGGCGCGGTTTGTCTAGATCGTCGTCTTCGAGCTTCACGGCGACGAGCGCCCGATCGTAGGCAGAAACGCGATCGAGCAGTGCCTGAACGCCGTCGGGATCGGTCTGGAGCCGCGCGTAGTAGGCTTTCCAAACCCGAGCCATACCCATGGCGCGTTCGAGCATGTCGGGAGCCTTGAGGTTGGCGCCTACTCGCTTCGCCCTTTCCGCCCTGACCAAGGCGCGCACGCGGTTCATCAGCTGATTCAGCTCCCAGCTCTCCGTTGCATGGGTGACTTCTTGCAGGACCGGCTCGAGAAGGTGGGTGAGCTCGCTGCTTCGCGCGCGAAACGCTTCGTCGTCGTCTTCGGGGATCGGTGCCAAAAGCTCCGATGAAAGCGCCAGAGGTGCATGGAATTCGACCAATACATCCGAGCGGAACGAGGTCTTGTCGTTGTAGTGTAGGCCCACGGGAATGATCACGGGAAGCGCTCCTCGCTCTTCGCCGAGTTGCTTGGCGCGGTAGAAGAGCCGCGCGGCGCCCGTCTTCAGCTCTTGAAGAAACGGATCATCGTGACTCACGCCTTCGGGGAAGAGCGCCGCGAATCCGCCCGCACAGACCGCCCGAGCCAGCGCATCGAGGCTTTCTCGATTTGCTTTCCGCCGCGTCTCGTCGTCCGCGTCTTTCGAATCGGATGCGCGAAAGATGGGAACCGTGCCCAGTGCCTTCATCAGTCGTCCGATGATCGGCCAGCGAAAGAGCCCGTGCCTGGCCCCGAAGACAACCCGTCTCGGGAAACAGCTGATGATCAATGCGGGGTCGACTAGCCCATTCGGATGCCAGGCGATCAGAATGCCGCCGCCGGACGTCGGCACGTGTTCGAGACCACTCACCTCGACCCGACGGAAGAACAAGCCCACGAGAAACCGCACCAAGCGAACCGCGCTTCCCCGATCGAGCTCCACATCGACATACTATCCTTTTGAAAAGATTGCTGTCCCCCTTTTTCAATACGCGCTAGATCGGCCGGGTCATGCGGAGCAGCTTGGCTTGCGGCGTCCTGATCGCGATTGCCTTTTCGTCCGGCGCGTGCCGGAGAGGCACCGAGGAGGTCTCGGCAAAGTCGGATTCGGAGCCGCTTTCGACCGGTTCGTCCGCCGCCTTGGTGGAAGCGCCCGCGAGGTACGTGGGAACCAGCGAATGCGCGTCCTGCCATCAGGCTGAGCGCGAAGCATGGGGTGGGTCGCACCACGATTTGTCCATGCAGAAGGCCACGCCGAGTACCGTGCTTGGCGACTTCAACGACGTGACCGTGAAGTATTTCAAGGAGACGATGCGGTTCGTTCGCGACGGCGACGCATTCCTCGTGGAGGCGCTTGGCGCCGACGGGAAGCGCGCCCGCTTCCCAGTGATCTACACCTTTGGCGTCGATCCGCTCCAGCAGTACCTGGTCGAAGTCGAGCCCGGTCGCCTCCAGTCGTTTCTCGTCGCCTGGGATACGCGGCCCAAGGGGAAGGGCGGTCAGCGCTGGTTTCACCTTCAACCCGACGAGTACATCGAGCCCGGTGACCCTTTGCATTGGACGGGGCCGAGCTACAACTGGAACGAGAGCTGCGCGGATTGTCACTCGACTGCGGTAAAGAAGAACTACGACCGCTCCACCAAACGCTACTCCACGGAGTTCTTCGAGATCGACGTGGGGTGCGAGGCCTGCCACGGTCCGGGCTCGAAGCATGTCGAGCTTGCCAAATCGTCTGCAGCCGCCGACCAGCGCCTTGCCGCGAATGCCGGCTTCAATCGTCGCCTTCCGTCGCCTGCTGAACGAGCCTGGTCGTTCGATTCGCGGAAGCCCATCGCGGAGCTGAGCACGCCCCAAGTGAGCGACGAAAACGAAATCTGTGCGCCCTGCCATTCGCGCCGCGCAGACTTGGGCGGTGAGGGCGCCACCTACCACGATCGCTATCGACTGGCCGTGCTCGACGAGGACCTGTACTTCACCGACGGTCAGATCAAAGATGAGGTCTTCGTCTACGGTTCATTCTTGCAGAGCAAGATGTACGCGGCCGGCGTCGTTTGCAGCGATTGCCACGACCCGCATAGCGCGAAGCTGCGCGCGGAGGGCAATGCCTTGTGCGGCCGCTGTCACCGCGCCGATGCCTACGACGGTCCGCAGCACCATTTTCACGCCACGGGAACGGAAGGGAGCCTTTGCACGGACTGCCACATGCCCGAGCGCACCTACATGGTGAATGACGAACGCGCGGACCACCGTTTCGGCGTCCCGCGCCCGGCGCTCAGCGCGAAGATAGGAGCACCAGACGCATGTACCGGATGCCATCGGCGCAAAGACGCCGCTTGGGCGGATCGGCAAATCGCGCAACACTTCGAGATCCGTTCCGATCACGTCTTCGCCGAGGCGTTGGACGCCGCCAGAGGCCAGCGACCTCGGGGCGAGCCCGAGCTGATCGAGCTCGTCGCCACCGGTACCGGTCCGGCGATCGTGCGCGCTACGGCGTTGATCGAGCTCCGCAACCTCACCTCGCCATCGCTTCCCGCGCTACTGATGCGCGCGGCGAACGATGCGAGCCCGATCGTGCGGCGAGCGGTCGCCGTCGCTGCGCGAGATCTTCCGCCTGAGCAAAGGGCCGAGATCGTCCGTCCGCTTCTCCGCGACGCGATTCGCTCGGTGCGGATCGAAGCCGTCGCAGCGTTTCTCGGCGTTCACGCCCGGAGCTGGACGAGCGGGGATCGAGCCGCGCTCAAGAGCGCCACCGAGGAATACCTCGAGTCCAAGCTCTTCAACAGCGGCCGAGGTGCGGGCCTGGTCGACCTGGCCCAGGCAGCGATGCTAGCGGGTGATTTAGAAGGCGCGGAGGACACGCTTCGCGAGGCGCTCGATGTCGATCCCACGTTTACGGCGGCCTACGTCAATCTCGCCGATCTCTATCGAAGTCGAGAGCGCGACGAGGATGCCGAGGCGATTCTTCAGCAGGGGCTCCGGGTGGCGGCGGACACCGCGTCCGTGGAATTCGCGCTGGGCCTCACATTGGTTCGACTCGAACGCCGCGCCGAAGCCATGACGCACCTCGCACGCGCATACGCGCTCCGCCCCGAGGCCATTCGCTTCGGCTATGTTTACGCGGTCGCGCAGTACGATTCGGGAAAGAAGGAAGGAGCGCTCCGTACTCTCGAGCAGATGCGAAAACGCTATCCGGCGAACCGAGACATTCTTCGCCTACTCATCGGGTACAATCAGCAGCTGGGACGCATGGAAGCCGCCCAGCGATACACGGCCGAGCTCGAGGATCTAGGCGGCTAGACGGAGACATGGCAGTTCTTTCGTCCAAGTATCGGCTTGCAGGGCCGCAATCAAGGAGGGTCCAAATGATCGCCGCGCTCGTCGTGCTTTTCCACATTCTGGGCTTCGTCTCGTCCATCCACGCGGTGATGAGCACGCGGACGTCGCAAGGTGCGATCGCTTGGGCGGTCAGCCTCAATACCTTTCCCTACCTGGCGGTGCCGGCGTACTGGGTCCTCGGTCGGAGCAAATTTCAAGGCTACGTGCTTGCCCGGCGCAGCACCGACGACCGCAGCGACGAGGTCGTCCAGGAGGCGATTCGACGAGTGGCTCCGTACCGAGTTGCCGCGGCCGAGGGGCTCGAAGCCGTGCGCGCAGCCGAGGGCTTGGCAGGGATGCCGGTACTCGCTGGCAACCGTGTGGATCTCTTGATCGATGGGAACGCGACGTTCCAGAGCATCTTCAAGGGAATCGACGAGGCGAAGGAATACATCCTCGTCCAATTCTTCATCGTACACGACGACGGCCTCGGGCGAGCGCTCAAGGAGCATCTGATCGCCAAGGCTCGAGAAGGCCTGCGCGTGTACTTCCTCTACGACGAGATCGGATGCCACGATCTTCCGGAGAGCTACAAGAAGGAGCTTCGAGATGCCGGCGTCCAGATCTACGAGTTCAACACGCGAAAAGGGCGCCGCAATCGCTTTCAGCTCAACTTTCGCAATCATCGCAAGATCGTCGTCACCGATGGTCGCGTCGCTTGGATTGGTGGGCACAACGTCGGTGATGAGTACCTCGGAAAAGATCCGAAGCTCGGCCACTGGCGGGATACGCACGTGCGTATCGAGGGCCCTGCGGTCTTGAAGGCTCAGATCTCATTTGCTGCAGATTGGAACTGGGCCACGGACACACTTCCAAAGCTCGACTGGAATGCGCATCCGGCTTCAGACGGAAGCAACGTCCCCGTTCTGATCATTCCGACGGGTCCGGCCGATCCGCTCGAGACCGCGAATCTGATGTTCGTGCAAGCGATCAACTCTGCCCAAAAGCGTATCTGGATCGCGAGCCCATACTTCGTTCCCGAGCACTCGGTGATCGTTGCGCTGCAATTGGCCGGTCTGCGCGGTGTGGACGTGCGGGTGCTCATACCCGACGAGCCCGACCACATGCTCGTCTATCTCGCGGCCTACTCGTACTTCGACGAAGCCGGCCAAACCGGCGCAAAATTCTACCGATACCGGGACGGCTTTCTGCATGAGAAGGCGATGCTCATCGACGACGATGTCGCGACGATCGGAACGGCCAATTTCGACAACCGCTCGTTCCGCCTGAATTTCGAGATCACGGCTGCCATCGCCGACCCGGCTTTCGTCGCTGAAGTCGAAAAGATGTTCGAGAAGGACTTCGAACGAGCCCGGCTGATGGAGCCGGGTGAGTACGACAGAAAGCCTTGGTATTTCCGCCTGGGCGTACGAGTCGCGCGACTGACTTCCCCCATCCAGTAGCCAGAAGAGTCGAACGTACCGAGGGCGCCGCCGCGGCTGCAAGGCCATTAAGCCCCGAAGCCCCACGGTCGACGCGAAACGTCGACTTGGCGGGGCTTCATAAGACAGTCCTGACCGTCGTTGCCGTGGGATTTAATGTTGAGTCGAACCCCTACAATTTACTAGTAGGTGGGAGCGGTTGTCGCACGCTTCAGGCCCCCCGATGACGCTAGCCGGGTCCGCACACCACGTACGTTGTAGCTCCCTTTTCGACCTAGTCAGGGATTCTTTACTCCTTCCTCACCTGCAACGACAGAGGGACTGTTGATCAAGGTAGAGCCGCCATCGCCGGCGGTCAACTCACTGCTTGACCGGACTCGCCTTCAGCGCGGCGCGCCCCTCTTTGACGTAGACGGTGAAGTGTACGGCCGGAGCGTTGTGGCGCTTCATGACCTGGTCGCGCGCGGCATGAAGCTTGCGTACGAACTTGTCGAACGTGAGGCCGGTCACGGAGGCGCCGCATTCCTTCTGCATCGCAACGAATTGCTCAAACACTTCGCGGAAATGAGCCTCCTCGCCCTGCACGGCCGGTGCGGATGCCTCGATGAGCTCCCGAGGCACGTGCTTGACCTGTGTGTTCTCTTCCGGCTCGTCAAAGCCAGCATAGTCGTCCAGGATGGCATTGGGGCGAGTGGGAGGATCGTCGGGTGTCGGCGTGAGACGATCCTCACCGTGCCGAATCGTCGCGACCGCCTGGTGGCGAGACGAGGGCGCACGCGCAGGCCAGGACGACGGGGCCCGTTTGGGCCGAGAAGAGGGCGAGCGCTGAGGCCGCGCGGGCGAGGCGCCCTTGGGTTGCGCAGTGGGTGTGCCATTTGCCGGTGCCGCTGGAAGCGTGTCCTTGGCCGGCACCGTTTCAGGTTTGTTCGGGAGGCTCGGCTTGTTCGGCGCCTGAGGTGGTGACGCTGGCGCTGGCTTGAGCGCGAGCTCGGGCTGCGAATCGAGCGATACTTGCTTTGCCGTAGGCGCTTCTGCACCGAAACCAAAATAGCCGGTGTTCGCGCTGTCGCGGGTCGTGCTCAGGATATGGTCGAGGTCGACCGATGCACGCTTCGATGCATCTTCCTTGAATCCTACTCCCGCACGAAGGGCCACGTTGATGTTCTCGGCGATCTTGCGATAGTGCCGGCGAAGCGTGCCCTCGGGTAGGCTGTCGAGCTGGCTCTTGGCGAGGCTCTCGCTCGTCTTCTGCAGGATCTTCACAGCCTTGTCGTGTTCCAGGTACAGAAGGAACAAGCCGAGCAGCAAGAGCAGCAGCGGAATTCCAACCACCACCAGCCATGGGAGTGATGCAACGTCCTCCTGGAAGGTGTTGGCGAACAGCCCGCCCAGGCCGACCGTGCTTCCCTTTCGACCGATGACGTATCCAACCTGAGCATGCGCCGCCCCGCCGCGAATCGCTGATGCGATCACGCGCGTGCGTTCGCCAACCTCCACCGAACCTTCGCCGCTCGCCATTTCGGCAAGGGCCGCGGTCACGCCGTTCTTGAGCTCCGCGCTGCTCGGCGCATCGGCTCCGCCCACGTGCGACGCGATCAAGCGATCTCGGAAGAAGAACGCCAGCGATGCGTTTGGCAGCTTGCTACCCAGACGCTTCGCAAGCTCGTCTCGGATGCGCATTCCGTGAACGACGGCGCCCACATATCGACCGCCATCGAAAACGGGACGTGCGGCCATGCGGTAGACCTCTCCGTTGTAGACCCAGACGTCGTCTCTCATGAAGCCGCGGAGGGCGTCCCCTACCAGCGGCATCTTGTCCAACTGCTCCGAACCCATTGCGTTCTTGTCGAGCGTGGCCACGACTTCGCCTTCTTGATCCAGCGCAAAGACCAAGTCTCCCATTCCTTCTTCGAGCTTTGCGTTCAGCTCGTTTAGCTTCTGGCTGAGCCGATTGCGCACAGCAGTGGGGGGCGTCCCGGCGCGACCGCTCGAGCTTCGAAGCGTCTGTCGAACCTCCGGCTCGACGGCGATCGCCGCCAACGCGTCCAGGCGAAGGCGCGCGTCGAGGCGCATCCAGAGCTCCGCCTCGATGCGATCACGGCGTAGCTGCTCTTCGAGCTGGAACTCGGCTTCCCGACTGGCGGCAGACTTGTTCAAGAAAGCCCCCGCGAGCGCGCCCCCGACGGCAAGAGCGAGAACTAAGTACCAAAGTCGTGACAGCATTGGCTAATTCCCCCGACTTTCGCTCATGGTGAGCGGATCGATTTGCAGTGACTTGCCCGTTGGCACCGTGACGCGGCGCACTGCGACCTGATCGGACCCGCGGAGGATTCGCAACGAGTACGGCCCGGGAGGCACGTTGTCGAAACGGAACGTTCCGTTCGCCAACACCGTCGCGCAAGCTACGAGCTCGCGCATGGAATGGAGGTAACCATCGACGTGCCCATAGATACGGTCGCCGAGCGGCCAAGGTCCGCCTGCCGGAACCGAGATGACACGCGCCGTGCCTGGTCCCGATTCGAGCGCGGTGAACCCAGGGAGGCCCTTGACCGAAAGCTCATGCGTGAACGGGTCAGTGTTCTTGATCCGAATGCTGGTTCCCGATCGAGCTGCAAGTGTCGACGGACTCAGGCCGCCTCCTTGGAATCCGAAGTCGCACCCGATCGGCGGTCCCGTGAACTTTCCGGTGAGCACGGCAAGCACATCGCTGAGGTCGTCGGTCTCGGGTTGCTCGGGGAGGGCACCGTTCCAGACCTTCCAGTAGTAGTCTTGTTCACTGGAGTCCGAGCTCTCGCGCGTGCTCGACTTGCCTTGCACCGATCCTTCGACCGACTCGGCTGACGCCCCCCCGTATGTGACGAGCAAAACGGCCACACACCCGGCCCCCAGCATCTTCCAATTTGTAAGTTGCCCCATTGGTATTCCTGTATTATTACAGCCCCACTGAGATGAAGGTAACAAATTTGGCCCTTTCCACGCAAATCGTCTGACGCGGGGCTCGAGCCCTGGGCGTACGCGCGAGCGTCAGTGGAATCGCTAGGACCCGGAGTAGTCGATCAGCTTGATGGGATCGGGGTCTAGCCGAGCGCGCATCGAGCGTGTCATCCCCGCGGGATCACCTCCGATTTCGATGGCGTTCGGCTCCTCGAAGAGGAGCTCGACGTCTTCGGCGTAGACGTCGATCAGTTTCTCGTCGCGGTACGTCCCTCTCCAGACGCTGAGCATGTGTGCAGCCACGTGCAGAGGGCTCGTTGCAACCACGCGGAGGCAGAACCGATTTGGAGGGCGGTCTTCGGCAAACGGGAAGACCCGGACGCCAAATCCCCAGTAAGGGATCGTCGAGACCAGCGCGGCGATGCATGCGCCTTCGAAGATCACTTCGCCCTTCTCGATCGGCGGTCCCTCTGGATGACCGTTCCGGTCGAGACGTTCCGCGGCGCCGTGGTTGACGATCTTCACGTTCATCCGCGGTCGAAGTGCGAGCTCGGGGATCGTGCGCGTCGGGATGGAGATCGCATATGACAGCGCGCCCGTCGCGAGCTTCCCGACCCATGGCAAGTGACGAACGAGGGAACGCACTTCGTGAAAGTGTTTGAGCCCCAATGCATCGAATCCGGCGCCTGCGAAAGGCGTGAGTAGTCCCTGAACTTCGATGAGGCGAAAATCGCGGTATGCGCTGTCGTGCCGTAGCCGAGCCAAGTCGGCGAAGACGCCCTTACGGGAAGTCCCCGCGCCGAGTGCCCAGGCCAGCGAGTTTCCCGTGCCTAGCTTGAGCAGGCCAAAACGCGGCGGCTCCTGATTCCGTTCGCGCGCCGCTCTAGTGATGGCGGTGACCATCTGCACGAACGTGCCGTCGCCGCCGCCGGTGAGTACGACCGGATATCCGGCTTCGACGATCTCGAGCGCAATGCCCTTCGCCTCCTCCAAGCTTTTCGAAAGGAAGAGATCCCCGCTGCCGACCAGTTGATCGAAGCTTTCAACCAGCTCGTCGGTCACCTGCCTGGCGTTGCCGTTGAGTACGACGGCAACGCGCTCGGCCTTGGACTGCACGGGCTCAGAGCCGCACGAGCGCGGCGCCCCAAGTAAAACCAGAGCCAAATGCGGGCATGAGAATGAGGTCACCCTTCTTGGCCCGGCCTTCTTGGACGGCCTCGCTCAAGGCCAGCGGAATCGAAGCGGCGGTGGTGTTCCCATACTTCTGAATGTTGTGCACGACTTTCTCGGGCGGAATTTCGAGCTTCTGCGAAACGAACTCGTTGATTCGCTTGTTCGCCTGATGGGGCACGACGAGGTCGAGATCCTCGACCTTCACGCCATTGCGCTCGAGTACCGAGATGCTCACCTCCGGCATCTTGGACGTAGCCCAGCGAAAGACGTGGCGGCCGTTCATGGATGGGTAGACGGACTTGTTGTCGATCATCTCATGGGTGAGCCGAGGATTATAAGCGCTTGCCGGGCATTCGAGCCAAAGCTCCTTCGCACCGCTTCCGTCCGCGTGAACCTCCACGTCGAGGATGCCGCGGCCTTCTTCGTCGCTCGGTCCCAGGATCGCGCAGGCCGCCCCGTCTCCGAAGAGAACCGTCACGTCCCGGCCCTCGTCGCTGAAGTCGAGCGCAGTCGAATGAACTTCGGCCCCCACCAAGGCGACTCGCTTGTACATGCCGCAACGAATCCACGCGTCCGCGATCTGCAAGCCGTACAGGAATCCGCTGCACTGGTTGCGCACGTCGAGCGCGGGCACCCCGGCAAGGCCGAGCTTGTCGCCGAGAAAACAACCGCTTCCGGGGAAGTTGAAGTCGGGGGAGAGGGTCGCAAAGATGATCGCGTCGATCTCCGAGACGTCGATTCCGGCGTTCTTACACGCCATCTGGACGGCGGGCACCGCCAGGTCACTCGCGCCGATCCCGCTCTCTTCGATGTAGCGGCGCTCCTTGATCCCGGTGCGCTGCTGGATCCACTCGTCGCTGGTATCGAACATCTGCGCAAGGTCATCGTTGGTGACGACCTTCGAGGGCACGTAATGGCCCAGCCCCAGAATCGCAGTTCCTGTCATGAATCGAGCCCCTTCCAGTTGCCGCGAGCCTAGCGAACCCGGAGATCTCTCACAAGCCAATGAGGGCTGCACAGTTGCCGGGGCCTGCTATAAGAGGCTCCGCTCTGGCCGAGTGGCGGAATTGGCAGACGCGCCGGATTCAAAATCCGGTATCCGCGAGGGTGTGCCGGTTCGAGTCCGGCCTCGGCTACCAGGGGCGTCCAGCGAGATCACCGGGGCGCGTGGGACCGGTGTCAGTATCAGTGGCAGTGCCAGCGCCAGTGTTGCGTGGCTGCGTCACCGGAGGGCGGCTCGCGACGGGCGTGCTCGCGATTGGGGCCCGCTCGGCTGTCTCTCTACGGCTCCGTACGTCTAGCCTCCCGCCCAATCGCTGCGCTGCCCATCCCGAGCCGTCCTCCTCTGTTCGCGCGGAAGCAAGTGCCGTGACGCTGCCGCTGCGGGTGACACCGCCGTACGGAGGGAAACGGGCGAACGCGATGTGGGGTGGAGTCGACGTCGCGAATGACAATCGGCAAGCGAGCAACCACCTCCGATTGGCGTGAGCGCCGAGGCGAGGCTTGCGTGGTCCAACCCCTCCAGTGCATCCGACCACAATTGCAAGCCGAGCCGTTCGACGGAACCCCGCGTCGCGTTCGCCCGAGGCCCGCTCGGCCAGCGCCAGCGCCAGCGGCGACCGTGCTAGGCTCAAAGAGAAATGAACCGTAGTCTCGCTCTCGTCCTCGCCTTGGGCGCAGCGCTGCTCGTTGCCTGCGGTGACCCTGAGCCCTCGTACGCCGGCAACACGCTCATCCGCGTCGAATGGCCTTTCCCGGCCCATCCGTACCGCGTGGAAGAGCTCGTCTGTTGCGGCGAGTCCGTCGCTGGCTGTTTGGATGATCTCCTGTCCGGAGATGTCTATCGTTTCGAATCCCCGTTGGACTTTGACCCGGCTCTTTTCCAGCCGAGTGAGGTCACCGCGAGCGTGATGGACCTTCCGAACGACCTGCGATGCGCCGCCGCCTTCTACCTCGAGTGCGACGGCGAGATCCTCTGTACTGCATCGCAGACCTTCGAAGTACCGAGCGACGGTCAACGTGAGGTCACAATCGTCAGCGTCTGCGGGCAGGCTCTCCGATGCGCAAAAAGCTGCCTGCCTGGACGCCGACTGAGCAGGGCGCGACGGTGACGAATCTACGTCTCAGAAGCGGAAGCGGGTCCCGATCGTGCGCGTCTACTGAGCGGCGACGTGCTTTTCCATGAGCTCTTGGAGCTCGGAAGGCTTGTCGTCGGGGTCCCTGCCCTTGCGCGCCTTGTCGATGTCTTCGAGTAGCTCTCGGCATTCCGTCTTGTCGCGGAGGTGGTCGAGGAGCAGGTTCGAGGCGTCGCCGAAGGCCTTCTCGTACTCGAGGGCCTCTCGCACACGGTTGGCGATGCGTTCGCGTCCGGTCTGCAGATCGTTCTCCAGTGCTTCGCTGTATCGCTTGAGCTGAGCCCGAAGCTCTTCGATCTGCTTGCGGCGTTCCGCTGCAACGTCTTCTTTCGAGCGGGCGCGTCGTTCGTAGTCTCGGGCCACGCTTTCCAGGATCTCTACTTCAGCGCGAGTCGCGCCGAAGGCCTCGTATCCACGCCGGATTCGCTCGATGTTCGTGCCTGCCGCCTGCACTTCCGCGTGGGCTGCAGCATGTTCGCGTTGAGCCCGCTTTCGCTTGAGGATCAACTGGCTCAGCATGTCGCGCTCGGACGAGGCGTCACGCAGCGCGCGCGACTCCTCGCCAGCGAGGTCTTCGACCTTTCGGCCGATCTCGGCGCGAAGCGCACGCCCCCGCTTTTCGATCGTTTCGAGCTTCTTCGAGTGGCTTTCGAGCTCTCCTTCGAGCCTCGATGCCCTCGACGCCAGCACCCAGATCTGGTCCGACGCGCCCTGAACTTCGGTGGGCGCGTCGCCGTCGGGGTAGGCCCGGGCAACGGCGCGAAGGAAGTTGGCCGCCGTTCGGCTCCACTCGACCACGCCGGGCGTCTGCGCAGGTGGAGGAGGGGGTGGAGCGGCAGGAGCGAGATCCGTCGGCGAGTCCCATTCGCGCGATGGAAGGGTGCGCTGCATCTCCTTCAGCTCTTCTTTGAGATGGTGGCCGTCACGGAATCGGTCTTCCGGGTTCTTCTCGAGAAGCGTGAGGATGATTCGCTCTGCGTGATCAGGAATGTCGGGCCGGTACTTGCGAGGGCTGGGCGCCTTTGCCTTGCGCTGCATTTCGAGCAGCTCGTCACGGTCTCCCGAGCGGAAGGGCAGTCGGCCGGTGAGCATTTCGAAGAACAGAATGCCCAGCGCATAGAGATCACTAGCCGCTACCGCATCTTCGCCACGTGCCTGCTCGGGCGACATGTATTCCGGTGTTCCGAACACCGCTCCCTTGGGCGCAAGCCTCGGGTCACGTGTCAGCGCGGCGAGCCCGAAATCGAGGATCTTCACGAAATCTTTTCGGCCGCCGCGCGAGGTGACCATGATGTTGTCGCTCTTGAGGTCGCGGTGCACGACTCCTAGATCGTGCGCACGCGCGAGTGCGGCGGTCATCTGCTCGAGGATGTCGACCGCGCGCGTGATCGGCATCGGACCCTTGGCGATCTGCGACGAAAGCGAATCGCCGATCAGATACTCCATCACCAGATAGAGCTCGCCATCTTCGGTTTCACCCACATCGTGAATGTCGACGATGTGTGCATGGTCGACGCGGTTGGCTGCTCGGGCCTCACGTACCATCCAGGCGCGCAAATGCGTTTCGCCTCTGAGGTCCGGCCGAATCAGCTTGAGTGCAACGACCCGGTCGATGAGCACGTGACGAGCTCGATAGACCACGCCCATGCCGCCTTCGCCGAGCAGTGACTCCAGCCGATATCGACCAGCCACCACTTTTCCGAGAAGCGGATCCTCTGTTCCTTTAGTGCGCGAAGTCTTCCTTACAATCCCCATGGTTCCCCCGTACCCAGCGGACATTCGTATGATAAGCAGGAACGAAGGCGAGTCCCAAGTGTTCCGCTCTGGCTGAAACCGGGACTAAGCTGACATCAGGCGCCCAAGACGCGTATGATGAGGGTGTCGGTCACTTACGGAGGGATGTGTGAGCGAAGAACGGCCGCTACTCGGGCCGTACCACATCGAGCGTCGCTTGGCGGCGGGGGGAATGGCCGAGGTTTTCGTCGCGCGTCGTGAAGGTCTTCACGGCTTTCAAAAGCGCGTCGCGCTCAAGCGAATTCTTCCGCAGTTCTCCAGTGATCCGGACTTCGTGTGGATGTTCATCGACGAGGCGCGGCTCGCGGCTCTGCTCGAACACCCCAACATTGTTCAGGTGTTCGACTTCGGTACGATGGGCGACGACCTCGTGCTGGTCATGGAGCTGGTCGACGGTTCGAACGTGAGCCGCTTGCTGCGCGCTGCACCGCCCGAGGAGCCGATCCCCTGGGACGTGGCCTTGCACATCGCCTACCAAACGGCACAGGCGCTCGACTATGCGCATCATGCCGTCGATGAGAACGGCGAATTCATGGAGTTCGTCCACCGGGACGTCAGCCCGGCCAACATCTTACTCAGTCGATCTGGCCACGTGAAGCTCACCGATTTCGGGATCGCGACGGTGAGAAGTCGCGCACCGACCACCGAAGACGGCCAAGTTCGCGGCAAGCTCGGGTACATGTCTCCTGAACAGGTGCTCGGGAAGGAGCTCAGTGGCAAGAGCGATGTTTTTACGCTGTCGACCGTGATGACCGAAATGTTGATCGGCGAGCCACTGTTCCAAGGGGAGAGCGAGCTGAACGTGTTGCTCCAGATCCGGGATGCGGATCTGCGGGTGCTGGCCCGCTGCGAACGACGCATTCCTCAAGACATCCGCGCCCTCGTCTTGCGCGGCCTCCAGCGTGATCCAGCCGAGCGACCGACGGCCGGAGCCTTTGCCGAAGCCTGTGCGGAGGTGATCCGTCGCCGCGGGATGGGGCACGGGCCCGATCGTGTCGCGCGGCTCCTTTCTCAGTTCAATTTGATCGACGGTGATGCCCCCGAGATTCACCTCCCAGATGCAAATGTGCCGTCGTTGGTGGACAGCGACCTCATGCACCACGCGGGACAAGAGCTGATCGGACCGCAGGCGGTGACCTCACCGACCATTTACCGCGTTCAACTTCCCGACGGCAGCGTGATGGGTCCGATGAGCTATCCGCGCCTCATTCAGTTGATCACGACCGGTGTGATCGACAGTCGCAGCAGCAAGATCTCGAAGGCCGATGGCACATATCTCGATCCATCGCGCCTTCCGGAGCTGACACGCTTCGTCACCTCGCCTGGACTCCAGTGGAAGCTCGAAGAGCTCGCACAGGCCGAGAAGCAGGGGCAGCTTCGTGCCGCAACACTCCTGCCGGTATTCTACGACATCATCTCACGGCAACAGACCGGCGTGCTCCACCTCTGGCAACGCAATCGCCGCAAGAAGATCTACTTCGTCGAGGGACGGCCGGAGTTCGTCGCGTCCACCGACAAGTCCGAGCTTCTCGGCGAATACCTGGTAGCGACGGGGCAGTGCTTGCGGATGGAAATCGAAATGGCACTTGCGCTCCTGCCCAAGTACGGAGGACGACTCGGCGATGCTCTAGTGGGGCTCGGTATCCTCCGACCGGTCGAGCTCTTTCGGGCCATTGGAGATCAAGTTCGCGGCCGTCTGATGGAAGCATTCCGCTGGAGACGGGGCGAGTGGGCGTTCGTCCGTGGTGCTCGAAGCCACGAGGAGACGTTCCCCACCGGGCAGGATCCATACGAGCTCCTGCGTGACGCGGCGACGGAG
The DNA here is from genome assembly GCA_963786865.1 of uncultured delta proteobacterium. Lineage (GTDB taxonomy): Bacteria > Myxococcota_A > Polyangia > Polyangiales > Houyiibacteriaceae > SG8-38. The sequence goes on along the minus strand of CAWBAV010000018.1, from coordinate 136,611 downwards.
GCGCACCTCGAGGAGATCGAATCGGTGCTCGAGCCGCTTCGTGAACGGGTCGTCGAGCGTTGCGAGGACGGCCCCCCGCTCACGGCGTTTCGCCTTGCTCCCGCTTGGGTCGGCGTTCTGGATTCCGTTTTGGGGGATTCCACTCTCGGAGGGGTTCTCGCGCGCGAGAGCGCTTCGGGAGCCGATCTGGAGCCAGTCTACCGGGCTCTCTATCTAGGGCTTGCGTGTGGGCTGGTTCGTACCAAGGTGAGCCCTTCGGAAATGCCCTTCCGCGAAGTCCATAGCGCCTGAGCCAAACAGTGTCTTTCGTCGAGTTAACGTATCCAGAATCGACGCCGAGCCCGGTACTCGTCGAGGTCCCCCACTCGGGCTTACAGGTTCCGGACGAGGTCGAGTCCCAGATCGACGCTACGCCCTCGGCAGTCTTGCGGGACTCCGACATCTACGTCGATCAGCTCTACGAACGCGCGCCCGAGAATGGCGCGACACTCCTGGTGTCGCGCGTGTCCCGGTATGTCGTCGATCTCAATCGCGGCCCCGACGACGTCGACTCGGCCGCGGTGCCGAGGCATCCGAGGGGGCGTCACATTCCCGAGCGCGGCGTGGTCTGGCGCGCTCGAACCGATGGGACCCCGCTCTTACGTGCGCCGCTCTCGGTCGAACAGTTCTCGCAGCGGCTTTCACGCTACTATGAGCCATACCACCGCACGTTGCGCGAAGTCGCTGCACGGATTCGCAATGAGCATGGCCGCGTCGTCATCCTAGCGGCTCATTCAATGCCCTCGATGGGTCGTCGCACATTGGGCGGACGAGAGATTCGCCGCGCCGATATCGTGCCCGGTACGTATGGGCGCTCGACGGCGGATGGTCGCATCATCGATCTCATCGACACCCACTTCCGCGGCGCCGGCCTGAGCGTGAAGCACGACGATCCCTACAGGGGAGGCTGGACGACTCGAAGTTACGGGGTTCCCAAGCTCGGACAACACGCGGTACAGATCGAGATCAATCGTGCACTCTATGTCGACGAATCCAGCAGCGAGATCAAGAAGGCGGATTTTGCGCAGCTACAAACCGTCCTCGACCGGCTGGTGGACAAGCTCGGCAAGATGCTCGCCGACTCGACTCAGTTTGCGACCGGCTGATCCACGACGCCCGACTCGCTCGAACGAACTTCGAGGCGGTAGCGGCTGTTGGCAGTCTGAAGGTAATACGTGTCCTGCCCGCAGAGCTGCAGCACGCGCTTTACCGGAGTCGTGACGTATTCGTGAAGACCATCGGCGAACTCGATCACGACTACCGAGCCCTTGCGCGGCGGGCGGAGCAGGCGTCCCACGACAGCTCGACCCGAATTACGGCCAACTTTGCGCAGAACGACTTCCACGTTCCGAAACTAGCATAACTGCCTGCCCCAGCAAAGCTGACCCGGAAAAATCCAGCCATTTTGCGTCTCCGAGGATTTTGCGTCGGCCGCGCGGAACTTGCGCGTCGCGTTGCGGCGAGAAGGCGGCTTCGTGTGGCAAAATGCCGCATCTTCGAGTGTCAGAGGGCTGTTTTCGCCGGTTTTTCGTGGGTCGTTGGACGGGCACGGATAGTGCAACGGCGCCCGTCGATGACGACTTCTGTGACTGCAACGGCTCTGGACCGATACCGCACCTCACTCAAGCGGGTCGAGGTCCTGGACGCCGACACCGAGCGCGAGCTCGCCCTGAGCTGGGCGGAAGGCAACGATGCGGCGGGCGCTCGCTTGATCGAGTCGAGCTTACCATTTGTCATCGCGATTGCGCGCGAGTACCGCCGATGGGGCGTCCCGCTCGAGGATCTCGTCCAGCAGGGCAACCTGGGTCTCTTGAAGGCTGCGGCCAAGTTTGATCCTGAGAAGAGCTGCCGGCTCATCACCTACGCAGCGTACTGGATTCGCGCCGAGATCCGCGACTACGTCGTGCGGTCTTACCGAATCGTGCGTCTCGGAACGACGCGCACCGAGCGCCGCGCAATGCGCGCGTTTCGTCGAAAATCGATCGATTCGCCGCAGGCCCTCGCCGAAGAGAGCGGCATGCCGCTCACGCGGGCGAAGCAGCTCTGGCCGCTCTTGTCACGCGGAGACCTATCGCTCGACGCATCGGTGACGGATGCTCCCGCTGCGATGGACCGGATCAGCTACAAGCAGCCCACGCCAGAGGAGTCCGTCGCTCGTTCCGAAGCCGTACATCATGTCCGTGCCGCCCTGGAGTCCGCCATGAGGAGCTTGAGCGACCGGGAGCAACGCATCGTGGAAGCTCGGATCCTTTCCGACGAGCCATGCACGCTCGAGGCACTCGGCCGCGAAATGGGCGTGAGCAAGGAGCGAGTCCGTCAGTTGGAGGTGAGGGCGCGCCAGAAGCTCCGCGATCGCCTGGAGCACCTACGGCCCGCTGCCTGAGCGCCGACCGTAACTCGCTTGACTCCCCAGGGTATCAGAAGCAATTTGCCGGCTCAGATGCTTGCTGGTCGCGTTCTTGCTTGTTTCTCAATCGTTCTCCTCACGGGCCTCTCCCTCATGGGCGCCGTTGGTTGTAAGCGCGATCTTGGCGACTGCCGCCTCTATGGCGAGACCGAGGATGGCCAGCGCACCGATGGTCCTGCAGCGTTCGATATCGCGTATCGCGTAACCGACGGCCTGCCGATGTACGAAGGGCAGGCGCTCGTGCAGTCGACCTGCGGCGACGGAGCGTTCTGCCATTCGCCCGCCGCGACCGGCACCGAAAGGATTGGCGTTCCGGCAGGTTTGAATTTCGACGTGAACCTGGCCTGCATCGACGATTCGATCGACCCCTCCTGTTCTCCGCCGATCGCGAGTTGCGAAAGCGGTCAAACCAGCACTCCGTACTGTAGTCGTCTGTCACGGCTACGGAACAACGTGAACACGGTCAACGACTGGGCGGAAGGAATGATTCAAGAGATCCGCGCCGGTTCGATGCCGCCAGGCGCAGTGGGCGAAAGCGTCCGAAACAACACGCCGTGGATTCGGAAGTCGAACGATTCGGAGCTCCCGTCGATCGGGACGAAGGAAGCGGAAGAGATCATCCGCAACTGGCTTGCATGCGAGGCTCCGGTCATCGCACGCACCGAGATTCCACCGAGCGCAGAGCTAGAGCTCACGCCTTGTCCCTCGATCGGCGACGAGACCTGCATTTACAATGGCCCCGAGGGCGACCTCCCAGATCCAGCCTGGAGCGACATCTATTGGAGCATCATGTTCCAGAGCTGTGTGGTCTGTCATGGTCCGCGCAATACGAACGTCGACCAGAACCCCGACAATCCCATTGGCGGGGCGATTCCCGGGGGCGCGAGCGCGGAGGGCCTCGCCGCGCTGAACCTCACCGGCTCGGATACGACGAACACCTCGAATTGGCCCAGCGAATCCTGGTCTGCGGTGGTCAACGCCTTGGCAGCCGAACCCGGGGCGTGCGCCGGGCAGGGCACGCTCGTCATCCCCAACGACTCCCCAGGCTCGATCATGATTCAGAAAATGCGGGCGGTTCAGACCTGCGGCGACCCGATGCCGCTCGGTGGCTCGATCAGCGAAAGCCTCATTCAAGTCGTCGAAGAGTGGATCGCGCTCGGCGCACCCAACGACTAGTGACACGCGCCTGCTTCACAGCCTTGCTCGTCTCCATCGTCTCCGTTGCGGGGTGCAAGAGCGCCCCCGCCTGCCCCGTTCAGCCCAGGACCGACGCAGGAAAGGCGCTCGACGAGCACGCACGCCGGCAAGAAGGGTGGAAGTCGATCAAGGCCGAAGCCCGAGTGACGCAGTCGGGCCGCAACGGTCGCGTTCGCGGGAACGTGCTGATGTTTCTTGAAAGGCCAAACCGCGTACGTTTCGACGTCATGACACAGGTTGGACCCGCTGCGGTTCTGACGAGCGATGGGGAAAGCTTTCAACTGAGCGACTTGCGCCAGCGGTCCTTTCTCTACGGTCCGACTTGTCCGCAGAACATCGCGCGACTCCTCGGAATCTCGGTCGACGCCGAGAATGTCCTTAGACTTCTCACGGGCGACACACCGCTGATCGAAGCGGCCGAGCAATCGATGGAATGCCGTGACGGGCGCTACATCGTCACGCTGGTCGCCGCGGACGGGTCTACGCAAGAGCTCGCGTTTTCCATCCACGAGTCCGATCGTGCAAAGGCGCCCGGGGAGCAACGACTGACGCTTCGCAGCTCGGCCGAGCGAGGGCCTGACGGAAAAACGCGCTGGAAGGCGACCTACGACGAGCACATCGAGGTCGACGGTCACTCGTTTCCGACGAATGTGCGGTTCGTCGACGAGGTCAACGACGCTGACACCTCGGTTCGTGTGAAGTCGATAGTCGTCGACCCAGAGGTTCCTGCAGATGCATTTCAGCAGGCTCCAGGACCGGGCATGTCGATCGAGCACGCCCCTTGCTCATGAAAAGGCGAGCATCGGCTCGGTGGTGCTAAGGTAGCGCCGCATGGCAGAACCGCTGCTCAGTCTTCGCCATCTCATCACGGCGTTCGAGACCGACGAAGGCTACCTGAGGGCCGTCGATGATGTCTCGTTTGATGTCTATGAGGGCCGCACTCTCGGGATCGTGGGAGAGAGCGGTTGCGGCAAGAGCGTGACGTCCCTGTCGATCATGCGTTTGGTTCCCAGCCCGCCCGGCTTCATCGAAGGAGGCGAAGCCCTGTTCGGGGGGCGCGATCTCATGCAGATACCCGAGTCCGAGATGCGAAGGCTCCGCGGCAACGAGATCTCGATGATCTTCCAGGAGCCGATGACTTCGCTGAATCCCGTCTACACGGTCGGCTCGCAGATCGTCGAAGCGATTCGCCTGCATCGAAAGATGACTCGCCGTGAAGCCAAGGCTCGCGCGATCGAGCTCTTGGACCTCGTCGGGATCCCCGCCCCGGCAGAGCGGATCGATTCCTATCCGCACACGCTTTCCGGAGGCATGCGTCAGCGCGCGATGATCGCGATGGCCCTGGCTTGTGAGCCGCGGCTCCTGATCGCGGACGAGCCCACCACCGCGCTCGACGTCACGATTCAGGCGCAGATCCTGGACCTGCTTCGTTCGCTGCAGGAGGAGCTCGGGATGAGCATCATCTTCATCAGTCATGACCTCGGCGTGATGGCGGAATTCGCTCAGGAGATCGCGGTCATGTACGCGGGGCGCATCGTCGAGCGCGCAAGCACCAACGAGCTGTTCCGAAATCCGCGACACCCGTACACCCGAGGTTTGCTTCGGAGTCTGCCCAGCGCTCGCAATCGCGGCCAACGATTGCCGACCATTCGCGGCATCGTGCCAGATCTGGGCAATCTGCCACCGGGTTGCCGGTTTCAAGACCGCTGCGATCTGGTGACCGAGGTATGTCGCAGTGAAGAACCGGGCTTGCAGCAGCTCGGGCAGAGCGAAGTCGCCTGCTTTCATGCGGAGGCCTCGACGTGAGCGAGCAAGCGATCGTGCGTGCCGAATCGCTTCGGAAATCGTTTCGCGGGCCGTCCCGTGGCATCGCACGCGGGCACGCCGAGCTCCGCGCGGTCGATGGCGTCAGCCTGGAAGTGATGCCCGGCGAGACCTTGGGCCTGGTTGGGGAGTCCGGCTGCGGCAAGAGCACCTTGGGACGTCTGCTCCTTCGTCTCTACGATCCGACGGAAGGGCGAATCTATTTCGAAGGCCAGGACATCACCGAGCTGTCGCAGTCCGCGTTGAGACCATTCCGCAGAAAGATGCAGATCATCTTTCAGGATCCATACAGCTCTCTGAACCCGCGGATGACCGTGCGGGCTGCTCTCGCGGAGGCGCTGAGAGTTCATGGGATCGTTGGCGCGGGGTCGGAAGAGGAGCAACGGATCGCCGCATTGCTCGAGCGTGTCGGTTTGCGACCCGAGCAGATGCGCCGTTACCCGCACGAGTTCTCCGGCGGTCAGCGTCAGCGTATCGGCATCGCGCGCGCACTCGCCGTTTCGCCGAGCTTCATCGTGGCTGACGAGCCCGTCAGCGCCCTAGACGTTTCGATTCAGGCGCAGATCGTCAATCTGCTCAGCGACCTCCAGATGGAGCTCGGTCTGAGCTATCTCTTCATTGCACACGATCTTCACGTGGTGGAGCATGTGAGTCGGCGCGTTGCGGTGATGTACCTCGGGCGCATCGTGGAGCTTGCGCGCTCCGAGCAGATCTACGCCCGCCCTCGTCATCCCTATACCGAGGCCCTCCTCAGCGCAGCGCCCGAGCCAGATCCAAGCGCGCGCAAGCGACGGCTCTTGCTGGAAGGCGATGTGCCGAGCCCGCTCGATCCCCCGCCGGGATGCGCCTTTCACCCGCGCTGCCCGATTTCCCAAAAAGGTCTTTGCGATCGAGAGGTTCCGGCGCTTCGGACCCTCGAGGACGGGCACGCGGCGGCCTGTCACCTCGCCCGATAGCGGTTGCGCGATTTACGCCAACTGGAGTAACTAGGTTCGATGCCCGAATCGGCCGATGAGCTCGGGATCGAGCGCTTCTACCGGAGCTTCTCCGCCGGGTCCACCTTGTATTACGCTGGGGCGCCGGCATCCGAGCTCTATCTGATCCGTGACGGCCGGGTGCAACTGATCAAACGAGCGCGCGGGGTCGAACGAAGCGTCGGGCTCTACGGCTCCCAGGAGATCGTCGGCGAAGAAGCCCTTCTGCCCGGGGCCCACCGCAATGCCACTGCCCGGGCCATCGAGCCCGTCACCGCCTTGGTGATCGAGAGCGATACGTTCCGGGCGCTGGCACGCAGGCGGCCCGATGTGGGGGAGAGCGTGATGCAGCAGCTTGCCCGGCGTCTGCAAAGAGCGGAGGAGCAAATCGAGAATTTCCTGCTGCCCGACCCTACGATCCGGGTGCTGAACAGCCTTCTTCACGTAGCCGAAGGCGAGACGGTCGGCCCGTTCGAGCTTTCTCCGCTCGAATTATCCACCCGAACTGCATTGGACCTGGATCAGGTCAAGGCAGTCGTAGGTCAGCTAAAAGAGCGTGGATACCTCAGCTTGGGTGATCAAACGATCACCATCTCCGATCCCGCTGCCCTGAGACAGTTGCACGATCTGCTCGCACTGAAAGAAGACGTGCGGCACGGCCTCGGCTGTCGGTAAACCGACACCCCTTCTTGACCCAGGTCGCGCCACTCAGTAGACCCTTCGAGTGGCTCGAATCTGGGGATTGGTTTGCCTGGCTTGCCTGGCGATGGGGTGTGCAACCACTTCGGCCTCGGGTACTCCGAACGGGGAGCGCTCGTTTCGAGAGTTCCAGCTCGCAGCAAGCCTTCGGGATGAAGGACAGACGGCCAGTGCCATCGAGCACCTTCGCAAGGCCTTGGAGCTCGATTCCAGCAATGCCGAGGCCCATCTGCTCCTCGGCTTCATCCAGATGGAGCGCCGGGACTATGCAAACGCAGAGCAACATCTCAGCGCCGGCATCAAGCTTCTCGAGAAGCAGAAGCAGGGTGGCTCTACGCTTGCTGAGGCGCGCAACATCTACGGGCTCTGTCTGATGGAGCTCGGGCGCTACGACGAAGCCATCGTGGTGCTTCGGCAGTCCGCCGAGGATGAGCTGAACACAGCACCACATCTTGCGTGGGGCAATCTCGGCCTGGCACAATTGAATGCGGGAGAATATCAAGAGGCGGTGACCTCCACCATGGAAGCGGTTCGACTACAGCCGAGGTTCTGCGTGGGATACTTCACGATGGGGCAGGCACTTTGGCACTTGCAGCAGCTCAAGGATGCGGAGCGAGCTCTCGTGAGCGCGCTTCAGGCGGATCCTTCCTGCGCCAAGAGCCCCCAGCTTCAAGGCGCTTGGCGTCTTCGTGGTGAGGTGCGCGCACGACTCGGACATCGGCAGGACGCGGTGGCGGACCTCGAGCGTTGCGTGGAGCTCGACCCCTATTCCAACGACGGTCGCATGTGCCAAACACTTCTCGAGGACTCACGATGACGGCCGAATCGATTGGCGACTACTTGAAGACCGAGCGCGAGATGCGTCGGTTGTCGCTCGAAGAGGTTTCGAGCAGGACGCGTATCCCCCGCAAGACGCTCGAATCACTCGAACACGATCGCTTCGAAGATCTGCCCAGTGGCGTGTTCGTGCGCGGGTTCATCAAAGCATATGCATCGGCCGTTCACATCGATGCGGACGACGTTCTCGAGCGATTCGACCGGCATCGGCCGAAGACCTTGCCCCCAGCTCCGCTTGCGACCGTCGATAGCCGGCGAGGATATGGGGCGGTGGTGCTTGCCGTAACGACTGCGGCGCTTTTTGCGATCATCGTCGCCACTTTCATCCTGGTCAGGCGAGCGCCTGCACAGAAGGATCCGATTGAGCTATCCTCCGCCCAGCCGTGCCAAGTCGAAGCCGCCAGAGCCGAGCGCTCCTTCTGCGATCCGTCGATTATCGTGACTCGGACCGAATCGTCACTCTCCTGACCGAGGACTACGGCAAGCTTTCTGCGCTCGCACGAGGTGCCAGAAAGAGCCAGCGCCGCTTTGGCGGCGCGCTACAGCCCTACGTCTTGATGAAGGCGCAGTTCCGTCCTGGACGCGGTGAGCTGGCACACTTGGAGCAGGTTTCGGTCGACCGATCGTTCCACGAGATCCTTCGCAGTCTCGAGGCGATTGGATCCGCAGGCGCCGCCATGGCGGTCATTCGGGAGCGCGTACCCGACCACGAGCCCGAGCCTGCCGTGTTCGACGCGGCCGTACGCTTTCTCGCCGCTCTCAACGATCGGGCCCCAGCGAAAGAGGCCCTGCTGTGTCTCCAGATTCGGGTCCTCACGATTCTCGGCTTCGCGCCGACGCTCGACCGATGTGTTCATTGCGGGAAGGTGCCAGCCGTCGGCCGCCCCGCTTCCTTCGATGCGGCGCGGGGGGGGATCGTGTGCCGGGCGTGCGGAGGGGGTCGTTTGATACTCTCGGCTGGCGCGCTTCGACGCTGGGTCTTGATTCAGTCGACGAACGAGCTTCCCGAGCAGCCTTGGCCCGAGCGCGAACGGCGAGAGCTCGACGATGCGCTCGCAGAGCTCGACGCCTACCATGCGACCGTGACCGTTCGCGAGCGCACGGCGATGGCTTCGGGCAGTTGGGAAGGCAGAGTCCAGTGAGTGACGCGCCCCAACCGGTAGAGCTCCGAGCGCCCCGCGGGGCACGCGTCATGGAAATCGATTGGGCGGACGGACATCAGAGCGTGTATCCGCATGAGGTCTTGCGGGGATTTTGCCCGTGTGCGCACTGCCAGGGACACGAGGGACCCGTCCGATTCGTCGAAGGCGGGGACTTCGAGCTCAGCGACGTTCAATCGGTCGGCAATTACGCCATTCGACTCGTGTGGCGCGACGGTCACCAGACGGGAATCTACAGTCATCGCTTCCTGCGAAGCCTGTGCGCATGTTCATCCTGCGCGCCGGATGCTCCGAAATCGCGTTCGTTTTGGCGCGAATAGGGCGGGTACCCCCCGCTTCGTCTCTGTTACCCTGTACGCGGGGGGACGAGTGGTTTTTCACGCTCTAATCGTCGACGACAGCAGCGCCGTGCGCGCATTTGTTCGCGCCTCACTGGAGGATACGGACTTCGCGAAAGTCGAAGAAGCCGCGACCGGTTTCGAAGCTCTGCGACTGCTGGCCTCCAACACGTTCGATGTCGTCATCGTCGACATCAACATGCCCGACATCAACGGGCTCGAGCTCCTGACCTTCATGAAGAAGAGCCCACGGCAGCAAGGGGCCCGGAAAATCCTGATCAGTACGCAGGTCGATGGGCAGGACGCGAGGCGGGGCATGGAGCTCGGAGCCGATGCCTTCCTCGAGAAGCCGTTCGAGGTCGACGAGCTTCGCGAGTTGATTCGCGGATTGTTGTCGACCGTCGCAGGGGGGGCCGGGTGAGCGATCCGCGCGATAACGTTCAGCAGGAGTTCCTCGCGGAGGCTCAGGAGCTCGTCGAGGCGTTGTCGCGAGACCTCTTGCTGCTCGACGAGGCACACCATCGAGATGAGCGCCTCAATCCCGCCCTGATCAACGAGATCTTCAGAAGCGTACACACGCTCAAGGGCATCGCGGGGATGTTCGGGTACAGGCACGTTGGGGCCGTTGCGCATGCGCTCGAGGACTTGCTCGATGACTTGCGTCTCGGCCGGATCGTCGTGACTCAGCAGCTCCTCGACGTGCTCTTCGATTCGGTGGAGCGTTTTCAACGCCTTCTAGCACTCGACGACCCTCGGTCACCGGAAGAAGAGCCCGGAGTGCAAGCCTACATCGCAGCGATCCGCTCGATTGGCTTGCTGCCCTCTGAAGAGGAGGTCGACCCACTCGAGAGATATGTCCTCGATTCCAGCGGTGCTGTCCGTGCTCACAGAGTACGAAGAGCACCGGCTCCGTGCGTGTATCCGTGAAGGGCTCCAACTCTACCGTCTTCGCGCCGCGTTCGAGCTCACTGCCATCGATGACTCGATCGAGAGGTTGCGCGAAGTTGCGCGCGATGATGCCGAAATCATCACGTATCTCCCCAGCATGGAGGGCGGAAACAACGACACCATCGAGCTGGTAGTCCTGCTCGCGAGTCGAGTTCCGGAGCAGGACCTCAAGAAACATTTCGAAGGGCAATACGGTAGGATCGAAGCGATTCCCGAGCAAACCCACTTGCCCACGCTACCCCCGCTTCTCACTTCGATGCCCCCCTCGATGACGACCAGCATGGGGCCGCACAAGGACGAAGATGCGAGTCCGGCGTCGCTGCGATCGGTGGCCAACTCGGTTCGCGTGGACATTCGCAAGCTCGACCACTTGATGAATGTCGTGGGCGAGCTCGCATTGGTCCGTAGCGCGGTCGGCCGCATCGTGGATGATCTCAAGAGCAGATCGGTCGACAGGCAATCCGTAATGAGCTTGGACCGCATCGGTCGCGGTTTCGAACGCCAGCTCGCAGAGCTTCGTGCAGGGATCCTCGACGTCCGAATGGTTCCGTTGGGCCAGGTGTTCAACAAGCTTGCTCGCATCGTCCGACAAGCGGCGCGCGAGCAAGATAAACAGGTGCGATTAGTGGTGACTGGCGCGAGCACCGAGGTCGACAAGCTGATCGTCGAGGAGTTGACCGATCCGCTGATGCACTTGATCAGAAACGCAATCGACCATGGGATCGAGTCATCGGAGGTCCGCACGCGCGTCGCGAAGAGGTCTGAGGGTACGTTGGCGCTCAACGCGTATCACAAGGGCAGCAACGTCGTCATCGAAGTCGAAGACGATGGAAACGGCATGAATGCGCAAGAGCTTCGCGAGGCCGCGATCGCCCGAGGCTTGCTGAGCGCGGACCTCGGCCACGAGCTGACTCGTCAGGACATGCTGAACCTGGTCTTCCTTCCGGGCCTCAGTACCAGCTCCGAAGTCACGGGCATGTCGGGCCGGGGCGTCGGGATGGACGTGGTGAAGACGAACATCCTTCGCTTAGGCGGAATGATCTCGATTGCCAGCGAACAGGGGATCGGAACGAAGATAACGGTCACGCTCCCCATCACATTGGCGATCATTCGAGCTCTCATCGTCACGGTCGCCTCTCGGACGTTTGCCCTCCCGATAACGGCCGTGCGTGAAGCGATACCGTACGTTCCCGACGCGGTACGTAGCATCCAGGGGCGCGAGGTGATCACGCTAAGGGGGGAGACGCTCGCGATTTGCAATCTCGCACGTCTCTTCGGTTTCCGAAGCCCCAGCCAGGAGGGGGGACGTTTCATCGTCGTCGGATCGATGGGAAATCGCGAGTTGGGCTTCGTCGTCGACGGGCTCGTCGGACAGGAGGACGTGATCATCAAGTCGCTCGGGAAGAGCCTTGCGTCCGTTCGAGGGTTTGCTGGGGCTACCGACTTGGGTGATCAGATAGTCGCCTTGGTGCTCGACGTGCCTGCTCTCTTCACGGAGTACTTCGACGGAGCGGCCGCGCTCAAGTCTTTGGAGACGCGGGTATGAGCTCGAGCGCACAGAAGGCTACTCTGGTTCCGGATCCGAATAGCGAGGGCGGTGCCATCGCCGTGTTGGCCGTCTTGGCGGGCGACGAAACATATGGCTTCCCCCTGTCCGCAGTGCGTGAAATCCTGATTCCGCCCCCGGTTGCTGAGGTTCCCAGGACGGCGGAGCACATCCTGGGTGTCATTTCGGTTCGCGGTCAGATCATCACTGTGATCGATCTACCAAAGCTGTTGAACCTCGCTGTCGAGGAGGGGCGAACTTGTGGACGCGTGCTCCTGGTCGACAACGGGGAGGAGCTCATCGGGGTGGCGGTCGACGCGGTCATTCAGGTCTATCGCATGGAACCCGCGCAGATCGAGTATGCGAGCGCCATGGGCGCCGAGCTGTCGGAGTACGTCGTTGGAATCGGGCGCATGTCCTCGAGCGCGTCTTCCGAGAAGAACGAGATGCTGATCTTGATTGACCCTGTGTCCTTGCTGGGGGGATGACTTGAGGGCAGGAAGAGCATACAGCGCGACGCTGGCGAAAGACCTCATTCGAGTCGAAGTCGACGGGGTGATGTATGCGCTCGAAGTCGCCAGCATACGCGAGATCGTGAATCCGCTACCGGTCATCGCGCTTCCGCATGAGCGGCCTTTCGTCATCGGAGTTTCGGACTATCGCGAGAGTGTCGTCCCAATCGTGGATTTGCGCCGGCTGTTTGGCTTGCCTCCGCATGAGGCGACTCGACGCACCAAGTGGATCATCCTCGAAACGGCTGGAAAGCTCGTCGGCGTCGTCGTCGACGCCGTCCTCGACGTGTTTTCATCAGCCGAAGGGAAGTCTCGTGAGGTTCCGATACTCGACGAACGTCACAAAGAGCGGGGCATCGCGTCGGCGTTTCGACATGAACAACGACTGGTGTTTCTGCTCGACGCGGGTCGACTGGTCGAACCTGCCATCACGATACCTCATGGCGAGCTGCCGTCGCTGCCATCGGAGGCACCGTGACCTCCGGTAGACTCGAAGACGCGTTCCATTCTGCCGACCCCGATGTCCGTCGGCAGGCTGTCCATCAGATGAGTCTCCGCCCTGAGGGTACGCCCCTGCAGCAGATCCTCGATGCGCTGTCCGATCCTGATTGGCGCGTCCGGAGGGAGGCCATTTCACTGGCCGCACAGGCGATCCAGAAGGACGAGCTGATCGACGAGCTCCTGACCCGCTTGGTTCAAACGAACAACATCGGGCTGCGGAACGCGGCCATCGAGGTTCTTGGCTTGGTCGCTCAGGGAAAGTCCGAGAAGTTCGCAGAGGCTTGTTCGCGAGCCGGCGAGGGGGCGAAGAAGTTTCTCGTAGAAGCGATGGGAAAGACTCGAGACCCTCAAATGATAGACCATCTCGAGTTGCTGGTACGTGGCTCGAACACCAACGTCGCGGCGGCCGCCGTCGAAGCGCTCGTATGTATTGGAGGCGTGCGGGTCGCAGAGCTTCTAAGAGGGGGTTTGTCCACGCAGCATCTCTTTCTACGAATTTCAATCGTCGAAGGCCTGACACGGCTCGGCACACGAGTCGCGTGGGATGAGCTCAAGCCGGCAGTCGAAGACGCGATCGTCCGTCGGATCTCCACGGAGCTCCTAGGAAGAACCGGGGATCCAGAGGCGCTCGAGTTTCTCATCGAGCTGGCGACGGACGCCTCGCCCCAAACGTCCGCTGCCGCGTTGCGCGCAATCGGGGAGCTTGCTGAACGCGCCGCTGAGCACCGGGCCGAGTTGGTCGAAAGACTGGGCGCCGCGAACGAGTCGTTTCGGCACGCAATTCATGAGTCCCTCCTGCACGGGGACACGGCGACTCGGCAAGGCGCAGCCTATTTGTCAGTGCTCTGCAGAGACGAGACCTCACTCGAAGCGGTCATTCAAGCCGTTGCGGACGACGTCGCGAATCCCGAAACCGTCGAAGCTCTCAGGAGCTGGGGAGCGGGCCTGGTCGAGCCGCTGTTGATGCAACGCCGTGGCGAGCCACGCGTTTGGGCGATCGCCCTCGAGTTGGCTGCCGAGCTGAGCTCGCGACATCTCGCGGAGGTTCCGCCGGGAACTCGTGATCGGATACGAAGCCTCATCGAACGCGACTTGACCGACGGGACCAATCCCGTGCGCGCAGCCGCCGCGGAGAGCCTCCGTTGGTGGGGCGATGAACGGGATTGCCGCGCGCTCGTCGAATGTCTGAACAGCTCGTCCCACGAAGTGCGTGCTGCCGCGACCAGCGCGCTCGAGGCGATTGCCGAGCGGTCTCCAGATCTCGTCGAGGGAGCGCTTGCGCGCGCAGATCTAGACGGACCGGGTGGCGCCGACATCGCGCAGGTGCTGTCGCGTCTCGCTTCCGGTGGCGCGGTCGAGGTGCTCAAACGCGGCCTGCACAGCAGCGACCCGCGTACACGCAGGGCGGTCGTGCAGGCCCTCGCGATGGCAGACGCAACCGACGTCGCTCAACTCATTGGATACGCCGTCGCCGATGAGGACATCGACGTTCAGATTGCAGCCGTGCGTACGCTGGGGCAGTTGCGCAGCACCGAGGCCAACGCGCCCCTTCGCACCGCGCTCGACTCTCCGTTTCCTCCGATACGCGCAGAGGCCGCGCTTGCTCTCGGTAGGCGAGACGTCAACTCCGCCATTCCTCGGATTCGCACCCTTCTCGAGGACCGGGAGCCAGTCGTCATCGCGGCAGCTTTGGACTCACTCGCATGGCTGGGAGATTCCGAAGTCGAGGCAGCCGTCGAGCGCGCACTTGCACATCCAGACCACGAGGTTTTTCAGGCAGGTCTTCGTGCGGCGCGCACTCTGCCGTCCATCGACGCAGAAAAGCTCATCGAACGAGGTCTCCAGCACGAGGCTTGGAACGTTCGGATGCTCGCCATCAAGCTGCTGCTCGAGATCGATACCGAATACACCCGCAAGCTCTTGAGCGACGCGCTTGCCGTCGAGGGCGATTCGATGGTTCGTCACGCGATCGAAAGCGGGCTGCGGCCCGGAGACTGACGTGACCCTGTTGCACGACGCCGGGCCCGTCCTGAACCTGAACGAGTTTCGACTTCTCAGGGACTTCGTCAACAAATTCTGCGGGATCTACTTTGCGGACGGGTCAGCGTACATCGTCGAACGGCGACTCAGAGAGCGTCTTCGCGAGCTAGGTATCGACGACTTCGCGGAGTACTATCGCTACTTGCAATATCATCCCAAGGCTCAGGCGGAGCTCGAAGCCGCGGCCGAGGTCCTGACCACCAACGAAACGTATTTCTTTCGCGAGGCGTACCAATTGCGCGCCTTCACCCACGAGATCCTTCCCGTGGTGAAGAGTCGCGCCCTCGCGCGCGGCTCGAAGCGGCTCGACATCTGGAGCGCAGGCTGCTCGAGTGGCGAAGAAGTCTACACGATCGCGATGCTGGTCGATGCCACGGGGCTCTTCGAGGGTTGGGACGTTCGCGTATTTGGCAACGACATCTCACGCCGAGTCCTGAAAAAGGCCCGGGGAGCGACGTACAACTCCGCGAGCTTTCGCGCCATGATTCCCGACTACGAGCGGTATTTCATCGATACTGAGGAGGGCAAACAGGTGCATCCACGCATTCGCTCGATGTGCCACTTTGGTCACCTCAACCTGATGAACCAACGGCGGGCTGCTATCGTAGGTCGCGTAGACGTCACGTTTTGTCGAAACGTTCTGATCTATTTCGACGATGCCTCCCGGCGCCAGGTGCTCGATACCATCTACGAACGGCTGAACCGCGGGGGGTATCTTCTCCTCGGTCACAGCGAATCCCTGCTTCAATCGAGCACGGCTTTCGAGATCGCCCAGCTGACTACGGACATCGTCTATCGTCGACCGATCCCCTACACGGACTTGCCTCCGAGGGGGGGCTGAGTGGCTGATCTTCGTGCCCTGGTCGTGGACGATTCGTCGCTCAATCGGAGAACGATCGCCGCAATCTTGAGGGAGATCCCCGGCGTCATCAGTGTAGACGTCGCGAACGACGGCGCCGAGGCGCTCCGGGTCGTCGAATCCAATCCCCCGGACTTCATCACGCTGGATCTGGAGATGCCGCGTCTCGACGGGTTCGAGTTTCTCCAGCTTCTGATGGATCGAAATCCCGTGCCCGTCGTCGTGGTTTCCGGTCTCTCGGCAAAGGAGAACGTCTTTCGCGCGCTCGAGTTGGGGGCGATCGACTTTCTCGCCAAACCCGAAGGAGAAGACGCACCGCTCGAGAGCCTGCGGCGCCAGCTCATCGAGAAGGTTCGGGTCATCCGGCAGCTCTCGCCTCTTTCGCTTCGTCAGACCTCGCTCGGGGCGCTCGCGCTCGATGCAGACGCTGGAGCCGCGGCATCCGCGAACCGATTTCGAGAGCCGTCCGTGCTGAAGCACGTGCCGAGCAAGGTCATCGTCATCGGCGCTTCCACCGGCGGTCCCAAGGCGCTCATCACCTTGTTCCGGCACCTACACGAAGAAGTGGACGCTGCTCTGGTCATTGCGCAACACATGCCTCCGCGCTTCACGAGCACGTTCGCGAGTCGTCTCGATCGTACCGGAGTGATCCGCGTCTCCGAGGCGAAGCAGTATGAGAGGCTTGCCCGCGGTCACGCCTACGTCTGTCCCGGAGGCCGCTGCATCGAAGTCGTTCCATCGGACCAAGGCCCAGCCGTGCGTGTGGTAGCGCCTGATCCCGGGACGCACTACGTCCCGTCAGCCAATCGACTCTTTCGGTCGGCTGCTCGCGTGCTCGGCGAAAAGGCGATCGCCGTCGTTCTCACGGGAATGGGGGATGACGGTGCCGAGGGAGTCCGTGACGTAGCGGGCCGCGGGGGCGCGGTCCTCATCGAAGCTCCGGAAACAGCCGTGGTTTCTGGAATGCCGCTGGCCGCTCAACGGTCCGGGGTGCGGCACCACTCACTCGGGATTTGGGCACTCGGCGACATGCTCGTCGAGCTCACCCGACCAACCAAGGGATGAGGCTCGAACTTTGAGCACACTGCGCCCTGTCGTACGATTGAGATAGTCATGCGTCGCTACCGATGCCTCATAGTCGAAGATTCCAAGACGATGCGCAACATGCTCGCGGAGTCGCTATCGAGAATTCCCGGTATGGAGGTCATCGAAGCCGAGAACGGGCTAACCGGAATTCGCGCCCTTGCCGCGAATCGCTTCGACCTGGTCGTAACCGACCTCAACATGCCGGTAATGGATGGACTCAAGCTAGTGAGGCATGTTCGAAGCGATCCACGTCACGAGAAGACACCCATCGTCATCATCACGACGGAGAGCGCGCCCAACGATCGGGACCGCGCGATGGCTTTGGGAGCGAATGCCTACATCGAGAAGCCCATCCAAGGTCCGCGCGTCGTTCGTGCGGTCAAGAAGCTCTTGGAGATCTGACCAGGATGCACGACGACGATTCCGAGCCGTCTGGGGAAGGCATCTTGCATCCGGAGGGAATGCGCGCCGTGCGAGATCTCGCTTCGGGTATCGTTCACGAGGTGAACAACATTCTAGGGGTGATCATCGGGAACGCGCATCTCGCCAAGAAGAATCTCGGGGACGTCGAGGCGCTCCAGAAGTACGTTGGAGAGGTTCGGGACGCCGCGGAAGAAGGTCGCGAGCTGATGCGAAACCTGTCGATCCTGGCCAGCAGTCAGTCGCCCCGTGCACGAGCGCTGTCCCTCAACGATCTCTTGAGCAATGCCGTTTCTGGTCTTGGCGCCGCCACCGAGCTCGATTTCAGTGCCGATGATCCGGTGGTCGTACTCGATCTCTGGCTCGCCCAGGATGCGTTGTCGAGTCTGCTGCGATTCATGGCTGCCACCAAGGCGGTCGCTTCCATTCGCGTTGCCACACGGGTGGTCGGGTCGGCCGCAGCGCTGACGATCGAAGACGACGGAGCGAGCCCATCCAACGAAGAGCTCCGCATCCTGTTCACGCCGTTCGTGAAGATCGCGCATCGGCCCAAAGCGGAACTGGCGCTGACGAAGCTCGCGGACCTGGCCTCTCGCGCGGGCGGCTTCGTCACGGCTTCCGTGCGTCAACCGCACGGCCTTCGGATCGTTCTCACCTTGCCGGTGGCAGACGCCGCGGCCTCAAGTAACCGTCCAGGTGTGACCCTCCCGAAGAAGGGCGTGTAGGTCGGGCGCCCCGAAGCGTTTCTCCGCAAGCTCACGCTGCTTCGCCACGCTGTCGTTGTAGACCGGGCCCTCGTGGCGGTAGAGAACGCCGAGAGCGACGATCTCCGGCAGGTCGGTGAGCATCCAGGCGAGCGAAGCATTGGTCTCGTCGTGCGTGACGATGTCGTCTTCGGTGATGCCGTCTTCGCCGATCGTCACGATTTCGAGCTTGAGCGAGCGCGGGTCGAGTCGGAGGCCCTTCTCGTCGTTTGCGCCAAATTTCATGGGCTTCCCATGCTCGAGCCAGAGTTGGTGAGAGGGACCGGACTTTCGATCGGTGATCAGCTCGAAGACCCCATCGTTGAACACCGGGCAATTTTGAAGGATCTCGACGAATGCGGCGCCCCTGTGCTCCCGCGCCGCGGTCAGAGCCTCGGGAAGCCTCTTCGAGGTATCGAAGGACCTCGCCACGAAGGTCGCGCCCGCACCCAAGGCGAAACGAGCCGGTACCACCGGTTGGTCGATCGAACCGAGTGGGCTCGATGGCGTGACCTTCCCGACCTGCGAAGTGGGCGAGTACTGGCCCTTGGTCAGGCCGTAAATCTGATTGTTGAACAGTAGAATTTGCAGGTCGATGTTACGCCGCAAGACGTGCAACAAATGGTTTCCGCCGATGCTCAGCCCGTCCCCGTCGCCCGTGATCACCCAGACGTCGAGCTTGGGATTCGCGAGCTTGAGGCCGGTCGCAATTGCGGGCGCTCGTCCGTGGATGGTGTGAAACCCATACGTGTTCATGTAGTAAGGAAAGCGGCTCGAGCAGCCGATCCCGGAGATGAACACGGTGTTCTCGGGTGTCGACCCGAGGCTCGGCAAAGTGCGCTGAACGGCCGCGAGGATGGCGTAGTCGCCGCAGCCGGGGCACCAACGGACCTCTTGATCGGAAGTAAAGTCTTTCCGATCGTATTGCTTTTTGGGCGGGTTGGGACTCATCACGATCTCCGTTGCAGTCGCTCTTCCACGGCGTCGATCAGACCGCCAATTCGAAATGGTTGTCCCGTGACTCGCGTGATGCTCTCTGCGTCGACGAGGAATTCGGCGCGGAGCAGCTTCACGAGCTGACCGAAGTTGAGCTCCGGGACGAGGACGCTGTTGAAGGATCCGAGCAGCTCTCCGAGCCCTTCCGGCAGCGGCCAGATGTTTCGAAGGTGTAGGTGAGACACCTGGTGGCCTCTTTCCCGCAGCACTCTCACGGCCTGACTGATCGAGCCGTAGGTCGAGCCCCATCCGACGACGAGCAGGTCTCCGCTGGGCGCACCCTGATCGACCTTCGCCCGTTCGATGTCTCTCGCGATACCGGCGATCTTCTGGTGTCGGATCTTGGTCATCCGGTGATGGTTCTGCGGATCGTACGAGATGTGACCGGTGTCTCGATGCTTTTCGAGGCCGCCGATGCGGTGCTCGAGGCCGGGCGTTCCGGGAATCGCCCAGGCCCGCGCAAGCGTCTGCTCGTCACGCAAGAACGGATGAAAACCTTCCGGGTCTGTGTGGAAGCGGACTGGGAACGCTTGTAGCGAGTCGAGGTCGGGAAGGAGCCAAGGCTCCGCGCTGTTCGCGACGAACCCGTCGGTGAGCAGGATGACCGGCGTCATGTATTTCACGGCGATGCGAACGGCCTCGATCGCCATGTAGTAGCAATCGCCCGGCGTTGCCGCGGCCAAGACAGCCAGTGGCGCATCGCCGTTGCGCCCCACGACCGCCTGGAACAGGTCTGATTGTTCGGTCTTCGTCGGTAGGCCGGTCGAAGGCCCGCCACGCTGCACGTCGACGATGACGAGGGGAAGCTCCGCGGCGATCGCCAAGCCGATTGCCTCGGACTTCAACGCGACGCCCGGACCCGAAGTGCCCGTGACCCCAATCGAGCCACCGAAGCTCGCGCCGACGGCCGCCGAGACCGCTGCGATTTCGTCCTCGGCTTGGAAGGTCGTCACGCCGAAATGCTTGAGCCGCGCCAGATTGTGGAGCAGATTCGAAGCCGGCGTAATGGGATAGGAACCGTACATCAGCTCGAGACCCGCAAGCCGTGCACCGGTGACCAAGCCCCAGGCGGTGGCCTCATTGCCACTGATGTTGCGGTATTCACCGGGGGCGAGCTTGGCCGCCGGGACATCGTAGGCGTTGATTCCGTGGGGCAATTCCGCATTCTCGCCGTAAATGTGTCCGGCGTTGAGCGCGGCAATATTGGCTTCGGCCAACTTCGGTGCCTTCGCGAACTTCTTCTTCAGCCAGGAGACCGTCTGAGCTCGCTCGCGTCCGAACAGCCAGTACATGAGACCCAAGGTCCACATGTTCTTGCAGCGACCCGCGTCCTTTGATCCGAGGCCGACTTCCTGGACCGCATCGAGCGTCATCTTGGTGACGTCGAGCGCAAGCACACGGAAACGATCGAGGGACCCGTCTTCGAGAGGATTGCTCTCGTATCCGGCTTTCTTGAGGTTGTTCGCCGTGAACGCCCCCGTGTTGATCACGACCAAGCCCCCGGGTTTGAGTGCCTCGCTGTTGACCATGAGCGCGGCTGGGTTCATCGCGACTAGGACGTCGGGTGCGTCACCTGGCGTCTGCACGTCGTGCGAGGCGAAATGAATCTGGTAACCGGACACGCCATAGGTCGTTCCAGCGGGCGCGCGAATCTCGGCGGGAAAATCCGGAAACGTCGAAAGGTCGTTCCCCGCGTCCGCCGTAGCCGTCGTGAACTGACTACCCGTGAGTTGCATTCCGTCGCCGGAATCGCCGGCAAAGCGAATGACGACAGAGTCCAAGGTTTCACGCGGACTGGGCCGAACGCGTGCAGCGGCAGATGTTTCCATGCTCGATCGTCGATTCTAGTCCCGCAGGGGCCCGTGCGCCCGTTCTTGCGGGCTGAACTGGAACGCGTTCTATAACCTGGGGTTCTGAGACGCAAGCGAATCGCAGGAGGTTGGACGATTGGAGAGCGCCGGCCCATCCTCGGACCATGGTCCAGGTCAAGGTCTGTGGTTTGACCACAGTTGACGACACACTTCGGTGCATCGAAGCAGGCGCCGATGCGATCGGCCTCAACTTCTGGCGGGAGTCGCCGAGATTCGTCGACGTTGCCGTCGCGGGCAGGATCGTGGCGGCTGCGCGGGATGATGCCCGGATGGTCGGCGTATTCGTGGACCTCGATCTCGCACAGATCCGAGAGATCCTCGCCGAGACCGGCATCGAATGGGCTCAGCTCCATGGAAGCGAGCCACCGGACTTGGTCGCCGCGCTGCTGCCACGTGCGTACAAGGCGATCGGTGTGAAGGACGGCTCCGCCATCGAGCTCGCCCGGAGCTACCCGGGAGAGCACCTGCTCCTCGATGCCAGCGTTCCGGGCTTGCCTGGCGGCACGGGCAGAACCTTCGACTGGAAGATCGCTGCCGAGGTCGCCAAGGAACGAAAGCTGATCCTTGCTGGGGGACTCACACCCGGCAACGTCGCAGAAGCGGTTCGCGCCGTACACCCGCACCAGGTCGACGTCGCCTCGGGTGTGGAGTCGGCCCCGGGGCGCAAGGACCCATCCCAAGTCCGAGCCTTCATCCAAGCCGCCAAGAGCTCGTTTTAGGCGTTGAAACGAAACCAGGCGGTGGCCCCCGAAGACGCCCAAGTCGCCCGGGACAGTCCGCCTTTTACGACGGCAGAATCGTTCGTGGTAGGGTTCCGCCCTCAACTCAAGGAGGAAACATGCGTCTCACCATTCTGGCTTCTCTTTTCACCGCGGGTGCCCTCTGGCTCGCGCTTGGTGGCATGCAGGCTCAATCCCAGGATGAGGCCAAACCCGCGACCTGTCAGACCTGTGGTCAGGGCGCTGCCGGAACATCCTGTCCCCACTGCGTCAAAGGGCAGACCTGCCCCCACTGCGCCCAAGGGAAGGCATGCGCTCATTGCATGGGCAAACCGCACCATGGATGTCCCGGCGCGCACAAGCACGAGTACAAGTGCGTTCACCAGAGCGAGCGTGCCAACAAGAAGGCGGCCGAAGAGATGAGTGCCCAGTTCAACGCCCTCGGCGAGGATGGATGGCGTCTCGTCAAGGCCGATTCTGGCTTCTGGTGCTTCGTCCGACCTCGCGGCGCGCAGTAGTCAAGCTCTAGCGAGGATCTGGTCCGAGATGTAGCTCGCCATCGTGTAGACGGTGACCTGCGGGTTCACCAAGAGCGACGAAGGGAAAAGGCTGGCATCCGGCACATACACGTTGTCGAGGTCGTGGCACCGACCGTCTGGACCGACGACACTCTTCGCCGGGTCCGCGCCCATCCGCATCGTCCCCTGCGGATGGTACGAGTTCATCCGGTACATGTGCTTGCCGTTGACCAGCCCATTGATCACGGAGTCGATCTGGTCGGCGCTTTCGATCGTCATCCGGCGCGTCGTGGGGAGGTACACCCGACGGGCTCCGGCGGCGAAATAGATCTGCGCAGTTCCACGCAGGGCCTCGCGCATCGATTCGAAATCGCGGTCGTCGAGGTCGTATTCGATGCGTTTGCGATCACCCTCGAGGTATACGCGACCGACGTTGTGGTCGTGGATCAGCGTGACCGCCGCCTGAAACTTCTTGCTGTTCTCCATGAATGCAGCGAAGTCCCGGCCGAGCCCTCCATCGATCCAACTGCTGGTGACGACGGGTCCTACCATCCCAGCCTCCAGCAGGTACCCGCCTTTGAGCGGGTTCTCGATGTCGCCCGCTTGCGCGGTCAAGGTTGCGCCGACCCAAGCGAAAACGTCCCGTTCATGCTCACCAAAGACTGCAAGTGAAGGATGGCACGCGAAGTTGTGGCCGACCTGGCCGCTGCTGTTGCCCAGGGCGTTCTTCTGAAACAGGAGGGGTGTCTGGACGGCGCCGGCGGCGACGACGACGAGCCCTGCTTCTACCCGCACGGGCTTTTGCTTTCCGTCTTCGTCCGTGGCGACCGCATTCACCGCGATGACGCGGCGATCGCGGGTTTCGAACGTCTCAGCACGTGTATCGCTGAGAATGGTTGCCCCGAGCTCACTGGCCCAGGGTAGATAGGTGACCAGCATCGACTGCTTGCGATCCGTCTTGCAGCCGGAGATGCAGTGACCGCTGAGCGCACAGTCCTTGATGTTCCGGGAAATCGGAGACGCAGGAATGCCGAGTTTTGCGGCGCCTTCGATCAGGAGGCGTCCGTTGTAGTTGACCTCGTGCGGAGCGTTTTGGTGAATCGAGAGGTTCTGTTCCACCCTTTCGAAGTAAGGCGCCAAAGTGTCGGGAGAGAGGTTCTCGAGGCCGTGTTCCGTGCTCCAGTGTTCTAGGACTTGATCCGGTACCCGGAAACAGGCAGCGGCATTGACCACGGTCGACCCGCCCATGCACCTGCCCTGGAGGATCGTCAGATCACCGGTGGTATTGACTTGGTTCCCGTGATCTTCGTACAGAGTTTCGAGCGCGCTCGGAGCGTGCTCCTGAAACTCGCTCGACGGGATGTGCGGGCCAGCCTCCAGAACCAC
Source organism: uncultured delta proteobacterium (assembly GCA_963786865.1). Classification (GTDB taxonomy): domain Bacteria; phylum Myxococcota_A; class Polyangia; order Polyangiales; family Houyiibacteriaceae; genus SG8-38. The sequence goes on along the minus strand of CAWBAV010000018.1, from coordinate 112,991 downwards.
GACCTTTGCCCCCCTCCGGACGAGCTCGTACGCGGTCACGGCTCCCGCCGCTCCCGAACCGATGACCACGACGTCGGTTTGTAGCTTGAGACCGGCGTCTGGAATCGCGCTCGGGGCGGTCACCCTCAAAACGGGACGCGCTTGAATCGCCGGCTTTGGCTGGTCCACGATCGTGCTCCCTAACTCGCGCTTGCGGGCATCGGCGCATTGCCAAGGCTCACGATGCCGCTGGCCTCCGAAACGGGACCTTGATAGCCAATCGCACGGCCTGCTTCGATGTCTTTCCAATAGCCGTAGCACACCAGCTTCTTGAGGACGGTCGAGATCCCGCGTTGAATCTCGATACCTTCCTCCCACTTCCGAACGTACGCCAGCCGGTGCTCCGCGGAGAGGTGAATGAAACGCGCGAAATGGAGCCCGATGAGGATCGAGCCCAGGTTGAACAGCTTGAGCCCGATGCGCACCTGTTCGAGTGTCGGGGCGTCCATGAGAGAGAACGCGTGCTCGATGTTGTCGACGACTGGAACCTCCGAGCGCGGCTTGAGCGAGGTGCCTTCGGTTGGGAGGTAGACTTCCGAAAAGCGCTCGAAAAGCTCGCGCTCGTCGGCGCTGAGCTTGGCGGAGGCCGAAGGAGCGGCTCGTTCGTCGCCGCATCCGGGCAGCACCATCGCGCTGGCACCCGTCAGCACGCTGAGCTTGGTAAAGGTTCGTCGAGAGAGCTTGTACTTCACCTGGGGACCGCAGTGCGACTATACAGAGTCGGCATGCATTTACCAGAGGCAAATCGGATTCACCGAGCTGAACCGAGTTCCTTTCGGGCTTGCAAACCTTCGTCGATCAAGCGCTGAGTCGTCTCGGTGACTTCACGGCGAAGCATCTCGACGAGCTCCGGATCTTCAGCCGCATCGGGGCCATACGGAAGATGTATCGGCTGTCCGATGATGTAGTGCAGCTCCGTCGGAAACGGAAGAGGACCCAGGCCCATGTAGATGGGCGTCACGTACTTCTCGCCCAAGAGCTGAGAAATGAGTCGGCCAACGCCGCTCCTTCTCACGCGGTCCTGAGCAACCACTTGAACGTAGAGCTCTTCGTTGCCGAGGCCTGCGACCGGTACGATAGGTCTTTGAGCGCGTAGGGCCGTGCGAATGAAGCCCCGGCTGTTCTCCCATTGCAGCCGGTATGCATCCGAGGGATCGCCGAGCGCCTCCCTTGCGCCGCCCGGGTAGACGAGCACCAGCTGGTCGTCTTCCAACAAGCGCACGGTCGTTTCGGGCTCTCCCTCGATGGCGCCCATCGTATGGGCGATGTCCCGAAAGAACGGGGTGGCGAAGACGACTCGATCTCCGAGGGATTGCACCGCCCGGCCGGTTCCTTCGAGGATCAGGCGGAGGAGCACGGGAAGGTCCATGCCGAAGTGACCGTGGTTGGTCACCAAGAGCGCTCCTTCCTTCGTCGGGAGGTTTTCGATGCCCTCGATGCTAGGTTGAAACCATTCGCTCAAGAAGGACGTGCGCTGCAGCATGCGCTCATAGGCCTCTCGATTCAGTGGCGGAATGGCCGTGTTGCTTTGCTCACTCATGTGCATGCGCAGGGCTCTCCTATGCGCTACGTTCCACGCCTCATGCAACCCCCCGAACCGGCTCCTGGGCGCTACGGTCCATACGGCGGGCGCTATGTCGCCGAGACCCTGATGCCTGCGCTAGATGAGCTGACTCAGGCCTACGAGGAATCTCAGCGAGACCCGGAGTTTCAGGCCGAGCTCGACTCCCTGCTGCACCAGTACGCAGGGCGCGAGACGCCTACGTACTTCGCGTCCCGCCTCAGCGAGAAGGTGGGAGCTCGGATCTGGCTCAAGCGCGAGGATCTCTGTCACACCGGTGCCCACAAGATCAACAACACGATCGGACAAATCTTGCTGGCCAAGCGAATGGGCAAGACCCGGATCATCGCCGAAACCGGCGCGGGTCAGCATGGCGTGGCCACCGCGACCGCGTGTGCGCTGATGGGGCTGCCCTGCGAGGTCTACATGGGAGCGGAGGACGTTCGTCGGCAGGCACCCAACGTGCGGCGGATGGAGCTGCTGGGCGCTCGGGTGCACTCGGTGACGTCGGGCTCGTCGACTCTGAAGGACGCGATGAACGAAGCGCTCCGCGACTGGGTCACGAACGTTCGCACGACGCATTACTGCGTAGGCTCCGTCGCAGGCCCCCATCCGTATCCGATGATCGTTCGCGACTATCAGTCCGTGATCGGCCGGGAAGCGCGAGCACAGATGCTGAAGCAAGCCGGGAGGCTCCCCGATGCGGTCGTGGCATGCGTGGGCGGCGGTTCCAACGCGATGGGGATCTTCGCGGGTTTCATCGACGACCCATCCGTTCGCCTGATCGGTGTCGAAGCTGCAGGCGAGGGGATCGAAACCGGGCACCATGCGGCTCCCCTCTGCGCCGGCGGCGTCGGCGTGTTGCACGGCGCCAAGAGCTACGTACTTCAGACCGCCGATGGGCAAATCGTCGAAGCGCATTCGATCAGCGCCGGTCTCGACTACCCCGGGGTCGGTCCCGAGCACGCATGGCTCAAGGACACGGGGCGGGCCACGTACACCGCCGTGACCGACGACGCCGCGCTCGATGCGTTCCAACAGCTATGCCGGATCGAAGGAATCATCCCTGCGCTCGAAACGAGCCACGCATTTGCGTATCTGCCGACGCTGGCCAAGGAGCTCGGTCCCGAGGCCGACATCCTGGTCTGCCTGTCGGGTCGCGGTGACAAGGATCTCGAGACGGTGCTCGAGAAGCTGAAGGAAAGGGCGAGCTGAGGTGGGCCGCATCGCCGACGCCTTCGAAAACGCGCGAAACGAGAATCGCGCAGCGCTCGTCATCTACCTTTGCGCGGGCGACCCCGATCTCCTTGCGACGGCTGACCTGGTAGTCGCGGCCGCAGAAGCGGGCGCCGACGTGATCGAGCTCGGCGTGCCGTTCAGCGATCCAACCGCCGACGGTCCCGCGATTCAGCGGGCTGCCGAGCGCTCCCTGCGTGCGGGAACCAACGTCAGGAAGGTCCTCGACTGCGTGCGCGCGATCCGCGACCGGACGGAGGTGCCGATCTTGCTCTTCGGTTACTACAATCCCGTTCTGGCCTACGGCGAGCAGAAGCTCGTCGACGACGCAGCCGAGTGCGGAGCCGATGGCTTTCTAATCGTCGATCTGCCTCCTGAGGAGAGCGCCGGACTGAGGGAGCCTGCAATCGCCAAGGGGCTCGACTTCGTGCCGCTCATCGCGCCGACCAGCGATCCTGCTCGGATTCAACGGGCGGCGCGCGCGGCCACCTCGTTCATCTACTATGTCTCGATGACCGGCGTAACGGGCTCCAAGGCAGCAGACTTGGCGAATGCCTCGAAGAGAGCGGGTGTCCTGCAGCGTGAGCTCGGTCGGCCCCTCGCGATCGGCTTTGGAGTGAAGACCAGGGACGACGTGCGCGCGGTGGCACCGCACGTGGATGGCGTGGTGGTGGGCAGCGCCGTCGTCCAGACCATCGAAGAGGCCCCGAGCAAAGAGGAGGCAATCGCCGCGGTTCGTGCGCTGGTTTCCGACCTGACCCGGGGCCTGGCCCGGCAATAACGGCCTTGCCAGCGTCAATTGTGGACGATATTGTCCGTTCATGGCCACTATCGATGTCATTTCCGCCAACCTTCCCATTCTTCGAGAGCTCAGGAGCCGACTCGGTCAGCTCGAGCTCGCCGAACGCGTGGGCGTTTCGCGCCGAACGATCGCCCGTCTCGAAAATGCGGAAGTCGCCGATCCCGGCGTCGATCTGGTGAAACGCATCGCCGAGGAGCTCGGCGTGACCCTTCACGTGCTCACGGAGTCGACGCTGCGGGCAACGACCGTACCCCTGCCAGAGGATGTCGCAGGCCTACTGGCCAGCGCAGACGGAGCGGAAACCCTCGAAGCCATGATCCGCGCCGCGAGAGACACCCGCTGAGATCAGCGTCGGCGTCGGCGAGACGACTACGGCCTAGTCCTTCGACTCTCTGATTCTCGCAAGGCTCGTCGTTGCCGCGTCCGCGATCGCTTTCCTCAAGGCGTCGTCCTCGACTCGACTTAGCGCGCGTCCCAGCTCCTCGGGCAAGGACGCGAGTCGAACGGGTTGCGGTGGTGCCGGTGCTGGCTGTGCGTGTTTGGGGATGTCGGGAAGGGGGCCCACTTGAAAACGAATTCTCTCGATGGGAGTCGTGGGCGCGGCCTCGCGGAGTCGCGCGAGAAGATCGTCAGTGAGATAATGCAGCTCGTTCGCCCAGACCGAGGAGCTCACATGCACGATGAGCAGGCCCCGGGAGAGTCGCACGGGGCGTGCGTGCTCGAGGATTCGCGGCGGGACCGAGCGGCTCCACCATGCAAACACCTTGGCCGCCTCGAGCTCATTCGGGGCAGGATAGACGCCTTTCAGCAGCTTGCCGATCGACTCGAGTTGCCCCTTCTTGCGCCTAGCCATCGTCGAGGGTCGCCTTGTAGAGGGCGAGCAGATCGTCTTCGGTGCAGCGGCGCGGGTTGAGCTGGTGACATGAGTCGGCGAAGGCGAGGGCCGCGAGGCGCGGCAAGTCGCTCTCCTCGACCCCCTGCGAACGCAGGTCCGAAGGCAGCCCGATCGATTTTCGAAGCGCCCGAACTGCGCCCGCGCATTCGAACGACAGAGTGCTCTCGTCGTTGCCTCGCACTCCGAGTTGACGCGCGATCTCAGCGATGCGCTCGGGCACGGCAGCGCGATTGAAGTCGAGGACCGCGGGCAGACAAATCGCATTTGCCAGACCATGGTGCATTCCGAACTCCGCAGACAAGGGATGCGCGAGTGAATGGCACGCGCCGAGCCCCTTCTGGAATGCGACGGCTCCCATCATGGCGGCCTTCAGCATGTCCGCGCGCGCCTTCAAGTCGCTGCCGTCGTCTGTCGCAGTCTTCAGTGATCGGCGGCAGAGTCGAACGCCGCCGAGCGCGATTGCATCGGCCATGGGGTGATCACCGATCGATGCATACGCTTCGATGCAATGGGTCAGCGCATCCATGCCCGTCGCTGCTGTCATACTCGGAGGCATCGTCCGGGTCATTTCAGGGTCGAGAATCGCTACGTCGGGAAGCAGCAAGGGCGAGAAGATGACGGTTTTACGGTTGGTGGATTGAATCGTCACGACACCGCTTCGGCCCACCTCACTGCCGGTCCCCGCCGTCGTGGGAATCGCGATCATGGGCGGGAGCGGCCCGTGGATCTTCTCGCTACCGCCGGTCGCGTCGTCGTACTGTGCGAGCGGGCCTGGATGCGTGGCCGCCAAACGGACCAGCTTGGCGACGTCGAGCACGCTTCCTCCGCCCACGGCCAAGATCAAGTCGGCTTTGAGCTGATCGAACTTGCGCGTTGCACCGAGCACCTCTGCTTCGAGCGGATTCGACGAGATCTCGAGGGCCGACTGATGCTGGAGCCCGGCGGCGTCGAGCGCACTTCGGATGGAGTCCAGGAGTCCGGCTCGCTCGACCCCTCTGTCCGATACGAGCAGCACCCGCGAGGCCCCGAGTCGCAGCGCCTCTTCGGCGCAGCGGGCCGCCGCGCCGTCGCCCAGGAGCACCCGAGTCGGGAAGCTCCAGATAACCAGGTTCTTCGAATCCGTCATTCTTTGCCTACGCGCCTCTCCATGAGCGCATGCATAGCATCATCTGGGCTGATGCGACCCTCGGACAAGGCGACGAAAGTCGATGATATTGGGGTTTCCAGGCCGAGGCGCCGCGCGTGCTCCATCAAGTGGCGGGCGACTTCGATGCCCTCGATATAGGCGCCCGCTTCCCCAACGGCATTGTTCAAGTCGGCGCCTCGCGCCAGCGCACGACCCAGAAGTTGCTCCGGCCGTTGATCGCCCGCGACGGCGGCAATGAGGTCGCCGAGGCCCGCGAGACCCATGAACGTCGACTCGTTGGCCCCCAGTGCTTGGCCAATTCGAGACACTTCGACCATCCCTCGCGTGGCCAGCACGGCAAGAGTTCCGGGATCGACGCCGACCTCCTGCGCATATGCCAGTACGACCGTGAGAAACCCGACTGTGGCGCTTGCGAGCTCCACACCGATGACGTCACGCGTCTCGTACATTCGAAGCTCGGATCCGCCCAGTGCTTCACGCACCAATGCGGTGAGCTCGGGAAAGCGAGATCCCAAAATCGCTCCGCTCGGACGACCTTCAGCCAAGGCCTCCGCCACGATTGGACCAGCAAGCACACCGAGTCGTCGGCAAACGGTCTTTTCGCGAATCACTTGGGTGATGGTCTTGAGCTCGGCGCCGATGAGACCGCGGCTCACGTGAACCATCAAATGGCGTCCGTCGACGACTTCGCAGAGTTGCTCGCTGACTTCTTCTGCGTGGCGTGCCGGAACCGCCAAGAAGATCAGCTCGCATTCGCGAAGCTCCATCAAATCCGTGGTAACGCGAATCGGATCCGGGAGCTCTCGTTCTCGGCGACTCCAGAGCGACACTTGGTGTCCGTGGCGGGCCGAGGCCAGCGCGACGGCTCGGCCGAATCCGCCGGCGCCGACCACTCCGATTCGAAGGCTCATCGGTGGACCCCCATGTTCTCGATTTCGCAGGCGGCCGCCAATTGCTCGGGGCTTGCGATCGCTTCCGCAAATGTAACGAGGCGATTTTGGTAGTAAAGAAGAAGGGATGGGTCCCCGATGACGATGCGGTCTCCTTCCGTGGTGGCCGCCGTCGAATCGTGGTAGCCACTCCAAAAGGTGAGGGCGCGATCCAGCAGCGCGTCGGGAGAGTCCTCCTTCACGACTTCGCTGGTTCGCACGCGTCCTTGAGCCTCGAGCGCGACGAGACGGTCGCGCGCTTCCCCAAGCTCGCGGCAGAGAGTTTCTCGATCGAGACCGATTTCGCCTCGAAGTCGTTGACGGGCGAAGAGGTCCATGCCCGGTGTCGTCTGCACCAGATCGCGATAAAGAACATGGGCCACGACCTGAGTGCTCATCAGAACGGTGTCCTGTTCGTAGCGTTTCGCGAGCACCTCGCCGAGCTCGCGCGTGTACGCTGCGTCTCGCGCCGGATCAGCGACGGGGGTGCCTCGCCGTTCGACGTACCCTCCTGCATCGATCGCCCTTCCTGTCGGGGTCAGCGATTGCCCGCGCCCGTCCACACGATTTCCAAAAGGATCGATCGGCTCGCCGAATCGGATGATGCAAGCGCCGCGCATTCCGACCATCTTTCGAAAGAACGCAAACCAGCGATCGATCCGCGAGAACTCGTCGTCCTCGATGATGTATCGGGCCTGCCCTTCCTCGGTCAGCCAGTCCTTGATGAGCGTCTCTGCTTCGAGCACCAGAGCGTAGTTGATCGTGGTCGGAACGAACCAGACCGGCCGATCGACGCGTCGCACTCGATTGGTCGTGAAGGCCTCGACCGCCGACCCTAGCAAGCCGAGCTTCAGGCGGCTCTCGATCATTCCAGAACGGCTTCGCGTGCCTCCCGGGAAGAAAAGCGAATGATATCCGCGCTCGATCATCACCTGGGAGTACAACTTCAATACGTCCTTATATAAGCCGACGCGGATCCTCCGATCGACTCGATAGGCCCCTAGGTTGTGCATGAAAAAGCTGATGATCGGGTTCGTGAAGAGGTTCTTCCCGGCGCCGTAGACGACGGGGGGCAAGCCGGAGGTTTCGAGTGCTTGTGAGAGCACGATCGAATCGAGGTTCGAGGAGTGCGTCGGCACGAAGACCAGGCTTCCCTCGCCTTGGAGGTAGCGGAGATGCTCGAGATCGCCCTGCACTTTCAACACCCGGTCGAGCGAATCCGAAGCGCTGCCGACGAGCTCCTTGCCGAGGCTTCGCGGCTCCATCACGCCGCCGATCAGACGCGGAATCGCCCGCCGCGCGAAGCGATAGACACGTGGATCGAAGTTGCCTGCCACGTCGCGGGTCATGGTGGTCACGATGGTGTGCAATACCCGCCGTTGTTCGACGTCATCCATCTTGCCGATGCGGCGGATCATCGAGCGCCAGTAGCCCAGTCTATCGCGCGCTTCTTCGTCACGCTGCTTCTCGAGACGTCGAATCTCGTGGAACGCAGCGTCGTTCAGAGCCATCTCGAGCCTTTCACGATCTGTTTCGTGATCATCACAGATTCGCTTCACGACATCAGCGACGACGTCGTCGCGCTCACTGTTGAACCAGAAGATCGACGGATCGCTCGGCCTGGGCACGTAGGGTCTGAGGTGCGGGAGACGAAGCGGCCGTTCCGACAAGAAGCGTTTCAACATCCTGGTTACCTATACTGCCTCAAAGTATCGACGGAGCTCCCAATCGCTCACGGCCTTTCGGTACTCGCGGCACTCCCACTCGCGAGTGCGCGTGAAATGATCGACGAATTCGTCACCGAGCGCCGCCCGAGCCGCCTGGCTTTGCCTTAATCGCTCGACCGCCGCTTCGAGCGTGAGGGGCAGTGCAAGGCTCGGGTCGCTATCGCTGGTCGCGTCTCCCGTGGTCATCGCCGGTGGCTCGATCTCGTGCTCGATGCCGTAGAGACCCGAGCCGAGGCAGGCGGCCATTGCGACGTATGGATTGATGTCGGCAGCCGTCTGCCGAAACTCGATGCGCGTGGCTTCGTCGCTCGAACCGAGGATCACCCGCGAGCCGCAGGTTCGGTTTTCGATGCCCCAGGACGCATTGAGAGGCGCCCACACGCCGGGGACGTAACGCTTGTAGCTGTTGACGAAGGGTGAGTAGAGCGCCGTGAGCTCCGGCGCCAGATTCACCAGACCGCCTAGGTAGCGAAGTCCCGTCTCGCTCAGAGTGTCGCTGCCCGCGGCTGCGAAGAGGTTGATCCGGCCGCTGGCGTCCCAGAGGCTCTGGTGGAGGTGCCCGCTCGAACCAGGGAGGTCCGCGTTCCACTTCGCCATGAACGTAACGGCCAGATCGTGGCGAGCGCAGATTTGCTTCAGCGTGGTCTTGAAGAGGGCGGCCTTGTCCGCAGCGGCGAGGACGTCATCGTAGCGCAGTGCAGCTTCCCAAACGCCGGGGCCCGTCTCGGTGTGGAGGCCCTCGATCTCGATGTCGTATTCCGCCGAGGTCTCCAAGATGTCGTCGACCAAGGCCTGATGTTGGCCCGCACGCAGCCACGAGTAGCCGAACATGCCCGGGCTCAAAGGCTCGAGGTTCCGGAAGTCCTTCTCATGAAGCGATTGGGGGGTCTCTTGAAAGATCCAGAACTCGAACTCGGCCGAGAACGTTGCCGAGAATCCGGCCGCGTGAGCGCGCTGCCGGACCTTCTTGAGCAAGTTGCGGGGACAGGCCGGATGCGGGGTGCCGTCCGGCGTATAGAAGTCGACTAGGAAGTTCGCCGTGTCCGGAGCGTCCGGGAGGACGCGGAAAGTGCTCGCGTCGATTCGGGCCAGGGCGTCCGGATAACCAGTCGCCCAGCCCGTCACGAGTGCGTTGTCGTAGAGACGATCGGAGACATCCCATCCGAAGATCACGTCGCAAAAGCCGAAGCCGTCGTCGAGCGCCGACCAGAATTTCTCGAGGCTGATGTACTTGCCCCGGAGCACTCCGTCGACGTCGAATCCGCCTACCTTGACCTTGCGGATTCCCTTTTCGTTGAACTCGCGCCGCAGCTCTTCACTCACGATTCCTCCTCGGCGGCCGGAAGCATACTCCTTTTTTTCGCTCTTGGGCGGAGGGTTCCTGGTCCAGCGCAGGCGGCCCATCGGCGACGAAAACGCTCAGCCAGAATCGCTCGTCAGCGCGCGGGCATCCAGCGATGAACCAGGCCCAAACCCAAGACGAACAGCACGGCTACCGATGCATGCCCGAGCAGCTCGTGTGAGGTTCCCGGCACCGAGCAGTGCGCCTTCAGCACGAAGTTCCCCGCGAGGCCGGCGGCCGCAGCCGCGACGAGGCTTCCAAACGCGTTGCCCCGGTCGACGAGTCTGAGCAAGGCATAGACGGGAACGCCGAGCAGGAGCCCGACTCCCATGCAGACGCCCGCCATCACGCCGCCGCCATGCTCGTGCGTGGCAGCCTGCGCGGCGGGGTACGGCCAGAAGGCCGCCAGAACGGTCGCGCCGATCGCCACGCACACCACGAAGAGCGCCTGCCAACGCGGAAGCTCGGGCAGATGAACCGGGCGGGTGACCATCAACATCGCAACCAGCAGCAAGGCGCAGAACGTCACCAGGCTAGTCGTCCACTGGATCGTTCGGGCGTGATCACCAACGAGTGGAAACAAGTACCAACCCGCGATCGCGAGCGCCGAGAATACAGCGAGGACGATCAGTCGCCGTGCCATCGTGGACCGGCTTCGAAGAAAGCCCGCCACCGTCCGATCACTCTTTTCGCACTCCGCCTTGAGCACGGCAAACAAGTCTTCCATTCGCTCGCTGCGCGCAGGCGTGTCCGCGTCATTGAGCTCGCGTAGGCGGTCGGCCAGGTCGTGCTCCGGCGTGTTGTGGCCACTAGTCATTCATCACCACGTATTTCCAAGACGAGTAATTGTTTCAGAGTCTCATACGCTCGATGTGCGCGAACACGCACAGCCCCCTCGGAAGTTCCAATGATCTGGGCTACCTCCGCGTATGGGCGCTCCTGGAACCAATGGAGCTCGACCACCTCGCGCTGGCTCGTGGGCAGCTTTTCGAGCGCCACGTGGAGCAGCTCCGCGCGTTGGCGAAGCTCGAGCGGCATGAAGTCGGCCTCGGGCGCGGCATGGGCGTCGACCTCGAGGCTGGTCATCTTTCGCCGTTTCGTCCGTCGCCAATGCTCCCTGACTAGGTTCATGGCGATGGTCATGATCCAGGGGCGGAGCTTCGATCCAGGTCGGAAGTCGTTTCGTGCCCCGTGAAGCCGGAAGAAGGTCTGCTGTACGATTTCCTCAGCGAGTCCTTCATCGCGCAGATGACGTCGCGTGAGCCGGAGAAGGATCGGCGCGTACCTTGCGAACAGGGCGCGAAACGCGGCGTCGTCCCCGTCGACGTAGGCTTCCATCAGCTCTTCGTCGCTCGGCTCCGAGCCTCGTTCGCTACTCGGCATGTTCCGCACTCAGATCTGGCTTCATGGATGCCGCCGGATCCGTCGCACGAATTGGAAACTTCCACCAGTACGCCGCGAACACGAGCGTGCCCAACAAGACCAGCAGCAGGACGATCCGCAACCAGTGTCGCTTGCTCTCGTCATCGAGCGCTTCGATCACGATCGGCTCGATGGGAATGGGTCGTGCGCCCGACGTACTGAGGATCTTTCCGGGCGGGTGGCTGCTGCCGAGGTACACCGGCGGCAAGCTCGAAGCCAGCGACGCAACGGGCACGGAGCCGACGTGCGAGGTCTCCATCCAGGGGGCGATGTCTTGAGTCTGCGGGTTCTGCTTGGCGGACTCGACTTCGAGCCACTCGAGGGCAGCCAGCATGGCCCCTGCATTCGGGAATCGTTGTTCGGGACGTCGAGCCATGGCGCGCCTGATCACAACGGGCAGTCCGGGGATGTCGTCAAACCCCTCTTCGGTTTCCCAGCCGATCCGTGGAGATCCGATCACCATGTGGTGTAACAGCGCTCCCACGGAGTAGAGGTCGGCCGAGGCTCCGAAGTCCCCACCCCCGAAGAGCTCGGGGGCCATGTATGCGACTGCGTGCTTTCCGGACCCCGTATGGGCGGTATAGGGGCTTGCCTCCGGGTTGGCTCGAATCAATGGCAAGACACCCATGCCGATGACGCGTGCGCCTAGCTTACCGCTTCGATTTCGAGTGACGATGATGTTTTCGGGTGTGAGGTCGCCATGCATCAATGCCTGGGAGTGCGCTTGACCGAGGGCATCGAGCACGTCGCTTGCGATCCGAAGCACGGTCAAGGAGCTCAGCGAGCGATCTCGAAGGACATCGGAGAGAAGCGTGCCGCGAGTGTCCTGGAAGGCCAGATAGGGAACTCCGTCGATCACGCCGGCATCCAAGATCCGCGAAAGAGCGCGCGAGCGGATCGAGCCGAGGCCATGTGCCAGGTGTGCGAACGCCGCTTCCGCGTGCCTGGATTGGCTCACATCCATGGGGATCACGCTCAGGATGAGCGGGGTCCCTTCCGAGGATCCGCGGTAGTAAGAGGCAAGACCTCCCCAGGGCAATGCGCCGTCCACCGCGTAGCGGCCCGCGAAAAGCTCTTCTGGCGGAGGGTACGCGCCACCAGGCGAGGGAAACATCGCCACCGAGAATAGACCCATTGGCCCTCGGGCGCGAATCTTTAGTGTTCCCGCTGCGTGACCTGGCCTCGGGCCAGCACTTCGCCGCCCGGTTGCCGACTGAGCTCGTACGCGCGGCTATGAGCGCCGGTCACCCAAGTCTCCATCTGGACCTGCTCACCGGCATGCGTTTCCCGTATGTACTCGACCGACAAGCCCCCTAGACGCCCTTCCAATCCGGCGGGCGCTCCCGCTTTGGTCGCAAACCAGCGCGTGTCGTCGATGTAGTCGACATAGCGTGCTTGATTGACGTGCCCAAAGCTGTCTTGGTCGCTCGGCCGCACGAGCCATTGCCGCTTCCACGGATGCACGCGCGGTCCCTCGGGCCACGGCCGAACCGGGGGCGCGGCTTCATCGAGGACGAAGCTCGACACGACGGGGTCGATAGGCGCGGGGCCGCTTGGCCCGAGGTTGACGACCGTCATTCGGGCGCGTGCGGCGATGGCTCCATCGCGCAGGCGCACCACCCTATGCCCAAAGTCCAAGCTGGTGCGGCCGGCGCGGGCAACCCAGGTCGCGATCTCGAGCTCGTCTTGATAAACGAGGGGTGCGCCGTATTCGAATACCCCGGCACGTGCGACGCCGCCCTCCATGCGATTGCGGAGGACGAAATCATCCTTTGCGAAGACCTCCCAGCGGATGTGCTCGAGGACACGGGAGAGCCAGCCGGGAGAAACGGAGCCCGTCGCATCGAGCTCGATGCCGCGAATCCTGTAGCGAACGGTCGTGAGGTTCTGAGCTGAGCTAGTCATGAACCGCAGCGAGCCTAGCAGGCCTTTTCACGGCGGGTGGGATTCTCATCGGGCTCCGCTTGGTTTTCGGAGACGCGTTGCGAAGTACCTCTGACCCGCTTCTAGCGCCTCCGGATCCTTCAGCGCAGTGAGGAGGGCGTCGGCGTCCCGGCCTGGATCGAATTCGCCGGCGCGGATTTCCGAGAGCTGCCCCTTGGTGATCCGAAGGACACTGAGAGGCTTGCGAGCAATGCGAGCCGCAAGCTCGGAGATCGCCTCGTTCAAACCGTCCACCGGTACGATTCGGCTGATCAAGCCTCCGCGAAGCGCTTCCTCTGCCCCAAACGTGCGACAGCTCAGCACGAGGTCGGCGGCGAGGGTCGTACCGACGAGCCGAACCAGATGGCCCATGCCTCCCCAGCCAAGCGGAATTCCCGCGTCCAGCTCGGGAATGGCGAATCGAGCGTCGTCGCTCGCGATCCGAATGTCGCAAGCGCCGGCGAGGACCAATCCACCTCCTACACAGTGTCCGTGAACAGCGGCGATCGTGATCTGAGGTAGCTCCGCGATCGCATTGGTTGCACGGCGCCCCAAGTCGGCCGTCGCCCGCGCGTCCGGACCGTTCAGCAGTGAGAGGAATGCGGGTAAGTCGGCCCCTGCCGAGAAACACGTTCCGGCGCCTTCCAGCACCACGACGCGCACCGAATCCCGCTTTCCGAGATCAGCGCAGAGCTCTATGAGCCCAGTCAAGAGGCTCGGCGAGAGCGCGTTGAGCACGCTCGGCCGATCGAGCACGATGCGCGTGATCCCTTCTTCGTGCGTGACTTTCAATCCCGACATGCCCTGACCTCAAGCAAAGTTGGCGGGGCGCTCCACGCAGTAGATGCCGCCCGGAGCCTCGATGAGCGTGGCACATTGGTTGCAGTGATTGCAGCCGTTCTTGTGGTTGGCGTCGGCTTGGGCGCGCTTCGGAAAATCCGGATCGTAGATCAACGCCCGGCCGAGCTGAATGAAGTCGAACCCCGCCCCCATCACGGTGCGGATGCTCGCGGTCGTGCAGACCCCACCGATGTAGCAGACACCGCATCGTACTCGGTCACGAATCCGCTGCGCCTGCTCTAGGAAGTACGTCTCTTCGTAAGGATAGTCCTTGAACATCAACGGTGCAGCGAGCCGAATGCCGATCTTCATGAGGCGATTCTTCTCGTGCTTGATCAAACCCGGAGCCATGCTGTCTCCGCGAAAGAGCAGCATCGGGTTCATGCTGCTGGTGCCACCGCTGCAGATGATCACATCGAGCCCACCGGCTTCGAGCATCGCGGCGATCTCGACGGAGTCGTCGTAGGTGACCCCGCCCGGCACTCCGTCCGTCATGCTGATCTTGCCGAGCAGGGGGTATTCGTCGCCGACGCTCGCACGGACTTCAGCCAGCACTTCGAGCGCGAATCGCATACGATTCTGGAGACTCCCGCCGTACTCGTCCTTCCGCTTGTTGGTCTTCGGGCTGATGAACTGGCTGATGCCGTAGCCGTGGCCGAAATGGATTTCGATCGCATCGAACCCCACCGATTTCATGAACGCGGCGGCACGGCCGATCACCTGAACGCGCTCCCGAATTTGCGTCTTGGTCATTTCCGCTATTCGTGCGAGCCCGTACGCGAGCCCGAGAGCGTTCGTGCCCTTGGAAGGACCGAGCGGACGTTTGCCGCTGAACTCGAGGTTCTTGGTGAAGGCTCCGCAGTGACCGAGCTGCCCTGACACTTTGGCGCCCGTAGCCTGCACGGTTCGGACGAATCGCTCGAGCTCGGGGCGAATGCCTTCGTGCATGTACATCATGTGCTCGTGGATTCGCCCGTCCGACTCCGCGGCGCAGTACGCGATGGTGGTCATGCCTACGCCGCCCTCGCCGATCCGTTCGTGAAAACGCACCAACGCATCGCCTGGGATCCCACCGGGTGACTTTCCCTCGAACGTGGCGGCTTTGATGAGCCGGTTGCGCAGGGTGAGGCTCTTGATCGTCGCCTCGGAGAAGCACTTGTCGAGCAAATCGGTCATCTATAATGCGCTCATACCACCGCGGTCGAAACAGACAACTAGCGAGCCCGGCAATAAGCGCAAAGGCAGCGACAATAGGCCGTCCCGTCGACTTCCATGGCACAGCCCGATCCACGAACGCCCAGGTCGAACTCGTTTACCGCGCATCGGACGTCGCACTCCTCCGCGCACTGAGTCGCGGCGGCATTGAGGTCGCACTCGATCTCGGTCGAAATCAGCTGCTGCACCGCGATCTGATCATTCGCGCAAGGGCCGGAGCCACCCATCCCAGCCCCGCCACCGCCCGATCCGGCTTCTCCCGCTGCACCGGAGGCGTCTTCCGTCGAGCATGCCGCGAGCGCCGCGATCAGGAGACAGGCCACGATCGACCTAGCGTGCATCGTTTCGGCGCCAGCACGACCGCCGTTGCCAGCGACCGTGTTGGGGCCAGCGATCCGAAGGCTCATGGCCGGTTGCCCAGGTACGCCTGTACCGCGCGCGGAACCGACTGCCTTCGAAGTGCCTGGGTGAGCGCCCAGCGTTGGTCGGAAGGGTCTTCGAGAAAGTGCGTCTCGCTTCCCTCGCGGAACGCGACCGGGATGCCGTCGCGGAACAGGATTCGGTTCCTCGGCGTCGCAGGGATTCTCTGGCCTGGCGTGAGAATGCCGACGAGGTTGAGCGGATCGGCTGCGCTGATGGACAAGAGCTCGCCGGTCTTCGATTGACGACGCGACTTTCGAACTGCGGTCACGGCTTCGGGCAGTGCGTACTGCTCTCCAGCAAAGCCAGCCACGAAGCGACCTCCGCGGATTCGCCCCTGAGCTTCGAGCCGGCGATAGACGCGGAGCAGCGAATACCATGGCGGGAGCTCACCTTCACGGTCGAGGACGCGACGGAAAACCACGCCCCAGCGGCGGAGCAGGGCCCAAGCGATGCTTTCCACGTCATGCTCTTCAGCTCCGTCCGGAACGACGCTCCATCGCCCTGCCGCCTCCATGCTGTACGCGGCGACGGCGCGCCGTCCTCCTCGCGAGCGCTTTGGATCAGGCGCCAGGAGAGCGCGCAGGCCCGTGAATCCATCCGCAGTCACTTGGCCGAGGGACACCAATTCACCGAGCGCGCACTCTGCCTCAGTCGGGAGGAGACCGGTCTCACGGACGATGTCATCGAAGAAGCTCGCACCGGATCGACGGAGGGCTTCCAGAGTTTGCGTTGCACGAGTCGAGACTGGCTGGTCGGACGAGGCCCGGAAGCGCCAAGTACGGGTATGCTCCCGGCGTGTAAATGCGACAGGGCTCGTGCGGATCGGGCTCGAAGCCCGCCCCAGTGGTGGTGTGCGTCGGCTCCAGGCGACGCGCCCGGAGATACAAAGCTGATCGAGCCAACTCGGGTCGTAGCCTTGCATGCGTACCGGGAAGATATCGCTCTCCCAGGCAGCGGCGCCCGCTTCCATTCCTTCGAGCTGCTCGATGATCGCTGCGAGCCCTTCGGGACCCTCCATTCGCCCGTCGGGCGCGGCGTGCTGCCAAGTCATCAGGAATCGAACGTAGTCCGCTGCGGAGACTGCTTCGATCTCTTTGCGCAATCGGTTGAGGGTGTAGCGGTGAATCCGCGCGAGCAATCCACGCTCGCACCATTCCTCAGCACTCGAACCAGGTGTGAACCGCCCGCGGAGCACGAAACCCTCGCCTTCGAGGGCCGAAAGGGCGGCGTCCACCAGTGAAACATCGAGGCCAAAGAGCTGCGCGAGCCGTTTCCCAGTCGTCGGACCCGAGGCCTGAAGTCGACCTCGCACGATCTCACGCACGGCATCGGACCGTGCCCAGCGTTCCCGGAGATGGCGCTCGGGAACCTCGATTCCCGTTTCAGGGTGGCCGCCCGGCCATGCGCCCTGGAGCAAAGGCAAGCGTTCCGCCGCGGTCCAGGCGACGCGCCCCTCGGCAATGAATCGTGTAGCGCGTCCTGCTTCGCGGAGCTCGGACAACCAAGGCTCCCAGCCCGCATCTGCAGCTTCGCCTTCCATGAGGCAGTTGTGAAGAAGAAGCGAGTCGTGCATCTCTTCGGCGTCGCGTGGCTCGGGCCAGGCCTCATGCCGCGCCTGGTCGATTGCTGCCTGGTCCAGGGCGCCGAGGTCCGATGCGCGAGTTGGATCGAGCCACCTTCGCGCCATGACCGCCTGAGTCCGGCGCTCTTCGAGCGGCGCATCGTCGAGAAACGCATACGGCCGCGCGTTGAGAATCTCCTGAGCCAGCGGCGACGGCTCGGTGAGGTCTCGTGCAAGAAGCTCCAGCTCGCCAGCCTGCAGGCGCTCGAGAAGGGCTTCCAGGCCTTCGATGTCCATCGCTTCGTGAAGGCAATCTTCGATCGTTTGCTGAACCAGGGGGTGGTCCGGGATTTCCCGGTCACCGGCGACGTTTTCGAGGCACGCGACCTGATCGGGGAAGCAGAGGCCGAGCAGGTCGTCCGCCTGCATTCGCTGAAACCGCGGCGGCACCTTCTTCCCCCCGCGAAATCGTGCAATCGCCAGCGCCCTGGTCGCGTTCCAGCGCCAGCGCGTCTGGAACATGGGAGCGTCGAGCATCGCCTGAATCAGAACGTCACGGACGCTTTCGGTCCGCAAGAACCGGAACACGTCTTCGAGCGGAAAGCTGTGCGTCGGTCCGAGCGAGAGGACGATGGCGTCTTCGGTGGCGGCCGCTTGAAGCTCCACGTTGAAGCTCCTGCAGAATCGTTTGCGCAGGGCAAGACCCCAGGCGCGGTTGATCCGGCTGCCGAACGGAGCATGGACCACGAGGTGCATCGCACCCGTCTCGTCGAAGAAACGCTCGAGGACGACGGTCTCCCGTGTAGGCATCGCGCCCAGCGCAATGCGTGAAGCGACCAGATAGTCCGCGACCTGCTTCGCTCCAAGCTCGCCGACTCCGGTCTCGGATTTCAGCCATTCCGCGACCGCATCGAGATCGTGGTGGCGGGCTTCGATGCCATCTCGAATCGCGTTGACGGAGGTCGACAGAAGGTTCGCGCGGGAGGGCGCCTCTCCAAACCAGAATGGGAGGCTCGGGGGCTTGCCCTTTGCGTCGGCAACCCGGACTACCCCGGGCTCGACGCGCAAGATTTCGTACGAAACATTGCCGAGCTGAAAGATGTCGCCAGCCATGCTCTCGATCGCGAAGTCCTCGTTCAACGAGCCCACCCGAAGACCCTCGGGCTCGAGCCGCACCTCGTAGTCGAAGTTGTCCGGGATGGCGCCGCCGTTGGTGATCGCCGTGAGACGGGCGCTGCGGCGCGGACGAATTCGCCGGTTGACCTCGTCGTGATGGAGGAACGCGCCGCGCCGGCCGCGGCTCGTGGCGAAGCCCTCCGAGAGTACGTGCACGACCCGGGCGAACGTTCCTTCGTCGAGATCCCGGTACGGCCATGCTCGCTTGAGCAGGGCAAGCAGCGCCGCCTCGCTCCACTCGCCGGTCGCTGCCGTCGAGGCGACGATCTGCTGGGCGAGGATGTCGAGCGGCCCCTTGGGAATTTCGATTTGGTCGAGCTGACCGAGCTTTACTGAGCGCATGAGAGCCGCGCACTCGACCAGGTCGTCACGGCTCAACGGAAAAATGCGCCCCTTGGGCGTCCCCCCGTGCCAGTGACCCGATCGCCCGACGCGTTGGAGAAACGTGGCGACCGAGTGCGGGGACCCGAGTTGGCAAACCAGGTCCACGTCGCCGACGTCGATGCCGAGCTCGAGCGAGGCGGTCGCGACCACGGCCTTCAGCTCACCTGATTTCAAGCGGCGCTCTGCTTCCAAGCGGTGCTTGCGCGAAAGGCTACCGTGATGTGAGGTCACCGACTCCTCGCCCAGCAGCTCGCTCAAGTAACGCGTGACTCTTTCGGCCAGACGCCGCGAGTTGACGAAGATCAAAGTCGTCTCGTGTGTCTCGATGAGCGCTGCCAGTCTCGCGTAGATCTCTTCCCAGACCTCGAGCGACATCACGGTTTCGAGCGGCGATCCGGGAAGCTCTACGGCGAGGTCCATCTCGCGCTGATGCCCCACGTCCACGATGCGGCAGCGCATCGAGGCTTCGTCCTCGCGCACTCCCACGAGGAAGCGCGCCACGTCTTCGATCGGGTTTTGCGTCGCAGACAGGCCGACTCGGGTGATCGACCGCCCAACGAGAGCCTCCAGTCGTTCGAGCGAGAGTGCTAGATGGGCGCCGCGCTTGTTGGTTACTACGGCATGAATCTCGTCGACGATCACGGTGCGCACATCCGAGAGCATTCGTCGACCGCTTTCGCTCGTCAGCAAGATGTAGAGCGACTCCGGGGTCGTCACGAAGATTTGCGGCGGTCTCTTCACCATCTTGGCGCGCATGTGCGAAGGCGTATCGCCCGTGCGTACCGCCGTCCGGATTTCCAGATCGCCGTAACCAAGCTCTTCTAGCGTCGCGCGAATGCCTTCGAGCGGCATCTGAAGGTTCTTCTCGATGTCGTTGCTGAGCGCCTTCAGAGGAGAGACGTAGAGAACGCTCACGCGATCCTCCAGGCCATCAGTCAGACCGCGCTTCACCAGATCATCGATAGCGCAAAGGAATGCGGCGAGTGTCTTTCCCGACCCCGTGGGCGATGCAATCAACGTGTGTTGTCCGTCGCGGATCGCCGGCCAACCTTTCACTTGCGGGGGTGTTGGCTCGCCGAACGTTCGTTCGAACCAGGTGGCCACCGCAGGGTGAAAGCCGGTGAGGGGCATTGCGTACGTCTAGCACCGGGGCAGCCGGATCGACAGTGTCAGTGCCAGCGGGGTCGTTTATAGGGCCTGATCGCAGCACCCAGGATTACCGCCTCTTCGATGGCCTCCGGTTGCTTGAAGGATTTGACCAGGATTTCCCCGATCGTCGCCGTGGTGCGGAGACGCTTCGTGGGGACGACTGCGAGCGCAGGTTCGGCCAACCCAGCAATCGATCGTCTCGCTGCATGCAGAATCAGATCGTGAAGCTCGGGCTGCGCCGCAGCTGCCAGGACTGCTGCGGCGATGGTCCAGCGGACGTCGGCATCGACCCGCTCTCCTCGCGCCAGGTCGGCGCTCAGCCTCGTGACCTCCGCATGCTCTGCGTGCTGATACGCGAAACCGGGAATGTTGAGCAGGTCGAAGCCGTCGAGCTCGGGCCAGGCGCGCTGAACCAGGGCGTCGATGACCGAGTCTGCGACCGAGTGAAGTGCCTCGTCCGAAAGTCCCACCCATTGTCCGCCGAGAGGCAGGAAGTAGAAACGCACCTCGGCGTGATCCGCCTCCCAGCGTGACCAGAGCGCGTCGGCCTCACCGTGCCGTCCGAGGTGATGCAGGACACGGCTGGCCATGTAGAGGCGCAGCCGCGGGGGCGGGTGCTCGTCGATCAGGCTTCGGTCTTGGAGTATTGCGGCGGTTCGCTGCGGTGAGCCTGGATTTCGAAAAGCGCGGAGCATCGTCTCCACGTATGCGGGGCCGAGGCTCGTGGTGCCGAGCGTGTCGGCCACGATCTCGGGAAGCCAGGCGCCGAACGAGCTCCGGAGCCAGGCGCCATCGAGCTCCGATGAGGACATCGGCATCTCGACCTTGCTCGGCAGCCCGAGCCTTGCACGCAAGCTGGGCTCGAGTCCTTTGAGGCTGTAGTAGAAGTCGTGCGCGACCTCATGGGCGATCGCCGGCCAGCTCCATAGGCTCAGCGCGAAGGCCCGAGGCAAACGGAGGGGAGCCAGGCGAGTCGATGCGAAGTCGGGTACGATTGAAAGGCTCCAGTCGCCACTGACGACTAGCGGCTGGCTCGTCCTCAGATCGAGGCCCTGTGCCACGGCAAACTCGATGAGCGGTGCATAGCAAGCGTCCGCCATGGCGTCTGCCTCGAAGAGCGAGGGCGACGCAGCGAGCGTCCTCTCATGTGCGATTGTCTTCAAATGGCGGAGCAGTGATTGGAGGCCGCGAAGCACCGCGGTCTCATGGACGATGCTCGACAGCGTTGCGTGCACGCTGAGCGAAGCCTCGATCTCGCGAAGCCGACCCAGGAGATCATCGCGCACCGCCGGGACGAGTCTCGCCAGTCTCGGCTCACTTTCGGCGTGCGCCAGCAAGGCCGAGCTCGCCTCCTCGAGACGCAGGAGCTGCGCGCGCGCAGCCTCCAGAAAGTCGGCCTCCGTTGGCCGCTTTGCGACCGCTGGTTCCGTCTGGGGACTCGGCGGCGGTCGATGAGGGGCTGGCGTCGGCGGTCGCACGGCTTCGTCCGGCCTTGGTGCGTCGCCCGTTGGCTCGGGCGCGCCGGCATTTTGCTCCGGCTTCTTCTTCCGATCCCACCAGCGTTTGAGCAGCGGATAGAGGATGTAGACCAGAAGCGCGATCTCGCCGAGATGTTCCCTGAGCAGCTCCTCCATCGCCCTCAGCGCTTTCGCCGTTTGTAGACCAGCACTTTGCGCTCGAGCGGGCCTTCCCCACGCTTCGCCATGAGATCACTCGCGATCAGACGCGCCACGAAGACCCGCGGCTGCTCCAATAGAGATCTCATGGCGAAGGGCTTAGATTTCGCCGTCATCGTTCGAGCCGCGGGTGGACTTGCTGATCGAATCACGCATCTCGGTGTCGGCCGATACGTTGCGCAGGTTGTAGTAGTCCATCACGCCGAGGTTGCCCGCCTTCAACGCTTCGGCCATCGCCTCGGGGATCTTCGCCTCGGCCTCGACCAGGTGAGCGCGCATTTCCTCGACCTTGGCGCGCATCTCTTGTTCCAATGCGACGGCCAGGGCGCGTCGTCCTTCGGCGCGTGCCTGTGCAACCTGTTTGTCGGCTTCTGCCTGCTCGGTCATCAGCTTCGCGCCGATGTTCGTGCCAACATCGATGTCTGCGATGTCGATCGAAAGGATGTTGAACGCAGTCCCGCTGTCCAATCCGCGCGCCAGCACGTTCTTCGAGATGGTGTCGGGGTTCTCGAGGACCTCCTTGTAGTTCAAGGACGAACCGATCGTGGATACGATGCCCTCACCGACGCGCGCGACCACGGTTTCCTCGGTGGCGCCGCCAACCAGGCGGTCGATGTTCGATCGAACCGTAATTCGCGTGATGACGAGAAGCTGGATCCCGTCCTTCGCGACAGCCGTGATCTTCGGGGTCGTGATCACCCGGGGATTGACGCTGGTCTGCACGGCCTCGAGCACATCGCGGCCCGCCAAATCGATCGCCGCCGCTTGTGAAAAGCCGAGGGCGATGCCCGCTTTGTCGGCGCTGATCAGAGCATTGACGACACGTTGGACATTGCCGCCCGCGAGGTAGTGAGATTCCAGAATGTTGGTCTCCGTGTCGATCCCAGCCTTCACCGCGGCAATTCGAGGATTGACGACGGCGCCAGGTGAAACGCGTCGAAGCCGCATTCCGATCAGCTCGCCGAAGCCGACCCGGGCGCCGCTCGACCAGGCCGCTATCCAGAGCCGTACCGGTATCAGCCAGACGAACAAGACGAAGACGACGATGAAGAGGAGAAAGATCAGGGCGAGTGGGGCGAACTGCATGAGATTACCTTCCTAGTTTGCATCCGGGATGCGCACGACGACGCGTGGGCCTTCCACGGTCATGACTTCTACTTCTCGACCGGAGTCGACGTATTCACCTTCGGTTTCCACATCGACTTCGCTCGATCCGAAACGGACTCGGCCGATCGGACGGAGCGGCGTCACGGTAATCCCCCGGCGTCCGATCAGCGCGCTCTGATCCCGCTGGGACACGGCGTCAGCCTGGCTGTGCTCGAGAACCATCATTCGTCCGAGCCGGCTCTTGGGCAGCCAGAACAGCATGAAGCCCGCGGCGACGACCGAAAAGCCCGTGGAGATGCCACCCCAGAAGGGGCCGAGCTCGGTCCACGCGGCCACCGCGCCCGCCCCGAGTGCGAGAAGGCCGAGGGCTCCCGCCACTCCGAAGCCGGGTATCACGGCGATCTCCGTGAAGAGCAAGAGCAAGCCGACCACAAGCACCACGATGATGATGACCGGGGTCATGCTTCCCTCTCAGGGCGGACGATGAGGGTGGGCCCATCTCTGCCGATCACCTCGACACGCGCACCACGCGCGACGAACTCACGCTCGCTCGTAGCCTCGTGGCGCTTTCCGCCGATCGCGATCTTCCCAGCGGGTCGCAGATCGGTCAACGCCTCACCGATCTGTCCGACCAGGTCCGAGGCGCTCGGTGCCGAGAGGAATCCCGTCTCTGCGTCCTCCAAGATGAAGCCCTTGCCCACCATGGTTCGCGAGAGCAAGCGCATGGCGATCAGCGCGAGGACGAAGGCTCCCAGTAGTGAGAGCAAAACGCGAGTCATGGCGTCCGCGAGCACACCCGTCTCGAAAGACACGTCGATCGGAATGCCGATCAGCGCAAGGACGAGCGCCGCGATGACGAAGATCAAACCGAGAACGCCTGGCACACCGAGGCCAGGCACGAAGAAGATCTCGACGACGACCAGCACGACACCCGCCAGGAACAAGAGAGCTTCCTCCCAACCGACGAGGTTCACCACGGCGTGGCCGCCGAAGAACAGCGCGAGTGACACGAAGCCCACGACGGTGAACGCGCCGACGCTTCGCGTGTAAAAGGCGACCATCAAGCCGAGCATCCCGACCGAGAGCAGCAAACCGCTCACCGTCGGTTCGGTGAGCCAACGCGCGATCTCTTCGCCCCAGTTCGACTCGACGTCGGTGATCGCGGGGTTGTCGAGCGTGAGGAGCTTCATCACCTCAGCGAGATCGGCCGCCTTTGCGTCGGCCATGCCCATCTTGAGCGCTTGGTCGGTGTCCAGGGTCAGTAGCTTGCCCGACTCGACGATGCCCTCGATGACCACCTCGCTGTCGACCATGGCCTCGGCGATGTCGCCGCGCCTGCCGTTGGCCTCCGCGGTCGTGCGCATCTCCGCACGCATGTAGGAGACCATCTTCTCGCCGACTGCCTCTGCTTGACCACCCGGGCCCGCTTGAATGGGCGTCGCAGCTCCGATCGTAGCGCCGTCGGTCATGATGATGTTGTCACAGGCCAGGCTTATCAAAGCCCCTGCACTGATCGCGCGAGGATGAATGAATGCGACGGTGCGAGGCTTGGCTTCGAGCAGGGCATCGCGGATCTGAATGGCCGCGTCGACGCGCCCGCCCAGCGTGTTGACCTCGAGGACGATCGCCGCGGCGTCCGGATTCGTCTCGATCGCGCGCCGCACGAATGCCGCCAGCCCTAGCTCGACGGTCCGGTCGATCGCGACGACGACGACCTGGCTGCCGGCGGGTGCGTCGATCGGCAGGGTCTGCACGTCGCCTTCGGCGCTAGCGCTCGGAGCAGGCCGGTACCCGGAGTCACCCGCTGCCTCGTCTGGTGCCTGCCCCAAAGTCACTTGCACCGCGCACAGCAGGGCGCCGGCGATTAGAAAGCCCCCAAAGCTCAAGCGAAACTGCCGTGCCCACTTCACGCGGTCAAACCTAGCTCCCTTGTGACCCCAGCTCAATGCGGTACTTCCTGAGAATCGACCGGTTCGCTCATGGGCTCGGGATCGATGGACTCCAGGCTGGGCCGTACATGATAGGCTCCTGACCTTCCGAAAGCGAGGACCTATGCCGCCGGTGCCCCCCAAAAACGCTGGACCCGTTCGAGAAGCACATCGCTTCGACGAGGCGCGGCTCGATGCCTGGATGATCGACAACGTGGAGGGTTACTCTGGCTCGCTTCAAGTCTCTCAGTTCAAAGGTGGGCAATCGAATCCGACGTACTGGCTCGCGGATCGCGAGCGTCAGTACGCGTTACGAAAGAAGCCGCCCGGGAAGCTCCTGCAATCCGCACATGCGGTCGACCGGGAGTATCGAGTCATGCGCGGGTTGGGCGAGACCGATGTGCCGACCGCGACGATGTACGCGCTCTGTGAAGACGACTCGGTCATTGGGACCCCGTTTTTCGTGATGGAGTACGTACGGGGCCGCATTTTCTGGAACGTGCAACTTCCGGATCTGGAACCGCAGGACCGGCGGGCGATCTACGACGAGCTCGCCCGTGTCTTGGCTGCGATTCACAGCGTGAACCTCGACGCCGTGGGACTGTCCGACTACGGTCGCCCGGACGCCTACGTGGCGCGCCAGGTCAAACGCTGGACGAAGCAGTACCTCGCTTCGCAGACGGCCGACGTCGGGCCGATGAACACCTTGATCGACTGGTTGCCCGCGAACATTCCAGACGATGAAGCGACCGCGCTGGTGCACGGTGACTATCGGCTCGACAACCTGATCTTCCATCCGACCGAGCCTCGCGCCCTCGCGGTGATCGACTGGGAGCTCTCGACCCTCGGGCATCCGCTCTCAGACCTCGCCTATACCTGCATGTTGTACGACGTGATGCTTCCGAAGATCGGGGGTCTGGCAGGCGTGAATTTTCAGAAGACCGGCATCCCGCCCGAGGATGCGTTCGTCGCGCGCTACTGCGAGCTCGTCGGTCGCGACGGAGTCCCGGACTTGAATTATTACAAAGCATTCTCCATCTTCCGCCTGGCTGCAATCGCGCAAGGCGTGTACAAGCGAAGCCTCGACGGGAACGCCAGCTCCACCGAGGCGGCGATGTTTGGCGCTGCGGTGCCTCATCTCGCGGGGATCGGTTGCAGGCTGGCAGGAATCGGATGAGGCGATGATCGAACGAATCGTGTTGTTCAAGTTGAAGGACGAGTACTGTAACGACGAGGCGCGCGCCGAATTCGTGGAACGAACCCAGGCGGACCTGAGCGCACTCGACAGCGTGCAGAGTGTGACCGTCGGCATTCCCGCAGATGAAGCATCGGAAGCAAGCTGGGACATCAGCATCGTCATCCGCCTCGCCAACATGCAAGACGTGCAGCGATACATCAGCGATCCGGCGCACCGCGCCTACGTAGACGAGTACGCCACGCCTCGGATCCAAGTCCGCAAGGCCTGGAACTTCCGAACCGGATGAAGCGTTCGACGGCTTTTCAGAAGGCTTAATCACGCTCTTCACCTCGGCGACTCGGCTCGGTCGCGCGGGGGCGGCGGGTCTGCTAGCTTCGCCGCGCAACGATGATTCCACGTTATACCCCTGCCGAATTCCAAGCCCTCTGGTCACAAAAACGCAAGTACGAGGCCTGGTTCGATGTCGAGATCGCCGGCTGCCGAGCCATGGAGCACGCTGGCATCGTTCCGAAAGGGACCGCCGATGAGGTCAGCGCCTTTCGCGCGCAGCTCGACGCCGACGCGATCGATGAGATCGAGAAAGTCACCCGACACGACGTGATAGCGTTTCTCACGCACGTCGAAGCACTTGCCGGGGAACCTGCCCGTTGGCTCCACAGGGGCATGACTTCATCGGATGTTCTCGACTCGTCCCTGGCGCTGCTCTTGGTCGAAGCGACCGACGGGCTCTTGGTTCGTTTGGATGCCGTGCTCGAAGCCTTGCGCGGGCGCATCGAGGAGCATCGAAGCACGCCTGCGATCGGCCGCTCACACGGCATTCACGCCGAGCCCGTCACTTTCGGACTGATCTTGGCGGGACACTACGCAGAGCTCGCGCGGGGTCGCCAGCGTCTGCTGGTCGCCCGAGACGAGATCTCGGTCGGCAAGATCGCCGGTGCCGTGGGTACCTACGCTCACCTCACTCCGGCCATCGAGGCCGAAGCGCTGTCATCGCTAGGACTGAGGCCCGAGACCGCGTCGACGCAGGTCGTCGCCCGCGATCGTCACGCAGCGTACGTAGCGACCCTCGGGATCATTGCGGCCGGGATCGAGCGTTTTTCTACGAACGTTCGTCACTGGCAACGCACTGAAGTCGGTGAGGCGGAGGAGCATTTCAAGAAGGGCCAGAAGGGATCGAGCGCGATGCCGCACAAGCGGAACCCGGTCCTCACCGAAAATCTCTGCGGCTTGGGTCGTGTCGTGAGGGCTGCCGTGGTGCCGGGCCTCGAAAACGTCGCTCTCTGGCACGAGCGGGACATCAGCCATTCATCGGCGGAGCGCATGATGCTCCCCGATGCGACTTCGACCCTTGCGTTCATGCTGGAACGCACGCGTGGGGTCGTCGCCGATTTGGTCGTCTACCCGGAGCGGCTGCGACAGAATCTGGAGCAGACCGGCGGGCTCTGGGCCAGCGAGGGGATCCTCTTGGCGCTGGTCGGGCAAGGACTTGGCCGTCAAGATGCGTACGTTCTCGTCCAGCGGAACGCGATGAAGGCGTTTGAAGGAGAGGGCGCGTTCCGTGACAATCTCCAAGAAGACGAAGAGATCCGAAAATATCTATCTTCCGACGACATAGATTGCCAATTCGACTTGAATCATGCGCTCGCGCACGTAGACACGATCATCGATCGTGTGCTGAAAGGAGTTTGAGATGACGATCTCGGTGGAGCAGTTACGAGAGGGGCTTTCCAAGACACTGGACGGAACCAACTTCGAATCGCTCGGTCACAAGTATGAAGGCAAAGTGCGCGACTGCTATACGGCGGATGGTAAGCGCTACATCGTCGTCACTGATCGCATCAGTGCCTTCGACCGCGTGCTCGGGACACTTCCATACAAGGGTCAGGTGCTCAACGGTCTTGCCGCCTGGTGGTTCGAGGAGACCAAGGGTATCGTTCCGAATCACGTCATCGACGTGCCGGACCCCAACGTCATGGTCGGCATCGAGTGCGAGCCCTTGCCGGTCGAGATGGTCGTGCGCGCGTACATCACCGGCGTTACTTCTACCAGCATCTGGACTCACTACGAAAAGGGCACGCGCGTGTTTTGCGGCCACGAGCTGCCCGATGGCTTGAAGAAGCATCAGAAGTTGCCAGACCCCATCCTGACGCCGAGCACGAAAGCCGAGAAAGGCGATCACGATGTGTCCGTCTCGCGCGAAGAGATCCTCGCGATGGGTCGAATCAGCGCCGATGACTTCGACGAAGCGGCGAGCTTTGCGATGGCTTTGTTCGCCCACGGTCAGAAGATTTGCGCCGATCGCGGTTTGATTCTCGTCGACACGAAGTACGAGTTTGGAAGAACGCCCGGCGGAAAGATCGTCATCATCGACGAGATTCACACTCCGGATTCATCGCGCTTCTGGTACGCAAACAGTTATCCCGAGAGATTCGCGGCGGGGGAGGACCCGGAAAGCTTCGACAAGGAGTACGTGCGGCGCTGGCTCGCGAGCAAAGGCTACAAGGGCGATGGCCCGATTCCCACGATTCCAGACGAGGTGCGGGTCGAAGCGTCGCGACGATACATTCAAGCGTGCGATGAAATCCGCGGCACGGCGTTCGAGCCCGATACCACCGATCCTCTCCCACGCATCGCCAGAAACCTGGGATTGGAGCGACCATGAAAGCGAACATCTTCGTTACACTGAAGCGCGAGGTCTTGGACCCGCAGGGCGACGCTGTCCGCCGCTCGCTCAGCTCTCTCGGCTTCGAAGAGGTCAAGTCCGCACGCGTCGGCAAGCTCATCGAGCTCGAGCTACGCGGCAGTGACAAAGCCTCGGCCGAGTCCCACATTCAGTCCATGTGTGAGAAGCTCTTGGCCAACCCCGTCATCGAGGACTTTCACTACGAGATCCTCGACTAGTCGGAATGACGCTCGGCCTGCCGGACTTGAGAGATCGGATCGAGGGAAGGGCACCTCGGGAGCTCGAAGAGCACGACAAGTGGGCTGCCGTCGCGATGTTGCTCCGCGAAGGAGCACGGGGCCCGGAGGTGTTCTTCATACGCCGGGCCGAGCATCCGAGCGATCCCTGGTCGGGGCACATGGCGTTTCCCGGTGGCCGCCAGGACGATCGTGACCCGACGCTCTTGCATACCGCGATTCGCGAGACCCAAGAGGAAGTGGGCTTGGATCTCTCGAGTGGCGCCGAGCACATTGGCCAGCTCGACGACCTGCAAGCCATCGCGCGCGGCAAGCCACAGGAGACCATCATCCGGCCGTTCGTCTTCGAGGTTCATCGCGAATGGCCGATCCGGGTCGAACAGCGTGAGGTCGCCGAGGCGCTTTGGACACCGCTGCTTCCGCTCTACCGGGGCGAGGTCGATACGATCCGACCCTACCAGTGGCATGGGACCCAAATCGACTTCCCAGCATACGACGTCGAAGGCCGGATCGTTTGGGGGCTCACGTACCAGATGCTGCGTTCTTTCTTCCGCATTCTGGGCTAGCCAGCGACCGTCTGGGTGCTAGGTTCGAAACGAAGAATGCCCGAAGCCGATCCCAATCGCCTGGTCCACTGCATCAAGCTCGACCGAGACCTTCCGGGTCTCGCCAAGCCACCATTTCCGAACGAGCTCGGCCAGCTCGTCTTCGAGAAGGTCTCGAAAGAGGGATGGGACCTCTGGCTCAAAGAGAGCGTGCGCTACATCAATACCTATCGGGTCGACCTCTCCTCGAGGGAGGGCGCCGAGTTCATGATGAAGCAGCTCCGAATCTGGATGGGGCTCGAAGACGGTGAGCTCGCCGCCACCGCCTGGACACCGCCCAGCGACTAGTCAGGCGCCGGTTCGCTGAGCTATTGGAAGTTCTGCACGGACCAAAAATGCCCGTCCGGAGTCTCGTAGAAGCCGCAGGCGACCATCGAGTATGACGGATTGGTCATGTTGATGTAGTGCCCGTGCTCCGAGTACGGTTCACCAGGGCCCTCGTCCCACATCGCTTGCAGGCAACCGGTGATCACGTGCTGCGTGGAGCTCCAACCGGGGCACTCGTTCTGGGCCCAGCCTCTCGGTGAGCAGATGTCGTCACGGAAGCCGGAATGCGCGCTCCTCGTGCTGTCGTATTGCGAATGCTGATCCGCGCAGTCTTCGGCTTCGCTCCAGCGCTGAAGCGGCGGGAGACACTGGCACTCCCAGCGAAGTTGGTTGATGCGGGTGACGCAATCGGCATGTGGATTTCCCGAGCTTTCGAGCGGCTCCGGTTGGCAGCTCGCGACGGGAGCCGCGAGCGGTCCATTGCTGCAGTCGGCGATGAACCTCGGGTCGCCGGACGTCCCGGCGGTTCCTCCGACGCCCTGAGGGTCGAAGAAGTCCCCGCAGCCGAGTGCCAGGAAGACAAAGGTCAGTACTGTGGTTCTTGCTTTGCGCATGAGCGCCCCCTTAATCGAAGTTCTGAACGCCCCAAACGCTGCCGGTAGGCGTCGTGAAGAATCCGCAGGCAACCTGCGTGTAGGTCGTCGATGCCATGCTTTCGTAGTGCCCGTTCACGGTGTCGGGGTCTCCGTCCTCTGGCCCCTCGCCCCACATCGCCTGTAGGCAGTCGCTGACCACTTGCTGGGTCGATGGCCAGCCCGGGCACTCGTTCTGTGCGCGTGCGCCACTGCCGCAGGGGATGTCGTAGAAGCTCGCATGAACGCCGTTGACGCTGTCGTACTCTGCGTTGCTGTCCGTGCAGCTCTCGCCGTCGACCCAACGCACGAGCGGAGGAAGGCACTGACACTCCCAGCGAAACTGATTGATCCGCGTAACGCAGTCGGCGTGCATGTCTCCGCTGCTCGGCAAAGGATCCGGACTGCAATTCGGTATGGGGTCGGCGAGAGGCCCGGCGGCACAAACTCCGGGGTCTCCTCCGGCGCCCGCCGCACCAGCGTCGGAGCCAGCGTCGGTGCCAGCGTCAGAGCCAGCGCCGGCGTCGGAGCCAGCGTCGGTGCCAGCGTCCGTGTCGGCGATCGTGCCCGCGTCCTGGCTGCGGCCGGAAGCCACGCCTGTGCGCTCGCCGATCGCACCTTCACAAGCCAAGGTCAGCGCCAGCAGCGCAACAAGCCAAGCTCGAGTCTCCATCCTCGGATCAGGCTAGCAATCCGCGCCGCCTCGCCCAAATGGGTAGGACACTTGATTACATCGAGTTGCGCCGCATGACTCAGGGCAGGAAACGCGCCCTCTGTTCTGCGGGCGGCACCGGGCAAGCGTCGTACTTGCCGAATACGCGATATCGGGTGCTCGCCACGATCCCGTAGAAGAAATCGGTGAGCCAGGCCGGCAGAAAACGAACCCAGGAGAGCGCCTTGGCCGGGTATGGCATCTCGCGCATCGCCAAGGCGGCCGCCCTCGATCGCAGAAACAGCTCGCCGTGCCTCAGGTACACGATCGTTTCGATTTCTGCGGGGAACTCGGGGTATCGCGAGCGAACGTGTTCGGCCGTCGCGCCCTGCAACGGGGCAAAGCAAAACAAACCATCCCTGTCGAAGCGGAGCATGCATTTCACGATGCCATTACACATCGCGCAGACGCCATCATAGAACAAGACATGCGGAGGCAACTCGTCCATTGGGACTCTCATAGCAGAACCCGGGCTTCGAGCGGTCTGGCGGCCTGGGTCCATGCAGTCGCCGCTGGCGGATCGCAGGGGAGTCCGGGGTTACGCCAAGGACCGACTGCGACTACGATGCTCTGGCGAGCGGCGGCGGCGGAATAGCGAGGTTTCAACATGTCCGGATCTTGGCAGAAAACAGCGTGCATTCTTTGTGAGTGCAATTGCGGCCTCGAGGTACAGCTCGGCGGCGAGGCCAAGCGTCACTTCACCAGAATCCGTGGGGACAAAGCCCATCCTGCATCGCAGGGATACGCCTGCGAGAAGCCGCACAGGCTCGATTACTATCAGAACGGTCCCGACCGAATCACATCTCCGCTCCGTCGCAGGAGCGACGGCAGCTTCGAAGAGATCGATTGGGACACGGCGATTCGAGAGGTGACGGCCCGCTTGTCCATCGTGCGGGACGCACATGGTGGCGCCTCGATTTTCTACTACGGCGGGGGCGGCCAGGGCAATCACCTTCCCGGCGCCTATGCGACGGCGACGCGGCGTGCGCTCGGCTCCCGTTATCGCTCGAGCGCCTTGGCGCAGGAGAAGACCGGCGAGTTCTGGGTCGCCGGGCGACTCATGGGGACCGTCACGCGCGCGGACTTCGAGCATTGCGAAGTCGGCATCTTCATCGGCAAGAACCCCTGGCAGTCTCATGGCATCCCCCGCGCTCGCGTGACGCTGAAGGAGATAGCGAAGGATCCGGAACGGACTTTGGTGGTCATCGATCCGCGCCTCACCGAAACGGCCGAGCTCGCCGATATCCATCTCCGGGTCAAGCCGGGTAGGGACGCGTGGCTGCTCGCCGCGCTTGCCGCAGTCCTCGTTCAAGAAGATCGCGTCGACCAGAGCTGGATCGAAGCGCACGTCGACGGCAGCGAAACCGTGCGGGCCGCCTTGAGCGAGATCCCTGTCTCCCGGTACTGCGAGATCTCTGGCGTGTCCGAAGCGCTCGTCCGCGAAACGGCTCGGCGAATCGGGGATGCCGAGAGCGTGGCGATATTCGAAGACCTCGGCATCCAGATGAACCGACACTCCACGCTCAACAGTTATCTCAACAAGCTCCTATGGGTGCTCACCGGCA
This sequence comes from uncultured delta proteobacterium, assembly GCA_963786865.1. GTDB lineage: Bacteria > Myxococcota_A > Polyangia > Polyangiales > Houyiibacteriaceae > SG8-38. The sequence goes on along the minus strand of CAWBAV010000018.1, from coordinate 80,611 downwards.
ACTTCTCCAAGCGAGGAGCGCAGTACGTTCCGGCTTCGATCGTTCCCATCACCGGAAAACTCGACAAGCTGGCCGCTGGCATCGAAAGCGAGCGCAGTCCCGTTGCTGGTGAGCGGATCATCTCCGGACTCACTCCATGTAACTCGATTCCAGACGAGATTCTCAGTGATCATCCGAAGCGGTATCGGGCCATGATCGTCGAGAGCGGAAACCCTGCGCATTCCGTGGCCGACAGCCAGCGGATGCGCGAGGCGTTAGGCGCTCTCGACACACTCGTGGTCATCGACATCGCGATGACTGAAACCGCCCGCCTCGCCGATTACATCCTGCCTTCGGCGACGCAATACGAGAAAGCGGAAGCGACGTTTTTCAACTTCGAGTTCCCAGAGAACTACTTTCACCTTCGGCAGCCGCTCTTCGAAGCGCCCAAAGGCGTTCTCCCAGAAGCGGAGATCCATGCGCGGATCTGCGAAGCGCTGGGCGCGTATACCGCGGAGGATCTCGCGCCCCTGCACGCCGCCGCGGCGCGCGGCCGCGCCGCTTTCATTCCCGTGTTCTTTGGAGCTGTCTTGAGTAATCCAAAGCTCGCTCCCATGGCCCCCGTCATTCTCTACCGAACGCTCGGACCGCACCTTCCGGCTGGCCTCGAGTCCGCGGCGGTCATCTGGGGCCTGGTACATCAGTTCTCGAACGCCAACCCGGGCTCGCTTCGTCGCGCTGGCTTCGATGGCGAGGGTTTCGAGCCGGCCGAGAAGCTCTTCGATGCCATTCTCGAAAGCCCTTCCGGCGTGATCTTCGCCGTCGACGAGCAAGACGAGAGCTGGGCCCGGGTCAAGACTCCCAATGGCAGAATTCAAGCTGCGATACCCGAGCTGCTGGAAGAACTGGCTGGCCTGGGCGATGTGGGCGCGAGAGATCCCATGTTTCCGTTCGTCTTGTCCGCAGGTGAACGACGCTCGTTCACCGCCAATACGATTCTGCGCAATCCGGAATGGCGGAAGAAGGACGTCGAGGGCTCACTTCGCATGAATCCCGACGATGCCTCACAGCTCGGGGTCGGCAGCGGCGATCGGGTTCGACTGAGCACCAAGCGAGGCTCGGTCGACGTCACCGTCGAGATCTCGCAAATGATGCAGTCGGGACACGTGTCTCTGCCCAACGGCCTCGGCCTCGATCACACGACCCAGGGCGGCGATCGAGTTCAAACCGGCGTAGCGCCGAACGAGCTGACCGCCACGGAGGACAGGGATTGGCTCGCTGGCACCCCCTGGCACAAGCACGTCGCGGCTCGGATCGAAGCGCTGGTCTAGCTCAGAGCAGATCCCTGGCGTTCTGGAGAAGCCTCCGCGCTTCGCTTGCAACCTCTTCGATCGGCGCGTCGGGAACGAGCTCGAACATCGCCTTCGGATCGGCGAAAGAAACGAGCGCGCCTCCCTGCGATTCCTGCACGACCACGTTGCACGGCAGCAGCAAGCCAATGAGAGACTCCCCTCGTAGCGCCTTGTGTGCCAATTTTGGATTGCAGGCTCCGAGAATCACGTACGGTCGAAAATCGACGTCGATTTTCTTTTTCAAGGTCTCCTTCACGTCGATTTTGGTCAGCACGCCAAACCCGTTTGCCTTGAGAGCTTCGGTCACTTTGTCGATCGCATCATCCACCGACACCCCATCGAGTTGCTTCGAAAACGCATAGCTTGGGTCGTTCATCACTTGCCTCCATGGGACCCTATAAGACCGCCTTGTGAACGAGCCAAGCGTGCCGCAAAATATGCATCCGAAGTCCTCGTGTAGAGGCGTTATCACCTGCAACGAGCCGCGTGTACAAGACCCTCACCGCCCAAACCTTTCATTACTTCGCGCGCCCGCAAGAACGCGTGCTCAGGGAACCGCTTCGGGTCGCCGCGGCATGGAGAGGTAGCGAGCTGGCTTCAAAGGACGACTGGCGGGCAACGCTTGCCGAAGCAGACCTCGTCGAGCTCGATCGCGCGATTACCGCAGCAAAGCGAACCGGTAAGCCCATGGGAGACCTCGGCAAAGAAGACTTCCCATTGCCCAGCCTCTCGAGAAAGATCGACCAATGGCGACGAGAGATCCAGTTCGGGCGCGGCTTCCAGATCATTTCGGGCTTGCCCGTCGATCGATGGACGCAGTCCGACGCCGAGCTCTTCTTTTGGTGCTTTGGGCAGTACCTCGGCGTTCCCGGCGCACAGAACCCGGATGCCGATCTGCTCGGTCACGTGCGGGACACCGGCGAGAGCCCCGACGAGGTGCGCCACTACCGTACTCGCGTGAACATCAACTTTCACTGCGACGCGGCGGACGTGGTGGGGCTCCTCTGCCTCTGCAAGGCCAAGCGGGGCGGCCAGAGCCGAATCGTCAGCTCGATTTCGGTTTACAACGAGCTCCTGCGCCGACGCCCCGATCTGGTCGAGCGCTTGTATGAGCCTTTCATGATGGACACGAAGGGCGAGGGCGGCGTGCAATACCTCCCAGTGGCTCCTTGTCGTTTCGACGACGGCCAGCTCCGCACCTTCTATCACACCGACTACTTTCGTTCGGCGCGAGGTTTTCGCGGAGAGGAGCTGCTTTCAGCTGACGACCGCATGCTACTCGACCTCTACAACGAGATTGCGGACTCACCGGGCCTCTACCTCGACATGGACCTCGAACCTGGCGACGTGCAGCTCCTTTCGAACCACACCGTCCTGCACGCGAGGACCGACTACGACGACTATGTGGAGCCCGAGCGCAAGCGACACCTCCTGAGACTATGGATTTCGCTTCGCGCTGAGGCGCCCTTGGCGTCGAAGCTTCGGCTGCAGCGGAGTCGCGTGGCGCTGGCGACCACGGTATTGCGCTGCAAATTGGGGCACCCGATCCGGCGGGCCGTCGGTTGAGCCCGAGGCACGGTCAGTCCCTGTGATCACGGTCCGCCGCCTCGGGGCTCTTCTCGTTGGTATCGAACATGAGCCCATTCTGCAGTCCGGGTCCTAATGATGGCCAAATTCGAAAATTTTACAATTGATGACATCTGCGGCCCGGCAAACGGCTCCATGTATCTAGACGAAGAAAAAGAGCGCGTGTACACCTCGCGCACGCACGAGAAGAATTGCGCGTACATACCCTGGGACTATGCTGGCGCTCGCGCTCTCTGAGTTCAGAGGGGAAGGAAAAGGAACTCCATGAAGAGACATCTCAACTCATCTCTCACAGTGCTGGTGTGCCTCACTCTGTTCGTGACCATGTCGATTGGTTGCAAGAAGGACACTGAGGAACCGGAACCCGAAGAGACCACTGGCTCGGAGTTTCCCGAGCCGGAACCCGAAGTAGCGGTCGAGCCAGCGGAAGAACCCTGCGTCGTCGAGACCGTGTACTTCGCATTCGACTCCGCAGAGCTCGACAGCAGCGCACGCGCATCGCTGCAAGCGGCGGTGGAGTGCTACCGCGGTCAGCAAGATCCGGGCATGTCGCTCCTCTTGACCGGAGCGTGCGATCCACGTGGGACCGAAGAGTACAACATTGCCCTTGGTGAGCGCCGAGCTCAGTCTGTCCGCAAGTACCTGATGTCGTTGGGTTTGGATGGAAGCCGCATCTCGATCACCTCCGTTGGTGAAGAGATGGCGACGGGCACGGACGAGGCCGGCTGGGCCCGCGACCGTAACGTTTCGAGCTCTGGAAACTGATCTGTTGGGGGGTGCGCTCGTTGGGGGTTAGCCATTGATGCTGTCGGTATTCCTGCAAGCGAGCGCACCGCAACAACTGAATCCCTGGCAACTCGTGGTCGGCGCTTCGCCGGTCGTGCAGTTCGTCTTGTTGGTCCTCGTGTTCATGATGGTGATGTGTCTGTACATCATCGGGGCCAAGTGGATTCGTTTGAAGCAAGTCACCGATCAGAGCCGGGGTTTCCTCAAGCTCTTCTGGTCGGACGAGCGCACGCGCACTTGGAACGCCAAGGCCATGAACGACATTCACGGTCAGTCTGCGAGCTTCGAGCGGTCTCCGATTGCAACAGTCTTTCGCGCGGGATATCGGGAGTTGGCGCGTATCGCACGAACGGGGCGGCCCACCAAGGCGGACGTCGACAACGTCGAGCGGGCCCTTCGGCGAGCTCAGAGCGCCGAACTGACGCGTCTCGAAAACAAGGTGTCGTTTCTGGCGACCACCGCTTCGACGGCTCCATTCGTCGGGCTATTCGGCACGGTCTGGGGCGTGATGAACTCGTTCATCGCGATCCATGGAGAGAAGAGCGCCGGCCTCGACGTCGTTGCCCCGGGGATCGCCGAGGCGTTGATCGCGACGGCACTCGGACTCGCTGCCGCGATTCCCGCGGTGATGGCGTACAACTACTTCGTGCGCCGGATCCGGGTTGTCGACAGTGAGACGTCGGCATTCGCGAGCGACTATCTGAACATCATCCGGCGTCACCTGTTGGTGGAATAGCCATGGCGTTCTCGAACGACAGCGGAGGACGAGGCGCTGCTCTCAGCGAGATCAACGTCACGCCGCTGGTCGATGTGATGTTGGTCCTGCTGATCATCTTCATGGTGGCCGCGCCCATGCTCACGACTGGCGTCAACGTCGAGCTTCCGAAGGCGGACGCGCCGCGCATGGACATCGATCAAGAGCACCCGCTAATCACCGTTCAGCGTGACCAGCGGATCTTCCTCTTCGACGAAGAAGTGTCGCTCGATGTCTTGCGTCAGAGGCTCGTGAGCGACGAGCGAATTCGCGATGTCGATGAGGTGTTCGTGCAGGCCGACGAGCAAGTACCGTACGGCGTGGTGGCGCAGGTGCTCGCGCTCGTGCGTCAGGCCGGCATCGGCAAGATGGGGCTGGTGACCGACCCGCTCACTCGAGAGCCGAGATAGCCCATGGTGGAAACGAGCGACTGGCGGGCGCTCTCTCTTCTGGAGACGGAGCAGCCGACGCTGACGGAGATCGCGGGCGGCATCGCTTTTGCGGTGGCAGCGTTCGTCCTGGTTCCGACACTGGTGCTGCTGAGCGCGTTCGTGCTGGGAGGCGTGGGTTCGATCTTTGGATTGGGCATCGATGAGCTGCCACCCCCGACGATCGAGGTGATCGAGACACGATTCGTGCGGCTCGGGAAACGCAAGGAACCACGGAGATTGCCGAGCAAAGAGGTTCCGGAGGCGCAGGAGACGGCCCCCGTGCCCCAGTCGCCGGATTCGGAGCCCTTGGCCGCCGTTCCAACCGGAAAGAACGAAACGGGGCTCGCGAAGCCGAAGAAGGAGCGAAAGGATCGGGACCAAGACTTGCTATCTCAGCTCGGTGAACGCGCGGGTGCAATTTCCGATCTCACCAAAGGCCCGGAGCTCGAAGGTGACCCCGAAGGCATCGTCGAAGGAACCAAGGCGAGCGGGGATGAGACCGAGATCTACATCGGCAAGCTCTACTCGTACTTTCGCCGGGGCTGGCAGGTGCCAACGCTGATCAGTGATGAGGAGCTTCAGAAGCTAGCCTGCATCATCGAGCTCGCGATCACCGACGACGGGCGCGTGGCCGGGTACGAGTTCAAGCGAGCCAGTGGGAATGAAGCATTCGATGAGTCCGTTCGTCGGAGGTTGAGCCAAGCAGAGGGGGCGGAGCTTCCCAAGCCGCCGGATTCGATCGCGAATCGAATCCTGGGAGCGACCATCTCTCTGCGTTTCTTCGGACAGCACGCACGTTGAGGTTACACATGACTTGGATTGCATTTGGAAATCGTTGGACCCGGGGCGCCTTGCTGCTTGGACTCGTACTGGCCCCTTCCTTGATGTCGCCTCCCCCTGCAGTCGGCCAGGAAGAGGCACCCCCTCTGCCCGAGGACAAGATCGTCGTCGACATCGACGCCCCCGATGAAGAGGTGTTCCGGATCGGCATACCGAATTTCATCGGGGAACCCTCGGTGCATGCCGTCAACGGCAGCGCCATACTCCAAAACGACTTTCGGTTGATGCCCGGCTTCAGAGTGATCGGCCCGGGCGCGGTTCGCCACGACTACGCGAGCATGGGACTGGGCGTTGATCTGGGAGCCTGGGCCATGCTTGGTGCGAATGGTGTGATCAAGGGCCAGGTTTTCGGAAACGAAACCGCGCTCAGCGTCGAGCTCCGCTTCTATCAGTCCAGTGGAGGGGCGGTCCCTGCGCTTAGTCGAAGGTATCACGGGCCTTCGAGCGAGCTACGGAAGTGGATGCATGACTTCGCCAACGCCGTGATCGGAGTGGTGACGGGTGTCTACGGACCGTTCGGCACCGAGATCGCGTTTGCGCGCAAGCACGGTCCTGGAAGCAAGAGTGTGTACGCCGCTTCGATGGACGGATATGGCGTTCGTGAGGTGTCGAGCGGCCGAGGCGTGTCGATGCTCCCCAGTTTCGGGGCCGGGGCCATCTGGTACACCCGAATGACGGCTCAAGGCACGTTCATCACCAATACGCGCGTCGGCGGCAAACGTATCGTCGGCGGCTCGGGGATCTCGATGGCACCCGCCATCTGCGGAGGCCGCGTCTATTTCTCGTCCTCACGGTCTGGCGACTATGAAATTTATAGCTCGAACCTCGAAGGAAAAGACGTGCGACGTCTCACACGGAGTCGTGCGATCGACGTGAGCCCCACGTGCGGTCCAAGTGGAAAGCTTGCATTCGTTTCGGATCGCCACGGGAGCCCGCAGGTGTTCACGATGAACATCAACGGGACCAACGTGCAGCGGGTCACGTTCCGCGGCAATCACAATCAGACTCCCGTTTGGTGTAGCGACCCGAAGCAGCCGCTCATCGCCTTCAGCGGTCGCGACGGGAATTTCGACATCTTCACGGTGAATGTCGAAACGCAGGAATACACGCGGCTCACCCAAGGACAGGGCGACAACAAGGACCCAGCGTTCTCGCCGGACTGCCGCTTGATCGCGTTTACATCGAACCGCCGAGGCTCCGAAGGCGTCTACCTCTCGGGACAGAACGGACTCGATCAGAACCAAGTGATCACGGGCGCGGCCGAGACGGTCCGCTGGGCGCGCTGAGCGAACGAATCTGCTTTGCTGCAGCGGGCCGGCCCTCTATGCTCGGCCACCATGCTGACGTGGAAGCGAGGCTCTCTTGGAGCGCTTGGGGTAATCGTCGTGATCGGGCTAGGCCTGTGGGTGGTGCTCGGCGGCGGCAAGCTCCAATCCGACGGCGAGATCACGGCGATTCCGCTCGGCCGAAGCGCGCTGGCGGCGCGAGACGCGGTGCAGAGCGCGATCGCAGACGAAGTGGAAACGCGGGTGCTCTTCGGCGATCTTCACGTGCATTCGACGCTTTCGGTGGACGCGTTTCAGTGGAGTCTGCCCCTCATGGGTGGCGAAGGCGTTCATCCCCCGGCCGACGCCTGCGATTTTGCGCGCTTCTGCTCTCAGCTCGACTTCTACGCGCTGACCGACCATGCCGAAGCGCTCACGCCTCGCACCTGGGACATGGTCCGAGAGTCGATACGCGAATGTAATGCGGTCGATGCGGAAGCAGAGCAGCCGGATCTCGTCGCATTCACCGGATTTGAATGGACGCAAATCGGAACGACGCCAGAAGGCCATTTCGGCCACCGCAACGTGATCTTCAAGAACACCGACGACACCCAGTTGCCTTCTCGCCCAATTGCGGCGCCAGGGCTGGCCTCGCAAGCGTTTAGCGACCTGCAGACGATCCGCTCCAACCTCAGAATTCCATTCGTCGCCTTTCCGAATCAGCAACCGTATCTAGACGTGACTGCGCACGTCCGCGAGATAGCCCGTCTTTCGTCGTGCCCTCAGGAAGGTGCATCGCCGGATCTGCCAGTCGACTGTCGAGAGATCGCGGAGACTCCCGAAGCGCTGTTCCGAAAGCTCGATGAGTGGTCCTTCGATGCCATGGTGATCCCCCACGGCACGACCTGGGGTTTCTACACGCCGCCCGGATACGAGTACGACAAACAGCTGCAAGCGAAGCACGACAATCCGAAGTGGCAGCAATTGATCGAGGTGTTCTCCGGCCACGGCAATTCGGAGGAGTATCGCAGTTTCCGCGCGGCTGAACGGACCGAGGCCGGCCTCGTGTGTCCCGAGCCGAGCGACGGCTACGAGCCCTGCTGCTGGCGCGCTGGGGAGATCGTCCGCGGCCGATGCGCGGACCCGCTGTCCGAGGAATGTGACTCTCATGTGAAAGCGGCGCGGGAGAACTACTTGCGAGTGGGCGTCGCCGGGCATCTCACGCTCCCGGGCACGGAGACCACGGACTGGGGCAACTGCGGTCAGTGTACCGATTGTTTTCAGCCGAGCTTCGAGTACCGACCGGGCGGATCGGTTCAATACCTGCTTGCTAGAGGTAGCTTCGAGGACTCCGAGACGCCGAGGCATTCGACGCTCGGATTCATCGCATCGAGTGACAACCACGCGGCCCGTCCGGGTACCGGTTACAAGGAGCTCGCGCGCAGGAAGATGACCGAGGCGCGCGGGGCCTCCACGGCGGCATGGCAGGAGCTACTGTTCGGCGATCCCGAGAAGACGAGCGAGTCGGTGTCGCTCACTCCCGAAGCAGTGTTTGCCCGTCCCCCGTTTCGTCGCGTATGGCTCGAACGTCAGGCCTCGTTCTTTCTCACCGGTGGCCTCGTCGCCGTGCACGCAAAGGAGCGATCTCGAGATGCGATCTGGCAGGCCTTGTTCGATCGAGAGGTGTATGGAACCTCCGGTGACCGGATACTTCTGTGGTTCGATCTCATCAACACCGGAGGCGGCCGCGCACCCATGGGCAGTCAGCTCGAGTTCGACGGGGTTCCCAAATTTCGAGTCCGTGCAGCGGGCGCGTTCGAGCAACTCCCAGGATGTTCCGCAGAAGTGATGGAAGCTCTCGGTTCCGAGCGGATCGACCGGATCTGCGCCGGCGAGTGCTATCATCCATCCGATGAGCGTCGGCAGATCAGCCGGGTCGAGGTCGTTCGAATCAGCCGTCAGATGAGCGAAGCCGAGGCGGTCGAGGACTTGATCGAAGACCCTTGGCTCACGATCCCCTGCCCCGCCGACGAAGAGGTCTGCGAGGTCGAGTTCGAAGATCCATGGTACCGGTCGGCTGGGCGCGAGGTCGTCTACTACGTTCGCGCGATTCAGGAACCGACCCCTGCTGTCAACGCAGGCCAGCTCCGATGCAACGGCGACGAATGCACGCCGTGCTACGGCGACTATCGGGTTTCGTTCGACGACGACTGCCTCAGCATGGATCAGGAGCGCGCCTGGTCGTCGCCGATCTATCTCACGTCGCCCAGGACCCCGGCCGCTGAATAGCCCTACCGATCGTCACAGTCGGCGGCCCCGAGGGCGCGCACCTTGCGGAGCTCTTTTTTCGCCTCAGGAGCCAACTTCGAGCTCTTGTGGTCGTTCAGCAGCGCCTTCAGCGCGGTGCCCGCGTCGTTGCACGAACGAACTTGGAGAAACGCTTGGGCCATGTCGTACAGGGTTTCGTCGATGGCGTCGCCCTTTCGGTAGCTCGACAACACCTTTTGGAACTCGCCGAGCGCAGCTGCTGCCTGATCTTGCTTCAAGTAACTCGATCCGATCATGTATTGTGCGTTGTCGGCGTGCTCATCCTTCGGGTACCGCTCGACGTAGGCCCTGCCAAGAGCGCGCGTGTACGAATACTTGTTGATGCGATAGGCTTTCGTCAGCGCATCCCAGTGTTCGCCCTTGTTCTTCGGAATCTCTTCCGAGTCGATCGGCACATCCATCCCGGCGGCTCGCGCAACGTCGTTCAAGCGTTGTTGAAGCTCGAGGGTCCGTTGCGCTTGTGCCTGACTCGAACCCGAGCTCTCCATCCGCAGCTCGGCAATCTGACCCTCGATCACGGCGAGCGCTTGCTGAAGCTGCTCGATCTGCAGTCCCTGGTCGGCGCTGTTGCGACGCAGAACACGGCTCGCTTCTTCGAGCGCGTCCTCGAGCTCTTTGCGCTTGACCTCGAGGTCGTTTTCGAGCGAATCGAGTCGCTCTTGGTTGGCCGCGATGTCGGCTCGCATCTGACTGATGCAGCCCGACGCAGTGCCGAGCCACACCGGTATCGCGATGAGACCGGCCATGAGCGCTGGCCGCGTTCCGCGGAATCGTTGGAAAGTCCCCATCACCGGCTCATTTAGTATAGATGGGTTACTCAGGCCATTTTAAGCATCAAGGCGAAGTAGCCCATTATCGCTGATGATCCCCTGGAGCTTCTCGAGGCCTTCCTGCAGTTTTTGGAAGAAGGACGGGGAATGCGGGACGAAGTTGAAATTGGGGTGCTTCGACCAGAGCTCCCTGAGGCGCATGTCCAGCTGCCTGGCTTGCTGGTTCGTCTCGGTTCGTGTGGGGTTTCCGCCCTCGATGGAGATGTCCCCCACGGCTGCTGACTCGAAGAAAATCGCGGCGTCGTACCGCAGGAGCTGTTCACGCAGGGTCGTCTGCAGGGTCTCGAAAAAGCCCTGAGGAGCCGACTCTGGCCAGAATGCGGCGCCGTCAATCGTCCCCCGGTCGCAGAGCAGGACCCGGTCGGGGTAGAGCGCGCCTTGAATGTCTTCGAGCGCTACCTGGGCGTGAAAGATCGCCTGCTGGGTTGCGGCGCGTGCCTTGGGCTCACCGACCCGCGGAAACCCTCCCGTGAACAGCATCGTCGCGGTCTCGGGGACGACCACTATCTTCTCGCCGATTTCGCGGCGAAATAGGTCTGCGGCCGTGGTCTTCCCTCCTCCAGGGCCCCCCGTCAGTACGATTCGATACGGATTTCTCGGCGCGCCGTTCGTCACGGGTCCAAGATACCCGATTCCTTCTGCTTCGTGCACCGGAAAGCCTTTGTCGAGCTTCGCGGATCGATGGTATCGACGACACTCGATGCGCCACGGGCAACAAGCACCAAGAACGCTCTTGCGAGGGGGGCGGATCGTCGATGGCACGGGCGCGGCGGCTCGGCCCGGAAGTCTTCTGCTCGAGGGCAGACGCATCGTCGCCGTCGGGGACGTTTCGGCGGACGCCGGAGCATCGATCGATTGCGCAGGCAAGATCATCGCGCCTGGGTTCATCGATGCGCACTCGCACATGGACTTCTTCTCGGCGAGCACGGACCCACACCATTTCGACTCATTCACGGCGCAGGGCGTGAGCACTTTCGTCGCCGGAAACTGTGGATTCAGCCCGTTTGGCTTTGCGCCCGATACGAAGCACCGCGGCCTGCTCGAGAATTCCCTCTTCAAGGCCGGCCGGGAGTCTCTGGAGTGGAACAGTTTTTCGGAGTACCGCGGCGTTCTCGATGGGCTCGGCCTCACACACAACTTCGTTCACCTGGTCGGTCACGGCGCGGCCCGAACCTCCTTGTCCGGATTCGAAGCCCGGGCGTTGAATCCAGCCGAGCACGCCGAAATGCTCGCGCTGCTCGATCTGGCGTTGCGCGAGGGGGCCGCGGGGGTCTCACTCGGACTTCAGTACAAGCCGGGCGTCTTTGCAAAGCTCGACGAGCTCGACGAGGTCGCTCGCCTCGTGAAGCGACATGACAAGCTGCTCACCGTCCATGCCAAAGCATATTCTTCATTTTCTGGAACGTACCCCATGGTTCCGTTCGGACGAGCGCACAATCTCAAGGCGATTGACGAGATGCTGGGGCTCACGCGCCGCACCGGTGTCAGGCTCCAATTTTCGCATTTGATTTTCGTCGGCTCGCAGACTTGGAGGACGGTTGACGAGGCGATTGGGCTCTTCGACCGAGCGATCGCCGACGGTCTGGATGTCTGCTTCGACATGTTTCCATATGGCTGCGGGGCGACCTTGCTCAATACCTTGCTGCCCGAGTGGTTCATGGCGCGTATGCCCGACGCCCTTCGGAGCTCGGTCGCCAGGGCGCGGCTGCGGGTCGAAGCCGAGGTTGGCTTTCGGCTCGTGGGGTTTGGGTACCCGGAGATTCAGATCACCAATGCGAGCTGTCCGGAGTACGATGAGCACAACGGCCGGTTTCTTCCGGAGATCGCCGAGCGCGTAGGCAAATCCTGCTTCGATACGATGCTCGACATTCTCGACAAGAGCAATGCCGAGGCACGCGTGCTCTTCCATGACTACTACAACGACGAGATCATCGACCGGCTCATGCGGCACCCCGCGGCAATCTATGCTTCCGATTCCTGGCCGGAGCCCGGGGGACACCAGAACCCTGCTGCGTACGGAACGTTTCCGAGATTCCTTCGCAAGGCGCGAGAGCGAGGAACCGTTTCGCTCGAGGAGGCCGTGCACAAGATGACCGGCGCGGCGGCCGACCGATTCAGACTGGAGCGGCGAGGGCGCCTGCGTGAAGGCTATGCAGCCGACGTCGTCGTGTTCGACTGGGATCTCGTTCGCGACGGCGCCAATCCGAGCGGGGATGCTGCCCCGTCGGGAGTCGAGCAACTGTTCATCAATGGGTACCGAGCGATGGAAGCCGGCGCAATTCGGACGATGCGCGGCGCGGGAGAGGTGCTGCTGTCCTAAGTGCTCTGCGCTCAGCGCAAACCGCACGTGATGCTGATCGACCCCCCCGTCGATCTTGCACAGGAGACGGAAGGCTGGGCCAAGAAGGCATGGATCGTCCCATTGGAGGACACGGCGGAGACACGGAGAGACTCGGGGGTTTGACAGTATCGGCGTCAGTGCCAGCGTCGGTGTCAGTGTCAGCGTCGGTGCCAGCGTCAGTGTCAGCGTCAGCGTCAGCATCGACGTCCGCGAGGATCGGGGTGCTGCGTTGAGCATTTCGATGACGCGAACTGAGCCGCGCCTCGCCTACCAGACTTTCGGCCGCCGAGGCTCCCCGGCCATCTTCATCATGGGGTTTGGGATGCCGGGCGCGGTCTGGAGCCCACAGGTCGACGAGCTCCAGAGCGACCACCGTTGCTGCCACTACGACCACCTGGGCGTGGGTGCCAGCGAGCGGGGACCGCTTCTTCGCACGATTCCGGCAATGGCCGACGATGCGCTGCGGATCCTCGATGATCTTTCCTGGGACCGGGCGCATGTGGTGGGCGTTTCGATGGGGGGGATGATCGCGCAGGAGCTCGCCCTGAGGTCCGCGGATCGATGTCAAACACTGACGCTCATTGCAACGCACGGTGGCGCCCCCGTCGCCTCGCTTCCAACGCTCCAAGGAATGGGCCTCTTCCTCAAGGGGCTCTTCGGCGGCCCCAAGGCTCGCATGCAATCGCTGCCTCGTTTGCTGTACCCCCCGGAATTCCTCGAGACGATAGGGGCCGACGGGCTTCGCGCGCACCTCGAGGTGCGGCTCGGACGGCCGCCTGCGCTCCGCACGGTACTAGGGCAGCTGTTTGCCGTGTGGAGACACTCCACCGAGGCTCGTGTCTCTCAAATCGAGGTGCCCACACTCCTCGTTCGTCCGGGCAAAGACATCCTGATTCGACCGACGCAAACCGACCGCCTGGCCGAACGCATCCCGAATGGCCGCGTGCTTCGATTCGACGACGCAGGTCACGGTGTGACGTTCCAAAAAGCCTCCGAGCTGAACGTGGCTTTGCGCACACACTTCGCCGAAGATCGCCAACTGCTGCCGCAAGCAAATCCGGCGTCCGAAGCAAGAACCTAGAACGCTGTGCTCAGTTGGATGCGCCAGGCGAACTGGCTGCCTTCGTCGTTGGGCTGAATCGAGTTCAGCGGAGAGCTGGGGACCGTGCTGGCCGAGGAGCAGCCGAGGAAGTATCGGAAGTCGGTCGACAGCTTCACGTTGTCGCGGCCGGGGATCACGAAATACGAGCATCCCACTTCAAATCGATGAACGCGCGCTGAACCGAGAAATCACCGCCAGCCACGACGCCAATTCGCAAGTGCAGCGCCACGAACTCCGTCAATTCAGTGCCGAGCTGAAAGCGTGCGCGCGGAACGTCGAAGCCCTGTCTGCTAGTCATAACGCCTCGGACATTCGAAGCATCTGTGCTCCGTGGGGCGGTCGAGTCCGTTGGTGACTCCGACGCGTCCTCGGGCGCCGCAGTCTCCTCGGAAGAATGCAGCGTGGGGTCTTCCCGGGCAGCGATCCAGTCTGGATGTTCCGCGCGCCTTCATCGAACCGACCGCCGACGCGTATCACGTCCCTTGACTTCATCCCAGTCGAACGACGGAGCGCCAATCGGCGCTCTGGGGTATAGTGCCGCGGGTGACGTTCCCTTCTTTCGTTCCGATCGCTTCACTGCTTCTGGGCTGCAACTCGACGAGCAGCAGCGGTTCGGCGCCCGTGCGACTCGGTGTCATCCGAACGGTCGACGAGGCGCGGCTCGAGGACCAACGGAATTGGGGGATGAGCTCGATCTCGCCCTCGAAACCGAGTTCTGGGATCTGATCGGCAACTCCGATCACGCTCGCTACCCCGCTTGGCACTCGAAAGCCAAGGCCTACGTAGCCGCAAACGTCGACGCGGATCCGCGTCTCGGCATGCTGATCTCCGCCGGCGCCGTCTTCAGTCTCACGAGGCTCTTTCAGAACGACGACCCGCTGGAGCACCTAGCCGAGTACTCGGACTTCATCGCCGATGCGACCGTAGGGATCCGCGACGCGATTGAGCCTCTCGGCGACCATATGTTTCACGGCACCGAGGGAAGGGCGGCGGCGCCCTTCACCTATGGCATGGTCAACGATCCCGAATACGTCGACTATGGGATTGCGCTGATGGAAGGCTGCAACAACTGGATCTGCAACTGGACATCGAAGCTCGCGCCCTTCAAGCCCATCGGGCAACTCATGACGCTCGCCGAGCTACACGCAATTCGGGCGTCGACTGCGGCTGATTCAGGGGTGAGAGCGGTCGCATATGAAGAGATGAACTCCTTGCTGGATCGCGCAGCGATGCTGGCTGCTGCGCGCGACTACCCATACCCCGGTGCTGGGAGCTGGTCCGCCAAGCCGGGGCCGCCTGCCTTCAAGTCCGAGATCCCCCAGACCTGCGACTAGACAGAACGAGGACGCGACATGAGCACCACCGACGATCAACTTCTAACGTTTGTCCACAGGGCACTCGAGCGCGGTTCCTCACGCCAGGAGATTCGCGCGGTGCTCGAACGTGCACAATGGCCTGCCGAAGAGATCGGCAAGGCCCTCGCAGCCTACGCAGAGATCGAATTCCCCATTCCGGTACCGCGGCCGCGACCCTACGTATCGGCGCGTGATGCGTTCGTCTATTTGGTGCTCTTCGCCACACTCGGCATAAGCGCGGTTCACTTTGGAAGCCTCGTTTTCGAGCTGATCAATCGCGCGTTTCCCGATCTCGCCGACGGATCCCTCGACACATACAGTCTCGAGGCCATGCGGCGGGCGATCGCCGCTCTCGTCGTCGCTTTCCCCATCTATTTGACGCTCTCTTTCCGAGTCGCCTCCGCGATCCGGCGGGATCCGACGAAGAGAGGATCCCGGATCAGGAAGTGGCTCACCTACGTGACGCTCTTCATCGCGGCGTCGGTGCTGATCGGTGACTTCACCGCGGTGATCTACAGCCTGCTTTCGGGCGATCTGACGGTGCGCTTCATCCTCAAGGCAGTCACCGTCATCGTCATTGCCGGAGCGATCTTTGGGTTTTACTTGTGGGACCTGCGAGACGATCAGGATTCCCAATGAGCAAGGTGACTCGGGTACGCTTGCTCGTGGCTCTCGTCGTCCTTGGCGTCGTCACCGCCGTTGCCCTTGGCTTGGCGGTCGTCGGGTCGCCCGAACGGGCGCGCCTCGAGAAGTTGGACCAAGCTCGTCTTTCGGATCTTCGGCGAATCGCCCATCGCATCGATGTCTACTGGACCCGAAACGGCGCTTTGCCAGACGATCTCCAATCGATTTCCGGGGAGCTCGGTCCCGACCTCGAGATGCAGGACCCGGAGACCAAGCGGCCGTACCGATATCGAGTCGTCGACCAGAAGCGCTTCGAGCTTTGCGCGACATTTGCGACCGAATGTCGCGATGGGGGGCGGAGCTGCGTAGATTGGAAAGGCCTTCAGGACGCTCGAATCGGACCCCACGGCGCGGGCGAACAGTGCTTCGAGCTCTCGCCCGTCGAGGCCCATTGAACCGGCGTCGCGGAGCCAGTCGCGCTTTCTCGGGACCCGGGCCCAAGTCATCGCGCCCTCGTGCGCCTAGAAACCGTTCAGCGCGTCGACGACCTCGAAAAGGTCACCGATGTCATAGAAATCGACTGCTACGAAATTCGGAAGCGCCCCCCCTTCTTCATCGCACTGGAACGCGCGATCGATGAAAAGCGGGTTGTGGTTGACCATGTCGGCGAATTCGGGCCTTCCGCCGAGGGTCGCCGTGAGGAAATGATTGAGTAGAAAGAGCGAGTTCGCCGGATTCCCTCGATTGGGTGTACAGACGAAATCCTCTGGAGTCGAAAAGGAGAAGGGTGTCTCCCATGCGTGATCCCAGATGTTCATCAGCCACGGGAACGCGTCGTCCTCAGGGAGCTTCTCCTGAAACACCACGAGCCGAGTGCCAGCGTCGATCAGTGTGCCGAGCGTAGGCCAGGGTTCGCCGATCTCGTGAGCATGGACGAAGTCGATCAGCCCACTCGCCTCGAATGCGTCTGCGGTTTGCGCATGCGTGATGTAGTTCTCGAAGATGATCGAGACGATTTCCTCTGGGTTGGCTTCGAGGAAGTTGCGAATCTCTGCCAGCCCTTCGACCAGAGGTTGGCTTCCGGCAAGGCAGACCGAATGACAGAGCAGCAACTCGCCGTCTTCGTCGTATGTGTCGAGCATGAGACCGCGTATGCCGTCGTTGAGCTGCCGCGTGATTCCAAAATTCTGGTTGGGAAGAATCCAGCCAGCTTCTGCGTTCGACATCGCGTTGTGCGTCATTGGAAAGGCGACATCGTCGAACTGCCTCAGGCAGAGCTCTTCGTGACCGTTGCACTTGGGATTCGGCTCGCCGCCGTCGGGCTGACCGCCGCCATCGGGTCCGGCATCGGGCACGACGGTTTCGCCCCCTGTTCCACAGGAGACGAGAATCAGAGTTGAGAGCATCGTCAAGGTGCCGCTGCACAGCTTGCCCATGGAATGGCTCATCGCCCCGCCCGCACGAGGCGCCCCGGTCGTGCGCCCGTGAGCTTGCCGTCCTTGAGGATCGTTTCACCGTTGACCAGCGTCGCGATGTAGCCCTTTGCGTGCTGCATCAAGCGCTGGCCTCCTGCGGGCAGGTCCTTGAGCATGGTGGGATGCAAGAGCTCGAGGTTGTCGAAGTCGATGATGTTGATGTCGGCGCGTCGCCCTGGCGCTAGTAAGCCTCGATCCGAAAGCCCTAGGAATCGAGCCGTGTCGTTGGCCTGCATTTGAATGATGCGCTCGAGCGGAATGCGACCGCGGTTCCGATCTCGCGCCCAGTGCGTCATCAGGAAGGTCGTGAAGCTCGCGTCACAAATGGTGCCCACGTGTGCACCGCCGTCGCTCAATCCCGGCAGGGCGAGCGGATGGGTCAGCATTTCGTGCACTGCATCGAGATTCATTCCGGTGTAGTTGTAGACGGGGAAGTACAAGAGCGCTTCGCCGTCCTGCTCCAGCATGGCCTCGTAGATCAGGCTCAGGACCGGCTCGCCACGGCTCATTGCCGCGGCTCCGAAGCTTTCGGTGGGCGAGGGCTCGTAGTTGGGCTTCTCTCCAAGCCGGAAGAGCCTCATCGCTACCATCTCGAGATTCGAAAGGAAGTAGTCTGCGAGCGGCGGAAGCATGCTCCCATCGCCCGCTACGGGCTCGCTCTTCTCGGCGATCATCCGGGCCTTGAGCTCTGGGTCGCGCATCGCCTTCACACGCTCCGCCAGCGGAAGCTGACTGATCGCCTTGTAGCTCGGAAAGCCCATGAACGGATGGAAGGTCGCTTGAAGACCGAGCATCACCCCGATTCCTCGGGCGCCGACCTGGCAGCGCACCTCGAAGCCTCTTTCGGTAGCCTTCGACGCCCTGTCGAGAATCCACTTCCACTGCTCGGGGCTGTGGTCGCGTTGCATCGTCGAGACGCTCATCGGACGACCGCCTGCGGCGCCGAGCATCTGCTCGAGCACACCCCACTCGGCGTCGAAGTGATCATCTCCGTGAAGGACGTTGAAGTCACTCACTGCCTGGAGGACACCGTAGCTCAAACCATCGAAAGCCTTTGCAATGCCTGCGAGCTCTTTTCCGTCCGCTTCGGAGGCCGGCGTCCAATCACCAACCGCGCTTCGATGGTTGTCACTTCGGCCGGTGCTGAATCCGATGGCACCGGCCTCGAGCGCCTCGCGAAGCAGCTTCCGCATCCCCGCGATGTCGTCCTCGGTAGCCGCCTCGTCATGTACCGCGCGCTCGCCCATGACGTAGACGCGCAGCGCGTCATGTGGAACGTGGGCGAGGAAATCGATCGTATGCGGCATGCGATCGAGAGTCTCCATGTATTCTGGAAAGCTTTCCCAGCCCCAGCTGATCCCTTCGGAGAGCGCCGTCCCCGGGATGTCCTCCACGCCTTCCATCAGCTCCACGAGCTTGGCATGGTCGCTCGGTCTGACCGGTGCGAAGCCCACACCGCAACTTCCCATGGCGCAAGTGGTCACCCCATGAATCGACGACGGCGCAAGCTCCTCGTCCCAGCTGATCTGACCGTCGTAGTGCGTGTGGATGTCGACGAAGCCCGGCGCCACGACCGCCCCATTTGCGTCGATCGTCCTGACGGCGCTTTCGTCGCACTTTCCGACGTCGACGATCCTCCCGTTCTTGATGCCGACATCTCCCCTGCGGCGCTCGGTTCCGGTGCCGTCCACCAGCGTTCCACCGACGATCTTCAAGTCGTACATGCATTGTCTCCGAGGCTAGAGCAGTTGCGCACTATATCTCACGATGAGAGAGATCGCAGCCGCGATGAGGAGCAGCAGAACCACCGTCTTGAAGGCCCGCTCGTCGACTCGGCTGTGCACCCATTCACCCAGAAGGATTCCCAGCGGAACGGCGGGCACGAGCATGAGGACTTCGAGAGCGACCGTCCGGTCATATGCACCCGCGAGGATAAATCGCGCGACGAGCACTAGATTGAGCGCGATCCAAACCGTGCTGATCGTACTGCGAAACGCCTTCTTCGAGAGCCCTTCACGCCCGACGGCATAGACCAGCATCGGTCCTCCCGACGCATAGATGCCGTGAATCACACCCGCGCTCAAAATGGCGATCACGGAAGCTGTCCGGGAGACTGGTCTTGCGATCGCTGTGCCTGCGGCGCGGAGCAGATACAAATCGTGGCCGGCGAGCGCGAGGACGATGAAGCCAAACGCCAGCCCCAGTAAGGGACCTCTCACCTGAGTCAGAAGCAGAAACGCGAGGGACATCCCCAGTGCCATCAGCGGGAGGATGCGCCTGAGCAGCAGGCTCCAATCGATGCCATCTCGATGGCGGATCGCGATGTATCCGGTTTGCAGGAACGACAAGGGAACCATCAGACGAATCACCTCTTCGATCCCCATGAGCTGGGCGCCGAGGGTCACTGAGACCAGCGTTCCCCCAAACCCCGTCGCCGTCTGAACCGTGTACGAGGTGACGACAACGAGGGCGAAGATCAGAAATGCGAGCTCGATCGTCACGTCGGGGTTCCGGTGCAGAGCTTCCTACAGGGTTTGGCTGCGTTCGTACAGGTTGGTGTTTACCCTGTGTTTGTGGCAGGCATATGGGCATGGACCTGACGTTCACCGAGGAAGAAGAGACCTTTCGGCAAGAGGTGCGTGCCTGGATTCAGGAGGCGATGCCCGAGGACATGCGCGAAAAAGCGCGCGGTGCGGGAGGCTTCACTCCGGAGGATTCCAAGATTTGGCATCGGATTCTCCATGCGAAGGGCTGGATTGCTCCACACTGGCCCAAGGAGGTCGGAGGCACCGGCTGGAATGCGGCGCGGCGTTTCATCTTCAACGAGGAGATGGAGCTTGCCGGTGCCCCGCCGTTGTCGGTGTTCGGGCTTTCGATGGTCGGCCCTCTGATCATCAGCTTCGGAACGGACGCGCAGAAGAAGCGGTTTCTTCCGCAGATCCTGAGCGGAGAGGAGCTCTGGTGTCAGGGCTATTCGGAACCTGGATCCGGCAGCGATCTCGCTTCCCTCCGGACGACGGCCGAGGACGCAGGTGATCACTTCATCGTCAACGGACAGAAGACCTGGACCACCTATGCGCAGTATGCCGATTGGATATTCTGCTTGGTTCGCACCGACCCCTCCGCAAAGAAGCAAGCGGGCATCACCTTCTTGCTGATCGACCTCGAGAGCCCAGGAGTCGAGGTGAAGCCGATGCTCACCCTGGGTCACACTCCCGCGTTCTGCGACACCTTCTTCGAGAACGTCAAAGTGCCCAAAGAGAACGTAGTCGGCGGGATCAATCAAGGTTGGACCATGGCCAAAGCGCTTCTCGGTCATGAGCGCACGATGCTCGCGATGATCGGCCCGAGCCGCAACGTGCTCCAGAAGATCAAGCGTATCGCTGCGACGAAGAAGATCGATGGGCGCCCGATGCTCGAGGACCCGATCTGGCGCGCCAAGATCGCGCGGCTGGAGATGCGCTTCCGCGCGCACCTGATGGTGAGCTACCGGGCCCTGGCCGACCAACAGAAAGGCAAGATGCCGGGTCCCGAGTCGTCGATTCTGAAGCTGGTCGGTACCAAGCTCATTCAAGAGCTCACCGAGCTTGCCATGGAGATCATGGGAGAAAGCTCGCTCACCTGGAACAACCAGGGCGTTTGCCCACCCATCGAGGAGTCGATCGGCCCCTATTTCTGCTACGAACGCGCCGCCACAATCTATGGCGGCTCGAACGAGATCCAACGCAACGTGATCGCCAAAATGATCCTCCAACTGCCGAGCAACTGACCCGCCAATCTGACCCAGGAGTGAATCCGAGATGGACTTTGAGCTCGACCAAGATCAACGAATGCTGGCCAAGACGGTGGCAGATTTCGCAAGGAACGAGTCGCCGGTCGAACGGTTTCGTAAGCTTCGCGACGATGAGGTCGGCTATGACCCCGCCGTTTGGAAAAAGATGGGCGAGCTCGGCTGGCTCGGCGTTCCGTTTCCGGAGTCGATGGGCGGCTACGGCGGAAGCTTCGTCGAATGCGCCATCGTGCTCGAGAATCTCGCGACGACGCTCGTTCCCGAGCCGTATCTCGCATCCGTGGTGCTAGGCGGAATGACACTCGCGCGCGCTGGCGACGCAGCACAGCAAGAGGCGTACCTCGGCCCGATGATGGAGGGAGAGAGCACGCTCGCGCTCGCGCACTCCGAGGCAGAGACCCGCTACGACGTCCGCTCGATCAAGACGAGCGCAACGCCCAGCGGCAACGGCTACGTTCTTTCCGGCGAGAAGGTTTGGGTGCTCGATGGTCATCGGGCGGACCATTTGATCGTGTCGGCCCAGGCGCCTGGGGGCGTGACGCTCTTCGTCGTTCCCCGTGGAGCGAACGGTGTGAAGATCAAGCTCGCCAAGACGATCGATGGGCAGAAAGCGGCGTTCGTTCGATTCGACGACGTCACAGTGACCGAAGAGGACCGCCTCGGTGCGGAAGGATCGGGTGCGGCTGTTCTCGAGCGAACCATGGACTACGGAGCTGCGGCCGCGGTAGCCACGGCCGTCGGTATCGCCGGGACGATGCTTCAGATGACCGTCGATTACCTCGGCACTCGCGAGCAGTTCGGCGTCAAGATCGGATCGTTTCAAGCCCTTCAACACCGAGCCGTGGACATGTACGCGGAGACCGAGCTCCTGCGTTCGATTTCGATGGCTTCGATGGTCCGGGCAGACGACGAGCACGACGCCGCGCGGAGAGCCGACATTTCTGCGGCGAAGTACCAGCTCGCGACGGGCGGGATTTGGGTGGCCCAGCAATCGCTTCAGTTGCACGGCGGGATCGGCGTGACCGACGAGCACGACATCGGGCTCTACTTCAAGCGGATGTACGCGCTGAACGCGCTGTTTGGAGACGAAGAGCACCACGTAGCCCGATTTGCAAGCGACCCATCGTTCCTCGAATCGGGGCTCTGAACGGATTCGCGGCTCTGGCGTTCCTGCCGCGACCGCCCTAGATTGGGCCGATGGTTGACGCGACGTGGCAGGATCTCGAGGCGATCAAGCGCCTCAAATACAAGTATCAACGCTGCCTCGACACCAAGGAGTGGAACGAGCTTCGCGACTGCTTCACCGAGAACGCCAAGGCGGCCTATAGCAGTGGGAAGTTCTCCTTCGACGGTCGTGATGCGATCTTGAGGTTCCTGGAGGGCGCGATGGGCGCTGACAGCTTCCACTCGAGTCATGTGGTGAGCCAGCCCGAGATCGATTTCGTCGACGAACGAACGGCGACCGGGCGCTGGTGCCTTCAGGACTACGTCATCGACACGAGCTTCGACATGATCATTCACGGGGCCGCGTTCTATGAAGACGAGTACCGCAAGGGCGATGACGGCGCCTGGCGGATCGCCAAGACCGGCTACACGCGCACGTACGAGCAGATGGTCCCGCGCAAGTCGATCGAAGGGCTCACGCTCACCGACAGCCGCTGGCAATCCAGGGGCAAGTAGCCAGGCGCAGCTCAGGTGGGGTCAGTGCAATCGAGCGAGACTCGGCCCGTGCAGGTGTCGAGCTCGTTTAGGCAGACGTCGTATCCTGGACAATCCTGGCACACCGGTAAGCAGGAATTCGATGCGCATGGTGCCAAGCAGAGCAACCTGCTGCACCAGGCAAGCTCGCCGTAACATGTCGCGCATCCGGCCGACAGGCCCGTTACCATCTGCTCGACGCAATCGCTTGCACAGGTCGTGAATGCCTCTTCGAAAACGATTAAGTCCGTGCATTCGATTCCACAGTCGGCTGCGACCTGGCGGGCGTTGCTTGGCCAAAGATCTGCCAAGGCGGCCAAGTCGTCCTGGTTGATGCACGCGCCCGAGAGGGCTCCGCCCGTACCGCCGCCGCCCATGGTGCCCGAGGTTCCTCCCGTACCGCCCGAACCGGCGGACCCGCCCGAGCCCGCAGCTCCGCCTGAACCGGCGGAGCCACCCGAGCCCGCAGCTCCGCCCGAACCCGCGGCGCCGCCTGAGCCGGCAGCTCCGCCTGAACCGGCGGAGCCACCCGAGCCGCCCGCAGCTCCGCC
This sequence comes from uncultured delta proteobacterium, assembly GCA_963786865.1. Taxonomy (GTDB): domain Bacteria; phylum Myxococcota_A; class Polyangia; order Polyangiales; family Houyiibacteriaceae; genus SG8-38. The sequence continues at coordinate 57,523 of CAWBAV010000018.1, read as the reverse complement.
CGAGCCCGCCGTCCCCCCTCTGCCTCCCATTCCGTTCGTGGGTGGCGGAACGGTGTCGTCGGCACAGGCGCTGAGCCCCAGCGAAGCCGCCACGCAAAAGAGAAGGATTCGAAGCAGGCTCATGATTTCGAATCTACCAATCCTCGTGTCCTCGGTCGAGCCGGGCCTCGTTTCGCGCCGTCCTGCGCCGAACTACTCGTGAACGGTGACCTTGATCATCTGAACCGGTGTCACCGGACGGTCACCCGCGCCCGTTGGTGTGCTCTCGATCTTCTTGATCACGTCCATTCCGCTCACGACTTTGCCGAAGACCGGATGTTTGGAAGGTCCCGGGCTGAACCAGTCCAGATACGCATTGTGAACGGTGTTGATGAAGAACTGGCAGCTCCCGCTGTTCGGTCGACCGGTGTTGGCCATCGAAAGCGTCCCAGGTTCGTTTGAAAGCTTCGCGTTGTTCGGGTGCTCGTCCTGGATGGTGCCGTTAGGGCTGTCTCCGGTGCCAGCGCGCGGGCTCTTGGGATCGCGGCTGTGCGGGCATCCAAACTGGATCATGAATCCGTTGATGACGCGGTGAAAATGAAGCCCGTCGTAGAACCCACTCTTCGCGAGCTCGATGAAGTTGCCCGCCGTCGTGGGCATGAGGTCGGTGAAGAGCTCGATTTCTACGTTTCCGAGCGAGGTTTCAAGAGTTGCTTTCGGGTTGGCCATGGCCGAGGCCTATCAGTTTTCGCCGTGAGCGCCAGTCATGGGCGCGAGTCGGCTTGGTTTGGAGGCGTCGCTGTCGTAGATCGGCCGTATGCAGCAGCTCGCACGGGGAATTTGGTCGCAGCCGGCTCCGCAGTCGTTCTACGGGCTGCATCTCGGGACCCGGATGACCGTGGTCCAGCTCGGCGACGGTCAGCTTCTCATTCACTCCCCCATCGCGATGACGCCGGACCTCAGAGCCGAGGTCGACGCGCTCGGGCCCGTGCGCCACATCGTCGCCCCCAATGTCTATCATCACCTGTACGCGGGCGAGTGGAAGGCAGAGTACCCCGACGCCTTGCTCCATGGCGCACGGGGCCTCGCCAAACGCCGCAAGGACCTCGTGATCGACCGGGAGCTCGGGGCTGAAACGCTTCCCGATTGGCGAGAGCACCTCGACACTGCGCTGCTCAGCGGAACCATGCTGAACGAAACGGTCTTCCTTCATCGCCCATCGCGATCTTTGATTGTCGCAGACCTCATCGAGAACTTCGAGACCTCACCTCATTGGCCGACGCGCACGTATCTCAAGCTTGGCGGCATTCACGGGAAGCCCGGCCTCAGTCGTCCGCTTCGCATCGTCTTTCGCGACAAGAAGCGCGCGCGCCGCGCGCTCGACCGAATTCTCAGTTGGGACTTCGACCGGATTGTATTGGCGCACGGCGAGATCCTCGAGAGTGGCGGCAGCGAAATCCTTCGCGAGGCCTATGCCTGGCTGAGGGGTTGAACGAGCCGGTTGACCGGGTAGTCCGCCGGGCCGCATCGGCTCGGGCTCAAATCGCATTACATACGCGAAGAAGATCCGAAGCGACGGTCGAGAGCCCGTCCAGCGTGAGATGCGCCTCCGCGCCATCGAGGTCGGATTCGAGTGCTTCGGCCGTGGCTCGATCGAGGTCACCGTCTTCGATCGCGCGAGCGACGGCCGCGCGGATTTGATCGATCAAGACCTGGATCTGGCGCATGTCCTGTGCCGCGGATGCGGGTGCCGCATCGGCGATCGTCGCCGCGTTACGCGCGCGCGTCCCGGCCGCGCAGCTTGCATCCCGGACGAGCAAGTCGTTTCGCACGGGTTTGTACCGGCTGATGCCGCCGATGATGTCCTCGGTGAGAGCCGGGTAGAGCGCTTTGCCGGAAACTCGTCGAACCGGTGAGCTCGCGGTGTAGATGCCGCCATCGGGGCCGATGCTCGTAACGGCGATCGATTCCTCACGGCCTTCGGTGAAAGATCGCAGCTCGCCCGTCACGCGATCCAAGATCCCGACGCCCACCCGCAGCATGATTCCGCGGCCCGCGAGCAGCTTTCCGCCTCCCACGCTGACGGCGATGCCGTTGGCCGTGATGCTCGGCGTCAAGGCCTGGAACACGACCTCGATCTCCGGGTCGTCCTCGAAGGCTTCCAAGGTCGCCATCCACTCGAGGCTCGCATTCTCGCCTTCGTCGACGAGCTTGAACACATCTTCCTGAGTGACCGCGTAGAGCTCCGCATTGTCTGGCGATACCGCGATCGAGGCCGCCACGGGAGACCCGAGATCGAAGCGCCAGATCTCGTTCAGCTCGTCGTCATACGCGATGACGTTCCCGACGTTGTCCGAAACGTATATGCGTTGTCCGTCTTCGCTGACGGACGGTGTCGATCCGGTTCCGCCTTCGAAGCTCGCGGAGTGGAGGACTCTAAGCTCCAATGCTCCGCTCCCGTCGTCGATCAAATCCAGGGCATAGATCGCCCCGAGCTCGGAGACGCCATCGACGGTCCCGTCATCCTCGTCCGGGGCAGTTGCGGCGACGTAGACCACGCTCGTATTCGGGTCGATCGCGAAGTAGTTGGTCACGTTCGAGCCGCCCCCGAAAATCACGTCGACGATTACGGAGTAAAAACTGAGTCCACTCGGGGTGGTACCGAACACGGCGTCGGTCAAGTCGTTGCTCGCATCGACGACGAACTGAGGCAGCGCGATCTCTTGGCTGATCGCTGGTGCGCCAGGAATCTTCATGATGGGCGCGACGCTCTTGCCCGTGACTCGGTTGAACGCGAAGACGTCGCCGCCGAGGGTGACACCGATGAGCGAATCGGTTCGCGGATGATAGTTGAAGCCAAACGAATGCGTCGGAGTGCGCTCGCCTGGGACCACCGGAGGCAAGGTCAAACCCGTGCCTGTCTGCCATAGGATGGTGCCGTCCGGCTTGATCGCCATCGCTTCGGTGTAGGTCGCGTGATAGACGATCTGCTGACCCGGAATTGCCAGGGTCATTCAGAATCAAGATGGCGCCAGAGCCCGCGTCGCTACCGTTGGCGGGTATCTCCCAGTTGCGCTCACCCGTCTCGGCATCGAGCGACACGAGCGATACGTCGACCTGTGGAAACAGGGGGCTGAAGTAGAGATTCCCCTCGTTGTCGAACGTCGGTCCTTCGGGGACGTAGAAGCTGGTCTCCGCTACCCAGTCGAGCTCCAGTCTCGGCGCCGTTGCGACCCAGACATTGTCTGTGTTGTTCGGCCCCGCGTGCATGGTGTGGAACGCATTGGGGACCGGCACGATATCGTACGCGTACTCTCCGACGGTCCTCGCTCCTTCGGGCTCCCAGCCGGTGACCCCTTCGGGAACCTGCTGATCGGTCGACGGCGGATCAGACGAGCAGCCGGTGCTTGCCGTGCAAGCGAGGCTCAGCGCGACGGTGATTGATTTCAGAAGCTGGCTATTCACAAGGAGCGAACCCTAGCATGGGATCCGGTCCAGCGCGGCCTTGCTTTACGTGCTGACAAGTCGATCTCGAAGAGAACTCCAGCACTTGCAAGTTTGTCGAGATCAACGCTTTACAACGCGCGGGGGCGGCCCCAGCTTTTGCGCGCGGTCGCAGTGGTTCACGCTCGAGTGGGCGCGAGCACCGCTGCTTTCTTGTCAGGGGTTTCATGACTGATTTCTCGAATCGAGACGTGCCGAGGAACGACATCCTGGTCCATGGCAGCTACGACGCGCGCTTCGAGCCGGTCGCCGCGCTGCTACGCAAGCAGGTCGCGCACTACGGCGGCGGCGCCGCGGCCTCCGTCTACCTCGAAGGCGAGTGCGTCGTCGATGTCTGGGCCGGTCAGGCGCGGCACGATGGAACGCCATGGAAGCGAGACACGATGTCCCTTTGCTTCTCGGTGAGCAAGGGTGTTGCCGCCACTGCGGTTCACATCCTCGCGACGGACGGTCTTCTCGACTACGACGCGCCGGTTTCCCGTTACTGGCCCGAGTTTGGTCGCAACGGGAAAGAATCGATCACGGTCCGGCAGGTCTTGGCGCACCAAGCCGGGCTGCACAAGACCACGCCCCTGATCGACAAGCTCACCGACATTCTAGATTGGGATTTGATCGTGTCCCGTCTCGAGGAGACCGAGCCCGACTTCCATCCGGGGACCGCCAACGGATACCATGCGATGACCTTCGGTTGGCTCGTTGGAGAGCTGATTCATCGCGTTTCCGGAATGAGCTTCTCCGAGTTCGTTCAGAGGCGGATCGTGGAGCCTCTCGCGCTCGATGGGATGTACATCGGGGGCGCCGATTCTCAGCTAGATCGGGTTGCCGACCTGATCGGCGTCCGGGCGATCCGTCGGCAAGGGGCGACGCCTCTTCCGGAGGACTACCGCGCTCCCGCCTGGATGCCACCGGGTCCGATCCATAGCGTGCTCGAGAGGGGGCTCACCCCGGCGAAGATGGGAGAGCTCGTGAGTCATCCTTCCTTTTGGAAGGCTTCTATCCCTTCGATGAATGGCATCTTCACCGCTCGTTCTCTCGCAAAGATGTACGCGGCGCTTTCACTGGGTGGTCAGCTCGACGGCACTCGACTCGTTTCCGAGGATATCGTCGAAACGGCGGCGCAGGTACAAATGAAGCGCGCCGACAAGGTCGTGCTCTACCCGCTCCATTGGCGACTGGGCTATCACCGCGCCGACGCGCTTCTCATGGACGTTCCCCGCGCATTTGGCCACTACGGCACCGGAGGCACCGGCGGCTGGGCCAATCCCGAGCTCCGGCTCGCTGCGGCCCTCACCCACAACGGATTTCCGCTCTCGCCCATCGGACAGGCCCGCGCGGTCATGTTGACCGCCGCCGTATACGAATCGCTCGGCTTGTACCAGGGCGTTCTCCACACCTTGCGCCATGGACCCATCATCGAGCTCTTGCCATCGCGAAGTCGACGTCTGAGCCCGCGGCTCTCCGCAACCCGCGGCAGTCGTCGGCGTGCCCGTTTACCAATCGTGTCCGTTCGAGCGCATTGAAGAGCTCATCCACGAGTTGCAGCAGCTGATCAAGCGCTGCCCCAAGTGTCCCACCGGAAAATGAATCGGACCTTAGCTTAGACGCCTCGCTTGCCTCACGCCGCGAAACTGTCGTTCCTCCAAACGTTGTCCGTCGCGAGACGTGAGCGGCGACGATCGCGAGGGTGACCTGCTCGACGCCCATCGCACGCACTCGACGAACGAAGTTCGCCCCGTAGAGCTCGTCTCGGTCCCGGATGACGTACCGCGGAGTTGGCGACACCGTGGTTTCTCCAACATTGACGCCGAGCCTGAGCAACTCTCCATGAATGCGAGTCGCTCCCCACGTCGGGTTCTCGATAGCCATTGGACCGATGAGCGTCCGGATCTCCGCGTCGATTGGCGGACGACCGCCTCGGTTTCGGCTCTCCGAGGTCCGGTAGAGCTCGAAGCCCTTGCGATGCAAGCCAATGACGGTCTCAGGCTTCACGAGGATGAGGGCGCTCTGCCAGTCTGACCAAAGGCCACTGAACGCGACCCAGAATGCGCGGTGGGCGTTGTCGAGCGTGGGGCGTTAGGCTCGATCTGGCGGTCACAAGCAGGACGTACAGCGAGTGAACCATAGGGTGCGCCAGCCTGATCCCGAGCGTGAAAACGTCAACGACCGTGTGGCCGGGCGGGGTTCTGCGGAGGCGGACGGGTACAGGTTGTGTGGTACTCGATGTGATGTCGAGTTACGGTTTACGGTGCGCCCAGGCACCGCCTGTGTTTCGCCTATCTGCCGACCCTGGCGAGCCGGCACCGAAGATCGCAGACTGACGCAGGAGGGTCGGGTATGGACGTCGGCATCGACAACCGCGACCGGTCGATCATGACCAGCGACGCGCTCTTATCGGGGATCACGGCAGAGGTGGCCGCGGCGCGGTTGGCCGAAGACGGCCCGAACGAGTTGCCGGCAGCAAAGAAGCGCAACGTGGCGCAGCAGGCGTGGGAAGTCGTCCGCCAGCCGATGCTGCTACTCCTGCTCGGAGCCGGCACGGTGAACTTCCTTCTTGCCGAGCCCCTCGATGGGGCGATCCTCATGTCGTTCGTGGTCGTCGTGATCACCATCTCCATCTACCAGGAGCACAAGACGGAGAACGCGCTCGCTGCGCTCAGAGATCTGTCGGCGCCACGCGCGCTCGTCGTGCGCGACGGCCATCAGCTTCGGATCGCCGGCCGCGACGTCGTGCGCGATGACATCGCTCTGCTCACCGAGGGCGACCGTGTGCCTGCTGACGCCGTGCTCGTGGACTCCGTGAACCTCTCGGTGGACGAATCCGCCCTCACCGGCGAGTCGGTTCCCGTCCGCAAGACCGCGATCTCCTCGCGGTCCGTGGCCGAGCCGATGGGATCCCCCGGTGGTGAGGCAACCCCGTGGGTCTTCTCCGGCACCCTCGTGGTGAAGGGGCGCGGGATCGCAGTCGTGAAGGCGACCGGCGCGAACACCGAGCTCGGCCGCATCGGCACGGCGCTGAGTTCCATCAAGCAGGAGCACACCGCACTCGAGCGCGAGATCGACCGACTCGTCCGTGTCATCGCAGTGGTGAGCCTGGCGGCGGCAGCAGTCGTCGTTGTCGTGTACGGCCTGACCCGCGGTCACTGGTTCGAAGGGATGCTCGCCGGCATCGCCACCGCGATGGCGATGCTGCCCGAGGAGTTCCCGGTCGTGCTCACCGTGTTCCTCGCGCTCGGTGCGTGGCGGTTGTCACAACGTCACGTGCTGACCCGCCGAGCCCCGGTCATCGAGACGCTCGGGTCGGCGACCGCGATCTGCGTCGACAAGACCGGGACCCTGACCTTGAACTCGATGACGGTCGCAGAGCTTATGGTCGACGGGGCGATCCACGTGCTCGACGACCGCCCGCTACCGGAGCGGTTTCACGAGATCGCCGAGTTTGCGGTCCTCGCGTCACCGGTGGATCCCTTCGACCCGATGGACCGAGCGTTCCGTGAGCTCGGCAACGCCTATCTCACGAGCACCGAGCATCTGCACGGCAACTGGGAGCTTGTGCGTGAGTACCCGCTTTCGGAGAACCTGCTCGCCCTGTCGCACGTGTGGCGCTCCCCCGACCTCAGCTACTACGTCGTCGCCGCCAAGGGCGCACCCGAAGCGATCATGGACCTGTGCCATCTCGACGCCCGAGCACGCAGAGCCCGCACAGATCATGTCGAGACGGCCACCGCGAACGGCCTACGAGTCCTCGCCGTCGCCCGCGCCCGGTTCAGCAGCGCGCAGGGTCTGCCGACCGAGCAGCACGACTTCGCCTTCGAGTACCTCGGGCTGGCCGGTCTGCGCGACCCGGTGCGCCCGGGCGTCGCAGACGCGGTCGCCGACTGTGGTCGCGCTGGGGTGCGTGTCGTGATGATCACGGGCGACTACCCGGGCACCGCGTTGGCGGTCGCCCGCGAGGTCGGACTCGACGACCGTGCCGGGTGCATCACCGGCCCGGAGCTCGAGACGATGAGCGACGACGAGCTCGCCGAGCGGATCCGTACCGTGAGTGTGTTCGCGCGCATGATCCCTGAGCAGAAGCTCCGCCTCATCCGTGCCCTGAAGGCCAACGGTGAGGTCGTCGGCATGACGGGCGACGGTGTCAACGACGCCCCGGCGCTGCGCGCCGCCGACATCGGCATTGCGATGGGCGCCCGCGGGACCGATGTCGCCCGCGAGGCCGCGGCTCTCGTGATCACCGACGACGACTTCGCCTCTATCGCCGGCGGCATCCGCCAAGGCCGCGGCATCTTCGACAACCTCCGCAAGGCGATGTCGTACATCATCGCCGTCCACGTCCCAATCTTCGGGATGTCCCTGATCCCCGTGTTCGTCGCGGACTGGCCGCTGGTCCTGCTCCCCGTCCAGGTCGCGTTCCTGGAGCTCATCATCGACCCCGCATGCTCGGTCGTGTTCGAATCCGAGCAGATCGACCCCAAGATCATGGATCGGTCACCCAGGGGTCTCGGAGAACCGTTGTTCGGCATGCGGTCGCTCACGACCGCCGCGATGCAGGGGGTGTCGGTGCTGGCCGCGGTGCTCTGCGTGTACCTTTGGGCCGTCCTCGACGAGCGACCCGACGACGACGTCCGCTCGGTCACCTTCGCCACCATCGTCGTCGGCAACCTCGCGCTGATCCTCGTCAACCGCTCGTGGCGGCTCTCCGTCTGGCAGACCTTCCGCGAGCGCACCAACCGCACCTTGAAGTGGATCCTCACCATGGCGGCCGCCATGCTCGTCGTCGTCCTCATCGTTCCCGCACCGAGGACCGCGTTCCACTTCGGCCTCATGCGACCCATCGACTGGGTCGTCGCGCTCGTCGCCGGCTTCATCGGCGTCGTCTGGTTCGAGGTGTACAAGGCCTGGGTCCACCGATGACCAGGGGCGACCATGGACCGATAGTCCGCAGCTCCCGGGGACCGGCAGAAGCAGACCGGACCATTCGCTTGTCGTTCCTTACAACCTCGTCCGTCGCAAGGCGTGAAACTCGATGATCGCGCGGGCGACCAAGCAGACGGATCTCCTACGCTCACTTGCGTTGCCGACGGACCGCCGTGCGCGAGTGCAGTGCTGCATCAGGGGCAGCCCGCACGCAGAGCCTGCGGATCATGCCCTGCGGACACTCAAGCCCGAGGTGCTCGGGGATCGAAACTTAAGCTCAGGCTGCGCGTCGGGTGTAGCGATGATGCAGCGTACCGACCCTCGGAACGGCGATGACCTCGCCTCCCTCGATGGACTGTCGCGAGTAGGGCGTAGAAGAGATGACGCATCAGGCTAGGTGAGCCCGACCCCGAGCAGGGAAACGTCGACGATTGTGCCAACAACGAGGTTTTGAGGAGGCACAGGTCGAGCAGGCGTCAGACGGCTCGAAGGTAGCTCTCGGATGGGTCAAAGAAGGGTCAACGCCAATTTCGCCCTACACGCAAGTACCCGGAACTCCAGAGCCACCGATCAGAATCGAACTGATGACCTACGGTTTACGAAACCGTTGCTCTACCGACTGAGCTACGGTGGCCTGGGGATTGCTCTGAGAGAGCGGCGATGCTGGTAGCGTGGGGAGGGCGGGCTGTCAATTCGGCGGGTGGCGACGTGCTCCAAGAATGGCGACTCTACCCTTTTCGTCAGAGCTCTTCCTCTTCGTCGTCCACGATGAGCTCGTCATCGGTGTCGTCTTCCTCTTCTTCGTCTTCGCTGGCCTCTTCGGGCTCGTCCTCTTCGGTCTCGGTCGCAGTATATTTCAGGTCTACGTCCGCATCGCTGAGCTGTGTCTCGATGAGCTCGATGAGCTCGTCGAAATCCTCGCCGGACCACTCATCCAGAATCTCCGAGATGAAGTCGTAGAAGTCCCCGCTGTCGATGCGGCGTTCGATTTCCTCGATGTCGTCGTCGGAAAAGGCGCTGACGAGATCATCTCGTAATGCATCAATTTCACCATCCTCGATCGCATCGGCAACCGAAAGCCTGAGCGCGCGCATCGCGCGCTTATTCAGGAAAATCTCCATCAGAACACCTCAAAGCGAGTCGAATCGGCGCTACTATAAGAGAGGGTGGGGGGCTGTCAATCTCGTCTGTCCGCTATCTGCCCTTCGAGCGCGAATGGCGTTCGCGAGACCATCGCTCCCGAGGGTCCGTCCCCCCTGCCGATTCGCTTTCTTCCCGTAATCCCCTCGAAATCCACCGGTCAGGAGCACCGGAACCGGTGGAGATTTCGACAGCATGGCGATAGGCTGTATCGTTATAGTGTCTTGGTGGGGTCAGTGGATACAGGCGGGGGCTCGATGAGCGGCGACGCACACCAAAATGGTGCTGATCGGTCGGACCCCGGCGAAGGGGGTGAAACGCTGGCTCCAGCCGCTCGCGCGGAGAGCCGGAGCGAGGGCCGGAGAGCAGCCTCGGAGCCGGTACCTGAAGGTCTCCACTTCACGTTTTTTGGCAAGACCGACGTCGGCCTGATTCGAGAGCACAACGAGGACAACTTCATGGTTGCCGATCTGAGTTCCGAGACGGGTCCATTCCCAGGCGAGCAACAGATATCGGGAACCGTGTCGGAAAGGGGCATCGCCATGGCCGTCTGCGACGGCATGGGAGGCGCGGCCGCTGGCGAGGTTGCCAGTCACATGGCCGTCGACACACTCTTCGAGACTCTGAGGGGCGATGAAGCGCCCAAGGATCGCGACAGTTTTGCGAGGCGCCTCGTCGACTCGATCGAGCACGCGGGTGCCCGAATCTTCCTTGCCGCCAAGAAGGATCGAACTCGGCGGGGTATGGGCACCACCGCGACCGTAGCGGGCCTCGTCGACAAAGTGCTGTTCATGGGGCAGGTCGGCGACAGCCGTTGCTACATTCTGAGAGGCGGCCGATTGAGCCTGATCACCAAGGATCAGTCGCTCGTCAATCAACTAATCGAAGCGGGACAACTCACCGAACAAGAAGCCGAGGCCTTCGAGCACTCCAACATCATCCTACAGGCCCTCGGCACGACCGAGCAGGTTGCCGTCGATCTGACTTTCGTCGAGCTTCGCCGTGGGGATCGGTTGCTCCTCTGCTCGGATGGTCTCAGCGGTCTGGTCCATGACACGGCGATTGAGGAAGAGATGGCCTGCATTGGGCCACTTCCTCAGCTTGCCGACCGGCTCATCGACCTCGCCAATGCCGCAGGAGGTCATGACAACGTCACCTGCATCGTGGCCGACTTCGATGGCGACGCGCTCGAGCCTCCCGAAGCCGGAGGAATCCCGTTCTACCAGCAATACCCGTTGCCCCGCGGCGGGGAGGGCCGTCCCGCCGGAGGGCCGAGCTTGCCCCACGTGGTTAGAAGCATGGTGCCCCGCGCGATCTCGCCGCAGCGTCCGGTTCAGGCGGGAGAGCCATCCGAGCAGGCCGCGGAGTCTTCGTTTTCGTGGTCGACCGCAGCGTCGGTACTGGCCTTACTCGGTTTGGCGGCGATGATCACAATCGTGAGCGCGGGTCGGCGCGGCGTTCCTACCAGTGCCGCCACGCAGCCACCGCTTCCTGCGTACACCGACGCTCAGATTCCTGTCGAGGTCAGGGTCCGCGCGTCGCTCGAAAGCGGCGAGCTCTTCGTCAATGGCCGAAGCTACGGTCCTCTGCGTCTCGAAGAAGCGATCTCACTTCGGCTCGCTCCTGGCGCATATTACTTCGAGGCCCGCGAAGTCGATGGAACCCAGATCGGAAAAGACGTCGTGGTGAAGCCCGGGGCGCCCAGGGAAGTGGTTCTCATTCCGCCAACCGATTGAGGCGTGGCCATGATTCGACTTCGCCAAATCAGGGGCGCCGACGCAGGACGTGAATTCGAGTTCGACCAAGAGCTCATTCGCATCGGCCGGATGCCGGATAGCGACGTGAACTTCGATCCCGAAGTCGACTTGGACGCGTCCGGACGGCACGCGGAAATCCGTGATGAAGACGGACGTTATCTTCTAATCGACACTGGTAGCCGAAACGGCACCTGGCTAAATGGACAACGAATCAAGCACGCTGCGCTCAACGATGGCGACGAGATCGAGCTCGGCCGCGGGGGCCCCATGCTGGAAATCGTATCCGTGGGCCTTCGTCCAAGTAGCAAGCGCCCATCGGCACATGCGCGATCAGACGCCCCGAGCCGTGAACCACGATTTGATCCCCTCGCAATGCCGGTCACGACCGCGACACGTCTCGAAGACCTCGTAGCGCGTCCTGACCTGCTTCCCGAGAGCCTCCGCTTTTCGGAAAGGCGCGAATCGGCGTCTAGAGACGGCCGGCGAAGCCGAAACATGCTTCTTCTCTGGGGCGCCGCCGGCATGGTCCTCTTGACGGCCCTGGCGATCGTCCTGAGCGCTGCGCTCCAGTAGCTTATTTGACGGTGGCCGGCGAGGTCCGCGACAAGTGAGGCAGTCCATGCTTCGCGCCCGAATCGCGGCCTGGCTTCAGCCGGCCTCTCAAGGAATCGACCCCATCGAAGGGCGTCGGGCATATCATTCGGACATTCGCGAGTTGCGACCCGAAGCATGGTCGAGGCGGTCGCCGGCAGCGCGCGGCCGTGACGTCGAGCGTGCCCTTTGGCTCGCCGGAGTCAGCTCGCGTGACTTCGCCGAAGTCGTCGATATCGACATATCCCCTCACCTCGCGACTCCGGTCGACGACATCGTCAATCTCTGCATTCGGCGGTCGGAAGCATGCGCCCGGTGCGCTGACGAGCTCAGCGCCGAGTTGCCTCCGCCCAATCCCTATGGGCGTCCTCCGCTACCCTGGCATCGTGGCTTCACGCGTGAGGCAGAGAAGCTTCATCGCGCCTCGCAAGCCTGGGACGCATTGGCGCGTGCACTGCTCAGCAATCGCTGGCATCCATGAGGTCTTCGACCATGCGGTCGAGCGCGGCGAGCGCGCTTGCCTTTGCAGCACTGAGGCCGCCCTCTGCCGGACGAGGTGCCGTTGCATAGAAGTAGTACTTGAGCTTCGGCTCGGTGCCGCTCGGTCGAATCATCAGCCGATGCCCGCTCTGTAGCTCGAATACCAGCACGTTGCTCCGGGGAAGATCGGCAAAGGGCCGCACTCCGAGCGGGGTCCACTGCAGCTGCCGGTCGAGGTCGAGCATTCGGAGCACTGCCAGTCCGCCGACGCGGGCCGGAGTCGAAGTTCTAAACCGATCTACCACTGCGTTCATGCGCGCTTGAGCCGCGGGGCCTTCGAACCTCACGGAAACCTGTCGATCCGCGAAAAAGCCATGCTTGCGCCAGAGTGCATCCCTCGCATCCAGCAAGGTTTTGCCCCGAGACTTGAGCCTCGAGGCCATGTCCGCCAGTCTCAGGGCCGAGCTGATTCCGTCCTTGTCGCGCACGGCAAGGGATGGTGCGTACCCGAGCGCCTCTTCATAACCGAAAACGTAGTCGAAGCCTTGTTCGATCAGCTCGAGGGCGCGGTTTTGGATCCACTTGTGGCCGCTCAGGGTCTGCTCCCACCGAGCTCCGTGGCTTGCCGCGACCGGGCCCATCATCGGGCTACTCACGATGGTGGAGATCACCAGCGGCTGCCCTGGCCCCTCGCGGAGAGAGAGCAAGTCGTCAGCAAGCAAGATTCCGATATCGTTTCCGGACAGAATCTCGAAGCCCGTCTCGCCACGAACCGCGACCCCAACCCGATCACCATCGGGGTCGTTTGCGATCGCAAGGTCGGCATCGATGTGCCGTGCCAAGGCAAGAACACGGTCCATCGTTCCCGGTTCCTCCGGGTTCGGAAACGCGACCGTCGGAAAGCTTCCATCCGGTACGGCCTGCTCGCTCACGCTTTGAACGTTCTCGAAGCCAGCACGAGCCATCACCGATCGGAAGGTGGCTTCGGCGACTCCGTGAAGTGCCGTGTACGCGATTTGGAGCCCCCGCGGCCCCTCGCTTCCTGTCACCTCAGACGCGATGTCCTCGATGTATTGCTCTTGCAGCGCATCGATCCGCCGCAGCAATCCTCGGCGCTCTGCTTCTTCGGGCGGCACGCGCCGGATTTCGAGGATCGAGCGCGTCCGCTCGATCTCGCCAGCGATGCCTCGATCGTGCGGGGGGATGATCTGAGCCGCGTTCTCCCAGTACACCTTGTAGCCGTTGTACCCTGGCGGATTGTGGCTTGCGGTGATCATCACCCCTCCTGCAGCGCGTAGCTTCAACACGGCAAAGGCGAGAACCGGAGTCGGGATGACGTCACCGAAGACCCAGACGGGAATGTCGAATCCTGATAGAACCTCGATCACCTCACGCTCGAAAGCATCGCTATTGCGTCGCGCATCGCGACCCACCACGATACCGCGCGAGTTAGCGTCCGGCACCTGCTTCATCAGCCAAGATGCGAAACCCGCAGTTGCGCGCGCCACCATCACTCGATTCATTCGAGTCGGACCTGCCCCGAGCAAGCCGCGAAGCCCGGCAGTCCCAAACTGAAGCGTTCCGCCGAAACGCTCTTCGAGCGCTGCGACGTCATCGCGGGCGATCAGTGCTTCTAGCTCACGACGCGTTTCTGGATCCGGATCGCTCTCGATCCAGTTTCTTGCTTCCTCGATGATAGTCACGCCACCGCCCCGTTCGGTGCCTCTTCTTGAATGTAAGTCCGTTCCTTGAACCAGACGGCAACGGGCACGAAGAGCACCGCAGTCACGGTCATCGCAGCTGCGAAGAACAAATAGTACCAGGCCCCTTCCAACTTGCTTGTGCCGTCGGGATTCTGGATGAAATAGTTGACCCCCGCGGTGAAGAAATTCCCGATCGATACGCTCATCAGGAACGCGCCCATGACCAGTGACTTCATGCGTCTCGGTGCCTGTGTGTACGAGAATTCGAGCGCCGTAATGGAGACGAGAATCTCCGCCCCGGTCATGATGATGTAACCGCCGAGCTGCCAGACGATGTTGACCGATTCTCCGGCATCGAGGCGCGCCTCGAGCCAGGCGGGCAGCAGGAATGCCGGTACGGTCAAGAACAACCCGAGTGAGATTCTTCGCAGCGGAGTCAGCGGCCAAAATCGATCGAAAGCCGGATAGATCAACCGGTTGAACAGCGGGATGAACAAGAGGACCAGCGCGGGGTTGAGCCATTGTGCCTGCGAAGGGTCCCAGTCGACGATGAACTGCCGATCCATGCGCTCCGCTTGCAGAACCCAGGACGAGCCTTGCTGATCGAAAAGCGCCCAGAACATGGCGATGAAGGTGTAGATGACGAAGAGCTTGCCGAGGGCCAAGAGCCCGCTCGGGCTAAACACTTCACGCAAGAACGCGACTCCCCCGGGCGGGATGTGGACGAACTCGTTTCTTCCCATCCAAAACACGAACGTTGCCAACGCCATCAAGACGCCGGGCACGCCAAACGCGACCGATGGACCGAATCGGTGGAGAAGCGGCTCTGCAAACAAAATCGAAGCGAGCGCGCCGACGTTGATCGCGAAGTAGAACCAGCCGAACACCTTCGGCAGCAGCCCTGCGTTCGTAGGCCCAAACTGATCGCCGACATGCGCGGATACGCAAGGCTTGATCCCGCCGGATCCGACCGCAATGAGTCCGAGTCCCAGCGCCAGCCCGATTCGCGTGTCATCGATCGCAAGGGTCAGATGACCCAGACAGTAGACGACCGACAGGAGCATGATCGTTCGATACTTGCCGAGAAACGCGTCCGCGAGGACCGCGCCGAAGATCGGGAAGAAGTACACGGCGGTGACGAAGCCGTGAAACCAGGTCCTGGCCTGATCGTCCGACATGAGGTCGAGCTCGCCCTCTGCATTCATCAGGAACTTGGTCATGAAGATGACCAAGATCGCGCGCATGCCGTAATAGCTGTACCGCTCGGCGGCTTCGTTCCCAACGATGTAAGGAATTCCGCTTGGCATCCCTCGCGTGGGGGCCGGCGCCGTGCGGTATCGAGCCGTCGGAAGCATGGGTATGATCCTAGCGGATTCTTTCTATGGCAGCGGCTTTTGGAGTGCCTATTTCAGCCCTTTTTTTTACGGTGATGCTACCTAGGGGCAAGACTAGCGAGGATTTCGGGGGGCTTTCGCCCACCCAAGGATCTGAATGGAGGACCGCGTGAAGAAGAGCGATGACCTGAGAAAGTCGAACCGGGGTTGGGTTACACCGCTGCTTGCGATATTGGTGACTGTGTCGGGTGCCGCATCGAGCGCGTCCGCCCAGTTTACATCGCCGGGCTCTACGCAGATCGACCTGAATCAGTTCAGGCCGGCAGAGCTCGCAACCGACGGTTTCGCGTCGAGCACCGCCGACGGACAAGGCCACAAGCGCTTCGGCATCATGATCTACATGGATTACAACGACGACGCGTTGGTTTTCGAGGATGCGAGAAGCGGGGCGACATCTGCAGTCGTGCATCGCCAGCTGACCGGCCACATCAACTGGAACTTGGGTCTCTGGGATCACCTCGTGATCTACATGGACATCCCGTATCACTTCATCATCGACCAAGGACAGGGGGCGGCGGATGCACTGCCCGGAGGAGCATCGGGTGACTTCGCCTACCTTCTGCCCAACGGCGGGCACTTCGGGGACGTCTACTTTGGCGCACGCGGTAACATCCTCGGCAACCGGCATGATGTATTTCAGTTAGCGCTGCAGGCGACCATGACGATCAACACCGCGTCGCTTTCCGACGACCAGCAGAAGTACGCCGGTCAGGTCGCCGACAAGCCATACCTCGGCGGCTGGTTCGAGCTCTTGATGACCTTCAACGCAGGGGACGTGGTCCGCATCCCGATCCAGGCTGGCTACAAGCTCGGCGCACATGGGCAGACCGTCGCCCCCGACCTCTTCGTCGGCAACGAGTTCACGTTCGGCGGCGGCCTCCTGTTCATGATCGCCCAGGACAAATTCATGATTTCGGCCGAGGCCTTCGGACGAACCGCGGCGAACAGCACGGTACCGTTCTGGACCCGTGAAGAGACCCCGGTCGAGGTGCTCGGCGGCTTCAAATACTTGCATCCCAAGGGTTTCGTGGTCGGCGTTTCGGGTAGCGCGGGCGTGGCCCCTGGTTACGGCGCTCCGGACTGGCGTGGCGTTGGCATGATTGGCTATACGATGCCGGGCGAAGAACCGATCCTCGATGCGGATGGCGACGGCATTCTCGACGACGTCGATCAGTGTCCGAACGAGCCGGAGGACTTCGACGGCTTCCAGGACGAGGACGGTTGTCCCGACCCGGACAACGACGGCGACGGTGTTCTCGACGCCGCCGATGGGTGTCCAAATGACGCCGAAGACATCGACGGCTTCCAGGACGAGGACGGTTGTCCCGACCCGGACAACGACGGCGACGGGATCCTCGATGTGGACGACCAGTGTCCGAACGAGCCCGGCAATGCGGAGAACAACGGCTGTCCCGATCCCGATCGCGATGGCGACGGCGTTCCCGATCGTGTCGACAATTGCCCGGATGAGCCGGGCACCGTCGAAAACCACGGATGTCAGCAGGCCCAGCTGGTCGTGATCGGCACGGGCCAGCTCGAAATCCTCGAGATGGTCTACTTCAAGACCGGAAGTGCCAAGCTCCAGCCGCGCTCTTACGCGCTGCTCGACAACGTCGCGCAGGTCATGAACGCACACCCTGAGATCGCTCTCATCCGAGTCGAAGGACACAGCGATTCGACGGGCAACCTCAAGTACAACATGCGGCTGTCCGACAGCCGGGCGAAGACGGTCGTCCGCTACCTCGTTGGGCGCGGCAAAGTCGACCAAACGCGTCTCATTTCGGAGGGCTTTGGGCCGACGAGACCATTGGTGCCCGATGCCAAGACGAAGGAAGACCTCGCGCGGAACCGACGCGTGGAGTTCCACATCGTCGAGACGGGCCCCGAGGATGCGGCGACCGAGACCGAGGTCACCGAGTAGAATCTACGAACAAGGAAGCGCCGCGAGGCGCTCAGACAGCGCGGCGGGTTCCAGGCTTAGTTCTGGGGCCCGCTCCGCGTTTAATGAATCGTTCTAGCTTGCAATGCGCACCGGCCAATGCTGGTCCGCGGCACCAAGGCTCAAGTTCGCGAGAAACTGGCGAGCCTGGCGCATGGTGATTCGATCGCTTGGATTGCGTCGAATGCAGCGAGCGACCAATGCGCCGAGCTCGCGGGTTTCGGGGCGTTCGAGCAGCGAGCGCACCGGTTCCGGGTCACCATCGTGGGTGACGTGCTGCGCGATCATCGCCGCTTCGCCGCTGGCGTCGAACAAGGTCTTTCCGGTGTAGGCTTCGAAGATCAAGCAACCGAATGCATACACGTCGGCGGCGACCGCCTGAGAGACGTCGCCGGCACCCCAAATCTCTGGAGCACCGTAGTTCGCGGTGCCGCAACCAGGGCGTAGATGCCGACCGGCGAGACCGAAGTCGACCAGCACGGGTTGCGGTGGCTGGCCCACTCCGGTGATCGAGTGCGCGTTGCGCACGATGATGTTGGAGGGTTTGACGTCCAGATGGGCGACCCCGACTTGATGCATCGCATCGAGCCCCGCGCCCACGCCGAGCAGGAGCTCCCTCGCGCGTCCCAGTGAAAGGTTGCCCATCTCGAGCATGCGCTCCAGGCTCGGTCCTTCCACCAACTCCATCACCAAGATCGGCTTGGGGCGGGCTCCGGCGTCGAATGTGACGAAACGCGCGATGTTCGGGTGTTCCGGCAGCGCCAGGAGGGCTCCGGCTTCCTCGCGGAAGAGCCGAAGGAACTCGTCTTCGGAAAGTGTGCGAGCGGCGGCTGCGGAATAGTCAGGAACTTTGAGTGCGAACGCGGGTGCGCTGTCGTCATGTCGCTCTTCGACTCGGCGGGCGACGAATACCGAACCCACCGCGCCGGTCCCGACGGTTCGCACCAGATAGAACCCCCCGACGATTCGGCTCGGTGGCGCCCATGCTGGCAACGGCGCGTCAGCGTCGAGCTCCAGCGGCGCGATGCTCGGTGCGCGACGCGGACCATCCAAGGGTAGGGCGCCGAGGTGTCGTAGGACCACACCCGTAATCTCGCCAAACGCTCCCGGGAGATCACGGGCAGTCGCGCTCACCGCCTCCGACGAGGCCTGGTCGATCTCAGACATCGACGCTCGAAGGGCTCGCTCCAGTTCGAGGCCCATCGCCCAGACAGCCTCAGCAGACGACGGGAACGCGTCGCCCACAGGAGCTCCAAGCCGTCGTCGAGAGCCGCTGACCAGTTGCGCCATCGTCGCAACACCTCGTTCGAGCTTTGCAAGCGGCGTACCCGAGGAGCGCTCCGCCACTTCGGCGAGCGAGCTCGAAGCCGCTACTGAACGAAGTCCGCTCGCTAGGAGCGAAAGCGACCGACGAAATGCCTCGATACGCGCGGAACGGGCAACCGGGAGCTCATTGCCGATCGCCTTCAACGCATCGGTCGCCGCGATGAGTCCCTGGCGGTCTCGCTGGGCCGTGCGGACTGCCTGCTGAAGCTTCGCATAAGCGCGGAGCGCGCTCTCGACCTCGGGGACCATCGATGCCTCCGCCATGGTTCTGAGGTCCTCCAGATGAGGAACGTTTCCCGCGGCTGCGATCACGACGTCGGACACATCGGCCATTTCCTCACGTACCAAGGCGTCGCAGGCTCTCGCCGTGGCCGCGCACAGAGTTCGGCGAAGCGAGCTCTTCGGATCGCGTCGAACTCGATTGAGCAACACTCGTTGCGTCAGAAGGCGTCGTCGTCGAACGAGATCTCTTCGTGGATCCACACTCGGTCCGTCCGCATCGACGAGATGCAGCATCGTTCGCAGCTGACGCAGACGGGTCGTGAACTGTGGGACCTGAGCTCCCTCTTGAAGGGGGTCACCCTCCCGAACGATCAGCCAATTCGTGACCTTCTGAAACAGGTCGCCGAGCCTCTCGTCATGAGTGGCCGCCCCATCGTCATCCTCCCCTACGAGCAGAAGGTCGTTCAATGCAGAGGTCTCGAAGAGAGCGGCATCCAGCTCGCGCAGCGCAAGAAAGGACGCGATGCTGCCCGCGGGGTCCCCCGCCATCGGCTTTTCGAGAAGCTTCGCCTTGCGGCCGGCAGCTTCGAGGATGGACGGCGCTTCCCGCGCCGCTTCGTATGCGCCCTGGTTGGCAAAGATCTGCAGTGCCTGAGACAGCATGTCGCGCAGCGCCGGTTCGCTCGCTCGACGGTTTCCATGGAGCTCGTCGGCGAGGGATTTCATGAGCGCAGTACGCCCGAGATCCTCGTCGCCGCCCTGTGCAATGGCCTTGCGCAGATGAACCTCTGCCTTCCTCGCGGCGTCCTCCGCAAAACCCGGATGGACCTGCTCGCGTCGGAGCTCGACGAGAGCCTCCGCCATGTCGAGCCCACCCACTCGCACCAGTCGTTCGAGCAATGATTCGACGACGCCGGGGTGACTCTCCGCGGCTCGCGGAAGCCCCGAGATCATGGCGGCCGCGATGCCATGGTCCTGCTGAAAGACCACCGATTCGAGAAGAGCGCTGCATGCTCTAAGCCCTTCGTCGGGCTCCACTGCGATGCTGGCGGCGAGTGAGGTCGCCGCCCGACGCCATTCGGTGATGGTAAATTCAGGGTCGAGGTGCCGTTGCATTTCTTCGCGGAATATCGGCATGGACGAAGCAAGCAAGCCCCTCGCCGAGGCGATATGGCGCCACACCAATGTCTCTCGGTCGCCGAGCAAACGACCCCATGGATCCCGAATCGCCTCCGTACAGAAAACACGGACGCCCGTATCGTCGCCCTCGGCGGCTCGGCGGGCCGCTTCGCGCGCCGCGCGCTCGAGCAAACGAGCCGCGAGACGTCGGGAGGGAAGCGACCCGGTCGCCGGTGTAAGCAGCCAGTCGCGACTCGTGTCCTGCCGCGAGATGAGCGCTAGAGCGAGGGCATCCACGTTGTTGACCGTTCCAATCGGCAGGCTCAGTGCGAGGGCAACGCGTGCTCGAATCGACTTTCCGCCCAGCGCGCGCTGAGACCCTAGGGCAAGCTGCGTTGCCACGGACACGAACGTCGCCGCGTCGCCCTTGCGAAGTCGTTGCAGGACCATTCGACCTAGCTCGCGTTTGGTGTCGCTCGAGGGAAGGGCAGCGGCGACCTCGTAGAGCGCGGCAGCCGCGGCTGGCCCGGAAATCCAATCGAGTTGTTCGACCAACCCTTCCCGGACTGCGACTTCCAAGCTCTGGAGCAGAGCGTTCGGGTCGAGCCCTTCGAGGGGCACCGGACGGCGCTCGTCGATCACCGCTCGCGCGAGAGTCGCGATACCCTGACGCCAGGCGGCCTCCCGCTGCTCGGAGCTCGGCAGGCGGTGCAAGACTGTCAGGCCTTCGAGGCGATCCCGAGTGGCAGCACGCATCCTCGAAGATTCTAGCCTGCGGATCGCCCCGCCGAAAGCTCGGTTGACAAGGACGCCGCAAACATCTAGCCCCAGATGGCGTGCTTCAACTTTCCTTCGAGTTTGCCGGCGAATCGCCGACGATCGCGGAGCGTGGCGTCCCCGAGCGCCGCGGGGACGAGCTCGACCGAGCGTATGCCCGTGCCTCCGATTGGAGCCGCGCCCTCGCAGCGCGCGTTGGGCAGCCAGTTCGCCTCGTCGTGACCGACAATCGAAGCACGATGCTCGCCGCTCGCTCGAAAGGCGGGCGGCTCGAAGTCCGCCTCCACCACATGTTTCTCACTGCTGAAGAGAACATCTTGGCGGCGGTGGGCGACTACTTGAGCGACAGCGATTCCGAGGCCGCGAGCGCGATCGATCGTTTCGTCGAAGAGAACCGCTCGCGTTTCGTCGCCCCGGGGCCACCGCAGGACACTTTGAGGTCTGCAGGGCGTCACCATGATTTGCGCGCGATAGCCGACGACTTGGCCCGACGACATTTCGGAGCCGCGCTCGATGTCCGCATCAGCTGGGGCAAACGCGTCCAACCAAAGCGTCGACAGCAGTCATTGCAACTCGGAACGTACCTGCCCGAGGAGCGATTGATCCGAGTTCATCCCGTTCTCGACCAAGAGTGGGTCCCGGGCTTTTTCGTCGAAGCCGTGGTGTTCCACGAGATGCTCCACCACGACATGCCCGCAGTCGTTCAAAACGGCCGGCACCACTACCATACCCGGGCATTTCGAAAACGAGAGCGCAGCTTCGAGTATCATTCTGCGGCGCAGCAATGGCAGACGGACAACCTATGGCGTTTGCTGCGAGGCAGGTGACGAGTTTCGGGTGAATTGATGGCACGTCGTCGTAGATTTCGTTCTTCCATTTCGATCCCGATCACATTGGGTGCCATCACCGTTTTGCTGAGTATGGCGCTTCTGGTGGGCTGGTCGTTTCTTCTCGGTCAGAAGATCACCCGTTCAGCGGACGTTGCGGGGGACGTCTGGCTCCTCGTTCTAGGCGCGCTCTCGTTCGTTCTGATCATCGTCGTCCTCGTCTTGTTCGTGATTTCACTCGCTCGTGGAATCATCGAGGTGCGAAAGCAGGACACCTTCATCGACTCGGTCACGCACGAGCTGAAGAGCCCGCTCGCATCGCTGCAGCTGTGCTTGGAGACTCTCGGGCGCGAAGGGTTGGAAGACGAGGCCCGCGAGAAACTGCGGCACATGATGCTTGAAGACGTCGATCGCCTTCGTGCCTTCATCGACGACGTGCTCGAAGCCAACCGTCTATCGTATGCGCGGCAGGGCATGATGAATCTGAGCGACGTCTCCCTCAGCCAATTGACCGAACAATGCGCCGAAGTCGTTCGCGCGCGGTACCGGTTGGAGACCGATGAAGTGGCGATCGACGTCGATCCGGCGCTCGTAGTGACGACCGACCGAGCAGCGCTCGAAATCGTCGTGAAGAACCTCATCGACAACGCTGTGAAGTACTCGGGGCGACCGGCCCGCGTACAAGTCGCGGCGCGCCGGGATTCGGCCGGCAAGATGATGCTCGAGGTACGCGATGGCGGCATTGGAATTGACCGGAAGAACCTCAAGCGGGTTTTTCACCGATTCTACCGGGTCGAGGAGCAAGAGGTGCGCGAGCGTCGCGGAACGGGCTTGGGGCTCTTCGTGGTCTGGGCACTGGTGAAGCAACTCGGCGGAGACGTGCGTGCGATCTCCGAGGGGCGGGGGCACGGCACCACGATGCGCGTAGAGCTGCCGCTTGCCCATACGGTCAACGGATCATGAGCAAGAACGAACCACAGCGACTGTTGATCGTCGAGGACGAAGAGCATTTGGCCGCGGGTCTCAAGCTCAACTTGGAGCTCGAGGGCTATCGTGTCGACGTTGCGGCAAACGCCAAGGAGGCTGGGCAACGCTTGCTCGATCCGAGCGGCTATGACGCGATCGTGCTGGACGTCATGCTCCCCGATGTAAACGGCTTCGAGCTCTGCAAGAAATTTCGAGAGGCAGGCAATTTCGTCCCCGTGATCATGCTCACCGCGCGCTCATCCCCGGAGGATCGGGTTCTCGGTCTCGAAGCAGGCGCAGACGACTACATGGTCAAACCATTCGAGCTCGGTGAGCTTCTGGCGAGAGTGCGCTCGGTGCTTCGTCGGCAGCGCTGGGAACAGGTCAGCGGCACCCAAGCGAAGGCGACGATGCTCTCGTTCGGCGATGCCCAGATCAACTTCGACACCCACGAAGTCACGGTATCCGGCGAAGTCGTTCAGCTCACTCAACTGGAGCTGGACCTCCTCCGTTACTTCGCGGCGAACACCGGCCGGGTTCTCAGCCGAACCGAGCTTCTCGAAAAAGTCTGGAAGCTACGCAACTACGGCAACACCCGCACCGTCGACAACTTCATCTCACGCCTCCGGCGACGCTTCGAACGGGACCCCAGCGCTCCCGCGCACTTCCTCTCGGTCCGGGGCGCCGGCTACAAATTCGTCGCCTGAGACGAGGGAATCGGCCTCTTTTTACAAAACTATGACGAAATGGTGCGGAACCGTGACGGTCGAATTGGAGTCCCCGCGATAGCTTTCTGGAATGGAAACCGGGGTCCCCGAGGCGGCGTCGCCGCACGTTTCGCTCAGCCGCATCGAGCAGTGGCAGCGGGCGACAATTTTCGTGCTCTCGCACCTCGCCGTGTTTGGCGCGTTCTGGTCGGGCGTGACCGCGCAATCGCTCGCTCTTTGCTTCGTGCTTTTGTTCGTGCGTGTCTGGGGCGTCACGGCCGGCTACCACCGGTACTTTTCGCACCGGACGTACAAGACGAGTCGAGCGTTTCAGTTCTTCCTTGCCGTTCTGGCACAGAGCAGCTCCCAGAAGGGCGTGCTCTGGTGGGCCTCACACCACCGTGTGCATCACAAGCTTTCGGATCAACCCGGAGACGTGCACTCTCCCGTTCAGAACAGCTTCGTCTATGCGCACCTCGGCTGGATCTTCGATGGAACCGAGGAGACCCGTTGGGACAAGATCCGCGACTTCGCGAAGTATCCGGAGCTACGGTGGCTCAACAAGTACTGGGCCGTTCCTCCGGCCGCCCTCGCCCTCGTTTCATTCCTCATCGCGGGTTGGCCGGGGCTGTTCATTGGCTTCTTCGGGAGCACCGTCCTGCTTTGGCACAACACGTTTCTGATCAACTCGCTCACGCACGTCTGGGGCAAGAAGCGATTCGACACGAGCGACGAGAGTCGCAACAACGTCTTCACCGCTCTGCTCACCCTCGGAGAGGGCTGGCACAACAACCACCATCACTACCAGTCATCGTGCCGCAACGGCTTCTACTGGTGGGAGATCGACGTGACCTATTATGTGCTCAAGATGCTGAGCTGGGTGGGTCTCGTTTGGGACATTCGCGCCGTCCCAGCGCATGTCCTCGAAGAGGGCCGCAGGCGCGACCGAGGCGAGATCGAGGCGAGCGAACGCTGCGCCGAGCCGCCGAACGAGCTCAGTCTCGCTGCTTAGCCTGAGCTACAGCCACCAACGTAGAATGTGCGCCCACCAGGGAGCGGGTTTCGCGTGAGGTTTCCAAGTACGTTCGCTGCTGTTCATCAGGGCCTCCATAGGGCAAGACGGATCCAGACGGCCGAGTATACAGAGATCGCTGCTGTTTCGTAATTGTTTCACAAACGCAGGAACTGCTTAGAATTACACGATAATTTCTTAGGCCATGCCACGGGGAGCGCCGCTCATGCATCAGACAAGCGCAGTTTCGACCTCTTTCAGTCACCCGTACGCTCAGGACCCAGTCGTCCCTGGCGCGCTTCGAGCATGCTTCGATACGGGCAGGACGAGGCCGCTGTCCTGGCGCCTGTCGCAGCTCGACGCCTTGGAGCATCTCCTCTCCGAGCGGGAACAAGACATCCTCGACGCTCTTCGCGCCGATCTCCGCAAACCCGCCCTGGAGGCGTTCATCTCGGAGATCGGCATCGTCCTCTCCGAGCTCCGACTCACCCGCAAGCGTTTGGCCTCCTGGATGAAACCGCAGCGTGTGCGCACCTCGCTTGCAGCAGCGCCGGGACGTAGCTTCGTGCTGAGGGAACCTCTCGGTGTGGCGCTGATCATCGGCGCCTGGAACTACCCATTTCACTTGATCGGTCTGCCCTTGGTCGGCGCGCTTGCGGCTGGAAATTGCGTGGTCTTGAAACCCTCCGAGCTCTGCCCGAGTGTCTCGGCGTTCCTCGCTCGATGGATTCCACGGTACCTAGACCCAAAGGCCGTACGCGTGGTCGAGGGCGGTGTGCCGGAGACGACGGCGCTCTTGCGGGAGCGCTGGGACCACATCTTCTTCACCGGGAGCGCAAGGGTCGGCCGCGTCGTCATGGAATCGGCGGCCAAGCATCTCACGCCCGTCACGCTCGAGCTGGGTGGCAAGAGCCCATGCATCGTAGACGAGTCGGCGAACCTGGACCTCGCCGCCAAACGGATCGTCTATGGAAAGTTCGTCAATGCAGGACAAACCTGCGTAGCGCCCGACTACGTGCTGGTGCACGAGCAAGTGCACGATGCCCTCGTCAATCGCATGGTGTCGACGATACGTGAGTTCTACGGCGACCAGCCGAAAGAGAGTCCAGATTTCGCCCGCATCATCAACCGGCAGCACTACGCCCGCTTGACTGGGCTCCTCGAGGGCGCCGACGTCGTCGTGGGCGGCGAGACAAACGCGTCGGATCTCTACATTGCACCGACGATCGTGAAGAACGTGAGGGAACATGACGCGCTCATGCAGGAGGAGATTTTCGGACCCATTCTGCCCGTGATTTCCGTCCAAGACATCGACGACGCGGTTGCCCTCATCAATCGGGGCGAGAAGCCGCTAGCGCTCTATGTGTTCACCAGCGACTCGCAGGTCGAAGGCCGGGTCCTCGGCGCCACGAGCGCGGGTGGCACTACGATCAATCACGTGTGGTTGCATTTTGGGGTGCCCGAGCTTCCATTCGGAGGCGTTGGGGAAAGCGGAATGGGCGCCTATCACGGACGCCATTCGTTCGAAACGTTCTCCCACAGACGCGCGGTCCTCAAGAAGCGGGCGCTTTGGGAACCACCGCTTCTGTTTCCTCCATACTCGGCCCGGAAGCTCCGCTGGATCAAGAAACTGATCTAATTGCTCTGGTTTCTCCGGGGGATCTCCGCTTCGGCCTTGGGGTCCACGCCTTCCAGGTGACGCTTGAAGTAATAGGGAATTCGCAGGAGGTTTTTTCGTACCGCGGGCCGGATGACCGAGACGAAGACCCCGTCGCCGATGTCTACCAGGGCGCCAAACGAAACGAGGGTGCGATCTCCTTTGAACGGGCGAACGCGCATGAAGCCCCAGCCGGCTCGGATGTCGTGATCCTTGGAATGATCCACGCGAAAAACCATGGCGCGGCGCTCGGGCTCGAGGGTGGCCTGGAGCACGTAGCGCAAGTCGACGGGACCCCATTGCTGACGAATCGCCAAGTCGGCCTCCTCGCCTGCTTGATGCTTGACGTCGGATTCGGTCGCCAAGGGGATGAAGTTCTTGTAGCCGGACAGGTCCGCGATCGCCTGCCATGCAATATCGACCGGGACATCGATGATCTGCCAGCTTTGCCCGCCGATCAGCTTGTACGCGCCCCGCTGCTCGTTCTTCTGCTTCATGACGAGCTCACCGGAAGCCAATTGCCTCTTGTCCTCCGTCGTGAGCTCATCGCTGCTGGACAGGACTCGTGTCGGCGCTGCTAGAGGAGCCAGTGCGACGAAGAGCAGCGCCAGTGCAGGGGTCAAAATTGACCAGCGGCTGTGTTCCTGTCTATGTCTGGCTCTGTTCATGCGAGCGGTCCTTTTCGTTCTGGTACTCGTCCTTGGGTTCGGTGCCGCCAAAGTCGGCGCTACGGCCTCTGACGGTCACGATTCCGAGGTCATTCAGATCGCTTCCTCGAATAGTATACCTGCCGCGACGGTAGAGGTAGCCGCGGGAGCGGGTGAACCTGAACTTCCCACTTGGACCTCCATACTCCCACCCCTTCTCGCGATCGCTCTAGCGTTACTTTTTCGTCATGTCTTGGTCGCCTTGGCACTGGGGGTTTGGCTCGGGGCGTTCTTACTCGCCGACCTCGCACCCCTGGCTTCCTTCGCCAGACTGCTCGACACCTACATCGTCCACGCGATTGCCGATCCAGGTCATGCGTCGATCCTGGTTTTCAGCCTGTTGCTCGGGGGGATGCTCGGGCTGATGACGCAAAGCGGTGGCGCGAAGGGACTCGCATCCTGGGTGGGTACCGGCTCGACGAGTCGCCGGCGCACGCAGTTGACGACCTGGTTTCTCGGCCTGCTGATCTTCTTCGATGACTACGCCAATTCCCTCTTGCTCGGTTCGTCGATGCGACCGGTCGCCGATCGCCTTCGCATCAGTCGGGAGAAGCTCGCATTCCTGGTCGACGCCACCGCAGCGCCAGTCGCGAGCTTGGCGCTCATCTCGTCCTGGATTGGCGTGGAGGTCGGGTACATCGGAGACCAACTCACACAACTCGGGATCGAGCGCGATGCGTACGTCACGTTCATCGAAACGATTCCGTTTCGATTCTATCCCATTCTCATGTTGCTTTTCGTCGCCTGGGTAGGTTTCCGCGGACGCGACTTCGGGCCGATGCTGAGAGCCGAACGCCGCGCCCTCCAAGATGGATCGGTTCTTCGCCCCGGGGCTCAGCCCGCCTCGGACTTCCACGAAGAGTCGGTGCCCGATGAGGTTACCGGTCGGCCGATGAATGCTCTGATCCCGGTTCTGGTCGTGGTTCTCGTGGCTGCTCTCGGGATCTTCGTGGACGGTCGTGCGAAGGCGCTCTCGGCCGGGCTGGAGCCCAGCCTTCGCGCGATCGTCGGCGAAGCGAGCTCGAGCGCAGCCATGCTCTGGGCCACCGGGGCGGGGTGCATCTCGGCATTGGCTCTCTCAGTCGGGACACGCGCGCTCACGTTCGGAGAATCGATCGAGGCCTGGATGTCCGGGATGCGTTCGATGCTCTTCGCCGCCGTGATCCTCGTCTTGGCCTGGTCACTCAGCGCGGTTTGCCGGGACCTCGATACCGCATCGTTCCTCATTGCGTTGCTGGGCGATTGGATGGCTCCAGTTTGGATTCCCCCGATGGTCTTCGTCCTGGCGGCCTTGGTCAGCTTTGCGACGGGCACATCCTGGGGAACGATGGCGATTCTCTTCCCGATCGTCGTTCCGCTCGCACATCGCATCGCTCCTGGGAACGAAACCATACTCTTGGGGACCATATCGTCGATCCTCGCGGGGTCGGTCTGGGGAGATCACTGCTCGCCGATCTCCGACACGACGGTGCTCAGCTCGATGGCGACGAGCTGCGATCACATGGACCACGTCCGTACGCAATTGCCTTATGCGCTGTTCATCGGCGCCGTCAGTCTGCTCTGCGCGGAGTTGCCGGTGGCAGCCGGATGGTACGGTCCCTGGGTCGGATTGCTGCTCGGTGCCGCAGTCACGCTCGCGGTGTTCGAGCTAGTGAGCAGTCCGGTGAGTCGCTAGTCGCTCGATGTGAATCTCGCCCGCGACGAGTTGATCCCGCAGCCGGCGCTTCAGCGTCTTGCCGCTCGCACCCTCCGGAAGCGATTCGATGAACGCATAGCCCCTTGGCACTTTGTAAGGCACCAAGCGTTCCCGCGCCCAGGCGTCGAGATCTGCGATCGTGACTTCCGTTCTTCCAACCACGACGGCGATGGTTTCTTCTCCGTAGTAGTCGTCGGGAATTCCGACCACCGCAACGTCCTCGATCGCGGGGTGGAGAGCCAGCGCGTTCTCCACTTCCGACGGATAGATACTGGCGCCGCCGCGCAGAATGAGATCCTTGCTGCGGTCCACGATGGTGAGTCGTCCCTCGCCGTCGACGAAGCCGATGTCGCCGGTGTGTAACCATCCGTCTCGCATGACATGAGCGCTCGCGAGCTCGTCATCGAGATAGCCGGCCATCACGTTTTGACCCCGAATTAGAACCTCGCCACGCGCGCCCGGCGGGAGCTCTTCGCCGGAGTCGCTCGCGATCCGGAGCGTGACCCCCGGAACCGGTTTGCCGCACGACCCTTCCACCAAGCGATCGGGTGGAGCGTTGATCGCCGAGAGATTGGCTTCCGTCAGGCCGTAGCCCTGACGAACGGGAGCACCCAGCCGATCTTCGGCGCGGCGGCGTACGACTTCCAACAGTGGAGCACCCGCGCTGAGGCACCAGCGGAGCGCCGGAGGAACCGGCCCGCTCGACTCGTTGGCCCAGGCTAGGAGCATCGTGGGCACGGCCGGAAGCCAGGTCACCCGGTGCCTCGTGCATAAGTCGAGGGTGAGCGCAGCAGAGAACTTCGGAACGAAGATCGTGCTTGCGCCCGAGAAGAACGGGGCGAGCAAGGTCATGCGAATCCCATAGGAGTGCGTGAGCGGGAGGGCGCCGAGAATTCGATCGTCCGCGGTCAACCCGAGTGTGTGCTCGACCAGTGCGCGGGTATGGGCACCGAGGGAGGCGTGTGTAATGCACACGGCTTTCGCGGCACCGGTGGTCCCCGACGTATAGAGAAGCATGGCGAACGCATCTGCTGGAGTATCGCAGGGAGCCTCTACTCCGACGTCGCTCGCCAGCGCTTCCTCGACCGAGA
The DNA here is from genome assembly GCA_963786865.1 of uncultured delta proteobacterium. Lineage (GTDB taxonomy): Bacteria > Myxococcota_A > Polyangia > Polyangiales > Houyiibacteriaceae > SG8-38. The sequence goes on along the minus strand of CAWBAV010000018.1, from coordinate 28,015 downwards.
GAAGCGCGCAGGCGCTCCCCGCGCGCAGCTGACTCTCCCTCGCGACTTCCGATCGCTCCGAGTCCGAGAGAAGGGCCTTGCAGCCCGCGTGCTGCAATCGGAACGCGATCTCATGCGACGTCGACATGACGGGAATCGGCAGCGTCGTACAGCCGGCGTAAACCGCGCCAAACCAGGCTGCCACGAAATCGAGTCCGTTCGCCGTGCAGATCGCAACGCGGTCACGCAGGCCAATGCCTCGACTTCGCAGGTGCGCGGCCACGCGGCAGGCTTCGCGGTTCAGCTCTCCATAGCTATACCGCATCTCGCCTCGTCCCGCGTCCAAGATGCCGGTGCGCTCGGGGTCTTGCAAAGCCCAGTGGTGCAGAAAACGCCCGACGTTGGCATTCATGACCGAGAAGCTAGCACGAGAGGAGGAGCTGGACGGTCGCCTTGGGCGCGTTAGGCTTCGCCCCATGGTCACCGCACAAGCGATTCGCATTCGGGAGCCGGGCGGACCCGAGGTGCTCGAGCTCGGAGAGATTGAGCTGCCGAGCCCGGGACCCTCCGAGGTACTGGTAAAGGTAGCGGCCTCGGGACTGAACCGTGCCGACTGCCTCCAGCGCCGTGGCTTCTATCCGCCCCCTCCGGGCGTGCCTGTCGATGTGCCCGGTCTCGAGTTCGCGGGCCTGATCGAATCGGTTGGCCAGTCCGTTACCGCTTGGCGGCCCGGTGACCGAGTGATGGGAATCGTCGGCGGAGGCGCGATGGCGACTCGCTTGCTTACCGAGTCGGCGGAGCTGATGCCCGTGCCGAAGGACTTCTCGCTGGAGCAGGCGGCGGCGGTTCCCGAAGTGTTCCTCACCGCGTACGATGCCATGGTCCTTCAAGGTAACCTAGGCGCGGGAAAGGCGGTGCTCATTCACGCCGTTGCGAGCGGCGTCGGCACGGCGGGCATTCAAATCGCAAACGCGCTAGGGGCGACCTCCGTGGGCACGTCTCGGAGCGCCCACAAACTCGCTCGTTGCACGGAGCTCGGTCTGACCCACGCCGTCTTGGTCGAGGATGGAAACTTTGCCGACGAAGTGCTTACCGCCATTCCCAAGGGCGCGGATGTCATCCTCGACACCGTCGGTGCGTCCTACTTACCGCAGAACATCGAAGTGATCGCCAAGAAGGGCCGGATCATCGTCATCGGCTTGATGGGTGGAGTGAAGGCTGAGCTTGCACTCGGTGCGCTCCTCGCAAAACGAGCCTCGATTCACGGATCTGTCCTTCGCAGCCGCTCGGCCGAAGAGAAAGCCGAGCTCACGAAGTCGTTTACTCGAGCGATGCTCGGGCGGTTCGAAACAGGCGAGCTCAAGCCGATCGTCGACGACATCCTGCCCATGTCGGAGATTCAAGCGGCGCACCGGCGAATGGACGCAAATGAGACGTTCGGAAAGCTGGTTCTGCGCTGGTGAGGATCCAGCGTGGCAGGGGCCGATCGCTGCCCGCTAAAGGCCCAGCTGCATTTGAGGCTCGCGATCCGGATCGAGCTCCAACGGCCTTTGCTGGTGTGCCACGAGGAGCTTCGTGCTCTGATGTCCCAACGCAGATTCGGCCGAGCTTCGTGCCAAGCGCACGGAGTTGTTGGTTTGCGAGAGGTGCATGAGCACGACGCGTGTTGGAGCGTGCCGCAGGTCCGCTAAGAGGTCCGCCGCCTGAGCGTTCGAAAGGTGGCCGAGCGATCCTGCGACGCGCCGCTTGAGGACGTCGGGGTAGGGACCTTCCGCCAGCATGTCCGGGTCGTGGTTGCTTTCGAGCAGCAGCGTCTCGCAGCCGTCGAGGAAACGGGCCAGCCCTCTGGGAACTCGTCCGAGGTCCGTCACCAAACCGACCGAGGTCTTCTCGTTCTCGAACCGAAGTGCGACCTGGGGCGCGTCGTGCGGAATCGGGCGCGATTCGATCATGATGCCGCCGATGCGTTGGCGTCGACCGACGTCGAAGGTTGCGGACGCCACCGATGGGCGCAAGCGAATGGACTTCAAGGTGGCTTCGTTGGCCAGGATTGGACAAGCAAATCGCGTCGCGTAGGTCGATGCATGCGCCGCGTGGTCTCCGTGGCTGTGGGTTACGATGACTGCAGCGACGTTCAAAGGAACGCAGCGACCAATTGCGGCAAACCGCTGAACGAGCTTGCGGTACGAGAGGCCTGCATCGACCAGAACGCAAGTCGCCCCCGACTCGAGAAGTAGCGCGTTCCCCTCGCTGCCGCTTCCTAAGATGGTAACCCGCACGACGAACCTAGAGCACAGCCCGGTTTCCTTGGCAAGACTCTTGACTTGCCACGGGGAGTTTTAGGCGCGAGAGTTCAGTCGTGGGCGATTCGGATTTGGAATACGACAGTGTTCTGCTGGTGTCCTTCGGTGGGCCGGAGAGACGCGCCGATGTCATGCCGTTTCTCGAGAACGTAGTTCGGGGCAAGAACGTTCCCCCCGACCGTCTCAAGGAAGTCGCAGCGCACTACAATCACTTCGACGGCAAGAGCCCGCTCAACGATCAGAATCGAGCGTTGATCGCCGCGCTCGAGAAAGAGCTCGAAGAGAGCCAGATCGCACTCCCCGTCTACTGGGGAAATCGAAATTGGCATCCTTTCATCGTCGATGCACTTCGCCAGATGCGCGATGACGGAAAGAAGCGAGCTTTGGCATTCTTCACGTCGGCCTACAGTAGTTACAGCGGATGCCGTCAGTACCGAGAAAACATCCAGAAAGCACGGGAAGAAATAGGCGAGGGCGCGCCGATCGTCGACAAGCTACGCGCGTTCTACAATCACCCGGGTTTCATCGAAGCGAACGTCGATGGCCTTCTTGCAGCTTTGGAGACGCTCCCCAAGTCACGTCGCGAATGCGCTCGGGTGGCGTTCAGCGCACACAGCATTCCGATATCGATGGCAGAAGGCTGCGACTACACCGAGCAGCTTCAGGAAACGGCACGTCTGGTCGCCGAAGGCGCGAGGCATGAGCGTTGGCAACTGGTGTACCAGAGCCGCAGTGGACCGCCTCACGTTCCGTGGCTCGGTCCTGACATCCTGGAGCATCTCGACGTGCTCGCGCAGATCAACGTCAAGGACGTCGTCGTCGCGCCAATCGGCTTCCTATCCGATCACATGGAAGTGGTCTGGGACCTCGACCACGAAGCCCGGGACTACGCCAACGAGCTCGGAATCACCCTGACCCGAGCTCCCACCGTGGGCACGCATCCCGCGTTCGTTCGAATGATTCGCGAGCTCATCGAAGAGCGCCTGGGCAGGGTCAGCACGCGGCAAGCCGCTGGCAATCGCGGCCCCTCGCACGACGTCTGTCCACCGGATTGCTGCCAGTACCATCCTCGGGTCTCACGACCACCCGACGCAACCTGATCGGCTCCGGGGCTAGTCCGGATCTTTGAAGTGGGGCACCCGCTTCATCATGTTCGCCTGCACGGCTTCGGTCTGGTTGGGGCTGCCGAGCAACGTCACTTGAAGGGCCGTCTCGAGCTTCAGCGCGTCCGCTCTCGACATCCCTGGCGCATCCCGAAGGAGAGCCTTACCCGCTCGGATGGCATGCGGGGATTTGGTTGCGATCAACGCGGCGGTTTCGAGGGCATCAGCGAGTGGATCGACCGAGATCTTCGTCGCGAGCCCGAGGCCGACCGCTTCGGTCCCGGAAATGATCCTGCCTGTGAAGGTCAGCTCCTTCGCCACGTCGAGCGGAACGAGCAGCGGCAAAGTCTGCGTGATGCTCATGTCCGGGATCAATCCCCACTTGATTTCCATGACCGAGAGCTGAGCGTCGGCGGTTACGTAACGGAGGTCTGCTCCGAGGGCGATCTGGAGTCCGCCACCAAAAGCGAATCCATGAACCGCGGCGATGACGGGAACCTTCACCTCTTGCCAAATCCACCCGGCGCGCTGGGCCATGTTCGCGGGGCTGTCTTCATTGCGGGAGAGCAATCTCTGCATCAGCTCGGGAGAGCCCAGGAACGAGGCGAAGTCGAGCCCTGCGCAGAAGGCCTTGCCTTCGCCATGCAGCACGACTGCACGAACACGATTGTCCGCCATCAGGCGTTGGCCGACGTCGATCAGTCCTTCGAACATGTCCGCGTCTAGGGCGTTGCGCTTCTCGGGTCGCGACAAACGGACTGTGGCGACGTGATCCTCGATGGTGAGTAGAACTCGTTCGGACATGGGATCCCCCTAGCTAAACACTACGGTCTTGTTGTCGTAGACGAGGATTCGGTCGTCAAGATGCCAGCGAACGGCGCGCGCTAGCACGACTTTCTCGAGGTCCCGGCCTTTGCGGACGAGATCCTGGACCGAGTCGCGATGCGTGCATCTAACCACGTCTTGTTCGATGATCGGGCCCTCGTCCAGGTCAGCGGTCGCGTAGTGTGCGGTGGCGCCGATGAGCTTGACGCCTCGTTCGAACGCTCGGTGGTAGGGTTTGCTCCCCATGAATGCAGGGAGAAACGAGTGATGGATGTTGATGACCTGTCCCGAATACGCTTTCAAGAAATCGTCGGTCAGGATCTGCATGTATCGCGCGAGGACGACCAGGTCGATGTGCTCTGCCTCGAGCAGCTCCAGAGCCGCATCTTCTTGCGAGCGTTTGGTGCCTTTGGTGACTGGCAGGTGACGAAAGGGGACGTCGAACTGTGCTGCCACTCGCTCGAGGTCTGGATGATTGCTGATGATCAGGGGAATCTCCGTCGAGAGCTCACCGGCGCGCTGGCGTAGGAGCAAGTCGTATAGGCAGTGGTCGTATTTCGAAACGAAAATCGCAGTTCGTGAGCGACGCCGTCCATCAGCGATGCGCCAACTCATCGAAAAGCGTTGAGCGACCTCCGAAATCGCGGTCTCGAGGCTCGTTCGGTCCGTGTGAAGCTCGGAGAGATCGAACTTGATTCGCTGAAAGAACTGGCCCGCGACCGGGTCAGTGTGCTGGTCCGCATCGAGGATGTTCGCGCCGTGCCCGTAGAGCACCTGCGCCAGCGCAGCGACGAGGCCCCTACGGTCGGGGCAGCAGACGAGCAGGGTCGCGGTTTGTTCCACAATCGGGTGTTTAGCCGCTGGACGGGCGATCGGCCAGCTCTAGTGGACTCAACGGCTCAATCGCTCCATGGCTTCGCCGAAGATGTAGACGAGCTGGAGGACTCCAGCGATGGTGCCCAGCACCGCCCCAGCCGCAATCAGCTTCCACTCGTCTTGCTGGAAAGCAGGTCTCAGCACTCCTTCGTAGCTCTCGCGATCGAGGGCCTTCATTCGGCGTTCTAGCTCGCCCTCAAGATCAACCGCCTCGCCCGCGAAGGTGTGAAAGAACCCCCCCGGCTTCGGCCATTCCCTGCGGATCCTTCCCAGGATTTCCGCCCGGAGCGCGGGTCGGTCCTTTTCTGGCACTAGCAGCTTCGCCATCGGATTCGCCTCGTACTTGGAGATCAGCTCGCCCACTCGGTGCTCGACGATCTCGTTCATCCGCTGGGCGCCGTCGCTCTCCATCACCGTGGAGACGATGTTGTCCGCGTTCAGGACGCGCGTGGCCACCGTGCGACCGAAAGCCTCCGCGACTTCGTTCTGTCGCTTGTGAAACAGCCCCTGGATGGTGAGCGGGCCGATCTTCGTCGGTTCGCGAGGTGAGAAGACCAACTTGATTGCAATCCAGTTCGTGAGGTAGCCGACGAGGAAACCGGCGGCCGGCAGAATCCAGGGTGCGGGATAGAGCACCCAGATGATCATCTGAAAGACCCCGAAGAGAAAGCCGAAGTACAGGCCCGAGCGCTCGATGAACTTGAACTCCAGGCGACCCACTTCGTAGAACATCTCACCCATGAGGCCCCTGTTACGTTCGATGGCTTCGAGAACGGTCTTCTCGATGTCCATGATCGCGTTGATGTCATCCGCCATGTCCATTGCGATGGCACGAGATACTTCGACGACCTCTGAGCGCACCTTTGCTCGGACCTTGCTCTGCATGAGCTCGCCGGCATTTTCCCACATGGCTTTGGCATGCTTGTTGGCGACCTCGTCGATCACCTGTTCGGTGACGTCGTCGACTACGGAGCCTAGCTTTCCGGCGAAAGACTCGGCGTTGAACGATTCATCAAAGAGCTCGCGAAGGGAGAGCAGCTTCTGCGTGATGAGCTTGTTCGACACCTTTGCGAGTCGAAGCGCATTCGCGGGAATCACGCCTTGCCAGCCCAAATAGGGTGGAATCCCCACGAAGTCGACTGGATGAAACATCATCTTGATCGCTACGACATTCGTGAACCAGCCGACCAGCGCGCTGATCAAAGGGATCAGCAGGACGATCCAGTTGTCTTGAATGCGGCTCAGCAGCTCCATCGAAGTCGAGGCTCGGCAGGTTACGGCGAGTAGAGATGCATCCAGTAGAGCAGAAGGGCGATGGTCTTGGCGTCCTCGATGTGACCGTCCTTGACCATGTCGCGCACCTGCCACTGTGGAATTGGGAAGACTTGGATCTCTTCGTCGTGGTCCAGATTCTGCGCCGTGGGCACTAGGTCCGTTGCCAAGAAACCGTGCATGCGTTCGTTGAGGATGCCGGGTGAGGCGAAAAACGAGGTGAGTGGCGCGAGGGTCCCGGCGCGGTAGCCGGTTTCTTCTTCGAGCTCCCGTGCGGCGCAGACCTCGGGAGCCTCGCCTGGATCGAGCGTGCCCGCCGGCAGCTCCCAGAGCACCTTGCCGACAGTTCTGCGCAGATTGCGTATCAAGACGATCCGGCCATCGTCCAACTGGGGGAGGATGACCGCTGCGCCGGGGTGCTCGACCAGGTCGCGGACGATCTCCTTGCCGTCAGGGCCCTCGAACCGAAGGCGGGCAACATCGAATTTTGCCGCTTTCAAGAGCAGCTCGCGCGACTTCATGGCGCGCATCATGGCCGACTTCGCCCCAGCTTTCACGTCAATTTGACTGGATCGAGCGGGATCGCCATTGTGAGGGCGTGCGGCTCGGCAATCTATGGGGTTCGCCGTCGGCGATCGTGCTCGCTGGGGTGGTGATGACAAGCGTTTGGACGTTTGCCTATGGTGCGTCCACGAGCTCGGCCGACGCGTCTCCACGGTCGCCTGCGGCCATCGACGAAAGCGGTATGCTCGATGCGTTCCGTACCGGGCAACGCATGGGACCCAAGCTCCTGCAGCCGCCGCCGAGCGATGGCCTGGGCCTCGACATCGCGATCGAGGATCGCGATGGCAATTCGATGTCGGCACTGCATAGAGCTCTCCAGCGAGCGGCATCGGGGGAGGGCAAGGCTCGACTGCTCTTCTTCGGCGCTTCGCACGTCGCAAGCGATTTGTTCACCGGGCACATTCGCCGTGAGCTGCAGTCCCGTTATGGCGATGCTGGGCACGGCTTCTTGGTCCCCGTTCATCCGTGGCGAACCTACCGGCACCGCGACATCAACATCGAGAGCGACGGTGATCGATGGGAAACCCAGCGTATCCGCGTGGGCGATACCGAAGTGAAGCGCCTAGGACTCGCTGGTATCACCATGATGAGTCAGCGTCTGGGATCGTACGGTGCGGTGTTCACCGCGCAGGAAAGCGACTACGGTCGCAATGCGAGCTTCTTCGAGCTCTATTACATGAAGCATCCGCGAGGGGGCGACATGGACGTAGTCATCGACGGACGGAAGGCGAGGCGCATCTCGACCCGCGCCAAAGACGTTTCGACGGGCTACGCGACGTTCCGGGTGCCGGATGGTCCTCATCGATTCGAGATCCGCACCCTGAGCAAGAAACCTGTCTGGATATACGGCATCACCGTAGAACGCGACGAGCCAGGGGTCGTAGTCGATACGCTCGGCATCAACGGCTCTCGTGCGAGGTATCAGCTCCTCTGGGACGAGGAATTGTTTCGCGAGCAGATTCGTCGCCGTGAGCCGGATCTCGTCGTACTTGCTTACGGCACCAACGAGAGCGGCGATGAATCACCGCTCGAAGACTACGAGCGTGATCTTCGGGCGGTGGTCGAGCGATTGAAGGCAGCGGTGCCCGATGCGTCTTGTCTTCTCATCGGTCCCTCCGATCGGCCCGTCCAAGTCGAAGAGCGCGTCTTCGAGGATCGTGGCCGCACCGCGCGGCTGATCGAAGTGCAGCACCGCGTCGCCTTGGAGCACGGATGCGGGTTCTTCGATCTGGTCGCGTTCCAGGGTGGCGCGCTCTCCATGGTGCAATGGGCCGCCAACGACCCTGCGTACGCGTCGCAGGACCACATCCACTACACCCGGGTCGGATATCAGCGCTTGGGCGAGGTCCTGCTCGCGGCATTGCTCGAAGGCATGCCGGAGTCTGCTGGTTCAGAGCCGGGGTCCGAGCCTGCAGGTATCGACGATGCCGGTGTGGTGGCAGACTCGGCGGCTAGATAGTCCGCGAAGCCGGCCAAGATCGCTTTGTAAAACATGTTGCCGATGATTTCGTAGCCCGCCGGTGTCGCGTGACGGAAGTCGCCCATCGCGAGGCGTGGCTGGGCTTTGTACCAACGTCGCATCGCATCCTCGCCGCCCATCGCCTGCCAGGTGTCGTAAAAGGCACATCCTGAATCGAGGGCGGCGCGTCGCTGCGCAGCCACGATGCGCGGGATCGTGGGCAGGGTGCGAATGCGTCCCCGAGTGCGTCGAGCTTGGTCGAGAGGAGCGAAGACCAGACAACCCAGGTCCTCCCGGCCCTGGCGCATTCGCTGGAGCACGCCCAGATAGTCTTCGTAGAAGAAGTCTTCCGTTCGATCGTCGCTTGCCTCGTTTCCACCGAAACCGAGAACGATCAAGTCGGTGCCGCGCAACTCGATCTGCCGCTTGATGTGTTCTTCGTCGAAGTTGAGCAAGCGATTTGCGCGTGCGCCAACGAGACCGAGGGAATCGTAAACCACGCCAGGACCGTCTCGTTCGACTGCGACCCCGTAGAAATGCACCGGGCCGCCGCGCGTGTGACGCAGCTCGACGAAGTGCGCGCCATCCGGCGCATCGATCGAGTACACCGCATCGCCGATTTCGTCGGCCTTGGTCGAGATGATCTCGCTTTCCTCACCGTCGAGGCGAACCGAGAATTTCCCGCCTTTGGGGTGCTCCGCGTAGTAGATGTCGAATCTCGACGCATGGGTTCCGACACCGCCGCGCTTCGCCGTACCTACGCGAGCCCAAGCGCCCGACAGGGCTCTCGATTGGACACCCCCATAGCCGTAGCGGCCGCTGCGATCTTGGCGTCTGGCGACTTCGCGCAGCTCCCAAGCGTCGGGATTGGAAGACTGCCGGACTCCCCGGTGCTTGTATGGAATATACCCCTTTGCGGCGAGAACGAAACCGTGGCCTGCGTCGCCGAATCGCTGCTGCAGGTTTTCGCGCAGGGTAGAGGTGATCAAGTCGGTGGCGATGCTCGAGTCGCCGTAGTGTCCCACCCTCGTGATTGCGCCTTTCTCACCTCGCGCCGTCCTGTCCAATGCCCGGTAAAACGCGCGCATTCCTCTACCGCTCGGGTCCTCGATCCGTACGGAGATTCCTGCGTACTCCTCTGGGTCGATCCGGAAGCCGTCTTCCCGCTCGTGCGGCCGCGGGACGAACGGTTTGCTTCCTAGGTTTGAAGCTACCGTTTCACCTACGGTTTCGGCAAGGCGCTCCTCGCCAGATTCGTTGCTCGTCGTCGCACGATACGAGCTGCCGTGGCCCGCGAACGCTGGGATCTCACCCCAGTGCTTGAACAGCCGAACGATGGGGATGTCCTCCTCGCCTGGCATCCACGGACGGAGACCTTCCATTGCTGGAACTACGTACGCCAATGAGCACGCGGCACACATGAAGACCGCCACCGTGAAGAGGTGTTGTAGAGGTGTCAGCTGAGGGTAGATTCGTTTGTGCATTAGAACTGAAAATAGATGTAAGGGACTACCTCGCTTGTGGCGACGACGCTGAGGATGAAACCGAGCACCGCGAGCGTGACGCCCTGCGCCGGGGCTGGCATCGATTTGAAGCTCAGCTCGATGGATTCGAACCAGCGCTTCGGCGTGTAGTGTGCGGCGAACGTGAAGAACAGCACGGCCCAGATGCCGAGCGAAATTTGCGCGACCGAGTAGGTTCCAGAGCCGAGCTGCGATGCGACATCGGCTGCGTTCTGGAGGCTCGTCGCCCGGAACAGGATGCGCGAAAATACGACGAATTGGAGGGCCCAGAATACCTTGAATGCATGCACCTTCCAGCCATCCACCGTATCGCGATTGCGACCCGACCTGCGGTAGAAGAAGCGGTGCAGGACCATCGCCATCGATTGAAGGATTGCGTAGAAGACGAACGTCCAGGATGCGCCGTGCCAGATGCCGATCAAGAACATCGTGAGCCAGAGGTTCCAGTAAGCTCGAAGAGGGCCAACCTGAGATCCCCCGAGCGGGTAGTACAAATAGTCGCGGAGCCACGTCGAAAGGGTCATGTGCCAGCGCCGCCAGAACTCCGCCGGGCTTGCCGATTGATATGGGCGGTCGAAGTTTTCGGGCAGCTCGAGGCCCATCAACTTCGCCGAACCTCGGGCTACGTCCGTATAGCCTGAGAAGTCGCAGTAGATCTGCATCGTGAACCCATAGAGCGCGACGACGACTTCCGCTGCGCTGTAGAGCTCAGGTTGATCAAACACGCGGTCGACGAGATTGACTGAAAGATAGTCCGCGATGGCGACCTTCTTCACCATGCCGGTCGCGATGAGAAAGAGCCCCTGAGTGACTTGCTCGTCGCGAAGCGTGATCTTGCGCTGGAGCTGCGGCAAGAACTGCGAGGCGCGAACGATCGGGCCAGCAACGAGTTGTGGGAAGTAGGTGACGAACAGAGCAAACTGAAGGAAATTTCTCGTCGGCTCGAGCTTTCGCCGGTAGATGTCGATCGTATAGCTGAGGGTTTGGAACGTATAGAACGAGATACCGACGGGCAGAAGGACGTCTAGAAACGGCGGCTTGGGGATATCGATTCCGAAGAAGAGCTCGAGCACGTCGGCCGTCGCCTGCGACGCGAAGTTGAAGTACTTGAAGACGCCGAGGAGCCCGAGGTTCGAGACGACACTCACGAGCAACCAACGCTTGCGAGCGATCTGGTTCTCGGTCGCGTGGATTCGGATGCCGACCAGGTAGTCGATCAGCGTCGTACCGATGATCAGGACGATGTACGCCGGGTGCCACGCCATGTAGAACAGGCATGACGCCACGAAGATGAAGATCATCCGCAGTTGGGCGTGGCGCGCCAACAGCCAGAATCCTGCGACAGAAACGCCCAGGAACAGAATGTAGTCGAAGCTGTTGAAGAGCACTGGTCCCCTTACCCAGCGAGAACGCGCACGGTTTTAGCCGCAGCTGGCCCTGCACGCTAGCTGCTTGACCAAGAGGTGGCTTAGACCAAGCATCTACGGCCGGAGGTGTCGATGAGGATTGATGGTTCAGTAGCACTGGTGACGGGGGGAGCTTCTGGCTTGGGTGAGGCGACGGTGCGCCAGTTCGTGAGCCGAGGCGGGAGCGCGGTGATCGTCGACCTCAACGAAAAACGCGGGGAGGCGCTCGCATCCGAGCTAGGTGCTGCAGCGACCTTCGTTCGCGCTGACGTGAGCAATGCCGAGGAGGTTCAGGCTGCGGTCGAGGTAGCGACCTCGATGGGCACGCTGCGGGCCGCAATCAGCTGCGCGGGAATCGGTATCGCCATGCGTACGATCGGTAGAGATGGGGCGCCCCATGACCTCGGAGCATTTCAGAAGATCATCGCCGTCAATCTGTTCGGCACCTTCAACATCCTCCGGCTCGCGGCTTCGGCGATGGCAAAGAACGAGCCTCTGGATGGCGAACGCGGCGTCGTGGTGAACACGGCCTCCGTTGCCGCATTCGACGGACAGATTGGGCAGGTCGCGTACTCGGCCTCCAAGGGCGGCATCGTTGGCTTGACGCTCCCGGCTGCCCGCGATCTAGCCAAGGCTCAGATTCGCGTCGTGACTATCGCGCCGGGCACGTTCGACACTCCCTTGCTCGCGTCGCTAGGCGAAGAGATACGCGCCGCGCTGGCTGCCACGATACCGCATCCGAGTCGTCTTGGACGCCCGGACGAGTTCGGCGCGCTTGCGTGCCACATCGTCGAAAACAGCTACCTGAACGGCGAGGTCATCCGGCTCGACGGTGCCATTCGCATGGCGCCCCGCTAGCTTGCCCTTGTTGGCGAGAGTCTCGGAGTCGCGTCGGCGCCGAAATTCTCGGGCTTTCCTTACCGATCATCGGAGGAATGCTCTCACAGAACGTGCTGAATCTCGTCGATACGGCGATGGTCGGAACATTGGGCGACGCGGCGCTTGCAGGCGTAGGCCTCGGTGGTTTTGCAAACTTCTTGTTCTCCGCCTTCATCTTGGGACTATCCGCTGGCGTCCAGGCGATGGCAGCGCGTCGCGTGGGGGAGGGCCGCCTGGGCGAAACCGCCATCCCGCTCAATGGCGGTCTCCTGCTCGCGCTTGCGCTCGCCGTGCCCTGGTCGGCCGTGCTGATCGCGTTTGCTCCCGACTACTTTCCAGTGCTCACGAGCGACGCGGCGGTCGTCGATCAGGGTGTTCCATACCTTCGAGCCCGCTTGTTCGCGATGTTTGCGATGGGCATGAACTTCGCGTTTCGCGGCTATTGGAACGCAGTCGACAAGTCGATTCTGTACATGCGCACCTTGATCATGATGCATGTCGTGAACATCTTCTTGAATTGGGTGCTGATCTTCGGGAACCTCGGGGCGCCCGAGCTCGGCGCGGCAGGAGCTGGCGCAGCTTCGGCAATTGCAACGGTGTTCGGGACGGCCTCGTACTTCCTTCTCGGACGCAGCTATGCGCGGGACGCAGGCTTCATGCACGGGCTTCCGAAGCGCGCGACCATGGCGACGATCCTTCGCCTCGCCGCCCCTGCGGGGCTCCAGCAGTTCTTTTTCGCGGCAGGCATGACGGTGTTTCTCATGCTCGTTGCGCGCATGGGGACTCCCGAGTTGGCGGCGACCAAGGTGATCATCGACCTCATGCTCGTCGGCATCTTGCCGGGCATCGGCTTCGGCCTTGCAGCAGCATCGCTTGCGGGACAAGCCCTCGGCCGTGGTGAGCCGGTCGATGCCATGCAGTGGGGTTGGGACGTCGTCAGAATGGCGGTGTTGGTCGTGGGAGGCTTGAGTATCCCGGCGATCTTGGCTCCGGAGTGGCTTCTGAGCGGCTTCATCCACGAGGCCTCCACCTTGGACATTGCAAGGAACCCGCTTCGCCTAGTGGCTGGGTTTCTCTTCATCGATGCCGTGGGTATGGTGTTGATGAACGCTTTGATGGGAGCGGGCGACGTCAGGCGAGTGATGTTCATATCCACTGGTTTTCAGTGGCTGATCTTCCTACCGCTCGTCTACTTGCTCGGCCCGGTCATGGGCTTCGGCCTCGTGGTCGTATTCGCGGCTCAAGCGGCCTATCGTGGGCTCCAGGCAGTCACCTTCGCGCTGATGTGGAAGCGAGGACGCTGGCAGTCCATCGAGCTTCACTGACGGTCACGGTGGCGCTCGCGCAGCTCCTCGACCCTGTCTTCCCAGTTTTGCCCATCGAAGCTCGTGAACCGAAACTCGCTCGGATTTACGCCGTCTAGGCAACGGACGTTGACGTCCACTCGATCGGGGTGGGAGCGAGGCCTGTAGTACGAGTGAATGCCGCAGCGACTGCAAAAATGATGTTTCGCGGTGTGCGTTCCAAATGAGTAGGTCGTGATCTCATCGGTGCCGCGGAGGAGCTCGAAGTCGCCTTCCGGCACGATCAAGTGAAGAAATCCTTTCTTCGAGCAGATGCTGCAGTTGCAGTCGACCGCGTCTCGGGAACGCACGGTGACTCGATAGCGGACGGCGCCACAATGGCAGCCCCCTTCGAGAACTTCTGGTGTAGACCCGCTCGTCATTCCAGAGGCTCGCCGGTTGCCTTGTTTAGGCTCATCCACGAGGTTCCAGCGATCCGCACTTCGATGACTTCTTCGTTGACTACGAGGTTCGGTTTGCTGGTGATCGAGCCGAGCTCGCTGCGCCAAATCTCTTTACCGGAGCCAACGTCCTTGGCGATGACGAGTCCCGGATCGCCTCCCCGGGCTTCGTAGAGCACTCCGTCGCTCAGCACCGAAGCGATATCAGAGTCGGCGCCGTCCCCTGGGTGGCTGCCCTTCTCGAGTCGCATCGCTCCAAACCAGGCGGCCAACGCGACCACGAGGACCAACCCGAGCAGCACCCCGACGACGCGCTTGCCTGACTTGCCATCTTCAGCCACGCCCGCTCTCTAGCATGTGGGACGTGCCGAGGTCACGAGGGCAGCGGCTCAGCGTCGCCACATTTCCCAGAGCGGCACGACGCTCATGACCGTGTAGCTGACGAACATCATCGCCCCCGAAATCGCGTAGATTGCGACCGCACCCAGGCAAGCCTGCGCAACCAGCCAGGGAGCAGCGATATGCAGCAAGGTCGCGAACGAGCCCATGCCAATCCAGACCGTCTTTGGGCCCTTTCGCGAGCGCGACAGCATGTACATGTGGCTGAGAATCAGCAGGTACAGCGGCATCGTGAAGAGATGAAAGTGGGTGATTTCGAGAAGCTTCCGGCGGGGCATCGGTTGGAACGCCGCGAGGTCCTCGCCGTCCGGAGGTAGGACCAACGCAGGGCCCGAATCGATGTCCGGCTCTGCGATGGGGTCAGCTTCGCCAGCGTAGTATTCGTTGGCGCCCCTCAGATCGATGCCCACCATGTCGTGCGTGAGCCACAAGGTGAGCGCCAAGCCGAGGAGTGTGAAGACGAGAAATACCGTGTAGACAGCCCGTGCACCGAGGGGTAGGGCGCGGAGCCGTCCGGAGGGTCGAGTGAAGTCTTGCATCGCTTGGCTAAGACGAGGTCAGCAGCGTGTCGTGCAGCAATAGAGTCGCCCGCTTCACCGCATTTGCCATGGCTCTCGCGGAAAGTGTAGCGCCGGAGATGACGTCGATGTCATGTCCAGGCCTGAAGCCGCTCGCCGCCTCTTTTCCCACGAACTGCTTTCGAAAGCGTTTGGAACGAATTCCTTCGCCGTATGGCTCGCGATACGCGACGACTTCGACGCGTGTCACTCGCCCCGCGTCATCGAAGAAGGTAGCGAAGTCGATGTACTCGTGCTGACCGATCTCTCGATCGAAAAGCGCATAGCCGTCGACCCGTTCAGCAGTGCGCGCGACGTAGAAGACGTATTCTTCCTTTTCGAGCTTCTGACCGAGCCGCTGTTCGATCGCGTCGCGACGTTCCGCGGTGATCTGAACACGCTGGAACTCGACCAACTGCGAGTCGCGGAACTGTTCCGAGAGTAGGCCGCGCACGCTGTAATAGACCTGTGCGTGTCCGCTGGCTGCCAGGCCTGGGCCAAGGACCCAAAGGGGCAGCAGGAAGGCGGCCCTATTGAAAACGCTTTTCATCTTCGTTTTCAACGATACGGGTAGCCCATGATCCCTGCAAGCCGAAATTACACGCAAAATTTGCGTGTCGGGGGCGATCGGCGCCACGCAGCCGCTCAAAGGCGGTGAAAGTCCCCGCAGGCTTGAATCCTTTTGGCCGCGGATGGGCTCTCAGAAACAAGCGCGCCGCGAGCTGCTCGGAAAGTGACCGACCTGCACGGAGCCTTGAAAAGGAGATTTTCGATGAGTGCCATTTTTCCCAGAAACGAACACAGCGTCGATCGGGTGATTCGAGTAGTGCTTGGGCTTGGTCTCTTGTCACTGGTATGGATCGGTCCTCAGACAGCATGGGGCTGGGTCGGTCTGGTGCCGCTCGTAACGGGCTTGGTCGGTAGTTGCCCGCTCTACCGGCTGTTCGGGATATCAACATGCTCGATCGACCAGCGCGCGACGACCCACGGACCGACGAGGAACTGATCGCTCTCAGCGCCGCTGGGGACCGCCGCGCGTTCGACCGTTTGGTCGAGCGCCATTCTGCGGCGGTTCTCAGATTGACGAGCGTCGTAACCGGTGATCCCATGACTGCGGAAGACGCTCTACAGCTGGCGTTCCTCTCGGCCTATCGAAACGCCGCGAGCTTTCGTTCCGAGGCCTCGGTTCGCACCTGGTTGTTCGCCATTGCACGCAACGCTGCGCTTCGCCTGCGATCGAAGCATGGTCGCGAGGAGATTGTCGAAGAACCGCTGATGCAGCTCGGACTCGATGCGGGGTGGGGCGCTGAGAACCCCGAGGCCTTGGCGATTGCAGCAGAGCAAGACGAGCTACTTCGAAGGGCGATGCATAGCCTCTCCGCGGAAGATCAGGAGGTTTTGATTTTGAGAGACGTCGAGGGTCTCCGCGGCACCGAAACAGCCGAGGTCCTCGGAATCGGAGAGCCAGCGCTTAAGAGCCGATTGCATCGGGCGCGGCTTCGATTGGCGCGCGCGCTCAGGGTCGCATTGGCATCGGGTTCGGCCGAGGAACGCGGAGGTCGGTGATGAAAGAACGCAGAGTGGCAGGCATGCTTTGCTCCGACGTGCTGGCGCTCTTGAGCGACTACGTGGACGGAGAGCTCGACTCGGGTGCCATGAAGACAATTGAGAGCCACCTTCTCGGGTGCCCAAACTGCGAGCGCTTCGGGCGCAATTTCGGGTCCATGGTCGTGTCGCTTCGAAGGGAGCTGGCGCAAAGTCCGGAGATGCAGCTCGATGTCATGGCGCGATTGCTGGCGAAGCTCCACCAGTCCGACGCGGGATCGTGACGGATCCGGTTTCGCGCTGGCTCCGGAGCAAGGAGGCACATGGTTCCCGTTGATCATTTTTCGCCGAGCAGCCGGCGAGTGCTCCGCGCGATCTTGATCCTGTGCCTGCTCTCGTCGTCGGCGTGTACCGGTCTTCTCCAGAACCTCGGGGCACGCTGGGTCACAACCAAGATCTCGGCGGTCTTCGAGCTCGATGAAGCGCAGCAGGCTGCCACCCGGGCTTCCGTCGATCGCACGATCGCGAGTGCACCCGAGGTCTTGGGACCGCGGCTCGACCTTCTCGTCGCTACCGTCGACCGCGCCATCTCCAAGGGCATGAACGAAGAGACCATGCTGCTGATCGAGAAGCAGGTCGACATTCTCATGGACAAGGCGCTTGGCTGGATCATCGATGAATCGGCGCCGATTTTGGCAACCTTGAGCGACGCACAAGTCGACCATGCTGAGCGCGTGCTCGAAGAGCGGCTTCGGAAAACTCGCGACGAGCTGAACGCTCCAGAGGACGAACGAATGCAAGACCGACAAGACAAGTTCGTCGAGGCAATTGAAAAGTGGACGGGCCGACTGAGCGATCAACAGGAGAGCGCGATCCGCGCTCACGTGGCCGTCATGCCAGACGAGGCGGCAGCTCGACTGAGGGCTGACGAAAAGCGTTTGGGGCTGATCGCCGACGAGCTGCGTCGGCACCCTGGGGCCTCGGCGATTCGGGAGCTGCTATGGGACGCTTGGTTGCAACGTGAGGATTGGGGCCCAGGCACGCGTTCGGCTGAGGAGCGCAGAGCCGACGGTCGGAAGACCCTCCTGTTCGTCTATCAGCTGCTCGATGCTGACCAGAGGGATCACATGAGCGAGCGTCTTCACGAAATGCACGACACTGTGAAGCGCTTGATGGGCGCGGGGAAGGGCTAATCATGTCGAACGCAGGCAACTCCGAGGTTCCACGTACATACAAGGTGCAGGAGCTTGCTCGAGATCTAGTGTCGATCTCCGCGCGCGTGCCGGCGCTGGTCGCGATTTGGCTAGGCGGCCGACTGGATCCAGCCCTACGCGAGCAGATCGTCGTTGCGGTGGCCAAAGTCAACGCTTGCCGCATGTGCGAGCACGCGCACACGCGTATGGCCCTCGAGGCCGGAGTGTCCAATGCCGAGCTGGCCGCCCTCGAAGACATGGACGAGGCAGCGTTCGACCGACGAGCCTGGCTGGCGATCGCTCATGCACGTCAGCGCACCAAGGCCGATTTCGTTCGCCCCGCGGTCGATGAGGCGGAGGACGCGTTGGTAGAGGAGCTCGGGGTTCAAACCTATCGCGACGTGGAAGACGTCGCGCGTGTAATGACCGTCGCAAATCGCATTGCCAATACGCTCAACGCCCTTTCCGATCGCGTCCGTGGCAAGCCGGTTCCTGGCAGCCGGCTTCTCGATGAGCTCTTGATCAACATCCTGTTCTTGCCGGGCGCATGGCTAGGCACGCTGGTCGCGGCCGCCCGCCAGCGGAAGTCGCCCTGTGCGGTGTGGCGACAAGCACGCCAACCCAGGATTGCTCCGGAACCCGGGCCTCTCGATTGAAGTCGGACCGGCCGGGGGTGCCCATCTTGCACTCATCTTTCTTTGGCGGAATACTTGGCCGATTGCGGGGTTGAGCTGGTTCGAATGGACTTGCGAAGAGCAAAGGTAGGGGGGGTTGTAGTGCGTCGGCTGGCGCGGCGCAGCGCCGTGCTGTCCCTGCTCGTCGTCGCCCTGCTAGCCGTCTTTGGGGGCGGGTCACAGCATTTTTCCGCCCATGCGGATGGCGCTCTGAAGCTCTCGGCGGCTCGGTGGCAGCTCCTCGGGGAGCCGGCGCTCGAACGCATCGGAGCCTATGCCGATGGGGCCATCGATTCCTCAGAGGACCATCACCCTAGCTGCCCGCAACCGGCTCGTCCCTCGCTTCGGGTCCCTGGATCTCCAACGACTATCGATGCTTCGGTCCGGCGGTCCTCCAGCAGCGAGCTTGCTCGGTCCCACGCCGCGCGCGGCCCCCCTTTCGCCTGACGAGGCCCTTTTCGGGTTTCGTCTTCAGGGTGTGTGAATGCCCCCAGCAGCGGGGCAACGCGGTGTTCTGAACGCGAAGGCGGATTATCATGTCGAAAGTAGAATTGAAGAGCGGGCGATGGAGCTCGTTCCCCGTTGCAGATTTGAAGGCCGGGTTCCTGGTCTTCCTGATCGCGCTTCCCCTCTGTCTGGGAATCGCGATGGCCAGTGGATTTCCTCCGATCTCCGGAGTCCTGACCGCGGTCATCGGAGGCATCATCGTGAGCTTCCTCGGGAGCGCACGACTGACGATCAAGGGCCCTGCGGCCGGCCTGATCGTCATCGCGCTCGGGGCCGTTCAGGAGCTCGGGCAGGGGGACCCGATGCTTGGCTATCGCCGCGCCCTGGCCGTCGGGGTCGTCGCAGCCTGCGTCCAGATCGCACTCGCTCTTCTTCGAGCCGCATCGATCGGTGTCGCGATGTCGCCCTCGGTGGTTCACGGAATGCTGGCCGCCATTGGCGTGATCATCATTTCAAAGCAGAGCCACACGCTCATCGGCGTCGCTCCCGAAGCGAAGGAGCCCTTGGCGCTGCTCGCCGAGATCCCTCACAGCATCGCGCACGCAAATCCGGAAATTCTAGCCCTCGGCCTCGTCTCCCTGGTCATTCTATTTGGCTGGCCGATGATTCGACGAGCCTGGGCGAAGCGCATCCCCGCGCCGATCGTAGTCCTGGCAATTGCGATCCCCGCGAGCCTCATGATGGACTTGGACCAGTCCCACGCCTATCGATTTCTCTCGCATCAGTTTCACGTCGGGCCGGAGTTCCTCGTTCGATTGCCGGGCTCGCTCTTGGATGCGTTCACGTTCCCGGACTTCTCGATGGTATTCAGCGCCGCGTCGATCAAGTACGTCGTCATGTTCGCCCTCGTTGGAACGATTGAATCGACTTTGAGCGTACTCGCCGTCGACTTGATGGACCGCGAGAAGCGACCGTCGAACTTGAACCGAGACCTGCTGGCTCTGTCCCTCGGCAACCTCGTCTCCGCCCTCGCTGGTGGTCTCCCGATGATCTCCGAGATCGTGCGGAGCAAAGCGAACGTCGATGCGGGTGCGAAATCCCGATGGGCGAACTTTTTTCATGGAGCGTTCTTGCTCCTATTCGTCGCGCTCGTGCCAGGACTGCTCGGCGAGATTCCGCTTGCCGCTCTTGCGGCCATGCTCGTGTATACGGGCGCCAAGCTCGCATCACCGCGTGAGCTGCTTCACATCAAGAACATCGGCGTCGATCAATTGGCGCTGTTCATGACGACGCTGATCGTCACGCTGGCGACCGACCTGCTCGTTGGCGTTGCGGCGGGCCTCGTCCTCAAGGTGATCCTTCACCGGGCCCGAGGCGCTACGTTCGGACAGCTACTGCGAGGTCCCGCGTGGAACAATTGACGAGAAGGTGGCACGTGCGCCTCGTGCTTACACGGCGCGGCCGCCTTCACGATTTTGCTTTCGGTTCGAAAGACTCTCTCGGATCTCGACCCGTCCATTTCGAACGTCGTAATCGACGTGAGCGACGTACCCTCGTCGATCACACGTTCCTGAGTCGAGTCAGCGATCTCGCGAACGAATGGCCGACCGCGAAGCTCGAAATCGTAGGCATCGATGCACTCAAGCCGCACTCGGCTCATCCCCATTCGGCCCGCCGGAGAACCGCCTGATGTCAGCGGCAACGCCCCATCCTATGGGGCTTACCGCGCAGGAGCCGGGTTCGTCGACCAAACGGATTCGGCTTCGAGCGACGATCGATCGAGCGGCGCACTTGCTTCCCCAGCAATCCCCGCTTCACATGTTCGTCCATCACAACACTCTTCACGCGTTCGAGGATCTCCACTTCGAGCAAGCGGTGCTCGAGGGTGCGGCGCGGTTCGGAACGGAGCCCTATCAATCGGAGACGTGCGTTTGCAGCATGCTTGGAGACCGCGAGGATTCGACCGTCCGACATCGAAGCGGTTCTTCTCACAATCGGAGGATCAGTCCGACGTGTCCGTCGTGCCTGGAGGTCCGACGCGACGGCAGCTTCACGCGATGCGACTTCGTAATCTATTCGAAATTCCCAGAGGAGCGGCCCTTCAATGGATGCTCGAGGAGACCCGAACGCTGTTCCGATTTCATTCGAGCGTTTCCGGCATCTGCGCGTGCGGCCATCCTTCAATCGGCGGAACGCATCTCGATCGACCCCGGTCCCATGACGCCGACAGCGCGCGAAGAGCAAGCACTCGAACGTCTCTGGAAAGAGCTGCTGGCAGTCGCCCCCACGACCATTCCTCCCCGCGGTCGGGTCGCGGCTTCGTGACCAGTTACTCAGCGCCTACGGGGTCGACACCGACCAGCTCGTTCATCCACTCCTGATCCGTTTCTGCGCAGCCTTCGTCGACCAGGGAATCGCGTACTGGCAAATGCCGGGGCGGGAGAGTGGGTTGCTCGAGGCGTTTCGAGCTCTCTACGGCCTGGGCTCAGGACCCCTCGATCCTTGGATGCGCGGCCTCTCCGCAGAGCTGAGACGTCAACGGTCGGAGGGTTGGGACGCGGAACGGACGATACTTTCCGCGCTCGAGGCGATGGGTGTCGCGGAGTCGCACTGGGAGCAGTACATCGAAGAGACTCTCCTCTCCCTTCGCGGTTGGGCGGGCATGATTCGACAGCTGGAGCTGCGTCCGGATACGGCGCCTGTCGCACCTCCGAACGCTCGCCTTGCAGATTACCTCGCCGTCCAGCTCACGCTCGACCTCCACGCCGCTAGGCATGCGCTTCGAACGCATGCCGGCGCGCCGATCGAGCCCGCGGACGCTTCCGCACGCCTCGACGGCGGCACACGGCAGCGACAGTTGAACCTCGAGCTCGTATACGAAGCCTTCATCGTGGCTCAGTTGGCCGGAGTCGGCCCGTCAGAGATTACGAGCTCCGACAGAGGCGAAGAAGTGGCTCGAAGCGCTTCAAGCCTTCGACTCGCACGAACGTAGACGGCTCTTGCATCTCGCCTACGAACGGCGGCATCGGATCGGCGTGCTCGACGGCATCGTGGGTCACTGCCGATCGGGCCGTGTAGTCTCCGGCGAGCGCCACCTTTCAAGCGGTCTTCTGCATCGACGACCGAGCGGAGTCGCTTCGCAGACATCTCGAAGAGCTACGTCCGGACGTTCAAACGTTCGGCTATGCGGGTTTCTTTGGGATCGCAATGGCGTACCGAGGAATCGAGGACATCCGCGCGAGGCCGCTTTGCCCGGTCGACGGTCCGTCCCAGTCACTACGTTTACGAACGGGCGCTCGACGAAGTCGAGGCTGCGGCCTTCGCGGACAAACGTCGGCGTCGGGGACAGGTGACGCACTCCATCGGTCTCGGCAGCAAGATGCTCACGCGTGGTGGCCTGCTGTCCGCCCTCTTTGGCTTTCTCGCCATGATTCCGTTGCTCGGGAGGAGCCTCTTTCCCCGAGCCACCCAGCGCCTCGGTCACTGGGCCGTCCATAGGGCGGCACCCGTTCCTGAGACTCGCCTCTCAGTCGAGGGAACCGGCGAAGCTCCGTCCCGACGGGCTCAGGTCCGGTTACACGCTCGACGAAATGACCAACGTCGTGGCGAGCGTGCTCACGGCGATGGGCATCCAGAGGCACCTTAGCTCCTTGGTTTTGATCGTCGGCCACGGCTCGTCCAGTCTCAACAACCCGCACGAAGCCGCCTACGATTGCGGCGCGACCGGAGGCGGCCGAGGAGGACCGAACGCGCGCGCATTTGCGCAGATGGCCAACGATCCTCGAGTGGGAGAGCGACTCCAGGCGACCAGGACTGTCCATAAACGGACTCGACCTGGTTCGTCGGTGCCGTTCACAACACTTGCGACGATTCGATGAAGTACTACGACGAGGACTTGCTGCCGAAGCACGTGATCGACGCCCTTGGACGACGCGAAGCGAGCGTTCGAGGACGCATGTCGATTGGACGCGCACGAACGATGCCGCCGCTTCGAGTCCGCTTCTCTCGAGACCGATCCGAGAATCCGCACTGATCCACGCCGAAGCGCACGCGTATGACCTCGCCCAACCGAGACCCGAGCTACGGCCACGCGACGAACGCCGTCTGTATCGTGGGACGAAGGTCGCGAACGCGAGGTCTATTCCTCGACCGTCGTGCATTCCTGGTTTCGTACGATCCCACCGAGGACCCGACGGGGACGATCTTGGCGGCGTTGCTGCGATCCGTTGTCCCGGTGGGCGCGGGCATCAACCTCGAATATTACTTCAGCTTCGTCGATCCCACAGGATATGGCTGTGGCACCAAGCTTCCTCATAACATCGTCGGGCTCGTGGGCGTGATGGACGGGCACGCCTCCGATCTGAGAACCGGCCTGCCCTGGCAGATGGTCGAGATCCATGAACCGGTCCGGTTGCTGACGATCGTCGAGGCGAAGACCGAGATCTTGGAACGAGTGCTCGCGCAAGAGGAGACGCTGGCAAACCTCGTAAACAAGCAATGGATCCAATTCGTGTCCTGGGACCCGGACAGCGAGGCCTTGGCGGTCTACGAGAAGGGAAGGTTTCGCCCCTATGCCGTCGAGAATCCAGCGATCGACATCGTGAATCGGTCGGCGGACTACTACTCTCGAAGGCGCGCCCATCTGAGCCCGGCCCATGTGAAAGCGGGACTTCTCTCGAAAGGGGTCGCATGACCGAGCTCATCGCACGCTGGGCGGCACTTGGTATCGTCGGATTTCCGGCCTTGGCCGTGTTGGTCCTGGGCCTTCGCGCCTGGCTTTACCATCCCTGGAGCGAGCGAACGACGGTGGGGATCGTAGGCGCGGGCTTCACCGCTTCGACGATCGCCTGCTTGACTACGATCGTCTGGTTGCTGGCGACTGACCTCGGTGAGGTTCGCATTCCACTTGGTGCTTGGTTTTCTGCCGGGCACTACTCGTTCGATTGGAACCTGATCGCCGATCGCTTGTCGATTCCGTTTGCGACCTTTTCGGCCCTGTTGCTCGGACTCGTTGCGTCATTCGCGAGACGATACTTGCATCGAGAGCCTGGATTCGCGAGATTCTACCTGCTGCTCGCGATCTTCGGGGCCGCCGTCGAGTTCGTCGTGCTGGCCGGAAGCTTGGACTTGGTGTTTCTCGGCTGGGAGCTCGTGGGGCTGACCTCGGCTCTCTTGATCGCGTTCTTCCATCAAAGGCCGGGGCCCGTCGAGCATGGGCTCCGGGCATTCGTGACCTATCGAATTTGTGATGTCGGATTGCTTGCCGCTGGGGTGGCTCTGCATTTCATGGTTGGAACCTCCGACGTGAGGTCCATTCAGCGGGGGGCCCTGGGCGGGCTTCGTGGTTCCACCCACCTTGGCCGGAGCGACGCTCGTAGGTCTGTTGATTCTCTGGGCGTCGATGGGCAAGGCGGCTCAGCTTCCCTTTTCAGGCTGGCTTCCGCGCGCGATGGAAGGCCCGACTCCATCGAGCGCCGTATTTTACGGGGCCTTGTCGATCCATCTCGGCCCCTACCTCTTGCTTCGCGCCGAATCGATCCTGCAGTCGTCATGGCTCGCCGCAGCTGCGGTCATCGCCGTGGGCGCATTGACGGCTCTTCACGCGACGTTCGTCGGGCGAACCCAAAGCGACATCAAGAGCGCCTTGGCGTACGCGTCGATGACGCAAGTCGGCTTGATCTATGTCGAGATCGGTCTTGGGTTCCGCTACTTGGCCCTCGCGCACATCGTGGGCCACGGCGCGATCCGAACGCTTCAGATTTTGCGGGCGCCGAGCCTGCTCCACGACCACCATCACTTGGAACAGGCCATGGGCACACAGCTGCCTCGCACCGGCGGCCACCTCGAGCGCTTGGTTCCAGCCTCTCTTCAACCCTGGCTCTATCGGGTGGCTCTCGAGCGCGGGGGATTCGACGCGCTCCTGAAGGACCGGATCGTTGCGCCGCTCCTTCGCCTCGTCTGTCGGATCGATCGGCTGGATCAGGCCTGGGTCGATTACCTCAGCAAACCTAGTGCCGCGCGGCCAGCGGAAGAGCCAGCCGAACGAGGTGCTCCGATGACGACCATCTTTGCGGCCTTGCAACTGCTTCTTGTCCTTCCCGATGTCGTGGGCGGTCGGGCGCTCCGACTCGCCGCGCTCAGCACGCGCTCGGGCGAGCGTCACCATGCTCGCGGCCGGAGCGATCGCCCTCGCGCAGCTCGCCTGGAATACCTTTGACCTTCCGAGTCCCAGATCGGTCGGATCAATGGCTACTCGTGGTCGATCCGCATCCCTGGGTACCCGCCTTCTCGCTGATCTCGTGCCTCATCGGGTTCACGGCGGTCTCTCTCAGCCCGATCCGTGAGACCCGCCCGACGACGTTTCGCCGCATCTTGCTGCTCATCGCCGTAGCATTGCTCTTCCTCTCGGTTCCGAACCCCATCGGACTTGCCGTCCTCTGGAGCGCTTCGGCCATGCTGACCTGGCTGGAGCTCAGAGACCTCAAGAGCTCTCCAGGGATCGCAAGGCTTTTTGCCATCTATCACTTGCCGAGCGCAGCGGCGTTTGGACTGGGCGCGGTTCTTCTCACCCAGGACCACGTCGCTGCGGGCCTCGTGCTCCTCCTAGCGGCCATCGCCATCCGGGAGGCCGTGATACCCTTGCACAGCTGGTTCCCTCCGTTCGTGCAGTTTGCACCCATGGGGATGGTGGTGGCCTTCTTCGCGCCGCAGCTCGGGGTGTACGCACACATGGAGCTTCTCCGCGGAGAGCTTCCTCACCAGCTCGCTCACGGCGTGGCCGCCTTCGGCGCAACCACCGCAGTAGTCGCGGCGGCGCTGGGTCTTGCGCAAACCAACGCGCGTCGGGCGCTCGCATTTCTGGTCATGAGTCAGACCGGACTCGTCGCGTTTGGTCTGGACACCGGCTCTTTGGTTGCCCAGGTAGGCGCGCTCCTGACCTGGCAGGTGCTTGGTGTGGCCACCGCAGGGTTCGCCATGACCCTTGCCTCGCTCGAAGCGCGCCGAGGCGACCTTTCGCTTCGGCACGCTGCCGGAAGCTTCACGCGAACTCCTCGCATGGCCGTAGCGTTCTTGTTCATGGGCTTCGCAAGCGTCGGACTTCCTCTGACACTCGGGTTCGTGGCAGAGGATTTGCTTGTGCAGGGGTCGGTAGAGGAGTTTCCAGTGCTCGCTTTCGCGCTCATTCTGGCGACCGCCCTCAACGGGGTGTCCGTCATGCGAGCGTTCTTCAAGCTCTTCAGCGGTTCGGCCGAGCACAACGGAGAACAGGACCTGACCCGACGCGAAGCGGGCACGCTCACCGTGGTGATGGCGACCTTGCTCCTCATGGGCCTGTTTCCAGGAGCGGCCGTGCGCGGGCTTGAGCGCGTGGCCGACCCACAACACGTTCGACCCGACATCGCCCGAGTCGAGTCGGTCGACTGAGGAAATGATACTCTCGGAGAGATGAGCCCCTCAGACTCGAGCGAAGCACGGGCCTATGAAACGCAGTTGCGCCGGGCCACATACGCCTCCGTGCTCACCGCGCTGGTCCTGATCGCGGCGAAGCTGCTGGCCTGGCTCTGGACCGGGTCGATCAGCATGCTGGCGTCGTTGATCGACTCGCTGATGGACAGCATCGCATCCGCCGTCAATTTGATCGCCGTTCGGTACTCGCTCGTGCCTCCCGATGCCGAGCACCGCTTCGGTCACGGAAAGGCGGAGCCGCTGGCCGGCCTCGCTCAAGCGGGCTTCGTCAGCGGCTCGGCGGTGTTCTTGCTGTTTCATGCAATCGATCGTCTCCGCTATCCGCGCCCCTTGCGCGACATCGGGATCGGCATCGTCGTGATGGTCTTCTCCATTTTTCTGACGGCAGCGTTGCTGACGCTTCAACGCCGGGTGATCAAGAAGACCGAGTCCACCGCGATTCGGGCGGATGCGCTGCACTATGCCACCGATCTCCTGACGAACCTCGCCGTAGTTGCCGGCCTGCTGTTGGCGTCGTTCGGCTGGGGCTGGGCCGATCCCGTCTTCGCGATCATGATCGCCGTCTACATCTTCTACAGCGCAATCCGCATCGGGTTGGAAGCGTTTCAGCAACTCATGGACCGCGAGTTGCCCCATACGACTCAGCAGAAGATTCTATCGGTCGCGAGAGAGCATCCAGACGTGCTCGGGGTTCATGACCTTCGCACGCGGCGTTCCGGTCGCCTGCGATTCGTCCAGCTTCATATCGAGCTCGATGACCACTTGCCTCTCACCCGGGCGCATGCCGTCGCCGACGAAGTCGAAGCGCGCATCCTGACCCTCCTGCCAAACGCCGAAGTCATCATTGACCAAGACCCGGCCACCTCGACCGACGAGCCGGGTCGCGACCCCTGGCGCTCGGACGCGAACGCGGACGCGGAGGCTTGAGCGAGCAAAGGGGGGGCTTGCCCGAAACATCTTGGCGGGTCGTGCGTACCGGTGGCCATGTACGAAAGGAAGAGACCCATGAAGCATTCGATTCGGAACGCCCTCGGACCGGTTCTTGGCGTTTTGTTGCTGAGCTCGTCCGCGTTCGCCGCGTTTTCGCCGCTCAACCTAGACCGGGTTCACAGCAAGGTGGCTTTCACGGCCGCGACGCTGATCTTCGACGTGGACGGCGAGTTCACGGACTTCACCGTGAACATCGATGGAGATCCGGCAAAACCCGAAACCGTCAAGGTGGAGGCCAACATCGACGTCGCGTCCATCGACACCAAGAACAAGAAACGCGACGACCATCTGAAGAGCCCCGACTTCTTCGATGCGGCGAAGTACCCGAAAATCCGGTTCGCGTCGATCGGGGTCAAGTCGGAAGGTGACGAGCTGATCGTCAAGGGCAATCTCACCATCCATGGGAAGACCAAGCTGGTCAGCGTTCCGTTCAAGGTTGCCAAGGGCAAGAACGGCGCAGGCATCGACACGACGACGTACAAGGCCAAGCTCACGATCGACCGCAACGACTTCGGCGTTGGAACGGACAGCATCGCCGCAAAGATCAGTCTCGAGGACGAGGTCGAGGTCAAGCTCCTCATCGTCACGTTTCAGTGACCTGGGCGCGACTCAGAATGCGTCGACGCCGAGGCCCACAAACCCCGAGACGTGTGGGTTCTCGATCAGCCATGCCGTCGGGAAGGCCCAGCCCACGCGCGCATAGACCTGCCAGCGGCCCCAGCGAAGATCGGTAAACAGAGCCAGTCCTCCGATCCCGCCAAACTCGTCGAGGAGCCCCTGGCGGTACGGGTCGTTGACCGTGCCTCCTGA
>CAWBAV010000017.1:0-25363 GCA_963786865.1 uncultured delta proteobacterium | reverse complement strand
TGGGGACGCCATCAAGCCCGGCTTCGGCCGGGCTTTTCTTATGGTGGCGTGTGCTAGAGTAACCGCATGGCAGACGCCAAGTGGACGACGCCGAAGCAAGCCGCTCTCGATGAGGGTCGATACTGGCTGAGCCGACCCGTCGCCGAGCGGATTGCCGCGATGGAACAGATCCGCAAGCGCGTGTACAAGGGTTACAGTGGAGCTTCCGAACGAATGGCTCGAGTTTTTGAGCTTACTCCAGCGCCACGACGCTAAGTTCGTCATCGTGGGTGCGTACGCGATGGCCGCCCACGGACGGCCTCGTGCATCGCAAGACATCGACATTCTCATCGAGCCCAGTGCGGAGAATGCCGAGCGAGTGTAGCCCCGGACCTCGCTAGGGAGTCGGCCGACGCCTTCACCAAGACTCCCCGGATGGCGTCACTGGGTCTTCCGCCTCTCCGGATCGACATCATGAACTACATCGATGGCGTGCCATTCGAACGGGCGTATGCGGGGGCACTACAAGACCGCCTCGGTGGAATCGACCTCCGCTTCATTGGGCTCCCGGATTTCGTCGCGACCAAGAAAGCATCCGGCCGCCCCAAGGATCTCCTGGATATCGAGCTGCTCAAGGAGTCCGGACTCTGGGACGAGGACTGAGAAGCTACACTGTCACGCCGCCAGCCTCCGAAGCCCCTCCCAATCCGTGAGGAACCCCAGCACCTGGTTCCAACGTAGCAGGCTGGAATGCCTAGCTCGTCTGCCCCAGAATCAGGGAAGCCGCCCGCTCCCCAACCATCATGCAAGGCGCATTGGTGTTGCCGCCGGGCACCAAGGGCATGACGGAGGCGTCGGCGACCCGAAGTCCCTCGACGCCGTGAACCTTGAGGCTCGGGTCGACGACGGCCATCGGGTCGACACCCATCTTGCACGTGCCGACCGGGTGATACCCGGTGCACCCGCGGAGCTTGATCTCCTCGACGAGCTCATGATCGCTCGCACGCGCGGCCCCTGGGCTCAGCTCCTCACCGATGTGCCCCGACATCGCCCGGTGCGTGCAGATCTCTCGAGTCTTGCGGATGGCGCGAATCAGCACCTCCATATCTTCGGGTTCGGCGAGAAACGCCGGATCGATGCGCGGCTCCTGGTCCGGCCGGTCCGAGCTCAAGCGCAGCTCACCGCGACTCTTCGGGTAAATCAGCGTCACCAGAATGGAAAGACAGCGCCCCTTGTCGAGGTCCGGCGTCCCCGGCCCATCCTGATTCGGCGTGAAGTAGCCCCACGGCATCGTGTGGAGCTGCACGTCGGGAATGGGAGCACTCTCCTCGCTCTTGATGAAGGCGCCGGCCTCGAAGTTCATGCGCCCGAACCAGCCGCCACCGAGGAGGTACTCCTGAATCATCCCTCCAAGGAAATGAAGGGCCGTTCCGCGATGACGCGAGGTTGGCGAGCGATACGTGATCGGCACGAAGAGGTGGTCGTGCAGGTTCTGCCCCACCCCCGGCAGGTCGAGTTGCACCTCGATTCCGTGCTCACGCAAGTGCTCGGCCGGCCCGATGCCCGAGAGCATGAGGATCTGCGGCGAGCCAATCGCGCCGCCGGACACGATCACCTCGCGCGTCGCGCGCACCAACTGTGTGCTGCTGCCTCGCAGGTACTCGACGCCGGTGGCGCGGCCATTCTCGACGACCACGCGCCGCACCAGAGCCCTCGTTTCGACGTGGAAGTTCGCGCGCTCCGTGGCGGGCGCGACGTAACACTCCCCGACGCTGCAGCGAACCCCGTCCGCCGCCGACATGTGAAACATGCTCGCGCAATGCTGATTCTCGGCGTTGAAGTCGTCCCCGATGGGAATCCCGCAGACCTCGGACGCGGCCTCGAGAAAGGCACTCGAAACGGGGCTCACCTGATCGGCCGGATGACGCGTCACTCGAATCGGGCCCGTCGCGCCGTGATAGGCCGTCTCCCCGTCTTCATGGCTCTCGAGCTTTTTGAAATAAGGAAGCACCTCTTCGTAGCTCCACCCCTCACAGCCCGCGGCCGCCCAGTCGTCGTAGTTCTGCCGGTGACCGCGGAGGTAGAGCATTCCGTTGATGGAGCTCGAGCCGCCGAGCACCCTTCCACG
This sequence comes from uncultured delta proteobacterium, assembly GCA_963786865.1. Lineage (GTDB taxonomy): Bacteria > Myxococcota_A > Polyangia > Polyangiales > Houyiibacteriaceae > SG8-38. Next base: position 23,256 of record CAWBAV010000017.1, on the reverse strand, counting down.
CGTGTAGGGGACGCGTCGCTGGTTCATGTGCGCTTGTGGAATCGTTCGAAAGCCCCAGTCGAGCTTCTTCTTGAGTGGCTTCACCATGTGCACCACACCGCCCATCCCCGGCTTTCGAACGAGCGCCGTCCGGTCGCTCCCCCCGGCCTCGAGCAGAAGCACGCGCACAGTCGGGTCCTCCGACAGGCGGCTCGCCACGATGCCACCCGACGATCCAGAACCAATCACGATGTAGTCGTACTCTGCGCTCATGGGTCCGAGCATAGCGGCTTCACCCCAGCAACGAGAACGGGCTGTAAGCAGAGTGAAGAGATCGCTATCGCTAGTTGGAGTTGCCCGTGGACTCGCACTCGCTTGTGATGGCATCCACGGAAGCGTCGTAGCACTGCGCGTAGTCGTTGGCGTACTCGTCGCAAGTCAGGCCCCCTAGGCACTGAAAGTAGCTTGCGATTGCCAGTTGGCAGCCATCCGAGAGGCTCGAGTAGTAGTTGACATAGTACTGAACGCACTCGTCCACCGTCCCGCCGAAGTCGTTCGGATAGCACTCCGCCAACTTCATGCAGAACGCCTGGTCTCTCACTAGCCGATGGGCTTGACGATCCAGGCGGTCGGTGGATCCACGACGCTCGCGTTGAGATCGGCGAATCCGAGAAACGGCTCAACGCCGTTTCAGCGGGTCCGCGGTCTGCTCCTCTTGGCGGCGCTCGGCCTCGCGTCGAGCCGCGTTGAGCTGGCGTTGGAACGCATCGCCAAGGCCCTTGTCCACGAGCCATAGCGCGACCGCCCAGGCTGCGAGCGATCCGAGCAGCAAGGCGACAGCGAACGCGAAAGAAGGTGAGGTCCAAATCGAGCATCCCCGCTGCGGCGATCGAAGCACGCGGCGTGCCAGCGTCGAGAAGCAAAGAATCATTGAGGATCCAGCGTCGCAACCCCATGGGGCTAGGACACAGATGTCCGAGCGACGGCAGCCTTTGCGGGATGGGTTGCCATCGATGGCAGAGGGCCGGACACTCGGCTCGATGGGCCGCATCGTCGTCGAAGACATCGAGGAGTACAGCTCGGTCGAGCTTGCCAAGAAGTACAAGTCGACGGCGGGGTCCCAACCGAAAGCGGACCCCGAACGAGGTCGACCGATGCATGGAGGCCGTCGAACGGGATGGCTTCGTCGTCATCGAGAATCGGATTTCGCCGGAGCTCGTCGCCGAGATCAAAGAAGACCTGATCCCGCGCTTCGAATACGAGTCCGGGCGCAACAACTTCGAAGGGTTCAAGACGCAGCGGCTCTACGCGTTCTTCGAGAAGTCGCTCGTCTGCAACCCCTTGGTGGAGGACCCGTTGATCCTCGGCTGCCTCGACCGGATCTTCGAGCCGAACTACCTCTTGTCCCAGCTTCAGGCGATCAACATCCTACCGGGAGAATCGCAGCAGCCGCTTCATCCCGACGATGCGTTCTACCGCGTGCCACGTCCGCGGCCTCCGCTTGGCGCGGCGACGATTTGGGCCATCGATGCGTTCACCGAAGAAAACGGCGCGACGGTGGTGATCCCGAAGAGCCATCTCTGGGACGACCGACTACCCACGGAAGCCGATCTGAAGGACTTGCAGCCGGTCGTGATGCCCGCCGGCTCGGTGGTGTTCTTCGTCGGGACGCTCTGGCACGGCGGTGGAGCCAACCGAAGCGACGCGGCGCGCTTGTGCGTGTCCGCGCAGTACTGCGCCCCCTGGTGCCGCACCCAGGAGAACTACAGCCTCTCGCTCTCGCGCGAGACCGTGAAGAAGTGCAGCGAGCACATCCAGCGCATGCTCGGCTACAGCATCCATCCGCCATTCATGGGCTTCGTCAACGGCAAGCACCCGAAGCGACTGCTCGAGGACTAGCTCGACGAGCTCGGTGTCAGGCTGCGCCTCGAACGCACCCACGTCGCACATCGCGCCGCCCGGGCGCGATTCGCCGCGCTGGTCGGTGGTTAACGGTTCGCCACTCGCATCCACGCAATCCGCCACTGGAATCTGGTCGATGGCGACGCTGCCGGGGAGGAGTGCATGGGTTTCGGTGGGACCTCCGTTGTCTTGCAAGGGCCTGAGCCTGAGGTCGTCGGCGCTGACGCTGACCTGGTCGGTATCTTGGTCGAAGCCGCAGGTGTCGCCTGGGGATTCGATGTTGCCCCCACGCGAAATCCACTCCACTTGCTCCCCTTCCAACAGCTCCGCACTGGGCTCTTCGGCGCAGTCACCCTCAACCAGCGTGTTCGCAAAGATCAGCGTGCTGCTCCACCATGAGTACACTCCACCGCCGGCGTTCACAGCGACATTCCCAGACAATGTCGTTCCTGTCGTCGTGAGCGTCTCGTCAGACATGAAAATCCCGCCACCGTTGCCGACGTTCGGACTGCAATCACCCAGCGCACGATTGCCCGAGATCGTGCTGTTGGTCAGCGCCACGGCGCCACTGGCCGAGATCCCGCCACCGTTGCCTTCGACGACCTCGTTGTCTGAGACCGTGCTGTTCGTCATCGTCAGCTTCGCGAAGCTTTGGATACCGCCGCCAGAGCCGGATGAACGGTTTCCCGACACGGTGCTGTCGGTGATCGTGAGCGAAGTCTCCGACCCGCCGACCTGCAGGATCCCGCCGCCAATACCTGTCGTCGTGTTTTCGGATACGGTGCTGCTCGTGATCGTCATCGTGGCCGCTGGCATTGGCGATCCCACCGCCCCCATCGCGCGACGCATGATTCCCCGACACCGTGCTGTCGGATCATGCTCAGGACTCCGGTCGCCTTGGTTGACGATCCCTCCTCCTTCGAACCCCGGTTCCCGGACACCGTGCAGCCGGTCACCGTCAGGTCTCCCTGGTTCCAGAGACCACCGCCCCCATCTGCGTTTCCGCCCGTGACCGCGAGACCTGCGAGGCTCGCCGTCACCCCTTTAGGCACGTAAAGGACGCGATGCTCGCCGTCGCCATCGATCCTGAGATTCCCCTCACCGTCCAAGGTGACGTCGTTCTCGATGACCAACTCGGCGTCGGTCACGACCGTGGTCGGTCCGTCGCATTCAAACCTGTAGGGCCCGCCGCCCGCCGCGACGGCGTTGCGAATGCCTTGCTCGGTGCAGGGAAGGACGGAGCTCGTCAGCTCACAGTTGCCCGAGTTGCAGAGGCCGCCGGCGCATGGCGTTCCATCCGGCAGCGGCGTCGGAGTGATGCAGCCTTGCTGGGAGTCGCAGGCCGTCTCCGCGGTGCAGTCATTCCGGTCGTCGCAGCGCAGCGGCGTGTGGACGCAGATGCCTTCGTCGAGGTCACAGGCCTCCTCGGTGCAAAGGTCAGCGTCGTCGCAATCCTGGTCGCTTCCGCATTCTGGTGGCTCGTCCGGTTGCGGGCACCACGGATCGTAGTCAGGGCTGCATTGTAGTGAAGGCGGTGCCTCACAGGGCACGGCCCGCTCGCCGCACGGGCCACAGTCCGAACACACGCCGCCTCGAAACCAGCTCTGCCTGATGGAGTAGGAGCGCGAGTGAACCTCTGGAAGGCCTGCTCTCCGACACCAAGTACGATGATCTCGTCTTCCTGAGCGCCGGCTACCACCTCGAGCTCGCCGAACTCTCCGTCCTGGCAGGACCCAACCTCCCGGGTCGTACGCGAGCCACAGCAAGGTAGAATCGTCTGTCGATCGGCGTGAGAACGAACCGCCCATCTGAAGCCTGCCACCAGCCTCCACTACGGCTTCCGTTGTCGCAGTTGGAGTAACCCCAACGGAAGCTCCCGTCCGGTTCGATTCTCAGATTCACCGCGATGGCCCCCGGCAAGTGATACGTCCCGACCGGCACCCAAGGGTCGCCGCTGGCGCCAGACGACTCGTCACAGCTCAGCAGGCCGAGCGCCAACACGCATCCAAGAGTAAGCAGAGCTCGCATCACGGCCTCCGAGCCTACCACGAGCTCGGCGTCCGCATTGGCTAGAAAGCTTACCAAACGAGCCGATACGAGGAGCCCGCTTTCTGGCGGTGCCGCGCTTTCGCTTGAACGCTCACGACCGCATCCGTGGTACGAGTTCGAGATGGCCATGTCGATTCCTGTCTGGGTGCTGCTCGCGTTCGCGGTTTGGACGATGCTCGTGCTGATGCTGACCGTCGGCATTTACCGCTGGAGTCTGGTCTTTGCCGGCCGGGTTCAAGTCAAGGAGTTCCGAGCAGACCAGGTCGAAGGTTCGGATTGGTACCGTCGCTCGATGCGCGCCCACCTCAACTGCGTCGAGAATCTACCGGTCTATGGCGCCATCGTGCTCGTCATCGTCGTCAGCGGCGCGCAAAGCGCCATGCTGGACATCCTGGCCCTCACGCTCCTGGGAGCCCGTGTCGTGCAGACCTCGATCCACGTCTCGCGGGAGCAGACGAACCTCCTCGCGTCTCTGCGCTTTGCGTTCTTCTTCGTTCAACTGATCTGCATGCTCTGGATGGCGGCGCTGGTCGTGCAACACGCCGTCTAGGGCGCGACTTGCCCTCGCTCTGGGCATGGCTAGGTTCTGCTGGAATCATGCGACGCGAAGACCGAAAGCCCAAGCGCACAGGACCGAGGTCGCCCTTCCGGTTCGTCTATCTGATCCTCGCCGTCATGGTCGGCTCGCTGGTCTACGAGACCTGGGGAACGTACCGGTCGGTCGCGACGATTCCCTACAGCGAGTTCGAAAAGCTTCTCGAGGAGGGCAAGGTCAAGGACCTGGTCGTGACCGACGATGCGTTGCGCGGGGAGCTCACCGAGCCGCTCGAGGGCAAGACTCGCTTTTCCACGAATCGGGTCGATGCCGAGCTTGCCGATCGACTGCAAGCCCACGGCGTCGAGTACACGCAGGAGCAGCGGAGCCCGATTACCGAGGCGCTCGTCGCCTGGTTCTTGCCGCTGATTCTCCTCGTCGGGTTCTGGCTCTTCATGAGTCGGAGGATGGCTGGGATGGGCGGCCCCGGCGCGGGGCTGATGTCGGTCGGAAAGAGCCGCGCGAAGGTCTACATGGAGACCGACACGCGGGTCTCGTTCAGCGACGTGGCCGGCGTCGACGAAGCCAAGCAAGAGCTCGAGGAGGTGGTCGCGTTCCTCAAAGACCCGGAAGCTTACGGACGGCTCGGCGCGCACATGCCAAAGGGCATTTTGATGGTGGGCCCGCCTGGCACGGGCAAGACGCTCTTGGCCCGCGCCGTTGCGGGAGAAGCCGGGGTGCCGTTCTTTTCGATCAGCGGCTCGGAGTTCGTCGAGATGTTCGTCGGTGTGGGCGCGGCGCGAGTTCGAGACCTCTTCGACCAGGCGAGGCAGCAGGCGCCCTGCATCATCTTCGTCGACGAGCTCGACGCGCTCGGCCGGGCGCGCAATGCGCAGCCTTTTTCGGGCGGGATGGACGAGAAAGAGCAGACCCTCAATCAGCTGCTCTCCGAGCTCGACGGCTTCGATCCGTCGACGGGCATCGTCTTGCTCGCCGCCACCAATCGCCCGGAGATCCTCGACCCGGCGCTCCTGCGTGCAGGACGATTCGATCGGCAGGTGCTGGTCGATCGTCCGGATCGAAGCGGACGCACGCAGATCCTCAAGGTCCACGCCAAAAGGATCGCGCTTGCCTCCGACCTCGAGCTCGAGGCGGTCGCCGCGCTCACCCCGGGATTCACCGGTGCCGATCTCGCCAACCTGATCAACGAAGCGGCGATTGTGGCCACGCGCCGCAACGCCGAGGCGGTGACCCTCGAGGACTTCACACAAGCCATCGAGCGAATCGTCGCCGGCCTCGAAAAGAAGAACCGCCTGCTCAACCCGCGCGAGCGCGAGGTGGTGGCGTACCACGAGATGGGCCACGCGCTGGTGGCCCTGATGTGTGAGCACTGCGACCCGGTCCACAAGGTGTCGATCATTCCGCGGGGCATGGGCGCGCTCGGATTCACGATGCAGCGTCCGACCGAAGACCGCTTCTTGATGACGCGCGAGGAGCTCGAGGAGAAGATGGCGGTCCTCCTCGGCGGACGCGCGGCCGAGCAGCTGATCTTCGGGCACCTTTCGACCGGCGCGGCGGACGACTTGGCGAAGGCCACCGACATCGCGCGAAGCATGGTGACACGCTACGCGATGGTGCCCGAGCTCGGGCATGTCTCGTACGAGAGCGAATCGTCGACGTTCTTGGGCAGCACGGGGACGCCGATGCGCGTTCGGGAGTACAGCGACGACACCGCGCGCGAGATCGACACCGCCGTGCGCGACATGGTTCAAGCCGCTTTCGACCGAGCGCTTCAGCTTCTGGGCGCAGAACGTGACACTTTGGAAACAGGGGCCAAGGAGCTACTCGAGAAGGAAACGCTTGGTGAAGAACAGCTTCAGGCTCTCTATGCCAAGGTTGGCCGCGCCCCGTAGGGTGGTGCCGCAAAGTTTGCGCGGGCATTGATATGCGCGTCGATTGGTACCAGGCTCTAGGCCTGCCAGGTTTCCGAAACAGCCAGGGAGAAAGCAGCATGCAACGGATCACGATGAGCTTCTTTTCAGCGGTCTTGTTCGTGACGAGCGCCACCGGGTTTGCCCGCGCGCAGGAAGCGCAGCAAGCCCCGCCCGCAGCTGCCAGCCCGCAGCTGCCCAACCCGCAGCCGCCCAGCCCGTCACCGTCGTCAGCCCTCCACCGACAATACAGGACAAGCATCTTGCCTACGACATGTACCGTCGCGACCAGCTCGCAGAGAGCGTGCCTCGAACACGCAATGCGCTCATCGGAACCTCGGTCTCGTTTGGTGTGGGTCTCGCACTGCTGATCCCGGTCTGGGCGGGGGACCACTGCGTGACGTACGACTTTGGTGACGCCAGCAACTACGAGTGTGACACGACGGGAAAGATTCTCACCGGCATCGGCGCACCTTTGGCCTGGGGCGGCAGCTTGGGGATGATCGTCTCGGGAATCATGCTCGGGGTCCGCAAAGGCAAGATCCGCCGGCTCGACCAGAAGATCATGCTCACCTCGGACCGCAAGCTGCAGTGGGACCCCAGCACCTCAGGCATGGTGTTCTGAGCGGCTGGCGTCCGTGTGGATTGCGCACACTGTGCCATGGGCGCCACAGATTCCGTGCGCTCCCGGCACGCTTACCGAAGCCGATCTCGAAACCGTGGGCCAAAACGCTCGGCACACATCTTGCGTACTGACGGCGCCATGCCCTCGAATCCCCCCCGAAGTCATTTGTCGATGATGGCGCTTCGTGAGCGGCTCTTGCTCTGGATGTGGAAGCACGGCTGGGTTTCCCGGCCGCTCTGAGCGATCCCCAGCGCCGACTTCCGGCAGCCCTCAGCTGTGACAGCCCTTGAGCTCGCCTTCGATGACGGGGCGGTACTTCTCTTTGGCGCCGCCGATGACCGCATCGCCGTGAGCCGGCAGAACGTGCTCGAAATCGAGGTCGAGCACGGAGCGAACGTCTTCGGCGCTCGGACGGGCAAACTGGAGCCAGCCCGGGCCCACGTTGTGGGGTTTGAAGAAGCCCATCCGCTTCATCATGATTTTGGCGAGAAAGCTGAAGTACTGATCGGGCTGGGGGGTGTGCTGAAGGGAGTCACCTGAAATCAAGATCCCGCCGTGGCGTTGGATTAGGCAGACAGCCTCTGGAGGATTCGAGCTTGAAAAGACCTTGAGCCTGGCGTCGGCGATGGGCAGCGCGCTTTGCTCGTCGAGCCAGATGTCGGCCTCCATGTAGGTCTCGGAATTGTTCTTCGGATCCCCCAAGCCACGCACGTAGCTCTGGCCCTCGATGGCGTAGACCTTCGCGCCGTAGCGCTCCCTGTAGAAACCGTCGTCGCGGCCATGGAACCCGGCAATGCGGATCACGTGCTTGACGGGGCCGAGGGCGTCCAGCTCTTTCAGCCCTTCGTCGCTCAAGCGCATGCTGTTGAACAACACCAGGCCGTCGTTCCCTCGCACGACGGTCATGGAGCGCCCAATCCTCATGGGCATCCGCATCGGCATCTTGATGCCGCCGCGAACGAACCAAATGCCCTCGAAGAGCTCCTGCAAACGCCCATGTGGCGAAGCGGGCAGATGCCCTCCCCTGACGGACTCGTGTCCACTCTCTACTGCGGTCATGGATCTTCCCTTTCGCAGCGAGATTACGTAGACTACTTGCAAAAGACAAGTACTTCTCAGGCTGCCCCATCGTGGAACGCCGCTCCGAGTGCCCGATCGCCTACGGGCTCGACGTCTTCGGGGACAAATGGTCACTGCTGATCGTGCGCGACATCGCGTTGCGCGGGCGGCGCCACTACGGTGAGTTCGAGGCGGCTGGGGAAGGCATTGCGACCAACATCCTGGCGGATCGACTCAAGAAACTGGTCGAAGCCGGCATCGTCGAAAAGGTTCGGGACCCCGCGCACGGTTCGAAGCGGATCTACCGCCTGACTGCCAAAGGAATCGATCTGCTGCCCGTCATCGTGGAGATCATCGTTTGGTCGGCGAAGCACGACCCGGACTCCCCGGTGTCCGAGGCCTATCTGCGCCGCGCCACCCGCGACCGCGACGCGTTGCTGCAAGAGATGCGAGCCTCCGCGAGGGGCTGACTAACGGTCGGCGAGCTGAATGCCTTCGACATCAGAGTCCGGAATTCGCTTGAACTGGACGAGGCGCTTGAAGACCAGGATGTGGGCCGTCAGCTCGAGCGCATCGGCCTTCGGGACCTCGATGTCGATGTTGACCTCGCGCCTGCGCTTGATCGAATAGGCGCGCCCGTGCCAGCTTCCGTTTTCGGGGTCGAACTTGAGGTCGCGGAAGACCTCGATGCCGACGGTCTCGGGCCTCTGCCCGCCTGTGACGATCACGCCATGGTAGCCATCCGCGTGGCGACGCACTTCGATGATCGCCTCGCCCTCGCCTCGCTGCCAGTAGCCCAAGATTCGCGCATCCTTCGCATCCCCCGCGTCGGCGCCTGAGGCCTGGGCCGTCACGCGCACTCCGGCGAACAGCAGGAGAGCCGCTACGATGGAAATCGAAACTGCCTGGACCTTGGAAATGAGCCTTGCTCCTCGGGAACGAGCGAAGGGTCGATACTCTCTCAAAGTTGCCGACTTTGCATTCGAAAAATCAGTCGCTGGCCTTGTGCGATAGCGCGCAGGCCTGTCATCGATCTCACAATCAGCAGGGGAAACCCTCGCGATTGCGGTGTGCGTCCTCGTCGGCGTAGCATGGCCCCGTGCGCAAGATCATCCGGCGTATCGTTTGGGCGCTGCTCGCCTTCATCCTCGTCTTGGCACTGGGAGCAGGCGTCGCCTGGTGGCGACTTCATCCTTCGCCACCGGGCGTGCAGGTCTGGACCAACGCAAAGATCCTCACGATGGACGCAGAGGGACGGCAGGCTTCCGCCCTGGTCATCGAAGAGGACCGAATCCTGGCGGTCGGTAGCGACACCGACGTGCAACCCTGGCTGAGCAAGGCCGACGTCGTGCTCGACCTCGAAGGCCGGACCGTGGTGCCGGGGTTCATCGAAGCACACGGGCACTTCCCCGGCGCCGGGCTCACGGCCGTGGCGGGCGATCTCAACAGTCCTCCGATCGGCAAGGTGACCCGCATCGCAGAGGCTTTGGACGCGCTCCGGCAAGTCGACGCCGCGCAGCCCGGCGACGACTGGCTGATCGGGTTCGGGTACGACGACACCATGCTCGAGGAACAGCGCCACCTCACCCGTACGGATCTCGACAGCGTATCGACGACGCGCCCGATTCTCGCGATGCATATTTCAGGGCACATGGTAGTCGTGAATTCCTTGGCGCTCGAGCGGGCCGGGATCACTGCCGAGACGCCCGACCCACCAGGCGGTGAGATCCGCAAAGATCCCGAATCGGGCGAGCCGACCGGTCTCCTGCTCGAAACCGCGGGACGCGACCTCCAGCTCGAAGCGCTCGACACGCCGCCCTTGCAGCAGATCGCCGTGGTGCGCTCCGCGGTGAATACCTATGCCGCGCAGGGCTTCACGACGGTTCAGAACGGCCTCGCCACGCTCGAACAGATCGAGGGCATGAGCGGCGCGTCGAAGCTCGGACTCATTCCCCAGCGACTGGTGATCTGGCCGAAGGACGAGGTCGGGCTCGAGGTGGTCGCCGGAGCCCTGGATCTTTCACCGTTCGCGAGCGAGCGCGTGTACGTCGGCGCCACCAAGCTCGTCGGCGACGGATCGATCCAGGGTTACACCGCCTTTCTGAGCGAGCCCTACTACAAGACTGGCGAGCACCCGGCGGACTACCGCGGTTATCCAAACATCGATGCCAAGACGCTCGGCGCAGCGGTGAAGGCGATTCACTGCGCGGGTCAGCAGGTCGCCGTGCACGGCAACGGCGACGCGGCCATCGATCAGTTCCTCGATGCCTGGAGCGCCGCGCTCAGGGCCTGCCCTGCCGAGGACGCGCGCCCCGTGCTCGTCCACGCGCAAATGGCTCGCTACGACCAGCTCGATCGGATGAAAGACCTCGGCGTGGTTCCGAGCTTCTTCAGCGCGCACGTGTACTATTGGGGCGACCGACACCGCGATATCTTTCTCGGACCGGAGCGCGCGGCTCGAATCAGCCCAGCGGCGAGCGCGGCCGATCTCGGAATCCGTTTCACCACGCACTTGGACACGCCGGTGGTGCCCATTGACTCCATGTTGCAACTCTGGGCTCCGGTGGCGCGCCTGACCTCGAGCGGACAGATGCTCGGTCCGGAGGAGCGCATCTCGGTCGAGCGATCCCTCCGTGCGATGACCTCCGACGCAGCCTGGCAGCTTCGGCTCGAAGACCGGCTGGGTTCGATCGAACCTGGAAAGCTCGCCGATCTCGTGGTCCTCTCAGCGAACCCTCTCGAGGCCGAAGCGAGTCTCCGCGAGATCGAGGTCCAACGGACGCTCGTCGGCGGCGTCACCATCTTCGAGCGAGCCGACTGAGCAGCGGGTTGGACGGGCTCGCTTACTGAACGACCAACTCGCAAGTAGCGTTGCAGGTCGATCCTGGCGCTCCGTTTTGCGCGCCGGCGTCGCACTCCTCGCCGAATTCCGGCTGGCGGATGCCGTCGCCGCAGCTCGCGCCGGTCGAGCAATCCGGGTTGCAACCGTTGTAGCCGCCCAGGTTGTCCCCGTCGTCACAGTCCTCGAAATCCTCGTCGACGGTGCCGTCGCCGCAGTGTGGGCCGAGCGCCGAGCAGTCGGGGAGACAATGTCCGTATTCGCCGGTGTTCAGGCCGGGGCCGTCGTCGCAGAACTCGAAGCGCGTCGCGATTCCATCACCACATTCGTAGTCGCAGGCGGAGCGCTCGGTGACGAAGCCGTCGAGCGTGAGACTGAAGTTGGATGCGTTGGTGTGGCGCTCCGCGTGGAAGATCGCCACTTCGTAGACGTCTCCGGGGGTCAGTCGTGCCTTGCAGGTCGCCACGATGCCGTCCTGTTTGGCGCTGTTGGCCGCGCTTGGGTCGGCAAAGCTCATCACGTCGGATCTGCTCGGATGGAGGCCTCCGACGTCCAGGCAGAGGAAACCATCGACGAAGACCCAGAGGTCGTCATCTCCGCTGAAGGAGAGCACCTCGTCCCCTTGATAGACGAAGAAGTAGTGCACCTCGGTCGTGAATCCGAAGTTGCGCGCCGCGCCCCCTACGTTGGGCACATGGATCGCCTCGCCGTAGGTCGGCTCCGCAGGCCATGCGAGCGGCGCAAGCGCCGGATCGTCGAGCGGGAAAAACGCGCTGCTGGCAAACTGATAGCGGTTGGCGCCGATGGAGCCGAGCAGAAGCTCACCGACGACCTCGAGGTTGCCCGCTGGATCGAGCGCAGGGCTCGTGCGGTACCAGGCAGCGAAGGAGTCCGCACTGTGCGGAGGTCCTTCGTTGGACCCGGAGACGTAGAGATTCTCACCCGAAAGGACCGGCTTGCCCTCCGCGTCGAGGAGATCGGCGGTGATGTCGAAGGCGATCGAGCTGTTCGAGTCACCAGGGTTGTTGAAATCGGGGCTGTACGGACCCGGGAGCGACCCGCTATAGCTACGGAAGTCTCTGAAGATGACCGGGATCGCGAGCTCGTCCGGAAGAGGCACGGGCGAGAGGACGCACTCGAAGCCTTCTTCGACCTGGCAGCTGCTCGAGCAGCCGTCGCCATCGCTGATGTTTCCATCGTCGCAGGCTTCGTTGGTGCCAGGGAGGATCACCGCATCGCCGCAAACCGGAATGCAGACTCCCCCGCTGCAATTCGGCTCGTTCTTGCAACTGGAGTCACATCCGTCGAACGGCGTGAGATTGCCGTCGTCGCACTGCTCCGTCCCTTCGCGCGTCCCGTCTCCGCATACGGTGGCCTCGCACGGCTCGCCGGGAGTGACACACTTGAAGCCGTCTTCGAGCTGGCATTCGTCCGAGCATCCTGCGGTGACTGCGTTCGCGTCGTCACACTGCTCGAAGCCGGCGACGATCCCGTCGCCACACTCGGCAGCGACACAGGCCACGCCGGGAAGCGGGCAGAGCCAGCCTTCTTGGCGCTCGCAGCTCGCGTTGCAGCCATCGTTCCCTGAGCCATTGCCGTCGTCGCAAGTCTCGGGTGGGTCGATTCGCGAATCCCCGCATACGATCGCCACGCAAAGGAACCCGGCGACCGGACATCGGTAGCCGTCCTCTATTCGCATGCAATCGCCGGCACAGCCGTCGTCGTCGCTCGTGTTGTGGTCATCGCAGGCCTCGACGGGATCGCGCACGCCATCGCCACAGCTGAGTGAAACGATGCCGCCGCCCATTCCGCCCTCGCCTCCGAAACCCGCGGCTCCGCCGTGCCCCCCGAGGCCTCCAGCGCCGCCACTGCCGCCGTCTCCTCCCGAGCCACCGATGCGAGTCGAGCCAGACTCTCCCGAGCATGCAGGAATCGAAGCCAAGGCGAGACACAAGCCCGCCGCCCCCACCCAGAAACGATTGAGCCCCATGGTTAGATCTTAGGCGTTCGGAAAGGAGGCTGCCAAACCGGTCGAAGCGGGCGCCCCCTTTCCAGTCCAAGACCGGGCACTATGCTCGCTACGATGGTCTAGCGGAGGGATACGAGATGGCGAAATCGAAGGTTGCGGTGATCGGTTCGGGGGACGTCGGCAAGGCGCTCGCGGACGGCTTCCTAGAGCATGGATACCAAGTGATGCGCGCCGCACGGGAGCCGTCGAAGCTCGCCGGCTGGAAGCGGACCGCGGGCAGCAGCGCTTCGACGGGCACCTTCGAGGAGGCGGCGAGCTGGGGCGAGCTCGTCGTCCTCGCTGTCAAAGGGACGGCGGCGGAGTCGGCCATTTCGCTCTGCGGCCCCGCGAATCTTGCCGGCAAGACCGTCATCGACGCGACCAACCCGATCGCCGATGCGCCGCCGGTGAACGGGGTCCTCAGCTTTTTCACGAGCTTGGATGAGTCGCTGATGGAGCGCCTTCAGCGGCAGGCGCCCGAGGCGCGCTTCGTCAAGGCCTTCTCCTGCGTGGGCAACGCCTTGATGGTCGACCCGGACTTCGGGGGCATCAAGCCGAGCATGTTCATCTGCGGGAACGATGCAGGGGCGAAGGCAGAGGTCAGGCGAGTCCTGGACGAGTTCGGATGGGAAACCGAAGACATGGGGTCAGCGGAAGCGGCGCGCGCCATCGAGCCGCTTTGCATCCTTTGGTGCATCCCCGGATTCGCCCGAAACGAATGGTCGCACGCGCTCAAGCTGCTGCGCGCCTGAGGCCTTGACCTCGCCTGGCCCGGCCGATAGCTTCGCCGGACTCGATTTCGAGAATGAGGAGAAAAGAATGAAGAAAGCCCATTTGTCGTCGGCGCTGCTAGCGCTCACGCTTCTCAGCACCACAACGCCTGCCGCCGCAGACGATGAAGGCACCCAAAAGAAGCCGAACATCCTGGTCATCTGGGGTGACGACATCGGCCAGTCGAACATCAGCGCGTACACGATGGGCCTCGTCGGTTACCGGACGCCGAACATCGACCGTGTGGCGGCCGAAGGGATGATCTTCACCGACTACTACGGCGAGCAGAGCTGCACCGCAGGGCGCTCGTCGTTCATCACCGGGCAGAGCGTGTTCCGCACGGGGTTGAGCAAGGTCGGTCTCCCCGGAGCCGATCAGGGCATACGAAAAGAGGACCCGACGATCGCCGAGCTCCTGAAGCCACAAGGCTACGCGACAGGGCAGTTCGGGAAGAACCACCTCGGCGACAAGGACGAGATGTTGCCGACGAACCACGGCTTCGACGAGTTCCTCGGCAACCTCTATCACTTGAACGCAGAAGAGGAGCCGGAGAATCTAGACTATCCGAAGAACCCGGAGTTCAGAGAGCGCTTCGGGCCGCGAGGCGTGATCCACAGCTACGCCGACGGCCGGATCGAAGACACGGGGCCGCTCACGAAGAAGCGCATGGAGACCATCGACGACGAAACCGTTGCGGCCGCGATTCGCTTCATCGAGCAGGCGCACAAGGATGGAAAGCCTTTCTTCGTTTGGTGGAACGGCACGCGCATGCACTTCCGCACGCACGTGAAGGCCGAGCACCGCGGGATTTCCGGTCAGGACGAGTACGCGGACGGCATGGTCGAGCACGACATGCACGTCGGGCAACTCCTGGACTTGCTGGACAAGCTGGGCATCGCCGACGAGACCTTCGTGATGTACAGCACGGACAACGGGCCCCACTACAACAGCTGGCCGGACGCCGCCGCGACGCCATTCCGTGGCGAGAAGAACACCAACTGGGAAGGCGGCTGGCGCGTCCCGGCGATGGTTCGCTGGCCGGGCAAAATCAAAGCTGGCTCCGTCTCCAACGACATCATGCACCATATGGACTGGTTGCCGACCTTCCTCGCGATGGCCGGCGACCCAGACGTCAAAGAGAAGCTCAAGGCCAAGAAGAAGCGTCGAGACAAGGGCTTCCACGTTCACCTCGATGGGTACAACTTCGTTCCGTACCTCACTGGGCAGGAACGGACGTCGCCTCGTCGCGAGGTCTTCTATTTCTCGGACGACGGAGATCTAATCGCCCTGCGCTTCAACGACTGGAAGGCCGTCTTCATGGAGCAGAAGACAGAGGGAACGTTGCGGGTCTGGATGGATCCGTTCGTGCCGCTTCGCGTGCCGCTCATCTTCAACCTGCGCCGCGACCCATACGAGCGTGCCGAGATCACCTCGAACACCTATTACGACTGGCTGCTCGACCGGGCGTTCATGCTCTACGGCGCCCAGGCGATCACGGGGCAGTTCCTGTCGACCTTCGAGCAGTTCCCTCCGCGACAGAGAGCGGCGAGCTTCACCGTCGACCAAGCGATGGAGAAGCTGAAGCCAGCGGCCCACTGACGACGATCAGCGCTTGGGTCACTTTGACTCGGGCATGAGCGCTTGCAGTCGTTTCCGTTGGCGACCTTCCCCATCGAAGTTGCCGGGCTCCAACCATCGCTCGAGAGCGACCTGGATCGCAGGCCATTCGCTGTCGAGAATCGAGAACCAGGTGGTGTCCCGATTTCGGCCTTTCATCACCATCGCTTGGCGAAATGTGCCTTCGTATCGAAAACCGAGGCGCTGCGCCGCCGCGCGCGATGCAGCGTTGCGGCTGTCGCATTTCCACTCGTAACGCCGGTAGCCGAGCTCGGCGAAGGCGTGACGCATCATCAGGTACATCGCTTCGGTGGCAGCCGCAGTTCGCTGCAGAGCCGGCGAGTAACACAGATGGCCGACCTCGATCGAGCCTTGCGGAGGGTTCACGCGCAGGTAAGCCGCCACCCCAACTGGCCGATCATCGGGGCGCGTTTGGATCGCGAACGGAACGGGATCGTCCACGGACTCGATCTCAGCGATCCAGTCGGCGTATTTCGCCGCTGACGCGAAGGGTCCGTATGGCAGGTACGTCCAGTTGCTCTCGTCTGAAAACGCAGCGTAGGCATCGTAGAGCGCGGCTGCATGCGCGTCGGCGCGCAAGGGTACGAGCCGGCAGTACCGTCCCTCCATCGGAGCGCGCGAGGGCGCCGGCCGCGTCGTCCAGTTAGGCACCGGTTCTCCGATGGGTTGGCCAAACGGGCTCTGATTGTCGGTCATGGAAACCTCGCGTCGCAATGGTCTAGATGCGCTGGTATTCTTCGATGAGCTCATCGACGAGACGGTCCATCCAAGCCTGCGCCTGAGGGCTTGCGAGGACGGTCGTGAATGCCGGCCAGCTTGCGTCCGCAAGCGAATCGATTGGCGGGCGAAGCTCCATGCTTTCGATGTCGAGTGCTTCGGCGAGGGTCTTGCCAGCCGTGTGAGCCAGCCCCTTCTCGATCCAACGATGCACCTCGTTCACGAGCTCTGGCATGTCAGCGACGTGACGCGCGCTTAGCTCGAAGATCGTACCGATCTCGCCGATCAGCTCGTCGTCCGCTGCCGCGAGAAAGAATGCCGGCGACTTCGAAAGCACGAAGCGGATGAAGTTGGAGCGGAACTCGATCGATGCAGGGTCGTCGAGCTTCGAGATGGTGAACTCGGCGGCGCGCTGCAGAATGGGGTCGCTGCTCTCGGCGAGGAACGACCGGATCTCCGGCTCTATACGCTTCTCTAGCTCCTCGATGATCTTTTCGGCGAACATGCCTGCGCTCCCGAGCATGCCGAAGCGACCCACAGGCGAAACCTTCACCATGAGGCGAGGCAACAGCGTCGAAAAATCCTTCAGGGCTCGGTAGAGCGCATCGTTCAAGACGGCTTCGGCTGCTTCTCCGCGAAACATGGCGCGCACCCAGTCGGGATGAACGAGCCCGGGGCGAGCCAATGCAGCGTCGAGCCGCGCTTGCGCTTCTGCAGGTAGGAAGCGGTCGAGCGGCGCCTGGTTCTCACGAAGCTCGGCGAGGACCGCCGTGGCCACGTTGACGACCGTCGGACGAGAGATCTCAATCAGCCAATCGACATCGATGAGTCGTTTGGCGAGAGCCTTCATGCTCTCTTCGTCAATCAGCTCGCGCAGCGGCGTCGCCAGGAGCTGATCCCAGGTCGCGTCCAGGAGCTCGCGCCACTCGTGCCTCGGCAGCTCCCCTTCGGTGAGGCGTCGCCGAAGCCAAGCCTTCAGCGCCGCGCGCTTCTCCAAATCGGTGTCCACCGAGCGAACCGTAGCCCGACTGATGGACTCGGGGTAGTCTCCGTGCTGGTGAGCGCTTGATGGACGACTTGTGTTTTCGCTCAGCCTCCGAATGCATCGCGATGTTGCGCGCAGGCGAAGTCAGCTCCCTCGAGCTGGTGGACGCATCGATCGCTCGGATCGGCGCCCTGAATCCGAAGCTCAACGCAGTGGTGGCCCAGGACTACGAGCGTGCGAGAAAAACAGCGCGCACGGCCGACGCGGAGCGCACCCTAGGCCGCGTGATCGGTGCGCTCCATGGATTGCCGATGACGATCAAGGACTCGCTCGAAACCGCGGGCCTGGTGACCACCTCGGGTTCGCCGGAGCTTCGACACCACGTTCCGAAGGAGGATGCGGTCGCGGTTCGGCGCGTGCGCGAGGCCGGAGCCATCGTGCTCGGCAAGACCAACCTGCCGATTTACGCGGGCGATTGGCAGAGCTTCAATGCAGTGTACGGGCGCACCAACAACCCCTGGGACCTCGCGCGCACGGTCGGCGGATCCTCGGGTGGTGCCGCGGCGTCCATCGCGGCGGGATTCGCGACTTTGGAAATCGGGAGCGACATCGGCGGGTCCATTCGCACCCCGGCAAACTACTGCGGAGTGTACGGGCACAAGCCCTCGCACGGAATCGTGCCGGGACGCGGGCACATCCCGGGCCCTCCGGGGACCAAGAGCGAGCCGGACCTCGCCGTCGTCGGACCACTCGCCCGCACCGCGAGCGATTTGCAGCTGGCGCTCGACGTGATCGCCGGTCCCGACACGCTCGCGCGGGAAGCTTGGAAGCTCGAGCTGCCCGTGCCGCGTGCCGAACGCCTGGAGAACTTTCGGGTTGCGTACTGGTTGGACGACCCGCTCTGCCCCATCGATTCGACGGTTCGCGAGCAGCTCGAGGCGACGATTGAGGCGCTGCGTCCGCACGTGAAGCTCGTCGAGCTGAGCCTGCCCTTCGATTTGACTCGGATCGTTCCCCTGTACGTTCGCTTGCTCCTCGGCGTCATCGGCACGGACATGCCGAGGTCCTTGAAGGCGCTCACGCGCATCCTGCTTCCGTACTACGCGCTCGCCGATCGCCTGGGCATCGAGACGAACCTCGTCATCAAGAACGCCGTCCGAGGCATGAACCTCTCTCACGCCGATTGGAACCGTGCCAACGAAGGACGCACGCGACTCCAATGGCAGTGTCACGCGCTCTTTCAGGAAATCGACGTTCTGCTGACCCCCGTCGGGCCGGTTACCGCGTTTCCACATCAAACGGGCGGCAACCAGCTCTCGCGCCGGCTCCGCGTAAACGGAGAGAGCCGACCGTACATGGACCATTTCTCTTGGATCGCTCTGGCCAGTACCGCGTTCTTGCCGGCGACGAGCGCACCGGTGGGCTTCACGGCCGAAGGCCTTCCCGTCGGCATCCAGATCGTGGGTCCTTACCTGGGAGACCGCACCACGATCCGTTTCGCCGAGCTGCTCTCCCAGGTTCGAGGGGGATTCGTGCCTCCGAGCCTCACCTTCCACTGACACAGGCGCTGGACGAACGGGGCACTGGCGAACACGACGCGGGGCTCCGTCGAACGGCTCGGCTTGCACTTGTGGTCGGATGCACTTGTGGGGTTGGACCACGCAAGCCTCGCCTCGGCGCTCACGCCAATCGGAGGTGGTTGCTCGCTTGCCGATTGTCATTCGCGACGTCGACTCCACCCCACATCGCGTTCGCCCGTGCCCCTCCGTACGGCAGTGTCACCCGCAGCGCCAGCGCCAGCGCCAGCGTCAGTGCCAGCGTCAGTGGCAGCGACAGTGGCAGTGCGTGTGCGTCGACGTGTGCAAAGGAGGACGGCTCGGGATGGGCAGCACAGCGATTGGGCGGGAGGCTAGCCGTATCGAGTCGTAGAGAGACGGCCGAGCGGGCCCCAATCGCGAGCACGCCCGTCGCGATCCGTCCGCCGGTGGCCCAGTCACGCAACACGGTTGCTGCCGCTGGCACTGGCACTGGCACCGTCGCCCCGACTGCTCTATGTGCCCGGCATGACGACATTGCCTCGCAAACGCGACCGGTCCCGTGAGCTCGACATCGTGCTCTGGGGCGCAACCGGTTTCACCGGACGCCTGGTCGCCGAGTACCTGGTCGAGAGCTACCTAGACAGCGACACCGGTCTTCGACTCGCGCTTGCGGGGCGCAACAAGGAAAAGCTCGAACGAATCGCGCGCGAGATCGGCGCGCCAGAGCTTCCCATCCTGCTCGGCGACAGCTTCGACGAGAAATCACTCGACGCCATCGCATCGAGAACCGAAGTGCTGATCGGCACCGTCGGTCCGTACGCGAAGTACGGCGCCGAGCTCGTTGGCGCCTGCGTCCGCCACGGAACCGACTACTGCGACCTTACTGGCGAAACGCAGTTCGTGCGTGCCATGATCGATGCACATCACGGAGAAGCCCGAAAGACCGGCGCCCGCATCGTGCACTGTTGCGGCTACGACTCGATTCCCTCGGACCTCGGCACGCTGATGGTTCAAGAAGAGTTCAGGAAGCGCCACGGACGATACGCAGGCGAGGTCAAGATGGCCGCGGTGGATATGCGGGGCGCCTTCAGCGGCGGCACCGTCGCGAGCATGATGAACATCGTCGACGAGATCAAGGAGAACCCCTCGATTCGGAAGTTGCTCGGCAACCCCTACGCGCTCAATCCTAAGGGCGTCCGCGGGCCCGACAAGGGGGATCAGACCGGCGCACGCTTCGATAAGGACTTCGATATGTGGACCGGCCCATTCATCATGGCGGCCATCAATACGCGCATCGTGCGGCGCAGCCATGCGCTGATGGGCCAACCCTGGGGTTCGGAGTTTCGGTACTCCGAGGTGATGGGCACGGGCAAGGGTCCGAAAGGTTTCGCCCGGGCCGCTTCGGTCGCAGCGGGCATGGTCGCGTTCATGGCGTCGCTGGCGATTCCGCTCACGCGACCGTTCGTCGAAAAGAAGCTGCCGTCACCGGGCGAAGGCCCGAGCGCGGAGGCGCGTGCCAAAGGCCGATTCAAGACCGTGCTCTTGGCCCTCGGCGACGCACGAGTGGTTCGTGGCACCGTCGCGCACAATCGCGATCCCGGATACGGCTCGACGGCCGTGATGCTCTCCGAGTCGGCCCTCTGTCTTGCCCTTCAGGGTAGCGACAGCTAGCCGCCGAAGGAGGCATTCTCACACCGGCCACGGCAATGGGCATGAAGCTCGTCGAACGCCTTCGTGCCGCGGGGATGACCTTCGAGATCGCCGCGTAGGCAGCACGCACGACCGCGCGTAGTATCCGCGCATGACCGACACTCTCCATGACGTCGCGATCGTCGGTGCGGGCCCGGCGGGAGCCACCTGCGCCTGGTACCTCGCGAGGCAAGACATCCGCGTTCTTCTCATCGACAAAGCGAAGTTTCCTCGAGACAAGTTTTGTGGCGATGCGGTGATCCCCCGTGCGCAACGGCACCTCAAGCGAATGGGCGTGCTCGATCAGCTGATCGACGCAGGCGAGTGCCTCTTCACCACCTCCGGTGGCTTCGTGAGCCCCGCGGGGATCGAGTGTCTTAGCGACTCCACCGAAAATCCGAACGGCACGCCGATGTCCGTCAAGCGGATCATCTTGGACGAGCGGATCGTTCGCGCCGCTCAGTCCGCCGGAGCCGAGGCTGCGTCGAGAACGCCGCGATCGACAGAGTCGCGTTCGACGAGCGAGCCAGCACCTGGACCGCATATGCTGGTTCGCGAAGTTTCTCGGCGCGGACACTCGTCTTGGCGGACGGTGCCCATTCGAAGCTCGCGCGCTCGCTTGGCATCGTAAAAGACAATCCGGGCGCCATTTGCAGCCGATCATTCATCGAGGGCGGCACCCACAGCTTCGAGACGGACGGCATTTGTTACATGGAGCGGGACCTGCTTCCCGGCTATGCCGCGATCTTCCGTCACCCCAACGACGAGCTGAACTTCTGCACGTATGTCATTCCGGGAGGCAAGGCCGTGCCGTCGGACTTGAAGGAGCTCCACCACGGCCTGCTCAAGAAACCCGATCGTTCGCCGCCACCTCGGTTCGGGCTACACGATCGAGCCGATGAAGGGTGCCTGGTTGCGGCTTGGCGGAATTCCGAAGAGCTACGCCGACGAAATTCTCTTGATCATCGGCGACGCGGCCGGCCACATCGATCCTGGAACCATTGCACCGATTGCGACATGTATCGCAGCAAGGCATTCCGGGTGCGCGCCCTCGACGAGACGCTCGAGGATATCCGCGCCGCCGGCTCGAGCTTCGGCGCGAACGTGACGAAAGTCTTCGTCGCCGATGGCGACGCGCTGGTTCTCGACCTCGCTCACTGGGAAGCAATCCTGGACGCATGCCGCCGCGCCTTCCCGCGGATGAGGCGCGTCAGTGCCTACGCGACCGCGATGAACGTGAACAAAAAGAGCCCTGCAGAGCTCGCACGACTTCACGAGCTCGGCCTTTCGTTCTTTCTACACGGGCCCGGAAACCGGCGACGATGTGACCTTCAAGCGCATCGCCAAGGGATCCAATTTCGAGGAGCACGTGGAGGCGGCACGGCGCGCACATGACGCCGGGATGAGGCTCTGGCGATCTTTCTTCTCGGCGTAGGGGAACCTAACGAACCCACGAGCACTCCACGGAATCCGCCAAGCTGATCACGGCGATGGACCCAGAGTTCGTTTCCGCGCTCACTCTCACAATCGTGCCGGGAACCCCGATCGCCAAGATGCAGGCCCAGGGCAAATTCACCCTTCCCTCCGTGAATCGCATGCTTGGCGAGCTTCGAACGATGGTCGCCGAGGCGTCTCCAAGCGATGCGGTCTTTCGCACGAATCACGCGTCGAACTACCTCCCGCTCGCCGGCCGCCTGCCCCAGGACCGAAAGCGAATCGTCTCGCTGCTTAGGAGTAATCGATGCGAAAACTAGGTGTGGCGCTTGCGATTCTGGTGACCCTGCTCTTCGCGGACTTTCGTCTATTTCATGCCCCGCGCGACCATGGCCCGGATTTACGGGAACCGACGTCAAGCGAATGGACAAGACGGACATGGCGAAGGCACGACGCCGTGATGTTTCGCTTCGTCTATGCGACCGAGCTCGACTCGCAAAAGGCGGGGTCTTTCGAAACGAGGATACCGCCTGTGATCCTCAAATGAACTCGGGTGACATCGCCGCCGAAGCGTCGAAGTTGGCGGCCGCCGAAGGGGAGAAAATCGCGCTCGTGAGGTACTCACGGCTGCGCATGGCGATCTTCGATTCCTATCCGAACATTCTCACTCTCAAGGAAGTCGAAGTGGACTACGTCTACGTGCCCTGGGTCAACATGATTGCTCCTGCTCGTCTTGCTCTTCTTCGTACGGTCAAGATTCGCCGAGCCTTCAGAGGCGCGAAAGAAAAGTTCAGCGGTCGGCCACCCGCCTCATAGGTCGAAGCGCGCGCAGAGCTGCGAATCGCGCGCGGACTTCTTCCACGCCGAGGCGGAACGCTTCTGGCGAATGGATGTGGATGTCCCGTGGCCTGCGACTCTCGGCATCGAGCATGGTCTGCATCGCGCGCGCCGGCTCGGCGAGCTCCATGCCGAGGTCCCGATATGCGCCCGCCATTGCGCCATGGGATTCCGTTGCACGTCGGGACCGAACGTGCGCAACTTGAGCGGCTGGTAACCGATTCCATGACTCGAGAGGATGCTCGTGACCGGCAGGTAGCTGTTTAGAAGCTCGGGGCGAGAGCCTTGGCATGAACATCGTCGCGAAAAGCGCCCGGTGTAGACTGCATAGCGAGCTCAGTGGGTCGTTGCAGGGTCGCGATGCGTGAACACGAACCGCGCATCGGGGAAAAGCTCGAGAATCGTCTCGGACGAATGCGAGTGCGTCGGGTCCTTGAGCGCGAAGCGCGTTCCATGCGGCCGGTGATACTGAACCAACTGCAGCTGCTGGCGATACTGGCCGTATTGTCGATGCGGGGATGCTGTCCCTGGAGCCAATCGACGTAGCCGGGAACCCGGTACGAACGTTGTACTGCAGCGTGCGAAAGACATTCGTGAAGAGCGCAACGCACTCCTCGGGGTCTCGCTCGCTCCCATGGGCTGAATCGCCGCGTAGTTCGGGGAGATGCTCTCGAGCTGCCGGAGAACGCGCGCGAGCTGATCGGGGCGCTCGTCCTTTCG
>CAWBAV010000016.1:0-499167 GCA_963786865.1 uncultured delta proteobacterium | reverse complement strand
TCGCGCGCTCCCTTCAGCGCCGATTCGGTTCGGCTCATGCCCTCACGGAGATGTCGCTCGATGTTCTCCACCATGACGATGGCATCGTCGACGACCAAACCGACCGACAAGACGACGGCGAGCAGGGTCAGCAAATTGATGGTGAAGCCGAACATCTGCATCAGGAACACGGCGCCGATGAGCGAAATCGGGATGGCGACCACGGGCACGATGACGGCGCGGAAAGACCCGAGGAAGAGGAAGATGACGACGACGACGATGGCCAGCGTCTCGCTCAAGGTCGTGACGACTTCGCGAATCGCGCTGTCTATGTACTTGGTGGCATCGTATGCGATCTCGGCGCGCAGCTGTTCGGGAAGCTCTTCGCGAATCGCGTCGAGCTCGGTGCGGACCCGCTTGATGACGTCGAGAGCATTGCTGTTGGGAAGCACCCAAATGCCGACGAAAACCGCCGTCGCGCCGGTGAAGTTGACCTGGTCGTCGTAGCTTTCGGCTCCAAGGGAGACCTCGGCAATGTCCTCCAAACGAACGATGACGCCGTCTTGCTCGCGGACCACGAGGCGCTTGAACTCGTCGACGGATTCGAGGTCGGTGTTGGTCGTGAGATTGACCTGGATCAGCGCACCCTTGGTCTGACCGACCGCAGCGAGGTAGTTGTTGGCTGCGAGCGCGCTGCGCACCTGCGCGGGGCCGATTTTGTGTGCCGCCATCCGTTCCGGTTTGAGCCAAATGCGCATGGCGAAGGTACGCGCGCCGAGGATCTCCGCACGTTGCACACCATCGACTGCGGAAAGCCGCGGCTGGATGGCTCGAACCAGATAGTCGGTGATCTCGTTCTGCTTGAAGGAATTCGGACGAGAAGCTGAGATACGCGGAGGCGAATTGGCTGTCGACCGAGACGACGTCGAGCACCGGAATTTCAGCCTCCGGCGGCAGGTCCCCTCGGACCTGATCGACCTTGGCTCCGATCTCGGAAAGCGCTCGGACCGCGTCGTAATTGAGGTCGAGGTTGGCGCGAATGATGGACACGCCCTGACGGCTTTCCGACGAGATGTAGTCGATGCCATCTGCGGCGGCGATGGCCCGCTCGATCGGCGTCGTGATGAAGCCGCGCACGAGCTCGGCGTTGGCGCCGATGTAAGCAGTCGTGATCGTGATGGCCGCATTCTCGCTTCGCGGGTACTGCCTGCACCGTGAGCGAGCGAATGGCCTGAAGACCGGCGATGACGATCACGAGATTGACGACTATCGCGATGACCGGGCGGCGGATGAACAGGTCGGTGATCTTCACGGTGCTTCCCGGGCGCGACTACTCGTTGGGCGGATTCGGATCGGTGTTGATCTCGGGCGCGAGGTCGTTGCGGATGGTGACGGCCATGCCGCTCTGCAGCTTGAACGCACCCGTCGAAACGACCACGTCCCCTGCGGCGAGACCGGAGCTGACGGCGACCAAGTCCCCGCGGCGCTCCCCGAGGCGCACGAACACCTGCTCGGCGATCTGCTGCTTCTCGCCAGACTCGCTCTCCTGTTCCTTGATGACGTAGACCGAGTCGCCGTAGGGCGCGAACAAGACGGCGCTCGCAGGAATGGCGAGCAATTGGCGCGCCTCGGGCTGGACCACCGTCACGTCGACGAACATGCCGGTGCGGAGCTTCCCGTCGGGATTTGCGACGATCGCCCGCACGTCGAAGTTGCGCGTGCCGATGTCGACCTCGGTGTCGATCACCTCTACCGTTCCCTCCCAGGTCCTGTCGGGGAAGCCATCGGTGCTGATGGTAGCGGTGTGTCCGGGCTCGATCAGCGACAGCACTTGCTGCGGCAGCGAGAAATCGACGTAGATGGGATCGGACGACTGGAGGGAGACGATCGGCGTCCCCGGTTGCAGAACCTCCCCGAGATCCACGTCACGTATCCCAACGCGACCCGAGAATGGCGCGCGGATCGTCTTTCTCGCGATCACGGCTTTGAAGTTGGCGACGTCCGCGGCGGCCTGGGCAGCCTTCGCGGCGGCGGCGTCCACGTCGGCCGCGCTGACCGCAGCGGTAGGAGGCAGATTCTTCTTCCGTTGGTAGTCTATGTCGGCCAGCTTGGCGCTCGCCACTGCAGAGGCCAGCTGCGCTCGCTCGATCGAAGTATCGAGACGCACCAGAAGGTCGCCCGTTTTGACCATCTGGCCGGACTTGAAGGCGATCTCGGTGATCGTGCCGGGAACCTCGCTGGCCACGGTCACGCCTTGCACTGCGACGACGGAGCCCACTGCGGTGAGCTCGGGCTTCCAGCTCACCTCGAGTCACCTCGGCAGTCGTGACGGCCTGCGGCGGCGGCACGAACGCTTCGCCCGCGGCGATCATGGCGCCGAATCTGCGAGGCCTTGATGCCACCGAGAACGAGCACGACCAGCACGATTACGCCTACGGCGACGAGGATGGGTTTCTTGTTGCGTTTCATCGTGGAAGCAAAGTGGGTAGCCGGGGAACCGAGGCTCGAAAAGCAGACCTAGCGCTCGCGCGGCGGCCGCACAACTCCCCCCAAAGCGGTTTTCTCAGCTCGCGAAGTCGCCCGATGCGCCGAAAAGCTCGCTTGGCGCTCGATCCTCAGCGGAGGAGGCGCGTACTGGCATCGCCGTTCGAGCTGGGCCCGATTGTGCGCCTTGAGCTTCTTCGTTTGGGTGATGAGCACGGGTATCGACATGGGCAAGAGCCACCAGAACACGCTGCCCACCACGATGCCGCCGATCGCTCCGCCTCGCTTCCCCTCGGGACAGGGCTCTTCGGGCCGGGGCGGCGGAGCGCTCTGCTGAGAAGGCGGCTCGCTCGTCACGGTTTCCTGTCGCGTCGCCGGCTGCGGCAGACAGCAAAAGGATGAGCAGGCCGCAGAGGACCGTACAGGTTGGAGTTCGGCTCAGCTCCCATCATTCACCTCGGGGCGAGTGTATGCGTGCGCCCTCGGCTCGTCCAGCCGTCCTGTCTGCCAGGAGCGGTCTACCGATCCTCCTCGATTTCGCCTGGCCTCCAGGTCTTGGTGAACCAGGTCTCCAAGGGCCCGTAGAGTCGCAGGATCATGAACCACCCCTTCCCAGGCACGGTTTGGATCCAGTTGCTTTCCTTGCCCTCGGGCGCTTCGGGACCGAAGTAGATCGTCGTGGAGCCGTCCGTGTTCGTCACGACGTCGCCCGTCTGGCTGTTTAGGCTCGGCCGGGTGCTCCGCGGGGTTTGAAGGAGCGAACGCGTTTGCGGATCGTAGACGACGACCGACCAGAAGTCCTTCGCTGGAATGTCTTTGGGCAGACGAGAGCCGGTACGAGCGCCCGCCGTCGAGGTAGCGCCCTCTGCGAATCGGTCGCCGCCAGTGCGTACTGCGAGCCGGCGCCGACCTTCGTGACGACCATCGCAGGCGTCGTCATCGTGGCGAGGTAGAAGAACATCGCCCGCGCGTCGAGCAAGCGCACCCCCCGACGCTCGTACCGATAGCTATTGCCGACGAAGGGCGTGTACCAGGCCGAGCCCTCGTATCGGTAGGCTGAGCGTTCGCGCGGGCGAAACGCGATGGCGCGCGCCGTGGCGTTGGCCACTGCGACGGCCTCCGTGAGAATCCTGCGCTGGCGTGGATCCGGCGCAAAAGGTTTTCCTTTCTCGATCCCGATCGAGGCGAGCAGTCCCATCAGCTCCGGGCCCAGGGCTTCCGGCAGCTCTTCTTGGACGAGCGCGTCGATGTCCTCGTAGAACCCGAAGTCGTTCTTGGGAATCGTGTTCATCGACTTGCCCGTCATGCTGACGAAGCGCACTTCGTCTTCGGCTTGCTCGGGCAAGGCTTGTTCGCTGAGGTCGACCTCCTCGTCGCTGATCTCGAATTCGAGCGGGTAGATCTTCAGCGCCTCTTTGATTTTCTGGACCGCGGACGCCGGGTCCCCGTTCTCGACGAAGCCTCGCCACATCAAGACGTTCCCGCGGGTGCGCGACACGTAGTTGAAGTAGCGCTCGGAGATCTGACCTTTGTAATGGGGAGGGACGAAAAGGTAGAGCCCGCCCTTCCCTTGATCCGGGCCGGCATTTCCAAGGTCCGCGACGTAGCGAAAGAAGAAGTCGTCGAGGATACCGAGCGTGTTGGGTGGGCTCTCCACGACGACCGCGCCGGTGGCGAGATCGAGCCAGGTTCCGAAGTAGATGCTCTCGGTATTGGGCGTGAGAAAGAGCGAGTGCGAGTCCATCAAGCCATCGAAGATGCCCACGACGTCGTTGGAGTCGACACCTGCATCGCGAAATCCCCTACGAAGCGCCACGAGCGAAGCTCCCGAGAGCGTCGTGAGAAAGGCGTCCACCCCGCGAATGAAATCGAGGTGCTCGTAGACCCGCTTGGCGGTGTCGTCCGTCGGAAACCCGTCGATGAGCTGCAGCGTGCCGATCCGCGTATGCACGAGCTCTGGCGTGAGGATCGACTGGGGATCTCGGTTCGCATCTCGGGGGCCTTCTTCGACGGCTTGGCGGGCGGAATGTCTGTGGCGAGCTCGATGTCGTTTGGGCGCCAAGTTTGCTCGAACCAGGCCTGCTGAGGTCCATACAGACGCAAGACCGCATTCCAACCCTTGCCAGGGACGGTTTGGATCCAGTTTGCGCGCATCTTGCGGTCTTTCGGCGCGTTCGGGCCGAAACGCAGCGTGATCGAGCCATCGCGGTTGCGACGCAAGTCACGCCGCCCGCTGATGATGCTGGGGAAGCGCTGGTCGCTCTGCAGCATCGAGCGGGTCTGATTGTCGTACACGGTGACGGACCAGAAATAGGCCGCGGGCACCTCCGCAGGTAGCGTGAGCGTGTACGTTCGGCTCCCGTCGAACGGCAGGCCGCGGCTGTCGCGGAACGTCACGGTCGCGTCGGACCCCGTGCCTGACTTTGGAGTCGTCATCGTCGGCGTCACGCCAGCGGCGTAGCTGTAGTATCGAGCTCGGGCATCGCTGAGCTCGACGCCATCTCGAACGAAGGTGTGGCTGCCGCCGAGCAAGATGCGCTGCCATTGACGATCGTCATAAAGTGCGGCTTCCGGATCGCGCGGAGCGAACAGCAGGGCCCGCGCCGTCGCATTTCCGACCGCGGCCGCGTCGCCGAGGATCGCCTTCATCCGTTCGTCCGGAGCGAAGCGCTGCCCTTTCTCGATTCCGATTGAGGCGAGGAGGCCCGAGCAACTCCGGGTCCTTTGCTTCGTTCGGTTCTTCCTGGACGAGCTCATCGATGCGCTCGAAATAGCTGAGGTCACTCGGCTGAATCGTGTTGAACGACTTTCCCGACACGTCGACGAACATGTTGGGCGGGGGGCGCGCTGACTCCTTCAGGGGATAGATCTTCAGGTGCTCTTTGAAGCTGTCGATGGCGCGCTTGGGGCTACCCTTCGAGAGAGCGCCTCTGAACACCGCCCAAACCCCAAACGTCGGCGACTGCACGGCAAACCGGCTCCGCGGAACGTGTCCCTCATACGCCGGCGGCACGATGACGTATCGACCGCCCTGGCCGCGGTCGGGACCCGCCTTGCCGGTCTCGGCGAGAGGTCGCTGCCACGAATCGCTCAGGAGACCGAGCGCCCTCGGCGGCGTCTCGACGACGATCGGGCCGCCCTTGAGACTGATCCATGCAAGCGCGTAGACCGTTTCGCTGTCCGCGCTCAGAACCAAGGACTTCGAGTCCATCATCGACTCGGTGATGAGTATCGAATAGTTTGGCAGCATGCCGGCATCTTCCATGCCGTCGCGCATCGCAATCATCGAGGCGCCCGGGATGGTTTGAAGGTAGACGCGTACGGCGCGCAGGAAGTCGAGGTGCTCGTAAACCGTGTCCACCGTCTGCGCGTCCGGTAGGCCGTCGAAGAACTTCAGGGTTCCGATGCGGGTGCGAACTTCACCGGGCGTCAGGATGGAGGACGGAGCGGGCGCGTAGGTTTCACCTTCGGCACGCTCCTTGGGCGACTGTGCCGTGGCACAGGCGAGCGTCGAGCAAACGAGTAGGCAAGCGGTGAGTCTCATGGTTCTGCCGCACCGTACCAAGGGGCGAGCCGACTTGACAGAGGGCGTCATGGGTTTAGCACTTCATCGCATGCCTGCTCCGGTTACGACCGATCTCGTTTGGGAGGAGATCGAAAACGCGATTTCGTGACCTATGGTGTGGGTGTTCCACTTTTGGACATGCGCGACCCAAAGAAGGCACGCGGCCGAGCGCCGGTGGGCTAAGCTTGGGGTTCGGTGTTTGACGTTAGACGAGGCTCAGTGCGTCCGACGGTCGTCACGCTACACATTCTCATCGCGGCCTTGCTCTCCGGCTGCGGTGGCGACGGCGCAGCGGATGCGACGCTCAGCGAGACGCTGAGCGCCCGGGGCATCGACCTCACGGCACTCTTTGCACCCCCGAGCGCGGAAGAGCTCGACGCGATGACGGAGGCCTGGTTCCGCGAAGAGCCTGCGCCGGCGGGCCTTCGCGAAGAAGCCTCGTATGTCCTTCAAAGCGGCGACTCGATGCGTGTGATTTCTCACCTGGTCGGTGAAAACCGCCACTACGGCGTGGTCGTCGTTCCAGCCGGAGAGCACGAGGCAGGATCGCTCCCGGTCGCCATCAACCTCGCGGGCTTCGGGGTGGAGATGGTCCTCGAAGTCCCGAGCGAGGTACGCGCACTCAACGGGGAGTTCGTGACCCTGCTTCCCTCGTTTCGGGGACAGGAGCTTCGCTTCGAGGAGCAGAGCTGGTTTTCCGACGGAGACCCTTACGACCAGTGTGAAGGCGGCACCGAAGATGCGCTCGCGTTCATCGAGGCCGCGCTCGAATCGACTCCCGTCGCCAGCCGTGCAGGGCTCATCGCGATTGGCGGCAGTCGCGGGGGCAACGTCGCCATGCTCCTCGGGGTACGCACGCCCGAGGTTCGCGCGCTGGTCGAAATCGCGGGGCCGACCGACTATCTTCAAGAGGCGCTCCTCGACCATCCCAACGTCAGCGCGCTCTACGCGAGCTACTTCGTACGCGAGCTGCTCGAAGGAGGAACCGACGTCGACGAGGCGCGGCGACGCATGCTCGCCTGCTCGCCCTTGCATTTCGCCGAGCGACTTGCCGCCGATGCAGGCACACCATGGGACCGAAGACCTGAACGTGCCCTTCGCCCAGGCCGAGCTCCTCGACGCGCGGATGCGCGAGCTCGGTCGCCTGCCTCCCGAGTTCGAGCTCTTTGCCTACCCGGGAGCCGACCACGAGCTCTCCGATGAGCTGGACCTGATCGGGGAGCGCGTAAGCGTGTTTCTTCAGACGTTCGATTGAGCGACGGCGCTCGGGGACCCTCGAGGCCGATTTGGGTGGCCGGCCCGAGGCTTAGGTAATCTCGACCACAGTGGCCGAGATCTAGCGTTCTTCCGTGGCCTGCAATATTTCCACACGATTTCCACAACTATTGACATCGTCTAAGTTTAGACTATATCTATTTTCATGCTGAACGACGACGCGACGACCCTGAAAACGAATGGCATCAAGCCCTCGGCTCAGCGCGTGGCCATCGCCCGCTACGTTCTGCACACCGAGGAGCATCCCTCGGCCGACGAGGTCTGGGGAAAGGTGAGGCGTGCGTTCCCCATGGTGTCTCGCGCGACCGTGTACAACACGCTCAACCTCTTCGTGGAGAAGGGCCTGCTGCAGCAGCTCGTCCTCACCGAAGGCCGACTCGTCTTCGACCCGAAGGTCGACAAGCACCACCACTTCATCGATGAAGAGAGCGGCAAGATTTACGACTTGCCTTGGGACACCATGCAGGTGTCCCGCGTCGAGCAGCTCGAGGGCTTCGAGGTCCGCGACTACCAGGTGCTGGTCCGCGGAAGAAGCAAGCAGCGAGACCAAACCCAAACACTAGTCCACGTTCCAACAGGAGGAAACATGAAAACCGTAGGTGATCCATTCCCAGAGTTCTCGCTTCAAGCCGTGGTGAGCACCGAGCCCGGCAAGGAGTTCGAAGACATCACGAACCGTTCATACTCCGACAAGTGGCAAGTCATTTTCTTCTGGCCGATGGACTTCACGTTCGTTTGCCCGACGGAGATCGCCGACTTCGGTCGAAAGAACGCAGCATTCAAGGAGCGCAATGCCCAGGTCTTGGGCGGCAGCACCGATACGCACTATGTGCACTTGGCCTGGCGAAACGAGCATCCCGATCTCAAGAACCTGCCCTTCCCGATGCTGGCCGACACCAAGCGCGAGCTTTCGACTGCCCTCGGCATTCTGCACCCGGACGCCGGCGTCTGTCTGCGAGCGACGTACATCGTCGACCCTGAAGGCATCATCCGCTTCGTGAGCGTCAACGACCTCTCCGTCGGCAGAAACGTCGACGAAGTGCTCCGCGTGCTCGATGCCCTGCAAACCGGCGGGCTCACGGCCTGCGGCTGGACTCCTGGCGAACCGACCTTGGACGCAGCCTAGGCCTCAGCAAGCGCTCATCGCGCTTTCCAAGACGGCGCGCGTTTCTGAATGAACGCGAGCGGACCTTCCTTGGCGTCCTCGGTCTGCATGATCTTCTGAAACGCCTGGAATCCTTCGCTCCAGAGCGTCGCCTCGTCTGCGGAGAACGCGCGCGCGGCAAGCGCCCGGCTGGCTTGAACGGCAAGCGGCGCATTCGAGGCGATCTTCTCGGCCAGCTCGAGCGCCTCTACGACGACGCGGTCCGGGGAAACGAGCCGGTTGACGAGTCCGAGCTCGTACGCGCGCGCCGCCGGCAAGGGCTCGCCCGTGAGGATCACTTCCATGGCCTGCGTCATGCCGATGGCCCGCGGCAAGCGAAAGAGCGCTCCCGCCACCGCGATGAGGGATCGTTTCACCTCGGGCAGGCCGAAGAACGACGCGTCGGAGGCTACGATCATGTCGCAGGCCAGCGCGATCTCGCAGCCACCCGCGAGAGCCGGTCCGTTGAGCGCCGCGATGAGCGGCTTCCTGCGCTCGCGATGCACGATGCCCCCGAAGCCGCCCCGCGCCGTCGCCGTCGCCGCAGCGTTGCCCGCCGAGATCTCTTTGAGATCGGCTCCCGCGCAGAAGACGGGACCGTTTCCGGTCAGCACGGCCGCCCAAAGTGCATCGTCGGATTCGTACCGGTCGAGCGCGGCCTCGATGCCGCTCGACATGACCCCGTTGATGGCGTTGCGCGCCTCGGGTCGGTCGAGAGTGATGACGGCGACGTGGTTCTTGATCTCAAATCGGACGCTCATGCGGAGGGCTCCTTCGCGGGCTTCGTGTTCGCGCGCAAATCTTGCGCATGCGTCGATACCCGCTTTCGACGCCGAGGGCTACATGGTGTACGGTCGAGCTCGTTTCAAGACCCGCTCGGAGGCGCATGACCCAATCCGCCAAGCTCGTCCATATCGAAGCCCTCTTGATGAGCGTCGCCCTGCTCTGCTCCGCTTCGATCCTCGGCTGCAATAGCAGCGCCAGCCTTCCGCCCCTCGTCGAAGACCAAGCCGCACCGCAGCTGCCCGGCAAGTTCGTCTGGCACAACCTCATCACGAACGACGGCGAAGCCGCGCGAACCTTCTACGGCGAGCTTCTCGGCTGGAAGTTCGACGTCAAGAAGGACGGTCGATACAGCGTCATCACCCATCGGGGGCACAACATCGGCGGAATCCTCGACGCGAGCAAAGACGAGAAGCCGCCGAAGTCGGGACGCTGGCTGAGCGCGATCTCGGTCGCGGACCTCGACGAGAGCCTGGCCGCGCTCGACGCGGCGGGCGGCAAGCAGGTCGACGCTCCCATCGACGTGTCCGGGGTGGGCCGTGTGGTCACCATCGAGGACGCCGACGGCGCGTTGCTCCACCTGCTCGCTTCCGAGCACGGTGACCCACCGGACGTCGAACCGAACGCTCACACTTGGCTCTGGCACGAGCTCCTCGCGAACCACGCGGACCGCGCAGTCGCGTTCTACGAAGCCGTGTTCGGATACCAGATCGAACAACTC
Organism: uncultured delta proteobacterium; assembly: GCA_963786865.1. GTDB lineage: Bacteria > Myxococcota_A > Polyangia > Polyangiales > Houyiibacteriaceae > SG8-38. Next base: position 489,216 of record CAWBAV010000016.1, on the reverse strand, counting down.
GCGGACCGGCCGAGCGGGGACTATCGCATCCTCGTGAGCGCAGGAGCACCGCGCGCCGGAATCATCCACAACCCGTTCGAATCCACCCGCTCGACATGGATCCCGTACCTCCGAGTCGATGACCCTGCCGCTCTCGCCGAACGCGTGTCCGCGCTTGGAGGCACCGTCGTGCTCGCTCCGAACCCGAGTCTTCGCGACGGCAACCTCGCCTTGATCCTCGATCCAACGGGCGCACCGATCGCTCTGCAAAAATGGTCACGCAAAGAAGAAGAAGGGGCGAGCCTGTGAAACGCATCGTCCAACGCATCGCGCTGCTCGTCGTAGCCGTCCTCTGCCTGGGCACCTCCGACTGCTACACCGGGACCTACGTCGGATACGGTTACGGCTATGGGCCCGGATACGGACCCGGGTACTACGACGATGTCTTCTATACCCCGCCGATCGACCGCTACGGATACGGATACGGGTTCTACGGACGGCCCTGAAAGCCGACTCGAGCCCGAGGCGTCACTGCAACACGTCTTCGGTCGGCTGAACGACCTGCTGCCAGGTCGGCCGATTCTGCCAGTGAATGTTGGGTGGGTCTGCCAGACCAAGCGCCGTGTGGTTGATCGCGTCGTCCTGCTCGAGCGATGGATCCCATTGCGCCATGTCGGTGCCGAGGTCTGCAATCGTCTGTTGGAGGCTCGCGACCAGCGCCGCGCGGCAGTCCGAAAGCTCGCCGGTTCCCGCGCACGCTATCCGGCTGTACGGCGATCCACTCTCTCCGAGCGCCATCTCGAGAACGCGCGCCACGTATCCGTAGTACCCACCTTGGAACGCCGACCCGATGGCACCGGGCGCATCGTGCCGGCCGCCGATCATGACGCCTGCGTCCTCGACCTCCGTGATCTGCGGCAACAAGGCGTCGATCATGCGGTTCCACCAGAGGTCCATGAACGCGACCGCCGCACGATCCTCGTACTCCAGGCTCGCGGTGTCGAGCCCAGGCCCGTTCCTGTCGCGTCGCATGGCTCCGAGGCCGTTCGGCCCATTCGCAACCCAGTCCTTCATCAGCAACACAATCTCCTGCTCAGAGTCGCTGAGGTCGCTCACGTCTCCGAGCACTTCGAAGACGCGGGGCAGGATCTCCTGGCCGCGAAGATCCGTCGTACCCGCGTCGATCATGATTTGAACCATGTTCGCACGCGTGAGGCCCGGGGCCCCTGGCTGCTCGCGAAACGCATCCAGCCGACGGGACAAGAGCTCGGAACGGTACACGCGGCCGTAGCCGGTCTGTCCGTCGTTTGCGTAGAAGCCTGGCGCCTGCGCATTGTTCCAATTCGCGAAGTACCCCTTCTCCGGATTCGCCTCGTGCGGGTGGTCGAGCAGCGGCAAGAAGTTGTCGAAGCTGAACTCCGAATTGATCTCGCCCCGTGCCGGTCTGCTGCCAATCGAATTCGCCGGTCCCCCACTGCGGCAAGTCTGGATGAATGCCAGGCGCGCGAATCGGTAAGAGACCCGAGTTGAAGTAGGCGATGCTGTTCGCATCGACGTAAAACCAGTTGAACGTGCCCGTAAGGCTGTTGAACACCTCGAAAAACGCCTCGGGATCGACAATGTCGTTTCGCGTGGCCGCGAGGAACGGCCGCACCGAATCCACTTCACCGAAAAACGTGGAACGCTGCACCGCGAGTGCCACCGGAGCTCCGTCCACCGTCGCCGTGGCAAAGACGGGACCATAGTCGGGCGCGCGAAGAATGTTGCGCCTGACCCGTTGGTTGGGTGTCCCCGCCGTCGTCAAATTGGTCTCCGCCGTCCACTCGTCCGTTCGCTCGAGCATCGGCGTACAGACGCCGTCGTAGAGATAGCTCGTCGAGGCGCGGGTGGGCTCGGCACCCCCGGGCTCACAGAGCCGGAGCACGCGAACGTCCGTGATATCGTCGCCTGAAGAGGTCGCACTCCAGGCGTGGTCGATGCCGCGTCCGATGATGACATAAGGAAGCCCAGCAAACGCCATCCCGCGGCTGTGGATCCCGCCGCCTTGCTGTGAGAACTCGACGAGCATCTGGGGCGAGAAGTAGCCGGTCTGCGGCCCGAACACGGCGATCGGATGGCCATCTTCCGTCTCTTCCCCATTGACCAGGATCGCGTTCGACATCGCATTGGGAAAGCTCAGTCCGTTAAGAGCGAGCCGGATGCCCTCGACCGTCGCACGCGCGCGTGCACGACCTGCTTGGAGTGCGTCAGGGGAAGGTTCGCCCAGCCGATACGGGATCCCGTTCTCGAGCCAGGCGGGCTCCCGCAACCCAGGCCTGAAGATCATCATAGTGGTTGCGGAGGGCAGGTCGTCGTCGACGACGTCTTCTCCCAGCCCTGGACACTGGATGTCCCCAGGACCGGCCTCCTCGGGCGGAACGCAGTCCTCGATCGTGAGCAACTCCAGCTGCTCGAGGCTGCCTTCATCGAAGAGTACGGCTCCGGGGTACGCGGCGGCGAAGCCTTCGTCGAGCGGGCATGCCGATTCATCGATCGTGGCGGGTGACTGGGTCTCGAAGCGGAGCTCGGTGGTATTGGGACGCTCCGGGTCGTTGGCCTGACGGATGTCGCGCCAGGTCTCACACGCCGCCGCCGTGTCGCCGGGGAAAAGCTTGGCAAGCCCTTGCAGCAGCTGCACCTGACGATGCTCGCTACCGCCCCCGGTCGCAAACGTGGACTGCACCAAGGCCGCGACGGCCAGCACGTCGCGCGCCGTAAACGGCAGCAGCTCCAAACCGAGCGCCGCGTACTCGATAGGTACGCGCTCCGCGCCTTCCGCAGCGCTCAGGACGTCATCGATGTACCGATTGATCCCGCGCACGAAATTTCCACGTCCTCTTGCGCCTGAACCCCATCCTCGCCGAAGCGTGGCGCGAGCTGGTCGATTTGCGCCTGAATCTCTTGCTCGTCGTACCCGCCAAACCGGGCGAGCCCTCGATCGGAGTAGTAGTTCCCAGCGGCGGGGCCGAGGAAGTCGCTCATCCGTCCTCGACCCACGTGTCGCAGGACGTCGATGGCAAACATCCGGTCGGTCGCCGTCGCGTACCCAGTGCCGAAGAGCACGTCGCCCCGTGCCTCGCCGAAGATATGAGGAACCCCCATTTCATCGCGGCCGATGCGCGCAGCGCGGGTTCCGTCGGTCACGGTTTGCACCGAATCGAACGAGCTCTCCTCGCGCAGCGGCGCGTCCTTGAAGTAGCCAGGCGCAAGGTCGTCATCGCCCAGCTCCCCGGGCGTTGGATACCCGTCGCTGAAGACCAGGTTCTCGTACATGACGAGCTGGTTGATGGAGTTGGGGTCTGCATCGATGTTCCCACTGTTGGCATCTGCGGACCCCGGTGGAAGCACATTCAGGAACACGCCGTTGTCCCCGAAGGGGTCGACGCCCGAATCAGGGAGACCCCCATCGGGAATGACCGCCGAGCTATCGCTACCGGAGCAACCGGTCAAGCTCAGGAGCGCGCTACAAACGAAGACGAAAAACCACAAACCGAGTCGCATGCCGCGGAGACTAACTCGGAGAATTGCAGCGAGCTACACACTGGTCATGGCGCTCGAAATCAGGCCCTGGCCGAAATCATCGCCAAATCGAATACCCACGCTGATTTCGTCGATCCACTTCGCGTCGGCCGGCACTGAACCCGACCAGCTCGAAGGTGCGCAACGGCGATTGGTTGGCAGCAAGACACCGTTTATGCGCTCATACTGTACCTTCATGAGCAGCGGTTCTTTCTTTCCGAAATCGAGAACCGTGAGGAGAAACTGGTCGACGCGTGAGGTCTTGGAGTTGATCCAAAGCAGGTACGTGTCCGAGACGTCTCCCACACCTTCCTGAAAACCGATCTTCACGAGCCGCGTACACAGGGCCACGACCATCAACGAACAGGCTATCCTCACTCGGGATAGGGCTCGGACTGCATCTCGACGTCTTCTTCGGCGTTGGGCGGGTAGTACATGCCCTCGCCACCGCCATCCTCGGCTTGGACCATGGTGCGCTCGTTGCCGACCGTCTCCTCCATGTCCTCGGACTGCTCCATCCGGGCCTTCTCTTCGGGCGTGGCATTGCAAGCCCCTAGCAAGAACAGCAATCCGGTCATCATCCAAATTCGCATCATCGGCTTCTTCTCCTCGCTATGGACAGCTCTCGTATGCCCGGAAGTCCCGCGGGTCAATCGGCCCGGCGCCGATCTTGACTATCGCCCTGCACTGCGCCAGATGCAGTGCCTCGGCGCCGGTTTCCGGAGCCCCATTCGGAGAGGAAATATGACGAAGAATACACTTAGAGCTTGGCTTCTAGTTGGCGCCCTGGGCGTCTTCACCAGCGCGGTCGGTTGCGATGAAGAATGCGTCGACGGCTACTGCGTCCCGGCCTACGACACCGGCTACTACTACGACAGCCTCGTCTCCGGCCTGGCCTACTCGACTGCAACGGAGGACGGCACGATCCGAACCGGCGTGACCGGCGAAGACGGCGATCCGGGCAGCTTCGACTACTACCAGGAGAACGCCACCGTGTCTTTCTCCATCGGTGACACGGCACTGGGCCAGAGCGCCGCGAAAGACGAAGTCACGCCCTTCGACATTGCGGGCGTCACCGAAGAAGCGGTGGGCGGATGCGACGTGAGCGGGACCCTTCCCGATGACGGTGGCGACTTTCAGATCGTGCACAACCTCGCCGTCCTCCTTCAGACGATGGATACCGACGGAGATCCCAGCAACGGGATCGACATCAGCGCCGCGGTGGCCGCGCTCTTCGACGGCGTGAGCATCGACGTGGATCAGACCTGGGATGCGTTCCAAGCGGATACGGAGCTTCTCGGCGTCCTCGAAGCCGCCAACGAGCAGAACCTCTTCTCGGAAGAGCGCAGCCTCGTCGCGCGCGAAGACGCGCTGCGAGCGCTCTACGCGGACGTAATCGACACTTGCTCGGCCCAGTGAGCTAGGGCCAGCCGGGCGCGGGCTTCGATCCGAGCCCGTCGCCGGGCTATAGTCCGGTCCCATGCTTCTACGCAAATCGTTGCCGCAGGCCGCAAGACTCGTGCTTGCGGCGTCCGTCGTGCTTGCGGGCTGCGGCAATGACTGCTGCGGGCCCGCAGGCGGACCCACCGACATTCGTCTCGAAGTCGACGAGCACATCGCAGGCCTCGACAAGCCCTGGGACATCGCATGGCTCCCGAACGGCACGCTCCTGCTCACCGAACGAACCGGCCAACTCAAGGTGTTCGTCGACGGCGTCGATGAACCCCCTTCGGTGATTCCAATCGCGGACGTGGTGGCCAGCGGCGAAGGCGGCGTGATGGGTCTCGAGGTCGACCCGGAGTTCGCGAGCAACGGCTTCATCTATGTCTGCACCACCTCCTCTGCCGGTGGCAGCAACGACGTGCGCCTTCTGCGCCTCACGATGAGCCGGCCGGACGGAGCCAACGTTCTCGATCGCAGCGACATCGTGACCGGCATGCCGTACAGCAGCGGCCGGCACAGCGGCTGCCGGCCGCGCTTTGGTCCCGACGGCTTTCTCTGGGTGGGTACCGGGGATGCCGCGATCGGCGCAAACCCACAAGACGACGCTTCACTTGGCGGCAAGGTGCTGCGCATCGACCGCGAGGGAGCCGCGGCTCCTGGCAACCCCGGCGGGTTCGTTTGGTACTCGAAGGGCCATCGCAACGTGCAAGGCATGGCCTTCCGCTCCGACGGGATCGGCGTCTCGGCCGAGCATGGCCCGAGGATCGACGACGAGCTCAACCTGCTCGTGCCCGGCAACTTCGGATGGGATCCCGTGCCCGGGTACAACGAGTCGGTGCCGATGACCGATCTCGCGAAGTTCCCCGATGCCGTCGAGGCGATCTGGTCGAGCGGCTCGCCGACCCTCGCACTGGCCGGCGCCACCTTCCTCGAAGGAGAAGCCTGGGGCGATTGGAACGGCGCGCTCGCTGTAGCGACGCTCAAAGCCGAGCATCTGCACGCGTATTTCATCGACGCGGAGGGTCAGGTGACCGGAGAAGAGCGCGCGATCCAAGACCAGGGGCGGCTTCGCTCGCCACGGCAAGGCCCCGACGGCCTGCTCTACATCACGAACGACGGCGGAAGCGGCGCTGGCAAGGTGCTCCGCGTGAGACCGGTACCGACCCCGCCTTCCGGAGGCTACGAAACACGGTGAGCGATTCCTTCTATACCATCGTCAATCGGACGGCAGGCGCCGGACGATGCGCGAAGCTCGCCCCAGGCGCGCTCGAGTCGCTCGAAGCCAGGGGCGTGAAGCTCGAGGTCGTATTCACCGAGGCGCCCAAGCACGCCACCGAGCTCGCGCGGCGCAAGGCCGAGAGCGGCGGCCGGCGATTCCTCTCGGTAGGCGGTGACGGAACCGCTGCAGAGGTCGTCAACGGGCTCGTCGCCGCAGGCGTCTCGCGCGCGTCGCGGCTCGCCATGCTGCCTCTCGGCACGGGCAACTCCTTCCTGCGGGACTTCGACATCCACGACGTCGAAGGCGCTTTGTCTTCGATCGAGCGTGGCGTCAGCAGACCGATCGACGTGCTGCGCCTCACGCATCGAGACGGTGTGATCCACTTCATCAACACCATGGGCACGGGCTTCGTGGCCCGCGTGGGCGAGCTCACCAACGAGCGATTCAAGTTTCTCGGCGCGGCCGGATACATCGCGGCCGTTTTCGTCTGCGTGATGCGCCTCCGCTACGAAGACAGCCCGCTTCGATACGACGACCATCTCGACGAATCCCGGACGGTGCTCTCCTCATTTTCGAACAGCAAGTTCACCGGGGGCTCGATGAAGATGGCTCCGGAAGCCAAAGTCGACGACGGCCTGCTCGACGTGGTGAGAGCGGGCCCCCTCGGACGCACGGCTCTGATTTCCGCGTTCGCCCGAATCTTTTCTGGAACCCACACCGCGCTCGACGCGGTTTGGACCCGGCAGGTCCCGCGCGTCGAGTTCGTCGATCCATCGACTGCAAGCGGTCCTGATCGACGGTGACCTCCATCACCTCACTCCGCTCTCCATCGACGTGCTGCCCCAGCGATTCGCCTCATCGCATGACCGAGACCAGCACAGTCCGGGATCGAATCGTCAGTCCGCTGATCTGGATCCTAGCGGGCGGTTTCCTAGTCTCGGTGCTTTCGTCTCTGACCCTGCTCTACCAATTCGTGAGACCCGACCGCACGCAGGCTCTCACGCGCTGGTACTGCAGGACCCAACTCGCACTGACGTTCAATCGGCAAGTCCATCGAGTGCACCCCGGAGTCGACCCGCAGACTCAGTACATCTTCATTCAGAATCACTCGAGCCACCTGGATCACGTCGCGATGTACAACGCAACGCCGCACTTCAAGCAGGGCATCGAGCTCGAAACCCACTTCGACTATCCGTTCTACGGCTGGTTCATGAAGGCGCGCGGCACGATTCCCGTGCCGAGGGACAGGTCACGCGCGCTCGAATCGCTGCGAGACTCGATCCGAGCCGAGCTGGACGCGGGCCATTCGATCCTGGGCTTCCCCGAGGGCCACCGCACCGAGACCGGTCGCGTCGGCCCATTCTACGATGGCTTGTTTCAGCATCGCGATCGAGCTCGGCGTCCCGGTGGTGCCGGTGGCCGTCACCGGCCTCTACGAGGTGCTCCACAAGGGGTCACTGGTCATTCGACCCGGCCACGAGATCACGGTCTTCGTCGACGAGCCCATCGAAACCCGAGGCCTCGGCGTCCAAGACGTCGCCGCTCTGCGAGATCGGGTTCGAGCTGCGATTTCGGCACGTGTGGATGCACACTGGGCCTGAACCCGGCGCTGCCCAAGCGCTGGACTCTGTGTCATCCTCTCGCCCCATGCCCCGTCTTGCTTGGTTTCCTCTCTTCGTATCGGCGCTGATGATCGGCTCGACGAGCGGCTGCGGCGATGCGGCAGGCGACCCTGGCGGCAGAGGCGGCTTTGCCGGCACCGGAGGCAGCGGCGGTGAGCGCTGGAGCCGGCGGCAGCGGCGGTTTTGCCGGTACGCCCTCGCCCTTCCTCCTCGCCTACCTGGCCGAGCAGGAGCGCGCGGACTTCCAGGATCTCTTCGCCGGACGGACGAACGGAGCCGACAATCAGCGCATCAATCCCGAGCTCGAGGTCGGCCGCGTCCTGAGCTTTGCCTGGAGCCCCGACGGGTCGCGGATCGCATACCTGGTCGACGACGACAGAGATCTCTTCCCAGGCTGCGCGACCTGCCCGCAAGAGCTGTTCACGAGCCTTCCGGACGGGCGTGACCCGCAACGGGTCAACGGCACATTGGTCGAAGGCGGACGCGTCGAGAGCTTTCGCTGGAGCCCGGACGGTTCGCGTATCGCTTATCTTGCAACGCAAGATGCCGAAGGTGTCCCGGAGCTGTACACCAGCACGCCTCGCGGCGCCGACAGGCGCAAGCTCAACGGTTCGCTGCTGCCGGGCGACGCCGTGGTCGACTACGCGTGGAGCCCCGACGGAAGCCGAGTCGCATACCTGGTGCACCTAGCGACAGCCAGCCTACGCGAAGTCCACAGCAACCTCCCCGATGGCTCCGATCCGCAAAGAGTGAACCCCGTTCTCGAGCCGGACCGGCAAGTCCGAAGCTTCGCGTGGAGTCCCGACAGCTCCCGGATCGCTTACGTCGCCGATCAGCAGACCAGCAAGCTATTCGAGCTCTTCAGCAGTGCAGCGGACGGCTCCGACAATCATAAGATCAATGCCGAGCTGATCGCGGGTTCGCTCGGACTGAACGCTTCCTCCTACGCATGGAGTAGCGATGGGTCCCAACTCGCCTACCAAACCGATCAAGACCTCCTGGGCGTTCAAGAGCTCTATACCGCCGGGCCGGACGGTAGCGCGAACCAGAAGGTGAACCCCGCGTTCGCCCCTGGGCAGAACGTGACCGCTTTTTCGTGGAGCCCGGTCGGCTCGCTGCTCGCCTATGTCGCGAATCAGGACCGCGCGAGCATGCGCGAGCTCTATACGGGCGCTCCCGATGGCTCGAGCAACCAGAAGGTCAACGGGCCTCTGCCCGAGGCCGGATTTGGCTTCATTTCGTCGTTTCAGTGGAGCCCAGACGGGACGCGGATCGCATATCAGGCGGATCAAGACGAGCCGAGGGTCTGGGAGCTGTACACAGCGCTCCCGAACGGTGAAGTGAACGAGAAAGTCAACGGACCCCTTCAGGCCGGAGGCGGCGGAGTGGGGCTCTACTTCTGGAGCCCGGATGGTGCACGCATCGCGTACCGAGCGACTCAAGATCAACCCGGTCTGCTCGAGCTCTACACCAGCGCGGCGGATGGATCGACGAACGCGAAGGTGAACGGGCCACTGCTTCCGGACGGCGGCGTCGAGATTTTCAAATGGAGCCCGGACAGCGGACGGGTTGCGTACAGAGCTGCTCAGAATCGACCCGGTGTCCTCGAGATCTATTCGAGCCTCTGGGACGGCACGGAGAACCAGCGTGCCAACCTCCCGCTACCGAGCGCGGGCTCCACGTCTACGTTCGACTGGTGCCCGGTGCCGATCCCTTAGCCGGCGAGCCGACTACTCGGCGGCGGCTGCAGCAACGGCCTGAAGCAGCTCCTTCGAAAAGACGCGCCCCGTCATCCGATCGCGAACTTCCTTGGCCGCGACGTCCCATTCGGCCTGGTACTTGCTGGTGTCCGTCGCGATGATGCCCTTCTTCAAGACGACCTCGTAGGCCTTCTGATCGTCGCGGCGAATGGTCTTGTTGAGCAGGGTCTCGACCCGCTTCGTCGATTGCAGGAAGGCATCCCGGAGATCCGGCGAAAGGCTGTCGATCTTCTCCTTACGCATCACCATGCCCCCCGCGATGATCGCGGAGTTGTGGCCCGTCATGTATTTGACTCGCGTGTACCATTGCAGCGCGACCGCCGTCAGCGCCGACGAGGTCACCACGTCGACCATCTTGGTCTGAAGCCCAGGGTAGACCTCCGGCACCCCGAGGCGAACACCGTTCGCGCCAATCACGTCGTAGAACTCGATGAAGACGAGGTCGTCTTTCCACATCCAAGGACGCATCGACTTGATGTCCGACGGGCGCTCGATCTTCTGCTGTGAAAAGAGCCTGGTCTTGCCCGCATCTCCCCAGGCGACCATCATGAAGCCCTCGTCCGTGAACATCTTTTCGAACTGATCGGCCATCTTCAAACGCACCCGGTCGAGCTTCTCGTACGTATCGAGGAAGCCGGGCAGCACCAGGATGACCATCGGACGAACCAGCATGCTCATTCCAGTCATGGTGACGACGCCGCCGTCGAGTTGTCCGACGCGCATCTTGCGAACGAAGTCGCGCTCATCTCCCTGCGACCCGCCCGGATAGAATCGGAGCTTCAGCCGACCCTCCGTCTCGTCTTCGAGGGTCGTCTTCCAAGCGTTGAGGACCTTCATCCAGGACGAGCCGGCGGGAGCGAGGGAGGCGATTCGAAGGGTGATGGCCTCCTCTGCAGAGCTGCTCGGAACCGAGCCAGGAAGCCCCAGAAACAAAACGGTCAAGAACAGCACAAACGGAAAATGTCTATTCACGGTAATGGTATAGCGCCAGTGCCCTAACCGCGTCCAGCGCCGCGGCGCTTGGCTCTGCGCGTCACTGCCTTGAAGACCCGCTCGAACATCGCCGCATCCCGCGAAAGCGGCTCGCGCTGGTCTTTTTTGTCGCCCGACTCCGGGTAGAGCTGGTAGGCGGCGTTCAAGACCCGGTCGATGGCGTTGGGAGCCAGACCGTACGCAAGCTCGAACAAGTTCCCGACGGGGGTCGCCACGCGCTTGGGCTGCTGGACGATGCCGTCGACGATCAGGTCCGCCGCTTCATCGGCGGTACGCATGGGAAACGCATCGTAGATGGTCGTAGACTCCATCATGGGTGTCTTCACGAGGGGCATGTAGATCGTCGTGACTTTGACGCCGTCCGTCAGCGCCTCCACCGCAAGAACTCGACTGAACGCATCGAGCGCCGCCTTGCTGGCGATGTACGCTCCGTAACGGGGCACGTTCACTTGAACGCCGATCGTCGAGACGTTGAGAATCTGACCTTGCTTGGCCGCGCGCATTCCCGGCAGCAAGCCCATGATGAGGCGCACGGCGCCGAGGAAGTTGAGGGCCAGCGTCCGCTCGAAGTCGTGCACGCGCTCGTATGACTTCTGGACGCTCCTGCGAATCGAGATGCCCGCATTGTTGACGAGGATGTCGACCCGCCCGTGCTCGGAGAGAACCGCCGCCACCAAGCGCTCGGTGTCCTTCGCATCGGAGAGATCCGCTGCGTACACGAACGCCCGACCCCCATGCGCCTCGATACCCTGCTTGATCGCCTCGAGCTTCTCGAGAGATCGGGCGACCAGAAGAACCTTCGCGCCCGCCGCACCCAGACGATACGCAAGCGCCTCGCCGATCCCGCTCGAAGCGCCTGTAATCATCACCGCACGGTCCGCGACCCGCTTGCGCAAGGCGCGCTCTTCGTCCCTCGCCATGCGCGAAGCCTAGCCGAATCGCGGGTCCACGTCTCAGGTTTCCGATCAGCCTCGGAGCGATGCTCGATCGGCAAGCACGAACGCCTGGAGCGCACGACTCGCATCGCTTGCAAGAACTGCGAACGCAGCCTCGTCGACCGAATCCGCAAGCCACTGAAGTCTGAGAACGTCTCCATCGCGGTACTCGGGAAGGATCCCGGCAAATGAAAAACCGATCCCGCGAAGCGCTTCGGAGGCGGCCGGAGTCGTCGGCTGGCCGAGCCGCAAATCGACGTGTGCGATGACGGCTCCGCACTCGACTGCCTCGCATTTCTCTCTTTCGATCCGATCGACGAGATCCTGCCCCGCGCGCGCGACGGCAACGCGAAGAGTCTGGCGCCGCGCGTCATAGCTTCGTTCGATCTCGGATGGAACCTCTTCGAGGCCCGTCGCGTCCGGCTGAGCCAGCCTCGAAAGAAACGCCGCCGCGTACGAGGCCTCGACTTGCTCGCGAAGCCGATCGGGCACGAAGACGCTTCGCTTCGGCGCGACGCCGAAAGGCAACCAACGGATCAACGAGCTGGTTCTTTCTCCGACGGTAGGCGTCTCCATCTGCGCGAACCGTACATCGCCAGGCAGGTTTGCCAGCATCAAACCCATGTCGACTCCGAAGCCGGCGCCGATTCGCTGAGTCGCTGCATGCACCGTGACCGGGTAGTCGTGCACTCCGATCAGCCCGAGCGCCATCGACTGCTTCGCCAACCCGGCAGCAACGCGGAGCGCGATGCGCCGGCCGCGAAACTCCGGGTCGACCAGCGTCATCCCGGCATCGGCGGTGATTCCGGGGTGAGGACGCAGGCTTATTGCCATGTGCCCAACGAGCCGGTCGTTCTCGTCGAAAGCCCCAATCGAATGCAGCCTGGCGCCGCGAAGCAAGTCGCTGACCAGCTGCGCATCGTAGAACTTCGGGTCGATGTAGGTCTCCCCGTAGCAACGGCGGATCAGCTGCACCAGAAGCGGTGCTTCTTCCGGGACGAGCAGACGCACCGCAATCTCCTCGGCTACGCTCAAGGCATCCGGCGTTGCTCGTCGGGCAGGTCGAGCGCGAGCGTGCCGCCCGGGTTGAGCACGTTCTTCGGATCGAAGTGGCGCTTGAGCGCGCGGAACACTTCGAGCTCGTTGCTGCCGATCTGGCCTTCGAGCCAGGGCGCGGTCATCTTCCCGATGCCGTGGTGATGGCTCATCGTGGCGCCGGAGCTCTGAACCGCATCGAGCATCCCGCGGTGGAACTCGACGAACTCCTCGTGCCCCATCTTCGCGATGAAGATGAAGTAGAGATTCGCGCCCTGCGGATAGCAGTGCGACATGTGCGTCATGCAGACCGTCTGCGGACGGCTCTTCACGTAGGCACGAACGTGCTCGTGCACCTTGGGAAGCTGATCCCAGCTCGTCGCGCACTCGAGTGTGTCGATCAGGATGCCGTAGTCCTGCAGGTCTTCGCGCATGTACGGATCGGCAAATCGACCGTGCTCCCACTTCTTGGTGATGAACCCCGTCGTGTACATGCCGCCATGCGCGCGGCACACCTGGCCAAGCCGGCGCTTGACCATCGCGGTGTACGCGCGATCGCCGTCGACGGTTCCGAGCATGAGGCAGCGCTCTCCCTTCTTGAAACCGCGCAGGCTCACCATGGTGTCGATGGGCGTTCCTTCGACGCCGTAGAGCTTGAAGGCCACGTCGGTCTCTTCCGGATCCGACAGTCGGAACACCGACGGGAAACCGAACTCCGATTGCATGATGTCCCGCACGGCCGCGGTCGCGCGAGGCCAGTCCGGAAAGATGAAGCTGAACCGGCGCGTGTTCTCGGGCTGGTAGCGAAAGATCTTCAAGGTCACCGCGACCAGGATCCCGTAGGCCCCTTCGCTTCCGATCATGATCTGGTCGAGGTTGGGTCCCGTCGAATAAGCCGGCACGTCGACGGTCTTGATGGCCCCGACGGGCGTGATGTACTCCTGGCTCAGCACCAGGTCCTCGGCCTTTCCGTAATAGGTCGAGTTCTGTCCGGCTCCGCGCGTGACGACCCAGCCACCGACGGACGAGAACTCGAACGACTGCGGGAAGTGGCCGCAGGTGTACGCGTGGGGCGCTTTGAACCGCTCGCGCGCCTCGTTGAGCGCGGTCTCGAGCGCGGGGCCGAGAATCCCCGGTTCGACGGTCACGGTCTGGTTGATGGAGTTGAGCGACAGCACCCGATTCATGTGGGTGCCGAGGTGGATCGAAACACCGGCGCGAAAGCACTCGGTGCCACGGGTCACGCTCGATCCCGCGCCAAAGGTGTAGAGCGGGATCTCCTGCTCGTGGCAATAACGGACGATCGCCTCGACATCGTTTCTGTCCCGCGGATGCAGCACGAGATCGGGCAGGTTCTCGACCTGACGGTCACGCAGTCGAAGCGCGTCGAGCATCGTCTTGCCATACGAGACGCGGAGCCGCGCATAGACGTCGTCGCTCACGTTCTCATCACCCAGCAGCTCACGAAAGAACCGAACCTGCTCTGGCCTCAGTGAGAACGATGCGTCTGCTGTGACTTCTTCGAGTCCGAGCTTCTGCGGCTTCTCGAAGTACGCGTCGTCGAGCTCGAAGATCTCCTTCATCAGAGCGTAGAGCCGTGGATTGGGGTGCTTGTACGCCTCGGGCGCTCCCCACTTGAACGCCGACCGGTACGAGCGGCTCGGAAGCGCGCCCTCGAACCACTGCGGATTGAACGAACCCTTTCCCGTCATGCGTCTTCTCTTTCCTTTGGCTTGACCGGCATGTCCCACGGAGTGCCCGTCAACGCCAGCTTCAGCCGCTGAAGCCTCGAGGGCTGCTCCCGCTCGGTCCGGAGTGGAAGTCGATGCTCCTCCATGAGCCCCGAATCGAGGTCTTCGATCAGCTCGAGCCTTCCGTAGGGGCCAAGCAATTCGTCGACCGCGCTCCGATCTGCCTCGCTGAGGCGACGATACTCCGCTTGCAGTGCCTCGAGGCAATACACCCGATAATGAACGACCTTCAGATGCTTGTAGGTCACTCCGTGCGCCGCGTGGTCGAATCGCTTCTGACCTGCGGCCCATGCCCTCGCATTGCCGAGGAGAAAAGGCCAGTAGCTCTCGGCGATCTCGCGAAGGAAGTAGTCCCAGCCAGCATGGGAAAAATCGCCGAGGTGAGGCTCGCCTTCGAAACGATGGGCGCGCGCGTTCCATAGCCGCCCCACCCAGGCGTAGACTGCGGGCGCGCGTTCTTCCATCACCCGGGCCGGGGTCGGGTCCTGTGCGTAGTGGCGAAACATCGGACCGAACAAGCCAACGTCGACCAGCGTCGGATGACTGCCCAGCAAGAAGGGCTGATCGTCGAGAAGCTGAGTCAACGCGTCGAGCAGCTCGAGGTACTCTCCCTTTACCAGCGGCTCGGTTTGCGCGTCGACACCATCGCCTGAGAGATAAGTCGCCATCTGACGCCTCCCGTAGTACCAGCCAGCGAGCCACTTGGGCGTCGGGAAGTCCGAGAGCACTTCGTGACCGATCCGGTGCATCAGCAGCCTGCGTGACTCGATCGGTTTCCAGCGCCAATAGAGCGCCGCGCGCCAGCACCATTCGTCTGCATAGTCTTCGACTAGCTTCGACATGAAGCGAAGGACCGGGTCTCTCGGAATCACCGGTGGATCCGGATACTGAGCATCCAACCATTCGATCATCGGCGTCGTGTCTTTGAGCCAGTCGCCGTTGGCGAGTCGAAGGACTGGGACTTTCATGAGCCCCGTCGCGGGCAAGACCTCGTCCCGCATCACCTTCGAATTCACCAGGCGCCGCTCGTACGGGATCTCTTTGTAGCGCAAGTACGCTTCCATTTTCCCGCTGAAGTACGAGGTGTCCGCGACGTATGCGGTGATCGGCTCCCAGTCGGGATGTCGTGACGGCGGCATTTCGATTCTCCGGCTTTTCCGGGCGCATTCTGGGGCGGCTCACGATACCATGCCACGGCCGCCGCGGAGGCTGATGCATGGAGCGCGCGGCAAGGAGTCCCCAATGGAGCAAAGAGAGCTCGCCCTGATCACCGGCGCCTCGATGGGAATCGGCATGGAGCTGGCAAAGCTATTCGCGGCAGACGGTCGCGATCTGGTGCTCGTCGCGCGCAGCGAGGAGAAGCTCAGAGCGCTCGGAAGCCAGCTCGAGAAAGCGCACGGCATCACGGCGCATGTGATTCCGGCCGACTTGACCGATCCGAATGCGCCCCAGGACGTCTTCGCGACGCTGACAGCAAAGGGACTTCAGCTCGACTACCTGGTCAACAACGCCGGGTTCGGAGCCAACGGACCCTTCGCCGAGCTCTCGCTGCAATCCCAAATGGACATGCTGAAGGTGAACATCGATGCGGTGGTCGCGCTCAGCCACCTGGCGCTGCAAGGCATGCTCGCTCGCCGAAAAGGACGGATTCTCAACATCGCGTCGACCGCAGGGTTCCAGCCGGGTCCGGACATGACGATCTACTACGCGACCAAGTCCTTCGTGATCATGTTTTCCGAGGGCATCGCCGAAGAGGTCAAAGACGCCGGCGTCACGGTCACGGCGCACTGTCCGGGCGCCACCGCAACCAATTTTGCAGGCACCGCGGGCAACGACACGAGTATCTTGTTCAAGCTCAGCGTCTCGCCAGCGGACAAGGTCGCGCGGCACGCCTACCGCTCGATGATGAAGGGCAAGGTCGTCGCGATCGAGGGCTTGCTCAACTGGCTGACCGCGTTCAGTGTCCGCTTCAGCCCGCGGGCCTTGGTGAGGAAGCTCGCCCGTTGGATGAACAAAACGACATGAACAAGCGAGTTTGCCTAGTCGCAGAGGTCCTCGCGCCCCTGCTCTTCGTCTCGGCCGCCGCCGCGCAAGGCGCTTGGTCGTACGAGCCCACCCCGACCAGCCCATACGCGAGCACTCCCGTCCCCGCGGGCCCGGACACGAGCACCGACGAGCGCTCCTCGATGGACCCCGGCCTGATGGGTTCGTTCACCTTGGGCGTTCCCGTTTGGCTCGATGCCGATCGAAGCGTGGTGCGACCCGGCGTCGACCTCGACTTCATGGGTGGCGTCGACATCGGCTACGCAGTCTTTGGGCTGGGTCTCGGGGCCATGTGGACGCCGATCGAGTACGACGACATCTTGGGGGGTGTCGGGTACGGCCGGCAGCCGATGACTCGACTCTACCTGTCGCCCGAGCTCCGGGCTCAAATCCCCAACAAGTCCCGGCTCTTGCCCTATCTCGGGGTGACCTTCGACGCGAACTGGTGGCGCGTCCAGTCCACCGAGATCAGCTGCGGCGTCTATTATTGCCGGGTGAACGCCGTGTTCCTTTTCACCCCCGGCATGACCGCAAAGATCGGCTTCGGCGTTCGCGTGTCGACCGGCGCGCTTATCGAGATCGGCTTCAAGTACTCCCTCTCGGGTCCGGGCAGCTTCTTCAACGGGCGAGAGCAGTGGGTCACGCCGTACGTCGGCATGATGTTTCGCTGACGCTAGGCGTATTTCTTGAGCTCGAGCCGGGCAACCATGCCGCGGTGCACCTCGTCGGGCCCATCGGCGATTCGAAGCGCGCGCGCCATCGCAAGCAAGCGGGTGAGCTCCGGGTCTGCCATCCCCTCGCCTCCATGAATCTGAATCGCCGCGTCGACGACCGATTGAAGGACGTTCGGGGCGATGACCTTGATCGCGGAGATGTCGACCAGCGCGCCGAAGGTACCGAGCGTATCGAGTGCCCAAGCCGCCTTCATGGTGAGGAGGCGCGCCTGATCGATCGCCATGCGGGAGTTCGCGATGATGTCTCGATTTCCGCCGAGATTCGCGAGCGGCTTGCCAAACGCGACGCGGAGGATGGCTCGCTCGCAAAGTCGCTCGAGCGCTCGTTCTGCTGCCCCGATGGCGCGCATGCAGTGGTGGATGCGCCCCGGCCCCAGCCTGCCCTGCGCGATTTCGAAGCCGCGGCCCGGCCCTGCGATGAAGCTGCTGACCGGAAGGCGAACGTCGTCGAAGAGCACCTCGGCGTGGCCGTGTGGCTCGTCGAGATGACCGAAGACGGGCAGCATGCGCAAGGTCTTGACTCCAGGCGTGTCGGTCGGAACGAGCACCATCGAATGGCGCGCGTGACGGCCCGCGGCGGGGTCGGTCACACCCATGAAGATGTAGAACCCGCAGCGCGGATCGCCTGCGCCGCTGGTCCACCACTTCTGCCCGTTCAGGACCACCTCGTCGCCCACGACCTCGCAGGTGGCCTGCATGTTGGTCGCATCACTCGAAGCAACCGCCGGCTCGGTCATCGCGAAACCCGAACGGATTTCTCCAGCAAGCAAGGGCTCGAGCCACTGCTTCTTCTGCTCGTCGGACCCGTACTTCACGAGGACTTCGGCGTTGCCGGTGTCGGGAGCGCTGCAGTTGAAGACTTCGGGCGCCAAGAAGCTCCGGCCCGTGATCTCGGCAACCGGCGCATAGTCGCGATTGTCCAAACCCGCCCCATACTGCTCGTCCGGCAGGAACAGATTCCAGAGCCCGAGCTCCTTGGCTTCTGCCTTGAGCTCTTCGAGGATCGGAGGGATCCTCCATTGGCGCCAATCGTCCGTGCCGACGAGTTGATCGAGATACGTCTGCTCGTTTGGCACGACGCGCTCGCGCACGAATCGCTCCGCCTGCGCCATCACGTTTTTCGCCCGTTCTGAATGCTCGAAATCCATAGACGGCGTTGATACCGCATGCCTCGGCACATTTCACGCGGGAAGTCACCGAATCCGGTGCTAGGTTTCGGCCCGAGCGAGGAACGTCCAGACCATGGCAACGCAGAGCAACCCCTTGATCGACGACGGTCTCGTCGATTTTCTCCTGTACTCCGTTCTAGACGCCGAGTCGCTTTGTGAGCTCGGCGCTTACGCGCAGCACTCGAAAGAGACATTCGACCTCTACATCGACAGCGTCCGGCGTTTCGCGCGCCAGGACCTGCTGCCCAGCTACAAGCCGATGGACGAAGAGCCTCCGCAGTTCAGGGATGGGCGAATTCACACCCATCCTGCGTTGCCCAAGCTGTACGAGCAGATGGTCGAGCTGGGCACCCTCACGGCAACGCGGCCGGAATCGGTGGGCGGGCAGCAAATGCCCATGCTCATTCACACGATGGCGAGCGCCTATCTGATGGCCGCCAACCTCTCCGCATACGGTTTCATCGGTCTCACGGTGGGCGCGGGGCATTTGATCGAAGCGTTCGGAAGTGACGAGCTCAAGGAGCGATTCATGGCCCGAATGTACAGCGGCGAATGGACCGGGACGATGGCGCTCACCGAGCCGCAGGCCGGCAGCAGCCTCGGCGATATCACGACGACTGCGAGGCCCACCGAGGACGGTTACTACTTGATCAAGGGAAGCAAGATCTTCATCTCGGGCGCAGACCACGGCATTACCGACAACGTCGTCAACCTCACGCTCGCCCGGATCGACGGCGCTCCGGAGGGAACGAAGGGCATCTCGCTCTTCGCGATCCCAAAGCTTCGCGAAGAGAACGGAAGCCTGGTCTCGAACGACGTGACCGTGGCCGGCATGATCCACAAGATCGGATGGCGAGGCCTACCGAGCCTGGCTCTCGAATTTGGTGACGAGGGCGATTGCCGGGGTTGGCTCGTCGGCGAGCCCAATCAGGGCCTTCGGTTCATGTTCCAAATGATGAACGAGGCCCGCATCATGGTCGGCGTCAACGGCTTTGCCACGGCTTCGGTCGCCTATCACGAGTCACGCCTCTACGCGCTCGATCGGAAGCAAGGAAGAGCCTTCGACCAACGTGGCGGTGAGCCGGTCTCGATCATCCAGCACGCGGACGTCCGGCGCATGTTGCTTCGACAGAAGGCAATCGTCGAAGGAAGCCTCGCCCTGCTTGCGACGGTTTCGTACTATGCCGACGTCGCCGAGCATGCTCGGTCGACCGAGGAAGGCGAGCGCGCCCAACTTCTGCTCGATCTACTCACGCCAGTCGCCAAGACCTTCCCAGCCGAGTGGGGCTTTCAGGCCAACGCCCTGGCCATCCAAGTGCTCGGTGGCTACGGCTACACCAGCGAGTACCTGCCCGAATCGTACATGCGCGATCAAAAGCTCAACACGATCCACGAGGGAACGAACGGAATTCAGAGCATGGACCTGCTCGGTCGCAAGGTGATGGCGAAAGGCGGCGCTCCACTACGCGCCCTGGCCGAAGAGATCGCAAGCACCATTGCGAGAGCGCGAGAGGCCGGCTGCGATTCGGATCTCTGCTCCGCGCTCGAGGAGGCGGTCGCGACCGTCGGAAGCACCACCATGGAGCTCGGTCAGCGTGGTATGGCAGGCGATGCAGAAGGCATGCTCGGTCATAGCTGGGACTACCTCGACATGTTCGCCACGCTCGTCATCGGATGGCAGTGGCTGAAGATGGCGGCCGTTTCACGTAGCGCTCGGGTCTCCGAAGCACGCAAGAACGCGACCGACGCGGCGACCAAGTACTGGATCCGCACCGAGGTCGCGCGCATCCCCCAGCTGGCAACCCTCTGCCGGAGCAACGAGGATTCGTATCTGAAGGCCGAACCGGGTTGGTTCTGAAGCTCAGCGAGCTTTCTTCTCGGCGATCTTCTTGCGGCAGACTTCGTTGATCAGCTTCAGCTCTTCGATCTTCTCGTCGATCTGGCGTTTCTTTTCTTCGAGCTCGTCAATCATCTGGGAGCTGCGCGCAGCCGATATCTCGAGTTGCTTGATGCGGCCTTCGCCCTGCTGCCCGTAGAGGTCGAGGTAGTCCTTAGTCTCCTCCAGGCTGTACCCGAGTGACTTGGCGCGGACGATGATGTGAAGCCGTGCGCGATCACGGCGCGAGTAAATTCGAGCCCCGTTCAGACGCCGGGGCGCGAGCAGGCCCTTGGACTCGTAGAATCGAATCGCTCGGTGCGTGATGCCAAACTCGTCCGCCAGATCGGCAATCGAGAAGAAGACCGGCGCCTCACGATCCCCGTGCGCCTCGACGAACGCCTTCGTTCTCTCGTTCCGGGAGCTGGTTTTCGAAGGCACGGCCACTGAGACGAACCATAGCCCCGGCCGCTTGCCACATCAATAGACGATTTACGCATGAACGCAGTGATTGACGTTTACGTTAACCTAGCCTAGAACCCCCCCAGGCTCTCGAATCTGGAGGACGCAGATGGACAAGGCGATCATCACCTGCGCGCTAAACGGCGTGCTGACGAACCCGAAACAGCACCCGGTGCCCGTCACCCCAGACGAAATGGCGGCGTCGGCCCGCGACGCGTACAACGCCGGCGCCTCGATCGTGCACATCCATTTCCGCCGCCAGGAACCCGGCCTCGGGCATTTCCCGTCCTGGGATCCTGAGGTCGCAGCGGCGGCCAGCGACGCGATTCGCGAAGCCTGCCCCGGCATCATCATCAATCAAACGACCGGAGTGATGGACGACGACGTCTCGGGTCCGATCGCCTGTCTACGCCGCATCAAGCCTGAGATCGCGGCGTGCAATGCGGGGAGCCTCAACTACCTCAAGTTGAAGAGTGACAACACCTGGGCCTGGCCCCCCATGGTTTTTCTCAACAGTGTGGAGAAGGTGCAGAAGATGCTCGAGGCGATGGCGGAAACGCATACCACCGCCGAGATGGAGTGTTTCGACGTAGGCATCGTCCGCTCGGTTGGACTCTACCTCCGGGCCGGGATGGCCAAGGAGATGCACTACAACTTCGTGATGGGCGTCGCCTCCGGGATGCCCTGCGACCCCGAGCTTCTGGAGCTTCTGATGAAGTACAAGAGCGGGGACGCGCATTGGCAAGCCACGCTCATCGGACGCGAAGAGATCTGGGAAACCCATCAGCGCGCAGCCGATCTGGGCGGCATGCTTAGGACGGGTGTCGAAGACACGTTCTATCTGCCCAACGGTGACAAGACGACCGGAAACGGCCAACTCATCGAGGCGCTCGCGCAGTGTGCGCGCAACGCGGGCCGCGAGGTGGCATCGCCCGCCGAGGCCCGGAAAATGCTCGGATTCAACTGAAGCCGGGGTTTGTCAGCCGAGAGAGCGGGAGGTAAAGACGATCCATGGCCACGAAGGTATTTCCTGATGCGTCGGCAGCCCTCGACGGATTGCTGAGCGACGGCATGACGCTGATGTCTGGCGGCTTCGGGCTCTGCGGAATTCCCGAATCATTGATCGAAGCGGTCGCGAAGTCCGGCGTCAAGGACCTCACGGTCATCTCCAACAACGCCGGCGTCGACGGAATCGGTCTTGGTGTGATGCTCGAGACGCGTCAGATCAAGAAAATGGTCTCGTCGTACGTCGGTGAGAACAAGCTCTTCGCAAAGCAGTTTCTCGATGGAGATCTCACCGTGGAGTTCAACCCCCAGGGCACGCTGGCCGAACGAATTCGGGCCGGTGGCGCGGGCATCCCGGCCTTCTACACCAAGACGGGCGTGGGAACGATGGTCGCGGAGGGCAAAGAGGTTCGCGAGTTCGACGGCCATCAGTACGTGATGGAACGCGGACTCTTCGCCGACGTCGCAATCGTTCACGCCTGGAAAGGTGATACGGAGGGCAATCTCATCTATCGAAAGACGGCCCGGAATTTCAATCCGATGATGGCGACCGCGGCGAGAGTCACCGTCGCCGAGGTGGAGCATCTCGTCGAGCCCGGCGAGCTCGATCCAGATCAGATCATGACCCCGGGCATCTATGTCGACCGGATCATTCACTTCGCAAACCCCTCGAAGCACATCGAGCAACGGACGACGCGTCCACGCCCCTGAGGAGAAGACGATGGCCTGGACACGCGACCAAATGGCTGCACGCGCTGCGAAAGAGCTTCGTGACGGATTCTACGTGAACCTCGGGATAGGGATTCCGACGCTCGTCTCGAACTACATCCCCGAAGGGATGAGCGTTCAACTTCAGAGCGAAAACGGCATGCTCGGCATGGGACCTTTCCCCTACGAGGGCGAAGAGGACGCCGATCTGATCAACGCTGGGAAGCAGACCGTGACCGAGCTTCCGACCACGAGCTTCTTCTCGAGCGCCGATTCCTTCGCGATGATCCGCGGCGGCCACATCGACCTCTCGATTCTGGGCGCGATGCAGGTGGCCGAGAACGGGGATCTCGCCAACTGGATGATCCCGGGAAAGATGGTCAAGGGCATGGGCGGGGCCATGGATCTGGTCGCCGGAGTGAAGCGCGTGGTCGTGGTGATGGAACACACTGCCAAGGGAAAGCCCAAGTTGCTGAAGGAGTGCACTCTCCCCCTGACCGGCACCCGGGTGGTTGATTTGCTGATCACCGATCTCGGAGTCTTCGAAATCGACAAGATGGGCGACGGCGCGATCGTGCTGGTCGAGCTGGCAGACGGCGTGACTCTCCACGAGATCGCCGAGAACACCGAAGCCGCTTACACCGTGGCACCAGGGCTCTAGCCGAGAAGCAACAGGACGGCGCCGACGTAGAGTCCCATGGCGATCGCCAGGATGGCAGTGTAGCCGGCAATCTGACGCGCTTTGAGGCCGGTGATCGCAAGGAGCGGAAGCGCCCAGAACGGCTGCAAGAGATTGGTCCACTCGTCACCGTAGGCAAACGCCATCACCGTCGGCGCGGAGTCCAAACCGAGGGCCGCAGCGCTCGTCAAGAGAACGTCGCTCTGGAGCGCCCACTGACCGCCGCCGGAGGGCACGAAGAAATTCACGAAGCCGGCGCTCAGGAAGGTGATTGCCGGAAACGTCGCGGCCGAGGCAAGCGAAGCCATCGCCGAAGAGAGCTTCTCTATCATGCCGCTCGCTTGCATGACGCCGAGGATCCCGAAGTAGAGAGGAAACTGAACGATGATGGCTCCGGCCCCGCGAGCCGCTTCGGATACCGAATCGAGAAAGCTCCGGACCGAGCCATGCGCAGCCAAGGCCAACGCGAGGAAGAAGAGATTGACGGAGTTGAGATCGAACGCGAGCTGACTGCAAGCCCATGCATAGACGACGAGGGCCGCCGCCCCGGCACCGACGAGAAAACCCGGGAGCGAACGCTTGCTTCGCGCGGCGTCGGCCACTGGGCGGGAAGCCGGCTCGGGAACGAGCGCGTGTTTGGGTGCAAGGGCCATGCAGGTGAGCGGCAGCAAGACGACGAGCCCACCGCTCACGACGAAGTTCAACGACGAGAACAGTGTTTCGCTCACCGGGATCGCCTGCGTCATGCCCTGCGTGAACTGCGCCGACTCCGCCGCCTTCAAGGGAGCTGAGCCGCTCAGCCCTCCATGCCAGACCGCGAGGCCCGTATACGCCGCCGCTCCGAGCACCGGAACGTCCATCGGGCGGCCATCCTCCGCAGCGCTGTTCGCGATTTCGCGAACGACGAAGGCTGCCACCACCGCGCCGAGCCCCCATTGGATGAGGCCCGTCAGGCAGGCGATGATGGCCACCAGGCCGGCTGCGGCGGGCGTTCGCTTCGGCCAGCGCGCAAGCGCACGGACCAGGCGCTGCACCGGCGGGCTGGAAGCCAGGGCCTGGCCGGTCACCAGGATCAGGCACATCTGCAAGGCAAACGCGAGCAGCGCCGTGCTCGAGAAACCGTCGTACCAGCCTTGAAAGACCGTCCCGGCCGATCCGGTGAGCGCGAAACCAGCGAGCAGAGTGATCGAGGTCAATCCGAGCGCGAGCACGAAGGGGTCGGGAACCCAGCGTTCGGCCCAGCGGCTGAACAGTTCACCAAGTCGAGCGAGCATGGCGGCAACCATACCATCAACTGCTGCGCGACACCGCTTCGCGTAACACGCGCGAGGAGTCGCGGATCAACTCTTCTTTGCTGTCGAGCCCGGGCGGCATCTCAAGGCGATGAACGTGAGGTCATCGGGCTTTGAGGGAGCCCCTTTCCCCGGCGCCTCCATGCGCTCCTTTCCAAGTGCCGCGAGCTCGTTCGCGGCGCGCTGCAAAGGCCCCTTGCGGACTCGCTCGACGATTTCGTCCAGGTGAAGGTTGTCACTGAGCCCGTCACTGGCCAATACGACCGTATCGCGCGGCGCGAGATCGAGCGTCGCGCCGAGCTCGATCCGCATGTTTTGAGTACCCAACAAGTTCGAGACCAAGTGCAGGTCTTCGTGATGAAGCGCATCACCGCGATCCAACAAGCCCGCCTCCACCGCGTAACCGACGGGAGAATGCGGAATGGTCTGCCACTTGATCCGCCCGCGCTGTCCGGTCACGAGGACCATCGAATCGCCGGCGTGGTACGCGCGCATCTTGGTGCCTTGAACCTCGACCACGGCAAGGGTAGCAGCCGACCCCGTCCCGAGCGCCGAGATCTCGCCATCCGCCGTTTCGAAGCCGTTGATGATGGCGCCACGGAGATGCTCCAAGTCGTCCCCGAGCCGTGAAACCGCTTCGCAGACCGCATGCACGGCAATCGAGGCCGCCACCGCGCCTCCCGGATGGCCGCCCGCACCATCGGATACGACTGCGACGCCTGCATCTTTGCCAAGTGAAATCAGCGCCGCCGCATCCTCGTTGGGTCCTTCTCGGCCGGGCTTCATCACACTGACCAACACGGCCTCGCAGCCGCCAAGATCGAAGCGCACGCCATTCGCGACCTCGACACCCGTGAAGATGCGAGTCTCGATCACGAAGTCGCCCGCCGGCTGCGTGTGGAATCGCGAAGTGCCGTCGGGGCGACCTGGTGGAACGCTTTCTGCATCTGAACACCGTCACGAAACCGCTTGCGTTCCCGAACTTCGATCGAGCGGCGAAGGAACCTTATGAAATCGCGGCTCACCGTTCGGCGAAGTCGGTCTGCGCCCGGCAACGGCCAATCAAACGGCCACGTCGGAAGCTCGCCGGCGAACATTCGGTAGACCAGCAAACCCATCGAAAACACGTCCGAGCGAAAGGACGGCTTTCCCATGGCCTGCTCGGGCGCGATGTAGCCGACGGTGCCCTGCCCCGAACCCATGATCGTACGAGTCCTGAGCGCGACCTTTGCAATCCCGAAGTCTGCCAATCGCACCTGCCCGTCAGGAAAGATGATCACGTTGTCGGGCTTGATGTCGCAATGAATGACTCGCATTTCGTGGGCGTATGCGAGCGCGTCGATCAGTTGTTCGGCGTACGACAGCGCGGTCTTTGGA
Organism: uncultured delta proteobacterium; assembly: GCA_963786865.1. GTDB lineage: Bacteria > Myxococcota_A > Polyangia > Polyangiales > Houyiibacteriaceae > SG8-38. Next base: position 463,576 of record CAWBAV010000016.1, on the reverse strand, counting down.
CCGAGTCGATAGTGCAGCCGGTCGGTGAGCGTGTGCTCCCCCAGGGGCGTTGCGATGACGAGGTGGCCGTCGATCATCATTGCGTTGCGGAGCGGGAGAATGTTCTCGTGTTCCAGGCGCGCCGTGAGCCGCACCTCGCGATGGATGGCTTTGAGCGAGTCCTTCTCGAGCTGGTCCACGTGGGGAACTTTGAGGGCGACCGGGATTCCCTCGATCGTGTCATAGGCGGCATAGACCGTCGCGAAGCCACCCGCTCCGATTCGACGTTGAATCCGGTACTTGCCGAGCATCTGCCGGGCCCTGAGGGTTTGACTCGGCGGCGTGCTTCCTTCACTTCTGAGTACGTTTCGGCTCATGGGACCAGGGCGGAATCTGACATCGGCATCTTGCAGACGCACGTAATATTCCCGCTCTGCTAAACCATGGACGCCGCGCTCCCGTCAAGCCATCCTTGGTCGATGGGCCCCGAGCACACCGGTCGGATCCTGGTCGTGGAGAGCAATGCCAGGCTGCAGTCGGAGCTGGAGGCCGAGCTCACCGCGATGGGCCACATCGTGGACACCGCACCCGGCGGCGCCGAGGCGCTGGAGCTGGTCGAGCGCTCGATGCCGGACGTGGTCATGGTCGGGCTGGAATTGGAAGGAATGGACGGCTTCGAGCTCTTGCGAAGAGCCCGAGCCCTGGTTCCTTTTGCCTCGTTGATCGCGATAGGCGAATCCGGCTCGACGGACACGGTCGTGAAGGCCATGCGCTGCGGCGCCGATCGATGCCTGACTCGACCGGTGAGACCCGACGCTCTGGGACTCGTGGTCGAGCGCTCGCTCGACAAACCCCTTCAGGCCCGGGAGGCCATGGATGCGCGGGAGCAGGCCGCGGCCAGCCTTCCGACGACCCGCGTGGACCACATCGTCGGTGCTCATCCCGCGATCCAGCGCTTGTTCAACCGGATGCTCCAAGCCGCCAAGAGCCGCTCGACGGTCCTCATCCAGGGCGAAACTGGCACCGGGAAGGAACTGATCGCCAAGGCGCTTCACGAGCACTCGCAGCGCAGCGAGGGGCCGCTCGTTCGTCTCAACTGTGCAGCGCTAGCAGAGAGCGTGCTCGAGTCGGAGCTGTTCGGCCACGAGAAAGGAGCATTCACCGGGGCGGTCACGCGTCGCAAGGGGCGCTTCGAGCAGGCTGACGGAGGCACTCTCTTCCTCGATGAGCTCAGCGAGATGCCGCTCTCGGTTCAGGTGAAGCTGCTGCGCTTTCTGCAGGAGCGGGAGCTCGAGCGGGTGGGCGGAAACGAGACCGTGAGCGTCAATGTGCGTGTGGTCGCAGCGACCAATCAGGACTTGAGGGCGCTGGTGGAGGACGGGAAGTTCCGTGAAGATCTCTACTTCAGACTGAAGGTGGTCGTGCTGGAAGTCCCTCCCCTTCGCGCGCGGCCGAGCGACGTCCCGCTCTTGGCTGACCATTTCCTTCGCTTGTACGCCGAGGAGAACGGGAAGGAGGTGCGTGGCTTCACGCCCGAGGCCAGAGAGGCGCTACTCGCGTACCCGTGGCCGGGAAACGTGCGCGAGCTTCAGCACGCGATCGAACAAGCAGTCGTGCTCTGCCAGGACGAGCTGGTGGGAATGGAGGATCTGCCCATCGAGCCGTCGCGAAGCGAGTCCGAGCCATTGAGCTTGCTCGTTCCCGGGGTCACTCTCGCGGAGGTCGAGCGATACACGATCATGAAAACGCTCGAATCGGTTGGCGGGTCACCGACGAAGGCCGCGGCCATACTCGGGGTGAGCAAGCGGACGATTCACTATCGTTTACAAGAGTGGGGAATCACCAAGTTTCGCTCCCCCGCCGATGAGATCTGAAGCCGAGCCGGAGTCACCTCCGTTCTCGGCTTGGCGTGATGTCATCCGGCGTAAGCACGTCGAGGACCCCATTCACGAGAAGGACGTGGTTTCGTAGAACCTCCCCGAGTGCGGCAGCGATCGGGGCCGCCTCGTCGAAACGTCCGGTTTCGATGCTGGCCTGCATGCTCTGCGAAGCCCGAAGGAGCGCCTGGTTTTCGGAACGAATCTTCCGCAGCACTTCGGGTGTGACCAGATCGCCATCATCCACCATCTTGGAATCCTCCGTAGCTTCGCTCCAAAGCAAACCTCGTGCCGAATCGCTCCGCCGACTTGAACCGCTGTAGGAGCCCGCGAGGTCATCTGCGCAGCGCGTCAGAGTGCAAGTTCTGCATTCGAAGCGGCCGTGCCCCGTGCAGCTTCTGCACCGGCCGGCTCCCGGCGCGAATCCTGCCGGTCGGTCGAGGCGTTTGACGGCTCGGCTGGCGATGAGGGCCCCAATGGCACGAAACGTGCTCCCCGCCCAGTTAGGGGATGTTCCCCCCGGGAAAGCGAGAACGATCATGCCGATGCGAACGCAAAGAACGAAGGGTGGCAAGACTCGGAACCGTGGAAGCGAGATGGATTGGTTCGCGGAAGATCCGTGGGCAGATCCCGAATCCGAGGCCGCGTTTGAAGCAGCGGAGCTCGACTGGAGCCCCGATTCCTGGGGCTCGACCGACGAAGATCTCGACGCGTCCAGCTCGGAGGACGAGGAGAAGTACACCGACGACGGTGACGCTGACGACGACGATTGGGGGCCCATCCGTCCCCGACGAAACGCAGCGAAGTAGCGCTTGCAGGCAAGGGCGTTTCCCGAACATGGAAGACGCCCATTGCCGCGAATAGACGAGCGGCGCCCGAAGTCGCGCGGCGTGATTGAACATCGACATCACCGCCGTCACCGACATCGTCGGCTTCTTCACCTTTCTCGGGCTCGCTGCTGGGTCTCGAGCATCCTTGCCGCCTCGTAAAAGGCGGGGCCTTTCTTGGCCGTGGGTCCAGCGATTTGGTGCTAGGCTCGCTCGGCGTGCAAGACCCCACCGTCCCTTGGAAGCTCCTGGCCACCGCCATCTTCGTCCTCCTGAATGGTTTTTTCGTTGCGGCTGAATTTGGCCTCGTCAAAGTCCGACCGATGCGGATCGATGCGCTCGTGCGAAGCGGCGATCGCCGCGCAGCGATCGTTCAACGAATGCTGGAACGCCTGGATCTCGTATCTCTCGGCGTGTCAGCTCGGCATCACCATAGCTAGCCTCGTGCTGGGCTGGCTGGCAGAGCCCGCGGTTGCCCGCCTGCTGATCGAGCTGGCGGGATCGATGGGTTGGCAGATTCAGGACGGCCCCACGACGCACTGGATCGCGGTCGCCATCGCGCTGACGATCATCACGATTCTGCACATGACCGTAGGCGAGCAAGCTCCAAAGGTCTGGGCGATTCAAAGGGCCGAGTCGATTTCGCTCTTCGTCGCGTACCCTCTCTACGCGTTTGCGACCGCGCTTCGACCGCTCATCGCCTTCATCAACGCGCTTTCCAATGGCCTGATTCGCCTCACCGGGATGTCGACGGCAGACGAGCACGAGGCGTCGGCGAGCGTCGAAGAGCTGCGCGCCATCCTCGCGTCATCGGCGCGCGCCGGACACATCACTGCAAGGCAGCGCTCGATTGGCGACAACGTGCTGGCGCTGATGCGCCTGGAGGTGCGGCACATCATGTTGCCCCGGGTCGACGTTGCGTTCTTGTCCACTTCCAACACCATGGAGGAGAACCTCCGAATCCTCCGAGAGACAGGTCACTCGCGCTACCCCTTGGGCGACCCCGATCTCGATCACATCCTGGGAGTCGTGCATGCGAGGACGGTTCTAGCGACCTTGCTTCAGGGAAAGGAGCTGAGCCTCGAGGCGCAGGCGCTACAGATGCCTACCGTTCCCGATACGCAGCCACTATCGCGCTTCATCGTCGAGCTCCAACGCTCGCAGACCCACGCCGCCGCGGTCGTCGATGAGCATGGGACCATCATCGGACTGTCCTTCCTGGAGGACGCGCTCGAAGAAATCGTGGGTCCAATCCACGACGAGTTCGATGAGGAAAGCAGCGAGATGGTGGAGGTGTCCCCGGGCGTGTATGAGCTGGCAGGGAACGTGCCGCTACCGGAAGCTTCGGATTTTCTCGGGGTCCCGCTCGACGAAGACGAGGCCGATACGATCGCCGGTTACTTCATCTCCTATCTGGCGCGAATGCCCAAGCGCGGCGACACTCTTCAGATCGGGGACTACCAAGCCACCGTGTTGCAGGTGCTTCGGCACCGAATCGTTCGGCTCCGCTTCGAGCGCGTGGAGCATCCGGAATCGGCGGGATGATGCAACGACGCTCAAGGGCCGGGGCCAATGAGTGAAAGCAAAGGGACCGATGGCCGAACTCGAGCTCGATCGCAAGAGCGCGCCACCATTGGCTGGCGCGAATGGCTTGCCTTGTCGGAGCTAGGTATTGGACGGATCAAGGCAAAGATCGACACCGGCGCCCGCAGCTCGTCGCTACACGCCTTCGACATCCACGTAACCGGCGAAGGCAAGCACCCCTGGGTTCATTTCAAGGTCCATCCGATTCAACGTGACTCGGTGACCATCGTTCAATGCAAGGTACGGCTGCACGAATATCGCCACGTGAGGAGCAGCAGCGGTCACAGCGAGCTCCGACCCATCATCCGAACCCCGATGCTCCTGGGTGACGAGACCTGGCCCATCGAGCTGACTCTCACGTCGCGCGACGAAATGGGGTTTCGAATGTTGCTAGGACGCGAGGCGATTCGAGGACGGTTTGTGGTCGATCCAAATCGATCGTATTTGTTTCGAGACCTCGTTCCGAAAAGGCACAAGAAGCGAAAGAAAAAGGGTTCGTCATGAGAATCGGGATCTTGTCCAGGAACAGCAGGCTGTATTCCACCAAGCGCTTGAAAGAGGCAGCTGCCGAGCGCGGACACGAGGTCAAGGTCGTCGACTACACGCGGTGCTACATGAACATCACATCGCACCGTCCCCAAGTCTTGCTATCGGGACACGCGCTGGAGTTCGACGCGGTCATCCCTCGGATTGGCGCTTCCCATACGTTCTACGGAACTGCCGTCGTGCGACAGTTCGAGATGATGCGCACCTACTCTCTCAACAGCTCGCAGGCGATCTCCCGGTCGCGCGACAAGCTGCGCGCGCTTCAATTGCTCGCCCGCGAGGGCATCGGCTTGCCCGTAACCGGATTCGCACGATCGACCAAGGACATCGAAGGCTTGATCCACATGGTGGGCGGTGCGCCGGTCATCATCAAGCTGCTGGAAGGCACGCAAGGGATGGGCGTCGTCCTCGCAGAAACCGACAAGGCCGCCGAGTCGGTCATGGCAGCGTTCATTCAGCTCGACGCCAACATCCTGGTTCAAGAGTTCATCAAAGAGGCCGGCGGGGCGGACATCCGCGCATTCGTCGTGGGCGACAAAGTCGTCGCATCGATGAAGCGACAGGGGCCTGCGGGCGAGTTCCGGTCCAACCTCCACCGAGGTGGCACCGCAAGGACGGTGAAGCTCACACCAGAGGAAAGGAGCACCGCGGTGCGCTCGGCCACGAAGCTCGGCCTGAGGGTCGCCGGTGTGGACATGCTCCGCTCCAACCACGGCCCGGTCGTCATGGAAGTGAACTCGTCACCGGGCCTCGAGGGCATCGAAACGTCCAGCGGTAAAGACGTCGCCGGCCTCATCATCGAGTACCTGGAGAAAAATGCCAAGTTCGGGAAGACCAAGGACCGGATCCAAGGCTAGACCAAGGCCTCCCTTCGAGATCAACGGGGTCATCGCTCCGGCGGGTAAGCTTTCCCAGGTCGAGCTTCAAATCGCGCGGCTTCCGACCGGCATGTGGTTGTCGCTGCCCGTCGGCGTTCTGCACGGGAGCACGCCAGGTCCCGTCATCTGGATCAGCGGCGCGATTCACGGAGACGAGCTCAACGGCGTGCCGATCATCCGGCACGTGCTCGATCGTATCGATCCCGCGAAGCTTTCGGGCACCGTTCTGGCCGTGCCGGTGATCAACGTTCTTGGTGTGCTGCAAGAGTCGCGGTACCTGCCAGACCGGCGGGACCTCAATCGCTGCTTTCCCGGCTCGAAGCGCGGCTCCTCGGCATCCCAGCTTGCGCACCTATTCATGACGGAAATCGTCGCGCGATCCTCCGTGGGCATCGATGTGCACACCGGCTCCGGCGGGAGAGCGAATCTTCCCCAGCTGCGCTGCGACGTGGAAGACCCCGAGACGCTCCGCCTCGCTCGCGCGTTTGCCCCACCGATACTCATGCACGCGCGCGTACGCGATGGCTCGCTCAGGGGCGCGGCGACGGAGCTCGGAAAGACCGTTCTGCTCTACGAGGCCGGCGAAGCGAACCGGTTTGACGCGACGGCCATCGAGACAGGCGTTCGCGGAGTTCTCCGCGTGATGCAAGCGCTCGGCATGGTCGATTTCTCGAGCGAATCCGCCGCTCCGGCACCGCGCATTTCCCGTTCCAGCTCCTGGGTTCGCGCACAACGCACCGGATTCTGCGAAATGATGGTCTCGCTTGGAGCGGAAGTGAGTGAGGGGGACACCATCGCCATCGTCTTTGGAGCGCTCGGAAGAAAACAGATGCCCGTGAAAGCGAAAAGTGCCGGCGTGATCATCGGCCACGTGACCTCGCCGATCGTCCACCGAGGAGACGCCGTCGCGAACGTCGCCTCCGTCACGGATTGAAGTCGAGCAACCCGCTCAGAAAGTCTTGCGAATCGCCTTCAAGAGCGCAACCCCTTCGGGCCCCATCTCCTTGGCAACTTTGTCGGGTACGCCTTTCTGCTTCGCCTTGAATGCCTCGAGCTCCTTCTCCGACGGATCGTAAATGTCGTAACCGTAGCGCTCGAGGTTCTTGAGCAACACGGGCTCGATCTTTCGAACTTGATTTCGGCCCCAGATGGTCAGGTCGTGGGGCATGGTCGTGATGACCTCCTGAATGTCTTTCGGAAGCGAATCGAACCACTTCTTAGAGTACACGAGGATCGCCGGCTGGTAGCAGTGACGGCTGAGAAAGATGTTCCGTTCTCCTTCCCCGAGGCCTTGGTACCAGCTCCCGGCCATGGCGAAGAGAGGTGTGTTGTCGAAGCCATCGACAACACCGGTCTGCACGCTCATGAGCGTGTTGCCGTTGTCGATTGGAACGGGTGTCGCGCCGAACGCTTCGTAGGTTGCGACGTGGACCATCGATTCCTGGGACCGAAATCGAAGGCCCTTCATGTCGTCGGGTTTTCGGATCTTCTGTCTGCTGAAGTACGAACGGTATCCGTTCTCGGCCCAGATCCCAAAGACCAGACCGCGCTTCTCGAGGACCCTCTTCACTTGCGCGGTGACCTCTGGATCATCGAGGGCCTTGTCCGCGGCCGCAAAGCTCTGGAACACGTACGGCGCCTCGATCACGTTCACCTCACGCACGATCGAGCTCATTCCCCCGACCGATCCGGCGAAAGCTTGCATGGTCCCCATTTGAACGCGGCGCGCCAAGGAGCGCTCGTTGCCGCGACCGAGCCGAAGCTTCACTTTCAGGCGCCCTCCCGTCTTCTCCTGCGCTTCGGCCTTGTACCGCTGAAGCTGCTCCGCCCAGGGGCTGCCCTTCGGCGCAACCGTTCCAACCTCCATGATGAATTCCGGATCATCGGCGATCGCGGGTCCGACGATTGCGAGGGAGAGAGCGAGTAAGGCTCCGAAAATGAATCCCGATTTCTGCATGAGGGGACTTTCTACCCACTTAGCCGGCGAAAAGAAAGGGGCAATCCAATCATCGGCGAGCCTGGCTACCCGACCGTGGATTGGAGGGCGGGGCACCGGCATCTGACGCATACATGCCCTCGATCAGGGCCCGATACTTCTCGTTGATGACGTTGCGCTTGATCTTCATGGTCGGCGTGAGCTCGCCGCCATCGATGCTCAACATGTGCGGAAGCACTTCGAATTTCTTGATCGTTTGATAGCGCGCGACCTTGCAGTTGCATTCTGATTCCACCCGATCTGCGAGGAAGGCGCGAACCCGTTCATTCGTCGCGACATCCGCCAATGGCGCTTCAGGCACGCCGGCGGCCCTGCAGAGGTCGGGAACCGCCGCTTCCTCGAGCGCGAGGATCGCCGCGAGGTAAGGTCGCCTGTCGCCGACCACGATGGCCTGGCCAACCCCGGGAATACCCTGCAAGTGGTTCTCCATCTCCGCGGGGGCGACGTTCTTGCCTCCCGCCGTAATCAACAGGTCCTTCTTGCGACCGGTGATGCTGAGAAATCCTTCGTCGTCGAGCGCCCCGAGGTCACCCGTGTGCATCCAGCCGTCGTCTGCGTGGAGAGCGGCGGTCTCCTCCGGCATGTAGAGGTATCCGGGCACCATGTTGGGCCCCCGCAGCATGATCTCTCCATCGTCTGCGATCCGAATCTCGACGCCAGGGAGCGCCTGGCCCACGGTGCCGAAGCGAGGTGCTCCAAACGGCTGCGCCGTGGCCATGCCCGTGGTCTCCGTCATTCCAAAACCTTCGTGAATGATGATGCCGATCGACGCGAAGAACTCGAGCGTCGATCGGGCCGCAGGTGCCGCACCCGAGCCAGCCGCGTAGAGCTCGTCGAGACCGATCGCGCTCTTGATCTTGGAAATGACGAGCTTGTTGGCCAGTCGACGGCGCCAGCTGTCGACGTTTCGGCCGGTCGCCATCGAGCGCTTGGCACTTTGCAGCTCTACCCGCCGAGCCCAGTCGGTGAGCCTTGCTTTCGCCCCGGTCGCGGAAAGAAGACTGGCGCCGAGTGCGGCTTCGAATTTCTCCCAGACGCGCGGGACGGCAAAGAAGAAATGCGGGCGCGCTGCGACCAGGTGGTCCTTGATTTTGCCGAGGTCAGCGCAGAAAAACGTTTCACTGGCGACGCGCACTCCGATGAAGTTCGTGAAGATCTGGTCGGCGACGTGGCAAAGCGGCAGGTAGCTCACGTAGCGAAGAGGGTCGAACTCGAAGAGCTCCGGATACTTCGTCATGAACGAGCCAGCCATCGCCTCGACGCCGCGGTGCGTGCACATCGCGCCCTTGGGGACCCCCGTCGTGCCCGAGGTATAGATGAGAAGCGCGACATCGTCGGGTTTGGCCTCGGCCATTCGCCGCTCCACCTCGCCGTCCGGTTCCGCGCGGCCGCGCGCGATGACCTCGCTCAGCGAGAGCACCATCTCGCGCTCGCTCTCGATAGCGTCCATCGTGATGATCTGCTCCAGCTCGATCAATCCTCTGTCGAGCGCCGTGAGGTACTTCTGGAGCTGAGCCTCGTCGTCGCAGATTGCGATCTTGGCGCGGCAGTTTCTCACGATGTACGCGACCTGCTCGACCGTATTGGTCACGTAGATCGGTGCGGGGACCGCGCCGGCCGCGCCGATGCCCATCTGGGAGATCACCCAGTCAGGGCGATTGTTGCCGATCAGGGCCACTCCATCGCCGGGCTCGAGACCAAGGGCGATCAGGCCCTTCCCCAAGTCACGCACGGCTTGCCAGTATTCCCCCCAAGTCGTGAAGACCCAGCGCCCATCGGGTCCCATCTCGGCCAACGCGTTCCGGTCGGGATGCGCGGCGGCCGTTGCCGCAATGTAGCTGGGCATGGTTTTCGATTCGCTCATCACCGCCTCCAGGAAGGGCCTCGACCGTACCCGAATTCCAGCGCAGCGTCCCTCGAGAAAAACGGCCGGCGCGCAAACTTGACGTTCGATGCCGGGCGCGCAGACTTCGCGAGTGCATTGCACCAGACGCGCAATCCTCGGCCTAGGCATGCTCATGATGGCGAGCACGAGCCCTGCCTCCGCCGAGAAGGTCGACGACGAGAAGCTCGCTTCCGATGTTCGCGACGCCATGGCGCGCTTCCAAGAGCGGGACAGCACCTTCGAGAAGACCAGAGAATCGGTCGTTGGCTACGCGATCTTTCCCGAGGTCGCGAAGGGCGGATTCGTCGTGGGCGGCTCGGGTGGACGCGGCGAGGTATACGAAGCTGGCAAGCTCATCGGGCATGCGAAGCTCTCGGAAGGAACGATCGGCGCGCAGATCGGCGGCCAGAAGTTCGCCGAGATCATCTTGTTCAAAACCAAGACGGCGCTCAATCGATTCAAGAAGAACCGTTTCGAGCTCAGCGCACAGGCCACCGCGAACGCTGCCGACCAGGGCGGTGCGGCCAAGGCCAAGTATGCCGACGGCGTGGCGATCATCATCCTTCCGACTTCCGGATTGATGGCGGACGCCAGCATCGGAGGCCAGAAGCTCAAGTTCATTCCGCTGGCTGATTCGAAGAAATGAGTAAAGCGACGCGCGGCTCCCGTGTCTGTGGCGCGGTAGCGTCTGGAGCACCGCTTTTTGCACGAGCTGCGGCTCGGCCATGTCTCCGACCTCGAAATGTTCGAGACGCTCCCCGATTCCTAGGATAGTCTCGCCTACGGATCTCGGGCGGAGGTGAGAGCATGCGAAAATTGAGTGCGGCGCTGTTGGTCTTGGCCGGAGCCTGCGGTTCATCGGACGACCAGGGTCCCGATGCTGGCGTAACGCCAAACGAGGCGGTACGGGAGGCGATCGCGCTCCTCGCGCCCTCCGCCGGGCTCGGACACCGCGGCACCGGCCTCACCCGAGAGGGGCATCCGTTCCCCGAGAATTCCGTCTCTTCGTTTGAAGCCGCGATGCGAGAAGGAGCCGATGGAATCGAGCTCGACGTCGAGATCACGATGGACGGTAAGCTCATCATCATGCACGACGATACGGTCGATCGTACGACCGACTGCAGCGGCTGCGTGAGCGAGCTGACCTTCGACCAAGTCCGCCAATGCCGGCTGCTCGACGGCGACGGAAACCCGACGGAAGAGCACCCTCCCACCTTGGCCGAGGCCTATGCCGCGGCCGGCGACGCTGCGCTGGTCAACGTCGAGCTCAAGGTCTACGAACCGCCGTGCCTCACGGATACCACGGGACCCGAGCAGCTGGTGCCGCTCGCCCTCGAGGAAGTCGCCGCGATCGGCGCAGAAGACCGAACGCTCTTTTCGTCCTTCGATGAGACCGCCGCTGAGCTCGTGAAGACCGAGCAGCCCGCCTACTACTCCGCCTTCTTGTCATTGGTGACCGGGCCCGATGAAGTCGAAACGGCAGGGCGCCTCGGCCTCGATGCGATTCATCCCTTCCTGTCCGTGTCGGCAGACACCGTGCAGGACGCGCTCGACTCCGGGCTCCAAGTGAACGTCTGGACCGTCGACGGAGCTGAGCTCATGCAAGACCTGATCGACATGGGCGCGACGGCGATCATCACGAATGAGCCCGCAATATTCGCCGAGGTAGTCGCACGCTAGAGACTCGGCCAGGGAGCCGCCGCCTCGAGCTCGATCGCGAGCTCGAGCAAGGTGCGTTCGGTGCCCATCGACGACGCTAGCTGAACGCCGATCGGCAGGCCCTGCGCGCTCTGGGCCAGAGGCAAGGAAATCGCCGGACCTCCGGATACGTTCTGGACCGGAGAAAACGGAATGAACCACTTGAGGCGCTCCAGGGCGATCTCGAAGGGAACATCGGGGCCAATGTACCCATGCTCCGGGGGTGGCATTCCGACGGTCGGGTTCATCAGAACGTCGTAGTCCTCGAAACCGCATTCATAGCGGCGAGCGAAGCGCCTCAATCTATAGATAGTCGCCAGGAAGTCGATGCGGTTCTCTAGAAAGTACTGCGCCAGGCCTTCCGTAAACGGCTCGACCTGTTCCCTGTCGAAGTCCGGGTGAATGAGCTGCTTCCCGAAGCGAGTGACGGCGAAAGCGATGGTCGCCCAGAGCAAGAAGAAATCTTCGTGGAATCCCTCGTCGAAGGGCGGCGGGACCTGCTCCACGGAGTGGCCGAGCCCCTCGCAGAGCCTCGCGACGTGGTTCACCGCGGCGACGCAGTCGGGGTGGGCAGGCGCGTTCTCTCCAAACTCCGAAAAGAAGCCGATGCGCAATCGCCGCCCAGGCCGTGTCACCAGGCCGATCTCGGGCAGGCGTGGATTTCGATAGTGGCGCTCCGCCGCATGGTAGAACGCCGCAGTATCTCGAACCGTGCGGCTCAGCATTCCCTGGTGAAGGAGCCTCACCGGAAGCAACTTCGAACCTTCGATCTCGATCAACCGGCCGCGAGAGGGCTTCAGCCCCACGAGCCCACAGCAGGACGCGGGAAGCCGAATCGACCCGCCCCCATCGTTTGCATGCGCGATCGGGACCACACCCGATGCGACCAGGGCAGCGGAGCCTCCTGAAGATCCTCCGGTGGAGAACCCCAGCTTCCAGGGATTGTGCGTCGGACCGTGCGCGAGCGCTTCGGTGGTGCCCGTGAGGCCGAACTCGGGCGTGCTCGACTTGCCCAGGTTGATCAAACCGAGCGACAAGAACTGCTCAACGAAAGCCGAGCTCTTCTCCGCCGGTCTTGCCGGCAGTCCCCGCGAGCCGAAGAAGAAGGGGGAACCTGCGACCGCATCGCTGTCCTTGATGAACGTCGGAACGCCGGAGAAGACCCCCAGGCGCGGGCTCTTCGCCTGCTCGCGAGCGGAATCGAACAGAGGCGTCACGATGGCGTTGAGCGCAGGGTTCACGCGCTCGGCTCGGGCGATTGCGGCGTCGACCGCATCGCATGCCCGGAGCTCTCCGGCCTGAAATTCGAGCAGCAATTGCTAAGGCATCGAACGCTCCGAGCGCGTCGTCGCCGAAGGCGCTCACCGCACTCGCTTCGGACGTCGTGTCTGTTTGCACGCCCAGTCCTTATCACACGAGCTCGCACCAAGGCAGCCGGAGCAAACGAGTTGTCGACTCCATGAACCGCGTCTGCCACCATCGCCCCGTCAACCGGAGGGCTTGGCCGGTTCGATATCCGCATGAATCTCAAGTACATTCCCAACGCGATCTGCATCGTGCGCATCATCCTAGTTGCGCCGATCGTCTGGAGCCTCATCGAGGGTCGATACGCGCTCGCCCTCGGCCTCATTCTGCTCGCCGGATTTTCGGATGCTTTGGACGGATACTTGGCGAGGCGCTTCGATTGGCGAACGCGCCTCGGAGGCTTGCTCGATCCCGCGGCGGACAAGCTCCTGATGTTTGCCGCGTACGTGAGCCTGGCATGGATCGGATGGGTACCCGTCTGGTTCTCGGCGATCGTCATCGGGCGCGATCTCTTCATCATCGCGGGGACGATCATCTATCAGATCTACGTCGCTCCCGTTCACGGTGAGCCGACCGGAGCCAGCAAGCTGAACACGGTCCTGCAAATCCTCTTCGTCCTCCTCACGATCACGCACGCCTGGCTCGGGCAGCCCCCGATGCTCGCCTTGCGGATACTAGGCGCCGCGATCCTTCGTGACGATCACGATCAGTACCGTGCAGTACGTGAGCACCGGACTCAGCCGCGCTCGCGCAAAGCGCACCCACTAGGGAGCTGAGCGGTCTGCGCTCAAGGTCGAGGGAGGGGCGTGCCTCGGGTCTTGCCTTCCATGCGGTGAGCCACGAAGTCGCTGACGGTCTGGTGTTGGAGGTATGGGTTTGCCTCGAGCTCCTCGTCCAGCGTGGAAACGGCCACCGGGCCGTAGTTGTGGCCGGGATACATCCGGGTTTCCCTAGGCAGTGACTCTATCAGGGTCTTGAGGGTTCGGTACATCACCTCGGGATCTCCGCCGACGAAGTCGCAGCGGCCGCAGCCTCGAATGAAGAGTGTGTCGCCCGTCACGATCGCCTCGCGAATCCGATACGTCGTGGAGCCGGGCGTGTGACCGGGCGTGTGCACCATCGTGATCTCGAGCTGCTCCCCGATTCGCAGTCGATCGCCAGGGCTCCGGCGCTTCAGGTTCTCGCAGCGAAACCCCGAAAAATCGATCTCTTCGCCGAGCATGTGCACCGGCACGTCGCACTCCTCGAGCAACTCATCCACTCGGTTCACGTGATCGAAGTGACTGTGAGTGCAAAGAATGTGGCTGATCTCGACATCCAGCCGCCGCGCCTCTTCGAGAATGCGCTCCGCATCCCATGCCGGATCGACGACCGCGCACCTCCGCGTCGCCTTGTCCCCCAGGAAGTAGATGAAATTGTCCCAAGGTCCCAACTCGAATTGATGCACGAATATCCCGGAATCGGCAGCCATCTCAAAACTCCACGACACTTCGGATCGATTTGCCCTCGTGCATCAAGTCGAATGCCGTGTTGATCTCTTCGAGCGGCATCTTGTGGGTGATCAGATCATCGATGTTGATCTTGCCCTCCATGTACCAGTCGACGATCTTCGGGACGTCCGTGCGCCCTCGCGCTCCTCCAAACGCGGTCCCCCTCCACACGCGGCCCGTCACGAGCTGAAACGGTCGCGTGGAAATCTCTTCACCGGCCCCCGCCACGCCGATGATCACGCTCTCGCCCCAACCCTTGTGGCAGCACTCGAGCGCCTGCCGCATCACATCGACCCTGCCGATGCACTCGAAGCTATAGTCCGCGCCGCCGCCGGTTAGCTCGATGAGATGAGCAACCAAGTCTCCTGCAAGTTCCCGGGGGTTCACGAAGTGGGTCATCCCGAATTTCTCCGCGAGCTCGCGGCGGGCAGGGTTGATGTCGACGCCGACGATCTTGTCCGCGCCAACCATGCGCGCGCCCTGCACCACGTTGAGGCCGATGCCGCCGAGCCCGAAGACCACCACGTTGGCGCCAGCCTCTACTTTGGCCGTGTTGATGACCGCTCCGATGCCGGTGGTGACGCCGCAGCCGATGTAGCAAACCTTGTCGAAGGGGGCGTCCTCACGGATCTTCGCGACCGCGATCTCCGGAACCACCGTGTACTGGGCAAACGTAGAGGTGCCCATGTAGTGAAAGATCGTCTCGTTTCCGATCGAAAAACGGCTGCTCGCATCCGGCATCAGCCCACGTCCCTGAGTCGCGCGCACCGCTTGACACAGATTGGTCTTCCCGGAGGTGCAGTATTCACAGTTTCGACACTCGGGAACGTACAATGGGATCACGTGGTCACCCGGCTTGAGCGACTGCACGCCGGGGCCCACTTCCACGACCACACCAGCGCCCTCGTGACCGAGCACCGAGGGAAAAATGCCTTCCGGGTCGGCACCAGAGAGAGTGTACGCATCGGTGTGGCAGATACCGGTCGCCTTGATCTCGATCAGGACTTCGCCGGTCCGGGGGCCTTCTAGATGAACCTTTTCGATTGTGAGGGGTTTTCCGGCCTCGTGGGCGACTGCAGCGCGAACTTCCATGGCGTCCCTCTCCTTTGGCTCAAGTGCACCGTTGGGCGGCATCGAAGCGCCCTTTCATCTTTCCCATCCACATGCTCATGAGCGCAGGCTTGGGCAGACCGAGCGTTCGTAGCTCATCGGCAACGGGATGCGCGCCTAGCTCGAGCTCTGCGCCCCCCAAATGAATGCCGAGGCCCTCGGCGCTCGATGCGAACCGCGTCTCGTGCAGAGCGCCGTCGATGTAACTGTAGGTGCTGAGTGTTTGCTCCGGAAAGCTTCGGTTTCCCCCGATGGGTGCGCTCAGCTTCAAGACGTTTTGACCGTCCCTGTCCCAAATGCAGCGCGCACGGTCACCGCTCGTGTCGAAGTCGATCTCGTCGAGGGTCTTCGGGAAACCCCAAATCCGTCGCCCTGCTTCGCAAGTGAACGATTGATTCACCGGCAAGTGAATGATGTGCGTTGGCAAGAGCCCACGCATCATATCGACGATCGACCCGAGGTACGGCAGTCCACGCCGGTCCCCGCGCTTTCGCACGAAGAGCGCGATGGAGACTTCGTTGTAGTCTCCGAGATCGTTGTCGATGTAGTCGATGCAGGCGATGCTCAACAATCCGCGGCGAGGTGCGACTTCGGCGATCTGCAGATCGCGACCGGGCAGCAAGGACTGCGCAGCTCGCGAGTCGACGAGCCAGGTCGCCGTCGCGGAGGATGCATCACGAACGACACAGGGCAGAGTCACCAGGCGACCCTGAATCAGGTATTCGTTCGGACGAGGCTCGGTCGGCGCGGCTTTCATCGCGGCAGAGTATATGGAAGGCTCCGACCTCCCGCCATGCAAAGCTGCCCGACATGACGACGACCAAACGCCACCTGTCCTTTCTCGACCGCTACCTCACGCTTTGGATCTTCGTCGCGATGGTCCTGGGCATCGGTCTTGGCTCCTTGGTGCCGGGCTTTGCCGACGCCATCGACTCCATGAGCATCGGAACGACCTCGATCCCGATCGCGATCGGTTTGATCCTGATGATGTATCCGCCGCTCGCGAAAGTCCGCTACGAGGAGATGGGGCGAGTCTTCCGCAACAAGAAAGTCCTCGCGCTCTCCCTGGTCCAGAACTGGCTGATCGGCCCCGTTCTGATGTTCGCCTTGGCGATCCTGTTCCTGCCGGACAAGCCCGAATACATGGTCGGTCTGATCATCATCGGCCTGGCTCGCTGCATCGCCATGGTGATCGTCTGGAACGACCTTGCGCTCGGTGACCGGGAGTTCGCGGCCGGCCTCGTCGCCTTCAATTCGATCTTTCAGATCCTGTTCTTCTCCGTGTATGCCTGGTTCTTCGTGACTTGGCTGCCCAGTCAGCTCGGTCTCGAGGGAATGGTCGTGGACATCACGATCGGCGAAATCGCCAAGAGCGTCGCCATCTACCTCGGCATTCCCTTTGCAGCGGGGTTCCTTACACGCCGGGGCCTCATCCGGGTCAAGGGTCGCGCCTGGTACGACGCGTCATTCGCCCCCCGCATCGGTCCAATCACCTTGATCGCCCTACTCTTCACGATCGTCGTCATGTTCTCCTTGAAGGGCGACGCGATCGTCGCGCTGCCATTCGATGTGGTTCGCATCGCCGTGCCGCTCCTCGTCTATTTCGTCGCCATGTTTTTCATTTCGTTCTGGCTCTCGAAGGCCGCCGGAGCGGACTATCCAGTGGCGACGACCCTCTCGTTCACCGCTGCTTCGAACAACTTCGAGCTCGCGATTGCGGTCGCCGTCGCGACCTTTGGCATCCATCACGGTGCCGCCTTCGCAGCCGTGATCGGCCCCCTGGTGGAGGTGCCCGTGATGATCGCGCTCGTCAACGTCGCCCTCCGCATCCGCGCTCGGTACTTCTCGCCCGCCTCCGTGCTAGAAGCGTAGCTCGATGACCAAGAGCTCCGAAAACGTTGCGGTCGTCACGGGCTCGAGCCGTGGCGTCGGAAGAGGAATCGCCATTGCGCTCGGGGCCGCCGGCGCCACGGTCTACGTCACGGGGCGAAGCCACCGGGGCGGCAAAGACCATCCGCTCGGCGGAACCGTCGAGAGCACCGCGGAAGCCGTCACCGAAGCCGGCGGACACGGCATCGCAGTCACCTGCGACCATTCCGACGACGAGCAGGTGCGGCAGCTGTTCAAGCGCATCGAGGACGAGCAAGGTCGCCTCGACATCCTGGTGAACAACGCCACGGCCGTCCCGCGAGAGCTCGCCAAGCCAGGGCCGTTCTGGGAGAAGTCTCTCGACCTCCTTCGTATCCTGGACGTCGGTCTGCGCTCCCACTACGTCGCGAGTTATTTCGCGGCTCCTCTGATGCTGCGCACCGGCGGCGGCCTGATCGTGTTCACCTCGAGCTACGGCGGTCGCGCGTACATGCACGGACCCGCGTACGGTGCGGGCAAGGCCGGCATCGACAAGATGGCGATGGACATGGCGATCGATCTGCGCGAACACGACGTCGCCTCGGTGAGCCTCTGGCTTGGTTTCGTTCGGACGGAGCGCAACGAGCCGCTCTTCGAGCATCCCGCCGCGATGAAAGGGCCGTACGGGAGGTTTCTCGCGAACGCCGAGAGCCCCGAGTTCATCGGCCGGGTCGTCGCGGCGCTTCACCGGGACCCGGAGCGCATGCAGCGTTCCGGCCGCGTTCTCATCGCCGCAGAGCTCGCAGAGAACCTCGGCATTCGAGAGGCCGACGGACGGCAGCCGAAGTCGAACCGCGGCACTCTGGGCGCGCCTCCCGAGCCGAGCCCGGTCGTCATCCGCTAAGTCGCCCGAGAGAACAGATAGAGCATCTCGGTCGCTATTTGTAGGCAGCGCGCGTCGTATCGTGAGACTTCCTCCGGAGTGCCATCCGCCAACTTCGGGTCGTCGTAGGGCAGACGAGCGCGGAGCGCGGCGCCGAGGACGACGGGACACGCTTCATCTGCGTCCGAGCACGTCATGATCGCGGCAAAGCCCTGGGCCGGGTTGAAGGGATCGTCGTAGGTCTTCGAGAAGCACTCGAGCACGGGAGCATCGTCTGAAAACGTCACGCGATACCGCGGGTTCTCGCCGCCGGGGTTCCTCACCAGGAAGCCTGCTCGTTGCATGGCCGCCACGGCGCGCGGGTTGAAAGCGGTCGCTTCGGTGCCACCGGAGAACGTCCGAACGCCATCAATGCCAAAATGCCCAGCCGCCGCCGCAGCCCAGAGCTCAGCCATCTGGCTGCGCCGCGAGTTGTGGGTGCAGATGAAGACGAGCTCGGCGGCCTCTCCTGCTGCGCGCTTCGTGGCGACGAAACGTGACACCTCCTCGAGCGTGGTCTTTCGAGTCGCCGGGATTGCATGCGGTATGCAGCAACGCGCCCTTGATGTATTCTCGAAGCCTGGTGTGCATCTGCTCGTGTCGTACACCGGAGTGTACCATGAAGCGAACGCCCTCCCCTCTTGTCATCCGGGTCGTGTTGGTCGGCCTCGCCCTAGGGTTTGGCGCTTGCAGCGATCCCGCCACTGACGCGGAACAGATCCCTCTGGCCGTCGAGTCCCAGGACGAGATCGTCTCCGAAAACGGCCAGCTCGAGCTTGGCGCAGGAACCCTCTCGATCCTGTCGGTATCTCTGATCGGCGCCGACTCGAACGTCGTGCTGCTCGGACCGATCACCGTCGATCTTGCGATCCCTCGGCAGGAGCTGAATCTCAGCTCGAGCGTGCCAGCGGGCGAGTACAGCGGCCTTCAGATCGAGCTCGCGCCCGCCGGCGGCGGGGGCGAAATGCTGGACGTCGAGGTCAGCTCCGTGACGACTGGGGACGCGGTGCGAGTCACCTCCAGCCTTGCCATGAGCGGACAGGTCATCTTCCCCGAAGGCCCCCGAACGATCGCCGAAGACTCGAATCTGGAGCTTCGGTTGGAGCTGCGAGGCATGTTCTTTTACATGTCGCCCATCACGGACGCGGTGGACGGACTCTACGTGGTGGGCGAAATTGGACGGGATTTGCTCACGATGGACCTGATCAACATGTTCGATCTGAGCGTGTTGCCCTGAGGGGCCCATCGCGGATATCGTCCACGGTCCCACCTTGAGGAGGCGACATGTATCTCGTGACTGGAGCCAGCGGCTTCATCGGAAAACACCTGCTGGATGCACTAGTTGAGCGAGGCCAAACGATCTACGCCCTGGTCCTTCCCCGGTCGGAAGCAAGCTTCTGGGAGCTCGTCGACAAGCGCTGGCCAACGGCTCGTTCGCGGTTCGTCGTGCTCTCGGGAGATATCAGCGAACCGCTGTGCGGCCTGCCCATCGACCAGATCGAGGAGCTCCGCGAGAAGGTGCAGCACATGTTTCACCTGGCAGCACTCTACGACATGACGGCGGGGATGGAGGAAAGCGAGCGAGCCAACGTCACCGGTACGCGAAATGCATGTCGACTTGCCGAAGCACTCGACGCAACCCTGCACTACACGAGCTCGACCGCGATCGCGGGGGACTACGTCGGCTTCTTCCGCGAAGACATGTTCGAAGAGGGGCAGAAGCACAAGAACCCCTACTTCAAGACCAAGTTCCTGGCCGAGAAGCTCGTCCGAGACGAATGCCAGACCCGCTACAAGATCTATCGCCCTGGCGCCGTCGTCGGCTCTTCGGTCGATGGGCAAGCCGACAAGATCGACGGCATCTACTACGCGTTCAAGCTGATCCAGCGCATGCGTCGTGCCCTGCCGAGCTGGTTTCCCTTGGTCGGATTCGAAGGCTCCGAGCTCCACGTCGTGCCAGTGGACTATGTCGCGCGCGCCATCGATGCCATCGCGCACAACGAGGAAGTGACCAGCAACACCTTCCATCTCACCGACCCGAAGCCAAGAAGCTTCGGCGATGCGCTCAACCTGCTATGCGAGGCGGCGCACGCGCCGCGCTTCGACGCGAGAATCGACCCGCGCGTCCTCAAGCTGGTGCCCCGGGGCCTCGCCGGTCTGCTGGGCGCCATGCCTGCAGTCAAGACCGCTCGACGCGAGGTTCTCGCGGACATTGGCATTCCGGAGTCCGTCCTTCCCTACGTGAACTGGCGTTCGTCATTCGACACGCGCGAGACCGAGGCGGCTCTCGCCCGGACGGATATCAGATGCCCGCCTTTCGAGACGTACGCCTGGAAGATCTGGGACTACTGGGAACGCCACATGGACCCGGACCTTTTCCTGGACCGAACCTTGCAAGGTCGAATCGCCGGCAAGATTGCGATGGTCACGGGGGCGTCGAGCGGCATAGGCGAAGCCTTGGCAATTCGCTTGGCCGAAGCAGGTGCCAGAGTGCTTCTGGTGGCGCGTTCCAAGGAGAAGCTCGAAGCAGTCCAGAAAACGATCGACCTCAGAGGCGGCGAGTCGCTCATTCATCCTTGCGACCTCTCGAGCTCGGACGACGTCGATCGTCTCGTCCGCGAGGTTCTCGACGCGTACGGGCACGTCGATTTGCTCGTCAACAACGCCGGACGCTCGATCCGCAGAGGCGTCGCACACTCGTACGATCGCTACCACGACTTCGAGCGCACCATGCAGCTCAACTACTTCGGCTCACTCAAGCTGATCCTGGGCCTCTTGCCGACCATGCGTGAGCGCAAGGACGGACAAATCGTGAACATCTCAAGCATAGGCGTCCAAACCAACGCGCCGAGGTTCAGTGCATACGTGGCTAGCAAGGCTGCGCTCGATGCCTTCAGCCGCTCGATCGCGAGCGAGGTCGTCGGCGATGGCGTGTGTATCACGACGGTCTACATGCCGCTGGTGCGCACACCCATGATCGCCCCGACGAAGATCTACGAGGCGGTCCCCACGCGATCGACCGACGAAGCCGTCGACATGATCGTCGATGGAATCGTCAACCGCAAGAAGCGAGTCGCGACTCGCCTCGGCATCTTCGGCGAGGTGAGTTACGCGATCGCACCCAAGCTCATCGACCGGGTCCTCAACACCGGGTTCCGCCTCTTTCCGGATTCCCCCCGCAAGGGAAGCAAGGACGAGGACCACAAAGCGCCCGGACCGGAGGCGGTGGCCTTCGCCCACATCATGCACGGAATTCACTGGTAGCAGCCCGGGCACGGCGAGTCATACCACTAGCCGTCGCAGGCGAAGCGAGTTCGCGATGACGGATACCGAGCTGAAGCTCATCGCCGCTGCCGCGATCATGGGGCTCAGGAGCAAGCCAAACATCGGGTATGCGACACCCGCGGCGATCGGAACGCCGAGCCCATTGTAGACGAAGGCGAAGAACAGGTTCTGCTTGATGTTCGCCATGGTGGCACGGCTCAGCTTTCGAGCGCGAACGATGCCGCGAAGGTCGCCCCTGACCAGGGTGACGCCGGCGCTCTCTATCGCCACGTCCGTTCCGGTTCCCATCGCCACGCCGACATCCGCCTGGGCCAGCGCGGGTGCGTCGTTGATCCCGTCGCCCGCCATGGCCACGATGCTTCCGCCACGCTGAAGGCGTTGGATGACCTCGGCCTTCTCGTCGGGAAGGACTTCCGCGATGACCTCGTCGATCGACAACTTGGCTGCTACGGCATTCGCAGTCTTCTGGTTGTCCCCGGTCAGCATCACCACCCGAATGCCTTCTCTGTGAAGCTCGGCGATTGCGTCGGGAGTGCTCTCCTTGACGGGATCTGCCACGCCGAGGATTCCACTCAGACGGCCATCGATGACCACGTACATCACCGTCTGCCCTTCTTCACGAATCGCGT
Organism: uncultured delta proteobacterium; assembly: GCA_963786865.1. GTDB lineage: Bacteria > Myxococcota_A > Polyangia > Polyangiales > Houyiibacteriaceae > SG8-38. The sequence continues at coordinate 441,717 of CAWBAV010000016.1, read as the reverse complement.
CTGCGCGCGCAGCCAGGACGCCCACGTCGACTTCCATCCCCTCTAGGAGCTTTCGGTTGCCTAGGGCCAGGTCTCGATCACCGATCCGGCCGCGAATACCCTGCCCGATCAACGAATCGAAGGAATCGGGGCGCTCGAGACGTGCACCTCGCTCGACGGCCCCTTTCACGATCGCTTCTGCCAAGGGGTGCTCACTGGCACGCTCGAGACTGGCAGCGGCGCCCAGCAGCTCCGCCGCGTCGACCCCATCGACGGTCTCCACGGTGACCAGTAACGGCTTGCCCTCGGTGAGCGTTCCCGTCTTGTCCACCACCAGCGTATCGACCTTGCGCATCACTTCGATGGCTTCGGCGTCCTTGAAAAGCACACCGAGGCCAGCACCCTTCCCCATGGCGACCATGATCGACATCGGGGTGGCCAGGCCTAGCGCGCAGGGGCACGCGATGATGAGCACCGCAACCGCGTTGATCAAGGCGTGTGCCATGCGCGGCTCGGGGCCGACTAGGCTCCAAGCGATGAAGGTCACGATGGCGACGCCGATCACGATCGGGACGAAGTAGCCCGAGACCGTATCCGCGAGCTTCTGGATAGGAGCCCGGCTTCGCTGCGCCTCCGCGACCATGGCAACGATCCGCGAGAGAAGCGTTTCGTCGCCTACCTTCTCCGCGCGCACGACCAGCATTCCGGTGCCGTTGACCGTGGCGCCGATGACGGCATCCCCCTCGCCCTTTTCCACCGGAATCGGCTCTCCGGTCACCATGGATTCGTCGACGACGCTCTTCCCTTCGAGAACGACCCCATCGACCGGCACTTTCTCACCGGGACGCACGCGCAGTCGATCGCCCACTCGCACGGCGTCCAGGGGCACGTCCTCTTCTCTTCCGTCGGCGTGGAGACGCCTTGCAGTCTTCGCCGCGAGGCCGAGAAGTTGCTTGATCGCCGCTCCAGTTTGTCCTCGCGCCCGCAGCTCGAGAACCTGGCCGAGAAGAATCAACGTGACGATCATGGCGGCAGCCTCGAAATAGACCGCCACCGTTCCTCCTTCGCGAAACGCTTCAGGAAAGACGCCTGGAGCCAACGCCGCAACGAGACTGTATCCGTAGGCGACGCCCACGCCGAGGCCGATCAAGGTGAACATGTTGAGGCTCTTGTTCTCGAGCGACGCGGCGAAGCGAACGTAGAACGGCCACGCGGACCAGAGGCAGACCGGCGTTGCGAGTCCGAGCTCGACCCAGGTGCGCGCGCTCGGCGAGAAGATGCGGGAAACCGGCGCTCCCGGGAGCATGTCTCCCATTGCGACGATGAATAAGGGGATGGTGAACGCGGCAGCAATCCAAAACCTACGGCTCATGTCGGCCAGCTCCGGATTTTCGAGCTCCTCTTTTTCCGAGGCGACGCTGCGCGGCTCGAGCGCCATGCCGCAGATGGGACAGCTCCCCGGCTCCGCCCGGACGATCTCGGGATGCATCGGGCAGGTGTAAGAGTTGCTCTGGTCCATCGTGGTCTCGCCTCGAGATTCTCTCAAGGGCGAGAGGAATGCCAGCCGGCACGCTGCGAAGGCAGCTATCGCGACGGAAAGGACCGTGCTATGGTGAGAAATAGTCGCATGCTGCGAGCGGCCACAGGTTTATTGGCGTTGACGTTGGTGGCCACCACCGGGCTGGCCGGAGCGGCGCTTCACCTCTGTGGAATGGAAGACCTCGTTCTGAGGCATTGCTGCTGCCAGAACGCCAACGATGGCCCTCCCGTTCAGCTAAAGAGGGTCGATGACTGTTGCGGCGCGCTGCTCACGACGGGTGAGCACCCCCCGTTCTCTTCCTCGAATGACAGGCTCAACGTCGATGCGCCGATGCTCTCGCTGTCGGCGCTCGCGACTGATTTCTCGCGTATCGAGCCCGCGCAAGAGCCAGTGTGGATTCCAGTCGCGCGCGGCTCCCCGGGCGCTCATGGGCCACCGATCTTCATCTGGAACTGCTCCTTTCTGACTTGAGCTCACTGCGCGTCATGGGTTGATCGGCGTTCCGCGCCGGTCGAGCTGGACCTGCGTTCTGCGCAGGCCCTTGTGATTTCGCAGAAGGAGCACTGGAGTTATGGATCGAAGACCGATAGCCACTGCCATCGTCGTGTGGCTCGTGGGAAGTTTGGGAATGACCGGCTGCGCGCACGGTGAGAAAGCGGGCTACGAGGCGCAGCGAAGCGCACTCGAACGGGCCAGGCAAGAGGGGCTGCCGAATCAGAGGGATGCCGTCGAGCCTGCATTTCCCGAGGAAGGCGCGCCACTTCAGCGTGAAGCGCTCGTTCGCGCCGTGCTCGCACGCAATCCGAGCCTCGAGGCGGCGCGGCAGGCTTGGCGAGCCGCGCTCTCGGAGTACCCACAAGCGCGCTCACTCGAAGACACCATGGCGAGCTACGTGATCGCACCCCTCAGCATTCGATCGGACGCGGTACGGTTCGGGCAAGTCGTTCGTTTCGAGCAGCGTTTTCCAACGCCCGGCAAGTTCCGGTTTGCCGGCGAGGTGGCTCTTGCAGAGGCCGAAGCGGCGCAAGGCGGACATGATGCCGTCCGACTCGCTCTAGCCTTGATGGCGTCGTCTCTGTACGATGATTACTACCGAGTTACGCGTGTGCTGGAGCTGAACGATCAGCACCGTCAGCTCATCGAAGACATCAAGGCAACGGCGATGATCCAGTACGAATCGGGTCGCGCCTCGCAGCAGGACGTGCTTCAAGCCGAAGTCGAGCTGGCCCACATCATTCACCAGCGGGTCATGCTCGAATCGGAGCGCGAAGTCATCGTCGCTCAGATCAACGGCTTGCTACACCAGCGACCCGAGCTGCCGCTTCCAGCGCCACCCGCGGCGAGCCCTCCCACCTCGATCGAAATCGCGGACACATCCACGTTGCAGGACGAGGCGCTCGACAATCGGCCCGAATTGCATGCTGCACGCTCACAGCTGCGCGCGGCCGACTCAGCCGTCGGGCTGGCCAAACGCAACTACTCGCCCGAAATCGGCGTGATCGGAGAGTACAACTCCATGTGGGCCGAGAAAGAGCATCGCTGGATGGCAGGCGTCGCGCTCAACCTGCCACTGCAGATCAGGTCACGGAAGGGAGCAGTCGAGCAAGCCGAGGCCCAAGCTGAACAGGCCCTCGCGGCGCTGGCTTCGGAGCACGATGAAGTGAGGGTCGAAGTGGATCAGGCTCGTCATCGGGTGCTCGAAGCGCACCATGTGGTCGAGCTCTACCGAGAACGGCTCATCCCAGCGGCGCGAGCCCAGATCGATGCAGCGGAGTTCGGTTACGAAACCGGGAGAAGCAATTTCCAGGCGCTCATCGATGCCGAGCGTTCGGTTCGGTCACTCCAGATCGAATACGAGCAAGCTCTGGCGAGCCTCGCACAGAGAGCGGCGGAGCTCGATCGGGTCAGAGGAATCCTGCCGGGTATCGGCGCTGAAGGAGGACAACATGACGCTCCTTGATGGTACTCTCAGGCGACACCATTGGATCGCGATGGGTCTGCTTCTGCTTGGACTGGCAGCCGCCGTGGTCTGGGTCGTTCGACAGAGAAACGTCGATCATGAGGCTGGCGCCGATCCACACGGCCAGCACGCTCAACGAGACGACGTCGAATACTACACATGCCCGATGCATACTTCGGTTCGAAAGCACGAGCCGGGCAAGTGTCCGATATGCGGAATGGACCTCACACCGGTCGCGAAGGATGAGTCCAGGAGTGGAACCGTCATCGTCGATGAGGTTCGTCGACAACGGATCGGGGTCAAGACCGGCGAAGTCGAACGCCGCGACATCACCCGCCGAATTCGGGCGGTGGGTCGAATCACGATCGACGAAACCCGACTCGCCGACGTGAACCTACGCATGGGCGGCTGGGTCCATCGGCTACTCGTCGCGGAGACGGGTCAGAGGGTCAATGAGGGTCAGACCCTGTTCACTCTCTACAGTCCCGAGCTTTACGCGGCTCAACGCGAGTTCCTGGCCGCTCGCGCGCAAAGACCGGACGGTGAGCCAAATTCGACTTCGGAGCTCGGCCGCGCATCCGAACAAAGGCTGCGGCTTCTTGGCATGAGCCAAGCCCAGGTTCGCGAGCTCGGACAGCGCGGACGCGCCTGGGAGAACAACCCCGTCGTATCGCCCGCGACTGGATACGTGATCGACAAAGACATCGTAGAAGGCGGACGTATCGAGGCCGGGACCCGCGTCTACCGAATCGCCGATCTGAGCCGGGTTTGGGTCGACGCAGAGGTCTACGAATCGGACTTGGCAGAGGTCGAGTTGGGTCAAGCGGTGAAGGTCGATCTACCCTACGTGCCCGGGCGCGAGCTCGAGGGGCAAGTGGACTACATCTACCCGACGCTCAGCGGAGCAACGCGCACCGGTCGCGTGCGCGTGACCCTCCCCAACCCGGACCTCGCGCTCAAGCCCGACATGTACGCGAACGTCGAAATCGACGTAAAGCTCGGTGAGCGACTCGTGGTGCCGGAATCAGCCGTGATCTACACGGGGCCTCGACGGATCGTATTCGTCGACCTCGGCGAAGGCCGGCTCAGCCCTCGGGACGTTCAGACGGGCGTGCAGGCCGACGGCTACATCGAGATCACGAGCGGTCTGGATCCCGGCGAGCTGGTCGTGACCTCCGGCAACTTCCTGATCGCTGCGGAGAGCCGGATTCGGTCCGCGACCGAGTACTGGGGAGGCGCGCATGGAGCCCACTGAAGACGACCGGCGCGGCAAGTCAACGCTCACTGCTCGGCTGATCGCGGCCTGCGCACAGCGCCCGCTCACGACGCTTCTCGTTGCGCTCGCGGCCGGTGTGTGGGGCTACTTTTCGCTGCGAAACGCTCCTCTCGATGCGATCCCCGATCTCTCGGACACTCAGGTCATCATCTTCACGGAATGGCCGGGGCGAAGCCCGGACCTGGTGGAAGATCAGATCACGTACCCCATATCCAGCTTTCTCTTGGCCGCGCCCAAGGTGAAGTTCGTGAGGGGCCAGTCGTTCTTTGGGCTCTCGTTCGTGTCGGTGATCTTCGAAGACGGAACCGACATGTACTGGGCGAGGAGCCGAGTCCTCGAGTATTTGAGCTCCGCGCTGGCCGATCTCCCAAGCGACGTTCGGCCCACGCTTGGCCCGGATGCGACCGGCGTCGGTTGGGTATTCCAGTACGCCTTGGTCGACGAGAGCGGCAAGCACGACCTTCAAGAGCTTCGCTCGTTTCAGGACTGGAACCTCCGCTATGCGCTCGAAAGCGTGCCCGGAGTCGCTGAAGTCGCGTCCGTGGGCGGCTTCGTGAAGGAGTACCAAGTGCAGGTCGACCCCGTGAAGCTACGCGCCTACGAGATCGGCATCGGCGACGTCGTACGCGCCGTCCGCGAATCGAACGAAGACGCCGGCGGCCGCACGATCGAGATCGCGGGTCATGAGCACGTGATCCGCGGACGCGGGTATATCCACAGCGTCCGCGATCTGGAAAGGATTCCTCTAAAGCTCGGGCCAGAGGGAACCCCGATCCTGCTCGAAAACGTGGCGGTCGTGAGCATCGGGCCTGCCATGCGGCGCGGAATCGCCGAGCTCAACGGAGAGGGAGAGGTCGTAGGGGGCATCGTCGTGATGCGATACGGGGAGAACGCCCTCTCCGTCATCGATGGAGTCAAGCAGAAGCTCGATGAGCTGAAGGCCAGCCTTCCCGATGGTGTCGAGTTGGTCATCACGTACGACCGCTCGGAGCTCATCAAGCGAGCCATCAGCACGCTTCGAACCACCTTGATCGAGGAAATGATCGTGGTGAGCGTGATCATCTTCTTGTTCCTCTTGCACGCGAGAAGCGCCCTCGTTCCCATCGTCACACTGCCGCTGGCGGTGACCTTGTCGTTCATTCCGATGTTCTATCAAGGTCTCACCGCGAACATCATGTCGCTCGGAGGCATTGCGGTCGCGATCGGCGCCATGGTGGATGCGTCGATCATCGTGATCGAAAACATCCACAAGAAGCTCGAGAGCTGGGACGACGAGGGGCAGCAAGGAGCCCGATCCGGGGTGATCGTAAGAGCCATGCAGGAGGTGGGCCCGTCGATCTTCTTCTCGCTTTTGGTGATTACGGTGTCGTTCCTGCCCGTCTTCACGCTCGAAAGCGCCGAAGGTCGTCTCTTCAAGCCGCTAGCCTTCACGAAGACCTATTCGATGGGCTTTGCTGCGATCCTCTCCGTCACGCTGATCCCGGCCCTCGCCGTGATGCTGATCCGGGGAAAGGTTCGGCACGAAGAGGAGAATCCCATCAATCGTTGGCTCATCACCGCCTATGCGCCGGTCGTCCGCTTCGTGGTCGCGCATGCGAAAGGCGTCATCGCCATCGCGGTGGTCGCCATGGCCACGACGATTCCCGCATTCCTAGCGCTGCAGAGCGAGTTCATGCCTCCATTGAACGAGGGAGTCATCCTCTATATGCCGACGGCGCCACCGGGCATGTCGGTAACCGATGCTGCAAACGTGCTCCAAGCCATGGACCGTGAGCTGAAAGCGTTTCCCGAAGTGATTTCGGTGTTTGGAAAGGCGGGTCGAGCAGAGTCCGCAACCGACCCGGCGCCGATCGGAATGCTGGAGACGACGATTGTGCTCAAGCCTCGATCCGAATGGAGGCCGGGTCTCACTTGGGATGGATTGATCCAAGAGATGGATCAAACCCTGCGCTACCCGGGCATGCCCAACATCTTCTGGATGCCGGTCCAAACACGCACGGAGATGCTCGCAACCGGAATTCGAAGTCCCCTGGGAATCCAGGTATTCGGCAACGACCTCGAGACGATCGAGCGCACGGCAGTACAGATCGAAGCAGCCGTCTCCAAGATTCCTGGAACTCGCAGCGCATTTGCAGAGCGCTCGGTGGGTGGCTTCTTCATCGATTTCAAAGTGGATCGGGACAAAGCCGCGCGCTACGGCCTTCGCGTGGCCGACATCAACGAGGTGGTGATGACCGCGGTCGGCGGGATGCAGGTCTCCGAAACCGTCGAAGGCCGCGAACGCTATCCGGTCACCGTTCGGTACGCCCGAGAATTTCGCGACGACCCGTCTCTTCTCAGCGACGTCCTCATCAGCACGAAGACGGGCACGCAAGTTCCCATCAGCCAGGTTGCCAGCCTCGCGATCGTGACCGGTCCCCCCATGATTCGCAGTGAAGACGGCAAGCTCGTGGGCTTCGTCTTCGTGGACACGGACCGGCCCATAGCGGAGTACGTTCGGGACGCCAAGCGGGTGGTGAGCGAGCAGGTCGAGCTACCGGCGGGGGTGTGGTTGGGCTGGGCCGGGCAGTTCAAGTATCTCGAGCGCGCCAAAGAGAAACTTAAGCTGGTCGTACCCTTGACGCTGCTCCTGGTGCTGCTGCTCCTCTACTGGAACACGAAGTCCTGGACCGAGACTTGGATCGTCATGCTGGCCGTCCCTTTCTCGCTGATCGGCGCGGTATGGCTCCTCTTCTTACTCGACTACAACATGAGTGTGGCAGTATGGGTCGGGATGATCGCGCTGGCCGGGCTCGATGCAGAAACGGGAGTGATCATGCTGCTCTACCTGACCCTCACCCACGACAAGTGGCACGAAGAGGGGAAGCTTCGAAGTCCCGCCGACCTCACGGAGGCGATCGTCGACGGAGCCGCGAGGCGCATTCGGCCAAAATTGATGACGGTCATGACCACGGCGATCGCGCTCTTGCCCATCCTCTGGAGCACGGGCACGGGCGCGGATGTCATGAAGCGCATCGCAGCGCCGATGGTCGGCGGCCTGCTGACCTCGTTCTTCCTCGAGCTCACGGTCTACCCTGCGATCTTCTCACTCTGGAAGCGGGGTTCTCTTTCCAACTCGCGGCTCGATGATCTGGCACCGAATGGAGGGATTCGATGATGAACGCTCGAGCGCTATTTCTTCTCGCATGGGCGGTGATCTGCGCCGCCTCGCTCCTGGGGTGCAGCAAGACCGAGAAGGCGCCTCCGCCGGAGAGCTCCCATCCGGCGGCTACCCCCGCAAACATCAGCGAGCTGCTCTCCGCATACGAGCTGGTGCGCAGGGCGCTCGCGAACGACCGGAGCGACGTACGAGCGGAGGCGCTCGAGCTCGCGAGCGCAGCCCGATCCGGCATGGAATCGGTCCCCGACAGGCTCCGGCTGCCTCTCGAAGAGCTATCAGCCGCTTCGCAACGTCTCGCCGAGCTCGATGGGACCGACTTGCGCCGTGCTAGGTCGGCGTTTGGCGAGGTGAGCCGCGAGCTGATCACCCTTCTGACCTCGGAGCCGGGTCTCCAAACGGGCCTGTGGTTATACGACTGCCCGATGGCCGAGGGCTACAGCAAGTGGGTGCAGGCTGATGAGAAGGTGTCGAACCCGTACATGGGCAGCGAAATGCTTCAATGTGGTAAGGTGGCGGAATTCTGAGCGCGCGACCCGGTCCCGCCTCCTCTGAGCCGCGCCAGCCTCACCTCATCAACAGCACGTAGAGCATCGCTCCGGCGGTGACCAGCAAGGCGCCGAAGGCGATCACGAGAGGCCCCCGCATCGCGACGGGAAACATCCCTCGCTCCAAATTCCTGGCGACTCGGATGTAACGGCTCACCGCGTAAATCAGCGACAGCCCTCCGAAACCGATGAAGCCGACGCCGGTGGCGACCGCGATCGCGCCGCCGTCGGCGACTAGACGTTCGAGCAGAACGCCGAGACCAACCAGGCCGAGCGCCGTCCGAACCCAGGCCAGAAAAGTCCGCTCGTTCGCGAGGTGATCGCGCGCGGTGCTCTCTCGGTTCTCGACCAGGCCGCCGACCATCGGACGGGGAATAGCACACCTCGTCCACGATCGAGCAGATCGTCAACGCGGCGTTCGGGCGGACGGCCATCTCGGTGATGACCAACGTCCCCGGCCCCCGGGGGCTGCTCTTCGTCGACGGCACGCCAGTCTCGGATGTGATGGTTTCGGTGCCGCACCCGGCTCGCCTGGGTCTTGGCCTGAGCATCCTGAGCTACGCCGGAAAGGTGATCGTCGGAGTCAGGATGGACGAGGCCGTGAGTAAACACCCCGCTCGGCTCGTCGAGCTCTTTGAAGAAGAAGCGTCCGGCATGCTGCAGAAAGCAAACCATTCATATTGACGCGCGCCACGTTACTTGTGACTCTCGGCGGGCTCCCTTGCCAGGGAAAGGTTTTGGAGAATGAATCGTCGTCTTTTACCGATCTTGCTACTCGTGGCGGCCGCCCTCGCGCTGCCGGGCACCAACACGCCAACCAAGGCCGATGAGGCCTACACGCTGCGTATCGCGTCCCTCGCGCCTGCGGGTTCTTCTTGGATGAAGATCCTCAACGCCTGGAACACGACGCTCCAGGAGAAGACGGACGGAAAGGTCAAGATGCGCTTCTACCCCGGCGGCTCGCAGGGTGACGAGCGTGACTTCGTGCGCAAGATGCGCGTTGGACAGTTGGACGGTGGCGTCGTCACGATGACGGGCATGAGCATGCTGGTCCCTGCGATGAACGTCCTCACGCTGCCGGGTTTCCTCGATACGTACGAAGAGCTCGACCGTGTCCGTGACAAGATGGCCGCCGAGTTCGAAGGCATGTTCGGCAAGGAGGGCATGCGGCTGGTCGGCTGGGGCGACGCCGGTAAGACACGGCTCTTTTCCGTGCAGCCGATCAAGCGCCCCTCCGAGATCAAGGCGATGCGGCCCTGGGTCTGGAAGGACGACCCGATCTTCGTCGAGTTCTACCAAGTGATCGGTGCGAGCGCGGTGCGCCTCGGTGTTCCCGAGGTCTACCCGGCGCTTCAGACCCGAATGGTCGACGTGATTTCTTCCTCGGCCCTCACCGCGGTGGCTCTTCAGTGGTACACGCGCGTGAAATACATGACCGCGCACAACTCCGCGATCATCGCCGGCGGCACCGTGATGCGCCAAGACAAGTACGACGAGCTCCCGCCGGAGTATCAGGAAGCCTTCAACAGCACCGCAGCCCGTGCGCACGAGCTTCTCAACAAGACGATTCGCAAGGATGATGAAAAGGCATACCAAGTCGTCTTGAAGAAAGGCATCGAAGCGGTAGAAGCTGGCGACGCAAAGGCCGAATGGGACGCCGCCGACAAGAAAGTCCGCGACAACCTCACCGGTCGCATGTTCTCGAAGAGCTTGGTGGCGGCGGTGGCGGAGGCTGCGAAGCCGTAACGAGCGGCACGCAGCACTCGTGAGGAACGCAGAGCATCTGCAGATCGAATCCAACGGGATTCGGCTGCACGCAGTGACCCAGGGTGAAGGGCCAGCAATTCTTTTCTGCCATGGCTTCCCGGGGCTCTGGTACTCATGGCGACACCAGTTGCCGGTAGTCGCAGACGCAGGCTATCGAGCCATCGCGCTCGACATGCGCGGCTATGGCCGAAGCGATCGGCCGAGACGGGCGAGCGAGTATGGAAACCAGACGATCGTCGCGGATCTGACCGGGGTGCTCGATGCGCTCGGCGAAGATCGGGCGGTGTTCGTCGGGCACGATTTCGGTGCACAGGCTGCATGGGCCGCCGCACTGCACGCACCCGAGCGCGTACGGGGACTGGTTTCGATCGCTGTGCCGTACGGCGTCGGCTTTGCACGGCGTAAGCCAAAGGACTCGAAAGGCGAGACGAGGCCCCCCGAGATGCGGACCCGCGGACGTAAGCCAAGCGACACCTACGCCGAGATCGCGCGGGACCACTTCCTTCATCTGCACTACTTCCAAGAGTGCGGTCCTGCCGAGGCCGAGCTCGGCGCCAATCCGCGTTTGTTCTTGAAACGCATCTACTGGGCACTCAGCGCGCGGGGCAGCCTTCTCGATTTCAAGAAATTCCCATCCGAGGGCACCGGCTACCTGGACGTTCTGGCCGAGCCGAGCGAGCCCTTGCCCTGGCCCTGGCTCAGTGAACAAGACCTGCACTATCTGGTCGCCGAGTACATGCGCACCGGACCCGAAACCGCTTTCATCGGGGGGCTCAATTCCTACCGCGCCATGGACGTCAACTGGGCGCAGGACCCCGACTACGGAACCAGCCCCATCCAACAGCCGGCTCTCTTCATCTGCGGAGAGAGAGATCCTGTCCTTCAGATCATCACCCCCAAGACCCTCGAGACCATGCCGAACCGAGTCCCGAATCTCCGTGGCGTGGAGCTCATCCCGAATGCCGGTCACTTCGCTCAGCAGGAGCAACCCGAAGCCGTCAACCGGAGCCTGCTCCGGTTCTTGGCCACCCTCGACTGAGGCCGTGAACGCTCTGGCGCCTCAGGCGCGGAATTGCGCGGCCAGCTCGCTCGAGAGCTTGTAGACCAGGCCGTAGATCGAGAGCTGAGGATTGGCGCCGATGCTGGTCGGGAAAAGAGAGCCATCCATGATGTAGAGGTTCTCGAGGTGGTGAAACTTGCCCGCAGCATCGGCGACGCTTCGCTCGGGGTCGTCCCCCATCGGGCAACCGCCCATGACGTGCGCGCTTCCGATCGTCGCCTTGTGGGCAGCGACTTGGAGCTCCGCCACGGCAGCTTTGGCTTCCTTCCAGGATCGGTAATGTCTTGCCTGCTTGTGTGCCGGCCGCGCCGACTTGGCGCCCGTCGCAAACTGCATCTCGATCATCACGTTCCAGGCGCGACGAACGCCCTCGAGGAGGTAGTCGTTGATCGGATAGTCCAGCGCAGGCTGCCCCTTGTCGTTGATCTCCACCGCGCCCCCCTGACTCTGCTCGTGGAAGCCATCGCGCATGAGGGCGATCATGCATTGGGTATGGTCGAGCTGGTTCATGCTCGTCACGAGCTCTTCACCGGCCACCGAGTAGAACCCAGCCGCGAACGCGGGCTGTAGCGGCGGGACCTCGAGCTTGAAACCGATGGGACCGGTGCTCACATTCTGCCACTGAAAGTGGTCGGAGTAGATCGACTGCGGCGCCCCGTAGTAAGGGTCGATCGACTCCTCGTAAATGCCCATGGTGAGCGTCGTCGGATGAAGGAAGGTGCGCTTCCCGATGCGTCCGTACGGATCGGGCACATCGGAGCGCAACAAGATCGCGGGCGTGTTGATCGCGCCGCCGGCCAGGACGGTGCGCACGGCTCGGACGGTGATCGTCTGCCCGGTGGTTCCTCGCACGTCTGAGGTGAGCGCCTCGGCCTCGACCCCCTTCACGACGTCGCCCTCGCGTAGAACGCGAACGACTCGCGCTCGGTGAATGAGCTTGGCTTTGAGATCCAGGGCGCCGGGAATCGTCGTCACCAGCATCGATTGCTTGGCGTCGACGGGGCAGCCGAGCCCGCAGTAGCCGAGGTTCAAGCAGCCGCGGACGTTGCGGTGAATCGTGTCCCAGGAATAACCGAGCTTCTCCGAGGCACGCTGCAACATGGCGTTGTTGGCGTTGGGTGGCTGAGGCCATACTTCGATGTTGAGCCGCGTCTCCATGTACGCGAAGTACGGCGCCATCTCTTCGACCGAGCAGCCGCTGACTCCCATTTCATCCGCCCAGAACTTCAGGGTTTCAGGAGGCGTACGAAAGCTCGTCGTCCAGTTGACGGTCGTCGAGCCGCCCACCGAACGGCCCTGCAAGATCACCATGCCGCCGTCCTTGGTCCCGCGCCCAGTGCCCTCCTGATAAAGATCGCGATAGGCAGCGCGCTCCTGCATGTCGAACTGACTCGAGGTCTTGAGCGGCCCCTCTTCGAGGAGCACCACACGGAGACCCGCCTTGCTGAGCGTCTCGGCAGCCGTGCCTCCGCCTGCGCCAGTTCCTACGATGACGACATCGGCTTCGAGCTCGAGTGGCGCGCTGAGCTGGCTGGCATCGGTGATGTCCCAACCTCGTTCAGCCGCCTTGTTATAAGGATCGGTGCTGCTTCCAAGCGTCACTGTCGATAGATCCGTCACGGCGTCACCTCCCCGGCCGGAGCTGCGCTCGGTGCCGCGCCGGCAACCTTCTTCGGCGGACCGGGGTAACCAGTGGTGGTCGCGTTCTCGGGGATCAGATAATAGGCGCTCGCGATCAGCCTGATGACTGCGGCGTAGATCGCGTTCAAGAGACCGATGCCGCTGTCACGAAGTCGAGCGAGGGCGCTTTCCGCATCGCTCAAAGAGGCCTTGGACCAGGAGGACCACTGTCCGGTCGTCAGCCCTCGAGTCGGAGCGAAGCTGAGAACATCGAAAGCTTGTTGCACGCCTGCGACGACCGGCGCCGAAAGATCGACCAGCAGCGTATCGAACGACTGAAGCGTTTGCTCGATCGCCGCGCTATCGCCCGGCGCGATCTTCCCCTTCATGACCGCTGGCGTGAGCGCCCGGAGAAGCTCCAGGTCTTCGGCCCGCAGCAGCTTCATTCCGCTTGCTGGCGCGCTCGAGGTGCAGCCCGACAAGGTCGCGCCAGCGCTCATCGTAGACAGCGCAGCCGCGCCCGCGAACGTGATTTTGAGAAAGCCTCTGCGGTCCGTGTGCATGGGACGGGCAGTCTACCCACAACTCGCAGCGGTCCGTCCAGAGAAAAAAGAGCTCAGCGATGCGGTGTGCGAACGAAGTACTCGCTCATCGTCACACTCGTAATCTTCCAGATGGGAAGAAACGCGGCGACGCTCTGCATCATGATCGCCATGTGCTTGATCAGCTCGAGCCGATTGCGGGCACCATAGAACAGAAACGGATTGCGCATGTGCTTCTCGGAAGGCCAGGATTCCTCGACGATCCCTTCGTACGGCGTCGCACCCGGGGTGAGCACCTCGTCGACGACGTTGCGCACGTAGCGACTCCGAGGTTGCATCTTCTCCGACATGGGCCCCTGGCGGTTGAACCAGTGGCGCATCCAGCGATCCCTTGGGATTCGCTTCGGACGCTCCAAGGGCGTGACGGAGATGATGTAAGGTGAGCGTGAGCCATCGGGCCAGTTGCGCGGCGCGCCGTGCGCGTTTCCGCCGTAGTCGGTGTAGATGTGCTCCCGCACCCGATACCCCGCGATGTCGAAGCCGGCGTCCATGAGAATCGCTTCGAGCGCGCCCCGAACGTCGACGTCCTCGACCCAGATGCTGATCTCCGCGACGAAAGGATCGGTGAGCTTCGTAGTCGGCGCCGGTGAAGGCACGGTGGCTAGGTCGTCGTCGATGTTCATTTGGAGATAACGCGCGCCTGATCCGATGAGACGCGGAGCGCAGCGTTCGAGCAGCATGATGCGCCGGGTCTCGGGCTCCATCGGCTCGCGCGGCCAGAGCAGATAGATGAGCTTGATCACTGGGCCGCCTTCATCCGGTCATGTGTCGCGCGAAACTCGTGCATCAGCTCGGGAATACCCTTGGCCGCGCTGGTCCGCGGCTCGTAACCGAGGTGTGCACGGGCCTTGTCCACGCGAAACGAGGCATCTCGGCAAACCGAGAGCACTCCACGGCGCGTGAGTGTGGGAAACGGCCCTCCGAGATAGTGCACCAGTTCCCCGAGATAGGCGAAAGCGTACGCCACCCGCTCTGGGATCCGGACCCTAGGCCAACTGTACCCGAGCGCCTCGACGATGGGTCGGTACCAAACGACGGGGTTGATGGGCTCGTCATCGCTCACGAAATAAGCCTCCCCTCCGACCAAGCTCGGGTCCTCGCCGAGCTTGCGAGCCACGAGAAAGTGAACGTCGACCACGGAATCGACATGAACGTTGTCGGTCACCGAAGAACCGTCTCCAATCGTCGCCCTGAACTGTCCGGCGGCGAGATGTTCGAGGAAATCCCGAACCATCATCGCGCCTTCTCCGGGTCCCCAAACACCGCCCGGTCGAACCGCAGCGGTGCGCAGCCCGTTCGGATCATCAGCTTCCAAGACGAGCTTTTCCGCTCGGCTCTTGGTCTGGGAATAGAGGTCCATCAGACCATCGCCGCCCACGTAGGGCGCCGACTCCGTGCCTTCGCGGATCGGTCCGTCGACCGCCACCGTGATCGAGCTCGTGAAGACGAGCTTCTTCACCTGCGCGACCTTGCAAGCACGAATCACGACTTCGGTCCCGTGCACGTTGACGCCATAAACCTCACGGCGAACGCGCGGGCGCGCGAGGGTCAAGGTGTTGATGATCGCGGCGGTGTGAAACACCGTGTCGACGCCTTCGCAGGCCGGAAGCACGTCGCTGATGCGCCGAACGTCTCCAACGATGCTCCGAACGCGTGCATCCCCTACGAAGGGCGCGAGATCCAATGCTCGAACTTCGCATCCGAGCTCGAGCAGTCGGCGAACGAGGTGCTTACCCACGTAGCCGTTCCCGCCGGTCACGAGGCAGACGGGGCCGACTTGGCTTGGATGGGTGGGGAGCTCCATGATCCGCTGCAGACCTCGAGGCCGCGTGCTAGCGTCCGCCGTCGAGATGAGCAAGCTGACGCCAATCGTCGTAGAGAACGTCGAGAGCGCGCAATGGGATGCGGTCACAGACTTGCTCGTTGTGGGTTTGGGCGCCGCCGGCATCACCTGCGCCATCGAAGCGCGTGAACGCGGTGCCGAAGTCCTTCTCTTGGACAGGTTCGAGGGCGGCGGCGCGACGTCGATCAGTGGCGGTGTCTTCTACGCGGGCGGAGGCACGCACATCCAAGCGGAAGCCGGTGTCGAGGACAGCGTCGAGAACATGTACCGGTACCTATCGATGGAGGTGCAGGATGCAGTCTCGGATGAAACCCTCCGCGACTTCTGCCAGACCAGTGCTTCCACCGTGCAATGGCTGACGGACAGAGGCGTGCCGTTTTTCGGGAACCTCTGTCCCGTCAAGACCTCGTATCCGACCAAGGAGTTCCATCTCTACTACTCGGGAAACGAGCCCTTGCCCCCCTACAGCGAGCGGGCGACGCCAGCGCAGCGGGGTCACCGGGTCGATGGTGGTGCTTTTCCCGGCGCGAACCTCATCGAGCCGCTTCGGCGGACGGCCCTAGCCGAAGGCGTACACATCGAGCTTCAGGCGCGAGTGACGCGACTCATGGTCGATCCTTCGGGAAGTGTCGTTGGGGCCGAGTACCGACAGATCCCGTCAGCCTATTGGCGCGCGGCACATCGACGCCTTCACTGGCTCGAAACCGGCATCGCAAAGGTTGCGCCCCGGATCGCGGCTTGGCTGCGCGATCGATGCGATGCAATCGAGGAGCACCATTCAGAGCCTCGGCGAGCTCGGTGCAGACGAGGCCTCGTCCTCTGCGCCGGTGGATTCATCTTCAATCGCGACATGGCCGCCGAGCACGTGCCAGAGTTCATGCCGGGCCTCCCGCTCGGTACTGCGGGCGATGACGGCATGGGGATTCGTCTCGGTCAGAGTGTCGGCGGCAAGCTGCGGCACATGCACCGCGCCTCGGCCTGGCGTTTCCTCTACCCGCCCAACGCCTTTGCTGAAGGTCTGCTGATCAATGGCAATGGCGAGCGCTTCGCGAACGAGCTCTGGTACGGCGCCAAGATCGGCGAGGCGATGGTGGAAGAGAACCACGGCGTTGCGACGCTGATCATCGACGAGCATCCTCAGAAAGCGCGCTCGGGAGCAATCAAAGCCCGGCAAGTTGCAATGGTTTCAAAGGGCCACTGCCCTCATGAACCTCCACTTCAACTGCAAGAAGGCCAAGGACCTCGATGCGCTCGCGAAGCTCCTCGATGTTCCGCGCGACACGCTTGCAGATACGCTCGATGAGTACAATTCCGCGGCGAGGGGCGAACGGCCGGATCGCTTCTGCAAAGCCCCGGAGAACATGCACCTACTAGAGAAGGGGCCGTACTATGCGATCGACTGCTCGCTCGGCTCGAAACGGCACCTCTGCGCGGTCATGACTCTGGGCGGCCTCGCGGTCGACGAGAAGACCGGAGAAGTGTTCAGCGAAAACGGAGCCCCAATCCCAGGCCTCTACGCTGCTGGGCGAAACGCCGTCGGTGTCTGTTCGCGCCAATACGTCAGTGGTCTCTCGATAGCCGACTGTGTGTATTCGGGCTTGCGCGCCGCGAGACACGCAAGCCCTGACCCGTGAAGAGGCGATGTTTCTGCAGGGTGCGTAGCGACTCAGCAGCCGCTCACTTCGAGTGGCGCGGTCGTGGTCGTATAGGTGACGGTGAGGACGCCGGTTTCATCATCGTATGACCAGTCTTCGTCGGCGAGCGGTGCACCGCCGACGATACTCCACAGACATCGAAGGGTTGGGTGAGCGTGCGAACGGTGGCTTCGAGCTCGACCGTGCGCTCGACGCTGTTGTTCAGAGTGAGCGTCCAGGAGCCATCCGCTTCAATGCTCGTCCAGGTGCCGTCGTCGTAGAACGATCCGGACGATCTCGCCGCGTGGAAACGCTAGAACATGAAGCAGATCGTTCCGATCGGATGCGTGGACGATCTCGGGGTCGTCGCCGTACTCTGCCAGCGTGAACACGTCCGGCCAAAGCATCGGAATGACCGCACCGGCCTCGACGAACATCGGAATTTCCGAAATCGGCGCCGCGACCATCGCACTCTGTCCTCCGTCGCGAAGCACCGCCGCGCCGAGGCTGAACGTGCCGCCCTCCTCACCGTATCGCACGGAGCGCCACCACTCGACCCAGACGCCCTCCGGCAAGTACAGCTCGCGCTCGGTCGCCCCCTCCATGTAGACCGGCGCCACCAAGATGTCGGGACCGAACATGTACTGGTCGTCACGGCCCGTGGCGTTGGCGTCATCGGGGTGCGTCAGGATGTGGTGCTGCATGATCGGCCGGCCGGTCGCGTAGTACTCCTCGGCCGCCGCCTGGATGTACGGGTAGAGCTGCGTATGAAGCTTCGAGTATTGGCGCCAGATCGGCAGATGATCCGGATCCCAGGGCTGCGGCCGGTCGTATTCTGGAACTTGAACACCGTTCTTCTGGCTGCGCATGACGTCGAGAGCCCGCCATACGCGATCCAGCGGTCGAAGAGCTCGTCGCCGCAGGGAACGTCCGAACATCGCAAAGAAGCCTCCGATATCGGAGCCCCAGATTCCGACGCCCGAAGTACCCATCGAAAGTGCTCGATAGATCGACGACCGAAGTCCATCGTAGTCGTACCCAGTCGTCGGATCGCCGCCCCAGACGATGGGCGTGCACGCGCGGTGAGCCCGTCCAGCCGGAGCGAGTGAACCGAGCGAGCGGCCTGCCAGCGTCCTTCGTCGCTTCGTACACGCCGCAATGGTAGTCGCGCGCGTAGCGGTTGTGGAGCTCGGTCCCGGTGGCGCCGTCGGCCGAAACCGAGTCGAGCGGCGTGTACTCGCCGAAGTCTTCCATCCATCCGTCGTATCCATGGTCGAGCGCCTCGTCGGTGAGGCTCTTGTACGCGGCCGACGCCGCTGGCGGATGCGAAGTCGAACTGGCTCACCTCGAAGCTGTTGCCGAGGTTGCTGCTGTAGTCGTAGATGTACGTCTGACCGTCGTCGTGCTTGATCAGCGCCCCGTGCGCGGCGAGCTCCGCTGAAGGGCGGATCATAGGTCACGCAGATCATCGGGTTGAAATACGTGTGAATCGCCACGCCCATGTCGTGGTTGGCGCTGGTTCGAATGCTCTGCGCCTCCTCTCGGCCTTGCTGAGAGCCGCAGGGAAGATAGTGCAGATAGGTCGCGTTCAGGGAGGTCGGCACGTCGGCGAGACGGGCCTCTTCGATCGGATGTCGTTCTTCGGTCTGAAGCCAAGGCCCGAAGAACCAGGGCGCGTAATTGCTCGGCTGCCGCCCGACTGCCTCCGTGTATCGGCCGAGCGCTTCGGCGGGCGTAGGTCCGCCAAAGACTCGGAACCTGCAATCTCGCGTCGTTTCGACCTCCAGGCTCCAGGCATCCGGGGATTCGGAACCCACCCGGTGATAGCTGATCTCGTCGTTGTCGATCAGCACGCCGTATCCTCGAGACGATAGAAGCCAGGGAATGGGGAAATACGTCGTGTCGGGCCTCCATCGCGTTCCCCATGGGGGAAGCACCTCGCCCATGACCGCGTACTCCTGCGAATCGTAGTACGGCCCGTCCGCGACGTAATGCTCGAGCGCCCAGCCGTTCTGGTCGACCGCGTTGCTGCGCTCGCCGAAACCGACGAAGCGCTCTCCCTGCTCCGCGACGAAGCCGATGCCGAGGGCCTGGACGCCGTCATCGTCCGCAGGGGTCACGGTGATCTCGATCGCGCCTTCCACATCGGGGTCGGGCGTGGCGACGAGCTCGAGCATGCGATTCGGGGTCAGACGTTGCGATCGTCGCTATGTAAGAGTCGCCTTCCATCCGGGATGAGTCCACGGCCGTGGCGTGCACCCAACTGCTGTCGCGAACCGGCGGCGTGGAGGGCACCCCGTCGCGAACGGGTGGCAAGGTGGACTGCTGACCGTTTCCGGGAGGCGGCGGCCCCAGATGCATGCCTAGGCTTCCGCTCGGACCACCATCCGTGCTCGCAAGCTCGACCAGAACCGGATTCCCGTCAGCGTCGAAGAACGTCATGTTCCACGGAGATTCCGTCACGCGCATCTTCAGCGCACCCGCATCGACGGTCCACGAGGGCTCGGTCGAGCCACTACTGTCATCGCATCCGCTCACCACGACCATGAGCGCCAAGCCAATCAGAACCAAACTTGTAAAACGCATATGCGACTCCTGATGGGCGACCCGCTCCGCCGCCAGCGTGACCACTGAGCGCGCCCACCGCAAGACACAAAATTCGAGGCCCAGACGGGCTATGACAACGGCGCCAGGGCCTGATTCAAAGCTTGCGAGGCTCGGGCCGAAATCAGGCCGGTTTCTCGGGAAAATCCGCGCGTTGAATCGGCGCCGCGCTTGCTCGTCTATCCCCTCAGAGAGAGGACAAACGCCATGCGAGTCACCACGATTCAACCCGCGATGTGCCTAGCAATCGCCGCCCTGGTTTCGATGCTTCCCGGATGTATCTTCGTTGGAGACTACGACGACGTGTTCGAACCCGCGCCGAAGTCGATCACCTACGAGGTCTGCTACTCGAGCATCGACTGCTTTGCCGGCGAGTACTGTGAGGAGCTCGCAGTTCCTGCCGATCGCTACACGGACTACGTAAACGCCATCTGCACCGTGGGTTGCTTCGACGACCTCGATTGCCCGATCTCCGAGTTCAACGGCCTGCCGGGCGCCTGCCTCGAGCACGCCATCCTGGGTGGTCCCCTGACATCGCGGATCTGCGTCGAGCGCTGTGAATTCGATGCGGACTGCGACCTGCCCGCAGGCTTTGGCTGCGAGGTGATTGCAGGAGATCGACTCTGCGTCCCCATATTCTGACGCGAACCCATCGACGAATCGAGCAGGGCGCTATGTTAGCCTCGGAACGAAGGTGGGCTTCATGGCAACAGCAATGATCACAGGCGCAAACCGGGGCATCGGCCTCGAGCTCAGCCGGCAACTGACCGAACGGGGCGATCGGGTCATCGCTTTGTGTCGCAAGTCGAGCCCAGAGCTCGAGGCGCTCGGAGTCCGCATCTTTGATGGAGTAGACGTCACCGACCGGCAAGCCTTGGATGCGGTTTCCGCAGAGCTCGGCGACGCCGCGCTCGACATCTTGATCAACAACGCCGGAATCTTCAGCGAAGAGCCGTTCGAGGCGCTGGACTTCGATCGAATCCGCCAGCAGTTCGAAGTCAACGCGCTCGGCGCATTGCAGGTCACATCGGCCATGGAAGGTCACCTTGTGAAAGGATCCAAGATCGTCCTCATCACCAGCCGAATGGGATCGATCGGAGACAACAGCTCGGGTAGCTATTACGGATATCGCATGTCCAAGGCTGCCCTGAACATGCTCGGTGTGAACCTCGCACACGATTTCACGAGGCGAGGGATTGCGGTCGCGATCCTCCACCCAGGCCTCGTCGCAACCGAAATGACCGGCGAGTACGGGATTCCTCCCCGCGAATCGGCCGAAGGACTGATCGCGCGCATCGATGCGTTGCAACTCGCGGACTCGGGCGGGTTCTGGCACGCCAATGGCGAACGGCTGCCCTGGTAGCCGCGAGCGCAATGCGTCGCTACGTCTCCGGCTGTTGTCCCTCAAAGCCAGATCCGTCAAGCTCGCCGAGCTGTGCCGATCCACTGGGAGAACCTCCCCACCGAAGAGCTCCTCGACGTTCGGCTTTCCGAGCTGAATCTCACGGTGGCCAACACCTGGCTGGAGGATTGCGTCGACCGGGTGCGAGAAGAGCTCGCCAGCGCAGGGCTTCGGCGCTTTCGCCTTCACACCTGGTTGAGCGACGAATGGTGTTCTCCGGACGGCATCCCGGGCATCGGCGTACCGTTCTATCTGGCACATCCGAGGCTGATGCGCCTCGAGCGGCAGATGATGTTCGAGGTCGAGGGCGGAACCCGCGCGGAGTGCATGCGTCTACTGCGCCACGAAGCAGGTCACGCGCTACAGCACGCCTACAACCTGCAGCGGCGAAAGCTTTGGCAGCGCGCGTTCGGCAGGGCGGCCGAGCCCTACCCCGACTTCTATCGGCCCGATCCGTCGAGCAAGGGCTTCGTCGAGCACTTGGATGGCTGGTACGCGCAGGCCCATCCGGTCGAGGATTTCGCTGAAACCTTCGCTGTGTGGCTCGCGCCCCGCTCCAACTGGCAAGCGCAGTACGCGCACTCCGCAGCGCTCGCGAAGCTAGAGTACATCGACGAGCTGGTTGCGGAACTCGGCTCAAAGAAACCCCAGGTGCGCTCTCGGGCTCGTCCGTATTCGTTGTCCCGGATGCATCACACGCTCCGGCGTCACTACCAGCGACGCCAGGATCATTACAGCCCGGGCTTCAGCGATGAGTACGACCGGGATCTCACGAAGATCTTCAGCGACTCCCCCCGATATCGGAACAACGAGACCGCGGCCTCGTTTCTCCGGCGCAATCGACGGCAAATTCGCGAGCAAATCTCCGTGTTCACGGGTGAGTATCAGTTCACCATCGATCAAGTGCTTCGTGATATCATCGGGCGGTGTCGCGAGCTTCGGCTGCGACTGACCAAGGGGGAGCGTCAGACGAATCTCGACTTTGCCATCATGTTGACGGTGCACACGGTGCACCTTCTGCACCGGCGGGACACATGGCATCCACTGTAAAGCGACGGCGAATCATCGTTCTCGTGCACGAGAGTCTAATTCCGCCTGAAGACGTCAGCGACCTCTCGCCCGCGAAGCTCCAGTCGTTCAAGACCGAGCTCGACGTGCGAGAGGGGCTTCGCTCCCTCGGACACGATGTCTCGATGGTCGGGCTCAGCGACGATCTCGGGCCACTCAGGATCGCCATCGAAGAGATCAAGCCGCACGTCGTGTTCAATCTCCTCGAGGAATTCGGAGGTCAGGCGATCTTCGACGCGCACGTCGTAGGATATCTCGAGCTTCAGCGCATACCGTACACGGGATGCAACCCACGAGGTCTCGTTCTCGCCCGCGACAAGGCACTCTCGAAGAAGGTCCTTGCGTACCACCGGATTCGGGTTCCGCGATTTCGAGTCTTTCCTCGGTACAGGAAGATCAAGCGCCCCAAGCGACTCTCTTTCCCACTGATCGTCAAATCGCTCATCGAAGAAGGTAGCTACGGAATCGCCCAGGCATCCGTGGTGCACAGCGACAAAGCGCTGCAAGAGCGAGTCGCATTCATCCACGACAAGATCCGTACGGACGCAGTCGTCGAGGAGTACATTCCTGGTCGCGAAGTCTACGTCTCGGTCTTGGGAAACCACCGTCTCCAGGTGCTCCCGACATGGGAGATCTTCCTCGACAAGCTCCCGGAGGATGCGCCAAGAATCGCGACGCAGAAGATCAAGTGGAATCTGGAATACCAAGAGAAACACGGCGTGAAGATCGGCCGAGCCAAAGGCCTCTCCGAGGAGATGGAACGGCGGATCGCGAAGCTCTCACGCCGCATTTGCGGTCGTCTTCGAACCGACGGCTGCGTGCGCATCGACTTCCGACTGAACGAAGCGGGCGAGCTCTACTTCCTCGAAGCGAATCCCAATCCCGATATCGGTAAGGGTGAAGAGTTCGCCGGTGCCGCCAAAGCGGCCGGCATAGACTACCCGTCTTTGCTTCAGAAGATCGTCAACCTCGGTATCCGGCGCGCAGAGCGAGGTTGACCCCGAGACCTCAGTTGCCAATCTCGTTGAGGTACGACCGAAAGCAGTCGATCTCGGCATTGGTCCACGGCGTACCCCCGAGCGGCATTCGCTGTCCGGCACCCCAATCGTCGGTGACCTTGGTGAGCATATCGCTGCAATCTGGGTAGAACGGGTCGACCAGGGGATTCCCGCTGATCCCGACCTGGGTCGAGAGCGGCGCCAAACTTTCCTCGATAGATGCGGTGGCTAGGTTGATGCTGAATGTCACGGCTCCCGCACCATGGCAGCCCGCGACCGCGCAACCTTCGAGCTTGCTGCGAATCGCCGAATCGTCCGCCGTGGAGAAGCCAGCGAGAGAACACGAGAGCGCCGCGGCGTCTGGGTTGTTGCAAAAGACGAGGGCTCGGGGCCCTGAAGCCGCCGGCTCGCTCTCCCCGCAGGCTGCGAGAATCGAGCCACAGGCCACCAGAACCATGAATCGCGCAAAATTCGTCCGTGTGTAAAGCATTTTCTAGATCACTCCCGGTAAAAAATTCTGTCTAGGGTCTAATCATGTGCAAAAAAATGAACCGCGCCAAAGGAAAAATGCAGTGCAACTTTCCCTTTTGATCTTCGCAGACTAGCCAACTGATGCAAGTCTAATCACCAATAAAATAGACCCATAAGGTTTATATATCGACTGTATGCACTTGCATTACACCTAAAAATTAGTCCTGCCGGGTGTTTTTTCGCATGTTAGGCTGACACTTGTGCAGATGAGTCACTGGTGCATCAACGGGAACCTGAAGGCTGGATTCGTCCTGCTGCTCGGCTCGGCACTCGCGCTGTCCGGTTGCAAGAGCGAACCCACGCTTTTCGGAGGTTGCTCAACACAAAACATCACCGCCTGCCCCCAATCGGAAGGCTTCGCCAACCCTTACGAGGGCGAGCTGGAGCTCCTGACTTGGCCGGAGACGCTGCGAAAGGCGAGCCTCGAGCTCACCGGCAAGCTTCCGACCGAGCGGCAGACGCAGATGACGATCGAGCATGGTCAGCAAGGGCTCGAAGCAGCGCTCGCAGAGATGATGCGCGACGACCGTTTCTATGACCGGATGATGGAGCTCTACAACGATCACTTCCTGACCGACAAGTATCTCGGTCGGGCAAACGCGATCGACCTTCTAGACGAAGAGGTCTGGCCGAATCTTCGCTGGTACGAACAGAAGTATCCAGACGATGAGGAGAAGGCCGAGATCACCAACGACTCGCTCGCTCGCGAGCCGCTCGAGCTGATCGCTCATGTCATCCGCACCGAACGCCCTTTCACGGAGATTCTCACCGCCAACTACACGATGGCGAACGGCTACTCGCAGTTGTCGATGGTAGGTCTGCCCGACGTTCCGCTCGGAATCGGTGAGAACCCGGAAAGCTTCCGAGAGGTGAAGATCCCGGGCATTCCACACGCGGGGATCCTGACCTCGGCAATGTTCCTCAATCGCTTCCCGACGAGCGACACGAACATCAACCGGCACCGTTCGCGAATGACGTACTGGTTCTTCCTCGACATCGACATCAATCAGTTCGGTAGCCGTCCAGTAGATGCGAGCGCCGATTTTGGCGAGAACCCGACGCTCAACAATCCCGACTGCACGGTCTGCCACACGACCATGGATCCGGTCGCGGGTCTCTATATGAACTGGAACGAGAGCGGCGAGTACAGCGGCGCAGGGGAATGGTTCGGGCCGGACTACATTCTGCCGCCCGGCTTCAACGGGGAAGCGCTCCCCGAGGAGAGTCGAAGGAACGCACTTCAGTGGTTTGCTTCGCGTGTCGCTCAGAATCCGAGATTTGCGCAGGCAACGGTCAAGACCGTGTTTCAGGGGCTGACGGGCCAGAAGATCCTGGACATCAGCGTTCCGATGACGCCGGAGATGGCGAGTGATGCGATGCAGGATCCCATCCCCGATCCGGATCCCATGGTCGACCCCGTGCCCGCGGCGGATGCGGGTGTTGGTGGCATGGGCGGAGTCGGCGGCATGGGTGGTGTCGGCGGCGCTGGCGGCATGGGCGGCGTCGGCGGTGCTGATGGTCTCGGCGGCATGGGCGGCACGCCGCCTCCTCCGCCTCCGCCACCTCTTCCAGAGGTCGATCCAGAGATCGACCCGGACGTCGATCCGGCGCTCGAGCGTGCCTACAACGTCCAGCAGCAGATTCTACGAACGATTCAACGACGCTTCATCGACAGCGGCCACAACTTCAAGCTCCTCGTGCTCGAGATCGTGCTCAGCCCGTACTTCCGGGCCAAGAACGCGAGCCCTCTCACTCCGGAGATGGAGCTCGAGCTTTCGACCTTTGGTACCGCGAGGTTGCTCACGCCGGAACACTTGTCACGCAAGATCGAAGCAACGACCGGCGTTCGCTGGCGCGCTCGCCCCGATCGCACCGACTACTTGCTCGATCAGTACCGCATCTTCTACGGCGGCATCGACTCGGATCTCGTGACGAAACGCGTGACGGAGCCGAACGGCGTCATGGCGAGCCTTGCGCAGCGGATGGCGTACGAGGTCGCCTGTTCGGCAGTCCCATACGACTTCTCGAAGCCCGCCAACCAACGGGTCCTGTTCCCCAACGTCGACCGGAACACCCCGCTCTCGGAAGCATCCGATCAGGTTCGCGACACGGTCGTGCACCTGCACGATCGAATCCTCGGCGAATCGCTCGCTCCAACGGACGAGGAGATCGAAGCCACGCTGGTCGTGCTCATGGAGGCTTACAGCCTTGGGCGCCAAGGCCTCGCAGATGGGTCCGTGTCCGAGGAGCTCGCCGGCCCATGCCGACTCAACCAAGATCGAATCACCGGAGAGTCGTTGCCAGACGACCGCCGGATCAACCGCGACAACGAGTACACCGTTCGCGCCTGGATGGCCGCGCTCAGTTATCTCTTGTCCGATTACCGGTACCTGTACGAGTGAGGGAGGACTAGCTGTGGAACGTCGTGACTTCTTACGAATCGCAAGCTGGGCCGGACTGACGTGCGTTTTACCGTCGGTGATGGACCCTCTGCGCAGTAGCGCTCAATCGATCTCGGGCTCGGCCTACACGGGCACGTACTGGGTCTTCATGCACGCCGGCGGCGGCTGGGATCCCACGCACCTCTGCGACCCGAAGGGCCAGGCGACCGCGAACGAGAACAATCCGATGGGACGCTTTCTCAAGAGCGACATCCGGACTGCCGGCAACATCTCCTATGCGCCTCTCGGCGATGACGGAACGGCTCTCGATGCGTTCTTTCAAACGCACTATCAGCGCCTGCTGGTGATCAACGGCATGGACACCACCACCAACGGTCATGATCAGGGGACACGCGGAACCTGGAGCGGTCGCACCGCCGAGGGCCATCCGCCCATCGGAGCCCTGATCGCCGCGACGCACGGGCCGAACCTGCCGATGCCGCTCATCGGCTACGGCGGATACCTCGACACCCAGGGCGTCACGAACGCGGTGCCGCTCGGCGACGGAGGTCTGCTCCACAACCTCGCACACCCATCTCGCCCTGATCCGACCGGCTCCGATGAGAACTACTTCGGTCATCCGGACGTGCCCAGCATCGTTCAACGCGAGCAGCAGCTCCGCCTCTTGCGACTGCAGGGAAAGCAACGCCTTCCGCGCATCTGGGATGGTCAGAACGAGCTCATGCTGGCTCGTCTCGGACAGGACGACCTCAAGCGTGTGTCGGACTCATTGCCGGAAACCTTCTCCAACAATCAGCTCGAGCGGCAGATCCAGGTAGCCCTAGCCGCGTATCAGGCCGGTCTCTCCGTGAGCGTGAGCGTGAGCACGGGCGGCTTCGATACACATGGCAACCACGACAACGACCATCTTCCTCGTCTCATCGATTTCGTGAGTGGAGCGAACTTCGTGATGCAAGAAGCCGAACGGATGGGCATCGCCGACAAGGTGGCCATCGTGATGGGCTCGGACTTCGGTCGAACGCCCGGCTACAACAGCGGCAATGGCAAGGACCATTGGCCGATCAGCAGCATGATGATGATGGGTCCGGGGATTCCCGGGAACAAGGTCATCGGCGGCACCGACGAACGCCATGGCTTGCAGCTCATCGACCCGGTGACGCTTCAACCCACGGGCTCGCCCGACACGGCGCAAGGTACCCGGCTCACGATCGCGCACGTGCACCGCGCGCTCCGCGATCTCTCGGGTGTGCCGAACGAGTACAAGGCGGCGTTCCCGCTGGCGGGCGAAGACCTACCACTCTTCGACTAGCTCAGCGACCAGAGCACCAGCCCGCCGATCGCCGTGGCGAGCAGGGACCAAAGCCGCATGACGAACGGCGAGTGTCCGGTCCACCAGTCGATCACGCGCCGGAAGCGCTCATACCCGATCAGCGGAAGGACGAGTGCCAGCACGATCCCCAAGGCTCCGAGCGCGCGGAGAAATTCCGGCGACCGCGTATCGGGCGCGGCAAACCACAGTGAGAGCCCGAAGCAGAGACGGAGCAGGACCGCGAGCCAGAACCCGGTCTTCGAGCTCCACCCGGAGATGAAGGCGAAGATCGATCCTGGGGCAAAAACCCCCCATGCGCCCATCACGAAGATGAAGAGCGCCACGGTGAGCGCGAGCAGTACGAACATATCCAACCCAGCTTGGAGACCTTGGGCCGGCCTCGAAGCGGCGCAACGATATGCCTAGCTCCACCGCGGCGCAACGCCAGGCTCAGCGGCTCAGAATGCCGCGCCGCCCGCGACGCGCAGACCCCAGACCCGGGCCGAATCGAACGAGAAGCCGTTGGGATTGTCGAGGTTGATGTTGACCATCAGCGCTCCGAACGCGTTTTCGTTGCCGAAGCGCATGAAGGGCTGGACGGCGAGCTGGGTCTTCTGCTCTTGGTATTTTGGAATCAGAACCAGGCTGAAGTCGGAGCCGACTCGCAGCCAATCGGTCGCCTGGTAGCCCATCATGGCCGCCATCTGCATGATGAAATCGGTCTTGGAGGTCCTCGCGTTCTTGTCGTTGAGCTTGATGAGCGCGCCCGTGTCGAGATAGGCGCCCCAGAGGAAGCCGCTCGGCTTACGGCGCTCGAATCCGATCGGGACGATGACGCTCACCGTATGCGGGTCCCAGAGCCAAAACATCCTGTTTCCACGCATGGCAGCGGCATTCTTGTACGCGGTGCCCGCCGTATTCGCCTCATTGATGTCATCGGGAAGGGTCGCCGCCGGAATGGTCACCCCGACGCCGGCGCGGTAGCTGAACTGCTCCTTCTTGCCCTGATAGTGGAACGCCACGTAGGGGTTGCCGAAGCGAAAACTGTTGTCGGAACCCCCATCATCGAGCTTGAGGTTCGCGTATGACATGCCCCAAACGACCTGCATGAGAAAGCTGTACGCCAGCTGAAGACGCATCTCGATGAGTGGGCTGATCACGACCTGCTTCTGGTCCGCCTCGCCCTTGCCTGCATACACGCCGAGCTCGCCGAGGATGTGGAAGCGGTCGGTGTGCGCCTTCTTGCCCTCGTCGAGGCTGAAGGGTTCGTCGGGATATGCGCGCGCCTCTCCGGGCGCGAGCCACAGCGCCCCCGCCAGTAACAAACCAATCGCTCCCCAACCACGAAGAAAAGACATGAGCACACCCCCTGGAAAAAGAGACCCCCCTCTTTTTCTCCTCACCAGTATAGGCAGCCCCGAGAGCTGCGGCCCATGTTCCGTCGTCAACGGAACGGGCGTGCGGGGCGTGCTCGTGCGTTCAGGGTTGAACGGCCACGTACGCGGGTCCGGCGCTTTCGAGCCAAGTGATGCCCCGAAGCGCGCCTGTCTCCAGATCGATGACCGAGAGAGTCTTGTCCTCGATGTGCGCGACGAACGCGAAGCTGTCGCTCGCATCGACCGCCGCGGTGAGAGGAAAGGCGCCTCCCGGGAGCGTCCGTGGCTCCGAGGGCGTCAGGGAATCGCCATCGACGTCGATGAGAACGAGGTTCGAGCCAGTGCCCGTTGGCAAGATGAGCTGATCGCGGCTCGGCATGTATGTCACTCCGTATGGAAAGCCTCCCTCGATCTTCACGCTGTCGACGACCGAAGGCGCCATCGGGTCCGAGGCATCGACGAGGGTGACGTCCAAGCTGAAGCTGTTGGCGACGACGATGCGAGTTTCATCATCCAAGAAGGTCACGTCGGAGGGATCGTTGCCCGTGGGTAGCAGCGGGCTCATCAGCATGCTCTCGGTCGCGAAGACGTGGATGCCGCCGCTTCCGCCCGCGATGTTCACCACGCCAAGGGTTCCATTGGGGCTCAACGCGACCTGCTCGGGTCGACCATCGAGCGTGACCTCGGTAATGAGCTGTCGTCCTGGGATATCGATGACCGAGAGCGTGTTGCCCGGCGCGTCGATCGTGCCGTAATTCGCGGTGTACGCCACGGTCCCATCCGAGCTGATGGCGATACCCAAGGGAACATCGTCGGTGGCAACCTCGGTCACTTCAGCCGACTCGAGATCGACGATCAGAAGCGCCCCGCCCGGCGGCACGTCGGGGCTGCCGATCAGCATATTCGTCACTCCAGTGCCGTCGAAGAATGCAGGGCCCACCGACACGACCGCCGTCTTGCCGTCGGGTGTGATCTCGAGCTCGATAGGCCCGGGTTCCCAGTCCGAGAGGTCGATCGTATCGACGATCGCTTGGGCGGCATCGCTCTGCCCGTCGATCAACTTGTCATAGTCGAAGAGCGTCAACGACTGATTCAACCAATCCGCAGTCACCACGAGTCGGGGGGTGCCGGCTGCCCCGCCTCGGCCACCGGCTCCTCCAACGCCTCCCGTTCCCCCGGATCCGCCAGCGCCAGCAGCGGACTCGCCGGACGAGCCGCAGCCAAAGAGGAAGAGCGGGAATCCGACGAGCAGAACGATTGTCCGACAGGCGCGATGCGTCATCGGCCGAGTATACGCCAATCGTGCAACGTGCTCAGCGGAGATTCTGCCGCGTGCGGACCGGAGCTGCCGTCAAGGCTGCATCCAGGTCTTCATAGCGATGCAGCAACGTGGCTCGGAGCCGGTAGCTCGCTAGCTCATGGTTCGCGGGAAGGCCCAACCAAACTTCGTGGCGGCGAGCGAGCAACTCGATTCCGGCGACGAGTCGCGGCGCCTCCTCCGGCTCACAATCGCGAGCGATGCTCAAGAGGATGAGCTTCGCCCCACTCTGCTCGGCGGCCTCGCTGATCTCTTCGAAGGGCATGTGGGTGCCGAGGTAGATCGGTTCGAAACCACGGCTCGCCGCCATGAACGCGCCGATGATCGCGCCGAACTCGTGCAGGTGACGTGGAGGTGTGGTCACGATGACTCTTGGCGCCCCCGTGATCGGCTCCATGTGCCGCAACAAGGTACCGAGCAGGCTCCGAAGCTGCCCTGAAATGATGTGCTCGTGGGCGATGCGAAGTTGGTTGGAGTTCCAAGCTTCCCCGACTCGCCGCATCAGTGGAACGAGGACGTCCAGCGTGAGTGTCATCGGAGGTAGAATCGCAGCCGTCCGACTCAGAATCGATTCCGCGCGCTGCACGTCGTAGTCGAAGACCGCCGTGAGATAGTCCTCCACGAGCGACGCACAAAGAGAGACCGTGCTGCTGACATCCGGGCTGATCCCGCCGATGAGTCGCCGCACCTCATCGTCCGGAAGACTGGCTATCTGCCCAATCGAGTGCCCAAGCTCGGTGGCGCGTCGAAGAAGGACCAGTCGACGGATGTCACTCCCCGTGTACCTGCGTTTGTTGCCTTCGGTGCGGTCCGGATCGACCACGCCGTATCGGCGTTCCCAGACGCGAATGGTGTCCGCGGTGAGGCCTGTTAGACGTGCCGCCACACGCATCGGGTGGAGACCGGTTATTTCTTTCACGTCGTTGGTCATGATCAAAGTGGTGCAGGGCGAGCACCCACCGCAGAAGTCAGACTCAATCGCCTGACGATGAATGGGGTGGTGGTGCTACATCCATCTTGCGTGCTCCCGCAGTGAGTACCCGCTCTGCACCGGAACTGAGATGCGCCGCGAAGCGCCCCATCAACCAGCGGTGAAAGATGGCCTGCGTGCTCACATAAATGAGCCAGGGGAGCCTTGGCTCATAGTCGTGCACGACGGTGAGTAGGGTGTTTCCTCCGAGAACTTGCCGGAGCTCGAACCTGGGTTTGCCACCTTTTCGCGACAGAAGTCCCCCGGTGACGTAGAGGAGCTGCCGGTCAGAGCCGCTGCGGTCGGACGCGCGACTGAGCTGAAGGAGGCTTGCTCGAAAAGGCCAGAGCACGAAGCTGAATCGCTCTGGCGACTCGAACTCGACCCGCAAGAGTCCGTTGAGAAAGCGAGGCAACCAGTCGAGGTACTCCGTGGCTGCCCGCAGGGCAGTCCAGCCCACCGGCAATTGCATTCGCTGCACGGAGCGAACCCGGCGTTCCCGAGAAACCGAGCCCCGAAAGGCATGTGGAACGGTTCCGTCGGACTCTGCAAGCGCTTGTCGAATCGCGTCCCGCGTGGAAGTCCGGGCGATGCCGAGCTGTTCCGCCAGCCCGTGGTCACGAACGACCATCCGGTGCTTGAGGCTTTGGACGAGGGGTGCAACCAGCGACTTCGGAGCGCCGGTGATGAGGCTAACCCAGAGTCTCGAAAGACCGGGCGACATGAAGCGGGATGGAATGAACAATCGCCGTTTTCCGAGGTTGGATGCGATCATCGCCATCATACGCTTGTAGGTGACGACGTCGGGGGCACCGATGTCGTACGTGCGTCCAAAATGCTCTTCCCCGCCGACCACTCCACGGATGAACTGAATGACGTCCGCAAGAGCGACGGGCTGTGTCTCGATGTTGGTCCAACGTGGACAGACCATGACGGGCAGGCGCTCGACGAGTCGCGCCATGAGCTGAAACGATGAACCCTGCCCCCCCAAGATCAGCCCCGCGCGGAGGGTGGTGACGGGAACCCCGTGCTCGCCGAGCGCCTTCTCCACTTCGCTACGACTCTGCAAATGGGAGGAGAGCCTATCGAATTCAGGGGTGAGGCCGCCGAGAAACACGATCTGCTTCACGCCCGCGCCTGCGGCGGCCCTAGCGAAGTTGTCCGCGCAAACGAGATCCAGGTCGGCGAAATCACCCTGGGTGAGACGTGCCGATGGCATCATGTTGTGCACGAGATAGACCGCGTACTCGGCCCCTTGGAGCGCGTCCTCGGCGTCCTTCAAGGAGAAGAGGTCACAGACGCGGAACGCGTCGAAACCACCGCCCGGCGCGCGTTCCGCCCGGGAAAGCCCAATTACTTCGAAGGTTTCGCACATCGCAGGAGCGAGTGAGCGGCCCACGAACCCTGAGGCCCCCGCGATGACGACTTTCGGTTTAGAAACCGGACCCATTCCTGTTCATATCGTGTCTAGATTATTGGTGTCAATACCTAGACATAAATTTCGGGGGCGCTCGCGGAGCGATCTCTTGCCTTGGCAAGAGAAATGAAACATGTTCTAGTGAAACACGTTCTAGTTTTCCCCGATGCTCGGGTCACTGCGAAATGATTGGAGCCCTCGAATGACGAATGAAACGAAGACGAACCCTTGGGCAGGTTTTGCACGGGGCTGGTTCTTGCTGATGTTTTCCGAAGAGCTCGCGCCTGGCCAAGTCGTTCCGCTGAAGCGCTTCGACCAAGAGCTAGTCTTGTTCCGAACGGAGTCCGGCCAAGCCAAGGTGCTCGACGCGTACTGTCCGCACATGGGCGCGCATCTCGGACACGGCGGCAAGATCGAAGGTGAGGGAATCGTCTGCCCCTTCCACGCATGGAAGTTCGACGGCACCGGCAAGTGCATCGAGATCCCGTATGCGAAGCGCATTCCCCCCAAGGCGGGCCTGGCGTGCTGGCCCGTCCTCGAGCGCAACGGAATGATTTTCGTCTGGCACGATCGCGAGAAGAGCGCACCCGATTGGGAGATCCCGGCGCTCGAGGAATGGGACGATCCGGAGTTCCTCCCGTGGCGGTACGCCATGCTTCAGATCAAGACGCCGCCGCTCGCGATTGCCGAGAACCTGGCGGACGCCGGGCACTTCATCCCGGTGCACAACACGCATCCGATCCCTGGCTCGTTCAGCAATACCTACGACGGCCACGTGGGACAGCAGAAGATCAGAGCGGTCGCCTACCCGGTTCACGGAGGCAAGGACGAATTCGAGTCGACGGCGACCTATTACGGACCCGCGTATCAGGTCACCAAGATGCGAGGAAAGGGCCTTGGCGTGATCATCAACGCGCACACTCCAATCGACGACGAGCACGTCATGCTCCGATTCGGAGTCTCGATGAAGGCGACCAAGGGCATGACCGACGAGCTCATCGATCACTTCATCAACAACATGCGAGACGGCTATCTTCAAGACGTACAGATCTGGGAAAACAAGATCTATCTCGACCGGCCGATTCTCTGCGATGGGGATGGACCGATCGGCGAGTTCCGCCGCTGGTACGCGCAGTTCTACACCCCGCGCAGCAAAGCGGCTGACGCCGCGGAATAACGAGGCACAGGCGCATGAGCACCGTCACCAAGCCCGATTTCGTGAACCTCGCGTGTGATGCAAAGCCGAAACTGCGCGAGCGCAATGCAAGAGCCGATGCCGAGCGGGTCATCCCGAAGGAGACGATCGAGGAGCTCAAAGAGGCCGGCTTCTTTCGGATGATGCAGCCAAAGCGCTGGGGTGGGTACGAGTGCCATCCCGTGGAGTTCTTCGATGCGGCGATCGAAGTCGCGTCAGCGTGCCCTTCGACTGCCTGGGTGCTCGGCGTGGTCGCGGTGCACAATTGGCAGCTCGCACTCTTCCCCGAGCAGGCTCAGAAAGATGTCTGGGAAGGCGAGAATGGCTTCGATACGCTGATCGCGTCTTCGTACATGCCGGTCGGAAGGGTAACCCCTGCCGACGGTGGCTATCGATTGAGTGGGAACTGGGGCTTTTCGAGCGGCTCCGATCATTGCGAATGGGCTTTCCTGGGCGCGTTCGCTCCGAAGGAAGAGGGCCGCCCGCCCGACATGTTCACCTTGCTGCTGCCACGCTCCGACTACGAGCTGATCGATGATTGGTTCGTTTCAGGTCTCAAGGGCACGGGGAGCAAGTCGGTGAAGGTCGACGACGTGTTCGTCCCTCAGCACCGGGTGCATCGAATGTCGGACGCCTATCGGCTGCGAAGCCCTGGCAACGAGGTCAACACGAGCCCCCTCTACAGGGTCCCCTTTGGTCAGCTCTTCACGCGAACGGTGGCCACGCCGGCGATCGGCATGCTTCAGGGCGCGCTCGAGGCCTACCTGACCCTCAACCGAGGCCGAAAAGGGCGTGCCGACGGAAAGAGCGCCTCGGACGACCCCTTCAACCTCGAGACCTGCGCCAGAGCAAAGCTCGCAATCCGTGAGGTTCGCGCGCTTCTTCGCAACGACTGGAACGAGATGATGGCCAAGGCGGAAGCCGGTGAAAGCATCGAGCTCGAGGACCGGGTTGCCTACCGAGCAAATGCCGGTGCGGCGACCGATCGCATGGTCAAGGCGCTCGACGAGCTCTTCATGGCTAGCGGCGGCTCGGCGATCTTTCTCGACCAAGACATCCAGCGCTTCTTTCAGGACATCCACGGGGCGCGCGCCCATCACGCCAACAACCCGCTCAAGACGCAACGCAACTACGGCGGCCTCCTGATGGGCGAGCAAACGACTGACTTCTTCCTCTGAGGCGAAGATGGGATCGGGGATTCACAGCTTGGGATACTTTCTCTTCGAGGTCTCGGATCTCGACGCTTGGGAAGAGTTCCTGACCGAGGTGGTTGGCGCTCAAAAGGGCGAGCCGCTCGGAAGCGATCTGATCGCCTACCGGACCGATGAGCGCGCGGCGCGCATTCTCCTGCGGAACGGTCCGGCGGACGACCTAGTCGCCCTAGGGTTCGAATTGCACGGCGAAGAAGCCTTGAATGAGCTCGCGAGACAGGCACGTGAAGCCGGTTATGAGACCATCCCCGGCCGGAACGACGAAGCCCAAGAGCGCGGTGTCGGAGGTTTCATTCGCACGTTTGAACCCGGAGGCGTGGCGCTCGAGCTCTTTCATGACCCGCTGATCGCAGCGACCCCATTCCGTCGCGAGAAGGTGGCCGCGGGTTTCGTCACGGGCGAACAGGGTGTGGGCCACCTGGCGCTCCGCGCGGAAGACATCGCCAAAACGCGTTCGTACTTCGAGCAGGTGCTGAGCTTCGGCCTGAGCGACCGCATTCGGTGCACACTGCCAGGCAATTTCCAGGTCGACGTCACGTTCTTGCATGTCAATCCGCGGCACCACACGGTGGCGCTCGGCTCGGGTCTTCCGAAGAGCCTGCATCACTTCATGCTGCAGATGGGCTCGCTCGACGACGTGGGGGCAGCGCTCGACCGGGCGTTCGCACGCCAGGTGCGGGTCGTGCAGGGTCTCGGACGGCACCCGAACGATCGGATGGTGACCTTCTACTGCGTGACTCCCTCAGGCTTCGAATGCGAGATCGGCTGGGGTGGGCGCACGGTGGACGACGCAACCTGGGAGCCAAGCACCTACGACCGAATCAGCGACTGGGGCCACCAGTCTCCATACAGGCGGCCTCCGGAACGATCAATAGCAATGGGAGAACAGCCATGAGCAAGAAACCGCGATTTCCGATTCCGCGATATCCTCGCGGTTGGTTCCAAGTAGCCTACTCCGACGAGATCAAGGCGGGTGAGGTCAAAGCGCTCGAATACTTCGGAGTCGATCTCGTCATGTTCCGTACGGAAGCCGGAGAGGTCAACGTGCTCGATGCGTACTGCCCCCACATGGGCGCGCACTTGGGACACGGCGGAAAAGTGGTGGGCGATGGCATCGTCTGTCCGTTCCACGCCTGGAAGTTCAACGGCGCCGGCAAGTGCATCGAAGTCCCCTACGCCGAGCATCTCCCGCGCAAGGCGAACATCACGGCGTGGCCGGTTCACGAGGTCAATGGCCTCGTGATGGTCTGGCACGACATCGAGGGGAAGGAACCTGCATGGGAGATTCCCACGATCCCGGAGTGGAACAACGAGGATTGGACTCCGTACTGGCGCCAGCGTTGGAAGATTCGCACGCACAACCAGGACATGTGTGAGAACGTGGTCGACAAGGCACACTTCCGATACGTCCACGGTATGAACATCGTGCCGCAGCCGCACACGATCAATCTAGAGTACCCACACATCAAGATGATCACCGATACGATCTACGAAACGCCGCAAGGCGAGGTCAAAGGCGAGCTCGAAGTCGACGTGCATGGTTTCGGCTTCTCACTGAGCCGCTTCCGAGGGATCGTGGAAACGACCAACATGGCCTCCGTCACGCCGATCGACGACGAGTACTGTGACGTGCGCTTCTCATTCACCGTCAAGAAGATAGGTGGGGCTGACATCACAGCCGGCGTAGGCCGAGCGTTCACGAAAGAAATCGCGCGCCAGCTCGAGGAAGACACCCCCATTTGGGAGAACAAGGCCTTCTTCGAGCATCCCATGCTTTGCGATGGGGACGGGCCAGTCGCGGATTTCCGCAAATGGTGCAAGCACTTCTATCCGGACTGGTACCACAAGCAGGCTCAAGCCGAGTATGATGGCGTCAAGGAGGTCAGTAAGCCCCTGACACTGGCAGAGCGACGTCGGCGGCTTGCGGCAGCATAGATGGACAGAAGCTCGG
This sequence comes from uncultured delta proteobacterium, assembly GCA_963786865.1. GTDB lineage: Bacteria > Myxococcota_A > Polyangia > Polyangiales > Houyiibacteriaceae > SG8-38. Next base: position 404,979 of record CAWBAV010000016.1, on the reverse strand, counting down.
AAAGCACAAGCCCGGGAACGCCGGACGAAATCAGGGCGCGCATTCGCAGCGAGCACGCGCAGATTTCTGCCCAGCTCGCGCGAGTAGAAGCGCTCAGTGAACGTGTCGGCGACCGTGAATCGGTGCTCGCACTGCGCGAGGAGCTTCTGGCGCTCGGCAAGATCTTGCTCGAGCACCTTCACTATGAGGAGTATCAGCTTCCCTCGTTGGCCAGCGAAAGCGAGGTCGATCAAATGGCCGAAGACATGCGCGAGGAGCATCGATCGCAGCGCGCGATCTTCGACAGCGTGATCCGTGAGCTCGACGAGACGGCGGTAGGCTCGAAATTGATGGTGGGCGTGCGCGAGCTCTCGCGCGCCATAAGGGACGACATGGAATACGAGGAGCGAGAGTTGTTGAACAAGCCCTGACTCCGGAGCCGACAAATGAAGATCATGTACAACCCGGCAACGTGCAATCACTATGGAGTGTGCGTCGAAGAGGCCCCTGAGGTCTTCTCTTTCGCTGCAGACGGAAGCCTTTTGCTCCAAACGTACGATGTTCCTCCCGACCTCGAGGTCAAGGTCCGTGACGCCTGCATGATGTGTCCGACCCAATCGATTCAGATCGAGGAAGAGTAGGGTCGAGCGGGGTCGACGAAATGAGCTCATTTCGCGACTTGCAATCCCAGCTCGGACCCCGTTGGGCACTGGCGGACGGAGATGGGCCCGCGCCTCGCGATATCATCGTCGTACCGTCCCTCTCATTCGATGGTATCGACACGGTCTCGATCGACGGTGTGCTTCACTACGAAGAGCGCATGCTGTTCGCGCTGAATCTCTTGCGGCATCCTCGTGCGCGACTGATCTATGTGAGCTCTACGCCCATTCATCCGGTTGCAGTCGATTACATTCTTTCGCTCATCAGCGGCATTTCGAGCGAAGACATGCGACAGCGATTGATCCTGCTTTCGCTGTACGACAGCTCGCTCGTGCCCTTGTCGAAGAAGATCCTGCTGAGGCCTCGCGTCGTCGAACGGATCCGCAAGCTGATCCGGCCTGATTGCGGGCTGATGACCTGCTTCACGGTCTCCAGCTTGGAGCGGGATCTCGCCGTCGCGCTCGGTGTTCCACTCTACGGTCTCGACCCCGATCTGGCATGGCTCGGTACCAAGAGCGGCTCACGCTGGGCGTTCCGGAAGGCGGGTGTACCGCTGCTGCCAGGGGTCGAGGATCTCCGAACCGAAGAGGACCTAGTGCGGGCGATCAGCGCGCTCTTAGACGAAGTTGAAGGCCTCCGCCGGGTCGTCGTGAAACAGAACAGCGGGTTCAGCGGTCAGGGCAACGCGATTCTCGATCTAAGCGCTATCGACTCCATCTCGCGAGACGAGTCTCTGAGGGCGGCGCTTCCAAAGATGCGCTTCGTCGACCCTCGTCAAACCTGGACGACCTTCATGGAGCGATTCGAGCGCGATGGGGGCGTCGTCGAAGCTTTCGCGGACGACGCAACCAAGCGAGCGCCGAGCTGCCAGTTGCGAATCTCTCCGGAGGGAAGCCTGGACCCGATCTCGACCCACGACCAGCTAGTCGAAGGGCTCGATGGTCAGATCTATGCGGGATGTCGGTTTCCAGCCGATGCTGCCTATCGGGCCGACATTCAGGATGATGCGCTTCGAGTGGCGGCGCTTCTGCAGGAACGTGGAGCCGTCGGACGGATGGCAGTCGATTTCCTTTGCGTACGGTCCAACGACGGAACTTGGCGCCACTATGCGATCGAAACCAATTTGCGCCTCGGCGGAACGACCCATCCGATGATGCTCCTTCGCATGATGACCGACGGCCGATACGACTCGGACACCGGTCTCTACCTCACCCCGCGCGGCGAGCCACAGTTCTACGTCGCCACCGATTCCATGCGATCGGAGAGCTACCGCGGCCTGCTGATCGAGGACCTGTTCGATATTGCAGCGGACAACGGTTTGCACTATCAGGCTGGGTCCGAATCGGGGGTGCTCTTTCACTTCACCGGCGCGCTCAGCGAGTTCGGGAAGCTCGGCATCACAGCCGTGGGCAAGAGCCCTGCCGAGGCGGACCACTGGTTCGAACAAACCCGACTGGTACTGGATCGCGAAACGAAGAGTCGCCCTTGTACATCGAAGAACTAAAGCCCGGCGTGTCGCGGATCTCGGCGTCCGCGGATTGGCCCCGCCCCCACATCGGCGTCTGCGGTTCCATGCACGGAAACGAACCATGCGGAGCGCTCGCGGTTCAGCGTATCGCAGGTGGCTTCGAAAGCCGGGCGCTGACGCCCCACAAAGGCACGCTCTTTCTGATTCACGCCAACCTCGTAGCCACCTCGCTCGGTCTGCGGCACACGCCGCAGGGCGACGACCTCAACCGCCTCTGGGATTTCGAGTTCACGAGGACCCTTCGCAGACAGACCTGGGGCTACGAGCACCATCGCGCACTCGAGCTAAAGGGGCTCCTCGGCGAGCTCGACGTCTTCCTCGATCTGCATTCAGCGCGGACCTCGACTCCGCCCTTCGGCGTGAGCAACGGTGAGGGTCCGATCGACGAGCTTGCAAAGCAAATCGGCATCTCCTACCTGGTGCAATCCTGGTACGGCCTCGCTGACAAAGTGATCATCGGCTTCATGAAGCTCGCAGGCGTACCCGCCCTCTCGGTGGAATGCGGTGCCCACGAGGATCCCGATCTCGTGGACAAAGCATACGAAATCGCGCTGAGCTTCCTGCGGGCGACCGGCGCGATCGACGACGGCCAGGAAACCAGAAGCAACGAAGTGAAAACCGTCCACGTCGTCGAGACGATCACCAAGCCGAGCGAGGATTTTGTGTTTGGCTCACCATGGACGGGATTTCAACAACTAGAACCGGGCGCGCTCGTAGGACGCGACCGAGTCACCGAGATCCGCGCGAGCAGGCGCTGCTACGCGGTCTTGCCAAACGAAGGCGTCGAGGTGGGCGACGACGTGATCTACCTGGCTGTAGACACCTGACACGGACGCTGGCACTGACGCTGGCACGGAAAGCACGGGGCACGGGCGAACACGACGCGGGGCTCCGTCGAACGGCTCGGCTTGCAATTGTGGTCGGATGCACTTGTGGGGGTTGGACCACGCAAGCCTCGCCTCGGCGCTCACGCCAATCGGAGGTGGTTGCTCGCTTGCCGATTGTCATTCGCGACGTCGACTCCACCCCACATCGCGTTCGCCCGTACCCCTTCATTCTCCACCAGTGTCAGTGCCAGTGTCAGTGCCAGTGTCAGTGCGCGTGCATCGACGCGTACAAAGGAGGACGGCTCGCGATGGGCAGCTGAGCGATTGGGCGGGAGGCGAGACGTGCGGAGTCGTAGAGAAACAGCCGAGCGGGCCCCAATCGCGAGCACGCCCGTCGCGAGCCGCCCTCCGGTCGCGCAGTCACGCAACACCGGCGCTGGCACGGGCCCCGTATCAGCGCGCCACCGCGGCCGACAGACGCTCGATCGCCGCGTCCAACGCCCGTGAGACGCAGGTCTGGTCCCGAACTCGCGCGAGCAGCGGCCAGGTCGCGTACTCCCCTTCTCGGATGTGCTTCTTCAGCTCTTGATGTGAGATGTTCGACATGGCCCGGAGCAGCGCGACCGGGCGGAATCTCGGATGGATGTCGATGTCGCCTCCATACGGCTGGCCTGCCAGCGAGTGGGCGACGTCGAACGTGCTGTAGAGCGGGGTGCTCTTGGTCAAATCGCGAGCGAGCTCGAGTTGGTGTGTCACCTGTGCGCGGAAGCTCGACACGATCACGCCCGAAACGACGGGGACGATCCCGCGCTTACCTGTGACGCGGCGAACCGGCGCGACATGCGGATTCACCTGACTGACGATGAAGTGGTTGACGTTGTGCAATCGACTCAACCGGCGCATCGGCAGGTCGCCCTTGAGCGAGCCGTCGATCCAGCGTTCCGTCGACATGTAGGGGATGCGCTGGCCCGAAGGTCCGCGCTGCTGAAGCATGGCGCCTGGAAATGCTCCAGGAATCGATGCCGACGCGACCGCAGCGCTGTTCATCAAGACGTTCGGCGTCGTGTAGTGGCAAAGCACTCGCGGCTTCTGGCGCTCGCGGGTCGGTGAGACGCTGATGCTCACCGTACGCCCCGTGCGCGCGTGCGCTTCCTCGAAGGTGTAGTCGCCGCAGTTGTTTGCAACCACCTCTTCGAGCCGCGCTGGATCATAGACGGCTCGCTCCTTCGCGGCGCGTTTGGGCGGAAGGCGCTTGAGGGCATCGGTGCGAATGACACGTGGATCCTCGAAGAGCGTCTTGAGCTCTTCGTCGGTTCGAACGCCGGTTCCGCACGCGATGAGGGCGCCCATGGACGCGCCTGAAAGCACGTTGGGCAAGAGGCTTTGCTCCGAAAGCGCCTTGACGACCCCTAGATGAAAGAAGCCGAGCGTCGCACCGCCCGAGAGCAGGAGCGCCGAACGCCCAAAGATGTGTGCCGCCCTTCGAAACCCAGCGAGTGTGAACTCCGGGGACAGTCCCGTCTGATCGGGGTCTGCCAGGTACGCGATGCAGGCGAGGGCCTCTTCGTAAAACGCCTCGACCCGGTACTTGGTGCCGAGTGGCGTGACCGAGTAGAGCCGGGGATCCGCCAGCTCACCGAGCTGCCGGTAGAGGGCCTCGCGCAGCAACGGAACGAGCTCGAGCGCCTTCCCTGCCTCGCGTGTTCGCGTGAGCTCCTCGGTTTGCTCGCGCAAGAGCTCGGCGTCGTATACCGAAGAGCGCGGATCTGCGCGCCACCGTTCTACCTCGTCGCGGTTCGACGCCTCTTCTAGTTGCCTACGCCAGTCTTCGTACCCGCCCACGCTACCGGTCTCCCAGAAATCCAACGCCTAGCAAAGCGTATGACCTTTCAGCGCTTCTGTTTCTTGATCGTGGCGAAGAAATCCTTGCCGGGGTCGGGGGCTTCGGGGTTGAGCATGCCGCACCCGAGTTGGTCCGCAGGCTCGCGGGGGTCGTCCGGCTCGGCGGAGAGGTCCGGGAGGGCCATTCCGGAGCGCAGGACCTCGATCGCGCGGTGAGTGGAGAGATACACCCGGCCTTCCGATGCCAGCTTTTGGAGCAAGCCGCTCCGGTGAAGGACGTCACGGACGGGGCCCTTGATTCTAGTGAGCACCAGCCGAATGTTCTGGGCCGCAAGCTCTTCGTCGAGCTCGGACAAAGTCGCCGCCGCAGCCGAATCGAGGTCGTTCACGCCGGCGGCTTCGAGGACGAAATAGCGCACCGGGGTTTCCGAATCACGCACGAGGCTGCGCACGGTGTCTTTCAGGAAGCTCACGTTGCCGAAGTAGAACTGCGCATCGATACGCACGAGAATGATGCCCGGAAGCGTTTCTGCGTGCGGGTGGCGTGCGATATTCACGTAGGTTTGCGACTCTGGAACCCTGCCGAGCACCGCAAAATAGGGGCGGGTGGTCAGAACCAGAAAGAGCAGAACCGAGGCGGCGACACCCACGAGGATTCCCCACTGGATACCGAGCGTCAGCGTCGCGACGAACGTGAGAACGAGCAGGTAGAAGTCGGCGCGCTTGACGCGGTAGACCTCCGTAGCGCCCTTGACGTCGATTAGGCTGGCGACGGCAGCGACGATGATGGCGCTCAGGGCCGCCTTGGGCAGATAGAAAAATGCCCGAGTGAACAGCAGGAGTGTGATGACGATGACTCCACAGGTGACGAGAGCCGCGAGCTGGGTCCGCGCGCCGGCACGCACGTTGACGGCTGTGCGCGAGAAACCGCCAGCGATCGGATACCCACCGGTGACTCCGCCTGCGATGTTGGCAAAACCGAGGGCGATGAGCTCGCGATTGGGGTGAATGTCGTATCGATACTGCTGGGCGAAGGTTTGTCCGACGGAAATCGCCTCCATGAATGAGACCAGTGCAATGGTCGCTGCGGCCGGAATCAGATCCAGCAAGACCGTGGAATCGACCGAGGGTATGCGGAATCCAGGCAGTCCCGCAGGGACCTCACCGACGACCGACACCCGATGACCGGACAATCCGAGCGCCCAGACCGCGAGGGTCGTAACGACGACCACGACGAGGGCCGCCGGCAAGCGAGGCCAGCGTCTCTTGCTGACCACCAGGAACGCGATCGACGTCAGGCCAATGCACAGGGTGGGCACGGACCAGTCCGGGGCGCCTCGGATAGCCTCCCAAACGATGCGGTGTACATGGTGTGTGCGCGGAAGCGCGACCCCAAGCAGATGTCCGAGCTGACTTGCAGCGATGATCAGCGCCGCAGCCGCGGTGAACCCGGCCACGACCGGCCGCGACAAGAAATTCACCAGGAACCCCGCTCGCGCGAACCCGAGGCCGGCCTGAACGGTTCCAACCATGATTCCGAGAGCGGCCGCGATGAGCACGTAGTTCTCGGTTCCGATCGTAGCGATGGTCCCGACCGCGCCCGCGACTAGGATCGAGTCCATCGCGACGGGACCGACGGCGAGATGCCGAGAGGTGCCGAGCAAAGCGTAGAACAAGAGCGGTGCGACCGATGCATAGAGCCCATGAATCGGCGGAAGGCCCGCAAGAAGCGCGTAACCCATCGCCTGCGGGACCAACATGACGGCCGTAGTGAGGCCGGCGACGAGATCGGCGCCGAGATCGGCTCGTTGATAACTGCGCAGCCAGGCAACGATGGGCAGCGCGGGAACGCTCTGGCTCATCCGTCAATCATGGCGGCGGCGTGCGGGTCCACTTCGCCCCTGGTCCGGCGCTCGCGGACTTGCGTGAGAAGCTGATAGACCCCGACCCCCGCCAACATCGCCGCGCCGAAAGTGAAGGCCTGCTCGGAACCCGCCCCAACGGAAGTCAGCGCAGGGCCCGGACAGTAGCCACCGAGCCCCCAGCCCACCCCGAAGATCGCCGACCCGACGATGAGCCGAGCGTCGATGTCCTTGCGCGTCGGCAGCGAAAACGCGGGTGCCCAGATCGGTCTTTGCCAGGTTCGGATCGCCCATCGATATACCGGCGTGTACACCAGGAGTGCACCGAGCATGACGAACCCCAGGCTGGGGTCCCAGCTGCCGAAGAAATCGAAGAAGCCGACGATCTTGGCTGGCTGGGTCATGCCTGCGATGGCCAGCCCCACTCCGAAGAGTGTTCCGCCGAGGAACGCGCCGATCTTGATCTTCATATCGAGCCTCCAAGAACCTCGTTGACGACGAAGACGGTGAGCGCGGCGGTGATCATGAACGAGATCGTCGCAACCGTTGAACGTTTCGACAAGCGTCCGATCCCGCAGACGCCGTGCCCGCTCGTGCAGCCGCTGCCGAGTTGGGTGCCGATCCCCACGGCGAGGCCGGCCGCGATCAGCGCGAGGGTGGAACGCTCGATCTCGACGGCATAGTCGAGTGGAAAGAAGTAGCTCCAAGCTACGCCCGCGGTGAAAAGCCCGATGATGAACATCACACGCCAGGAAATGTCGCCGGGCTCCCGGCGAAAGATGCCGCCGGCGATGCCACTGATGCCGGCGATTCGGCCGTGGAACAAGAGCAGACCGGCCGCGGCGGTGCCGATCATGAGACCACCAATCGTGGACGCAATGGGTGTGAAAGACTCCATGGGGGACATTCAAAGCAGCACCGGTGCCAAATCGCCAGTGCTTTGTATCGTCTGGGTTTGCAGAACCCACCGAGTGCTGTTAATTCGGTCACTTAGCCACGGGGAACCCGTGCTTCACGCCAGTCTCAGGAGGCCCTCCATGCTGCTTCGGCAACTCTTCGATCACGAAACCTGGACCTACACTTACCTTCTCGCCGACGAAGCAAGCGGCGAGGCAGTGCTGATCGACACCGTCATCGACCAACTCGAGCGTGACATCAAGTTACTGAAAGAGCTGGGACTCAAGCTCGTCTACACGTTGGACACGCATACGCACGCCGATCACATCACGGGTTGCGGACTCCTGCGTCAGCGTCTGGGAAGCAAGGTGGTCGTCGGCGCCAACGCCGGAACCGAGGGCGCGGACGTGCTCGTCGATGATGGCAGCAGACTGAAGTTCGGCTCGCTCGAGCTCGAAGTGCGCGCAACTCCAGGTCACACCGATGGATGCGTCACGTATGTCACGTCGGACCACAAGCATGCGTTCACCGGCGATGCGCTCTTCATTCGCGGCACCGGACGGACCGATTTCCAGCAGGGCAGCGCCGAGCGGCTCTACCGATCCATCCACGACAAGATCTTCACCCTCCCCGATGACACGATCATCTGGCCGGGCCATGACTACCGCGGCCTCACGTTCACGACCGTGGGTGAAGAAAAGCGCTTCAACCCGCGCGTGGGCGATGGGAAGAGCGAGACCGAGTTCGTAGAGATCATGAGCCACCTCAATCTGCCGGCGCCCAAGAAGCTCGACGTGGCGGTTCCGGCGAACCTCCACTGTGGCATCGTGCCTCCCTCGTCGATGTCTGGTGATCCGCTGCCAGAGCGGGGCTGGGCGGCCATCGAGCGCACACGGGACGGCGTTCCGGAGGTGACGCTTGCCTGGGTTGCGGAGAACAAGGGCGCGATTCGGATGGTCGACGTGCGCGAGATCGACGAGGCCGAGTCCGATGGCAAGATCGAGGGTGTCGAGGTGATCCCGATGGGAACCGTCGACGAGGCGTCGAAGTCCTGGGACAAGGAGGAGCCGGTGATCACGATCTGCCGATCGGGTCGTCGCTCAGGCCGTGTCGCGCTCGAGCTCGAGAAGCTCGGCTTCAAGCGAATCGCATCGATGCGCGGCGGTATGGTGGCCTGGCAGAGTCAGTAACTCTCCTAGCTCCGCTGCGCGGTCGCAGGGATGGCCGCCCAGGCCACGAGATCCTCGCTCCGGACGGGATCGTGGCCTGCGAGATAGCGAGTCAGGTGAGGGAAGCTGTCCGTGCCCCAGAAGACCTCACCATCTACGATCATCGTCGGCACGCCGAACACGCCGAGCTCGATCGCTCGCTGACCCGCGGCGAACAAGCGTTCCTTGATCGCTGGATCCTGAATGCGCTCGCGAGCGTCGGGCACGCCCACCTCGGCGCAGATCTTGGCAACCACCTCGGGCGAGCCGGCGTCGCGTTTTTCGGCCCAAGTGGCATCGAAAAGCTTGGTCACCAGGCGCCGGCGCGTCTCGGTTTCCATATCGAGCAGCGTTGCACGAAGCGAGGCCAAGGGGTTGAACGGATGGGAACGCGGTGGCTCGAAGGGGACACCCAGCTGTGTAGCCGCTCGGATGCAGTCCTTGAACATGTAGCTCCGCTTCGGAGGTATCTCGCCCGGACCTTTGTGACCGAACGCATTGAGCAAGGCGGCCAGCAAGGTCGGCTTCGGCTCGACGCTGAGATCGTGCGCCCGCGCAAATCCCTCGAGCTGGTGCCAAGCGAGATAGCTGTATGGCGAGATGTAGTCGAAATGAAAGTAGAGGACGCGCGACGCCATGCGTCCCATCGAATACCCACGATGTCTTTGGAGCACAAGCGGAAAGCGGTGCTAGCCTGCGTGGATGTTCGAGACGGGCACGGTCCTCGTGTTGCTCGTTGCCTGCTTCGTCACGGCGACGATCTCGGGAATCCTCGGGATGGCTGGAGGGGTCACCCTACTCGGCGTCATGACCGCCCTTCTTCCGGCGCCGCTGGTCGTGCCCCTGCACGGAATCGTGCAGCTCGCCTCGAACTGGACGCGCACCTGGGCGTTCCGGAAACACGTGCGCTGGTCGATCTTCTTCGCGTTCATGGCCCCCGCGGTCCTGGGGGTTGCGGTCGCGGCGAGCATTTGGGCCGACTTGAAGCTGACTTGGTTCCGCGCCTGGGTTGGGGTTTTCATTCTGCTCTTCCTGCTCTGGCGCAAGTACAAGCCAAAGCTCCGAAATCCTCCCATGGGCGCGTATGCCGTTCTGGGTCTAGCAGCGGGCCTGCTCGCGATCTTCGTCGGGGCGACCGGCCCGTTCCTCGCACCCTTCTTTCTGCGCGACGACTTCGAGAACGAAGAAGTGATCGCGACCAAGGCCGTGTGTCAAACCTGGCTCCATCTGCTGAAGATCCCGGCGTTTCTAGCGCTCAGCTTCGACTACATGCCCTACGCAACCCTGCTCCTGGGCTTGATCGTGGCCGTCATCGGCGGCACGTACTTCGGTAAGCACTTGTTGGGCCGAATCTCGAAAGAACACTTCGTGTTCTGGTTCCAAGTCGTGCTCGCGCTCCTGGCGGTGTATCTGATCGCATCGACGCTCAGGAACGCTTCGGCTTGAAGAGGTCGCTTCCCTCTTGAACCAGGGAAGCGAAAACCGCCCCAAGGCCCCCGAATCGAAGCGTCGGGCTCTTGCCCTGCGCGAGCAGCGCCATTTGTGCCACGCTCATCATCGCCTCCGAGGTTCCACCCAAGCGACCGAGTCCGGGCATGATCGGCGGATCGGCGGCTCGATCGGTGCGTCCATCGAGCAGGTCCTGAGCGACCTGCGGGTCGTTGGTGAACGGGCGGGCCATGCCCACCACGTCGAGCGCACCGCTGGCGAGCGCTTCACGCATGATCGCCCTCGAGCGAAAGCCACCTGTCACCATCAGGGGAATGTCGACTTCGGCTCGGGCCTTGCGAGCGTAATCCAGAAAGAACGCCTCCCGATGGTTCTCCGCCTTGTCGAGCATCACGCGGGACTCGTAGCTTCCGCCCGATATCTCAACGAGATCGATGCCGTCCTCTTGGAGCATGCCGAGCACCTCCATCGACTCCTGCTCGGTGAAGCCACCGCGCTGAAAGTCTGCAGAATTGAGCTTGATGCCAATCGGGAACGCGTCGCCGACATTCTTCCGGATCTCGCCGAGCACGGTCCGGGCGAATCGGGCGCGATTCTCGAGCGAGCCTCCCCAGCGATCCGAACGCTGGTTGGTCAAGGGCGAAAGAAACTGGCTCACCAAGTACCCGTGCGCGCCATGCACCTGCACCCCGGTGAAGCCCGCGATCTTCGCAAACGAAGCGGCGCTCGCAAAGCTCCGAATCGCCTGACCGATCTCCTCTTCATCCATCGCATGGGGCCGTCCGAACGCCTTGGCGCGTCGAAAGAGATTCACCGGCTCCACCGCCGATGGGGCGCCCGGACTCGGATTGAGGTGGCGCGGCGTTTGGCGGCCTGGATGATTGAGTTGCATCCAAAGGTGATTGCCGTGCTGCGTGCCCGCCGCTGCCCATTCGCGGAACCGGTCGATGTTCGAATCCGATTTCACCGCCACGTTGCGGACTGCCTCGAGATGAGCCGGGTCGATCATCACGTTGCCGGTGATCAAGAGACCGGCACCGCCGGCGGACCAGCGCTCGTACAGGCGCGCCAACCCCCGAGTCGGGGATTGCTTTGGCGAACCGAGATGCTCGCTCATCGCAGCCTTGGCGATGCGATTGGGGAGAGTCGCCCCGCAGGGCAAGTGCAAAGGGTCGTTCAGGGTTGCGGAGGTCATCGTGGCCCGGTTCGATCGCCGCTAGGACTCGACCATTGCGGCGGAATGACGTAGATGACAGACCCGCGTAGCGAGTCAAATCCGTGCGAGGAGAGCGATGGCTTTTGCCGACGAAGACAGAGATCTCGAAGAGACTGCGGACACCCTGAGGCACTGGATTTCTTCGAAGCTCTCGGTCCCATCAGCAGACATTCGGATCGCAGACCTGGACGCGCCCCTGAGCACCGGCTTTTCCAGCGACACGCTTCTCTTCGATCTCGTGTACTCGAAGGATGGCGCCGAGCACCGTGAAGGACTGGTCGCTCGTTTGGAGCCCGAGGAGTACGTGATGTTTCCGTACTACGACGTCGGACTCCAGGCGAAGGTCCTCCGGCGTCTCGAGAGCACCGACGTTCCGGTGCCGCGCGTCCGCTGGGTCGAGTCGAACCGGGCAGTCCTGGGCGTCCCTTTCTACGTGATGACGCGGGTCGAGGGACGAATCCCGACCGACAACCCACCGATGCACGATGAAGGCTGGATAGCCGAAGATACTTCCGAAGAGGAACGCGCGGCCCTCTGGTGGAGCGGCCTCGAGGCGATGTGCAAAGTTCACCGCCTCGATTGGAAAGCGCTCGGATTCGAATTCTTGGCCGAGCCAAAGCGAGGCGCGACGCCACTCGATCAACAGCTAGACTATTGGCGGGAGTACTTCCGCTGGGGCATGGAAGCCTCACGGCATCCCGACGTCGCGAAGGCGCTCGACTACCTGGAAGCGAACAAGCCCGCGGAGGAGCCGATCGCTCTATGCTGGGGTGATTCGCGGCTCGCCAACCAGATATTCGATGGGGTCGACTGCGTGGCCGTGCTCGACTGGGAAATGGCCCGACTCGGCGACCCGGTTCAGGACTTGGCCTGGTGGCTGGCATCCGATCGCTGCTTCTCCGAAGGCCTCGAGCTCGAGCGTCTGCCCGGATTTCCCGGCAAGGAAGAGACCATTTCGCGCTGGGCCGAGTCCACAGGATGCAGCGCGACCAACTTCGAGTACTACAGCATTCTCGCGCTCACCCGTTTTTCGATGAACATGGCGAGAGTCGGTCAGTACATGAAGAAGATCGAGATCATCGACGAAGAGAACGAGTTCGACTACGAGAACCTCGCGTCAATCACCTTACGCCGCGCACTATCGGAGCTTTGAAGATGGGTCCACTCCACGGAATCAGAATTGTCGAAATCGAAGGCATTGGGCCCTGCCCTTTTGCCGGGATGCTCCTCGCAGACTTGGGCGCCGAGGTCATCCGGGTAGGCCGGCCGGAGCCGTCGTTTCTCCAGGCGAACTTCGACGTCATGAGTCGCGGCAAGAAGAGCATCACGCTGGACCTCAAGAAGCCCGAGGAGAAGGCCGCACTGCTCGAGGTCGTCGCAACCGCCGATGCGCTGATCGAGGGATTTCGCCCCGGTGTGATGGAACGCCTGGGGATCGGACCCGAAGTCTGCATGGAGGTCAATCCTCGCCTGGTTTTCGGCCGCATGACCGGCTGGGGTCAGGAAGGCCCCTGGTCGCAGCGTGCGGGACATGACATCAACTACATCGCCTTGGCGGGCGCGCTTCACGCCATCGGACGGAAGGGCGAACGACCGACCATCCCACTGAACCTGGTCGGCGACTTTGGCGGCGGCGGCTTGTTGCTCGCGTTTGGCGTGGTGACGGCCCTGCTCGAAGCGAAGAGCTCGGGCAAGGGACAAGTGGTCGACGCAGCCATGGTCGACGGTGTCGCCGCCCTGATGGCGAGCATCTACGCCGGCATGCAGCAAGGGTTCTGGTCCGACAAGCGAGGGGAGAACTTGCTTGATTCGGGTGCCGCCTTCTACGACGTCTACGAGACCCGAGACGGCAAGTTCGTATCGATCGGCGCGCTGGAGCCGCAGTTCTACAAGGAGCTCGTCGAGAAGCTCGGCATCGAGCAGAGCGCGCCCGCTGCCGGCGCTCACCTGAACCCTGCGAAATGGGGTGAGCTTCGACCGACCTTGGAGGAGCTTTTCCGCCAGAAGACGCGAGACGAATGGTGCGAGATCTTCGAAGGAAGCGATGCCTGCTTCGCTCCCGTGCTGGCCGCCGCCGAGGTGTTCGAACACGAGCACCACGTCGCACGCCGTTCGTTCGTCGAGGTGGGTGGGATCATGCATGCAGTGGCGGCTCCACGATTTTCACGCAGCAAGCCGGCGGACCCGACGCCAGCAAAGGAGCGAGGCGCAGATACCGAAACGATTCTGCGCGAATGCGGGGTCGAGCTACCCAAGTGAGAATCGCCAGATGATTACCGACTTCGACGACTATCTAATTCACCAAGCGCCGTTGCCCATCAATCAGACCGGGATCGTCAACCGGAATGCGTATGACCGGTACTGGTTCAATGGCTTCGACAAGTCCGGAACGTTTCTCTTCGAGGCCGGATTCGGACGTTACCCGAACCGCTTCGTCCAAGACGCCCACTTCAGCGTCGCGTTCGACGGCGTTCAGCATGCGTTCCACGCATCGCGTCGCATCGCGGACAACCCGATGGACTCGAGCGCCGGTCCGTTGAGAGTCGAGGTCCTCGAGCCGATGCGTCGGATCCAGCTCCTGATCGAGCCAAACGAAACGGAAGTCGAGTGCGATCTGACGTTTCATGCGAAGGCGCCTCCAGTTCAAGAGCCGAAGAACGTCATGTACGACGGGAACCGCCTCATCATGGACACGCAGCGGTTCACGCAGCTCGGCACCTGGGAGGGCTACTTCTCCATCAAGGGCCGGCGGTTCGAGGTCAAACGCGGTGAAGTCATCGGGCTTCGCGACAAGTCCTGGGGCATGCGCCCGGTCGGTGAGTACGAAGAGGGGGCGCCGAGTAGGCTCACCACGGACCCCGCGGTCTATTGGATCTGGTCGCCCATTCACTTCGACGGCTTCTGCACGCACTTCCTGACCCGCGAGATGCCGGACGGGCACGCACAGGAGCTTTCCGCGTCGATCGTGAAAACCTACGGCGACGACGAAGTGGTTCCTAAAGACGTGCTCGAAGCCGACGAGGAGGTCATGGCCTCAGCCACCAACTCGATCAAGTGGCGAAGCGGAACGCGCTGGCCCGAAGCGGCTACGCTCGGATTCGTGAAGCGCGATGGGACCAAGCTCGAGATCGAGCTCGAGCCGATCTTCCGTTTTCAGATGATGGGGATCGGATACCAGCACCCCGAATGGGGTCATGCCGTCTGGCGCGATGAGCTCGAGATCGGATACGAGAGCTGGAACCTCGACGAAGTGGAGCCGGACGACTACTGCTCCATTCACGTACACAACCTGGTCCGTGCGAAGATGGGTGACAAGACCGGCATTGGCATCCTCGAAACCATCGTCTTTGGACGACACGAACCGAGTGGTTTTCAAGACCTGTTCGACGGCGCCCCCTGAGAGGCGGACTCCGCCGTCTCCTTAGAACGAGTAGCCAACGCCGGCCGAGATGATCGGGAAGGCCGTCGGGTAGAAAGGGTTCCGGAGCACCGGAACTTTGATCGAGGTCGCGACGAAAACTCCCTTGCCCACGCCCATCAGAAAACCGCCCCCGAGAAGTAGATTGCCATAGTTCATTCGACCCGAGCTGATATCGCCTTGTTTCCAGCCGGTGTTGATGAGCTCGCCCTCGACGAGAACGAAGAGCTGCGGGATCGGATACAGGCGAACGAAGAGCGAGCTGGCGAAGGTTTGCCAGGTGGTCTCGGGAATCGTGAATCGGTCCCTCGAGTACTGGTACAGGAGTCCTATGCCAGGTTCGACGATGCGCTTGATGATGTAAGAGACCTGAGGCGAAATTCCGATCGAGAAGAAGTTGGTCGCGAAGCCCAACCCGATTCCACCACCTACTCGAAGATGGCCGATCGGCTCCTTGGATTTCTCGAGCTTGGGTGTAGGCTGCTCAGGCGCTTCCGGTGGGGGAGGCGCGGAGGGAGGAGGCTCGCCGGTGCTCGGCACCGTCTGCGCGGGTGGCTCCGTGATGATCTCGATCGTGGGATCGTCCTGCGCCGCAACGCGGTCCGCCCAAACCAGCACAGTGAGGGCTCCCAGAAGAGCTCCAAGCCAAGAAAGCTTACGCACTCCTTCTTTATAACAGAAACACGTCTTCGAGATCCTCCAAGGCCCTGGCCCGCCAACGGGCTGGGGGATTCTGACCCTCGAAAATCCGTACGATGGTGCCTTTCCGTCCTGCGCGACTGGGCTAAACTCGCGTCATGAAAGACTCCGCGGTGGTGTCTCGGATCGTGCACGAGTCCTATGAGCGGGCGCTCCCGATGATGCCTAGTGGTCACTGGTGGGAGCATCTCGACGACGACTTCGCCCGAAGGCCGGAGAGGTTCGAGCTGGCGCGCGTCGACCGCTTGCAGATCGGAGCCGCGGCCGCCTTTGATCATGCCGTGCGTGCGATCTTCGGGACGATGGTGGGCTCGACGGCCATCCCCTTCGGCTTCAATCCGATCGAGCTCCGGCGCTCGATGCAAAGCGTCGGTCTCTACGCGGACATGGCGGAGTCAGGCGATCGCAAGCGCTTCTTCAAGGATCCTCCGTCGGGCGTCCGGGTGCGCGTGAAGCGCGGGCGCTGGTTTCCCCGTTTCGAGCCTGACGACGGTGTCTGCGAGGTGCTGCGCTTCGACAGCCCGTTCCAGCCGGTGCACCCGAGCCAGCACAAGCGGTATCTTCGACACGATCGCAACCGCGTGGCGTACGCGCGAATGATCCGGCACCGGGATGGACCACGACCGACGATCGTGGCCATTCACGGCTTCACTGCAGAGGGATACCTGATCAACGAATGGTTCTTTGCGCTCCCTTGGTTCTATCGGATGGGATGCGACATCGCCCTCTTTACGCTCCCCTTCCATGGACCACGGCAGACGCGCTTCTCGCCTTTCTCGGGTCACGGATTCTTTGCAGGGGGCACCTCTCGATTCAACGAGGCTGTCGCGCAGTCGGTATTCGACTTTCGCATTCTCTTCAACTGGCTCCGTCGAGAACGAGGTGTCGAACAGGTGGGCGTGACCGGCTTGAGTCTCGGCGGATTCGTCTCTTCGATGCTCGCGAGCGTTGAAGAGAATTTGGCATTCGCGCTCCCAAACGTGCCAATCATCAGCGTCGCGGACTTGGTCCTGGAGTGGCAGCCGTTAGGGGCACTGATGCGCGCTGCGCTCGCGACCTCCGGCCTGACGGCGGCTGACGCGCGACGATTGGTGGCGGTGAGTTGTCCCCTCAGCTATGCGCCGGTCCTCCCGCCGGAGCGACTCATGATAGTAGGTGGCGCCGGTGATCGGCTGGCGCCACCGAAGCACTCGAGACTGCTCTGGGATCATTGGCAACGCTGCAGGATGTATTGGTTCCCGGGGAGCCACAGCATTCATCTCGATCGCGGAAAGTACCTCACTGAGATGGCCCGCTTCATGATGGGCCTCGGGTTCTTGAAACCCGGGAGTACACGATGATTCCCGTCTCGACCCTCGACGCGGCCATGCTTTACGCGGAAACGGTCGAGATGCCGATGCACACGATGGGGGTGCTGATCTTCGAGCGAGACGACGCCGACAGCGAGGACCTCGGTGAAGCCTCATCGTTCGAGCGGATGCGTAGAGTGTTCGCCGAACGGATTCATCTAATCCCGCCGTTCCGGAGAAGGATCGTTCAAAGCCCTCTGCAGATCGGCGATCCTCACTGGATCGAAGATCCCGCCTTCGACCTCGACAAACATCTCTTCAACATCTCCCTCCCCTCTCCAGCGGGGATGCGGGAGCTCTGTGAATTCGTGGGAACGTTCGCTGCGAAGCAACTCGAACGCGACCGGCCTCTTTGGAAGGTCGCGCTGGTACAGGGGCTAGAGGGCAACAGGATCGCGCTCGTGATGAAGATTCATCACGCTGCGATGGACGGCGGTCGAAGCGCCGCCATCGCCGGAGAGCTTCTGGACACGAGCCCCGAAGGTCGAGTGATTCACCCTCCGGACGACGACTGGATTCCTGATCGGGAACCGAGCATTCCCTGGCTCGCCGCGGACACCCTACGCACGCTCGCGGGCAAGCCTAGGCGCGCGCTCGAGGCCGCAACCAAGATGGCTTCAGCACTGCGTGGCACGGGGCCATCTCGTGCGTCGCAGCCTCCCGGCGAAGAAGCTCCCGACAAACCGTCTCTGTTCGAGGCACCGACGACGATGTTCAACGGGGCTCTCACACCCGATCGCTCCGTTTCACTCGTGGACGTGTCGTTCGAAGATGTGAAGGCGATCAAAGGGGCTTTTGGCACGACCGTGAACGACGTGGTGCTCGCCGCATGCACAGCGAGCTTGCGATCCTGGCTCGCCGAGCATGGCGGGCTTCCCGAGCGTCCATTGGTGGCTACCGTGCCGGTGTCGGTCCGACACGATGGGGATGACGCCGGCAATCGCGTTTCCGTGATCCGCGTACACCTGCCGATCCACATCGACGATCCGGTCGAGCGACTCATGACCATCAACGAGGAAACCGCGCGGCAGAAGAAACGTCATGGAAGTGGCGGGGGGGGCGACATTCTCAAGAACTTCGCCGCCCTCGTGAACAACGTCACCGTTCCCTGGATCACGACTCATCTGATCGGTCTCTATTCCTCGTCGCACCTTGCCGACCGAGTCCCTCCGCTCTGGAACCTGGTCGTTTCGAACATCGCAGGCCCGCCGGTCCCTTTGTACACGACAGGCGCGCGGCTCACGCACCTCTTTCCGCTTGGCCCAGTCCAGCATGGCTCGGGGCTCAACATCACCGTGATGAGCGTCGTCGACAGGCTCTGCTTCGGCGCGCTGGCTTGCACGGCTCTCGTCCCCGACGTGCAAGACATCGGGACCGGGTTCGTAAGAGAAGTCGAAGCGCTCAAAGCGCGCATCGCCTAGCGGCTCGCCCGCGGGCAATGCGATGCCGTCACCACGAGGGCCGCCAAGTCAGATTCGAGCCGAGTACGAGCACCCGCACATCCTCCCCGAACATCCCATCGACCCGAAGCCCGAGATCCAGGTCGTGCCCTAGCGTGAGATAGAGGACGCCCCCGGCTGACTGCTGTAGGAAATTGCTGGGGGCGGCGGTGTACTGGTTGAGGGACACGCGATAGAACGCCGAAATTTCTCCGATTCCGTCCGATGTCCACGCCGACTCCGAGTCGGGCTGCATAGTCGGAAATGAACGAGCGAGCGTACGCGGCGACCGAAACGTCCGTCCACATGATGTCCGCGATTCGTAGGACTCGCGCCTGCAGGTAGCCGACGATTTGCTCGAACTCGTCTGCGGTCTCGCTGTGCACGACGCTCGCACCCGCACTCAGAACCCAGCGCGTGAACGAGAAGCTCGTGTCCAATCCACCGAAGTAGCGCTGGTCGCTGCTGTTGAGGCAAATGACCTCGTCGCCCGCGTTCGCAGCAGGGTCCGGAACCGTGTTGCAGAGATAGCCGAGTGGCAGATAGGACGTGAGCCAAAGCGAGCGTTCCGGCAGCCGCATGTCGAAGCTACCCGCGATCTGGAACAGCCCTATCCGAACCGACGCGTCGAAGCCTGCCATGCTGACTTCCGCCCGCGGGGCTTTCCAGGGGTTGTTCTCGTCGTGCAACGAAAGCTCGAAGTGACCAGCGATGTGGCCGGTCCCCGGGAATACGTCGAATTCGGCGTTGAGGCGCCTCTCATCGAGGGTGCCGTTGAACATCGAGCCGTGCACACTGAGGCCCACGAAAGGCCGCGCGTCCAGCGATTCGTTCTGATAGGCGAGCTGCGCGCCGAACCGGGTCGTGTCGAGACTCGGCAGGTTGTCGAGTGGGTTGGGCACCGTTCCTCCGAATGCGCCGATCGAGAAGCCTGCCCAAGACGGCGAGCGAACACGAAGGCCATCGAGCTGTCCGACGCCGACGGACACGTACGGAAGCCGCCCGAGACCGACCTGAGCGGTCTGACTCGTCCCGTAGCCGAACTGAAGGTCGCGAACCAGAATCAGTGGGCGCGAGGAGCTACCCCGTCGATCCCCAATGTCTCCACCGAACCAAGACTGCACCGCCATGTCGACGTCGAAGAACACGGGTTGGGCGAAGGGCTCGGCGTGAAGCCGGGTGCGCAACGATGCTCGCCCAAATGACTCCCCGTCGCTGAGCGCGAGCGTGCCACCGACGTTCGTCGAAAGGGCGAGGTCGATCCGTTTTCGGTCCGACCAGCTTCCGAGAGCCACGTACTCGGGTTCCTGCTTCGTGGCCGGAAGCACCGGTTCGGGCCATTCGTTCTCGTACGCTTCGAGCGGTTTCGGTTTCGGCAGCGATTTGGCCGTGGATCGATCGATCTTGGCCTCGGCCTGTCCGCTCATGCCCACCCGGAGCTCGCGGCCGCTCATCTCGATGACCGCGTGCGCGTCCGTAGCGCCGACGACGCGATACCGGCGATCACGGAACACGACGACAGATCCAAGTCCAACCCCGGCCGCTTGACCGGGCGCCAGGTACGCGCGCCCCCCGGCAATGTCGACCACCTTGACGGCCACCGTGCGACGGGACTCCGCGCGCGCGGAGACCGCCAACAAGAACACCAGCACGCATGCCGAAGCGGCCCCTAGACCCTTCATCGAGCGCTGCCTCCCGGATGACACCCGAGGCAGGCGCCTCCGCTGCTCGAAACCCGACGTCCATGCTGCTGCTGAAGCTTGACCGGGTTGTGCGCATGACATCCAGTGCACCGGACCAGGCGAGGCGTTTGAGCAGCGGTGTGACAGCTATTGCAGGGCGCTCCACGGTGCGGACCATGCGAAACTGGGAAGTGCCTATCGTGGTTGGCCGGCACCTCCATTCCCCCAAGCCCTGTTCTCAACGAAGCGGTCGACGCGCTTGCGATGGCGCTTGGATCGATGAACGCGGGACTCCACGCGCTCGCGACGTGGCATTGCGAGCAGTCCTGCGGAAACGGAGGCGAAGTCGCGGTGCCCCGATGACTCGGATGAACGTTGGGATCCAGATAGTCCGACGCATGACAGGAGAAACAGTCGCTCTGAACCGTGGTCCACTGCCTCTCGTTGTTGCGTAAATGGCACTCCGTGCACGCGGCGAGCGCGTGCATGCCTGTGAGAGGGAAGCGTGTTCGACGGTGAATCTCGAAGGGCTCCATGTCCGCCCAACGCCGCGACGAGTGGCAGCTCGCACAGCGGCCACTCATGCGCGATTGGTGCGGATCGCTGTGGCAGCTCTCGCAATCGCGAGTGACGCGCTTCTCGTCGCTGTGGCACTGATTGCAGGCGGCGGATTCGTGCCGTCCCGTGAGAGGGAACCCGGTTCGAGAGTGATCGAAGCCTTGCCCAGCCTTGCCCGTGCTCATCTTCCAACTGGCCGGCGTGTGGCAGTTGCCGCAATCGATCCCTTCGGTGATCGAGTTGTGATTGGGCGCAGCCGAACGCGCGACCTTCGGCTTCGGATCCTTGGCGACGGCGATACCCGCAAGGCCGGCAAGAACCGCGATGCCGAGAAGAATGAGGAGCATAGACCTCATCGTTGCCCCTTTCGACGCGCATGCGGATTCGCATGGCAGTCCGCGCACTCCTGATACCCGAGTCGGTATCTCACGACCCGCGCGCCACCCCGAAGCTTCTCTTTCTCGTGACAAGCCGAACACTCGACTGCGGCGTGCGCCCCCTCGAGAGGGTAGCCGGCCAGCTCCTCGTGCTTGAACGCCTCGATCCCGAACGACGTAGTGAGGTGACAGGCGTCGCAGGCCCGTTCGGGCTCGGTGAGCCGGAACTGCCCGGCGTGAGTGTCACGGTGGCAACCTTCGCATTCGCGCGGCACGCCCCGATAGGTCGCTCCCCGTCCGCTGAGACGGTCTTGCTGCGACGGACTGTGGCAACTGTCACAGGCAGACTCGGCGTGCGCGCCGGTGAGCGGCCATGCGCTGTGATCGATCTTCGGGGACTCCCAGCCGCGCTCCGAGTGGCAATGCGCGCAACCGCCGTCGCGCATCTCGGCGGCAAACTGCTCACCGTGTGGGTTCTCGTGACAGTCACCACAGGCCCGCGCCTTCACGCTCAGGATGTACCTGGGCCGCTTCGACTGGTGACAATCGCTGCAAGGGACGAACTGGTGTCTTGCTTCGAGCGGAAACTCGGTTCGTGCGTGCTGCTCGACGGTGAACCGAGTCGGCCAAAAGCCATGCTCGTCATGGCAAGTGGCGCAGTCGGCGGAACCGAGGGTTCCGCGGTGTACGTCTCTATGGCAGTCCGTGCACTGATCGAACTGGAGGCCTCGAAATCGCTTCTGCGGCGAAAGCTTGGGTGAGTGGCAGCGTTTACAGTCGACCTGGCGATGCAGGCCCTCGAGCGGGAACCCGGTGAGCGGATGCGCGCGAAGCCCAATCTTCGATGGCAGACCCATCCAGCGAATGCTCGCGTGGCAATTCTCGCATCGATCGCCAAATTTCGCGTCGTGAACTTGTGCATGACACGCCACGCACTCGGCGCCGGAGCTCGGAGCCACGACATTGCCCTGGTCGTGACAGGCTTCGCACTTGGTCTTGGCGTGACCCGCGGCGAGACTCAATCCAGGATGGTTCTTCCTGACGTTGGTGACCTGGCTCCAGTCGGTCTGATTGTGGCACGACGTGCATGCGGCCTCATCAAAGCGACCCTTGTGCGGATCTTCGTGACAAGAAACGCATTCGGTTTGGAGACCGAGGTACGTCGAGTTTCCGCGTCGATTGCGGACCTTGTGACAGTCGTCGCAGCGAACCGATGCGTGCGCGCCTTCGAGTGACCAGCCGGATTGCCGGTGATCGAAACGCGCTGGAGCACCGCCGGGCCAGCGGATGAGCTTCGCGTTTCTGCCTAGGTGCTCGACATGGCAACCACCGCAGTCCTGCCCCCGGTACTCGCGGCCGTGGAGCCCGGCCTGTCGCCGAATCTGAGCCGCCAGGTCGTCGTGGCAGCCTAGGCAAGCGTTCGCATCGATTCGCTGACCCGTGGAATGGCACTCGCTGCAGCTGGCATCCCCATCGATCTCGGCATGCGCTGCCGCTAGCTTGCCGGGTGACAAGAACTGAGCACCGCTTGGTCGAGGGACGAGGGCCCCCGAGATCGCGGCGGCCACGACCACGGGCACGACGACCAGAACCCCTTTGACGCGCACGTTCATTCGGAAAAGATCCACCGGTATCCGTAAATCCACGCCACGGCGATATGGACGGGCACCAGTAGAACGAGGATCACCGCCAACAACCGATGAAAGCCTCTCCACGATTGCAGCAACGACGAAGCCCCGACCGCTACCACCTCACGCGTTGCATACTTTCGTACCGCTCGCTTCGCTTTGCGAAAACCCCGACGCTCCTTTCGTTCGAGAACATGGTTGACGGGCGCGTCCTCGATCACGTAGCTCACCAGGAAACCCCTGGCGCGCGCCTCGAGTACCCACTTCGGCACTGCGGCGAGCTTTGCGGGCAACCAGTGGTGCGTGTCGACCTGAGTGACCTTGTGGATCGCGAGTGCGTGGTAGACGCGGGTGCTGCATCCGGGCGCGAGCTCGTCCAAGGATGCGAGGGCCTGCTCGAGCGCAGCCCGATCGGGGCGCGGGGTCAGCGCGTACAGGTACCGGCCCGCAATGCCCGTGATCACGACGATTCCGAGGCTTGCCGCAGTGACGACGGCGATCGGCGTCCGAAACTGGAACGCCGAATGGAAGAGGATCAAGAGCGATCCGAACAGCCCGGTGAATACGTGCAGGTTCAGCCAAGTGGCCATCGATCCAAGCGACCAACCAGCAAGTCTGCGCCGCGCCAGATAGAGAAGATTCGCCAGGATCAGAATCGTCCCGACGATACCGTACCCGTGCCCGATGAGTCCCCCTGGGCGCAGAGTCTCGTATCCGCTGTGCTCGACCCTGGCTTGCAAGTCCAAGAGATAGAAATCCTGACCCAAGTCCCACAATCCGTAAGAGAGGACGGCCAGCGCGAGCAGGACGAACAAAATCGCGAGCCTCGCTCGGCTAGCCTTGGATCGTTTCTTCGCCCCCTTGCCCACAGCCCCTAAGACCCCCGGATGGACGACGGGTCCCCACCCGACGTGCATACTAGACTAGCTAAACGATACTTCAGAAAAGGCCGCTGTTCACACAAAAGGGCTAAACGATGACCACATGGATCGCACTCGGCGTCTTTGCCGCTGTGACCCTCGCTCTGAATCTATTTTGGCGGAAAAGGGAACAAATTCGCACCGAGCTGGGGCGCCAAGAGCTCGAAGAGCTGCGGGCCATGGGGGACGTCGTTCCAGCGAGCATTCATCCGTACATCGATCCAATCCGGTGTATCGGCTCGGGAGCCTGCGTCTACGCCTGTCCAGAAAAAAGCGTGCTTACCGTGGTCAACGGTCAGAGGGGTGCTGACCAATCCACTCGGCTGCATCGGACACGGAGCGTGCGCGTCCGCATGTCCGGTCCAAGCGATCAGCCTGGTGTTTGGTACCGCTAGGCGCGGTCTCGAGCTTCCTCAAGTCGATCCAGACTTTCAAACCAACCAGCCGGGTGTGTACATCGTCGGAGAGCTCGGTGGGATGGGCCTGATTCGCAACGCGGTGTCGCAGGGAAGGCAGGCGGCCGACCACATCATCGCTGGGAAACGCAGGGCTCAGGACGAGTCGCTCGATGCCTTGGTCGTTGGCGCAGGCCCGGCGGGCACGAGCGCAACACTACGCTTGATGGAAGCGGGGCTGCGGGTGCTGTTGCTCGAACGGGAAGCGTTCGGCGGCACGATTACCCACTACCCCCGGGCCAAAGTGGTCATGACGGGATCCCTCGATTTTCCGATGTATGGACGCGTTTCGAAGAGGAAGATGAGCAAGGAAGAGCTCGTGCTGCTTTGGCACGACATCCAAGAAAAGACCGGACTGCAAGTAGCCGTCGGAGAGCTCGTTGAAAAAATCGAACGCGGGCCCGACGACAGTTGGCTGGTCTCGTCGACCACGGGTGTGTTCAAGACCGCGAACGTCCTCTTGGCCCTCGGGCGCCGTGGCTCGCCGCGCAAGCTCGACGTGCCCGGCGAAGAGCGTTCGAAAGTCGCGTATCGAGTGATCGAGCCCGAGGTATTTCGAGACCAGCACGTCCTGGTGGTCGGAGGCGGGAATGCCGCGGTCGAGTCGGCGTTCGCATTGCTCGATCACGGGAGCTGCGCCTCCGTGACGATCAGCTACCGAAAGCCGGTGTTTGCGCGATGTCGCAAGCCAAACCGTGAGCGCATCGAAGCCGAGATCGAGGCCGGTCGACTCACGGCCTTGATGGGAACCGAGGTGGCGGAGATATTCGAGGATCGCGTATTGCTGAACAATGGATCCGGAGAACCGATCAGCATCGTGAACGATGCCGTAGTCGTTCAGGTTGGCGGCACAGCGCCCACCGACTTGCTTCAAGACGTCGGTATCGAGATCGTCACGAAGTACGGCGAGGCTTAGTCCCCGGTGTTGCGCCCGTCTGCATGGCAATCCAAGCAGAAGTTTGGAGGCGCTGACCCGCTGGGATAGCCCCCCACCTCATCGTGTTTTGGATCCATGCGGGCGCGCGTGTGCTCTCCGTCGTGGCAGCCGACACAATCCGTGTTCTCGCCGTCGACCGGTGAGCCGAGCTCCGGGTCGTGACAGGACACGCAGTCGTTGCGGTATGCGGAGTGTGCGCCGTTCTGAATCGGGAAGGCGCTCTCCGGGTGCGTGCCTCCGACGGCCGGTGTCCATGCGCTGGTCGTATGACAGTCCTGGCAAGTGGTCGGAAAGTCGGTGTGTCCGGGGAATGGACTGCTGTCGTAGTCCGCCTGATGGCAGCCGACGCATGCAGTGGGTGTGCCCCGATAAACCGGCGGGTCCCCGAGATGACAGGAAGCGCATTCGATCGCGGCGTGCGCCCCATTCAAAGGCCAGGCGTGCATGAACGCCGCCGGAGACCAGGCATCGCTGCTGTGACACGTGCCACAGCTGTCCGGAAAACCTTCATGCGGCGGGTTGAGCGCGTGCTGCACCTCGGTCACATGACAGACGATGCAATCGGAGCTCCGTACCTCCACCCGTGCGTGGTCCTGACCGTCGCCCATGCAAGCCCCGAGGAGCCACAAGCCACCCATTCCACCCAAGATCAGCAGCCGACCCATCACTCGACCAGAAGCAAACATCAAGTTCACCTCAAGGTAGCACTCCCCGACCGACGCGGGTAGCCGACCATCAAGGCGAATGTGTTCGAAAACACTGAGTAAATCCGCCAAAATCGAGGGCGCTCCCAAACAACGCGCCCGCGTTCAGAGAGAATTCGGATTAACCTGGCAGGGTTAAGCTTTCCTGCGCTATCGTTTCACCCATGGGGCTTAGTTCGCGTCGACTACTCGGTAGTCTTGCGAGGCTGGGGGTGAACGCAAGCGTGTTGATCGGGCTGGGTTGCAGTGGCCCTACCAGTGCTTCTCATGAACCAGGCACGATCCGCCAAGCCGAGTGCCTCACGTGCCATGAGCTGGATCGCAAGGCAGCGCTCGATCCACCACACGAGAGCCTCCCTACGACTTGTCAGGACTGCCACTCGGAACAGCAATGGGTGCCCGCCTTGTCCGGCACCATCCACACGCCGCTTCCAGCATCGTGCGCGAGCTGTCACCAGAACCAGCCGCGACCGCAAACGGTCTTCCACAGCCAGCTCGTCGAAACCGAATGCGTCAGCTGCCACCGGAACTATCCGGATTGGACGGAGGCCGACTTCCTCCACGCGCCAGCGCCTCGCGCCTGCCTCGGCTGTCACTCGGATCAGAGGCCCGACACAGCCACGCACCAAACCTCGCAAGGCCAGCGCGATTGCGCCTCATGCCACATCGTCGCGGACTGGGCCGTAACCGACCCGGCGGCGCTCCACACTCCGCTTCCGACGTCCTGCGTGACGTGTCACGAAAACGACCAGCGACCCCAGACGATCTTCCATTCCCAAGTCGCCGAGACCGAATGCGCCAGCTGTCACACGAGCTATCCGGATTGGACGCAAACCGACTTCCTGCACGCGCCTGTGCCTAGCACCTGCAGCGCCTGCCACGGCGATCTGAGACCGACGACTCCAACCCACCAATCGACCGCAGGCCGTGGCGACTGCGCCGGCTGCCACATCGTGGACGACTGGGCCGCGACCGATCCGGCAGCAATCCACACGCCGCTTCCGGCATCGTGCAGGACCTGTCACCAAGACACAGCGCAACCGCAAACGATCTTCCACACCCAGGTATTCGACTCCGAGTGCCGCAGCTGTCACCGGAGCTATCCGGATTGGAACCCAGCGGACTTCCTACACGCGCCCGAGCCTGGAACCTGCAATGCTTGCCACGGCGATCTGCGGCCCAATACTCCGACGCATCAATCGGCCGCAGGGCTCGGGGACTGCGCCCGCTGCCACATCGTAGACGACTGGGCCGTAACCGACCCCGCTGCGCTCCACGCACCGCTTCCGTCGTCCTGCAGGACCTGTCACCAGAACGAGCCGCGACAACCGACGATCTTCCACGCTCAGGTATTCGACTCCGAGTGTGCCAGCTGTCACCGGAGCTATCCGGCTTGGACTGAGGCTGACTTCCTCCACGCGCCTCCGCCTGGCACGTGCCTGGACTGCCACTCAGATCTGCGTCCCAGTACGGCGACGCACCAAAGCGCCGCGGGCCAAGGCGATTGTGCCTCATGCCACCTCGTCACCAGCTGGGCCGCGGCGGACCCGGCCACGATGCACACGCCGCTTCCAGCATCCTGCCTGACGTGTCATCAGAATCAGCCACGACAGCCTACGATCTTTCACACCCAGGTCGCGCAGCCCGAGTGCGCCCGCTGTCACCACCAGTATCCGGGTTGGACACCAGCAGACTTCCAACACGTGCCGGTCCCCGCGAACTGCAACGCTTGCCACAGCGATCTGCGGCCGAATACGCCGACGCATCAATCGGTTGCCGGCCTCGGGGATTGTGCTGGCTGCCACGTCGTGAACGACTGGGCACTCGTCGATCCGACTGCGCTACACACGCCAGTCCCGGTGGCATGCATGGGCTGTCACGGAGGCGAGCCAAGGTCGAATACCCCGTTCCATGCGCAAACCTATGACCCCGAATGCGCGACCTGTCACCACTCGTACCCGAGTTGGACTCCGGCAACGTTCGCACATGCTCCGACGCCGACGCGCTGTTACGACTGCCACGAATCGCAACGCCCCACCACCTCGACACACCCCGGCACCGGCGACTGCCTCGGTTGCCACACTACGACAGCCTGGATTCCTGCAACGGGTGGCGCCCATCCAGAAGATGCCTTCCGGATCCAATCGGGCGCGCACTCGAGGTACCGAAACGACTGCACGTCCTGCCACGACCCTGCGCTCGGATCTCCGGTCGCGGGCGAGAACACCGATTGCGTCGGTTGCCACGACGGCGAGCATACGCGGACCAAGATGGATGCGAAGCACCGCGAGGTACGCAACTACCCGGGCGTAGCCGCCCCGCCGAATTTCTGCCTCGACTGTCACGAGGACGGTCGCAACTAACGACCAAGCAGAGTCGATCGCTCAGAACGCCTTGCCCTCGGTCATGCCGAAACGCTTTGCAATGGTCGCCATGGGACAGAATCCCGTGAACGAGGCCTGAAACATGTTCAGACCGACGAATAGCGGCAGGGCGAGCCAGGCAATGTGGTGGCTGTAGGCGAGTACCACGCCCGTAGTGACCATGATGCCTGCGACGCGAAAAACCAATTTGTCGATGTTCATTCTCGTGTTCCTTTCGTTTCGTATTCTCAGAACGAATAGCGAAGTCTCGCGTAGACGTTCGTGTTCTGCTCGAGCTGACCGAAGAAGGTGTAATCGTCGCGACCGAACATGAGGTTCGCACCGACGACGATCGCCAAGGGATCGATGATCTTGTACGTGATGCGCGGCCGGATGTATGTGTCCAGCTCGTCCGGCGAGAAGAAGACAAATACCGAGAGCTCGAGCTTGTCCATCACGAGAAGCTGGGTGAGTCGCACCGTGATGAGATTTCGGAACTCGTTTTGCTCGTAGTCAGCCCAAAGCGAGTTGGCTATCAGCTCGTCGTACTTGAAGGTGTATTCGAGGTAGTACTGCAACCCCATTTGGAACTTCGGAAAGAGCTCGCGCTCGTACCCGACGAGGCCCCGAAACTGCGAGTTGGGTATCGTCGGATCGGTTCCCTCCCAGTCGTCGAACGAATCGTAGAACGCGGCCTCGACGTTGAAGAGGCCGCCGAACAAGGGACCGCGAGCACTGGCGCCATACACGGCAAGCCGCGCGTAGGTGAGCCTCGGCTCAGGCTCGCTGAAGTCGAGCGCGGTGGGCTGCATCCAAAATCCTGCATAGCCGTAGGCCGCGAGCTCGTAGGCGCCCGCCGTGCCGTAGAGGCGTCCATGAAAGGTTCCGTTTCGCAGGCGCTGTGACGGGTAGACGGGCTCGATCGGGGTGAGCTCGGAACGATCGCCCATGGTCTCGCCGAGAAGCGGGTTGAAGAAGGACAAGCGCTCGCCATCGATGAAGCGATCCGGCTCGAAGATGGGTGTCCAAACGAGGTCGAGGCCGACCTTCTTGATGTTGAAGGTCGTGATGAGGGAGTTCGAGGGGGCCTTGAGGTACTCGTCGGCACGTCCGATGAAGAACGAGTTGAAGTCCTTCGGGAAGAGGTCGTTCAAGAAGAGGAAGTCGCCCGTGCCCCAGGTGAGAACCTGACGCCCGAGCCTCATGTTGAACCAGCTTCCGCCGCGTACGAATACAGACGCGTCTCGAATGTCGAACCAGATCGTTCGGGTGACCGCGTCTGCATAGACATCGCCCCGGAATCGCGCACTCGCGATCTCGTGAACGGCGTCGAGATTCAGTCGAAAGCGAGCCTCGTTGGCAACGAACTCGTTCTCGCTCGCACTGCTTTGAACCACACGAGGCGCGATGAGACCCTCGACGAATCCGCCGATCTGAAAGTCCCAGGCCTTGCCACCCGAGTCGTCGCCCTTTTCCTCTTCCCAGTCCTCGAACTCGTCCCAGACCTCATCCGGGCCGGCCTCGTCGCTAGGCTCGACGTCGCCGGCAAGCTCCTCGGGAGTCTCCGTGGTCTTGGCTGCATCGACCGGCGCCTCGGCCGCGGCTTCGAGGGCCTCTTCCGAAGAGGGGTTCAGCGATGGATCCGACTGGGGCGAACTGGCGGGTTCCTCTTCGGGCTCTTCGCTCGCCTCCTCGCCTGCAGGCGAGGCGCCGCCCTGCGTACCTTGAGCGAAGGCACCCGAAGCGAAGGCCAGGGCCACGAAAACGAGCGTGGCGACCACAACGCACCTGAAGGAGCCTCGCCCCGTTCGGCATCGCTTGCTTGCACAGATCGTCGGTTTCATCACCTGGTTCCCCTTCTGTCTGCGGGCACTCCGCTCAGCGGAGCCACTTCTGCGGCGGATTGCGGAGCGAGGTCTCGACGAAGATGTCGTCGGGGATCCCGAGGTCGTACTGCACGTTGCTCACATCGCTCAGCGTGTATCCACCAGAATCGAGGTCACTCACCTTGAGTCGAGTGATCGTAGGATGACCCTGTATGTCCTCGACACTGACCGTTTCGATGCGCCGATAGACTTTGCCCTGAGCGTTCACGTACTCGATCTTGCTCGGCAAGAACGTCTTCTTGTCGATGCGCAGCGTGTAGTGCGCGAACTCGACACCCTTGCTGCTCTTCGGCGTGCTCTTGACGACGTATTCGGTGTCCGTCGTCTCGAGCAACTGGTGCGTATCCTCGCTGGGATGGCGTCCGGAGATGTCTTCGTAGAAGAAATGTGTCCCAACGAAGCTGGTACGCTCGTCACTCGCTGCGATTCGCTTGACGAGATCGAGCCCCGGCAAGTAGAGCCATCGGTCGTCGTCCTTGTTCGGGTGCTTCTTCACGAGAAACGCCGTGTTTCGCACGTCGGCGGGCTGATCGAAGACGACGAGATAGTTCTGATCGGCTCCATCTTTCACGTCCCGTCGAAGAACGGCGAACTGTCGACGCTGCGAGCGCCCCTTGTCGTCGACGATCTTCATCCGCACCAGTGCCCGTCCGTCGTTGGCCGTGTAGTACTGCGCGCTGTTCGTGCGGTTCACGATTTCGCTCGCGTCTTTGAGGTCACCGGCCTCGGCGGACAGCGTCGGGGATGAAAGAAGAATTGCAGCGGCAATGGCCGCCACTGAGGCTTTGTTGAGGGTTCTCATATCGTTTGCTCCTTGTTGGTCGCGAGCGACGCGGAGGCGTCCTCTGCGACGGTTGCGACTTTTCCTTTTCGTGGAGAGAGCCAGTTTTGTATTTGCATCATGAGCGAAGGCAGCAGCAGCACCGTGACGATGCTCGAAACGGCCATGATCGCCGCCATCAGGAAGCCGACCGTGTTGTACGGAACGAGCGGCGCGGCGAGCAACGGAAGGAAACCGATGGCAATGACGATCGCGTTGCGTGTGATCGCCCTTCCCGGCTCCTGGAACATGAGCGCCATCGTCTCCTTCCAATCGCCGGTCTCAGCCTGAATGGAACGAGCTCGCTCGAGAAAGTGGATCGCGAAATCGACCGAGAGCCCCAACGTGAGGGACGAGAGCACGGCAACCGGCATGTCGTAGTCCTTGCCCACCAAACCGATGAGGCCGTAGGTGAACAAGATCGTGATCGTCAGTGGGATCATGGCGAGCACGCCGTACACCGGCGATCGGAACAGGATCACCATCATCACGAAGACCATGACGAACGCGCCCATCAAGCTTTCGAGCATTCCGCCGACCATCTCGTCCTGCCAAACGACGTTGAGATACGTCAGACCGGCCCATTCCGCGCGAAGTCCGTCGGGCGGCGGATTCTCGGCGAGGAAAGCGTCGAGCTCGCTCTTGACCGACATCATGTCCTGGTTGTCGCCGCTCTTGAGTTGCATCCAGATCGCGCTCTCGCGGTAGTCGGGGCTCACCAGGTGCCAGAGATCATTCGGGCGGTGAGATGACTGGAACTGAAGGAGCGTCTGGGCGACTCCCTCGTTGCTCTCGGGAATCCGATAGTCTTTGTCCTCGCCGCTGATGAGCTCGCGATAAACGGTCTTGACGACGTCGGCGATCGAGCTCGTCTTACCCACCAAGGGCAGCGCTTCGGCTTCTCGCTGCAGTCGCTCGATGTAGGCGAGATGCTCGGGGTTCTGAAACGTCTTGGTCGCGCTTTGCGCCTTTTCGAGCGCGGTCTGGACGGATTGCCACTGCTCCGACTCTTCGCCAACCGTGTCGAATACCAGATCCGAGGTCGCCTCGACGAGAGCATCGGAGACATTCGTCGCGCTCTCTCTGCTGGCGGTCTCTGATTCGATTTTGAGATCCGCCCACTTGGAACGCACCGCATCGCTGGCGCCTGCGACGGCGGCGTCGCCCGCAGCGACGATCTGGAGCTCGGCATCGGTGTCTTGCTTCATGATGAGGTACGCCGTGTAGGTTCCCGCTAGCTCGCGATTGAGCACGGCGTCTGCTACGCGAATCTCATGGGAAGGTTTGAACCAGCGCACCGGGTTGTCGTTGATGTTGATCTTCGTGATGCCGTATGCGCTGATCGCGATTGCAGCGACGGTCACGACCAGAATGGGCTTGGCAAATCGAAGGCTCTTATCGCCCACGGCTGCGACCGCGCGACCGAGGAGCCCGCCGTCTTTTTCGTCGCGCTTGCTGGAGAGTAGTGCTGCCAAGCGCTTCTCCGGAAGCACTGCGATGTAAGCGGGAACGAAGAGAATCGTCAGGACGAACGCTATGGCAATCCCGAGAGCGACGAACACTCCGAAAACACGAACTGGAGGAATTGGAGTGAAGGTCAGCGAGAGAAAGCCGGCGGCCGAGGTCAACGAAGTGTAGAGCATCGGTGCGAACAGATGGCGGACTACTTCCTTGATGGCGGCCTTGCGATCCCGGTTCTTCGCGTAACTATCCACGAATTCGGAGAGCATGTGAACCGAATCGACGACTGCGATCGGCATGAGAAAGATCGGAATCATCGAGCTCATGATGTGCACCGTGAACCCGCTCGCGATCAGCGCTCCCATCGTGATCGTGACCGTCGTGAGCGCAACGATCATCGGGGAGAGAACCAGCGCGAAGGATCGAAAGAACCACCACATCAGGAGAAGAATGACGAGCGCAGCCAATGGCGCCGAGACCGCCATTTGCTTGAACATTTCGACACCGAACGTATCTTCTGCGACCGGCAGCCCGGTGATGTAGAAGTCGTCCGTGTTGTCGCCAAATCCAGCGATGGTCTCTCGAATCTCTTCCGAGATCCGGTGGCTCTGATCTTTGCTTTCGATCGGAACGTACAATGCAATACTCTTGCCGTCGTCCGACACGACCGTCCCGCGAAGCATCGGCAATCGAAGCGCCGCTTCCTTGATCGCAATCGCCTCCTCGGGGGTCTTGGGCGGCTGCTCCATCAGCCACTCGAATCGAATCGTCCCAGGACCCGCCTGCTCGATGTTGTCCATGGTCGAGGGACCGAGCACGTCTCGCGCGATCACTCCGTCGATCGACTTCAGCCGCTCATTGAGCTGGTGGACGCGGGCGAGCGACTCGGGATTGAACACCCCAGCGGGATCGACCTCATTCACCACGCCAACGACGATCAGGTCGTGAAGCGCGAACTCTTCCTTGGTTTGGTTGTGGAAGACGCGGGCCGGATCCCGTTCGGAGAGCATGTTCTCCGGGTCGGTATCGACCTGGATCCATGGGATGGCCGAACCGAGACCGATCGTGAGAACTGCCAGGCCGATGAAGACCAGGCGAGCGTGCTGAAGGGGAAAATCGAGAATCTTCTGTTTCATGCGGTCAACTCCAGTTGGACTTGCCCACATCTATATGACCACATAATCATATAGTCAAGTAGTGATTTTTCTCCGGATTGGCCTTATATGGATGAAACGATGCCGAAAACCGCGCTTACTCCGCAGAATCTCGATTCTGTCGCCACGAGATTCCGAGTCCTGGGGGTGCCCCTCCGGCTGCAGATTCTCAACGAGCTGGCCGGCGGCGAGCGCACGGTCACGGCTCTCGTGGAGGCCACCGGAAGCACCCAGCCCAACGTGTCCAAGCACCTCACGACCCTTCTTGCGCATCGCTTGGTCAAGCGTGAGCAGCGCGGCAACTCCGCGTACTACTCGGTCGCCGATCCTGCGGTCTTCGAGCTCTGCGCGATCGTTTGCGGCAACATCGAGCGCGCACTCGACGAGGAGCGGCGCGCCTTCAGCGGGTAGCCGAAAAAGAAAACGCCCCGGCTCGAGCCGAGGCGCTTTCACGGGAAACGGCTTCGCGCCTCATCGGTGAGCAAAGGACATGCGAATCGGATGGTGAATCACCGCGTACGCACGTCGAGCCTGTTGCTCGGAAAGCTCGACCAGCTGATCGAGGATCATGGCTTTGCTCTCGTAGTAGCCTCCCTGGCTTCGATGCTCTCCTCGATGCGAGACGTGGCCATGGCCATGTCCGTGGCCGTGGCCGTGATGAGGGCGTCGATCGAGCGTTGCGAGCTGCTGGCTGAGCGCGCGGATCTGCATCGCGTAACGATGATCCCGAGGCGCTCGGAGCGCTTCCCGAAGCTCCCGATCGAGCCAGGCGTCGAGCCGACGATCGAACACCAGCTCCGCGTGTCGGTTTCCGTTCGCGGCGGCCCGGTCCCAACCGCGTGCGATGCGAATGATCTCTTCGAGATCTTGGCGCTCCTCGAAGTACGCGCGCTCGGGATGTGTTGCCCGCAGGCCATCCGTTGAAACGACGGTGACTCTGGTCTGCGGATAGACCCGAGGCCTGTCCTGAGCGTCCGCGCGGGTGACGGCGGTGAGAAGAAACACAAGAAGCCCAAAATGAAGTAGATATCGCATGTTCATCCCTCGTCTTTCGTGAGTCGTTGCGGGGCAGCCCCGCATTCACCCAAATCGACGCGATCAAACCTTACGGAAGCCTTAAGGCGGCCCGAAAATGGTCTCTGTCGCCATTCAAGGACTGAGAAGCGCCCGCGCTCTATTCGCGCGCTCGAGGACCGGGAGGGCGCGAGGATCGCGCTCTAGCGCAGTCCAAAGGGCCTCGGCTCGGTTGCGATACTCGTCCCTCGAAAGGCGGCCTCGGAGGAGCTCGGAACGAAGGAAGACGAAGGTCGTCTGAACCACGTCGTGGAGACAGTAATCGCGGATCTCTGCATGGCGGCCGTGCTCGTACATGCTCTGAACCTTGGAGCCGTCCACGTCCATCTTGCCGGGCATGCCCACGAGCTGCGCCAGCGCCGTCAAGCTTGGCATCCGGCTTGCTCCGAAGTCGGTGAGCAAATCGGCGAGGTCCATGTGACCCTCGTCGCTATATCGATAGCGATAATCGGGGCCTTCGCTGCGTCCGGCGTAATATGCCGGAAATTGAACTCCGTGCTTCAGCATGCGATTCGCGAGCACCGGTAGATCAAAGCGTCGCCCGTTGAAGGTCACCATGGTCGGATGGCGTTCTCCGATGAACTCCGCGAACTCTCCGAGCACTCTCGATTCGTCGGGCGGTGCATTTTCCTCACCACCGAACGCGCCGAGCTTCTTCAGCGAATGCTCGCCGTCGAGCCAGAGGACCCCGAGCGCAACCACTTGATGAAACGGAGCGGGCGGAAACCCATCGACCGCAGCATCCCAGGACAAGTCGGAATCGGGAACGGTTTCGATATCGAGCACCAGGAAGGATCGCGCCACGGGCTGAAGCTAGCGGAAAAGAGAAAAAATCGCCCGTCTTAAGACCCGCTTAAGGTTCGAGCCGTTTACTTCATGAGGAGGCGGGTCTCCCGAAAGGAAAATCATGAAGCTCATCAAGAAAGAAACACTCGTCGCCGCCATTCTCGGCGGCGTCACGGCCCTGATGCTGACCATAGCCGGCGTAGCGCTGGCACACGGTGCTCCACACGGAGGCCCCCACGGCCAGGCAGCCCAATGGTCTCCCGAAAGAATGGAGGCGCATCTCGCCGAAATGACCGAACGGCTGGATCTGAGCGCCGCGCAGCAGACGGCCATCCGTGCCATCATGGAGGACGCAGCCGCGCGGGGCGCGGAGATCAAGGAGATGCCCCGAGGCAAAGAGAAGCTCGTCGCCTTGAAAGATCTCCGTTTCGCGACGGAGGATCAGATCTATGCCAACCTCAGTTGTGAGCAGCGCGATGGTCTTCGACTGCTCCAGCGAGAGCACAAAGTGGAACGGATGGAACGGCACTTCGGGGGCGGCGACGCCGAAGACGCGAAGTAACTGGAGCGCTCGGTGACGAATCGAATCCTGCTAGTGGAAGACGACCTCGCCCTTGGCCAGCAAGTGCTCGAGACTCTGACACGAGCGGGGTTCGATCCGCACTGGGTCCAAGATGGCGACGCCGCTCGCCAACTCGACCCCGACGCGTATCGCGCGATCGTCCTCGATCTGATGCTGCCCGGTACGTACGGAATGGATCTACTCAAGCGATACCGGACGAAATCGGAGGTGCCAGTGCTGATCTTGAGCGCCCGCGACGACACCGCCGACAAGATTCGCGGCCTCGAGCTCGGAGCGGACGACTACGTGACGAAGCCGTTCTTCCCCGAAGAGCTGATCGCTCGCATCCAGGCCTGCTTGCGCCGCCCCAATCTGGTGAGCACGAAGCGAATCGTGGTGGGTCCGATCCGTGTCGACCTCGAGCGTCGCGAAGTCAGTCACGGCGAAGGAACGCTCTCTCTGACTCCAGTCGAGTTCGAAATCATCTCTCTCCTGGCTCGGCGGAAGGGCTCCGCCGTGACGCGCGACGCCCTCGTCGAAGCTGCGCTCGATCCTGCACACGAGGCGAGCCGCCGCACGCTCGACGTACACATATCGAGGCTCCGTGCAAAGCTCGGCAAGAACGCGGCGCAACTCGAAACGGTTTGGGGCATCGGCTACCGACTCTCGGAAGGCGGATGAAGCTTCGGGCGCGATTGGCGTTGACGCTCAGCCTGGCGACGATCTCGTTGCTCGTGCTCCTTGGCTGGGCCCAATCCCGCTGGCATTCGCGACTCCGGGTAGAGGCTCTGGCCGAGGCTGCAGTGCATCGCATGCAGTCCGGCGAGCGCGAACGTTGCGAAGCGGACCCGTTACATTGGCCCGGGCCACAAGCAGAGCGACGCTCGCGCCCGCGCCCCGGCCTGTCTCGGCGCCCCTTTCCGCCATATCGCATCTTCGCGTACGGGGCGGACTTCCAGAGCATCAATCCCGAGAACCCACCATTTCCGCCTGAGCTCGCGAGCCAACTCGAAGGGGGAGACGATGTTGCTGCGAGCCGCTCGTCAGACCGGCGTCGCGCCGAGGTGGCAGTTCGCATGCCCTGGGTCGAGGGGCCTTGCTCCGTCGTGCTGATGCGGGTCAAGGGCCCGCCCAGATGGTTCTCGGGCGCGATTCTCATGCCTGCCTTGCTCGTCGCGGTATTCATGATCTTGGTCGCGCTCATTGCGGCGGGTCCTATCGTCGGAAGAGTGCGTGCGCTGACGGAGTCGGTTCGAGCGCTCGGAAGCGACTCGGATGAGCGCATTCATGTCGGCGGCAACGACGAGATCGCCGAGCTCGGCGAAGCGTTCGAGCAGAGCCGTCGGACGATCCACGCACAACTCGAATCGCTCCGCGAACGCGAAACCGCGCTTCGCAATTACATCGCCAACACCACGCATGACGTGATGCTCCCCTTGACCGTGCTTCAAGGCCATCTGGTCTCGCTCCAGCAGCGGATCGAGGCAGGCGAAAACATCGACGCCAGCGCGATCATACCGAGCATCGAGGAGGCGCAGTATCTAGGTTCTCTCCTTCACAATCTCAATGCCATGGCGCGCCTCGAATCCATCGAAGGACTCGCGCATCGCGATTCGGTCGATCTGAGCCGACTGGTCGAGCGCGTGGTCGAGCGACACCGACCGATCGCAAAACGGAAACAGATCGCACTCGACTGTGCCGTCCCGGAGACGCCCATTCAGTTCCGAGGAGATCTCACTCTTCTCGAACAAGCGCTCGGAAACATCATCCAGAATGCGATTCGCTACAACGATTCGAATGGCCACGTGGCGGTGGTCCTGCGCGGGAGCGAAGAGGCGTGGACTTTGACCGTCGTGGACGACGGCCCGGGTATCCCCGAAGCGGAGCGCAAACGCGTTCTCGAGCCTGCGTTTCGAGGCAACCAGGCACGCACTCGTCATCCGCACGGGATGGGCTTGGGCCTTCACATCGCGAGCGACGTGGCACTGCGGCACGGATTGGGGCTCACGCTTCGGGATACCGATGGCGGAGGCCTCACGGTCGAGCTCAGGCACACTGGACAGGACGCGCGGCGACCTTAGAAGCGCTCGATGCGCGACGCCGACGTAGTCGTCATCGGGGCGGGATTTGGCGGCCTCGCCGCGGCGCTGCGGTTGGCGGAGCTAGGGGCGGACGTCGTCCTCTGCGAGACGCTTCGATATCCGGGTGGCTGCGCCAGCACCTTCACGCGCAATGGATATCAGTTTGAAGCCGGAGCCACGCTCTTCTCGGGAATCGCGGACGGCCAGTTGTTCTCCGAATGGAATCGCATCTGGAACCTGGGTGTCCGATTCGACCGACTCGACCCTCTGGTCGAGCTTCGCACCAACGACTTCTCACTGAAGATCCCCTCCGATCCGCGTGAGCTCGTTCGGCGCTTCGTCGCGCTCCCGGGCGCGAACCCGATCGCGGTCGAGCAGTTCTTCGACACCCAGCGCCGGGTTGCCGACGCTCTTTGGCAGCTCTTCGACGATCCGAGTCTGCTGCCGCCTCTGAACGGCAGCGCCCTACTCCGACACTTGCGCCGTGCGCCTGCCTACGCGCCGGTCGTCCGTTGTATCGGCCGCTCTCTCAGTGACGTGGTCACTCGTCATGGGCTCCATGGCTGGGAGCCACTCCGCATCTATCTGGACGCCGTGTCGCAGATCACGGTACAGGCGAGCGCTCGGGAAGCCGAAGCCCCGTTTGCGATGGCGGCGGCAGACTACTTCTTTCGCGGCACAGGACACGTTCACGGAGGCATCGGTTCGCTCGCCTGGGGATTGGTTCATGCCATCCAGCAAGCGGGTGGACAGGTCGAGCTGGCGAATCGAGTCAAGAGCATTGTGCGCGAGAACCACCGCTGGCGAATCGCAACTCGGAAGGGCGAGATCCGGGCATCGGCCTTGGTTGCCAATGTCTTGCCACAGTCGTTGTCTGCGATGAGCGAGACTCCGTTCGAGGGGTCGCTAGACGACGTGGAGCGCTCCGTCGAAGACGGTTGGGGTGCGTCCATGCTCTATCTTGCGGTGGATGCCGGTGCGGTCGTTGGAGACGAGGCCCATCACCTGCAGCTCGTCGACGACGAAACTTCTCCTTTCATCGAAGGAAACCACGTCTTCTGCTCGATCAGCGCGTCTGACGAAGCGGCGCGAGCACCGAATGGCGAGCGCACGGTAACGGCATCGACCCACGTGCCGATGAAGGTCCTCCGCGCGCTGGGCGCAGAGGCTCGAGCGGAGTACGTCGGAGCCATACAGGAGCGAATGAGAACGACGATTCGCCGCCGTGCCCCGGGACTACTCGAAGGAACGCGTTTCGAGCTGACCGCGAGCCCCCGAACGTTCGAGCGATTCACCGGTCGACATCAGGGGTTCGTAGGCGGCGTTCCCAGACGTGTAGGCCTTAGGCACTACCGACCCCGCTCCCTCTGGCCGAGACAAGCTGCGCGCGGCCTCTATCTAGTTGGTGACTCGGTGCTGCTCGGGCAGAGCACTCTGGCCGTGGCGCTCGGCGGTGTGCGAACAGCCGAGCTCATCGCAAGACGCGATACTTGACCCGAAGCCCCGTCCATGCGGTGATTGCGAGGCGGAGGAGCGATGTTCAAAGAGATACTGCAAGACCTCGTCGAGCGAGCGGATGGCGGAGTCGCGGGGCTCCTGATGGCCTCGGACGGAATCGCAATCGATCAATATTCTACGGGCGATGGCCCCTTCGACATCGAGGCAGTCGGAATGGAGTACAGCGTCGTGCTCAAGGGTGTGCAGCGCGCCGCCGAGATGCTCGACACCGGCGCAACCGATGAGGTCTCGGTGACGACCGAACGCCTGACTACGGTGGTCCGGATGCTGACGGACGAGTACTTCGTCGCCCTCGCAATCTCGCCGGGCGGCAACATCGGCAAGGCGCGCTATTTGCTTCGCACCAGCGCGCCCAAGCTCATCGAAAACCTCTGAGCTCATGACCGCTCAGGCCAAACGCGTCCTCGTGCTCAATGGGCCCAACTTGAATCTATTGGGCACCCGAGAGCCTGACGTCTACGGCTCCACCACCCTAGACGACATCGAGAAGGCGGTGATCGCCCTCGGCAAAGACCTCGGCGCCCAGGTAGAATGTCGCCAGTCCAATCAAGAAGGTCAGCTCATCGACTGGCTTCACGAAGCCCGAGATGCCTTCGACGGTGTTGTGATCAATCCCGGGGGTCTCACACACACTTCGGTCTCCTTGCGAGACGGAATCGCCGCCACGGGATTGCCTACCATCGAGGTTCACATCTCGAATACGCCGGCCCGAGAATCCTTTCGCCATCAGTCTGTCACTGCCGCCGTGTGTATCGGTTCCGTGATTGGCTTCGGAAAGAGCAGTTACACACTTGGCCTTCGTGCACTAATCGACTATCTGAACGCTGCCGGCTAGCCAATCGCCGCCGGGAAACACAATGAAGTTGCCTCTGGATCAACTGCGCGAGCTCATTCGAATTCTCGACGAATCCAATCTCACGGAGATCGAAGTCGAGCACGACGACGACCGCATCCGCGTGCGTCGCGACCCTGCGCCAGCGGTCGGCCCGATTTCGCATTCGGTTGCGCCAGCGGATGCAACAAGCTCGGCGCCCGCCCCTGCCGAGCCAGAGGGCGACTTCGTGACCTCTCCGTTCGTGGGCACCTTCTATCGGGCCCCTTCCCCCGAAGCGGACAGCTTCGTCGAGATCGGTGATACCGTCATCCCTGGTCAAGTGCTCTGCATCGTCGAAGCGATGAAGCTCATGAACGAAATCGAAGCCGAGGTCGCAGGCACCATCGTCGAAGTGCTCGTCGAGAACGGCAAGCCGGTGGAATACGGCGACAAGCTCTTTCGAATCGAACCGAGCTGATTCGTGTTTGAAAAAGTCCTCATCGCAAACCGTGGGGAAATCGCGCTACGCGTGATTCGCTCGTGCCGCGAGCGTGGCCTGCGCACCGTTGCAGTGCACAGCGACGTCGACGCCGACGCGTTGCACACGAGGCTAGCCGACGAGGCGGTCTGTATAGGTCCGGCGGACCCCAGACGTAGCTACCTCCACATCCCTGCGATCATCGCGGCCGCGGAGATCACCGGCGCGGACGCCATCCACCCCGGGTATGGCTTCCTCTCCGAGAACCCCGAGTTCGCTGAAACCTGCGCGCAGTGCGGTCTTCATTTCATCGGTCCGCTCCCGGAGCAGATGCGACAGTGGGGTGACAAGGTCAGCGCCCGAAGGCTCGCGAAGTCTCTCGGGCTGCCGATCCTCGAAGGAACCGAGATCGTCGAGGACGTCGAGGATGCGGTGAGAAAAGCCGAACGCCTGGGCTTCCCAGTTCTCTTGAAAGCGGCCGGCGGTGGAGGCGGTCGCGCAATGCACGTACTTCACTCGAGGGAAGAGGTGCGCGCTGTCTTTGAAATCGCGCGATCCGAGTCAAAGGCCGCGTTCGGCAACGACGCACTCTACTTCGAGAAGTACCTCGAACGCCCCCGTCACATCGAGTTCCAAGTCCTGGGGGACGCCCACGGAAACATCCACGTACTCGGTGAGCGCGAATGTTCGATTCAACGGCGACACCAGAAGGTCCTCGAAGAGGCGCCTTCCGTGGCTCTCACCGAAGAACAGCGCGCCGACATGACTGCCACCATTCGCCGCGCGATGGGCCAAGTTGGTTATCTCTCGGCGGGCACGCTCGAATTCCTGCTCGATGAACGCGGCGAGCTCACGTTTCTCGAGATGAATCCGCGGATCCAAGTCGAGCACCCGGTCACCGAGCTGGTCATGGGCGTCGACCTCATCGACGAGCAGATCCGTATCGCCGAGGGTCAGGCCATCGAGCTACCCGCCCATTCGCTGACGCCGCGGGGCCACGCGATCGAGTGCCGAATCAATGCCGAAGATCCCGTCACTTATGCGCCCTCCCCAGGTCGGATCACGGAGCTCCACATGGCAGGCGGCACGGGCGTCCGAGTCGATAGCGGCGTGTATGGCGGGGGGCTGGTTCCGAGGCACTACGACCCTTTGTTGGCGAAGCTCATCGTACATGCACCGACACGTGCCCAGGCCATCGCGAAGATGCGGCGGGCTCTCAGCGAGACGATCATTGGGGGCATTCGCACCAACATTGCGCTGCATCAGCGGATTCTGGAGCACCCTGCGTTCGAGGAAGGCCGCTACTCGACTCGATTTCTCGAGGAGCTCCAGCCCGAGCGCATGTTGACCTCACCCGTGCGGCATTAGTAGACTTGTGTAAGCGGACTGAACGCATGGGGGCATAGCAGGGGCTTTGGCTATCAACAGGAACAAGGTGTTGGACGCGGCGCGGAAGTACCAGTCGCGGGGCCAATACGACAAGGCGATCGCGCAGTACAAGAA
This sequence comes from uncultured delta proteobacterium, assembly GCA_963786865.1. Taxonomy (GTDB): domain Bacteria; phylum Myxococcota_A; class Polyangia; order Polyangiales; family Houyiibacteriaceae; genus SG8-38. The sequence goes on along the minus strand of CAWBAV010000016.1, from coordinate 362,845 downwards.
GCTGGTCGATTCCGACAAGCGGGACGTACGTTCCCTGCTGAAGATCGGCGATTTGCATGTGCGCAAGGGCGACCGTGGCGCAGCGATCGAAACGTACGAGACGGTTGCGGGTCACTACTCCAATCAAGGGTTCTTCCTCAAGGCGATCGCGGTCTACAAGCAGATCCTGAAGCTCGACCCCTCGCGACTCGAAGCGCAGGTGAAGCTCGGAGAAATGTACGAGCAACTTCAGTTGATCAGTGACGCGATGAGCGTGTTCGAAGATGTTTCGACCGGCTTCATGCGGGCTGGCGACACCGATCAGGCGTTGGCGATGCTCGCCAAGATGGTCGATCTCGACCCCGAGCACATCCCGGTCCGCATCAAGTACGCAGAAGCTCTCTCACGTGCGGGCCGCACGCAAGAAGCCGCAGACGAATTCCAACAAGGCGCTCTGCTCTTGCGTGATCAGGGCCGTCTCGACGACTACATCAAAGTCGCCGAACGTCTTCTGTACCACCGGAGCAACGATGTTCCCGTCGCGAAGGAGCTTGCTGAAACGTACATCGCGCGACGCGATCCGAAACGCGCACTCGCCAAATTGCAGATTTGTTTCAAGGCCGACCCGAGGGACGTCTCGACCTTGACGCTGCTCGCGGAAGCGTTCCTCATGCTCTCGCAGACCGAAAAAGCAGTCAGCGTGTATCGCGAGATCGCGCGCATCCACCGTGAGGCGCACCGGCCGCAAGAACGAATGAGTGCCTTGCACCGCATCCTGGAGCTGAGCCCGAACGATCAGGAAGCGCGGATGGCGCTTCAGAAGACCGCTTCCGCCTCAGGGCAGCACTACGTGCCGCCGGGCACCATACACAAGCCGCCGGCCACTGGATCGGTCTCGGTTTCCGCCGCGCAGCTCAGTGAGGCGACATCGTTGAGCTCGCCGTCGCTTCGTAGCGCCTCCGGTCTGAGCGGCGCATCGGGCATCATGTACCTCGAAGAAGACGTCGAGGTCGAAGAAGCCAGCACCCTGTCCGGCTCGTTACCAGCGATTTCAGAGGAGTTGATAGAAGTCGAGGACTCGTACACCTCGGTGCCCCCTGCCCCGAGGCCTCCGGCGGGTGGCCGCGTCATCCCGATGCGGTCGCTCGGCCCGATGTCATACAGTGAGTTTCTTTCGCTCCCGCTGGTCGGCACGCGCGTTGCCGCAGCCACTGCAGCGATTGCACCGAGTCTGATGGAACAGACGCTCGAGCTCGCGGACTCGTACCTCGTTGACGGTCTCTTCAACCAGGCGCGCGCAATCGTGAGCGAGCTCCAAGTCACCCTTCCAGATCATCCTCTCGTTCTCGACAAGGCACGAGAGATCGAAGAGCTCGCCGCTGCATCGTCGGGCGTCTCCGCGGTCGCGCAGCCTCTAATCCGTCCGTCAGTTTCGTCCATGCCGGCCGCAGTCGCTTCGGACCCTCCGGAAATGGAGCTCGAGTACGAAGAGCTCCAATACGGCGACGAGGGATTCGACTTTGCCGAGAAGCTCGCGGAGGAGCTCGCCGAAGTCGCCGAGATCGCACCGATGGACGAAGGCGCCGAAATGATCGACGTCGAGACGGTCTTCGAGCAGTTCAAGGCGGGTGTCGCGGCGCAGGTGAGCGACGACGACAGCGATACGCATTTCGATCTCGGCATTGCGTACAAGGAAATGGGTTTGCTCTCCGATGCCCGGCGTGAGTTCCAAGTCGCCATGAGCGATCCTAGACGGCGATGCCTCTGCTGGACGATGATCGGCCTCATCTACTTGGAAGAAGGGCAGCCACGGGACGCGATCGAAGCCTTCCAATCGGGTCTCGAGAGCCCAGAGAAGACCGCCTTCGAAGCGATCGGCTTGCACTACGAGCTCGGCATGGCTTGCGAGCAGAGCGGTCTCGACGATCAAGCACGCCTGCATTACGACTATGTTTTCCAGAGGGAACCGCAGTTCCGCGAAGTTGGAGCACGCCTGCAACGGCTTGGCGGCCCCTCGGGCATAAGCGACCAGGATCTCATGCTGGAATCGATGGACGACGTGAATCGGGCCTTCGACGAGTTGATCCACCAGGATTAGGCCTTATAGACTCGGCCGAATATGACCGAGACCGTCCAAACGTTTTGCCGGATTTGCGAGGCCCTCTGTGGGCTCGAGGTCACGGTTGAAGGCGACCGTGTCGTCGACATCAAGCCCGACGACGAACATGTGGCGACTCGCGGGTACGGTTGCCTCAAGGGACTGAAGCAGCATCGGATGTACGACACCCCCGATCGACTGCTCTACCCCATGCAGCGCATCGACGGCGAGCTTCGGCGAGTGAGCTGGGACGACGCGCTCGGGAGCATCGGCGGGAAGGTTCGCCAGTTGATCGACGATCACGGTCGCGACAGCATTGCCATGTACGTCGGCACGGCCGCCGGGTTCGGAGTCTTGCACCCGGTCTTCGCGCAGGGTTTCATGCAAGGCGTCGGCTCCGCGAACATGTTTTCTTCAGCGACGCAGGACTGCGCCAACAAGTTCGCAGTTGCGCGTCAGGTCTACGGCTTTCCGTTTACGCAGCCCTTTCCCGATCTAGACAAGCTGGAGTGCCTGATCATCGTCGGCGCCAATCCGGCGATTTCGAAGTGGAGCTTTCTGCAAGTTTCGAATCCGATCCGGCGCCTCAAGGAGATCGAAGCCCGCGGCGCCAAGATCTTCATCGTCGATCCGCGTCGTACGGAGACCGCCAAAGTAGCCGGCGAGCACGTCTTCATTCGCCCCAACACCGACGTCTTCTTCTATCTTTCTTTCCTGCACGAGCTCTTGGCGACGGCGAAGATCGACCGAGCGCGGATCGACCGATACATGACCGGTTTCGACGAGGTTTGCCGCGTCGCAGCGGCTTGGCCGGCGGAGCGCACCGCTGAGGTGACGCGCATTCCGGCCGATACCCTCCGCGAGATGGTGCGCGCCTACAACGATGCCAACGGCGCGGCGCTTTACTGCTCGACCGGCGTCAACATGGGCACGAACGGGTCTCTCGCATTTTGGCTGCAGGAATGCATCAACGCGATCTCCGGCAACCTCGATCGCGAAGGGGGCACTCTCGTCAGCACCGGCGTCATCGATTTCGCAGCGTTCGGCAAGAAGACAGGCACGCTTCTTCACGAAAACGAGAGCCGCATCGGTAAGTTTCAGTCGGTGAACGATTCGATGCCAGGTGGCATCCTCGCCGATGAGATCCTCACGCCGGGAAATCGCCAGATCAAGGCCTTGTTCGTGACCGGTGGTAATCCCCTCATCACGATGGCGAACTCGGAGCGTCTACGCGAGGCGTTCAAGAAGCTCGAGCTGCTCGTCGTCCTCGATATTCAGCCGAGTGAGACCGCGTCCGTGGCCACCCACGTGCTTCCTTGCACGTCGCCGTTTCAGCGTCCGGACCTTCCGTTCGTGTTTCCCTTGATGCTGGGACTCCAGGCGAAGCCCTATCTGCAAGCAACGCGTGCGGTGGTTCCTCCGCAAGGTGAGCAGCGGGATGAAGCGACGATCTATGTCGACATCGCCAAGGCGAGCGGGGTCAATCTCTGGGGTTCGGCGATCGCCCAACGCACCTTCGAGACCGCGAAGGCGATTCACTCGATTGGGCGGGCAGGAAAACAGCCGTCAATTCCGCAGGAGCTTCTCCTCTCGGGCCTTCTTCGGGCCACGAAGCAGGGCAGCTTCAGGAAGCTTCTGAAGGAGAAGCACGGCCGACTCCGCCCGGCGCACGAGCCAGGAAGCTTCCTCGGTAAACGGGTCGTCCATGACGACCGAAAGGTCCATCTGGCACCCGTGTCTTTCCTCGAGCAAGCCAAGAAGCTCGAATCCGATTTCGAGATCGAGCTGCGAACCAAGGACAGGCTGAAGCTCATCACCAAGCGCGCCATCACCACCCACAACTCCTGGACGCACAACATCGAAGAGTTCGTTTCCGGAGAACGCGCGACCAACCATCTCTACATGCACCCGGACGATGCGGCGCATGCGGGAGTCGGCGAAGGCAGTCTCGCCGACGTCTCGACCGAAACGGCGACCGTGCGTATCCCGGTCAAGCTCCTCTCGGAGCTGATGCCTGGCACGGTCGCGTTGCCCCATGGCTGGGGACACCAGGACAGCAAGATGGGGGTGGCCAGCAAGACCACCGGCGTCAACGTGAACCTCCTGGCGGCCGATGGCCCGGACAGGCTCGAGAAAGTTTCCGGCATGGCGCACCTCACCGGGTTCCTGGTGGACGTGAAGCCCGCGGCCGGCGCTCTCAATCCGAATCACTGGTCTGGCATCGGGCGCGAGGCGACCGGCAAAGCCCCGGTGGAAGGCGTCGCCGCTGAGAGCTAGGGCTCGATCAGAAGACGGCGCGGAACGAAAGGTTCGGGTACCAGATCGCCGTGGTGAATTTGATCGGGCATGGTTCGGGCGAAACGCCCCAGCGAATCCGACACTCGAATGGCGCAGAGGGATCGCTGGTATCGACCTCTTGGGAATCGCGCGCCCGGGTGATGTTGATCCACTCGAGCGCAATTCGCATGCGTCGACCCGGTTTCGCCCACTGGTAGGCGATTTCCGCATCGAGCCGGACGAACCAGGGGACCCGCTGCACGTACTGCTGGACCTGGCCCGAGGTGTCCAGCCAGAGCCAGCCCTCGGCGCGACCGGATCGCGCGAACACGCGCGCAGCGATGATGAGGCCAAAGTCCGCTTGCCAAGCCAGTGCTCCGTTCATCACATGGCGCACGTCGTACGAAGGCGTGTAGTCGAAAGTCTGAGGCGGACCGTTGAAGAGCAGCGCGGTCGCGGTCAGGTCGCTATAGGCGAGCGTGTAGCTCGCCAAGGTGGAGAATCCGCTCCCGAAGGGACGCCGAAACAGCAACTCGAGACCGTAGCTTCTTCCGTCGGCCGAGTCGTCGAGAGCGCCAGCAGGAAGAGGGCCTGAAGCCGGGTCGCCGGAGATCTCCGGATCCGTGAAGACGTCGACGAACCGAAGGTCACGGAAGAGATTGAGATATCCGCGTGCTTCGAAGCTGAGCTCGTGAGGCAAGTTGAGACGAATGCCTCCATCGATCTGGTTTGCGCGCTGAAGTCCCGGTTCTAGTGGCACATCACCGAGGCCAGGAAGCGGAATCGCATAAGTGGCGGGCCTGAATCCGAATCCCCAACCTGCAAAGACGTCGAACATCTCGTGCGGGTGAAACGTCGCTCGAGCGCGCGGGCTGGCCGCGGCGTTGCGGTAGCCTGCCGTGCCCCAGACGTCCGCTCGGAGTCCGAGTGAGAGGTCTACCCAAGGGACCGGCGCGATGTTGCCATCGACGAATACGCCTCCGATCACGCGCCTGTCCTGGGCGGCGAAGTCCGGGTCACAGGGAGTGGAAACGTTCTGAATGCCGGGTGTGCATCGGGCGGACCCAAATAGACCCACCACGTCGCCGCCGATGCGAGCTTGGAACTTGGGCGCTCCGTACATCGCCCAGAACCTCGGACCAAAACGGTGGATGCTCGCACCAGCATCGGCAATGGCATTTCCGGACCCATCGTCGACGTTCGAGAAATCATAGCCATAGAGCATCGTGCCCACGAGATCCCAGCTCTTGATCCTACCAACGAATCGCAAGTCCATTCGGTGGAACTGAAGATCGAGCGCAAGCCGCTCCGTGGGATCGGCATCGTCGAAGACCGACGCATCACGCCCGCCAAACGCAGAGACCTCGAACCGAGACCTCGGGCTCATCGCCACGCCCGTACGATATTGGTAGTCCCAGTAGTTCACGTCGGCGTCGACATCGACGGCACCGAGCACGAGGTTGGGAAATCCATAGCGACCGGCGAAGGTCATCGAGCCTTCCTTCGGCATTGGCACGTTCAAGAGCGCGGACGCATCGATCAGGCGGAGCTCCGCCTCCCCGTGCACCCGATCGCTTGGAAGCTCGCGCGCCGTCGCGGCCATCACCGCGCCCGTGAAACCTCCATAGCGCGCTGGAGCTGCGCCTGAGTAAGTATCGAGCGAGCCGATCAGACCCGAGCTCACGGTTGCCGGTCCTAGCGCGGAGTGGAAGAGCAAGGGAATCGGAACGTCGTCATAGACATACATGGTGCCCGACGGCGGGGACCCCCGGACATAGCAATACGGCTGACCGTTCGCGACGGGCAGCATGCCTGGAAGCACCTCGCAGATTCGAAACGGCTCGCCGAGAAGACCCGGAATGCTCCGAATTCCGTCGAGGTCCAATCGAATTGGTGCTTGAACGCGCGCATCGACCTCGGCGGTTTCCGAGAACACCAGCTCCTTCTCGACGGTGGGCGTCGAAGGTTCGAGCTGCGCTTCGTCATTCCTGGAAGCAGACGACTGTTCTTGCCGGAGACGAAGGTCCACCCTCACCTGTGAAGGAACTGGATGCCCGTCGCGAGTGGCCGGCTCGAACTCGGCTCGCTTGATCCCTTCGATCACAAGATCGCAAAGCGCTCGACCTGCGTTGCACTTCTGAACCTGCGCCGACCCGTCGATGTCGATGCGCACCAGGGCCTGGACCACGCCCGACTCAGGGATCGCGACGCCCTCCGGCACCTCGATCCCAGGAAGCGACTTCACCCGAGGCGCGACGAGATCCTGCGCCCACGCACGACCGACACCGAGTCCCAAGACCAAGCTGAGGCAGAGCCCAAAGCGAGCCATCGCTCGCATCACTTCTTTCATCGGGACACGCTATGCCTCCAAGACGCCCTGGGTCTCAGCTTGCTACCTCACAGACGGGGAAACACCGTTCGGAGACTGGATTCCGAGGTGCTGCCGGCAAGTTACCGGAAAACCCGGTTTATGGGGAAGCTGAGTGTCCCATTTGAGGTTTCCGTGGAGAGCACTCGTGCGAGCGATTCGTGAAAGAGCCGCGCATGAGATCGCGCGTGCACGGGGGGCTCCCGTTCGCGGGGGCGGTCGCTTGACCGCAAAGGCAAGCAGAGTTAGTTCTTGCGTCTCTTTGCGGGTGTAACTCAGTGGTAGAGTTCCTGCTTCCCAAGCAGGTTGTCGCGGGTTCGAATCCCGTCGCCCGCTCCCTGGCGATCGCACTCAGTTGCTTCCTCGTGCCGTCTCCCCTTAGAGTCGAGACACTGGAGGCCCCATCCGATACTGGCTCGCACTCCTGCTGACGCTTCTCTACGGATGCTACGAGATATCGCATCCGAGCGACGGGTACCAAGTCATCGCGAACGTTCTCGAAGCGCCCGTCGTGGCTGGAACGGGGTCGAAATCAAACTTCCTCCTTGCAGGGTTTCCCTGGGAGGTCGCGAATCGAGTCGACAAGGCGCAGTTCGTCTTCTTCGATCGGCTTCCGTTTTCCGCGTGGGAATGCGAGGGCGTCGGCTGCGCAACCCGTCTACAGGTCATCACCGACAATGGGGTCGTGATCCCGCACAGCAAGCGCATAAGTCAAGACATGCACGTCTGTACCGCCGACTACGTGCAGACCGTCGGTCGAGTGCATTGCGGCGAACGCAGAGCGGGCGGGGAGCTGCTCGATCGACGCAAGACCAGCTTCATCGGTGATGCGAGTGACGCCGTCTGGGAGGCGGACTACTTTTCGCGCCTCGTCAGCGGGTATCATTCCTGGACGCAGACCAACGATCCTTGGCAACCCGCCGAAGATGGAATCGGCGGCGAGTGGAGCGAGACCCCGTGGTCGGGGGAGCCACTCACACGGAGCCTCGAGAACGCGCACAACCTCGACCTCGGCGCTTGCTCGGTGTTCCTTCCATGGAAATGGGAGGATCGTGACCCGCGACTCGACCCCATGATCGGACCGATGCTCGGCGATCGGGGTCTTGCCGAGCTCACATTGGACGAGCTCGAAGCTGCTCGTGAAGCGTCCGCGAGCACGAATGAGATGCAAGACGTGGCCTGGTTCTTCGATGCCTTCACCAACCTGTGGCCGCGCGAGATCCCGAGCGAATTCCACTACCACGTGACCGGTGCCGGTGCGCGCCAAGTCTGCCTTCGAAGCTACTTCTCGACGAACACCGAGCTTCGCACCCGTCCGAGCGGAGCCAACGTCATCGCGGAAAGCATCGTCGCGGGCTTCACGGCGCTCTTCGGAATCGGTGACTGCAAGACTCACCCGATGAGCGTTCGCTTCTGTGGCGAGCTCGGCACGGCGGCCGGCGCCCCCCAATTCACCCTCGATGATTCCTCCGTGCGGGTGGAGATGGAGCCCTACTCAGTTTTCAAGCCCTCCTGCAACAACAAGTTCGTGCCCCTCGTCAAGGAAGGGCTCGCCGACAGCGTCGAGAAGCTGACCGATGCGGTGATCACCGAAAAGCTCGCGTCACTCACCTCGGGGTTGCCCTTCGAGATTCGCCGGATCGAGCTCAGCCCGAGCGGGGCGTACCTCGTCATCGCCGAAGACTACAACGACCGCCAGTATGCGGCGATGAAGCTCGCTGGCGTCGCACTCGCGGACGATCGGGGAGTCCTATGCCGCCCGGAGCTCGGAGACAGCGACTTCGAGCACATCCCCCTATCGCCTTACGAGCTCACGGTTTCGAAACGAGGCATCACCCGCTAGCAACGGGCCGCTGTCTATGCTCTAGGCGAGCGCGACGTCGGCCGCGCTTCCACTCCTTGGCAAGGTCCCGTGCATAGAGCACATGGTCGACCTGCATGGTGTGGCGGCTCGAAGCGACGTAGTGCGACATCATGCGAGCCTCGTCACGCTTGATGGCGGCTTCCATCTCTTCAATTGGCGGCAGTGCGTACTCCCCGGCGAGATACGCGGCGACCCACTTTGCTTGGTCTTGCACGAATCCGATGATGCTTGGTATCGCTTGCGCGAATCCCATGAACATGAGGTTCTCGATCCCCGGGACGAAGACGCGTTTGAAGAGAGGGAAGACGTTGCCAGGCGCCGCGATGAGCTCCGGATCGAAGAAAGGAAACGTGATCTTGTAACCGGTCGCGTAAACGATGACGTCGATCGCCTCGACCGAGCCGTCGGTGAATTGGACTCGATCACCGAGAAGCTGGGCAACGTTGGGCTTCATGATGATGTCGCCGCTCCCAACGCGCTGCAGGAGATCGCTCGAGACCGTGGGATGGGCGGTGAGGATCTCATGGTCGGGGGTCGGCATCCCGTAGTCTTCGACTCGACCGACCAGCCATCGAATCAGCAAGGCCGCAAGCTTTCGCTGAACTGCCAGAGGAATGTACGGATTGGTTTCGACAATCTGATCGATCGGTCTTCCGAACAGGTACTTGGGAACGACGTAGGCGCCCCGACGAGTAGACAAGATTAGGCGCTCGGCAAGGCCTCGGTTGCTGAGCTCCGAGGCGATGTCGACGGCGCTGTTGCCGATCCCGACGACCAGCACCCGCTTTCCTTTCATGTCGATGGGATCGAAGGGGTCGATGTACTGGTGTGAATGAATCGTCGGCCCATCAAAGCCCCCGGGAAACTCCGGCCAGCTCGGATCCCAGTGATGCCCCGTGGCCACGATCAAGTGCTGGTACTCCCGAACCTCGGCGTCGAGCCTGATGCGCCAGGTGCCGCCGGCGCCACGGTCCGCGTGGCGCACAGGAGTCGCAAAACGGATCGAATCCCTCAATCCGAAATGGTCGACCAGGTCCTCGAAGTACTGTTGGATGTGGCTGTGATGACAGAAGGTCGGGTAATCGTCCGGCATCGGAAAGTCGGGGAACTCGAGCTTCCGCTTGGACGTGTCGATGTGGAGTGAACGGTATGCCGACGACATGCCATTCGGGTTCTGGAATAGCCAGTTGCCGCCGAGCCTGGGAGAGGCCTCGAAGCAATCGTAGGCTAGGCCTTTCTCCTTCAAGAACTTGCCGGCGGCGATTCCGGAGATCCCGGCTCCGATGATGCAGATGCTTGGCTCTTGAGCGTTCACGGTTCGTCTTGGTTCGAGCGAGCGCCAGGGTAGCCCTTTATACCGAAGGACGGCCCGAAGAGCCCAGATGGGAGTGAATGCCAATCGAAACGGAAAATTCCCATGTCTAAAGCCTACAACGAGTAAAGAATTACGTATGGACCCACGTCGGGTTGGGGGGTCAAATGAAGTCTCCTGTGAGTTGGTGTGTGGGCGCATGCATGGTGGCGGCGCGCGCGGGCCGTTCATGAGCAACGGGGTTCCAGGATGGATGCAGTAGGCTCTGCGATCATCGACTTCACCGAGACCGCGTACGACCTTGCCATCGCGGACGAGGACTGGCTTCCGACTCTCTTGCGACGCGGCTTACCCGTGCTCGAGCAGGGACTGGGCGTGGCTGGTTACGAGTACGGCCGGCCCCCATGCGGGGGTGACATCCAAATCATGGACGTTCACGTTGCCTCAGGCCCGAAGGATTTCGCCGAGCGCCACTTGCGAGCCTTGGCGACTACCGAGCCAGATGTGCTCCGCGAGCAGTTGTATCCGGGCGCCGCCATGACCGGCTCTGAGAGCGCCAGTCTCACCAAGCGTCCGCAGGATCTCGAGCACTACATATCTCACGTCGGCTACTGCAAGGACGTATTGTTTCTCACCGCCGTCGATCTCGAAGGCGCGGGCGTAGCGATCGTAGCGCCGCTCGCGGAGGTCACCACGCTCTCGCGTCAGGACTCCGAGCGCTGGCAAATGCTTGCCGCACACGTCGAAACCGGGCACCGCCTTCGACGTGGTCTCTCGACCCCGGCAACCGGCAAAAGCGGCGGCACCGAGCTTCCCCTCGGAGCGGAGGCCATCTTCGAAGCGCACAACTTTCGCCTGACCGATGCGGTTGGCCCGGCGCAGCAGAGCGGCGCGACCCAGAAACTTCGCGAAGCAGCGATTCACATCGATCGGGCCCGGGGCACGTTGCGACGAGACGACCCCGACGAGGCGCTCCGGCTTTGGAACGCCCTGGTTCGCGGTCGCTGGTCGATGATAGACTGGTTCGACTCGGACGAGAGGCGTTACGTGCTCGCCCTTCCAAACTCGCCTACTACCGCCGACCCTCGCGGGCTGACCGAACGCGAAAACCAAGTCGTCGCCGCTGCGATACTCGGGCACAGCAACAAGATGATCGCCTATCGCCTGGGTCTCTCGACCTCTCGGGTCTCGACCGTCTTGCGGACTGCGATGCGCAAGCTCGGGTTCCGAACGCGCGCCCAACTCGTCAAGCAGCTGCGCGACTTCCAGGCACTCCACTAGCCCCGGCCTGGGTGCGGCGGTTACCTAGCTCACCAATTTGGAGCGCTCGGGGAGTGTTCCGCTGTACGTCGAAGGCCCACCTTGTCAACGTCGGCGGAAAGCTGGTACTGATTGCGGTCCTTCGCCTCTGGCTTTGGATCCCAGCGGAGCCCCTCAAATGAACGCAGTGAGTCCCCGTTTGTCGCTCATAGCGGGAGCATTGATCTTGCTCGCCGGCTGCTTCTCCAACAACGGAGGCTTTCTCGATCTCGATTCGGGTGAGGGCGGCACGGGCGGCATCGGCCCGGATGGCGGCTTTGCGGGCGCTGGAGGCGATGCTGGCGACGGCGGAGCGGGCGGCGGCAGCGGCGGAAACAGCGGCTCTGGGGGCGGCGCCGGATCATCGGGCAGCGGCGGCACTCCGCTCACGGGAACTTGGCAAGCGCCGGTGATGATCGAATCGCACGAAGGCATCGGGCTCAAGCCGCAAGTTGCGATTGGCACCAACGGCGAGGTGATGAGCGTCTGGGTTCAGTCCTACCTCGGTGAGTACAAAGTCTGGGCCAACCGGTACGTCGCCGCGACCGGTTGGGGGACCGACGAGCTGATCGGCGATACCGACGGGAACGTCGCGGACCTCACGAAGACCTCCGAGCCGCACGTCGTGGTCGACGATGACGGAATCGCTACCGCCGCCTGGGGGGACTACCCCAATCCGATCGTGCGCGGCCTAGTGGCACGACGTTACTCGCAGCCCGATGGCTGGGGTGCCGAAGAGATCATCTATGATGGCGGGTCGACCGCCGCCGATCCTCGCCTGGCCGTAGACGCCAGCGGCCGCGTCATGGCAGCGTTCGCGACCGGGACGGGCGCGTGGGCCAACTACTACGAACCTGGAGTGGGATGGGGCGGCGCCGCGATCATCGACAATCAACCTGGCGCGCCGTCGAGTGTGAGGGTCGCCCTGACGCCGGACGGAAACGGCTGGGCGATTTGGTCGCAGGCCCCGACCGGTCTTCTGTTCAACGTTTTCGGCAATACCTTCGATCCCGGTAGCGGCTGGGCAGAGGCCGAAAAGATCGAGCAGGGCACGACCGCAAGCGCGCTCGCGCCCAGATTGGCGCTGGACGCGCAGGCAACGCGATCTTCGTCTGGCAACAAACCGCCGGGCTCCAGTACCACGGTCTGGTCGAATCGTTGGAACGCGACCACGAACACGTTCACGAACCCGATTCGGATCGACGCAGCCAGCACGGCGTATGCGCCGGCGGTGGCCAGTGATCCGAGCGGGAATGGCACCGCAGTGTGGCTTCAATCGACCCAATCCGGGGGAACCCCTCTGCAGATTGCGGTGAGCCGCTACACGCCAGGACTCGGCTGGAGCGCGTCCGAAACGCTTGCCGACGGCGGAGTGACGAGCAACCCCCGTGTCGCGATGGATTCGGAAGGCAATGCGATCGTCGCCTACACGCGTCTCGCGCCTCCGGAAACACTGGCGGATGCGTGGGCGCACACATACTCCGGGGGCGAATGGAGCGATCCGGTCCGCCTAGGTCTAGACCGGCCAACGCAGAGGAAGACCCTGCGTTTCAGCCGAGCCTGGCAATGGACCCGAACGGAAACGCGATGGTCGTTTGGCGCGAGGGCGCGGACGTCTGGGCCGCGTCATTCCAATAGCCGTAGTCGAAGGGCCCCCGTCTTTACGGCGACGGCATCGCATGACAGATCGCCGATCATGTCGGCGAGAGAATCCTCACCTAGCCAAGCCGCCTGGGACAATTTCACCGAAGAGCTGAAGAAGCTCGGCGACAAGTTGATGGGCCCGACCGGTGCTCGCGGTGCGCGCGAACGAGCGGAAGGCTTTCGGTACCTGATTCGCTTGATCGGCGCGGCTGAGGAGCTCGAGCTCGAAGCCGATCGGCAAAGGCCGTCCCTCAATCGCATGTTCACGCCAACGCGAAAGTTCATCGCCGAGGGAACCGACACTCTCTATCACGAGGCGAAGCTCGACCCGCAGCTCTCGTACGAAATGTCGGTCCGTCGCGGCGATGATCTCTTCTTCTCGGTGGTCGTTTACGCAGAAGACGAAGAGGGCGACAAGTTCATCGTCGACGATCTCAACGACGAGGACATCGTCTTCGACGCGCAGGAAGGTGCACAGGCTGCGAAGATCCACCTCAGCGCCGAGAGGCCCGACGGCGCCAAGAACTGGCTGAAGCTCGAGGGCCGACGGCCCTTCGTGCTGACCCGTCAGTATTTCCCGGAATTCGTGACCGCAGTGGACGCCGGGAAGTACCGCCAAGCGCTCATGTCGATCGAGAATTTAGCCCGGCCCGCCGCTCCTACTGAGCTCGGGGAGGACGATTTCGCCGAGGGGCTCGACCGCATGGTGGCCTTCATGAACGACACCCTGGATTCGGCGCTCGGGATCTCCGCGTTCGTCGGACTCAACACGATCGAGTACGAGCGCACGGACACGAGCCCGACGCGGATTGGATCGGACGGCAACCTCGTCCTAGATGACGAGAGCCACGAGGAATACAGCCCGGACGAGCTCGCTGAAATGGTCGATCCCCGCGTCGTCGCGAACAACCTGCCGGGTCCTGGGATTGGGTACGTGGGTGCCAATTTCAAGCTGGGCGCGGACGAGGCCATCTTGATCGCAGGCAAGGACGTGCCCTGTCGCTACTGGTCCGCTCAACTTCTCACGAAGTTCCTCGAGTCCGGCGACTATCGCCATCACCGGGTCGCGATCAACAACCGGCAGGTCGAGGTCGATGACGATGGCACGTTTCGAATCTACGCCAGCGAGACCAACCCTGGCGTGCGCAACTGGATGAGCACCCAGGGCTACCGTCGCGGGCAGATCGTGCTGCGGACCCTCCTCGCCGAAGAAGACATGAACGCAGAGCTCTCGGTCGTGAAGATCGCCGCGATTCCGGAGCGCGATCGGAGCTAGAAGAGCCCGCAAGACCTGGAGCAATCATGAGTGAGAACGAACGAGCGAAGCGCGTGGCCATCGTTACCGGGGCTTCGTCGGGAATTGGTGAGGCGACGGCCCATTGTCTGGCCAAGGCAGGGTTCACGGTTGCGGTGGCTGCTCGTCGCGAGGATCGGCTCGAGGCTCTGGTTTCGAACATCCGCGCCGAAGGGGGCACGGCGTTCAGCGTGCCCACCGATCTCAGTGACGCAGAGCAAACCTCGGCGCTCCTCAGAAAGACTCTCGACCGGGCCGGTCGCGTCGACGTGCTGGTCAACAATGCGGGATATGGTCCGCCGTTCGCGCTCGAGCAGATGGACCGCAACGCCTTACGCCACGTGTTCGACGTCAACCTGCTCTCGGGCATGCAGCTCATTGCGGAGCTGACGCCGACGATGCGCGAGCAAGGCGGCGGCCGAATCGTCAACATCAGCTCTCTTTCCCGCTACGTGGGCGCGCCCCTCGCTGCCTCCTATGCGGCCACCAAGGGCGGCATGGAGGCCATGAACGCCTGTCTGCGGCTCGAGCTGGCTCCCTGGAACATCAAGTTGAGCGTCATCGTGCCCGGCTTCGTCGATACACCGACCTTCGAGACCGCTCGGGCCGCAGGCGCGCACTTGCGCGATGATCCGAAGAATCCGTACCGGCAGCTGATGTCCAATCTCGATGATTTCGCGACCGAGCAGCTCAAGAGCGCCGTCCCGCCAGAGGAGGTGGGCAAGGCGGTCGTCAAAGCCGCCACCGCGGAATCACCCAAGACGCGGTACTTCGTCCCTAGGTCCGCACGAACCGCTGCCCGGATGTTCGGGGCCCTGCCCGACGGCGTCGCAGACAGGCTTCTACTGAAGATGTACAAGTGGGGACCATGGGCACGAAGCGAGTCCTGATCACGGGGGCAGCGAAAGGCATCGGCTCGGCGACCGTGCGACTCGCGCTCGAAGCCGGCCATCGAGTCGTCGCGGTAGACATCGATCGCGACACGCTCGTCCGACTGCGCGCCGAGATTCCGGGCCTCGAGACCGCGATCCTGGACGTGCGCGACCTCGCCGCCTGGCAGAGAGTCGTCGAAAACGCAGAGCGTCAAAGCGGGCCCATCGACGTCCTCATCAACAATGCCGGGGTCTGCCTTCCTGGCCCCTGCAACGAGGTTTCCGCCGAAGACGATCGGCTCACGGTCGAAGTCAATCTCCTCGGGGTAATCAATGGCGTGCGTACGATCCTCCCACGCTTCCTCGAACGCCAACGTGGGCACGTGATCAACGTCGCGAGCATGGCCGCGTTTGCGCCAGCACCCGACCTCGCCGTGTATTGCGCGACGAAGCACGCGGTCCGCGCTTACACGCACAGCTGCGCTCTCGATCTACGTCATGCTCCCTTGGACTGGACGGTGGTCTGCCCGGGTGCGGTGGAAACCCCCATGCTCGACGGCATGCGCAAGCGCCGAGCAGGCCTGGTCGTCTTCGCCGAGAAGACCATGGCGCCTGAGAGGGTCGCCAAGGCCATCGTGGAAGCGATCCGCGAGCCGCGCCGCGAGGTCCTGGTGCCGAGCGCGCGCGGAAAGCTGATTCGCTTCCTCGGCTTGTTTCCCGGGCTCCTCTCTCGCGGCATGGACGATGCGGAGCGCCGTGGGCGCGTAGCGCTGGGGGACTAGGCGGCGAACTCGTCGTCTTCCAAAGCATCATGCGGGCGGAGCGGCCCGAGCTTCTCGAGCAGCTGAGCCTTGGTCTTGACGCCCAGCTTCTGCATCGCCGACCTCAGCAAGCCTGAGACGCGGGAAGCCGAGAGTCCGAGACGGTAGGCGATGAGCTTGTTCGTGTCGCCTAGAAGAAGATAACTCACGACCTGGGACTCTTGCTCGGTGAGCCCGCGCGGGTCGGGCAGCTCGGGTGAGTTGGGAATCGCCAAAAAGAAGCGCCGGCCATCGGTATCGAACCAGTCGACCATGCTCCAACGGCCGCTGACCAGGGCCTTCCAGATGTCCAGCGCTTGGGCCGGGTCCTCACGCCGAAGCCCGCTACGAGCGCGGTCGACGGTGCTTGCGGCCCTGCGAAGCCTCTCGAGGACGGGGCGGCCCTCTGCCCGGCCGACATGATCGACGATTCGGAAGCTCCCGACGTCGAGCACGGCTTCGGCGCGCCGAGGTAGGGCCGTGGGCGTGCGATTGGAGCCCGACTCCAGCGCCTTCAACCCCTGGCGAAGGCGGAACGCTGACGCGATGTGCGCTCCGAGCATCTGCCAGCGCTCGCGCGCCCTCGGCGTGAGCCTCCTTACTTCAGGCAACGGAGCACAGATGTGGACACCGACGCCGTTGGGGTCGGACGCGAACAAGCCCAAGAAATCCGCATGGCCGACGGCTTCGAGACAGGCCTTCGAGATCTCGGGGTAGTCCTTCGCGGCTTCGCTCCAGGTGCCAACGAAGCCGGGAGGTGCGATCTTCTGGAGGATGCCCGGCGGGACGAGCTTCCTCGCGGCATCGAATCGCTTCGGATAGTCCTCTCGAAGGGAATGCAAGTGCACGGTCTCGATGGCCAGTTGCGCACCGCCACCGTCCGCTGGTGGATACACAAAATTCATCGCGAAGATCCCGAGACCCTGATCCAGCATCGGCGCCCCGGCGTCGATGAGGCTCGGTAGCCAATCGGAATCGGGTTTCTCGAGGTCGTAGGCGACTTCAATGAGGTCGATCAGGCTCGAGGTGGCATCGTTCAAGGCGTTGGGCAGATTGTCCCACGGTGCAGCGACACCTACCATAAGTAATTGTTCACGTTGATCCGCGGACACCGGACCGACGGCGTCCAAAAGCGTTCATGATCGCTCTCAAGACGTCGCTGCGCGCCACCACGCCGACCACACGGTTGTCCTGAACGACCGGATAGCGGCGATACTTGCTCTGCACGAAGCGGGTAGCGACGTCGAAGAGACTGTCGTCCGCATTCACGGCCTCCGCCGGGGAGCTCATGTAGTCACCGATGCATCCGCCTCGTTCCCCATGATAACCCGCAACCAGCGCGGCATGGAGGAAGTCGCGCTCGGTGAGCACGCCCACCAGATTGCCTCGCGAATCGACCACCGGCGCGCCGGAGATTCGATTGTCGACCAAGATGCGAATCGCATCGAGCAAATCCATTTCGCGCGTGAAGATGACGGGCTTCGTCATCATGAAATCTCGAACTCGTACTTCTTTGATCGGATTCATGCCCCAAGCTTCCTCGGGCAGGTCGAGCGTTCGATCGCCGATCGACCACAGGCCCCGCACCCCTCCCCATCGGGGTTGTTTAGGCCGCCGCAGGTGCCGCGGATGCCAGGCCTACCAGCAAGCAGGCCGATGCTCAATCCCGTCAGGACCAGAACGAACACTACGAAGCTCAGTAGGTAAAGCAACATGATCATCAACTCCCGAAATCGTCGAACATGACGTTTTCATCGGGAACACCGAGGTCGGTTAGCATCTTCTGAACGGCCGAGATCATCAAAGGGGGCCCGCACATGTAGTACTCGCATTCTTCGGGCGTCTCGTGGGTCCCGAGATACTTCTCGTAGGCGACTTGATGGATGAAGCCGACGGGCCCATTCCAGTCCTCGCCCTTCTTTGGATCCGACAATGCGACGACGTAGGTGAAGTTTGGATGCTCGGCGGCAAGACGCTCGAATTCCTCGTGGTAGAACATGTCACGCTTGCTTCGCACGCCGAACCAAAAGGAAATCTTGCGATCTGTCTTGAGACGTTTGAGCTGGTCGAGGATGTGCGAGCGAAGCGGTGCCATACCGGTACCGCCACCGATGAACACCATCTCGTTGTCGGTGTCTTTCGCGTAGAATTCACCGTAAGGTCCCGCGATCGTGACCTTGTCACCAGGCTTGAGGCTGAACAGATACGACGAGACCACGCCCGGCGGCACGGTCTCCTTCGAGCCAGGTGGAGGAACGGCGATTCCGATGTTCAGCAAGATCATCCCCTTCTCCTCGGGGTAGTTGGCCATCGAGTAGGCGCGGGTCGTGGGGGTCTTGGTTCCGGCCTTGAATCGCCACAGATTGTGACGGTCCCAGTCATCTCGGAATCGCGGCTCGATGTCGAAATCGGAGAACTTCGCCTGGTACGGCGGGCACTCGATCTGGACGTATCCGCCGGCGCGAAAGGGAACTTCTTCCCCGGAGGGGAGCTCCAGGATGATTTCCTTGATGAACGTGCTGAGGCCCTTGGTAGAGCGCACCGTGCACTCCCACTTGCGAACGCCAAAGACCTCTTCGGGAATGAGGACGCGCACGTTCTCTCGAACGGCGACCTGGCAGCCGAGCCGCACGTATTGGGCTGCCTCGAGCCTTCCAATCAAAGACTCCTCCGTCGGCAGCAGCGGGCCCCCGCCCTCGAGCACCTTCACACGGCACTGACCGCAGGTGCCCTTGCCACCGCATCCCGCGGGCAAGTACAGGCCGACGCTAGCCAGCGCGCCGAGGAGCTTCACGCCGGCTGCCACTTGGAAGTCCTTGTCGCCGTTGACGATCATGTGCACGGTTCCCATCTCGACGAGCCTCGAACGCGCGAGCAAGATGAGCGCCGACAGGAGCATGATGATTCCCGTGAAGATCGTGACGGCTAGGACGATTTGCAAACCCACCGGAGTCTCTCCTAAAGATGAATCCCGGCAAAAGCCATGAAGCCCAGGGACATCAGTCCGACGATGATGAAGGTGATGCCCAGACCTTGAAGTCCGGCGGGCACGTCGCTGTACTTGAGCTTCTCTCGAATCCCGGCCAGTCCCACCAGCGCCAGAGCCCAACCGAATCCGCTCCCGATCCCATACACGATGCTCTCGGAGGTGCTGTAGTCGCGCTGAACGGAGAAGAGCGTACCCCCCAAGATGGCGCAGTTGACGGTTATCAGAGGCAAATAGATGCCGAGCGCATGAAAGAGCGGCGGGAAGTAGCGGTCGAGCACCATCTCGAGGATCTGAACCATGGCCGCGATCACCCCGATATAGGTGACCAAGCCGAGGAAGCCGAGGTCCAGGTCCGGGAGACCTGCCCAAGCGAGTGCGCCTTCTTCGAGCACGAAGTGATAGAGCAAGGTGTTGGTCGGAACCGTGATCAACTGCACGACGATCACCGCCGCGCCGAGCCCGAAGGCGGTCTGAATGCGCTTCGAAACAGCGAGGAACGTACACATTCCGAGAAAGAACGAGAGCGCTAGATTCTCGACGAACACCGCCTTGATGAAGAGCTCGATGTGACCCGCCATCAGAGCGCCTCCGTTCGATGAACTTCGTGAATGCGAAACTCCGGCTTCTCGACCTGCTCTGCCTTCCAGGTGCGGACGGCCCAAATGATGAGCCCGATGACGAAGAACGCGCTCGGCGGCAGGAGCATCATCCCGTTTGGATTGTACCAGCCGCCGTCGGCGACTTTGGGCAGGATGGTGTAGCCAAGCAGTGTCCCGGCACCGAGCAACTCTCGCGTGCTGGCGACGACGATCAAAATGACGCTATAGCCGAGGCCGTTCCCCAAGCCGTCCAGGAAGCTGAGGCCGACCGGATTCTTCGAGGCGAAGCTCTCGGTGCGTCCGAGCACGATGCAGTTGGTGATGATCAGGCCGACGAACACCGAAAGCTCACGGCTGGTTTCGAACGCAAACGCCTTGAGCGACTCGTCGACGACGATGACCAGCGACGCGATGATCGTCATTTGCACGATGATCCGAATGCTGCTGGGCAACATGTGGCGAATCGTGCTCACCGCGGCGTTGGCGGATGCCGCAACGACCGTGAGCGCGAGGCACATGTAGAGCGAGGGGAGCAGCGACGTAGTCACGGCTAGCGCAGAGCAGATACCGAGAACGTGGAGCGTGACCGGATTGCTGTCGACGACTGGGTCGAGAAGCGCGCGCTTCGCGGTGGTGCTCATGTGCCTCCTCCTCCTTCGCGAATCCTACGAAGATATGGTCCGTAGCCGTGATCGCCCAGCCAGTACTGCAAGAGGTTCGTGACCCCGTTGCCAGTGAGCGTGGCTCCGGAGACCCCGTCGACGTGGTAGTCGGCCAGAGGGTCATCCGATGACACACGCCCTTTGACGACCTCCACCCGAAGGCGGCCCGCTTCGTCGAAAAGGCGCTTGCCCGACCAAAGCGCTCGCCACGCGGGCTTTCCGACGAAATCGCCGAGACCGGGCGTCTCCCCGTGTTCGTAGAAAGTGATGTCCGCGATGGTGTTGCCATCGGCCTCCAAGGCCAAGAGGCCGTGCATGGTGGACCAGAGACCGTATCCAAAAACGGGCAAGATGATCTTGTCGACGCCATCGTCGCCGCGGACGAGATAGACCCGCGCGAGCTTGGCGCGGCGTCCAACCCGGGCCATGTCGATCTCCGCGGGCACCTCGACCCCTCGCGTCGGATCCTTGGCAGCCTCGAGTGGATCGAAGGTCTCGGGATCGACGTTCTGCACATAGGCGCCGGTCTCGAGCTCGACGATTCTCGGCTCGATGCTTCGATAGAGCTCGTTCACGTCACCCCCGGCATCGTAGAGCCCCGCGACTTGGAGAATGTTGCGGCGCACGTCGAGGACTGCATTGGCGATTTGGCGTGGTTGCAGCAGTACAGCGGCAGATGCGACGAATGAAGAACAGACGAGGCTCACGAGGAGCGCCACGAGCAAGGTTCGCGCGACCGTCTCGGTCTTGGTGCCGGAATCTTGATCGGGATCAGGCATTTCTTCGCAGCCTCCGGGTGATGTTGGCCCGTATGACGAAGTGATCGATCGTGGGCGCAAAGATGTTGGCAAAGAGGATCGCGAGCATGATGCCTTCCGGAAATGCGACGTTCACGACGCGAATGACGACGGTGAGCACCCCGACGAGAATCCCAAAAATCCAGCGACCGGGGTTCGTTACACAGGCCGTGACCGGGTCGGTCGCCATGAAGATCATTCCAAAGGCGAAACCGCCCAGCACCAGATGCCAGTGCCATGGCATGGCAAACATCGGATTGGTCGCCGATCCTATCCCGTTGAAGAGCATCGCAGTGGCCACCATGCCGAGCATGACGCCCCCGACGATCCTCCACGAGGCGACGCCGGTATAGAGGATGAACACCCCACCAAGAAGGCAAGCGAGGGTCGAGGTCTCGCCGATCGATCCTTGGATTGAACCCAGAAAGGCGTCCATCCAGGTGACGCCTCGTTCGAGTAGCCCGGGGACGCCGGTTTCGGCCGCGATCGCGAGCGGCGTCGCGCCGGTGATCACGTCGATTGGAGGCGTCCAAACGGACTCGCCCGACATTTCGATCGGGTATGCGAAATACAAGAAAGCTCGCCCAGCCAACGCAGGGTTCATGAAGTTCTTGCCTGTGCCGCCGAAGACCTCCTTGGCCATGACGACTCCGAACGAGATCCCCAGAGCCACCTGCCAGAGCGGTGTCGTCGCCGGAAGGGTCAGGGCGTAGAGGATCGACGTGACAAAAAAGCCTTCGTTGACCTCGTGGTTTCGAATCGCCGCGAAGAGGACCTCCCAGATGCCCCCGGCAGCGAGGGTAACGACATAGATCGGTAAGAAGTACAACATGCCGTGGAACGTCGCAGCCCCGAGGTCTTGGGGATCGTGGCCGATGCCGAACGCCGTGAGAACCGCGCCGCGCCAGCCTTCCGGAGCTGAAAGGCCGAGACTCTGAATCGCGAGATTCGCCTGGTAGCCGGTGTTCCACATGGCCACGAAGGCACAGGGCAAGACCCCGATGACGACTAGGCCCATCACGCGTTTGAGGTCGATCGCATCGCGGACATGCGGAGCATTTCGCGACACGTCGGGCGGGGAGTACAAGAGCGTGTCGAGCATCTCGTAGATCGCCTGAAAGCGCTCGAATCGACCACCCTTCGCGAAGTGCGGGCCGAGCTTGTCGAGGACTCTACGCAGTGGACGCATCAGCCCCTCTTCTCGATGAGGTCGAGTGTTTCTCTGAGGTACGTGCCGTACTCGTACTTGCTGCAGCAGACGAACGAACAGAGTGCGAGGTCTTCTTCGGCGAGCTCCAGACAACCCAGCGCCCGCGCGGCCTCCGTGTCGCGCACGATGAGGGCTTTGAGCAGAGGAGCGGGGAGGATGTCGAGCGGCATGACCTTCTCGAAGTTGCCGATGGGGATCATCGCGCGCGGGCTTCCGTTCTGCGAGGTGCTCAACGGAAACCGATGACTGGCCGGTCGTAGAGCAGAAGTGAACGCGCGGATCGACGAAAATCGGCCGAAGCCCGGAGCCAGCCAATTGAGGAAGCGACGGCGCCGGTCTTCGTGGAGCACACTGATCTGAAGGTCATGGGGACCGAGATAGCGAGCGCGGCCCGCCGCTCGCCGCCCTGCGAGGACCGAGCCCGAGATCACGCGGCACTCGGTGGGTTCGAGCTCGTCATTCAAGAGGTCCTGGGTACTCGCTCCCAGGCGGGTTCTCAGCAAACGCGGTCGACGAACGATTGGGCCCCCGAGCGCGATCACGCGTTCGGTAGAGAGCCTCCCAGTCGCGAACAGAGAGCCGATGGCGATGACGTCTTGGTAGCCGAGGTGCCAGACCGACTTCTTGTCGTTGACTGGATCGAGGAAGTGGATGTGTGTTCCAGGCAGTCCCGCGGGGTGCGGTCCGTCGAAGAACGCCGCGGTCACCGACTCCAATTTGGGGAGCTCCATCTCGGCACCCGGAGATTGGCAGACGAATACCTTTCCGTCCGTGAGCCGGCTCAAAACGGCGATGCCATCGGAGAACTCCCGAGCGCGTTCGCCGATGATGACGCGCGGGTCCGCAGCGAGTGGATTGGTGTCAATCGCGGTGACGAAGATGGAGTGCGGCGAGGCCTCGGGAGCAGGGATCTTGCCGAATGGCCGTGTCCGAATCGTCGTCCACATCCCCGAGCTCAAGAGGAGCTCGACCGCATCCGCGCGATCGAGCCTGGCGAGCATGTCTTGGTCGAACGCTTGGAACCGCTGCTCTTCGTCGCCCTCCAATCGAATCACGATCGACTGCAACGACCGCCTCGGGCCGCGATGGATTGCAACGACCTCTCCGGCCCCGGGCGACGTGAACACCAGGGAAGGGTTCGACTTCTCGGTGAGCAGAGCCTGTCCGAGGCGAACGCGATCGCCAACGTGCACCAGTATCCGGGGTCGTAGTCCCTCGTAATCCTTGGCGACCAGTGCCACCCAGCCGACCTCGTTGCCATCTTCGATACGTTGAACGGGCGCGCCAGCGATGGGGATGTTCAGGCCTCTCCGAATTCGTATCCGCATCTGACGCGGCGGAGTCTACCCCAAACCATCGGCCCGGCTACAGGCTCACTCGAAGCAGAGACGAATTCCCCGAGTGAGCGCTCGTTCGCATCGGGGGTCGCCGAGCTAGCAGGGTGATTCTTCATAGAGGTGCCCGAGGACGTCCTCCCTCGATAGGATTCCGACGATTCGCTGACCGTCGAGCACCGGCAGGCGGCCGATGTTGTGCGTCTGCATCCGTTGGAGGGCTTCGGTGAGCAGCTCATCGGGTCCGATGCTGAAAACATTGTGGGCCATGCAGCTTTTCACCGAGAGCGAGCCACGACCTTCGCGCTCGGCGCGCTCCACGTCCCGGCGAGAAACTACTCCGACGAGCTTGCCGTCGTCCACCACCGGAGCGCCCGTGTGACCCCATTCGTGCAGCGATTGAGCCAGATCTTGAAGAGGCATATCGGGCGTGACCGTTCGTACCGGGCTCGACATGAGGTCGCGGACAAAACGCGGGCTGCGTCCGAGCTTCTCCAACTGCGCCTCCAATCTCAGCTCTACTTCGCTCAGCGATGCTTCACGCACCACGCCGGACCCTGCGCCCGCATGCCCGCCTCCGCCGAGCTCCTGGAGAATGGCTCCGACTGGAACGGTATTCGCTTCAGCGCGACCGATGATGTGGGTTTTGCCGCTCGGCAAGCGGAACAAGCAGAAAAGAGCGTCGTGAGGCAGAATCCGAAACGCCTCCGTGGATACGCCCGCAAGCCCAGCGGGCACCTCGGCCGTCTCCAGGGCCGCGATGCCGATCGAAGCTCCAAATCTCGGAACTGCGCGCACCCCTTCGAGCAGACGAACCAAGAGCTGGCGTTCCACGGCGTCGAGCGGCGGACGCAAGAACCGTTGAAGGAGACCGGGCCGGGCACCCTGTCCCAGCAGCCAGGCGAGCGCCATTGCATCACGCGAGCTCGAACGCGCGTAGGCAAGCGAGCCGGTGTCCTCGTGGATACCGAGCGAAAACAGCGTTGCCTCCTCGCGATCGATCTCGATTCCGCGGGCTCGAAGCTCCTCGACCAAGAGGGTCGTGACCGAGCCCACCGGCTGCACGTGCTCCTCGTCGGCAAGCAAGTCGTCGGGGGCGCTCGGGTGGTGGTCCCAGACGAGAACTCGAACGCTTCGTGGATTGCGCGCGGCTCGCTCGAGAACCGGCTCGACGTGGGTCAATCGGCTCCGCCGTCGAACATCGGTCACCACCAGAAGATCCACCTCCGAGAGATCGAGATCCTGGGAACGCTCGGTGCGAAATCGATCGCCGTGCAGGGTCAAGTACTGATGGACGTTCGGTGCGAAACCGCCGCTTAGGCCTATGACCGAGCCGGGGAACAGCCGCTGCAGAGCCACGCACGAAGCCAACGCGTCGAAGTCGGTACTCTCGTGCGAGGTGATCAGCTTCACTTCGCGGATTCCAGAGTCTCCTGGAGCACGCGCAGCAGATCGACGTAGCTCACGATGCCAATGAGGTCACCGGTATCGAGATCGGCTACCGGAATCGCGCCGACGCGATGCATGAGCATGAGCTCGACGATTTCCGTCACGTTCGTTTCCGGATCGACCGTCACCGGATCGGTGTTCATGAAATCGCCGATGGTTGCGGAGCGTGCATTCTCGATCGCGTCAATCGCGTCGTCGTCACTCCGTTGTATGAAGGCACGAAGGTCTCGATCGCTGACGATGCCAGCCAACTCGCGGCCGCGAACCACCGGGAGATGGCGAACGTCGAGCTCGTAGAGGATTCCGAGTGCTTCGGCGACGGACATGAGCTCGGTCGCGGTCACGGGGTTCTCGGTCATGATGTCTTTTGCGAGCACAAGCTTCTCCTCTCGACGCTTTCGGCCAAAAAAGCTAGAACATGGGGAACGGCAAGGTCGGTTCCACGGACTCGAAATCCTGAATGATCTTTAAGGTCGTGACCACTGCTATCAGCGAGCAGAGATTCGCCGCAACCAGGCTCCAGCCCATCAGACGCAGTCGGCGCGCGTTAGGCTGGAGGACGGCCATGACGAGCACCACCAGCGCCACGGGTACCGCAGCGGCCAGTACCCAAAGTCCCGCTCGGCTTCCGTAGGGCGCGGCGACGCCGATCCCGATCACCAGCGCCGAGACCAAGACCAGCAAGGCGCGCTTCGTGCGCACACGCGCCTGATCGCCCGCGGTCTTCGCCTTCGTCCGCGCAACGGTAAGCCTCACCTGAGCGGTCCCGAGGAGGGAGGTCACCAGCCAGATCAGCGCGACCGCCAATGTCTCCGTGAGGCCCAAGCCCGCGGAAAGACCCAGGGGGATCGCAGTCGAGGATAGCGTCGTCGCTGCCAGGGTTTCGCCCACCATGCTGCGCTCGAGTCCCTGAATCGCCAACATCACCAGCGACGCTCCGAGGATGAACGGTACCCCTACCGCGATCTGAGACGCCCGCGGCGCGAGCAAGAGCCCTGCGATCCCGGCTCCCAACGCCACGAGAACGAAGATCAGAAGCGCACGCCGAGCGCGATCGCTGTCCTCGCGTTTGGTCCTGGTCCCGCGCTGCCCAACCAGGACCAGCAAGGGCTCGTTGGCTAGGAAGCAGGCGATGGCGCCTGTGGCCAGGAGCCAGGTCGAGGCGCTCGGGGCGCCGCCCAAGAACACGGTGACGATTGGAAACAGCAGCTCGGCATAGGCGCCGTGTTCGCGCGGGACCATTCTGCGTTGTACGGTGCCCATGGTTTCTTGGGAATAGCACCGGTTGACGGCCAATCCATCGCATTTCGTGCAGGCTCGGGGCCGCCTCGCGCAATATCTACGTATTCGGGTATAAGAAGACCCGCGATGCCCCGGCACACCGACCGCGACGTGACCGACCTGCTGATCGACCCTAGGAGAAGCCCATGTGGACGGCTGTAGTTGCTGGAGCGGCCGCAGGACTGGCGTCGGTTCCGCATTGCACGGCGATGTGTGGGCCGTTGGCTGCGTACGCCTGCAGTGGGCGGCCGGGCCTCTCCGGGCAGGGCCGCTATCAGCTGGGGCGCTTCCTCAGTTATTCCGTTCTCGGCGCCATCGCCGGAGCAGTAGGCGGTGCCACCGCAGTGAGCCTTCCTCGGGCATGGGGAGGAGCTCTGCTCAGCTGGTCTCTCGCTCTCGGGCTCGGTCTTGCGGCGCTTCGTCTCTGGCGTCGTCCGAACCAGCCTCTGGTCACGCTTCGAACGAAGTACGAGGGGCCAACGCCATCACGGGTGTCCCGCGCGCTCGGTGGACTGGGTCGCCATCCTTTCTTCGTCGGCGTCGGGACGGCGCTGCTGCCCTGTGGCGCGCTCGCTGCAGCAGCTCTGATCGCGGCCTCGTCAGGCTCGGCGATGCTCGGCTCCGCGAGCATGCTCGCCTTCGCCGTCGTCAGCGGTGTCGGACTGGTGGGGGCAACATTTCTCTTCGAACGATTGGCGCACCGTCCACGGCCAGTGACTTCACGTGTTCTCGCGGTCGCGCTCGCGCTCGGCTCGATCCTTTTCGTCATTCGGCCGGTGCATGCCTTGCGTACCGGCGACACCGCCTCGTGCCATGCGCCGGCCGGCGAGCAGGCAACGCAGGATGAACACAACCACCACGCTCATTCGCCGTGACCGTCACTCGGCCAGCCGTTTGCGAAGCTCCTTCGCGTCCGTCCCTGCCCTCGGTGGCGCGCTGCGTTCATTGCGCGCAGCCCCTGGTCAACGATAGCCTCGCACCCTATTGCTGCCGCGGTTGCCGGACGGTGCACGGAATCCTCACGAAGGCCGGGCTCGGCCGCTATTACGAGCTGCGCCGGGGTCCCGGTCTACCGCCCGCGGACATGGAATCCCGCCGGATCGATCACAAGTGGCTCGAGCTCATCGAAGCGGATCGGGCTGGCGAAGCCGGAGTGAAGCGGGTCGAGCTCGACATCCAAGGCATCCACTGCGCGGCTTGCGTCTGGCTGATCGAAGAGCTCTTTCGGCGTCACGGTGGCACCCAAACCGGTACGATGTCGATCAACCCGGCACTTGGCCGCGTGGAGCTTCGGGTATCGCCCCGATTTCCGCTCTCGGATTGGGTCGACTCAGTCGAGGACCTCGGATACCTGCTCGGTCCCTCTCGATCTACGGGGGCTCGAGCGTCGGACGACCTGCTCTTGCGCGTGGGGATCTGCGCAGCACTGGCAGGCAACGTGATGCTATTCGCTGCCGCGATCTACCTGGGCCTCCGTGAAGGCCAAGTCTACGAATTGCTGAATCAGCTCAGCTACGCCGCCGGCGTGCTCGCTGTCCTCGTCGGAGGCTCCGTGTTCATCGGCTCCGCAGCGCGCGCCATCCGCGGACGCGTGCTTCACCTGGACGTACCCATCGCCCTCGGGATCGTGCTGGCGTTTGCCGGCTCGACCTATTCGTTCTTCTTTGCTTCGGGGCACGCGGCGTACATCGACACGCTCACCGTATTCGTCGCGCTCATGCTCGTTGGACGTTGGCTTCAGCAACGCATGCTCGAACGCAATCGTGCCCAATTGCTCGCCGACGACGGCACGGAGAGCCTGCTGACGCGCGAGATCAAAGACGGCGTCGTGCGGATCGTCCCTTGCATCGGCGTTCAGGAAGGCGACCGACTCCTGATCGCCCCGGGAGACTTGGTCCCCGTGGAGCTCCGCCTGCTCGACCAGAGCGCGACTTGCTCGCTCGACTGGATCGACGGCGAAAGCCGTCCCCGGCGCTTCGGGAGCGGCGAGACCGTGCCGGCAGGCGCGTTCAACGTCGGCCAGTGCGCTTTTTCGGCTGTGGCGAGCAGCGACTTCGCCGCCTCATCGCTGGTCGGGCTCCTCGGACAAGACCCGGCATCGAGGGGCGACGGACCCCTCGCCACGCGCTGGTGGTCTCAGCTCTCTCGCTTCTACGTCATCGGCGTGGTCACGCTCGCCGTGTGCGGGATCGGCTATTGGTGGTGGCGCACGTCGAACCCGCTGTTTGCCATCGAGGTCGGCACGGCGGTGCTGGTGGTCACCTGTCCATGCGCGTTCGGGATCGCCGCGCCCTTGGCCTACGAGCTGGTGCTCACTGGCTTGCGTCGCGCAGGCGTCTTCGTGCGCGTGGGTGATTTCCTCGACCGCGCGCGCACGATGACACGCGTGGTCTTCGACAAGACCGGCACTCTGACCACGGGCATGTTGGAGCTAGTGAATCCCGCGGCGCTCGACGCGCTCTCCGATCACGAGATTACCCTGCTCTACAACATGTCCGCGCGCAGTGCTCATCCCAAGAGCGTTGCGGTGCGGAGGGCGCTCGAAGGTCATCAGGCAGCGCGCTTCATCGAGCTCGAGGTCGAAGAGCGTACCGGCTATGGCGTGAGCGCCTTCGAGAATGGGCGACTCTACAAGCTCGGTGCGCCCCGCTGGGCCGCTTCTCGCTCCCCAGATGATGGTGACGTCGTGTTTTCGGTCGACGGCGAAGTTGTCGCGGTCTTGATCAGCGACGAGCAACTCCGACCAGGCGCTCGACGGGAGATCGAGCGGCTCGAGAGCCAGGGTTACGAGCTCGCGATTCTGAGCGGGGATGCGCCCTCGCGCGTCGCGAGCTTGGGCGTGAGCCTGGGCATGCCAGAAGAGCTCTGTATCGGCGGTCAGAGCCCGGAGCAGAAGGCCCAGTACGTGCGCGAGCACGATCCGGCACGAACCTTGCTGGTCGGCGACGGCTTGAACGACCAGGTCGCCATGCGAGAGGCGGCTTGCTCGGGCACCCCTGCAGTGAATCGACCGTTCATGGCCTCACGATGTGATTTCTACTTCGTGTCTCCGGGCTTACGCCCCGTGGCGCAAGTTCTGCGCGCTTCCAACGTGCTCGCGCATGTTGTGCGCCGCATCCTCGCATTCGCAATCGCTTACAATCTAGTCGCCGTTTCGCTGGCAATGGCCGGTTTGATGAAACCTTGGGTCGCAGCTGTGCTAATGCCGCTCAGCTCGCTCATCACGCTTGCTTACACCGTGATGATGCTGACCCGAAAAGGGCTCCCATGGAGATCTTGATCTTACTGATTTTCGTTTGCGTAGTGCTGGTTGGCGTCGCCGTGGCGTCCTTCGCGTGGACCGTGCGGCAGGGAACCTTCGATCATGCCGATCGCCTTGCCCTGCTGCCGCTTGACGATGAAAAGCCGATGACCCCAACGACGGAGAGGGAAAAGGACGAGTATGGAAACTCAGCGGATCGTTTATAACGACAAGGTCGTTCGCCAGTTCGTGTGGGCATCGGTGCTGTTCGGCATCGTCGGCATGCTGGTGGGAATCATCATCGCCCTGCAGTTGGCGTTCTGGCCGGCCAACCTTCCGCCGTACCTATCGTTCGGCCGGCTCAGGCCCTTGCACACCAATGCGGTGATCTTCGCATTCGTCGGCAACATGCTCTTCGCGGGTATCTATTACTCGACGCAGCGCTTGGTAAAGGCGCGGCTCGCGTCGGACATCTTGTCTTCCATTCATTTCTGGGGCTGGCAGCTGATCATCGTCTCGGCGGCAATCACGCTGCCGCTCGGGATCACGACCGCCAAGGAGTACGCGGAGCTCGAATGGCCGATCGACATCGCGATCGCTCTCATTTGGGTCGTCTTCGCGGTCAACTTCTTCTGGACGCTGGCCAAACGCCGCGAGAAACACCTCTACGTCGCGATCTGGTTCTACATCGCGACGATCATCACCGTCGCGGTCCTGCACATCGTCAATAGCTTCGAGGTCCCTGTCGGGCTCTTCAAGAGCTACTCGGTCTTCGCCGGCGTCCAGGACGCGCTCGTGCAGTGGTGGTACGGCCACAACGCCGTCGCCTTCTTCCTCACCACGCCGATTCTCGGCATCATGTACTACTTCCTGCCGAAGGCGGCCGAGCGACCGGTCTTCTCGTACCGCTTGTCGATCGTTCACTTCTGGGGCCTGGTGTTCCTTTACATCTGGGCCGGTCCTCACCATCTGCTCTACACCGCCCTGCCCGACTGGGCGCAAAGCCTCGGCATGGTCTTCAGCCTGATGCTCTGGGCACCGAGCTGGGGCGGCATGTTGAACGGCCTGCTCACGCTTCGTGGCGCATGGGACAAGCTTCGAGCCGACCCCGTCCTGAAGTTCTTCGCGGCAGGTGTGACCTTCTACGGAATGAGCACTTTCGAGGGACCTCTGCTCAGCATCAAGAGCGTCAGCGGTCTCGCTCACTACACAGACTGGATCATCGGCCACGTGCACAGTGGTGGCCTCGGCTGGAACGGCCTGATGGCGGCTGGCATGTTCTATTGGCTGGTCCCGAGGCTCTACGGCACGAAGCTCCACTCGCGCGCAGCTGCGAACTTCCACTTCTGGATCGCGACGGTGGGCATTCTTCTCTACGTCGTTTCGATGTGGGTCGCCGGCATCACGCAGGGCTTGATGTGGCGTGCGGTCAGCGAAACGGGCGGGCTTCTCTATCCGAACTTCGTCGAGACTCTCCTCGCGATCAAGCCGATGTACTGGGCGCGCCTGACCGGTGGTCTGCTCTACATCACCGGCTTCATTCTGATGGCCTGGAATCTGCTCAAGACCGCGAAGAGCGGAGCTGCAGTGGACGGCGAGATCGAGGTCGCTGTGGTGACCGAGCCGCGCGACCGCGACATCCCCTGGCCCAAGCTACTCTTCGGTCAGCCGGTCATGGCGTCGATCATCGTGATGGGGCTCCTGTTCGCGATGGTACTCTTCGACGGCTTCATCAGCACGGTGCTGGCTCTCATCGCCGTCATGTGGGGTGTGGCCGCGATCGCCATTTCAATCCGCAATCGCGACGAGGCAAAGGTCGCCTGGCATCACGCACTCGAAGGCCGTGCCGGCGTCTTCACCGTGCTGGTTGTCATCGGCGTCTTGGTGGGCGGGGTTGCCGAGATCATACCTCTGGTCATCTCGGTGCCGGAGTCGATCCGCACGACCAAGAACGTCCCCTACAGTCCCCTCGAGCTCGAAGGCCGCGACGTGTTCATTCGAGAGGGTTGCTACACCTGCCATTCGCAGATGATTCGCCCGTTCACTTGGGAGACCGCGCGCTACGGCGAGGTCTCGGTGCTCGATGACTCGCTCTTCGATCACCCGTTCCAGTGGGGCTCCCGCCGCATCGGCCCGGATCTCGCGAGGATCGGCCGCAAGTACGCCGACGTCTGGCACTACAAGCACATGATCAACCCTCGAGAGATTTCGCCGGGTTCGAACATGCCGCCCTACCCACATCTCGCGACCGAGACGATCGACTTCGCCGCGACTACCGTGAAACTGAGGGCGATGCGGAACGTCGGTGTTCCGTACAAGGCCGATCAGATTCAGACTGCCGAAGCCCGCGCTCAGGCTGAAGCGGCCTCCATCGCCGCGGGTCTGTCCGAGAGTGCAGGCATCAAGGTCTGTGACGAGGAGGGCGAAGGCTGCGAGCTGCTGGTCAACAGCCGCTTGGTCGCCCTGATCGCCTACCTGCAGCGCTTGGGTCAGGTGCCTGAGGGCGAGCCGCTCGCTGCCGCCGACACTACGGAGGTGGCACGATGAGCCGTTTCGCGTCGGAGTTCTTCGAACAGAGCCCTGTGCTGCTTTACCCGGTGCTCGCGCTCGTTCTGTTTTTCATCGTATTTCTAGTCGTGGTCGTTCGCGTGATGCGGATGAAGGCATCGGAGGCGGACCTCTGCGCACGCATTCCGCTCGAAGAGGAGTTGGAGGTACCCCATGAGTGAGGCCAATCGAACAGACGAAATCCAAGGCGAAATCCTCCACGTCTACGACGGCATCGAGGAAGCGGACAACAACTTGCCGACTTGGTGGCTGCTCACGTTCTACGGCGCGGTCGTCTTCGGATTGATCTATTGGTTCTATTATCACGAATACGCCATCGGTCAGTTGCAGCCTCAAAAGTACGCTGCAGCTGTTGCAGCGGCCGAAGCAGAGCGGAGCATCGTGACCGACGAGTCCCTGGACGCGCTGGCGCTCGACGCATCCGCAGTCGCTGCGGGAAGCCAGATATTCACCACGCAGTGCATGGCCTGCCACGACACCAAGGCACAAGGACGGGTCGGTCTGGGACCCAACTTGACCGACAAGTACTGGATTCATGGAGGCGCTCCGACCAGCATCCACGCTACCGTCACCAACGGAATCTCCGCCAAGGGCATGCCGGCCTGGGCTCCGATTCTCGGGGAAGAAGGCGTGAAGCAGGTGGTCGCATACGTGCTCACGCTTCGGAACACCGAGGTGCCTGGCGTCGAGCCGCAAGGTGAGATTTGGGAACCTGGCGGGACGCTGGCAGACGAAGCCGCGGGCCCTAAGAACCCATAGGCCATGACGAAGCTGCCGATTGTAGAGGAACCCGCTAGCTCACTGCGAGCGGACGGCAGCCGCAACTACGTGCACCCTGCGGATGTATCGGGCCGCTTCACGCGGCTCCGCTACGCCATTTTCAGTGTGCTGATAGCGATCTACGTGGTTCTGCCCTTCGTGAAGATCGGCGGGCACCCGGCGGTCTTCATCGACATCGTGAACAGGCGCTTCTATCTGTTTGGCGCCGTCTTCAATGCGCAGGACTTCTGGCTCGTCTTCTTTCTCCTCAGCGGCGTCGGGCTCACGCTCTTGATCGTCACCGCGGTCAAGGGGCGCCTCTGGTGTGGCTACGCCTGCCCGCACACCGTCTTCTTGGAGGGAGTGTTCCGTCGCATCGAGCGCCTGATCGAGGGTCCGAGAGCCCAGCGGCTGCGCCGAAACGCGGCTGGGCTCAGCTTCGACAAGCTCTGGCGCAAGGGGCTCAAGCACGCGGTGTACATCGTCCTTGCACTGCTGCTCTCGCACGTCTTCATCAGCTACTTCGTATCGCTCCCGTCCGTGATCGACATGGTGCAGCGGAGCCCTGCGGAGCACCCGACGGCGTTCACCTGGGTCGTCGTGATGTCGGGCATTCTCTACTTCAACTTCAGTTGGTTCCGGGAGCAGCTCTGCTTGATCATCTGCCCCTACGGACGACTGCAATCCGCGATGACCGACCGCGACACCATGGTCATCGGGTACGATTGGAACCGGGGCGAACCCCGTGGCAAGGCGAGCAACCCCGAAAACGGGGACTGCGTAGACTGCAAACGCTGCGTGGTCGTCTGTCCCACCGGCATCGACATCCGCAACGGCCTACAGATGGAATGCGTCGGCTGCGCGGCTTGCGTGGATGCCTGTGACGAGATCATGGAGAAGGTCGGCAGGCCCAAGGGACTGGTTCGCTATGATTCGCTCAACGGCCTCGAGGGCAGACCAAAGCACATGGGACGGCCGCGACTGTTCTTCTACGGAGGCGTCGCAGCCCTATGGTTGATCGGTGCGGTCTTCGCGGTTGCTCAGAGCGCAGACTTCGAAACGAACGTTCTTCGGCTCACGGGTGCGCCGTTTTCGGTCGTCGATGGCCAGGTGCGCAACTCGCTCCGAGTGCACCTCGTCAACAAGACGGGCCAGAAGCAAGCGTTCCTCGTCGAACCAGAGACCGTAAGCGGCATCGAATACATCGTTCCGCAGAAGCGCATCGAGCTCGAGTCCCTCGGCAGCACCTACCTTCCCATCCTCGCGATCCTGCCGCGCGACCAGATGCGCCCCGGGCTCCAGGTCCAGCTCACGATCACGATGGAGGGCCGCGACGACCGAAAGGCGAGCCGTCTGGTGGAGGCGCCGTTCGTCGGACCGGGATCGTAACGCGCCTAAGGCACCGACATCACGATGGCGCCGCTCTTGTGCACGAGCTCGTGCGACACGCTGCCGAGCAGAGTGCGAGCCACCGCCCCCTTGCCGGTCGTGCCGCAGAGAATCAGCGGAGCGTCGATTTCGCGGGCGAACTTCACGATCGCGTCCGCGGGATGGCCGGTCACCGCGTGACATCGAATTTGGAGATCGTCGGTCTTCACGGTGGCGCATGTTCGCATCTCGAGGAGCTGGCGCAGATCTTCGATTTCCTTCCCGGCGCTCGGCGCATCTGACTCTTTAGAGTCGAGCACCGTCACGATGTGGACTTCGGCCTCGAGTTGCCGACCCATGAATACCGCGAGCTCGAACGCTCGCCTTGCAGGATCGGAGAAATCATAAGCGACAACCAAACGGGGGATCAATGACACGGGCTACTCTCCATCTTTGGGCTTGCTGTCATTCCGGCCACGCACGACCAGCACGGGACAGGGCGCGTGGCGCACGACTCGCTCGGCTACGCTGCCAAGGAACGCCCTGGACAGTCCGCTTCGGCCGTGGGAGCCGAGAATCAACAGATCCACGCCTTCGTCCTCGGCCATTTCCACCAAGGCCCGACCGGGGGACGGGTGCTGGATGACGCTCAGCTCGACTTCGGGGACCCCCTTGAGGAGCTCCGCTGTCTTGCCGTTGAGCGTTTCGCGAATCGCCTCTTCGATTTCGACGCGAATGCTTCGCTCCAGCAGATCTGGCCGCGACCAGACCACCGGAGGCACGTTCGGCGTCGGATCGAACACGTGTGTGACCAAAACACGCGAATTGAAAGTCTTCGCGTAGAGGGCCGCGGCGCGAAGCGCTTCATCCGAGATATCGGAGAAGTCCGTGCCGACGAGAATGGTTCTTGGTTGGTCCATGAGTACACCCTTGCGTATCAAGCTTCGTGCCAGAAGAAAGGCCCGTGTTTTGCGAGGTAAGCATATCGAAAGTGACGCATCTTCTGCGAAAGTTTCCAAGCTGGCGCAGAACTTGCGTGCCTCATGAAGCGAAATGCTGTTAAATCGTTGGCGCGGTCTTTGCAGACACCCGAACGAGCATGCGCCCAGGGAGGACAAGATGAGTGACGAGCAGTTGATGCCTTCCGAGGTCCGACGCAAGGTGCTCAGCCAGCATCGCGAGATTGAACAAATGCTTTCCGAGCTCGAAACCGGCGTTGCCAAGCTGGCTGACGGAAGCGTGGACTCCGGCCAGGTCAAGCGCGCTGCCTACGCTTTGCGCGGAATCCTCGAGCTTCACATGAATTTTGAAGAAACCCACATGGTTCCCGCGATCAACGAGGCCGATGGCTTCGGCCCAGAGCGTGTCCGACACTTGCACGCCGAGCACGCCGACCAACGCGAGGAGATGGACCGGCTGATAGGTGCGATTCGAGACGCCGAATCGACCCGTGAGCTCACCAAGAGCGTCCGGAAGCTCGCCGAGATGCTGCGCATCGACATCGAAGAAGAAGAACGCGAGTATGTCAACGAGAAGCTGCTCAGCGACCACCTGATCCCGAGCGACCCATTTGGCGGGTAGCGGCCCTCATCCAGATGACGAAGGACTATATATGCAGATCAAACAAATCCTAGTTCCGACGGACTTCTCGGAGAACGCGCAACACGCGGTGGATTATGCGTGCGAGCTCGCCAAGAAATGCTCCGCCAAGCTACATCTCCTCCACACCCCGGTCGTTCCGACCTACCTGCTGATGGACCTTTCCTACAGTCCTGGCCCTGAAGCCGTCACGCGCATCTTGAACGACGCACAGGACGCCCTCGACCGGCAGGCCAAGGGCCTTGCGGGCTCGGGTATCGAGCTCTTCACGGCGATTCGCGAAGGAACGATTCACGAGGTGATTCGGGACTATGCCAAGGAGCACGACGTCGACTTGGTCGTCGTCGGTACGCACGGAAGAACGGGCGTCTCCAAGCTGATGTACGGCAGCGTGACCGAGCGGGTGATCAAGACGGTCCACACACCGATCATCGTGATCCCGCCGGAGGGCGGCAGATTGCCGAGCACGATCGTCATGGGATACGACTTTTCGGGACCGTCGAAGCGAGCCGCCGAGATCGCACGCGCAATCCACGAGGTTTTTCATGGGCCGCTCCACATGGTGCACTGTTATCTCGACGTCTGGGGCGAATATACCGACCGAGGCGCCGTAGTTGGCGAGGCAGCAGAAAAGCGCCGGGAGGCCCTTCATCTAGGGCTGCAGGAAATGCTTCAAACGGACGCCGACAAGCTCTTCTCGGCCGACGTGCAAGGCGTCCGTATCCATCTGCTCACCGGCGACCCGGCAGAGGGCCTGCTTAGAGTCGCAGAGGACGTAGACGCCACCCTGATCTGTGCAGGAACCACTGGAAAGAGCGGCATCGAACGACTTCTCATTGGCAGCGTGGCGAGGCGCCTGCTCCACGACAGCAAGGTACCGTTGCTTCTCACTCACGACGGCTGAAGGCGCAGCGTCTTGAAAGAGTGCTCGGACGGCGCATGATAGGGACGAGATGCTCGGGCGGGTCATTGTACTGGGGATAGTCGCGGCACTTTCGAGTGGTTGCGAATGCGAGCCGAAGCGCGCGCCTCAGGCTTCCGAACCCCCTGCGGGCTTCGACGAGGTCATGAAGGAGCACGCCGAGCTCTCGATCGTCGCCCGAAACGCGCTCATTCGAGGTGAGCTTCCGCTGGCACAGCATTCGATGCGAAAGCTGGTGTTCTTCATGGAGCACGTGCCTTTCCCCGAGCAGGGCAAGGAGTACGCGCGGATCACCAAGGGGCTCGCCACCGAGGTGCGGGAGGCGGGCGACATGGAAGACGCGTGCATGGCGTTCTCCCGCCTCTCCCATGCCTGTGGCCAATGCCACCATGCTCTCGACCGGGGGCCCCCGATCAAGCTCGAGCCTCCGGCCGAAGGTGAGGACGTCAGGATGCACATGCGGCGGCACTACTGGGCCATCGAACGAATGTGGGAAGCGCTTCTGAGCGATTCGCCCGCGGCGTTTCAGGTGGCCGCTGGGGTCTTGGCCGAATCCCCGCTTCACGGTGACCAGCGACCGGACAGCGACAACCCGCCCGGCACCACGCGCCTCGAGTACGAGGTCCACGACCTCGCTTTCGCTGCCGCCGTCGAGGGTACGGTT
The DNA here is from genome assembly GCA_963786865.1 of uncultured delta proteobacterium. Taxonomy (GTDB): domain Bacteria; phylum Myxococcota_A; class Polyangia; order Polyangiales; family Houyiibacteriaceae; genus SG8-38. Next base: position 325,596 of record CAWBAV010000016.1, on the reverse strand, counting down.
GCCGAAGACGAGTACGTGCCAAAACCGGGCGAGCCGGTCGAAGAGGAGCCGACCACACTCGGGCAGGCCGAAATTTTCGGTAGGCTCCTGCTCGCTTGCGACCGGTGCCATGCCCTGCTGGATGTGAAACCCGCGCTGACTTCCGAGAGGAACCGAGGAGCCGTGCCGTGACCTTCCCACGCCGAATACGAGCCCTTCGCGCTACCATGGCGTTCCTGCTTCTAGGCACCGCGGCCTGTGCCAGCGGCCGGGTCAGCGGCGGCCAAGGCACCGAAATGGCACAAGAAGAAGCATACGAGCCCAGCAACGCAGCGAATCCTCCGACCGGAAATACCGACTTCACTTCGGGGCCGATCAAGGCCATTACGCCCCCTCCGGTCCTTCAAGTCGATCTCGAGCGGCGCCATCCGCCGCCTGGCCCGCCGCTCGACCCGGAGCCGGAGCCGGCACCGCAATCCAACCCCGAACCCCAGAACGATCCCAGGTAAGCCAACGCGATGTCCAAGCTCTGCACCGCCGACGAAGCGGTCAATCACGTCAATTCAAATCAGCGCGTCTTCGTTCACGGCGGCGTGGCAACTCCGACTGCACTCGTGGACGCACTGGTCCGAGAGGCTCACCGGCTTCGCGACGTCGAGCTCATCCACCTGCACACCTCTGGGGATGCCGCGTACGCCAGGCCTGAATACGAGCGCTCGTTTCGGGTAGCGAATCTGTTCGTCGGCGAGAACATGCGACACCAGCTCGATGGCGACCGCGTCGATTATCTGCCCTGCTTTCTGTCCGAAATTCCACAATTGTTCCGCTCTGGGCGACGCGCGCTCGACATCGCTCTCGTCCAGGTCTCGCCGCCCGACAAACGTGGTTACTGCAGCCTCGGCGTCTCTGTCGACGTGGCGAGGGCTGCCGTAGACTCGGCAAAGGTCGTGATCGCGCAGGTCAACCGTCACATGCCGAGGGTCCATGGGGACGGCTTCGTGCACATCGACCAGCTCGACTGGCTCGTGGAACACGATGAGCCCTTGCCTGAAGTTCCGGCACGTCCGCCAACCCAGGAGGAAAAGGCAATTGGCCACCACGCCGCCGGGCTCATCGAAGACGGCGCCACCTTGCAAATGGGTATCGGTGCCGTCCCCGACGCGGTGCTGGCATCGCTCAAGGGCCATCGCCATCTCGGGGTGCATACGGAAATGTGGTCCGACGGCTTGCTGCCATTGCTGGAGTGCGGGGCCGTCGACAACAGCCAAAAGGTCGTCCATCCGGGTCGAACGGTCTCGGGATTCGTGGTGGGAACCCGTCGCGTCTACGACTACATCGATGACAATCCGACGGTCACTCAATACGACATCGGCTACGTGAATCGAGTCAATGTCATCAATCGAAACCCCAGGGTGACGGCGATCAACTCGGCCGTCGAAATCGATTTGACGGGCCAGGTCTGCGCGGATTCCATCGGCCACCGGGTGATCTCCGGAGTGGGTGGGCAGATGGACTTCATCCGGGGCGCGATGACCTCCGTGGGTGGCAAACCGATCATCGCGCTCACGAGCCGAACCCCCAAGGGAATTCCTCGCATCGTGCCCACGCTTCGGCCCGGTGCCGGTGTGGTGACCACGCGGGCTCATGTTCAGTTCATCATCACCGAAAACGGCGCGGTCGATCTCTACGGGAAAACCCTCAACGAACGCGCTCGGTTGCTCATCTCGATCGCACATCCAGACGATCAGGAGGCCTTGGAGCGCGCTTGGTACAAGGCGCGGGCCTAAGAGACGCACCGCTTGCGCGACCGGCGAGCATGGCCGCAGAAGTTGCGCCCGACCTCTGCGAATGTTTGCGACTTGGCATGGAAAAGCCCCGCTCTCTGAGTCAGGCTTTGGCATACCTCCTGCTTGGTGAGGGGGGGTTTCGACCCAGCATCGTTTTGGGTCTAAGGGGAGTGTATCGTGATTTTGCCGAGTTGGTTTCCATCTCGCTCTGACAGTGGGTCCGGGCTTCGCCTTCTCAGTAGAGCTCCGGGGAGCGACGGCGACGAGAGCGTTTTGCCGGCCACTACGATCGCGCCGGACGCGGAGTGGTTGAGCGTCAACGCGGGCGGCTCGTTCGCCATGGGGACCATCGATCGATGTCCCCGCCGCAAATACCACGGGCTCCTGACGGTGAGGGAACCGGGGGTCGGCGAGCCGCTCAACATGGTCGCCGAAGTCGAGGAGTGGTTTGACGTCGGCGGCGAGCGCATCGCGCTCCACAGCTACAACTGGGGCACCACCGTCGAGCCCCACGGCATCGACTATCTGACCCGGTTCGAGCCGCAACCCCGTTGGACCTACGAGCTCAAAGGACTCAGCGTCACCCGCGAGCTCTGGCTCGAGAACGGCGCTGACGCGGTATGGATTCGCTACTCGATCGAAGGGCTGACCCAGGCGGTCGACTTGAGGCTACGGCCGCTGATCCGATGCCGCCCGATCCACAAGTTGACGTTCGCAAACCCTTTCATGAACGGAGAGCTCGACATCGAGGAGGGCAAATCGCTTCGCGTGGTGATGCACCCGTACAGGGACGTGCCCGCATTGATCGCCAGCCTGCATGGGGCGTCTGGCACATTTCACGCGGACGGACACTGGTATGAAGGTGTTCACTACGAGTGGGAGCGGGACCGCGGCTACGACGACGCGGAGGACCTGTTCACCCCCGGCGAGTTCCGTTTGCAACTCGAGCACGACGGCGCATTTTGCATTCGGATTGGAACGACGCCCGCTGCGAGCCACGAGCCCCAGGTGCTGAGCGCGGTGGTCGATTCGCGTCGATCCTTCCTGAGAGAGCTCGACGACGCGGCGGAGGCCTACCTGGTCGAGCTGACGAGCGGTCGAACGGGAGTCATCGCGGGCTACCCCTGGTTTGGTGAATGGTCTCGGGACGCCCTGATCGCCCTCCCCGGTCTGTGCCTGGCGCGAGGGCAGGTCGACAAGGCGTTGGCAATTCTAGAGTCCTTGGCAGATCGTCGCGAAAACGGGCTCATCCCGAACATACCGCAAAGCGGCGACGTGCCATCGAACGCGGAGTCGATCGACGCCTCGTTGCTCTTCATACGAGCGGTGGCGTTGACCTCGAAACGAACACGTAGCCGGCGGATAGCCGCTCTGCAGGAGGTCTCATTCGACCTGATCGAGCGAATTGGCCAAGGGGCCGACCCTCGGGTCCACGTCGATCCCCAGGGTTTCTTGTTCGTGGATCACGGACCCTGGGCGCTGACCTGGATGGATGCTCTCGTGGACGGATGGCCGGTCACGCCTCGTCAGGGCTATGCGGTAGACCTCAACGCGCTCTGGCTCTCCGGTCTCGGGACTGCTCTGCGTTGGGCAAAAAAACTTCGGCCCGAGTTCATCGAAAAGTGGGCCGAAACCGCGAAGAAACTCTCCGATCACTTCGAGGAAAAGTTCTGGCTTCAAGATCAGGGCTTCTTGACTGACACGCATGATGGCAACCATCCGGACGGGCAGCTGCGACCCAACCAGCTTTGGGCTCTCAGTCTGCCCGGCATTCCGATCGACAAAGAACGAAAGAAACGGGCCCTGCAATCGGTGCGCGAGAAGCTCCTCACTCCCGTGGGCTTGCGAACCCTCTCGCCGGACGACCCGGCGTACCGGCCCTTCTACCGAGGCGGGCAGACAGAACGCGACCGTGCCTATCATCAGGGAACGGTTTGGCCCTGGCTTCTCGGTATTTATGCGGAGGCCGTCGAGGCAATCGAAGGACACGATGCAGCGATCGAGGAGATGATGCCCGTGCTCGCTGCGCTCTCTGCACACCTTCGTACCGAGGGTTGCATCGGACAGATCGCGGAGGTTTTCGACGGCGACGCGCCTCACCGACCGGGCGGCACCCCAGCACAGGCCTGGAGTGTATCCGAGGTCCTGCGTGTCGCGAAGATGGCCGGGCCATGAGAATCCTGATGCTCGGATGGGAGTATCCGCCGCACATCAGCGGCGGACTTGGAACGGCTTGCGAAGGGCTCACCACCGCGGTCGCGAGCCGGGGCGTCGAAATCGACTTCCTGGTGCCGAGGCTGTACGGCCAAGAGGACGCACCCCACATGCAGCTGCTTGGCGCGACTTCCGCGGAACCGGTGACTGAAGACCAGCGTCCGGCCCCAGCCACGACGACGAACCGATGGGCCGAGTTGATCGCCGAAGAGCCTGCGCTTGCCACCGACCCGATCTTCATGGCGGCTGTCGAGGCCGCTAGGACGGGAATGCCCGAACACGCCGCTGCCGAGATTCGCACGATCCGTGTGCCGGCGATGCTCAAGCCCTATCTCGATCAGGCAACATACCGGGAGCTCATCACGAGCGGCGCGATCTCGGAAACCGCGCTCGCACAGATCGCCGCGACGCAGATCTTGCACCCCCTCCCCGACCCTCCGGGCGAGCTGGTCCGTCTTCGACACGCTCACGTCCCTGGCGGAGACCTCCCCCTCGCGGAGCAACCATCGACGGGAGCGCACTACGGACACGATCTCTTCGCGGAGGTCGCGCGCTATGCGATGGCCGCGACGCGTCGCGTCGCTGGTCGCAAGTACGATCTGGTGCACGCACACGACTGGATGACCTTTCCGGCCGGGATCGAGATCGCGCGCCGCGCGGGTGCCCCGCTCGTCGTCCATGTGCATAGCCTCGAGTACGATCGCGCCGGACACGGGGCTGACCGAGACATCGTTGCCGTCGAACGCCAAGGGCTCGAGCAGGCTACGCGGGTCATTGCGGTCAGCTACTACACGCGGAGCCTGATCAACCGGGTGCATGGAACGCCACTCGACAAGATTTCGGTCGTGCACAACGGCGTGTACACGCGCGAAACAGTCGAGGCCTACACCGAGCAACGAAGCTCGAAAGGGCCGGTCGTGTTGTTCCTCGGCAGGGTCACGTTCCAGAAGGGGCCGGAGTACTTCGTGCAGGCCGCTGCGCGCGTTCTCGAGCACGTTCCCAATGCGATCTTCGTGATGGCCGGCTCGGGCGACATGCTTCCCCGCATGAAAGCCCTGGTGGAGGATCTGGGCATCACCAAGTCGTTCCGGTTTCCAGGCTTCGTTCGGGGTGCCGAGCTCGAACGAACGTTTTCGACGGCGGACGTTTACGTCATGCCATCCGTCTCGGAGCCGTTCGGAATCGCTCCGCTCGAAGCCATGAGCTACGACCGTCCAGTCATCGTTTCGAAGCAATCGGGTGTTTCGGAAGTCCTCCAAAACGCCCTCAAGGTCGACTTCTGGGACGTCGACAAGCTCGCGAGCCAGATCGTGGCACTTCTCGAGCTTCCGGAGCTTCGTCGGGTCATCGTCGAGCGGGCGCGGGAAGAAATCCGGCACATTCACTGGGATGCTGCCGCCGAGAAGCTCATACCGATCTACCGGTCGGTAGTACGCCGTTGAGGTGAATCATGCCGTCAGTTTGTTTCTATTTCGAGGTGCATCAGCCGTACCGACTGAAGCCGTATGGGGCACTGCAAGTCGGTCGCGACCATGAGTACTTCGATGACAAGCTGAACGGCGAGGTGCTGCGCAAGGTCGCCAAGAAGTGCTACCTGCCGGCCAACGAGTCGATGCTGCGCTTGATCGACCGCACCGACGGGCGCTTTCGCATCTCCTATGCCGTGACTGGCGTGGCGATCGAACAAATGAAGCTTTTCGCTCCGGAAGTCATGGACAGCTTCGTCCAGCTGGCGGAGACGGGCGCCGTCGAGTTCATAGCGGAGACTTACTATCACAGTCTGTCGGCGCTGTACGACAAGGATGAGTTGCGCGAGCAAATCGAGCTCGAGACGAAGCTCATCAAGTCCGAGTTCGGTCAAACCCCGCGCGTGTTCCGGAACACGGAGCTCATCTATGACGACGAGATCGGTCAATTCATCTCGGATCTGGGCTTCGAGGCAATACTCGTGGAAGGCGCAGACGACGTTCTCGATTGGAGGAGCCCAAACTTCGTTTACCGTGTCACCGATCGACAGACTCGCCTGCTCCCTAAGAACTACAAGCTCTCGGACGACATCGCGTTCCGATTCTCCAACCGGGGTTGGGCCGAGTTTCCGCTCACTGCGGAGAAGTTCGCCGGGTGGATTCACGGGCACAGTGGCGCGGGCGACGTGATCAACCTGTTCATGGACTACGAGACGTTTGGCGAGCACCAGTGGAAAGAGACCGGTATTTTCGAATTCCTCGAGCACCTGCCAGACCTCATCTTCACGCATCCGCACTGGGACATCCTCACCCCGAGTCAGGCGATCGATCGATATCCGGCGGTCGGAGAGCTCCCTTTTCACCGGACCGTCTCCTGGGCGGACGAGGCGCGGGACATCAGCGCGTGGCGGGGCAACGCGATGCAGCAGCGCGCCCTCAAGGAGATCTACGCCCTGGGACCGGCCATCCGGCGACGTAATAATTCTCACTTAATGGCGCTTTGGCGCCGCTTGCAGACTTCGGACCATTTCTATTACATGGCTACGAAATCCGCTTCAGACGCGGAGGTGCACGACTATTTTAGTCCATACGACGGGCCTTACGACGCGTTCATCCACTATATGAATGTTATGAAAGACATGAAGCGCTCGGTCCTCGCACCCGCGGAGAAACAGATTCGGCTATGAGCAAAGCGGTATTTTTCGAGATCTCTTGGGAAGTCTGCAACATGGTCGGTGGTATCCACACCGTATTGGCGAGCCGGGTACCCGAGGTGCAGCAACGCCACGGTGAAGATGGGTACATCGCCATCGGCCCTGACGTCCCTCGAAGCGAGGGCGTCGCCCCGGAGTTCCGGGCGGACATCTGGGATCCGGAGCTCGCCGAGTCACTCAAAGACCACGAGGTCAGCGTGCTGATGGGGCGCTGGTTGGTTCCTGGCGAGCCACGCTGCTTGCTGGTCAATCAGTCACGCTTGTACAAACGCAAGGACGAAATCCTCGGACGATACTGGGAGGACTACGGCCTCGATTCGTTGTTCGGCGCCTGGGACTATTACGATCCGGTCTTGTTTGCTCATGGCGCGGGCATGGTCATCGAGCACATCCGTGATCGCTTTCTGCTTCCCGCCCGTCAACGCGCGATCGTTCAGGCGCACGAGTGGATGTCAGCCGGCGCGATCCTGCACTTGCAGACCGCAGCGCCCGAGATCGGGACGGTCTTCACGACCCACGCCACGATGCTCGGCCGTTCGCTCGCAGGACGCCGCGCGGATCCGGACTTCTACAAGTCGCTAGCCGACGTAGACCCGGAGGTCGCAGCCAAAGAGCTCAACGTCTCGTCCAAGCACTCGATGGAGACCGTGGCAGCCCGTGAAGCCGACGTTTTCACCACAGTCAGCGAGATCACTGCGCTCGAGTGCAAGTATCTGCTGGGGCGAACGCCGGACGTGATTCTTCCCAACGGCTTTGGAGCGAAGCCGGTTGCTCCAGAGCAGCGCCAGCGAGCCCGCGAGGAGCTCTTCAAGCTGGCGGAGCTCACCACGGGCGACACCTACGACAGAGACAAGACACTGATCTTCGCTCTCGCCGGACGCTACGAGTACATCAACAAGGGTGTCGACGTGTACCTCGACGCGGCGAACGCTCTCTCCCAAGATCTCGTGTCCCGCGATGGCAAACGCGTCATCGTCTATGCGATGCTTCCGGCCGGTCATGCCGAGCCCAAGCGCCAACTCTGGGATCGAGCGCACGGTGCATCGGCCGGACCTCCACTTCGATGCACGCATGATCTCGTCGACGAAGCGAACGATCCCATCACGAACCGCCTAAACGCCCTCGGCTTCGGCAACAACCCGGGGGCGCGCGTGCACGTGGTCCATGTGCCGATCTACCTCGATGGAACGGATCCATTGATCCGTCAGAAGTATTGGGATCTCCTTCCCGGCGCCGACCTCGGTGTGTTTCCGTCCTTCTACGAGCCCTGGGGCTACACTCCGCTCGAAGCAGTCGCGTTTGGAGTGCCTGCGATCACGACCGATCGCGCAGGGTTCGGACGCTGGGTAGCGGCTCAGGGCGACGGAAACCGCACTGGAGTGAGGGTGCTCAAGCGGGAAGGCGTGCTCACTTCGGAGGTGACCAAGGCACTGACGGACTCGATGCTGGAGTTCATCGACCTGAGTCCAGCGGACCGCAAGTCTCTCAGTGAGGCTTGCCTGCGAACCGCGGCATTGACCGACTGGTCGAATTTCATGGAGCACTACGAGGACGCGCATCGCCGGGCACTCGAGGCGGGGGCAGCGCGCCGAAAAGGGCTGCCGATGGATCGCCTCAGCGTGCCCTCGATGCCGGCGCTTTCGTCGGACTCATCGGGAGTCTTCGGGCTCTTCGTGAAACCGCCCGTCAAAGAGGGCGAAGAAGCCACTCCATACAAGCGCTCGTTCACGGTGACCAACGCCCTTCCGTCGGAGCTACAAGGGCTGCAGGATATCGCCTCGAATCTCTGGTGGCGCTGGCACCCCGAAGTCGCCTCGCTGTTCAAGACGATCGACCCGGCGCTCTGGCTCAAACTCGAAGAAAATCCGCACGCGCTCCTCGACCAGGTAAAGCCCGATAGGCTCATGGATCTGGCGATGGACAAGGGGTACGTCGCGGATGTCGCACGGCTGCATCGAGAGATGGTCGAGTCGACGCAGATGCAGGACCCGCGGATCGCGTACTTCTGCATGGAGTTTGGGCTTGCCGGCTTCTTGAAGCTCTACTCGGGAGGTCTTGGAATCCTCGCGGGTGACCACCTCAAAGCCGCGAGCGATTTGAATCTGCCCTTGTGCGCGGTCGGCCTCGCCTACCACGACGGGTATTTCCATCAAATCATCGATCGGGACGGCCGCCAGGAGGACCTGGGCGACACGAACGATTTTGGAAGCCCGCCCTACGAGCAAGTCATGACTGGGCAGTATGCGCCGTTGAGGGTGACCGTCCCGCTGCCGACCGGCCCGGTGCAGGTGCAAGCCTGGCAGCTAAAGGTCGGCCGGGTTCCGTTGTTCCTGCTCGATACCGACGTGCCCGAGAACCGCCCCGAGGATCGCGCCATCACCAATCGCTTGTACGGCGGCGATGCCGCCCATCGTCTTCGACAGGAGATAATTCTCGGCCTCGGCGGCTTCCAAGTATTGACCGAGCTCGATATCGAGCCGGACGTCTTCCACATGAACGAGGGGCACAGCGCATTCCTCATCATCGCGCGCGCCGCCCACTTGATTCAACGCCATGGCCTCCGCTCCCAGGAGGCGTTCGAGTACATTCGCAACACGACCATCTTCACGACGCATACGCCCGTGCCCGCGGGACACGACCACTTCCCAGAAGAGATGGTGCGACCCTACTTGGCAAGATTCGAGCATCTGCTCCGGATGGACTGGCCGCGCTTGATGGCGATGGGCAGCACGCCGAGCGGCGCGCAGAACAAATTCGGAACGACCGCCCTAGCGGTGAGAAACGCAGGCCGGATGAATGGTGTGAGCGCCAAACATGGCGAAGTCGCACGCGACATGTTCCTGCAGTTCTTTCCCGAGTACGACGACGCCGACGACGTGCCCTGCACCAGCATCACCAATGGCGTGCACGTGTCCACTTGGCTCGCCCCCCGTTGGCAGCGCCTCATCGAACGGAAGATGGGGCACGACTGGCGCAACGAGATCGAAGATCCGTATCGCTGGCAATGGTTGCGCGACTACGACCCGTCCGAGGTCTGGTCGATTCATCAAGAGCTCCGCGCCGACTATGTTGATTGGCTCAAGGACCATCTCACGGAGACCTGGACGCGGCGACGCGAAGACCTCTCGCTGCTGCAGGACGTCCTCGCGAGGCTGGACGAAGATCGCATGTTCATCGGCTTTGCCCGTCGCTTCGCCCCATACAAGCGGGCGGACTTGCTGCTCACCGAGCCGCAGCGACTGGCGAAGCTGCTCAACGGCAACCCGGGGGCGACGATCATCTATGCGGGAAAAGCGCACCCCGCGGATGGCCATGGGCAGGCGCTGCTGCAGCGCGTCTATCAGGCGACGAAACATCCCGACCTCGCGGGGCGCGTGATCTTCATGGAGGACTACTCGATCGATTCGGCGCGCCGCATGGTGGCCGGATGCGACGTCTGGCTCAATACGCCAACGCGACCGCTCGAGGCGAGCGGCACTTCCGGCATGAAGGCGGCGATGAACGGCTGCTTGAACCTCAGCGTCGATGATGGCTGGTGGCTGGAAGGGTATGAGGAAGACAATGGTTGGGTGATCGATCTACCTGCGACTTCTATCCAGGATCCGAGCGCCTATGACCGTGCCGTCACCATGGCGCTGCTGGAGGGCGAAATCCTGCCCACTTATCACGATCGAAATTCAGAAGGGGTCCCCGTAGCCTGGGTGAACCGGATGAAAGCCAGCATGTCGAGCATCATTCCGCGGTTCTCTGCGCGCCGCATGGTGACCAACTACGCCGACAACTTCTACGAACCCGCGATGAGAGATGCGGTGGCGCTCCGCGACGCCAACTATCGTCCCCTGTTTGCGCTTGCCGAGCTGGCCGAAGCGATCCGCACGCACTGGCACAACATCGCCATGGAGAGCGTGCGATTCGGCGGCCTCGGAGGCGATGAGCTGGTCGTCGGGACGGTGGTGTCCGCAGAGCTGTCACTGCACCACCCGGGACTGGATGCGAGGGAGCTCGACGTGGAAGCCGTGGTGACGTTCGGCAGCCGTTTACATGACCTGTCCTCGCGGCTCGTCATCCCATTCCAGACGGGCGACTCGGACGACCGAAGCACCTGGCGAGGCGCCTTCACGGTTCGCGCCAGTGGCGCCCACGAGTTGAGGTTCCGAGTGAGGCCCAAGGACCGAAGCTCGCTGAGACCAGCCGCCCTGGGAATGCACATCCAGAAGTGGCTCTAGGGCGACGCTGGCGCTGGCGCTGGACGAACCGGGCGCGGGCGAACACGACGCGGGGTTCCGTCGAACGGCTCGGCTTGCAATGGTGGTCGGATGCACTTGGGGGGTTGGACCACGCAAGCCTCGCCTCGGCGCTCACGCCAATCGGAGGCGGTTGCTCCCTGGCCGATTGTCATTCGCGACGTCGACTCCACCCCACATCGCGTTAGCCCGTGCCCCTCCGTACGTCAGTGTCCGCGGCAGTGTCTACCTCAGCTCATGGCGCGGGCGAAGTCCAGGCCTCCGATGATGCCGGTGATGCCGTGGTCATTCTCGATCAGTATGCGTCGGACGTTCATTCCGAGTGCTTGCTCTGCAGCGCGGCCTAGGGCCATGCCCGCAGGGAGAATCAGGATTCGAACGTTCATGGCGTGCTCGACCGCAGTGTTGGGAGGCAGGCGACGGGATTCTAAAGCACTGGCCTGATCGAAAACGCCCACCGGAAAGCCTCCTTCGACGACCACGAGACCGTGCTTGTTGGATAGGTCGAGACGGTCGACCGCCATGGCGATGGGGTCGTCGGCTTTCACCTTCACGACCGAGCCGGAGGCGAATTCGGAGATCGGTGTCTTGATCCGCTTCTCTCGGACCGCGCGCATCAAGTCGCGAGTGGAGACGACGCCTTCGGGCTTGCCGTCAGTCGTTACGAAGACCCGGTGCACGTGGTTCTTCAGCATCAGCTTCGCGGCGTCCGCCAATGGCGCGTCGCGCGAGACTTGAATCGCGGGCGAGTTCATGAGCTCCTCGACCGCACGGTCCGGCACTCTGAACGTCTCACCCTGCGTGAACACGGCTGCATGCAGGATGTCCGTTCGCGAGACCACGCCCTTGAGCACACCCGCTGCGTTGACCACACCCAACGCGGACACGCCTTGCTCACTGAACAGGGCGTTCGCGGCGATGAGGCTTTCGCCGATCTGGATTGTTTCGACGGGGCTCGACATGTAGTCGCTCACGGGCATTTCGAAATTAGCCATCAGGTGTTCCTATCGAGGTGGTGCGCCCAGGGATTGAGCACGAAGTCAAAGAACGACAATGTCGCGGAGGCGCTCGACCAGCGCGCTCGCGTCGACCACGGCGAGGTCCTTGTCGAGAGAGCCCACTACGAGTTGAGATGTTGGACCGTCTAGAGAAGACCGCAGCAAGCCGAGGAAACGGGGAGGCGCAACGAGCACCAGACGCGTGTATCGATTCCCCACGCGGCCATCCCCGAGCTTGGCCGCCAGCGCTCTCGCAAAATCCGAAACCGCACGATCGTGCGGGCTCTCGCTCTGCCCCATCGAGGAACGACGATGGTCGCCGATGTTCCTTTGAAAGGCGCGTCCGGGACGATCGGAAGCCATCTCACTGTCCCGTGCCCTGCCCGCCGAGTGCTCGATCTCCTCGATGAGCTCCAATTCTTCTCCGCGACCGAGGCTCTCGAAGAACCGCGCTCCCGCGTCGTGAGCCACCAGAATCCACGTTTTGGTCATGATCCAACCTCCCTAGCTGTAACTCAGGACGCTGGCAACGATGGGAGCGCCCGGAGCTCGATAATCTGCTTCGACCCGTCCTCGACGATGATCTCGACGCTCGAAAGCATCCCTGACTCCTCGCGAACGTAGATTTCCCTGGGGCTCCGCACACGATGGGAAATGCTTTGCGTCGCCACTTCGAAGACGTCGTCATTCGAATCGTAGCTGATCCCGATCAGCGCGCCATTCTCACTTTGATGCTGAGCCCCGATCTCGTCACCCAGGATGGAGACCCCGACGCGCATCGACGGCAGCCCCTTTGCTACCTCGTCGAAGTACCTCTGCCAATTCGACCGCCCTAGCTTCCGTGTCGTCATCTTTGCCTCCCGTTCTAACAAGAATGATGCAAGCAAAGGCCGTGCCCACCCAGAGCCCCGAGTTTGGCCTTCACTCGTCAAGTCAGGCGCAAACGGTGCGTGGAAGGAGCGTCAGGCGACAGAAATGCGTGGATCTCGGGTCGGGGCATGAGAGAGCCGCGTCCGCTTGGTATAGTGACGGACGCGGGGCGAAGTCTGATGGGAAAGCTAAGAGCGGACCTCCAAGCAGCCGGATACGAGCTGATCGAGACGCACATCTCCTGGGTGTTCTTGGGCGCCAGCGAGGTGTTCAAGGTCAAGCGTCCCGTCGACCTCGGCTTTCTCGACTTCACGTCGCTGCAAAAACGACGAGAAGCCTGTGACGCGGAGCTCCGGCTCAACCAAAGGCTTGCTGCCGACGTGTATCTCGATGTGGTTCCAATCACCCGCGACGCTCTCGGTGTTCACGTGATCGGAGGCGAAGGAGAGGTGGTCGATTGGGCCGTACACATGCGACGTCTGGCGGTCGAGCGACGCGCTGATGTGCTGCTCCAAGCCGGCGTTCTCGAACCGCGGCAGGTCGATGATCTGGCCAAACACATCGCGTTGTTTCATGAGCGCGCGCGCTGCGATGCAGAGACGTCGCAGCACGGAAACGCCGACATGATTCGTAGCAACGTGATCGAGAACTTCGAGCAGACCCGGGACTCGATCGGCGACTACCTGAGCCCCCAACAAGCTCAGGCGATCGAAACTTGGCAACTTGCGATTCTCTCTGATGCGTCTCGTTTCGCGGCGAGAGTCGAGTCAGGGCGCGTTCGTGACGGGCACGGAGATTTGCGGCTCGAGCACGTCTATTTCGGGCAAGACGAACGGATCACCGTCATCGACTGCATCGAGTTCAACGATCGCTTTCGCTACGGCGACGTTTGCTCGGACATCGCTTTCTTGTCGATGGACCTTGCCTGGCACGGGCGCGTCGACCTCGCCGAGCGCTTTCTCGCGCGCTACGCACGGGAGTCGAACGATTACGAGCTCTATTCGGTCGTCGACTTCTACGAGAGCTACCGCGCATTCGTTCGGGGCAAAGTTGCGTCCCTGCTCGCCGGCGACGTGGACGCGTCGACGGGCGCCCGAGACCGCGCGCGGAGCGAAGCTCGGCGCTACTTCGTCCTGTCCCTGGCCTATGAGCGCCCTCCCTTGGTTGCGCCGAGAATCGTCGCCGTAGGCGGCATGGTCGCGAGCGGAAAGAGTGCTGTATCGGCTGCGATAGGAGAAATACTGGCCGCGCCGGTCGTCAGCTCGGACCGAACCCGGAAGCTCCTCATGGGTCGAGCGCCGACGGACTTCCTCGGCGCGGAGGCCTGGTCCGGACCTTACGCGCGGGATGTCACGGAGGCGGTCTATGAGGAGCTTTTGCGGCTATCCGAGATCATCCTGCGCTCCGGTCGCCCGGTCGTCATCGATGCTTCGTTTAGAACCGCAGCGATGCGAGGCGCTGCTTCCAACCTAGCGCGGCGGCATGGCGTTCCCTTCACCATGATCGAGTGCACCGCCCCCCGTGATATGATTCGCGAAAGACTGGCCGCACGAGGACGCTCCGCTGCGGCGGAGAGTGACGCCCGAAGCGAGCTATTCGACGAGTTTGAGCAGCACTTCGAAGCCATGGACGAGCTCCTTGCGTCCGAACACCAGCAATTCGATACCTCGCGGCCACTAGAGGAAAACCGAAAACGGCTAGAAGCCATGTTCGAGGCCTAACCGGACGCTCAGGGTCGGACGGTGAGAACGGGAACGGGAGAATAGCGAAGGCAATACTGCGACGAGCTTCCAAGCATCATCCCCCGTAGCCGGCTTTGCCCTCTGCAGCCGACGAATAGAAGGTCGGCGTGGAGCTCGGTTGCACCGTTGCAGAGCGTCTTGCCAACCGGTCCATCGAACACGTGAATCCCGGTGTTGGCGTCCAATCCCTCGCTCGCCACGAGTTGTTCGAGACGGGAGCGTGCTGCCGATGCGAGGCCATCGAGAACACTCGGCCACTCGCGCGGCATGATCGCTTCGGTGATTGGATGCGGCACTACGTGCAGGAGATCCACCTTGCCTTCAATCCCCTTGGCTACATCGCGCGCCCAGCGGACGGACTGAATTCCGTGCGTGGAAAAGTCGACGCCGACCGCGATGCGCGCGCCCTTGTAGTCGTCGCGAAGGCGTCCACAGGCAACCAGCACCGAGCACGGTGCCTGCGCGACGACCCGTTCGGCCGTGGAGCCGAGCAGACGCTCCGGGAGACCGATCGCGCCCGCGGGATCTCCAACGGCGATCAGGTCGGCGCTCACCGAAACTGCCGTGCGCAAGATCGTTTCCCAGGGACGCCCCTCTTCACAGGCCGTCTGACAGCTCAGGCCGAGCGCTTCACATTCTTTGCGTTCCTTCTCGAGCTCTTGCAGGGAGTTCTCGAAGCGCCCCTTGAGGCGTGCCCGCAGCGCCTCCCCTGCCGATCGCGCGCCCACGGGGAGGTCATGCCAGACGTGATCCAAGCCCACCTCGCTCGCATGCACCAGCCAGAGCGTCGCGCCTGTCGCACGTGCCGTCGGAATGGCGAGCTGCATCGCGCGGTGCCCAGACTCACCGAGATCGGTTCCCACAACGATGGTTTTGATGGTCATATGGGTATGGGGGCAGCAAGCACCGTGCCAGGTGCGGAATGATCGCTCGGCGACTCCGCGCTCGAGAGCTCAGATCCCGGGATCGGAAAGCATCTGGATCGCATAGTCCAAGAAATCCGAGTCGGTTAAGATGCCGACGAGGATGCCTTGATCGACCACCGGAACGCAACCGTACCGATGCGATCGCAAGATCAGCGCAGCATCGAGCGCCGGCGTCTCCGGATGAACCGTGCGCACTTCTTTCGTCATCACCCATCGGGCTTCAATCCAACGATTCATGTGGGCCTGTTCGCTCGAGAGCGCGCCCGAGAGACTCCCTTCTTGACTTCGCAGCACGTCGCGCTGTGAAATCAGGCCCAGAAGGCGCCCGGAATCCTCCACCACGGCAACGTGCCGGATATGGTTCGCCTCCATCAGCCGAATGGCCTCATCGATCGGACTCGTGGGAGCGACCGAAATCGTCGGCTGGGTCATCAGGTCTCGGACCAAGAGCTGCGCCATGAACAATCCTAGTTCGCATGTTCTATGCCAGAGCTAGCCAAGGATGGTCAAAACGCATATTATGCGCCTATCGAAATCGTGACCGCAGGATTTGCGCGTGGTTCCACCGAATTCGCGCAGACGGCTCGGATATCGGCAAGGCGGTTCTCAGGCTTACATTTTGCTAGTAATCATTGCGTCATGGCTGAGACTTTCTACGAGCGACTGAGCGCGCTCGACGCGACTTTCCTCGATGTCGAGAGCAAGGCGGCTCCGATGCATGTGGGCGCGGCCCTGATCTTCGATGCAAGGCCCCTCATGCTCGAACATGGAGGCCTCGATATCGATCGTCTGACCCGATACACCGAGGCTGCAGTCGATTCGATTCCTCGTTATCGACAGCGGCTCGAGTGGGTGCCCGGATTCGGCCACCCGGTCTGGGTTGATGACCACCGCTTCAACATGCACTTCCACCTGCGGCACACGAGGCTTCCGCTCCCGGGTGACGAGCGCTCGCTGAAGCGTCTCGTTGGAAGGCTGTTTTCCCAGCACCTGGATCGCAGCAGACCGCTCTGGGAGTTCTGGGTGGTCGAGGGCCTCGAGAACGATCGCTTCGCGCTCATCATCAAGGTGCACCACTGCATGGTCGATGGTGTCGCGGGCGTTCAGCTGCTGGAGGCTTTGCTGCAAATCAGCCCCGACGCGGTCGAGCGCGAGCCCCAGGTTTGGCGTCCACGCCCGGCGCCCAGCCGCGCGCAACTCCTTCTGGACGAAACGAACCACCGGGTCGAGGGGCTTCGGAAGCTGAGCCATTACATGCCGCGCGTCCGCGAGAACTTCAAGGGTCTATCGAGCGTCCTGCGTTCCGGGATGAAACCGGCGCCGAAGACCCCGTTTACGGAACACGACATCAGTCCGTACCGTCGATTCGACTGGACCTACTTTGCGCTCGATCAAGTGAAGGCGATCAAGGGAGCCCTCGGCGGGACGATCAACGACGTGGTAGTCGCCGTCACGACTGGTGCCGTTCGAAGCTTTCTCCTACGCCGTGGCGAGAACGTCGACGCGATGAAAGGCTTCCGCACGGTGCTGCCCGTGAACACCAGAAAGGCCGGAGGACTGTCGGTCGGCAATCACGTGGCGATGCTCCTCGCCGACCTTCCCGTTTCAGAGCCCGACCCATTGCTTCGCCTCAAAGAAGTCATCCGCGTGACGACGGAGTTGAAGAAGGAATCCAACCAAACGGGCGGAGCCGAGCTGATCGAAGACGTGGCTGACCTCACGACGAAGAGCCTCGTCTCGGAGCTCTACCGAGCGGCCATGCGGCTGCGAACGTACAACTTGATCATCACCAACGTGCCCGGGCCGCCATTCCCACTCTACATGCTCGGCGCGCCCATGAAGGAAATCTACCCGATGGTTCCCCTGATGCAGAACCAAAACCTCGGCATCGCCCTCTTCAGTTATTCTGGCGGGCTTCATTGGGGCTTCAATGCCGATTGGGAATCCTTCCCCGACGTCCACGAGTTCGTAGAGGATTTGGAAGCGTCGTTCGTGGAGTACAAGCAGCTCGCTGCCATGCGCGCCCCGGAGCTATTTGGAAACGCAACAGCCCCGGCAAGCCCTTGAAAGCCAAGACGCCTCGTGCTGGCACGAAACTTGAAGAAGAGATCACCATGAAAAGCGAGAACACCGCGTCGAATATGTCCGAGATCTCGAACCCAGAGTCCGCGACCAGGTCGAAGGGGCACGTCCTAATCGTCGATGACGAAGCGAACGCACGCACTGCGCTCGCGGAGCTCTTGGACGATGCTGGATACTCGATAAGCACCGCGGCCGACGGGCGAACTGCCCTCTTGCAGATCGAGCAAGTCGACCCCGACGTCGTGCTGACCGATCTCAAGATGCCCGGCATGGATGGACTTTCGCTCATCGAGCAAGGACGCCCCATGTCGCCACATACGACGTTCATCGTGATGACGGCGTTCGCCACCATCGATACGGCGGTCCAGGCAATCAAGCTAGGCGCCGAAAGCTACCTCACCAAGCCCCTCGAGCTCGACGCAGTGATCGCGATCGTCGACCGCGCGCTCGAGCGCACCAGGCTGTCGCGTGAAGCCGCGCAGCTTCGTGAGCGCGTGGACGATCGTTTCCAGTTCAGCAACATCTTGGGCGAGCACCCGTCGATGCAGCGCTTGATGAAAAACGTCGCTCAGGTAGCACGGAGTCGCGCTACCGTTCTGATCCATGGCGAAACCGGCACGGGCAAGGAGTTGATCGCCGCTGCCATCCACCAGAATTCCACCAGAAAAGACAAGCCATTCGTCCGACTGAATTGCGCCTCGTTGAGCGAAACCTTGCTCGAATCGGAGTTGTTCGGGCACGAACGCGGCTCGTTTACCGGAGCGTCGGGGAGGCGCGAAGGACGATTCAAGCAGGCCGACGGGGGCACCTTGTTCCTGGACGAGGTCAGCGAGATTCCGCCGAGCGTCCAGATCAAGCTTCTGCGCTTTCTGCAGGAACGAGAATTCGAGAGGGTCGGCGGTAACGAGACGCTCAAGGTCGACGTTCGGGTGGTCGCGGCCACGAATCGCAATCTCAAGCAGCGCGTCGACGAGGGGCGCTTTCGGGAGGACCTCTACTACAGGCTCAAGGTCGTTCAGCTAGACGTTCCTCCACTCCGCGTGCGGCGCAGCGACATTCCCTTGCTGGCCTACGCGTTCTTGCGAAAATACGCTGCCGAGAACGATCGCGGGGTGCAGGGACTGTCGGAAGAGGCGCTTCAACACCTGATGATCTATCCCTGGCCTGGCAACGTTCGCGAGCTCGAGAATGCGATTGAGCGCGCCGTGGTCATGTGCGATGCCAGCGTGATCGAGCGCGATGACCTACCGACATCCGCGCATGGTGACATGCAGAACGGCTCCGTCATGGCCCTCATTCCGGGTATCACGATGGCTGAGCTCGAACGGATGGCGATTCTCCGGACCTTGGATGCCGTGGACGGGTCCACCGCACGAGCCGCCGAGATTCTCGGGATCAGTCAGAGAAAGATTCAGTACCGCGTCAAAGAATGGGGCTACCAATCGCCCATTCTCGACTGAGGCGCCGTCGGTACCCAAAACGAGGCCCGCGTGCCGCCCTCGGGAAGCGGGGTCAGGGTCGCCAAACCGCCATGTAGGCCGACGATTCGTTTCACGATCGCCAGACCAAGCCCGGTGCCCGCCTCCTTCGTCGTTACGAACGACTCGAAAGCTCGTTCGGCGATCTCGGAGGAAATTCCCGGACCATTGTCGAAGATGGCCACCTCCCATTTTCGCTCTCCGAGCACTCGGCTGGTGATGCGAATCGTCGGCTCCTGACAACCCGAAACCGCCTCGACCGCATTGGTGATGAGATTGTTGACCACCTGTTTGAGGCGATCTCGCTCCGCAACGAGCGCGCACGAGGCCGCTGCGAAATCCTGAATGAACTCGATACCCTGGGACTCGATTTCGGGACGCCGGAGCTCGACCACCTCTTCGAGCAACGCATGTGCATCGCACTGCACGGGCTCGAGTCTCCTTGCCTTCGCCAGATTCAGGAAATCGTCGAGCAACAGAGAGAGTCTGCGGAGCTCATCCTGAACCACGTTGGTGCGTCTCTCGATCCTCCGGCGCGTCGACGCATCCCCCACGCTGCTCGCGGTCCGACGCAAGACGTCCAACTGCAGCTTGGCCGCGTTTAGAGGATTGCGAATCTCGTGCGCCAGGCCAGCGGTCAACCTACCCATAACCGCGAGCGCCTCCGCCTCGGCGGTTTTCTTGAGAACATAGTCTTCACGGTACGTCTCGAGCATGATCGCGAGCTCGATATCGCAGATCTGGTCGATTGCGCAGTGATCCTCGCGCTCGCCGAAAGGGTCGTCGGCGGCTTCTGCCAAAGCTCGATGCAGCTCGTTTCGAACCACGTTCATGGCAGCGAACATGTAGCGCTGCTCGAGGCCAACCCTCACGTGAACCCGCCCGATCTTGGCTCGCTTGTCGAAATATGCCTCGTCGTACCGTCCTTCGAAGAGCCCCTCGAGCCATTGCAGGAAAGATGCTTTGAGGCGCACGATTTGAGCTTCGTCCTTCATCACCGAACGCGCTCCGGGATCGGCGAGTATGGCCTCGTAGAAGCGATCTACGACACGATGATGCGACGCACGCATACGAGGGCCCATCGCCTGAAGCCGCCGGGCGGACTCTGCGTCGAAGCCTACATAGTCCTTCAGCGCTCGGAGCAATTTCGCGTCGGCCACCGCACATAGCTAGAAAATTGCACCATTTGTGTCAAGTGCCCGCGAGCATACGACGTTCAGAAGGCTGAAAGCTGAGGCAGCCGGACCATGCTGATCGGGCAAGGAGCGTCTGCGGCAAGTCTCTTGATTTCAGTCGGGCTGATCTGATCTGCGCCAGCCATTTGCTGAATTCCGACCAATATCAGGTCGACGCCAGAGCGCCGGGCGCTCTGCAAGACGTAGTCCGGCCAGCGCGCCCCTTCATGGAGCTCTGCTCTGCAACGAACCCCGCGATCGGAACACCATTGCCGCTGGCGCTCGAGAAGCTGGCCCTCTTGCCGTAGCCGGAGCTCGACGCGGTCACGCCAGCTATCGCCGTTGCCGCTCCAGGCGAGCGGAGGCTCCGATGGGTGGGTCCCGCCCCCACCGCCGTACGTGGAAACCAAAATGACCTCACCATCCGAAGGCCCGGCGATGAAAGCAGCAAAGCCCACGAGCTTGTAGCTTGCGGATGTGAGATCGGTAACGGCGAGAATCGTGGGCGCCATGGGATTCATCGAGGCTCGAAACCAAGGCAGAGCAATTCGCGTGCCAGCCAAGAAAACCCGCGTAACGTGTCTTCGTCGGGCCAGGCCGCGGCAAGGCTTGCGGGAAAATCTCCCAATACGCATTTTCTGCGCCGGGTCCGGACGGGAAAGGAGCCAGTTGGTTTCACCGACGGGCTAGAATTCGGCATGGGTGATTCCAGGCGGCACCGCGGACCACATCCCATGGATGAGGAGCTGTTCTCCGAGGATGCGCTTCCGCGTCTTCGAAGCGCGGTCGAGGACTTGAGCTGGCTTCGCACACGAGGCTACGCGGAAACGTCGGCTCTGAAGCTCGTGGGAGACCGATATCAGCTTCGCAAACGGCAGCGCGTCGCGGTTGGACGCTGCGCCTGCTCGGACGCGGCGAAAGATCTGCGAGCGTCCAAGCGCTGCGAGCCCAGCGCGTTGATGGGTCAGCCCCTGCTGATCGACGGTCTCAACGTGATCACCACGATCGAAGTGGCCCTAGGGGGCGGGGTGCTTCTGCTCGGGCGCGACGGATGCATGCGTGACATGGCAAGCTTTCACGGAAGCTATCGGATGGTGCATGAAAGCGAGCGAGCCGTGGCGATCTTGGCCGAGCTCGTCGAGTCGATGAACCCCTCGGAAGCAAGGGTCTACATCGACCGGCCGGTTTCGAACTCCGGCCGCCTCGCGGAGCTCGTACGAAAGACCGCTGCAGTGCGAGGCTCCCGCCTCGAAGCGACGACGGTCGACCGCGTGGACGAGAGGCTCCAAGCGTCGACTGGGGTGGTCGCAAGCGCTGACAGCGCGATACTCGACCGTTGCGGCTCCTGGTTGAACCTGGCCCGCATGGCGGTCGAACCACTGAGAGCCGAGCTCGACCCGTTCTGGCTTCTCGATCTATCGTGAAGGGAGCCGCTGACGGAGGAACTCGAGCGTGGCGCGAATGACGAGGCTCCGGTGTGGCTCGACCGCGATCTGCATGTGCTCGCAGTCCAGCTCGACGATGCTGGCTGCCTTGCAGCGCCGAGCCCTGCGCACGGTGGGTCCGGGTGGATTGATCTTGTCGATTTTCGAGGGAAGGACGAGGATCGGGCGCGTAAATCGTCGCAAACGAAGGCCAGGCCAATAGGTGCAGAAGAGCAGACCGATTCGGGCTCCTATATCGTAGACGAAGTCGCTCGGTACGAGGGCCCGGTACCCGGGGTAGGCGTCGGGCGAGGTGAGCAGCGCGAGCTCGCCGGGGTTTCCGGCGATTCGAATCGTGATCGGGGGACGGCCGAAGCGGGCTCCTACGAGATCCCGAAGCGCTCGTCCCACGATCCGGACGAAGTTGCGTGGGCTCCACTGACGAGCGGCGGCCAGGGTGCTGCTGAGACCGTCGAACATGGGTGCTACCGCGACGACCGCCGCTACGGCGTCGCCATCCGCGGCAACACTGAGCGCATGTCCCGCGCCAAGCGAGAAACCCCAGGTCGCGATTCGGCTCGAATTCACCTCGGTCTGCGCACGCGCGAAATCGATCGCGGCATTCCAGTCCTCTCGCTGCCTGCGAAACGACACCAGCTGTCGAGGTTGGCCACCACTGTCTCCGAAGCCCCGGTAGTCGAAGAGAAGCACGGCATAGCCTGCTTCCGCGAATTCGACCGCAATCTCACGAAGGCCGCACCGCCGCGTCAAGCCGAACCCGTGTGCCATGACGATGCACGGCAAGGAACCGTCCGTCGGTTCGGGCAGAATGAGCCAAGCCTTGCAGGCGTCGTCGCCGCTCTCGAACGCCACGTCGGTTTCTCGAATGCTCAAGTGCTATGACTCCGCGATCTTCATCGCCTCATCGAGTCCACTCCGCTTGGCGATCAGCGTGCGAAGCTGAATGAGCTTCGGGGCCTGGTTGAAGGTCACGGCGCCTACCAATCGTCCGGCACGACTGTAGAGGGCAACCAGCTTCTCGCTGTCCTCGGTACCCTCCACGACGACCAGATCGTCACTCGGTTTGGGCCGGCCGACTCCTTGTATCTTGATGTCGAACTGGTCCGACCAGAAGATCGGCACTGATTCGAACGGCCTTGCCTCGCCCGGCGCCGCGAGCAAGGTGGACACGGCGTGGCGCGCCTGCTCCACCGCGTTGGTCCAGTGCTCGACGCGCATGCGCTCATCGAACAATGGGTTGTACCAGCTGGCCACGTCGCCCGCCGCGACGATTCCCGGGACGCTGGCGGCTAGGGTCTCGTCACATCGCACTCCATCCTCGAGCGCGATGCCGGAACCCTCGAGCCAGGACACCGATGGAGCCACACCGATTCCGACGACTGCGAGAATCGCAAGGGACCTCGGTGCCGTCATCCAACTCGACTGCGGTGACTCGTTCGGAGCCACCGAAGCGACGGACGCGCCGCCCGCAGAGAACCCGCACACCGTGACGCTCGTGTACGGACTGGAGCCTCAGTCCGAGACGCGCGCCGAGGCTCTCTGCCAGGGGAGTCTGTAGGGCTTCGATCAGGGTCACCTCGAGCCCGAGCTGCCTTGCCGAGGCGGCTACTTCCGCGCCGATGAAGCCGGCGCCGATGACCGCGACGCGGGGCCTGGTCGTGAGGGCATCGCGAATTGCGAGCGAATCTTCCAACGTTCGGAGCGTGAAGATTCCATCGAGCCTCGGCTGGCCCGGAAGCCTGCGAACCTCAGCTCCCGTCGCTATGACCAGCCCATCGAAGGCGACAGTGCGCCCTCCCTCGAGACAGATCTGGCGCGCTACGGTGTCGAGCGAAAGGGCACGACGACCGAGAACGAGCTCCGCGTTCAAGTCCTCGTAGCTCTTCCGGCGGAGCGCGAGCCTCTCCTGGTCCCATTCGCCTCGAAGCAGCTGCTTCGAAAGCGGCGGTCGGTCGTACGGAAGGTGGGGCTCATCGCCAATGAGGACGAGCTCACCGGAGAAACTTGCGCGCCGAAGAAACTCGACCGCACGAAGTCCGGCGAGCGATGCCCCAACGACGGCGATCCGCGAAATTCGGCTCATCGATCGAAACGGTCGTTCTTCTGGTTGCTCATCGCAATCGCCTGCGTGACGAGCGTCTTGAGATCTTTCGCCGCGCCGCGCACCACCTGGAGCAGCCCGGACAGCAACTCCGCGTGGTCACGAGGAACGCTCTCGAGATACGAAGGCGGCCGCTGCGGCGCCGGTCTCGAGCTAGGCGCCGCGCTCGCCATTGGCACCGGCGCTTCCCCAGTCGCTGAGACCGCCCCTGGCCCTGACGCTGCCCCCGTCGCAGGCACCGACGTCGTTGCCGATGCCCTGGCGGCCTTCTTCGCCGCGGGTCTTGCTGGAATCGTCGGACGGCTCGGCCTCGGAGGAGCCTTGCTCGCCTTCTCCGGGGGCCCGCTACTCTCCGGCGGTCGTTTCGCTGCAGCCTTTCGCGGAGCCTTGCTCGTGCGCTTCTTGGGCGCCTTTCTCGCGGTCCGAGTCGTCTTCTTGGGCGTTTGCTTGGTCGCCATTGCGCCTCCGGGACCAGGCACCTTATCGGAAACCTCGCGGAGGGCAAGTGCGTCCCGAATCGCTAACGCTCTACCACATAGACGAACTCGATCTGCTCGGGACGCGCAGGCGGCTTGTGCGCCTCCGGGATCAAGCCGACTTCTTGGTAGCCGACCGCCTCGAGCACATCGATCATGAGGGTGTCCCGCGTGGGCACCCGCGCGAACACGTACTGTAGCGGCGTGCGGCTCGCGTGACGAATCGCGTGCGTGGCCAGCATGCGTCCCAGGCCAGCGCTTTGCTGTCCAAGGCACGTCGTGGCCTCGGCCGTCAACCTTCGGTTCCCCGGATCAGCGCTGGACGCGGTGAGCATCTCCCAGCCGATCATTTCTCCGTGCCCGCTCTCGGCGACCCAGAACTGAAATATGTCGTCTTGGGAACGCAGCGCGCGGTCGAAGAACTCGGTAAGCCGAATTTCGCTCGGAAGCCGTCCGTCCCAGTACTCCGCATGCGTCGCGCAGATCCGAACCACGGCGCTCAGGTCTGAGAGATCTCCCTGGCGAATGAGAAGCCGGCTAACCGGCGGAACCGTCGAGGTACGAAGCACCGGATCGCTTGATATATCCCGCCAGGCCGGAGCTCTGCAATCCCCTCGTTTGGGGTCCTCAAATACGGGCCGATTCCGCTGCTTATTGAACCGAGGGGCAGCTGATGGGATTGGACTGAGAGGCGTTGTTCCCCTCGTCGCACTCGTTGTACTGCTGACCATCCATGCCGTCGTCGTCCGCGCTTGCGGTGACTACAATCGCGGTTACCTCCGGCCCGGCAGGGATCTCGAACACGAGCTCGAGCTGCTCCGATTGTCCCGGAAGCAACCAATCGCGTGTGGACACCGTGCCGAGATCGAATACCCGCTGGTCGTCGGTCGTTACCGAAACGTGGGTGAGGATCCCCGGTGGAACGCTCAGCGAGCCGTCATTGCCCAGTACCAATGCCAACTCGAATTCCGTGTCGCTACAGTCGAGCCTGAAGATCTCTCGCACGACGAAGTCTGGTGCGTCGAAGAGCCCGCCAGGCTGCACGTTCTGCCGAAAGTTGTTCAGCCGAGAACGCGTCCAGTTGGTCTGCGGGACTCGAGGAATCTGACCGTCCTCGGTCACGTTGGTGACGCTGTACGCATGTTGATTCCAGATTCGCCGCGTACGAACCCAGTTGTTTTCGGTGTCTTCCCAAATCTCGATACCGCCGCGGCTTGGATCCGTATTCGGTTCCGGGATCACGACCTCGGATTTTCCGTCATTGTCGACGTCGACGACGATCGGCATCTCGACGCGCGTGTTGCTCCTATGAGTCGTATCCTCGTAGAGAATCGCCCCATCGAACCCTCTGAAGATCCTGAATGTCGTTTCGTCCGCGTAGACGACCTCGGCTGAACCATCGCCTTCGAAGTCGAAGACACTCGATCCCGTTGCGCGGCTGGAGCAGTCGTCGTTCTCCACCATCCAACGGACCCACTCGCGATCGCAGTCCGCGGGCAAAGGGCTCCCGGTGCACTGAAAGTCGAACACGACGTAGGCGGTGGAGCTCGCGGTTCCGATTTCCGCGTATCCGTCACCATCGAAGTCCGCAACCGTGGGCGGTCCGCTCTCGTTCGCCCCGGCAGTACCAACGCTAACTTGAGAGCTTCCGCTCATGACCGGATCGCCTGCAGCGTCATAGGCCAGCAGCTGCAACGGCCCACCGCAGAGGATTCGCTCAGGCGGCAGGAGGTCGCCATCTGCGTCGAAGAGAGGCTCCATGGGCACGTACGAAGACGGCGAATACGTCGGCGCGGCCACATCGCCAGGAGCGCCCGGAACCCGAATCGGAAGGGGAATGCCCGCTACGGGCGAACCATCGTCATTGAGAATGAAGAGCTCGCCGAGCCGAATGATCACGACTTCACCCTCTTCGTCGTCGTCGAAGTTGCCGACCGCATTGTAACCGTCGCAGTCGAGGGAGCCTCCGCAACTCGAGTTCGTGGTCGTGTACTGGAAAGTCCAGCGCTCGCTGCCGTCGTAGTTGTAGACGGTGTTCCCGGCGATGACTTCTTGGAGGCCGTCGCGATCGAGGTCGGCCACTGTCGAGACGGGACCGAGGAATGCGTTGTTGCCGATGCCGAGGTTCGCGCCTGGCATCGTCGCTTCCAGATCGCGCCCGTCCCAGGCGAGCGCATTCGCGGGCAGATCGGGGTCGTTCGGCCCCTTGCCGGTGAGACCATCGAGGACGACGTTGCCAACGATGATCTCGGGCCTGCCGTCGCCATTCAAGTCCGCAATCGATGGCTGCGCGCCGCCGCGCGTGTGCTGGTTGCTCGGAAGGCCGTCATTCTGCCACATCACCTCCCAGGCCGATCCATCGGATGCGGTTCGTCTCCAGGCGACGGTGCCTCCGTTCTTGAACGTCGCCACGATCTCCGGAACCCGTTCTTCCGCCATCTCGTCGGGGTGGAGGTTGCCGAGCGCGATTCCGGTGGAATTATCGATCCAGTCATCCGGGGAAAGCCCCTTGAGCGTCGCGTGCGTGGTCATCGTTCCGTCGCCGTTGCAGGCGCCCGAAACGACGCGCACGACCCCTCTTCTCGTACAACAGCCGTCCTCCGCGTAGTCGAAGCTCACGAAGACCACGTCGGGAATGTCGCGCAGGTCGGTCACGCCGTCGCCGTCGTCATCGGTCAGATTCGCGACGGAGGGCGTCATCACGACCTCGCTCATCCGAGCGATCTCGAGCTCTTCGCCGCTCGCACCCGTCGGCGCCGGAGGCGGAGTCCACCTGCACGCGATGTTGGGCGCAAAGTCACCGACCGGAGGGCGAAACTCGCAGAGCTCGACCGCATCGCGTGGAACGCAGGCGCCTAGGCTGGGCTCACAGAGCTCATCGAGCTCGCAGTCTTCGCCGAACGAGCAGGGGTTCAGCAGCGGGACACAGGCGCCCCCGATACAGCCCTCACCGCTCGCGCAGCAGAGCTCGTCATCCGCGCCGCACAAGCGCGTTGGATCTTCGCATGGGGCGACACAGACCTCTTCGAGGCAGACCTGTCCCGGGTCGCAGCAGACGCCGTTGCAGTCGGCCGCGTCGCCGCAATCGCTGACGCAGCTCCCATCCCGACAGGCCGTCCCTGCCGCGCAGCACTGAAGCACCCCGCCAAATACACAGGCGGCGACGTCACCGCAGACCGAGACGCAGAGCCCGTCTGGGGAGCACTCCTCGCCAAAGGGACAGTCGCATGAAAAGTCGGCTCCACCCGCTCCCAGACGAGGCGGGCCCGAAGTCGATGCATTTCCGCAACCGACCGCGACGAACAAGAGCAGTGTCGCCCAGGAGCATCCACGCATGACTTGAAATATAAGTGTAATATTTCACTTATGCCACCAGCGGAGGCTGCTTGCGTTTGCCTGCCCAGTCAGTAGAACATGTTTCATTCGGGTTCCCTGGGACCCCCAGCACGAGGAGCGAACGGATGGCCATCGTCGAACCACTTTCTCCCAGCTCCGAGGGGCGCCGACGGCTCGGGATTCGAAGCCCAGCCACCCGAGAGTCGGTGGGCCAAATCGTCGTCAGCAACGCAGACGACGTGGCTCTGGCGATCGCCAAGGCACGGGACGCGCAGGAGGCCTGGGCGCGCGTGCCGGTCACAGAGCGTGCTCGAATCGTTCGGGGTGCGATCGACGTGCTCGTCGAGAAGCGCGCGGAGGTGGCGAAGACGATCATCGACGAGACGGGCAAGACGAAGCTCGAGTCACTGATCATGGAGATTCTTCCAGGCTGCGACTACATCAACTTCTGGTGCGGCCGTGCGGTCAAGGAGCTCTCGGACGAGAAGCGAA
This sequence comes from uncultured delta proteobacterium, assembly GCA_963786865.1. GTDB lineage: Bacteria > Myxococcota_A > Polyangia > Polyangiales > Houyiibacteriaceae > SG8-38. The sequence continues at coordinate 297,571 of CAWBAV010000016.1, read as the reverse complement.
AGCTTCACGGGTACCTGCGCCCGTACAAGAAGCTGGTGATGCATTACCGGCCGCTCGGAGTAGTTGGGATCATCACGCCTTGGAACGGTCCGTTCTCTCTCGCGATCAACCCAACCGTGCAGGCCATTCTCGCTGGCAATGCGGTGGTGCTGAAACCTTCCGAGGTCGCACCCTACTCCGGAGACTGGGCGGTCCAGTTGTTGAGAGAAGCGGGGGTTCCGGAAGGCGTCGTGCAGACGGTGCATGGTGACGGTGAAACCGGGGCGGCCCTGGTGAACGGTGGTGTGCAGAAGATCTCGTTCACGGGAAGTGTTCAGACCGGCAAGAAGATCGCCGCGGCATGCGCCGAGCACCTCATCCCCTGCACCCTGGAGCTCGGCGGTAAGGACGCGATGATCGTCTGCGAAGACGCCGATATCGAGCGCGCGGCAGCTGGGGCTGTATTCAACTCGATGCTCAATTCGGGCCATGTATGCATGGGCGTGGAGCGAATCTACGTCGTCGAGAGCGTCGCTGACGAGTTCGAGGCGCGCGTGGAGAAAATCGTGAGGGAGCTCCGATACGGGTCCGGAGACGATGTCGACGTGGGAGCTGTGTTCTGGGACCGGCAGCTTCCCATCATCGAACGGCACATAGCGGACGCCAAGGCCAAGGGCGCGGAGATCGTCGTTGGTGGCGAAGCCGACACCACGCGCGGGCTCTTCTACAAGCCCACGTTCGTCCGCAATCTCGACCACAGCATGGAGTTGATGCGTGAAGAGACGTTCGGACCCATCGTCTCGGTGATGCGCGTGGCCGATGAGGAAGAAGCGATTCGGCTGGCAAACGACTCGCACTACGGATTGAGCGGAAGTGTTTGGACCAGGAACGTCGAGAAGGGAATCGAGATCGCGAAGCGCCTCGAAACCGGCTCAGTCGTGATCAACGATGCGTCGATGGCATACGGCGCGCCAGAGGCTCCATTTGGCGGGATGAAAGACAGCGGGGTCGGGCAAGTGAATGGCCTCGGAGGCCTTCGCGGATACACCCATCAGCAACCCATATTCATCGATCGCTGGGCGGTGAAAAGAGAGCGTGTCTGGTACCCGCACACCCCCAAGTCCGTGGAAGAAATCGACGGAATGATTCGGTTCATTTACGGGAGCGCTCTCAAGAAGCTCGGCTTCTTTTCGTAGCTCGGCCCATCGCCTATACTGAGGTGCTATGGCCCGTGCCCGTGAATCGCTCATGCCGTTCGTACGGAACGGTGTGGACAAGGCCGCGAATCGACTTTCGCGGCTCGGCTACGGAGTGCTCCCTTGGCTGATCCAGAGCTGGCGCCAGGTGCACGTTGAGCACAACGTTCCCTATCGGAATACGGGCAGACGCTCTCATCTCTTGGACATCTACCGTCGAAAGGACGCACTCGGGCTGCTGCCCACGATCGTCTACGTTCACGGAGGGGCCTTTTCGATGATGTCGAAGGACACGCATCGAATCATGGCCTACGTCCTGGCGGCGCAGGGTTACCAGGTGTTCAACATCAACTACAGGCTCGGTCCGGTCCACACGTACCCGAAGCCCCTAAAAGACGCGATGGCTGCCCTCGAGTGGGTGCTCGACAACGGGGCCAAGTACGGGGCCGACACGAAACGTCTCGCGATCATCGGCGAGTCGGCGGGTGCAAACCTCACGTCGGCGCTCGCGTACTGCGCCACACACCCTCGACCCGAGCCTTTCGCGAAGCGGATCTTCGATCGAGATCTGAAGATCTCCTGCGTCGCGCCTCTGTACGGTCTGCTCGATCTGCACGACGTCAGACGCTTCTGGCTCGACCCGGACAAGAACCGCCGCATGCCCGGCTGGATCAAAGGTGAGATCAAGGGCACTGCCTATTCGTATCTGGGAAGCCGAGTCAAACGAGCGCTTCAGTTTCCGCTCGCGAGCCCCTTGCGTCTGTTCGAGCAACCGGCCGCTCCCGGAAGCCGGCCTCTTCCGCCCTTCTTCACCACGGTGGGCACGGCCGATCCACTCTTGGCCGACACGATTCGACTGAGCGACGCGCTCGACCGGCGTAATACCGAATGCGAGCTACACGTCTTTCGCGGCGAGATCCACGCCTTCAACGTCTTGCTATGGCGCGCTGCGGCTCGGGAGCAATGGGGTGCTCTCTTTGATTTCCTCGAGAAGCACATGCACGGCACGATCGAGGAAGCACCCAAAGAAGCGCCGCATTACGTCTCACTCGTGGAGACGCTGGCCGAGTAATCGCGCGTCTCGACTACCTCCGCGTAAGAAAGCGGCTCGATGGCTCTGCCGTGCCGACTAGCCCAGGCCCGCGTGAACACGGCACCCATGAGGAAGATCTGCGTGGTGTAGTAGATCCACAGGAGAAGCACGATCAGGGAGCCCGCCGCCCCATAGATGGACGCTGGGCTGGCATATCCGAGGTAGATCCCGATGAGAAAGGACCCGGCAAGCACGAACAGGCAGGTGACAGCCGCTCCAACCCAGACGTCCCGCCAGGAGATGATCGCATCGGGGAGCCACCGGTAAACCAGGGCGATCAATGGCGCGAGAACCGCAAATGCGCTGCCAAACTCGATCAGAGTCACCGCATTCCGGCCGTCTCCGATGAGATGCGCGGCCACAGCGGCGACGGAATGCAGCAAGACCAGGACCATCAGCGAGCTTCCGAAGATCAAGACCATCGCGAAAGCCAGGAGCCTGCGCTCGGCGAAGTGAAACATCTCCGAGCGGCTGGAATGAACGAGGAGCTTCGGACGAATGCCCCACATGTGATTGAGCGCGCGCCGCAGCATCGAGAACAATCGCGTAGAGACGTACAGCATGAAGAGGAGTCCGAGGATCGGAGCTGCCCAGCTCGTGGCCTTGTCGCCCAGCTGCACGATCGCCTCGACGAGGAACGTCGCCAAGTCGGAGCCTATGAACGCCCCGACCTGAGTCACGAGCTCCGCTCGAGCATCCGCCTCGGGCATGATCAGCGATGCGATGAGCAGTGCGACCACGCCGAGCGGCGCGATCGCCAGCGACGCATAGAAGGCGATTGCTCCGGAGAGCAACCGCCCATCATGCGACGCGAAGTAGCGCCAAGTCTCGATCAGGAGCGAGACCATACGCGCTCAGTAGCGATAATAACTCGGCTTGAAGGGACCCTGAGCGGGAACGCCGAGGTATTCGGCCTGTGCTGGCGTGAGCTTGGTGAGATGCACGCCGAGCTGACCGAGATGGAGATGTGCCACCTTCTCGTCGAGCTCCTTGGAAAGCACGTAGACCTGGCCTGGCTCGTAGCGATCGCGTTCGGTCCAGAGGGAGAGCTGCGCAAGCACCTGATTGCTGAACGAGTTGCTCATGACGAAGCTCGGGTGGCCCGTAGCGCAGCCGAGGTTCACCAGGCGTCCACGTGCAAGCACGATGATCCGCTTTCCATCTGGGAAGATGAAGTGGTCGACCTGCGGCTTGATCTCCTCTTCGGTGACGCCGTTCGAGGAGTTGGTCAGCCAGGACATCTGAATCTCGGAATCGAAGTGTCCGATGTTGCAGAGGATGGCTTCATTCTTCATCTGCTTCATGTGCTCGCCGGTGACGACATCGCAACAACCGGTGGCGGTCACGAAGATGTCCGCGATTGGAGCGGCCTCGTCCATCGTGACGACCTGAAACCCTTCCATCGCAGCCTGAAGCGCACAGATTGGGTCGATCTCGGTAATGAGAACACGGGCGCCTGCACGCGCCATCGCCTGCACACAACCCTTGCCGACGTCACCGTAGCCAGCAACGACGACCACCTTGCCGGCGATCATCACGTCCGTGGCACGTTTGATGCCATCGACCAGGGACTCGCGGCAGCCGTATAGGTTGTCGAATTTCGACTTCGTGACGGAGTCGTTCACGTTGATGGCGGGACATTTGAGCGACTTGTCGCGCTCCATGTCGTAGAGCCGATGAACGCCGGTGGTGGTCTCTTCGGAGAGACCGATGATCGCGTCCGGGCCCTCGAAGAGCTCGGGGTACTGCTTGTGCACGATCGCGGTGAGGTCGCCCCCGTCGTCGAGGAGCAGGTTGGGCGCCTTTCCGCCTTCGAAGGCGCGAATCTGCTGGTGGATACACCAGTCGTACTCTGCCTCGGTCTCGCCCTTCCATGCGAAAACGGGGACTCCGGTGGCAGCGATGGCGGCCGCGGCATGATCCTGAGTCGAGTAGATGTTGCAGCTCGTCCAGGTGACCTCGGCGCCGAGCTCGCGCAGCGTCTCGATGAGCACCGCGGTCTGGATCGTCATGTGGAGACACCCTGCGATGCGCGCACCGGCAAGGGGCTTTCGCGCGCCGAATTCTCTTCGAAGCGCCATCAAACCGGGCATCTCGTGCTCGGCGATTGCGATTTCTCTTCGACCCCACGCCGCCAATGAAAGGTCGGCCACCTTGTGCTTGAGTTCTGGATTCGGGCTCATGATCGTCTTGTCTCCTCTTTCGGTTCGCGTTGCGCTGCAAGCACCTGCCACTTCAAGTGGGCATCGGGGCCAGGCCCGTAGCGCGCTGCGGGAATTAAAAACACCTCGGGTTTGACCAACCCGGCGGAAGTGGCGAAATCGATGAGCTCGTCGCGTTCGAAGCCGAGCCAGAGGTCGGCCTGTCGCGCGCGCATGAGCTCGTCGTCGTGGGAACAATAGTCGATGACCAGAACCTGTCCCCCCGGTCGCACCAGCGACCCGAGCAGCGAGACCACCTGCTGGGGTTTCGGCGCGTGATGCAGCAAGCGAACGGCGAAGACGACGTCGGCGCCACCGAGCTCTCGCACGCGGGCTACGAGCTTGGGATCATCGTAGTCGGCTTGAAGAAGCTCGACGTGATCGTAGCCACGGCTCACCAGTCTACGCTCGGCAGCTTTGAGCTGCTCTTCGGAGCGATCGACGGCGATGACGCGATCGAACAAGGGGGCCAGCAGCTCCACCAAGGCGCCATCCCCCGTGCCTAGGTCGACGGCGAGGCTGTGCTTGGGCAACAAGCTGCGCAGCGCGGTGAGATAAGCCGACCACTCCGCAACGGGCCGGAGGAATGACTCGTCCGCAGGTTGCGCGAAGAACGCGCGCGCTTCTTCGTCACGCGATTGGATCACCGAAGGAACGCGCTCGAGGCTGCCATCCTCCGCGCAGAGCGCCCTACCCGAACGAATCGCGTCCGCGAGAACAGGGTCGCCGTTGAGGTCTGGAGAAAGCCGCGCGAAGGCGCGGGTGCCCTGCCGTCGCACGTCCACCAGCCCGGCCTCTCGAAGCAGCTTCAAGTGCTTCGATACGTTCGGCTGGGCCTCGCGTGTAAGCTCTGCCAGCTCACCGATCGAGAGCTCGTCCTCGGAGGTAAGCCCGAGCAAGCGGAGCCTGCGCGGCTCCCCGAGCAAACGGTAGAGCTCCCAGCGAGGCGCTTCGGCGGCGAACGGAGGCATTGGATGTCATATATTCCACCATTCGCATGGATGCAAGCTGCGCTTCCCAAAATTCTTTTAAATTGCTGGAATTACGCAGTTTTCTCGCGGAGTGCGCGTTGATAGTAGCTCATCGCGAAATCTCCGCCGCGCTCACAGGCCTCCTCCAAGAACGGCACTGCATCGGCCGGCTTCCCGAGCTCCACCAGCACAGCGCCTTCGAGCGCGGGGTCTGCGCTGCGCTCACCCGACATCGACGTCAGCGCCTGCTGCGCCTCGCCTGGCTCGCCGTTGATGAGCCGGCCCCAGGCCAGAAGATGGAACGCCTCGTCGAGCTCTTCGGTCGACTGGGCCTTGGCGACAAGCTCGGACGCCACGCGGATGAGAGCTTGGCCGTCGCCCCGCTCGAGCGCTTCGAACGCTTGCTGCACGAGGCTCCGAGGAGGCGCGTTTGGTTCGGGCGCCGGATCGCGTCGCTGCCGCTCGACGCGAAACGCCTGATACGTACTGAAGCCCAACAAGAACAGGAGAATCGTCATGGGGTACTGCTGGAACGTCACAGTGACCGCAAAGAGCAAACCGATGACGCCGAACGAGACGTAGCAGGCGAGCAGACGCCCCCGCGCAGGCGCGATGAGCTCCATGATCGAGGCGACGATGTTGCCGCCGTCGAGCGGAAGAACCGGCAAGAGATTCAAGAGCCCCCAGCCGAGATTGACCCAGATGACCGAGCGAAACGCGTAACGGGCGAGCGATGGATCGGGAACTTGGAGCACGTCCATCAGCACGAAGGCGAGCGATCCTATGAAGATCCCGACCACGGGACCCGCTGCGCTGACTAAGAGGCTTCGCCCGGGGCTCATCGGCTCTCGCTGCTCCCACCAGGTCAGGCCTCCGAGGGCGACGAGCTCGATTCGAGGTTGTCTGCCAAAGGCGCGTCCGACCAGTGCGTGGCCGAGCTCGTGCATGAGAATGCCTTGAAAAACGACGAGAACCCAGATGAGCAAGCCAGCCCAGCCCTCGTCGCTTTGGAGTGTCCATAGCCAGAGCGCCATGAGCCAGAACCACAAATGAATGCGGATGGGAATTCGGAAAAGCCTGAACTCGATGCTCATTGGAAGCAATATGGGTCGGCGCCGCCGGCGCGACCAGTGCTGAGGGTCAGCGGCGAAGGGATTCCTCGGCAATTCGCTTCTTGGTCGCCGCCCAAGCGCAGATCTCGCACTGGCCGAGATCGTGACCGCGTGCCGGGCAATGCTCGCGCCCGAAATAGATGATTTGGAGGTGGCGTCGATTCCAGGTGTCCTCGGGAAACAAGCTCTTGAGGTCGGCTTCCGTCTTGGCGACGTTCTTCCCGTCGGAGAGCCCCCAGCGCGCGGCAAGCCGGTGAATGTGCGTGTCGACGGGAAATGCTGGCCGCCCGAACGCCTGACAGATCAAGACCGATGCGGTCTTGTGACCTACTCCGGGGAGCGCCTCGAGCGCGTCGATGTCGTCGGGGACGACCCCTTCGTGCCTTTCGATGAGCAAGCGAGCCATCGCTTTCAAGTTCTTGGCTTTGGTTGGCGCCAGTCCGACGGTGCGAATGAGCGCGAGAATCTGCTCCACGGGCAATGCTGCCATCGATGCAGGGTCAGGCGCCTTTGCAAACAAAGCCGGGGTCACCTCGTTGACCTTTTTGTCGGTGGTTTGCGCGCTCAGCATCACCGACACCAGGAGCGTGAACGGATCCTTGTGATCGAGCGGTATGGGAGGCTCCGGATAGAGCCGGTCGAGAATCTCCCCGATGCGATCGGCTTTGTCCCGACGATTCATGGGATGCGCGTTAGAGCTCTTTCGCGTCGGGATTGATCGTGTACTTCACGGCTACGCTGGCTTCGTCGAGCACGTGGCCCTCCATCGCGCTGCGTGCGTCGGCAAGCGTGAACTTGCCTTCGACATCGAGCCGATCGACGTCCAACGCGTAAGCGGTGAATCGGTAGTGGTGCACGATGCTGTCGTTGAAGGGCGGGCAGGGTCCGTCGTAACCATAGTAGTCGCCGGCCATGTCTGGATCTGCCGCGAACCAGCCCGTGTAGTCGTTGATGCCCTGCCGCGTCCCCTCGGGACCCTGGGGACCTGGCTTGCCTTTCGCCGTGATCCCATTTGAGAACACGCCCTCGGCGATGCTGGAATCGGGAGCCAGATCGACCAAGACCCAGTGGCTGAACTCCGCGCGCGGTAGATCCGCTGGCACGAGGCGGCCGACTTGATTCACGTCATCGGGTTTGGTCGGCACGTCGCTATCGATGCAAAGGACAACGACCGACTTGGTGCCCTCGGGCAGTCGCGACCAGGCCAAATGCGGATTCCTGTTGTCGGAAAGATCGATCTGACCTTCTGCGCTGGTCTTGCCGAAGGCGTACCGGGTCGGTAGAAAATCACCTTCTTTGAAACTGTTGCTGCGAAGCTGCATGCAGGGGAGATCAGCACCGGCACCCGCGACTGTCAATTGGTCAGCGGCAGTGCGGCAGTGGCAACTGCGTCACCGGAGGACGGCTCGCGACGGGCGTGCTCGCGATTGGGGCCCGCTCGGCCGTCTCTCTGCGACTCCGTACGGCTAGCCTCGCGCCCAATCGCTCGCGCTGCCCATCCCGAGCCGTTCGACGGAACCCCGCGTCGCGTTCGCCCGTGCCCCGTGCTTCTCAGCGCCAGTGCCAGCGGCAGTGCTACGGCGTGTACCAGATGGGAGAGGTCCAAGCGCGTTCTTGAATCGTCTTAGAAATGCGCGCGTCGCAGCAGCCCTCGTAGCCGTCGGTGACCGTCTCGGGGCGTTCGCAGTCGATCCCGTCGGCGTGGCACTGCCAGGTGGTCCAGCGGCACGCGGGATTCTCGATGACCCGAGCGTAGTAGAACGCAGGGCGACTGGGATCGAAGGACGGATCCGTCCAAGTGCTGCAAAGCTCGGGAAAGCCACCGGAACCTGGATTGGGTTCGCAGCTATCGAGATCGACGGTCGCCCCGTTCTGTGGATCTCCGCCGACGTCGAAGACCTCGGCATGGTACTGATCGCTCGCGTCGACCCATCCTTTTATGATCTGAATTCGTTGAAGCGGGGTTCCTGCGTTTTCTTCGGTGCCAGGATCTTGGATCGCGGAAAGCACGAAAGTCGGAGCCGCGCCGTCCGGTGCGGAGGAGAGATCACCGCCCATCGGTACGCCCCTCGCGTATCCAAGTCGCGCAAGCTCCACCGAATCGCACATGTTTGCGGGATACGACCAGCCACCGAAGAATCGAACGACGATATGCGGGCCACTGGTACCGTAGGTCTCTTTGCGACGCATGGCTCGGAAGATCGCCTCGCGCGAGTTCTCTTCGGCCCAAACCACCGCAAGACCGCCTCCGCTGTTGTCCGGGTAGTCGACGAGCCCGGTCTCGAACTCGCTCGCAGTGGCCCCCTTGCCCACATTTCCGTGACCCGCGTACCCGCGCTCGGGCGTGTGACCGGGTGCCGCGATGTGCGTATCGGTGCTGGCAACGATGCCATGCTTGAAGGGATTCACACCAAGCGTCGATTCGAGCTTCATACCTTGACCGAACGCGGCGCGCAGAAAGTCTCTCGGGTCGGGATCGGTGAAGATATCGACGGTGATGCTGGCGAAGTTCGCGTAAGGCAGCTTCTCGAAACCGCAGAGCTCGTCGGAAATCGATTGTCCAGGCAGGCACTCCGAATCGCCCTTGTGCTGATAGATCTCGAAGATCGGCTCCATGAATGCGCGCTCCGCAGCGTACGAGGCATCGATGGGATCTCCGTTCTCGTCGATGGGTAGAAAGAACGTACCGTCCGAGAGATTGGAGTTGTGCGGGATCGTGAGGGCCTCGCAGCCAGTGCCGGCATCGATGCACTCGCTCCGGAGATGCCGCCAGAGACCTTCGACGTATTGTTCGTCGAAGTAGCCGACCGCCCGGTTGGGAACGACATCGCTCTTGAAGATGATGTTGCGGTGTAGATTGTTGCTGTTCGGATTCGGGGTCCACTCGTAGCCGATCAACGCGCTGAATTCGCACGAGGACGAGGCATCATGAAAAGCCGCAGCATCGTCCTGAATCTTCCGCCAGACCTCGAGTCCCGATTCCAGACAATGCTCACCATCCGTCCCGCATAGCTCCGGGTAGGCGACCGTCTCGGGCGACCGCGAGGTGATGAGCCCGAACTTCGAGAACGACTCCAAAGGATCGCCGCGGTAGAGCTCGCATTGTGGGTGATCGTAACCGGGGAGACTCGGGTCCGTGCACTGGGCGACGGTTCCCAGATACTCCGCATGATCGGAAATCGCGACCCAATCGAGCGGTCGATCTCTCCTGATGCTGCGTAGCGCCGTGCCGTTCTCGTCGTAGGGCTGAATGCCGATGGCGTCACCTCGTGCAAACCGGTAGGCGTCCTCGTGACCGAGACGCGTGCCTCGAACATTCGCGTCGTATGAGAGCGCGGTATGAACATGGGAGTCACCGAACAGCGGCATCCGGAGGGGCTCGTACAAGTCGCAACTCTGCTCCACGCAGTCCTCGCAGACGCTCGATGGGCTCGTGCTCGTGCATGCAGCCAAGGCGGTGAGCAGGACCGTTCTCCAACACTGACTCCGGATTTGCACGAATCGATTCCTATCACAGACCGCCTCGCGCTGTCAGTAGCTGTGCCAGTGCCGCAATCAGAGCCCGCGGAGGGCCTCGAGGTACCGTTCGGCCGTGCTGTCCCAGCGAAAAGTCGAGCTGACGTACTCGGACGCGCGCGCACTCACCGCGCGGAGGCCTTCCGGGTCGGCCAGCAGAGATTCAATCCGCTCGACGAACGCATCAGCATCCCCACTCGGAGCGAGCCAGCCGTTGACGCCTTCATCAATCACGTCGCGTATGCCCTCGAGGTCCGCCGCCACAGTGGGCAGCCCCGAGGCCCCTGCTTCGAGCATCACGATACCGAAACCCTCCATGTCGCCGTGAACGACGATGTTGGGCATGACGAAAAGCTGGCCTCTTCGATAGAGCTCTAGGAGCTCGCTTTCCGAGATCTTTCCGAGGCAGCGCACGCGGTGCTGAAGGCCGGCGCGTTCGATCGCTCGCTCGATGTTCTCGCGCTCGGGACCATCTCCAGCCAACCAGAAGACGACACGCTCGGGGAGTCTCGGCATCACGTTCTCGATGAACCAAGCGAACCCCTTACGACGGACTTGGCGACCCACCGTCACCAGAAGGAAGGCATCCCGGGAAAGCGGCGGCGCTCCTGCGATGTGCGGAGAGCCAACCTGTCCGCGTGACGCGCCCACGCCGTCAAAGCGTTCGAGGTCGACGGCGTTCGGAACTACCCGAACGCGACCTCGAGGTAGACCTCGCGCGACCAGCTCTTCGCCGGTAGCGCGACTCACCGGCATGACGAGGTCGAGCATACCGCAGAGTCGCCGCACCGCGATCTGATACGCCGGATTCGGATCGGTCACGTCGAGTCCATGCACGATCGCGGCGAGGTGAATCCCCTTCCTCTGCAAGGCGGGCCCCGCAATCAAGAGCGGAAGGGCGGTGGTCATGCTCGTGAACAAGATCGTGTCGGCGCGATGGGCGGCCGCCTCGCGACCCAGACGAACCGAAAGCGAGACCAGAAACGGGATCGCTTTGAGATGCACCCATTTCCAGCTCGACCGTAGAGCAAGCGTCCGCATCGCGACGTCGTCCCGCGCCTCGAGAGCCGCGTGGAGCTCCGTCGCCACCCTTTGCATGCCACCCACGTTGCTCAACGGCGCATCCTTCGGAGGAAACGAGTGGGAGACGAAGAGAAGGCGCATCGAGGATGCTTGATACAGGAGGAGCCCGAGACGCGCTAGGACTGAGCGCTCGAGTCGGCCGAGACACTGAGGTTCACAAAAATTCACCAAGCGCGCCGCACTGACGTATCGTTCGAGGCAGCCATGCGCAGATTCGTCAGAGCCGTAGGGGTCGCGGCCCTGCTCTCCGGCGGCCTAACCGGCTGCGACGGCTTCGTGACCTGGACGACGGAGCGATGGAACGCCCACTTCCCCGATGCACAGGAGACGGGCGCACCGAGCTTGGCGCCCGAGGACGGGAAGGACGAACCCGAGATCGTAGAGGAGGATCTGCCCGAGCGACCTGCTGATTCGATCGCACGTTCAGCCGAAGGAGTGAGCCGCTTCGCCGCAATTCTCGAAGACGATACGATGACGCGCGAGGAGCGCATCAAGGCCTTCGAGAACCTCGACCCGGCTGCGCTGCAGGCACCTGGGAAGCCGAACGTATTCGCCGGTGGCGCGCCGTCGGAGAGCCAAACTCGCAACAGCGAACCACGAGGGCCCAAGGACTGGGAGGTCGCGAACGCACGCAAACGCGTTCCGATCGTGATGTTCTCTACATCCTGGTGTGGGGTCTGCAAGCGAGCCAAAGCGTATTTCGAGCGAGAGGGGATCGCGTTCGTGGAGCACGACGTCGACCAGAACCAAGCGGCGCGCGCCGAGTACTTGGCCCTCAATCCAAAGAGGACCGTTCCCACGATCAAGATCGGCAACGAAGTCGTCGTCGGCTTCAGCGAGCAAGCGGTTCAGGGCGCGATCGAGGCAGCTGCGCGCGCGCGCCTCCGATGAGCTCACGCTGAGACCTCGAGCGTCGCCTCACTCGTAGGTACAGAGATATGCGGTATCGACGGCCACCCGAAGCTGAAACTTCTCCTTAGCGTCGACCACGAAGCTCGAGCCGGCGTCGAAGCGCACCCACGCTTCGGATCCGGGAAGTTTCACTGTGAGGGCACCGCTCACGACCGTCACGGTCTCTTTTTGACTCGTACCGAACTCGTACTCGCCAGGAGCCATGACACCAACCGTTGCGCGAAGCGTCTCTGTTTGAAACCCAATCGACTTCACGTTCCCGTCAAAGTACTCGTTGACGTCCAGCATCCTCATCCTCCGTGACTTTCTCGACGGTGTCGGTGTGCCGGCATCGCTTGGCGCCGGGTCTGACCGAAAGCGTTCAGCGCCGAGATAACACGACCGCGTGCTGGTGTCAGCCGGGGCGAGCAGTGCTAGAAGGGCGGGATGATCATCGAACATTTCTCCGTGGCTCCCCTGGGCTGCAACTGCGTGATCCTGGGCGATGAGGAGCGTGGCACGGCCGTCGTGGTCGATCCCGGTGGCGAAGCGCCGCGAATCCTGGCGCGCCTCGGCGAGCTCGGCCTGAAGTGCGAAGCGATCGTGCATACGCACACGCATTTCGATCACATCGGTGCCACCAAGCAGGTACAGGACGCCACCGGGGCGCCCACGATGATCCACGAAGAGGATCTGTTCCTCTACGAGGGCGTGCAGATGCAGCTCGATAGTTTTCGAGCGCCTTTCAGGGCCCCGGAGGTCGCCGAAATCGACCGGTTCCTCTCCGATGGCGACACGGTTCATGCCGGCTCTCTCGAGGCCGACATCCTGCATACGCCCGGGCATTCCCCAGGCAGTATCTGCCTCACCATCCAAGGCGATCGACCGGTGCTCATCGCAGGGGACACTCTCTTCGCGCGCAGCGTTGGGCGATCAGACCTCTGGGGTGGAAACGGCGCTCAGTTGGTCGATTCGATTCGGCGAAAGCTCTTTGCGCTTCCCGACGAGACTCTCGTGATCTGCGGACATGGCCCCAACACCACTATCGGCGAAGAGCGCCGCCTGAACCCGTTCGTGCGTAATGCCTAAGCGTCGTCCCAAAGCTTCAGCGCACCGCGGAGCGCCTCTGCGAGCGTGAACACCCGCACGTTGGGCGGAAGAATAGATTGAAGATGGCGAGTGTTGCCGCCCCCGAGATAGAGCATATCGTAGTTGAAGAGTGCCTCGATCTGCTCGATGGCTTCCATTACGCGGGCGGTCCATCGAGCGGGGCCGAGACGCTTGAGCTCGCTGTCCCGAACCAAGTCTTCGTATGTCATCCCGTCGCGCAGCGGATGGTGACCAAGCTCGAGATTTGGGACCAAGACGCCTTCGGTGAAGAGCGCTGAACCCATGCCGGTGCCCAAGGTCAGCACGAGCTCTACCCCCTCGGATCGAGCCACGCCGAGGCCCTGAAGGTCGGCATCGTTGATAGCGCGCGAGGGGCGTTGGAGCACCTGTCCGAGCCGCAGATCAAGCGGCACGCCGTGCCAAAGCTCATCGCCGAGATTGGGTGCGTTCTGCGCCACGCCGAGCTTGACCACGCCCGGGAATCCCAGAGAGACGCGCCGATGTGGTGGAAGCGTGCCAGCCATGTCGCGGATCAGCGCGAACACGGCATCCGGTGTTGCCGGCGCTGGTGTCGGGTGGGCAACCCCCTCGGTGATGGGCACCCCATCATCATCGAGTGCGAGTGCCTTGATGCTGCTGCCACCGATGTCGACCGCGAGCGTACTCATCTATCCGAATCCTTCAGCTTGCGATAGTAGTCGATGAGCTGACGCGTGGAACCATCATGGTCGCCGGTCTCACCCGTCAGCTCCGGAAGGATCACGTTGGCGAGCTGCTTACCAAGCTCGACTCCCCACTGATCGAAGCTGTAGATGTTCCAGATGATTCCCTGGACGAAAATCTTGTGCTCGTAGAGCGCAATCAAGCGGCCGAGCGCTCGCGGAGTGAGCTTTTCGAGCATGAAGGTATTGCTCGGACGATTACCGGCGAAGGTCTTGTGTGGCACGAGAACGTCGACCTGGTCCGCGCGCATGCCGCTCGCTTCGAGCTCCCTGCGAGCTTCGTCGGCCGTCTTTCCGCGCATCAGGGCCTCGGCCTGAGCTATGCAATTGGCCACCAGGATATCCTGGTGCTGGCCACGGGGGTTCTGGCTTTGGGCGGCTACGATGAAGTCGGCAGGAACCAAGTGGGTTCCTTGGTGCAAGAGTTGGAAGAAAGCGTGCTGGCCGTTGGTTCCCGGCTCGCCCCAGACGATGGGGCCTGTCGTGTACTCCTCGATGAGCATGCCATCGCGAGACACACTCTTGCCATTGCTCTCCATGTCGGCCTGCTGGAGATACGCCGGAAACCGATGGAGATATTGATCGTACGGCAGCACCGCATACGACGACGCACCAAAGAAGTTGTGGTACCAGATCCCCAGCACTGCCATGAGCACCGGCAAGTTCTCATCGAATGGAGCAGTCCGAAAGTGCTCGTCGACTTCATAAGCGCCCTCCAACAACGCTTCGAAGTTGTCCATGCCGATCACGGTCGCAATCGAGAGACCGATCGCTGACCAGAGTGAGTAGCGCCCGCCGACCCAGTCCCAGAACTCGAACATGTTTGCAGGATCGATTCCGAACTCGATCACCGCACGGCGGTTCGTGGAAAGCGCAACGAAGTGCTTCGCGACCGCGGTCTCTGGGCCCAGTCGGTCGACGAGCCATTGGCGCGCGGAGCGAGCATTGGTGAGCGTTTCCTGGGTGGTGAAGGTCTTGGAGGCGACGATGAACAGCGTCGTTTCCGGCTGAAGCCCACGCAGGACCTCCGTCAGATGTGTTCCGTCGACGTTGGATACGAAGTGTGCGCGTAGACCCTCTTTCCAATACGGACGCAGCGCCTCGGTCACCATCACGGGACCGAGATCAGAGCCTCCGATTCCGATGTTGACGACATCCGTGATGCTTCGCCCGCTGTATCCGAGCCAACTTCCCGTACGAACGGCGCCAACGAACTCCCTCATCTGCGAGAGCACTCGCCGAACGTCTGGCATCACATCCGCGCCAGTCACCATCATCGGGCGATCGCCACGATTGCGCAGGGCCGTGTGAAGGACTGCCCTCTTCTCGGTCTCGTTGATCGGTTCGCCGGCGAACATCCGCGCGATCCAGTCCCGAACGCCGCATTCCTCGCAGAGCTCGATTAGGAGGCCGAGGGTCTGCTCGGTGACGCGGTTCTTGGAGAAGTCGAAGAGCAGCTCGCCGAGTCTGAGCGAGAATCGAGACGCGCGATCCGGGTCCTCGTGAAAGAGCTGACGCATCTGGAGGTCCGCCACCTCGTCGTAATGTAGTCGCAACGCCTTCCATGCGGCGGTCTCAGTGGGGTCGACCATCGCCCTAGCCTAGCTCCAAAGAAAAACCCCGTACAAGCGACGCTCTGCATCGCTGACGGGGCTTGGCCCCCGAAGGGGCGGTGATGCTCCAGTGGAGTTGTCGACTAGATGGCGATGAGCGGCGCGAGAACCAGAGCTACGATGCTCATCAGCTTGACGAGGATGTTGAGCGAGGGACCTGCAGTGTCCTTGAAGGGGTCACCGACGGTGTCACCGACCACGGCGGCATTGTGAGCCTCGCTGCCCTTCGGGTGCACGGTGCCGTCGCTCATCTTGTAACCGCCGCCTTCGAACGACTTCTTGGCGTTGTCCCAAGCGCCACCGGCATTCGCCATGAAGAGCGCCATCAGGACGCCCGAAACGGTGACGCCCGCAAGAAGGCCTCCCAATGCCTCAGGACCCATGGTGAAGCCGACGACGACCGGGGTGAGAATGGCGAGAGCTCCGGGTGCAAGCATGCGCTTGAGCGAGGCCTCGGTGGAGATCTTCACGCAGCGGGCGGTGTCCGGCTTTGCCGTACCCTCGAGCAACCCCGGGATCTCTCGAAACTGTCGGCGGACCTCTTCGATCATGTCCATGGCTGCAATACCGACCGCATTCATCGCCATCGACGAGAAGAGGAAGGGAAGCATGCCGCCGAGGAACAGGCCGGCCATGACGAGGGGCTTCGAGATGTTGATGCCGGTGATGCCTGCAGTCTGTGCGAAGGCCGCAAAGAGCGCGAGGGCTGTCATGGCCGCGGAGCCAATGGCAAAGCCCTTGCCGATGGCCGCGGTCGTGTTGCCCACGGCATCCAGTTTGTCGGTGCGCTCACGCACCTCGAGGCGCCTGATGGCTCATCTCGGCAATGCCTCCGGCGTTGTCGGCGATCGGGCCGTACGCGTCGACCGCGAGCTGGATGCCCGTGGTAGAGAGCATGCCGAGCGCCGCGATCGCGACGCCGTAAAGGCCGGCCACGTCGGCAGCGACCACCACACCCGCTGCAATGACGAGAATCGGCAGGGCTGTCGACTGCATGCCGACGCCGAGCCCTGCGATGATGTTGGTTGCCGTGCCGGTCTTGCTCTGCTCTGCGATGCTATTGACCGGGCCCTTGCCCATCGACGTGTAGTACGAGGTGATGAGCCCCACCGCCACGCCTGCAGCCAAGCCCGCGACCGTCGCCCAGCCCACGTTCACCCAGGTGACGAGCTCGCCCTGCAAGGTGGTCGCCCCGCCTTCGGGCCACATGTATTTGGCAATGGCAAACGTCGCAGCAGCCATCACGCCGGCTGCGCCGAACGCACCCATGTCGAGCGCATGCTGAGGATTGCCCCCCTCTTTGGTGCGCACGAAGTAGGTGCCCACGATCGAACAGATGATGCCTGCGCCTGCAATGACGAGCGGAAGCATGACCGGACCCACACTATCGCCCTTTGACACGGCATCGAAGCCGAGCGCGAGAACCATCGCACCGATGATCGCGCCGACGAACGATTCGAAAAGGTCGGCGCCCATGCCGGCGACGTCACCGACGTTGTCACCAACGTTGTCGGCGATGACCGCGGGGTTCCGGGGGTCGTCCTCGGGAAGACCGGACTCCACCTTGCCGACGAGGTCGGCGCCAACGTCCGCGGCCTTGGTGTAGATTCCGCCGCCAACACGCGCGAAGAGCGCGATCGACGAGGCGCCCATCGAGAAGCCCGTGATGACGTTGACGGTTCGCGTGAGGTCCCAACCCAAGACGTTGGTGAGCACGAAATAGATCACGCCGAGGCCGAGCGTTGCCAGTCCGACGACCGTCATGCCCATGACCGTGCCCCCAGAGAACGCCACGTCGAGCGCGGGGGAGAGCCCGATGCGTGCGGCGGCGGTGGTTCGCACGTTGGCATTGGTCGCAACCTTCATGCCGATCCAACCGGCCGCAGCCGAAGAGGCCGCACCGACGACGAAGGCACCAGCGATTTGCCAGCCTCGTTCCGGGTCGCCGTAGTACGCCACGCCCAGAATCGCGGCGACGAGGAGCACGAAGATCGACAGGACGCGATACTCGGCCCGAAGGAACGCAAGCGCGCCCACCTGAATCTGGCCGGCGATCTCCACCATGTTGGCGTCGCCAGGATCTTGGCGAGAAACCCAACTCGCCTTCGTCCAGGCGAAGATCAGAGCGAGCACGCCCGCTACTGGGGCTGCGTAAATCAGATTTTCCATAGTCGCTGAACCTCTATTCGCGCCCGTTCCCGGTTAACTGCTGACGGGCGGCGCGGTTCTACAAGATTTGAAAATCAGGTCAAACGCCACGGGCCAGTTTCAGACACGCGCTTGCAATTACAAGGGAATTAGCTCGCCTGGGCTTCCTCGATCGCCGCTCGCGCCGCATCGAAGTCGGACGGACCCTGCACGCTGACCCGACCAGCGCGCTTGTCGATGCGGACCAGGAGGCCACTCAGCACCCGCCCAGGACCCACTTCGACGAAGAGAGAAACCCCGTCGTCGATCATTCTTCGCACGCTTTGTTCCCAAAGCACCGGCCGGCTGACCTGACGGATCAGCGCCTCCTTCAAGGCGCCAACATCGCTGAGGGGAACGGCGTCCACATTGACATACACAGGCACACGAGGCTTGGAGAACACGATGTCCTCGATCGCCTCGCGCAAGCGCTCCTCGGCTGGCTCCATCAAGGTCGAGTGAAACGGCGCGCTGACCGGAAGCGTGCTGGCGCGCGCGCCCGCCTCCTTGAGCTTGCTACCTGCTTCGCTCACCGCCCTCGTCTCGCCAGCGATGACGATCTGCTCAGGCGAGTTGTAGTTGACCGCTTCGACCAGGCCGGGGACCTCCGCGCAGATGCGCTCGACCAGCGTGCGATCGGCTTTGAGCACCGCCGCCATCGCGCCCTCGCCGTACGGCACGGCCTCCTGCATGTAGCGGCCGCGCTTTCGAACGAGCCGCACGGCGTCGGTCAGCCCGAGCGTGCCCGCAGCCACGTGTGCGGAGTACTCACCGAGACTGTGCCCGGCGACGACGTCGAACGGCGCGTCGAGCGCACGCAGGATGGCAATGGATGCCGTGAGCACTGCAGGTTGGGTGTTGGCCGTGAGTTGAAGAGACTCCTCGGGGCCTTCGAAGCAGAGCGTCGACAGCGGCTCCCCCAGGGCCTCGTCGGCTTCGTCAAACACCGCGCGGGCCAGATCAGAAGACTCGAATGCCTCCAGGCCCATGCCGACTTTCTGACTGCCCTGGCCCGGGAAAACGAATGCGACCTTGCCCATCGAGTGCCTGCATAGCACGATCCGGTTGGGGGTTCGCTTGGAAGAAGAGCCAAACGCCGAGGACCGAGAGCATCTGAGTGCCTTGTCGATCGGCCATTTCATCCTCGCTGGAGTCGCACTGCTCGGAGGAGTTCCCACTTTGCTGATCGGCGTCTCCGGGTCGAAGCTCATGGACGAATTCGGAGCCGACTTGTCGATGGCCATGGGCCAGATTCCCGCACAGTCGGGCGTCGATCCGTTTGGAGGCAGCCCGGATGCGATGCTCCAGGACCTCCACGCTCTGATCATCTCCGTGGTCGTGAGCATGGTGCTGCTCGCGGTCGTCAGCGCCATTCACCTCGCCGTCGTGGGAGCGCAGATCCGAAACCGCCGCTGGTGGACGTTCTGCTACCTGACCGGCTGGGGCGAATGCCTGATGTTTCCGTTCGGTACCGTGCTCGGCATTTTCACGATCATCGTCCTGTCCCGCCCTTCGGTGAAGCGGCTGTTCGGAGTGCGTTGAGATTGCCGGCGATTGACAATCACCCGACCGAGCCGTAGCGAAAGGCGCTGGGTGGAGGATGCTCGATGCTTGAAGCGGAAGTCCTAGAAGAGCGGATTCGGCAGGGTGTGGGGGAGGTGTCCCATATCGTGGTCAGAGACCTGACCGGCACCAAGGACCATTGGGAGGCGCTCGTGGTGTCCGCCGCATTCGTTGGGAAAACACCGATCGAGCAGCACCAGATGGTTTACGCGGCCCTAGGCGAGCTGATGAGGGGGCCAGTGCATGCACTTGCGCTCAAGACCTACTCGCCCGAGACTTGGGCAAAGCACGAGGGTTGGTAGATGGAAGACAGCTTGCGAGAACGGATTCAGGGCATCATCGACGCGAACGATGTGGTGCTTTTCATGAAGGGCACGAAGCATTTCCCACAGTGCGGGTTCTCCGCGACCTTGGTCGAGGTGCTGCGACGCTCGGGATCCGAGTTCCAGGACGTCAACGTCCTCGAGGATCCGGGTATCCGGCAAGGCATCAAGGAGTTCACCAACTGGCCAACGATCCCGCAGCTTTACGTCCGGGGGAAGTTCATCGGCGGCTGCGACATCGTGCGAGAAATGTACGAGAAGGGTGAACTCGACGCCGTGCTTTCTGCTAAAAAGAGTTGAGGCGTCAGCCGCCCGACATGGCAGAGCTGCTCGGCGGAAAATACGAAGTTCTCGAGCTCGCCGGCGAAGGCGGGATGGCGAAGGTGTATCGAGGCCAGACGCACGGCGCCGCTGGATTCACGAGGCCGGTTGCCATCAAGCGCGTCTTGGCCCCGCTCAGCCAGAACCCCGAGTTCCTCAAGATGTTCGTCGAAGAGGCGCGCGTCGTGTCGGAGCTGGATCATCCCAACATCGCACAGATTCACGACTTCGATCGGGACCGTGCGGGGGAGTACTACCTCGTTCTCGAGTGGGTGGACGGTCTCACCCTGGCCGAGTGGCGCCAGGGCTACCGGGCGCATGGCAACCACACGCCCTGGAGTCTCACCGCAGCCATCGGAATCGAGGTTCTCGAAGCGCTTCACGCCGCGCACGTTCGTGAGGACGCGGACGGCAGGCCTGCACCGATCTTTCATCGAGACGTCACTCCGCAGAACGTGATGCTGAGCAAGTGCGGCGTCGTGAAGCTCACGGACTTCGGTCTTGCACGCGCGATGGATCGAAGCTCGATCACGAAACCAGGCATCGTAAAAGGCAAGATCTCCTATCTGGCGCCGGAGCTGACCTACGAAGCGGAACCGAGCGCACAGACCGACGTATTCAGTGTCGGCGTGGTGCTCTGGGAGGTTCTGGCGGGCGAGAAGCTATTCAAGGGGCAGGATCCGATCAAGGTGCTCGGCACGATCCGCGGAACAGAGACCCCAGACCTCATTGCGTTCCGCGACGACCTCCCGGAGCGCTTGAGGGAAATCATCGCCAAGGCGCTTCGAAGAAACCCGATTGAGCGGTACGGGTCGACCCGAGCGATGGCCCGTGATCTCGCCGATCTGCTTCGCGCGAGCGAAGAAATCACGGACTCCCACGTCATCGCCCTCAGCGTCCGCTGGGCAGCAAAGCAACTCGAACGAGCGGAGCCGGAAGAACCACCGACGCAACCGTTCGCCGCGCGAGAAGCGCTCTTGCAGGCGGGTTCTGCGGAAGAAACCGTCCCCGACACGAGCATTCCCCTGACGCGCCGCAAATAGGGACTCGGAGACACGGCCTTAGAGAAGGTTGAAGCCGAGTCCGGCCGCAACCGAGAGAGCCACGAACGGGGGAGTCGTGCCGATCACCGCGGCGATCATGTAGTCGCGGAAGGTCACGCCGGACATCGCAAGCGTGTAGTTCACGGGGGGTATCGCCCAGAGGAAGAAGCGGATGACGATCATCGATCGGATCGGCCGCTCCTCCAGATGATCGAGTGGCTTCTGAAGGAACGGGCGTTGGATCTTGATGTTCTTGAGAGGCTGCCCGCCGATGGTGCGAACGATGAAGAACGACACCGCGACGGATACAGTCGCGGCGATGATCGATGCCACCGACCCCCAGACGGGGCCGTACGCGAGTCCCGACACCATCACGAAGACGAAACCGGGGATGTAGAGCAGCTGGCCAACGCAGAAGATCAAGACGAACACTGCGAATCCGGCAACTCCCGCGGTCTGCATCGTCTCACGAATGCCGTCGACCGTGAGCCCTTCGCTGAATCCGCTTGCCCGGCCGATCGCGTAGACGCCGAGCAGAAATGCGGCCAGCAGCGAGAGGCGAACCCAGGTGTTTTTCACGAGCGCCAGTAAGACACAGACGTGTCCTCGAGACCAGGCGCCCCACCGGAGCAGTCACGACTCGGCCTTTTCGAGGTCCGTTTCGCCTAAGGAACGAGCATGTCCAGCGGATTTCGCGTGACGCGATTCGATCCATCCAGCGAGTTGATGTCGATGCGGCTGAGATCGACTCGAGGAGAGAAGATCGCCGCATGGAAAGAATCGACGGTACGCTGAGCATGGCTCTCTTGCGTTTCGTCTTCCTCGACCTCGACATCACTGCAGCCCCAAGCGGTGCCGCTGCGGCCGAGCAAGCATATGCGCGCCCCATCGATTCGAATGCGCAGTCCGTCAACGGAGCTTTCGAAACGCGGTGAGCGCATGAGCGCCTTCGCAAGCGCGCGGTCGACTTCGGCGTCACTCGATTCTACCTCTACCGGTAGCGCCCATCCCAAACGACGAAAAAGACCCGGGTCGGTCGAGAGAACTTCCTCGTAGAGGGCGGTCGCTTCACGCGGGTCGGAAAGAGCCTTGGCGAGGACGGCACGAACTCGCTCTTGCAAGAGCGCATCCCCGGGTTGGAGACGCTGGAGCGCTCGCTCAGCGTGCGCGATCGCCTCTGCGTACTCGCGCTGAGCCAAAGCGACCTCTGCCAGCACGGATTCATGGTATGCGACTGCTCCTTCTCTCGGGTCCTCCAAGCCCACTTCCTCGACCGCCGCCTTCACTACTCCGGGACCAAGCACGCCGATGAGCTCACCCAAGAGCCAGGGCGGCATGACGGCACTGCGAGCCGTACCGATGGCAAACGTCCCAACCAACCTAGCTTCGTCGTCGAGAAAGCGAGCCGCCTGACGGGCGCTCATCCAGGCCTGAAAACGGATCCACAGCGCCTGCGCCCTCGCCCACCAGCGTACGTAGAACGGCCTAGCGGTAGAACGTTCGAGAGTCATCTCCGCCATCATCAAGCGAGCTTGCCTGTCGAGCAGAGCGACGATGCTCCGGTCCTGCTGAGGGTCGCGACTGTTGTGCGCGCGCCGGTCGGGCATGACGGATGCCTTGTCGGTGATTCGCAATGCCTCGGCCGGCCTCCCCATCAACACGAGAAATGCGGCGAGCGAGCGGCGTGCCTCGTTGCGATCCGAATCTCGAACGTGCGCGGGCCGAGCAGATCGGTGGCGCGGGACCTCCCGCAGCGCGGACAGGGCTTCGGCGAAACGGCCCGCTCTCATGTAGAGGTCGGCGAGCTCGAGCCACGGGTTTCCGTACCATGACAACCCTCTCTTCGAGGCTTCCATCAAGAGACGTTCTGCCTCGTCGAATCGGAACACCGAGCGGGCCGCTTCCGCATAGTTTCCGAGATCGACTGCCGTCGCGCTGCCGAAGTGCGTTCGCCCATATTCCACGGCGTCGGCGCACACCTCATAGCTCTTCTCGTCGTCTCCAGCCTCGAATTCGATGGCGCACATCGCGTTCTTGGCTCGTTCTATCTGATACGGGTCCCCGGTAGCGAGGCCCTCCTCTGCTGCCAAACGCGCCTTTTCGAATTCGCGCTTCTTCATCAAAGGCCACGCCAGCTCCGCCTTGAGTTGGGGTGTGTAGAGCTCGTTGTACCGCTGCATGAACCCGAGCTGTTGGTCGTAGTGCTCGAGGTCGCCATGTGCGTGGGTCAGCTCCATCAGAATGCGCGCGTGCCATCGCCATGGATCGCTCGGTGTCGGCGCTGCTCCTTGACGTTCTTCAAACAGCTCGAGCGCGAGCATCTCGTGGAAAAGCGCTTTCGGGAAGTTGGCCTCTCCGTAGTGCTGCGCCATTCCCAAGACGAGGTGAGCTACATAGGAACGGGGATGCGCCGCCAAGTATGTCTCGGCTTCTTCCCGCGCCCTGACGTAGTGCTCGCGCTCGATCAGCTCCCAAAGGGCCAGCTCCTCCGGCTCGGCTTCCTCACCCTCGAGCAGAAGCGGCGCCATCATCTCCTCGGCCGCGACCCTCTCAGACCAAAGCAAAGCCCCCATCACGAGGACGGCAAGCAGAGTTGATTTCGTGTCGAGCATCATCAACCGCGACGGAGACTCGCGCGGGCCAACTTTTCAATCTCCACCGCCGTGGCCTCCGCGATGAGAGCGTCGACATCTTCCACACCGGGCGCGCACTCGAGTCGGTGCTTGAACACGAATGGCGCCAAGACCTGGATGTCTTCTGGCGACACGAAGTCGCGGCCGTGGATCACCGCGCGGGCCTGAAGAGCCGGCAGCATCAGCACGAGCGCACGTGTCGATGCACCCTGCAGGACACGCGGGTCACTTCTCAGAAGCCGTGCCAGATCCACCAAGGCTTCTTTGACGACGGGGGCCACGTGCACGGCGCTCCGCGTCTCGCGTCGAGCTGCGAGGATCTCCTCTCGCGTGACGCTCGGATAGTCGCGCGCCACGTCGAGGCTGGCCCTCGGGTACTGATCCAAGACTTCGAGCTCCGAAGCACGATCGATGTGCTTCATCTCGATCTTGAACAGGAAGCGGTCCAGTTGAGGCGTGGGCAACGGATACGTTCCAGCGAGGTCCAGCGGATTCTGTGTCGCGATGACGAAGAAGACGTCATCGAGCAGGTATGACTGATTGTCTACCGTGACCTGCTTTTCCGCCATCGCTTCGAGCATGGCGGCCTGAACCTTGGGTGAGGTGCGGTTGATCTCGTCGGCCAATACGATGTGTGCGAACACCGGGCCCCGGCGAAACGAAAAGCGGCTCGTTTCGACGTCGAAGATGTTGGTTCCCGTGATGTCACTTGGCAGAAGGTCCGGCGTGAATTGGATGCGGCGGAAGGCTGCAACACTGCTCGACGCGTCCCTCTCGGCGAGCGCGTTGCCGAGCGCACGCGCGAGAGTGGTCTTGCCGGAGCCCGGGTAATCTTCGAGCAGGACGTGCCCATCCGCGAGCAGCGCGATGAGCACGAGCTCGACCACGTCGTCACGGCCGCGAATCGCGGCCTTCAGACGAGCGCCAAGCCGCTCCGCAACTTCGCGCGTGCCGCTCAGGCTGTCGTCGATAGGGGACTGAATGGCTTGCTGCATGTCAGCTTCTGGCTCCGTGGGTGAAGGATGGCATCATTTCGAGCGTAACCAAGACCAGGGTGTGATCAGCCCCAAGAAACGCCTCCAGATCGGGAATCTACTGCGTATGTCGCGCCGAAGATTGGCCGCCTCGTCTCGAAGCCGGCGCGGTTCGGTCTGGTGCCGGCCGAATGCCGCCGCCACGTGGATGTCTGTCAGCGGGCGAAACGAAGGAAGCGACTCTCCGAGGCGGCGCGCGAAGGACTCTCGGGATTCACCCGGGGTGCGTCGAATTGCGAGCTCGCCGAGACGGTCGAGCTCGGCACGGTAGACCACCCTGGGCAAGGAGGCAGCCGGCGCCCAGACCGGTGCCAGGCGGCGCCAGACCTTCACGACGTAGAGGACGAAAAGCACCACCACGACGAGCGCGAAAAGCCAAGCGCCCGCCGTCAGGGTCATGCGCCGCGCGAGCTCTTTGATCTTGGGCAAATCGGTCGCCGACAACGGAATCGGAGAAGCGCCGCGTGCCAGCTCTCCGAGCAGCCGCTGGAGGTCTGCATCCATCGGTTGCTCGGGGGGATCGAGCGCGCGCTCGGGATAGACGTCGAGCACGACCCAGCCGTAGCCATCGATGTAGACCTCGGGCCAGGCATGTGACGCCGCGCCCGACAAGAGGAGCGATGAACCTCCCTGCCTCGCGGATTCGCTTACTGCGTAACCGGTAGCCACGCGTGCCGGAACGCCGAGACTTCGCATCAGGTAGGTGGCCGCATGCGCGAAGTGCACGCAGTACCCGGTGCGATCGCCGAAGAGGAAGCTCGCCGTCGGATCTTCGGCGCCGCTGTGCTCGTTCTTGAGGCTGTAGATTCCTTCGCGGCCGAGCCACGCAGCCACAGCGAACGCGCGCGCGATCGGATTGCTCGCAAGCTCGTCGGGAAGCTCCTTGGCCACCTCCGCCGCAAGGGTGCCGTACCGTGAATCCGGAGGCGCTTCGGTGTAGTGCGCCCACTGCTCCTTGGACCAGTCTGGGGAGCCCGATTGGGCGTCGAGCATGGATGCGTAGTCGGCCGTGAGGACGCCGGACAGCACGCGGTACACGCGCCGGAAGCGGTTGGGCGACGGGTTCTCGAGCGGCTCCACCTCGATGGGCGCTTCGAGGGCGAAGGGCTGAGTATGGTCCGCCATGAGGGCGATGGTGGTTTCGAGGGGGCCCCGATTCTCGCTGTTCGCCGGCGCGTTGCGGATTTCGGTGCGGCGCGTGGGAAAGTACGGGATCAGGTCGTCGTCGATGTCCTGCCTGCCGGAAACCACGAGCTTCCGCCCGTTGTACTGGCTGAAGGCGCCTTGCCGAAAGTAGTAGACTCCGCTTGGCGGTGAGTAGTCGTCGTGAAAGAGGACGACGGCAACCGGTACCCGCGAGCCGCCGGTGTTGTACCGGTTGCGGAACTCCAGCTCGCTGCTGGTGGATCCTCCGCGTTCGCGTCGTTCGCCCTCACCCGCGTCGGCCTCTGACGGATCGGGTCGCAGACCGAGTCCCCCGCCGCCATCCGGCGGAGGCGGCATTCCGAGAATTGGCGTGGCCAAGACGATCAGGGCGAGCAGAAGCCCGATGACCCCCAAATTGAGAACGGCTCGGCCGAAGCGCTGTTCGCGCAATAGCAAGACCAAGCCGAGAACCGTGGCCGTGCCGCCCATGAACAGGAAGAGCCAGGTCGGGTCCCAGCCGAGCGCGATGATCCAGTCTGCTAGATAGAATGGGCGGTTGATCGCGCCATGGCGGTGCGGAATGAAGAGCCGCGCGAACGCAACAGCGACGAGAAGGAGCTCCAATACCGCGAAGATCGCTTTGCGCGAGGAACCAGCCCGCATCGCCGCGCTGCCTACTAGCGCAGCCAGGAGCGCCGTGAGCATGCCAGCGAATCGCAGCGCGCCGACCGGACCGAGCGCAGCCGCCAGGAAGGATCCAGCCGTGAGGGACGCGCCAAGCCAGAAGACCAGTGCGAGCAGAACCAGCGCGGCGCCGAAGATCGCCGAAATACGAAGGCGCGTATGTGCGAGCTGCGCTCCGAGGAGACAGCCGCCGAAGCCGCCGGCGAATGCAACGAGCGCCGAGCCCGAAGGAGCCATGGTGGCGACCAAGACGCCCCAGGCGAGTCCGTGAATGGCCCCCCGCCCGACCTCGGCGAGGGTGCGGGGAAGGCCCATCGAGCCGACTTGGACGGTGGCGGTCACGCTGCTCTTCTCCGCGTGCGATCGAGATGCTGCCCATCGCCGAGCACCCGTCCGCTCACTCGATCGATGATCACGACCTCGCAACGCATCTGGCCCAGCGCTCGCCCCACGCGTTCGAGATCCGCGCGTTCGACTCCCGGCGCGACCGCGGGCTGGAGAAGCCAACGGCGCCAACCGGGCTGAGCGATCGGATCGTGAACCGCGTCGACCGCGATGACCACGCGTATCCGGCCATGGCGTCGCGTCGACAGCGAGCGCATCTCGTCGAGCCAGTCGCCCATCGTGGGTGGCGCGAACACGACGAGCGCGGCGGGCCCTGCTGGATCCACTTCAGCCAGGAATTGCTTCATACCGGCCGCGCTTCGGCCGACGAAACCAGAGGAGCGCATCACCTTGAGCAGCGCTTCGGTGCGGTTCGAGGTGGCCTTGGGTGAGCCATCCGCAGCGAACTGCCAGTCCGTGCCCAGTGCTTCCTCCTCGATCGCCGCCCGCGCAGCGGCCGCTGCGGCCTCGTCATGCGGACCCGCAACGAGATAGGCGACCGTCCTGCGGGCTCGACTCAGCGCTCGCTCGGGCACGCGCACCATGAGAGTTCGGGTGCGGCCAAAGACCTTCCAATGAATGAACCGCGCCGAATCGCCGGGCACGTACCTGCGGAGCTCGACCCGGTCACCGTCTTCGAGACCCATTGGATGTGGGAACTCCTCGCCGCCCGTGAGGGAAGTGAGAACGGGCAGGCGCCGGATTCCTCCGAGATGAGGCAGCACCTCGATCGGACCAGATTGCCGATGCCGAAACGCAATGCGCGCCAAACCAAACGCATCTTGGACGACCACCCGCCGCTCAATCGACTCGAAGACCCCCCGTTTGCGAAACGTCACCCGCTCGCGCAGGCGCCCGCGCTCGGAAAAAGGCTCGTCCACCGATGCCTCCGGCGAGTCCCAAGTCCAACGCAGTTGCACCATGGGAAGCCACCAGATGGAGGGAAGCGAGAAACCGGTCCGCAAGGGCACCCCGGTCTCGAATGTCGAGGTCAGCCAGGGGATCGAGGCCCGACGCAGGCGGAGCCAAAGCACAGAGCTGCTGAGCGCAACGAGCATGGTCGAGAGCAGCAGCAGCCCCGCGCCGCCATAGCCGAGAACCAAGAGAACCAGATCGAGCTTCTTGAAGCCGAAGCTCACCAGCGCGATCGAGGACACCAGGGCCAGCGCCATCCCGAGGGCGGTGAGAGGCCAGAGGTCGGCCACCCGCCGCGCCAGACCGCGCCCGCGCTTCCATACCCCCTGGATGGGGCCTGGAACTGCCATCAGTGGCCTCATGTTTGGGATCGTGCCACGGCAGTCTCCAAGCTCAAACACCCGAAAATTGGAGTCATTCCCGACTCCCCCAGCTTCCGGACGGAAGCCGCGGAATAAGCTCGTCCGGCTTGCGGTTGTGGGCGCCAGAGGTGTCTTGACAGGCTTAGAGCCGGGGCTAACCTCCGCCAGCCCCGTAGAACGCAACGGATCACTCGCGAGGGAGAGTATGAGCGACGTGATGATCGAAGCGCGGGATTTGACCAAACTGTACGGTCCGGTCACCGCCCTCAAAAACGCAACTTTTCAAGTGAATCGCGGCGAGGTCGTCGGTTTTCTCGGACCCAATGGCGCCGGGAAGACCACCACGATGAAGATCCTCACCTGCTTCATCGCGCCATCCGGTGGAACCGCCCGAGTCGCCGGTGCCGACATCTTCGAAGATCCAATTTCGGTTCGCGAAGCGATCGGCTACCTGCCCGAAAGCACTCCTCTTTACACCGAGATGCTGGTGCTCGAGTACCTCGAGTTCGTCGGGAAGATGCGAGGACTCCAGGGCGCGGGTCTGCACGCAAGGCTCCGGCGGGTGGTCGAAGAGACCAGCCTGGGCGACGTCGTCGGCAAGAGCATCGGCGAGCTTTCGAAGGGTTATCGGCAGCGCGTGGGCCTTGCGCAGGCCCTCATCCACGAGCCGCCCGTGCTGATACTCGACGAGCCGATGAGCGGCTTGGATCCCAATCAGGCCTCGGAGATTCGCCAGCTCATTCGTGAGATCGGTCGTGAGCGCACGGTCATTCTCTCGACCCACAACCTCGCGGAGGTTCAAGTCACTTGCGGGCGCGTCCTGATCATCGCCAAAGGTCAGCTCGTGGCCGACGACACGCCCGAAGAGCTCGCCGCACGCGCCGGCAAGCCGCGTTTCGTCGCCACGATCAGAAGGGACGGTCTGAGTGAGTCCGCGATCCGCGACGCGTTCTCCGAGATCGTCGATGCGCAAAGCGTGAAGCAGCAAGTGGACGCCGCCGCGGGCGAAGTGGTCGTCGAGATCGTTCCGAAAGGCAATCAGGATCTTCGCGCCAACATCTTTCATGCGGCTGTGTCTGCAAACATCGTTCTCCTCGGCCTCGAGCAGCGCGGAGAAAACCTCGAAGACATCTTTCGCCAGCTCACCACGGGCAACTCGGGGGTCCACTCATGAGACAGGTTCTCACCATCGGCGGTCGGCAGTTCCGCAGCTACTTCAATGGGCCGGTCGCATACATCGTCATCTGCATCGTGATGCTGACGCTGGGCTTCTTCTTTTGGAAGACTTTCTTCCTGTTCAGTCGAGCAAGCGCCCGCGAAATGTTCCGCTGGCTTGGATTGATCATGGTGTTTGCGCTCCCCGCACTCACGATGGGACTCCTCGCCGAAGAGAAGCGCACTGGCACGATCGAGCTCCTCATCACGATGCCCGTCACTGAAGCGCAGGTGATTCTCGGCAAGTTCATAGGAGTGCTCGGCCTCTATGCGGTAATTCTGGCGCTCACCATTTTCTATCCCATGAGCGTATCCACACTGGGCGACTTGGATTGGGGTCCGGTCTTGAGCGGCTATCTCGGCTTGCTCTTACAGGGCTCCGCCGTGCTAGCCATCGGATTGATGGCATCGAGTTGGACGAGCAATCAGCTGATCGCCCTGTTCGTTGCGCTGACGCTCAGCGTCTTCTTCTGGGTGCTCGATAAGTTCTTGGCGCTCCTGCCGACGAACGCGGCGTCCGCGCTCGAGTGGCTGTCGTTCGATCATCATTTCCAGAGCATGGCCCGGGGCGTGATCGATCTACGAGATGTGCTCTTCTTCGTCTCCGTGGCCGTGTTTGCGCTGGCGCTTGCGTTTCGGGCATTGGAATCGAGGCGGTGGAGCTGAACGATGTCGTCTAAAGTCCAAAAACGCGCTGCCAGCGAGTCGATGCTGTTTCTTTCGGTCGTGGGCGGCATCCTCATTCTTCTGAACGTCCTAGCGGCGTACCTGCCGTCAGCGCGCGTGGACCTCACGCGGAACAGGCTCTTCTCGCTCGCGGATGGATCCGAACGGGTCGCGGCCAATCTGGATGACCGACTCGAGGTGACCGCGTATTTCACCGAGAACCTGCCTCCACCGTTCAATGCCACCGAGCGCCAGGTTCGCGACCTTCTTTCGGAATATGCCGCCGCTTCGAACGGGAAGATCCGGGTTCGTTTCGTCAACCCCGATGACGAGGCCAAGCAACAAGCCGCGCGCGCGGATGGCGTGCAGCCCGTTGCGCACCAGAAGATCGAGGAAGACCAGGTTGCCGTAGTCGAGGGCTACCGCGGAATGGTTCTGAGCTACCTGGACCAGACGCGCACCATTCCGGTGATTCAGGACACCACGGGTCTCGAGTACATCATCACCTCGGCTATCAAGGAGCTGGTCGGTGAACGCAAGCCAATCGGCATCGTCAGCGGACACGGCGGCCCGAGCCTCGAACAAGGTCTGACCACCTTGCAATCGGTGCTCAAGCTCTACGACATCCAGGACGTCGACGCGACTCAGGAGATCGATCCGAATCTCGCGGCCTTGTTGATCATCGGTCCTCAAGCGCCTTTCAGTGACGAAGAGCTGCGCCGGATCGACCAGTACGTCGTTCGCGGAGGCTCTCTCGGCGTCTTTGGCGGCGCTCTTGCCATCGACCTTGCCGGCCAGGTGGGTCCATCGGCGCGTCCGGTGGAAGCCAGGCTCGACGGGCTGCTCGGATCCTGGGGTGTGAAGCTGTCGTCGAAGCTCGTAGCCGACGCACAATGCAGCCGCGCCCCGATGCGCGGCCCGATGGGTCTGCAGGTCCTGGTGCCCTACCCGCCGATCCCGGTGCTACAGCTCGAGCAAGAGCAAATGGATCATCCCGTGATGTTCCGCCTGGCGTCACCCATGTTGCCGTTCGTGGCCCCGATCGAGCTCGGCGAAGCTCCGGATGGCGTTACGCTCACGGTCCTCGCCAGCTCTTCGCAGGACTCTTGGACGATGTCGGGGCCCACGATCTCGCTCGAGCCCCGCAATCCACGCGATTGGTCGATGAGCTCGGATGCCGGCCCCTTCACCTTGATGGTCGCGATCGAAGGAAAGCTACCATCGGCATATTCAGCGCCGATCGACGAAGCGGAGCCTAGCGCGATTCACACGCCGCCGGTCGCTGAGAACGACGTCCGTGTCCTCGTGACGGGAACGAGCACGTTCCTCGAAGACAGCTTCATGCCTCCGCGGACACAGCAGGATGACGTGCAGATGAACGCAGCGCTTGCGCTTGCGCTCAATGCCATCGATTGGCTCGCGGCGGATTCGGATTTGATCGCGATTCGCGCCAAGACGACGGAGGAGCCCGCGCTCGACATTCCGGATTCCGTGCTGGCGGCCGAAGACACGGCTCTCGCGGCCGCAGAGGAAGGCGACGAAGCCGGCGTCGAGTCGGCTTTGACGACCCGCAAAGCTGCGATCGAATCCTGGGATGCCAAGAAGCGGGCCTACAGATGGCTCAACACGCTCGGAATTCCATTCCTGGTTGCGTTGTTCGGTCTCTTCCGATGGCGACGGCGCGTGAACAAGAAGCAGACCCTCCAACTCTAGCGAAGGGAACGACTCGCAATGGATTGGCGCAAGAACCGTATCGCGATTGGAGCAGTGGCGTTTTGCCTCTTGCTCGGCCTGACCTTCTGGGCGATGCGTGGCCGGAATGAGCAGCCCAGGGACTCCGAAGAGCTTCCCTCGGTCGAGCTCGACAAGGAGGCGATCACGTCTCTCGAGGTGATCCGACCTGGACACGAGCCGGTGGTCTTGTCGAAGTCCGATGGAGCGTGGCGTGTGTCGGCTCCGCTCGATGCGGCCGCAGACCAGACGAACGTCGAATCCGCGCTCAATCGTCTGGCCGATCTCCGAATCAAGCGCGTGGTGGCTACTCGGCATGAGAACTACGCCCGCCTCCAAGTCGACGAAGCGAGCGCCGTCCGCGTGATCGTCAAGGCCGGTGACGACGTCCTCACCGAGCTCAGAATCGGCAAGTACGGCAATGGCATGACGATGGTGCGCGTCGGTGATCGGGATGAGGTCTTCGGTGCGAGCGGCTCGCTTCGCTACGCATTCGACAGAGAGCTCAAAGCCTGGCGCGACCGCAGAGTGGTCAACGTGGAGGTCGACGACGTGCAGTCGATTCGGTTCGCGAGTCCCAATGGCACCTTTCAGTTCCAAAGGGACGGCCAGGGGTGGATCATCGTCGAAGGCCGGAAAGCCCTCGGCGAATTCGATCCAAAGCAGGTCAACGGGGTCGTCGCGACCGCGGCGAGACTGACCGCATCCGATTTCGCAACGGATGAGATCTCTCCGGCGAGGGCTGGGCTCACCGAGCCCGGGGCGACGGTGACCCTGACTCTCGCCACGGATGAGAACCCAATCGTGCTCGAGTTGGGTGACAGCACCCGTGAATCAGGGGAGGTCTATCTCCGACGACAGGGCAACGATACGCTCTATCTCGTTTCGACCTACCTGGCGGACCGACTGCAGCCGAGCGCGACGGCGTTCAATCAGCCGGAAGCCGCGGCGGCCCCGCCACCCGCCATGCCGAGCCCGGTCCCAGGAGGCGAGCAGCAGCCGCAGCTTCCACCCGAGGTCATGCGGCAGCTACAAGAGCAGATTCGGGCTCAGCAGCAACGCTAGTTGCCTGGGCCGAGTCGCCAACCTGCAACGACTATCGCTCCCCAACCGATCAAGAAGAGCAGGCCACCGAGAGGAGTGATCGCGCCGAGCTTCGTCTGGCCGGTGATGGTCATCAGGTAGAGACTGCCGCTGAATAGCGCAACGCCGCCGACGAACGACCAACCGGCGACCAACGCCGACGTGCCCGCGCCCCGATGCACCAGCCATGCGGCGACCGCGAGCGCCAGCGCATGACTCAGCTGATAGTGCGCAGCGGTGTTCCACCAGTCCAAGCGCTTCACACCATCTGGCAGCGCATCGAGACGTGATCGCAGCCCGTGCGCTCCAAACGCGCCCAAAGCGACGGCGGCGAAACCGAGCAAGCCCGATAGAATGACGAAGATCCTGGACATCGCCCCAATCATGGGGCAACTGGCTCAACGCAACCAGGCGCTCGCTAGCACGTCGGAATCGGACGGGTTAGGCTTGACCGGCGACCGGGGTGTTTGGAGCCACGACTCGGAGATGATCTCAGAATTCGGTGTAAACCAAGGACTGGTCGAGGAACAGTTTCTCAAGTGGGTCGACAACCCTCTTGCCGTTGACGAAGCTTGGCGAACGTACTTCGAAAGCCTAGCTCCCAACGAGCTACCTCAGATCTCGAGCGCAGGGACGGTGCTCGCGCCGATCACTGCTGCTGGCCAGCTCGGTGCCGCACGACAGCCAACGGAAGGCAATGGCTCTGCAGCGAGGGCCCCGGCGCTACCTTCCGAGCTCAACAACGCGGAAGGCGTGCGCAACTCGGTGTTCTTACCACCGACCGCAGAGACCACATTGGCTCCCGTCATTGGCGAAGAGCGTGCATCGTTTCCGCCATCCGCCGAGGTTCTCGCAGCCAACGAGCTCCAAGCACGCCTGTCCGCGCTCATCAACGCGTACCGAGTGCGCGGGCATCTCTTCGCTGACCTCGATCCTCTGGGCCTGCATCGCAAGCCCCCCGGCGACGAGTTGCTCCTGAAGAGATACGGGCTGGCCCACGTCGATCCGGACACGATCTTCTCGACGGGTGACTTGGCAGGTCCGCCGACCGAGCGCCTTCGCGCGGTGTTGGAGCGCCTGAAGGATACGTACGCGCGAACCATCGGGGTCGAGTTCACATCGCTCGAGAACCAGGAGGCACGGGATTGGCTCCGTGATCGGATGGAGCTCACTGGAAACCACATCGACCTCAGCCGCGAACAGCAGCTCCGCATCCTGACCAAGCTCACGGACGCCGAGATATTCGAGCAGTTCCTGCACACGAAGTACACGGGCGCGAAGCGTTTCTCCCTCGAAGGCGGTGAGAGCGTGATTCCGATGCTCGACATTCTCACCGAGCGCGCATCGGAGCTGGGAGTCGAGGAGATCGTCATCGGTATGGCGCATCGAGGACGTCTCAACGTGATGGTGAACATCATGGAGATGAACGTTCGCCAGATCTTTGCCGGTTTCGATGACGACGACCCCGAGAAATACGTCGGCCGAGGCGACGTCAAGTACCACCTCGGTTACTCACTCGACCGCAAGACTGTCAGCGGCAACGACATCCACATGACTTTGGCGTTCAACCCGAGTCATCTCGAGTGGGTCAACCCCGTGGTCGAAGGTCGAGTTCGCGCGAAGCAAGACCGCAAGAACGACGTCGAGCGGATTTCGGTGCTTCCGCTCTTGATTCACGGTGATGCCGCTTTCGTCGGTCAGGGTGTCGTCGCGGAGACGCTGAATCTCAGTCGCTTGCAAGCTTATGAAACGGGCGGGACCGTCCATGTGGTCATCAACAACCAGATCGGCTTCACGACCAACCCCGAGGACTCCCGATCGAGCTCGTATTGTACGGACATCACGCGGATGCTTCGCTGTCCGGTATTCCACGTAAACGGCGAGGATCCGGAGGCTGTGGCGCAAGCGGTTACGCTGTCCGCAGAATATCGTCAACGGTTCCACGCAGACGTCGTCCTCGACCTGTTCTGTTACCGGAAGTACGGGCACAACGAGGGGGACGAGCCGCGATTCACGCAACCCGAAATGTATGCGGCCATCGACCGGAAGAAGACAGTGCGGGAGGTGTACATCGAACACCTGGTCAAGACCGGTAAGCTCACGCTCGAACAGGCCGAAGAGATCAAGGTCCAACGCCAGCAAGAGCTCGAGAACGCCCTAGAAGACACCCGCAAGAACGGAAACTACAACCTCATCCCGGCCTCGATGCTGGGGCTGTGGACCGAGTATCGAGGCGGCAGCGACCTGGATGTCCCCGACGCCGACACGCGTTTCCCGCGTGAACGGCTCGACGACGCGCTCGATAAGCTGACGAGCTACCCCGATTGGTTCACGCCCCATCCCAGAATCGAGCGCTTCGTTCTCGACAAGCAACGGAAGGTCATGGAAACCGGCGAGGGCGTCGATTGGGGCACGGCGGAGAACCTGGCTTTCGCCAGCCTTCTGCTCGAAGGCGTCCGTTGCCGCTTGACGGGCCAGGACGTCCGCCGCGGAACTTTCAGTCATCGCCATGCGGTGATCTTCGATTCGAAAACCGGCCGCCGGTACACGCGGCTCGGTCATCTGAGCCCCGACCAGGCGCATCTGGAAATCTACGATAGCTCGCTTTCCGAAGCGGGCGTGCTGGGCTTCGAGTGGGGCTACTCGCTCGACTCGCCCGATGCTCTCGTCTGCTGGGAAGCGCAGTTCGGTGACTTCGTGAACACCGCGCAGGTGATCGTCGATCAGTTCATTTCATCATCCGAGGACAAATGGCACCGTTTGAGCGGCCTCGTGATGCTCCTGCCACACGGGATGGAGGGTCAGGGGCCCGAGCATTCGAGCGCGAGACTCGAACGCTTTCTCTTGCTCTGCGCCGAAGACAACATGCAGATCGTCAATCTCA
Source organism: uncultured delta proteobacterium (assembly GCA_963786865.1). Classification (GTDB taxonomy): domain Bacteria; phylum Myxococcota_A; class Polyangia; order Polyangiales; family Houyiibacteriaceae; genus SG8-38. Next base: position 261,910 of record CAWBAV010000016.1, on the reverse strand, counting down.
CGACACCCGCACAACTCTTCCACTGCCTTCGCAGGCAGGTGCTCCGGCCCTGGCGCAAGCCGCTCGTCGTAATGAGCCCCAAGAGCCTGCTGCGACATCGCCGCGCGATCAGCACGATGGACGAGCTCGCGGAGGGCACCTTCCAACGGATCATCCCCGACGATTCCTCGATTGACCCGAGCAGGGTCCGCCGCCTCGTCATGTGTACCGGAAAGATCTACTACGACCTCCTCGAACGCCGAGAGCGGGACGAAGTCGACGACATCGGAATCCTTCGTGTGGAGCAACTCTATCCGCTGCGCGCGAGCGAGCTTCAGAAGCGCCTGGCTCCATATCCCCAAGCAGTCGACTTGGTCTGGGTCCAGGAGGAACCGTGGAACATGGGTGCATGGTATTTCATGCGCGCGCGGCTTCCCGAGATTCTCGGAAACGAACAGCCGCTGCGCTGCATCGCCCGCCCTGAAAGCGCTAGCCCTGCGACGGGCTCGGGCGCCTCGCACAAGCTCGAACAGAAGCTCCTGGTCGACGAAGTGTTCAGCTAGAGCCCAACGAGCGGCCCGGTCCGTAGACGGGGCCGCTGGGGAGGTGCCTCTCCGCCTACTTCGACGTCTTGACGGAAATGCTGCGCGGACTCGGAGCTTCCTTCTTGGGAAGTCGCAATGCGAGCACGCCGTCCTTCAGATCTGCGCTGATCTTGTCAGCATCGACCGTTTCCGGAAGTGTGAAGGAGCGAGTGAAGCTTCCGTACTGTCGCTCGACGCGACGATAGGTTCCTTCGCTCTCCTCCTTCTCGATTTTACGCTCACCACGAATGGTGAGAACGTTTTTCTCGACGTCGATTTGAACGTCGTCCGCGCCCAAGCCGGGCACTTCGGCATCGACGAAAAATGCATCGTCCTCTTCGCGGATGTCGACCGCGACTTGAAATGCCTGTTTCGCAAGCCCCCTGCCACTGAAGAAGTGGTCATGAAGGCGATTCATCTCTTCAAATGGATCCCAACGAACCAACATGATGAACTCCTCCGTCGACCTGCCTGCGCAGGTCCGGTCAAGTCGGATCACACCCGAGCGCCACCATCGCGCCGCGAGGTTGTTCCGACGATGGAGCCAAGCTAAGCATGGAAAATAGTCTGTCAACTCTCGAATTGACTGCATTTTGTGGCGCGTTAGGCTTGCGGCCGATGAGGGATTCGACACTGGTTTTCGTTCTGGCGCTCCTGGTGGGCGCGGTGTCGTTCGGCTGCGTCGAGGACGTGCGGTTCAATCCCTCGGGCTGCGAGGTGCACGTTCGTGGGCGTTGGCTCGTCGACGGCGTGGACCCGACGATCGAAACCTGCTCGAATATCGGCCTGGTCGAGCTAGCCATCATCGACGACGAGGAGCTGCAGTTCTGGTCCCCTCCTGAGTTCCTTCTCAGGTGCGAGGCGGAGGACGACGCCAATGCCGTGGTCATCGACGGAGGTGCTTACATCGACACGATGCTCGTCACCCGAAACCGATGTGACGGCACCGGCACGATCCTCGAGAACACGCTCAGCGGGGCATACAAGTCGCGCTGGCGGGCCGTCACGGACCTGAAGTTCATCGTCGACTGCTCACCCATCGAGATCAACACGATCACCCCAGTCGACGGCGGCACCCAGCTTCTCTTGGATGTTGGCACCGTGGACTTCCAAACCAGGGACGCGGGTCCGATTTGCCCTTAGCGCCATCCCTTGCGAACCTGCCTGACGATAGCTAGACCATCACCGTGTTTCGTTTTCCGCCACTGACCCCGTTCGTGAAGAAGCTGCTCATCGCGCTTTTCGGGGCTTGGATCTTCCAGATCCTCCTCCAAAACTGGGCGGGTGTGCCGATCTTCGAGATTCTGGCCCTCGACACGGCTCACCTAGGGGTCGCCACTCTTTGGCAGCTCGCCACACACGTTCTCGCCTTCCCTACGGGTCCGCAAGCCGTGTTCTCCATGCTGATTTCCCTGGTGTTTCTCTGGTGGATGCTCGCTCCGTTCGAGCAGCGCTTTGGAGAGAAGCGGACGGTCCAGCTCTGCGTCGTTGCTGCGCTCGCATCTGCCGCCTTGGCGCTCATCGTGGGCCTACTGGTCCCGAACCCGCGGGCCCTGTACGGCGCACAGGCAATTCTTCTCGGCTCGATCGCCGCGTTCGCCTGGTCGTACAGAGGTCAGGGCCGGATGAGCTTGTTCGGCGTCATCGACATGAAGCCGGTGCACATCATCTACCTCGTGCTCGCCCTGAGCGCCTTGTTGTTCATGACCTCGGGCGACGCCGTGGCTCTTGCGGCTGATGTCGGCGCCATCGGTGGCGGCATGGCATTCATCGAATGGCTGCGCCGGCCTCCACGCCGACGACGAGGGTCAAAGCGGAAGAAGAAGGGCTCCCTCGATCTCGTGCAAGGCGGCCGCAACGACCGCCCTGATTGGTTGAATTGACGTGATGGTTTGCCGCTTGAAGATGTCGATCCTGTCCGCGACGATCTGCGCAGCGGCCGCAGGCTGCGCCGACGAAAGCGTGCTCATCATTCCGGTCTACGATGCGTGCTTCACGATCGACGAGTGCGTCGAGACTGCGACGCTCTGTGAGGAGCTCGCGGTCGATTTTGCTGGTTTCACCTATGCGAACTCGATCTGCACGCTCACCTGTGAAACCCAAGGCGCCGTTTCCCCCGACTGCCCCAGAGCCTGGGTAGGCCGCTTTGGAAGTTGCTATCCTTCCAGCCTCGCTGGCGGCATCGACGACACCCTGATCTGCTTCGATCCTTGCGACTTCGATGAAGACTGCCAATCGGGATTCCGCTGCCTCGGCCCTGGCGGGCTCTGTCCCGCCGGGCTTGCGTCCTGTGCCCTCGAAGAGAGAGACGCGATTTGCGTACCCGGTCCCTACTGACGCTTTTGGGGCTCCGCGCCCGAACGCATGCTAATCCGAGCGCATGACTTCCGGGCGATCCCAGCCGCTGGTAGCCTTGATGCTCCTGGTCCTCGCTGCAGCGATTCTCAGCGCGTGTTCCGGACGCAAGCAAGTGCCATTCGGCCTCGAAGACGCGGGGGCTCCCGAGCCCCAAGGTGCGGAGGAGTCGGTCGATGAACCGCACGAGCTTCCCGTGGGCCAAACGTTTGGCGCGAATCAGGTCGAGGTGCCGATCGCCGAATCGACCCTCGTTCTTCAATCCGGATATGCACTGGCCGCGCTGCGGGTGGATTTGGACGGAACCGAGCCCATCGACGCCCTCGTCATCTCGGCGGCGCCCGAGGAAGTGCGCGTCCAGGCTGCCTATCCACGCGGCCTAGACGTCGCTACCCGCCAGGTGGATTCGTTCCTGGTGCCCAGCCACTGCGTCGGGCCCGTGGCCGAGATCAATCAAGTTTCGGCCTCGCTCGTCGTGGCTCGCATCGATCATAGCTGTGAGACCGGAAAGCGAACGAACCTCTGGCTCCTCACGGTCGAAGCTCAGCCACGGGTTCGCGAGCGGATCACTGTCTTGCCACCCAATGATGGCTCGACGGCGCCCATCGAGGTGGAAATCGTCGTGGAAGATCGGGATGCCGACGGTTACGAGGACGTCGTCGCCAACGTTCGAATCAACGAGGACGCAATTCCCTTGGCTTGGCTGAACAGGCCCGGAGGCTTTGCAAGGGATCCGTCTCAGCCAGAAGCCACGCTCCAAGCCATTGCGAACAGCGCCTGGGAGTCTCTCGACTCGGACCTCGCAGGAGCTGCCAAGCAAGCAGACGCCGTCCTCGAAGCGTTCGTCGCGCTTTGCCGTGAGAGCGGGGCAGCCCGTATTGGGCTGTCCGGCACCGAAGGCCTGCAATGCCAGCGTTCGCCAGCGACCGCACGCGCGGTGGCAGTGGCTACGACCGCCGCAATTCGGCGTGGCAGCTTCGTGCAGGCACTCGAAACTCAACGCTGGTGGGAGCAGACTGCGACCGAACCGAACGAGGAAGAGCGTGCGCGCGTGCGCGCAGCCTGGCGAGCCGCGAAGGGCGATGGGAGCGCGGTTTGGCGCACAATCGACAATGAAGGCGCCTTGGCGTCGCTCCACTTTCGAGACGACGACACCCTGATCGTCGACGGAAGATCTCCTCACACGGTTCAGATCAGCTCCGGAACCAAGACGCAGCTCTCCGAGGCGGAGATCATGCCACCTGCCCGAGATCCCAGTGGTCGCTATGCGGTGAGAAGCGTCCGCGCGACCTGCGCGGGCTTCGAAGCGGAGGTGGGTCCGACCGGCGGCAAGCAAACGCATCGGGTTCCGATCGAGCGTCGCTCCGGCCGAGTGCCCTGCAAGACGCCGATCGACCGCCCTGCGTCTGCGTTCGAATGGGCCGTGCTGGGCTGGGCTCCTCAGGGCCTGGTTGCTGCTTCCGGTGACTTGCTTCGTGTCGTTCCCCTCGATGCATTTGCCAGGCCCGCGGGAGCTCCCATCGACCTCAGCATCAACAGCCCACTCCCTTCTCCGGTCAGGGGCGCGCGGATCACACCCGATGGATCGCGGTATGTGATTCCACATGCCGAGGGAATCGTAGTTCGCGATTGGCGCAAGGGGGGAGCGGGGCTCTGGTTGCGCCCCGAAGGCTGGGACGCGGTACCCGGCGCAATCCGGGCTATCGCACTGAGCCCCAACGGCCGCCAAATCGCTCTGCAAAAAGGGAGCGAGGTCAGGCTCCTCACCTGGTGAGCAAGCCGATTAGGACGATGGATCGGCGATGGTATAGTCCCGGCGCCTTGCGCGAATCTCCGCAACTCTTCTTGGTAATCGCCACGTGCGTCTTGATCTCCGCCTGTAGCGGCGCGCGTTCGAGACCATCGACCCCCTGCATGTCGGATACCGAGTGCCGTGGGGACCGGATTTGCCACGAAGGAAGGTGTCGCTTCGTCGAAGAGGTGCTCTCCGAGCTCGCCAGCGCGCCTGCAACACCCGACCCGGCCAAACCGGGCATCCCACCGCGGAGTGCCAACGGATTCATGGGAGACGCTGCCCACACCGGGCGCAGTGAGCACCGCGGCCCGTCGCAGCAGCCCTCTCACGCCTGGACTTATCAAACCGGAGCGCGGGTCTTCGCTTCGCCTGTCGCCGGGCACGACGGGACCGTATACGTGGGCTCTCTCGACGGGCAGTTCGTCGCCTTGAACCCGGATGGCTCGTTGAAGTGGCGCTACGCGGCCGGACAGAAGATCTATCCGAGCGCATTGCTCGTCGGGTCGTCGGTGGTTTTTGGAACCCACCGCCGCGAGCTCGTGTCGTTGTCGCTCGAGGGCCAACCTCGCTGGAAGCTTCCGCTCGAGGACGTGGTCGATGCGTCGGCGACGCTCGGCCCGGACGGACGCATCTACGTGGTGGCGAACGGAGCCTATGCCGTAGACCTGTTGGGTCGATTGCACTGGCACAAACCCACCGCCGATCACGTGCGGACCGCCCCGGTCATCCACCCGGCACGCATGATCATCATCGGCACGACGGAAGGGTCGCTCATTGCGCTTCGACCCGACGGCTCCGTGTCCTGGACCCTCGCGCTCGGCGGCGCCATCGAGGGCGCAGCCTCGGTCGACGACGAGGGGTGGATCTACGCGGGCACGGGCCGAGGTGAGATCGCGCAGGTCGACGAGTCCGGCGCGCTTCGCTGGAAATTCAAGACCGGTGACGAGGTGCGCGCTACCCCGGCAATCGCCCGAGACGGCACCGTCATCGTCGGCTCGTATGATGGGAACGTCTATGCCATAACCCCATCCGGCGCCATCCGATGGAAGGTCGCTACTGGAGGCCGAGTACGAGCCTCGGCCCGCATCGACGCGGATGGTCGCATCTACGTGGGCTCACAAGACAACTTCCTCTACTGCATCGACCCAAACGGTTCCGTGCTCTGGCGATACAACGTCGGGCAGGACGTCGACTCGACCGTAGAGATTGGAGCCGATGGAACACTCTATTTCGGATCCGACGACGGCGGGGTTCATGCCCTCCGATAGAAATGATGAACGAAGACATTCCTGAAAAAGACCAGATCCTAGAAGCACTGCGGACGCACGCTCCTCGCGCCATGCACGTAGGCGAGCTCTGCGGACGACTCGATGTTCCGCGAAAGTACAAAGACGAAGTCATCCGGCGCCTCCTGTTGCTGTCGGACGAAAACCTCGTTCGTGAGCTTCCGGGATTGCGCTTCCGCGCCCTCGAACCCTCGAGCGACGAGAAGCGCGGACGCGAAAGGGCCAAGACTACACGGGGCCGTGGACGCGATGCCAAAGAGCGGGAAGTGCTGGCTTCTCCCCTGAGTCCCGTCATCGAAGGCCGCCTGACGATGACCCGACAGGGCTACGGTTTCGTCAACGTGTATGACGGTAGCCCCGACGTGTTCATTCCGCCCGATGCCGTGGGACCCGCGCTGCATGGAGACACCGTCCAAATCCGTGCTCGACCCTCGCCCAAGGGTCGGGACGGGCAGATCGTGGGCATCGTCGAGCGCCGGGTCAAAGAGGTCACCGGCATGCTTCAGCCGAGGGGCCGCGGGATGAGCTTCGAGCCCGACGACGACCGTCTCCGCTCACCGATGCGCGTGGTCGGAAAGATTCCGAAGTCCGCTCGCAAGAGCGACGTGATTCTGGCCGAGATCGTGACATTTCCGCAGCGCCGCGACGACCGACCAGAGGTGCGCATCCTCGAGGTGCTGGGCGCCCAAGGTGTGGCTCGGATCGAAGTCGAGAAGATCAAGATTCGCGACGGCATTCGAGAAGCCTTTCCCGACGAAGTCGAGCACGAGGCGGCCGCCTTGCCCGCACGCGTCGATCGGGACGTCGCAGGAGATCGAGAAGACCTTCGGGAGCTCGACTTGGTCACGATTGACCCCGAGACTGCGCGTGATCATGACGATGCGATATGGGTCGAGCGAGACGGGGGTGGATTTCATCTCATCGTAGCCATCGCCGATGTATCGCACTACGTCACCGAGGGAAGCGCCATGGACCGCGAAGCGATTAGCCGCGGAACCAGTGTGTACCTACCCGACCGTGCGATCCCCATGCTCCCTCCCGAGCTTTCGACCAATCTCGCCTCGCTCGTGCCGAACCGAGATCGCTTGTGTATGGCGGTCGAAATGCAGATCGATGAAAAGGGACACGTATCATCGCACCGCATTTTCGAAGCCGTGATGCGGTCGCATGGAAAACTCTACTACGAAGGCGTGGCTCGAGCACTCGGACTCACGAAGGAAGGCCCGCAGCAGCCAACAGCCGAGAAACGAATCGAAACATTGAAGATTTTGCTCGACCTATCGCAGCGCCTTCGATCGCGACGGGCCAAGCGCGGCGCACTCGATTTCGATCTTCCTGAAGGGAAAATCGTCCTCGACGAGCACGGAGAACCGAAGGCAATCGTTCAATCGCGAAAGGATCCGGGTGTTCGACAGGCTTATCGCATCGTCGAAGACATGATGCTGGTGACGAACGAAACCGTAGCGGCGCACATCAAGCGGCACGCTGCACCCGGGGTGTTCCGGGTACACGGGAAGCCGGATCCAGAGCGCATCTCCATGTTCTGCCAGGTTGCAAAATCCTTTGGCTATGAGCTCGAAGAGGAGTCGGCGTCGACGCCCAAGCAGCTGAGCCGTTTCCTTCGAAGAATCGAAGGGACGGACGAAGCACCCCTCCTCCGATACTTGCTCCTGCGAGCGATGCAGCAGGCGATCTACGACACCGATCCGACGGCTGGTCACTTCGCTTTGGCAGCCAAGGACTATCTACACTTCACATCTCCGATCCGACGCTATCCCGACTTGATGGTGCATCGCATCCTTCGGAGCATGATTCGCCACGAGAATCTCGATTCCGCTTCGCTTCGACCTCGCCTGCAACGCCTCGCGGCGCAAGCCAGTGACTCTGAACGACGTGCGATGATCGTGGAACGTGACGTCATGGACGTCTATCGCACGATCTACATGCAAGCTCACATAGGAGAGGAGCTCGACGGGCGGATTTCTGGGTTCGCCCCGTTTGGGATCTACGTTCAGATTGAAGACCCCTTCGTGAGCGTCTTGCTTCCATTCGAACAACTCGACGACACGTACGAGCCAGATGACCTCGGCATCCGCTTGATTGGCGCGCGAACTTCGAAGCTCTTCACGATGAATGATCCCGTCACCGTACGGATCGAGGACGCGAATGTTCAGGGCCGCGACGTCATCGGCTCTCTGCTGAAACATCAGCCTGCGAAAGCACCGACTGAGGTGCGCCGCAGGCAGGGTCGCGCACCGAGCCGAGCCATCAGCGGCGAGAAGCCACAGGACTCAGCGCCGGGCAAGAAGCATCGCAGCTCGAAGGGACGGCGCGGCGACGAGAAGGAACGCCACGGGCAGCCGCGCAAGCGCGCTCGACGCAATCGACGCAATCGACCCTGACGATGAAGCAAACGAAACGAACGACGAGCGTATCGGAGCTGATCGTTCGCAAGCGCGAAGGTGGACGGCTCACCCATGAAGAAATTGAGGGCCTAATCTCTGGTTTCATGGACGGGACCGTCGCCGACTATCAGATGAGCGCATTCGCGATGGCCGTCTACTTCGAGGGCATGGATTTCGACGAAACCATGGCGATGACGCTCGCGATGCGAGACAGTGGAAAAGTCGTCAACCTCGATTCGATTCGGAGCCCGAAGGTGGACAAACACTCCACCGGCGGTGTTGGGGACAAAGTCAGCATCTGCCTTGCACCGATCGCGGCCGCGTGTGGCCTCGCCGTACCCATGATGAGCGGAAGGGGTCTCGGTCACACGGGAGGCACGCTCGACAAGCTCGAAGCCATTCCTGGCTTTCGCGTCGACCTTTCGATTCGTGAGTTTCGTGCGCAACTTCGGAAACTCGGGTGTGCGCTCATCGGACAAACCGGCGACCTAGCCCCGGCGGACAAGCGCTTGTATGCCCTGCGCGACGTGACGGGCACCGTGGAATCGATTCCGTTAATCACCTCGAGCATTCTTTCCAAGAAGCTTGCCGAAGGCATCGACGCGCTGGTGCTCGACGTCAAGGTCGGCCGTGGGGCGTTCATGCGGACCGAGTCGGCTGCCAGGGAGCTCGCGGGTAGCCTCGTCCGAGTGGGCCGACTCGCAGGGAAGCGCGTCTCCGCGGTGCTGACCGACATGAGCAGCCCCATCGGATTCACGATTGGCAACGCGCTCGAAACGGCCGAGGCTTTGGAGATTCTTCACGGTCGCGGGCCCGATGATCTCAGGGAGCTCACCTATACTTTGGTGGCCGAGATGCTTCGCATAGCCCGAATCAGCGCGACGGAAGCTGATGCACTGCGACGAATCGACCAGGTAGTGGCCAATGGAAACGCACTCGAAAAAATGCGGCGTATCGTCGAAGCGCAAGGCGGCGACCCAGCCTTCGTCGACACGCCGAGCGAGCTCCCGCTGGCGCGACATCGCTCGACGATCGTCTCGCCATGCAATGGCTTCATCACGGGCATCGACCCACTCGAGCTCGGTCATGCATCGATGGGACTCGGCGCAGGACGTCGCCGCGCGGAAGACTCAGTCGACTCAGGTGCTGGAATCCGACTGCACGCTCGAGTTGGTAACCGAGTCCGCTCGGGAGATTCTGCTCGCCACGCTCTACGCGTCGCGGAAGGGTTTGCTGAGCCCGGGCGCCCAGCGAATTGCCGGATGTTTTCGAATCGGCAAGCGGCCTCCGCCGATGCGGAGCCGGATCATCGAGACGATTCGGCGTTGACGCCGCTGACGGTCTCGAAGGGCCCGCTGCACTGTTTACGACACCAGCGCGAGCTCGACGGGGCCGGAGTTGTCAACGAATGTAACGGAATGGTGCGCGGGCTCACCCTTCTAAGACCTCGGAATTCATGGTGTATTCCCTCCGAATTCGGACTGCCTTGGAATCGAGCTTCAGGTGAAACATCTCGGTGTCACAAGCGTATCTGCATCATGACGCACGCTTGGGATTCGGATTGCTAGACACAATCGATTTAGCTAGCGTGCCTGTGGGGAAAGCGGGGGTAAGGGATTGGTCCCTGACGCCGCGTTGCATCACCCGGGACCTCTCTGGATGCTCCCGATGCGCTTACATACACAATGAGGGTAGACAAACATGAACTCAGCACTCAAGCACACGATCATCGCAATGGCGACTGCGGCGCTCAGCGTGACCGCCGGATGCAAGTCGGACGATGGCCCAGAAGCCGCCGAGTCGACGACCGGCGCCGAGACCGCTGCCGCGGCTGAAGCTGGCGCGGCCGAAGCTTCTTGCGGCGAAGGATCCTGCAGCGGCGCGATGAAGGAAGGCCAGGCCGCCGAGGCGTCCTGTGGCGAAGGCAGCTGCGGCGGCGAGAAGTAGAACAGCTCGACCACACCGCCAACACTCGCGCGGTATGGTGCTTGGAGCCGCGGCGGCACGGGTCGCCGCGGCTTCTTTTTGATATGAACTGAGATGACTCGAAGCATCGACGGAATCGGCCTCGGTCTGCGTTACGACCTAGCGACCGAGCTCTTGGAGCGAAACCCTGCCACCGTGTCGTGGTTGGAGATCCACCCGGAGAACTATTTGAACCGCGGCGGCCGGTACGAGGAAATGCTCGATTCGGCGCGGCAGGACTGGCCGATTGTAACCCACGGACTCAGCGCCTGCTTGGGTTCGCCAGACCCCTTCGACCCTGGTTACACGGCAGAGCTTCGAGAGCTCCTATCGGACCTGGAGGTCCCCTGGCATAGCGAGCATCTTTGTCTCGGAACGGTGGACGATCGCTTCTTTCACGACTTGCTTCCGCTTCCCTTTACCGACGAGGCCGCGGGGATCGCCTCTCGGCGATTGATCGAGCTGCGGGACGCGATCGACCGGCCCTTGGCGCTGGAGAACGCGAGCTACTACGCCTCGCAGTGCGCCGATGGTTTGGAGGAAGCCGATTTCGTGGTCGAGGTACTCGAGCGTGCAGATGCGAAGCTGCTTCTGGACGTCAATAACGTCTACGTGAACAGCCGCAACTTCGACTTCGATCCCAAGGCGTACATCGACAAAATTCCAGCGGACCGTGTGGTACAGCTCCATGTTGCGGGCCACTTCGTTCGCGACGACGGACTGCGAATCGATACCCATGGCGAGCCAGTACCGGACGATGTTTACGCACTGCTCGCCTATACCTTGAAGAAGATTGGCCCCGTCCCAGTGCTGCTCGAGCGAGATAACAATGTGCCACCGCTCGACGAGCTTCTCAGAGAGCTCGACGAGCTCTGGGCAATCTATCGACGCGCGACAGGAGCCCCGCATGCTGGCTGAGCGCGCCAAGGCCATGCAGCGCGTCTGTTTCGACAGGGAACCGAGCGCAGCCGACCTCGAGCTGCTGGGATCGCCCGAGCGCTGGCTAGTCTATCGGGAGCTCGTGCAGAACCGGCTCGTTCACGTCATCGGCGTAGCTCTCGCCCGGACCAAGGCAGCGATCGGAAGCGAGGCATTCGGACGCACCGTCGCGGACTGGTTCGCGGTCGGCGGCCCCGGGACCCGATTCCTACGCCACGTGCCGAATGAGCTCGCGGACTTCGCTATTCCAATTTGGCGACGCACGGAAGCGGCCTGGATTGCAGACCTCGCGCGTTTCGAAATCGCGAGTTGGAAGGTTCGCCACGGGCCAAAGAATCCGAGGCCCCTGGCCGAGTTCGCCTTCGACAGGATTCCGGTCTTGAGCTTGGCAACCGAAGTGCTGCATCTCGAATATCCGGTCCACCGAAAGCCGATCCCCGTCACGGGCTATGAGACGGACCCGGTATTCCTCGTCGTGTATCGTGACGCGAGCCATCAGGCGTCCGCACGCGAGCTCAACCCCTTGGCAGCTGATCTAATGGACGCATGGAAGGTCGGCGCCGAAACCGTGGCGGAATCCGTCGAGCGAGTCGCCGAGACCCACGGCATTGAAATTGGACCGGTCTTCGTGGAGAAGCTTTCCACGCTCATCGCGGACTCGATCGACCGCGGTATCTTGCTGGGCGGCCGAAGCGCTCAGTAGCCTTCGACCTTGCTGATTATCTCATTCATGATTTCGCGCGTACCTCCGCCAATTGGATAGAGGCGCGCATCTCGATAGAGGCGCTCGACGACATACTCGCGCATGTACCCGTAGCCCCCGTGGATTTGGACGGCCTGATCGCAAACACTCGAACACATGTCAGTGGCGGTGTTCTTGGCCATCGCCGCCAACGACGGGGTCTGCTCGCCATTGAGATAACGGGTAACGCACTCCCCCGTCAGAGCACGTGCGGCCGCAATTTGGGTCGCCATGTCGGCGAGCTTGTGACGCACCACCTGGAAGCCAGAGAGCGACTTGCCAAAGGCGTGGCGCTGTTTTGCATACGCAACCGACTCACGGTACGCCAACTCTGCTATGGCAACGCACTGACCCGCGATCATGAGGCGCTCCGTCACGAAGTTGGTCATGATCATCAAGAAGCCGGCGCCTTCCTGCCCAATTAGGTTCTCGACTGGCACTCGACAATCTTCGAACGCGAGCTCTGCAGTGTCGCTCGCCCACCAGCCGGTCTTCTTGAGCTTACTCGCCACGGTGAACCCTTCGGTGTCGCTGTCGATGATGAGCATCGAAATTCCCCCGTGGCCCTCGCCTCCCGTGCGCACGGCCGTGGTCACGAAGTCCGCGCGAGTGCCGGAGGTGATGAAGGTCTTGGCACCGTTCACGATGTAGTGATCGCCCTCGCGGACCGCCTTCGTTCGCACGGCGGCCACGTCGCTGCCTCCACCCGGCTCCGTGATGCCGAGCGCGGAGATCTTGTCCCCGCGAAGCGTGGGACGAACGTAACGCTCCTTCTGTGCATCGGTCCCGAACTTCACGATCGGAGGCAATGCGATGCCGTGACTGCCCAGGCCAACGCAGGTCCCCACGGACTTTCCGGCAATTACCATCTCTTCCGCGGCCACCAAGACATGGCTCAAATCTCCGCCGTCACCCCCCACCTCTTCTGGATACCCGGTTCCGAGAAAGCCTGCTTTTGCGGACGCACGATAGAGCTCTCGTGGAAACTCGTTGGCTTCTTCCCACGCATGCGCGTGCGGCGCGATCGCGGTAGCCGCGAACCGCCGCACCTGCTCGCGCAGCGCACGGTGCTCATCCCGTTCGAATAGGTAGCTCTTCATCGCCCTTCTCCGCTTGGCGAAGTCTACACGGGGACCGAGTCCCGAGTCAGACGAATTTCGGATCGGGAAGTCGCAGCGTTTCGTCCCCCGGGCCTAGTTACTCTTCGGACGCGGCCGCAGCGACGGGCTCCGGCTCTAGGAACGCTGGCTTTGGAGCAAGCGGTTTGAGCGCTCTATCCGCAACGACCATGTCGATCTTGTTGTAGGCGCCGAGCCCGGTGCCAGCTGGAAGCAATCGACCCATGATGACGTTCTCTTTGAGCCCTCGGAGCTCGTCGACCTTGCCGCCGATAGCTGCCTCCGTGAGCACCTTCGTCGTCTCCTGGAACGACGACGCGCTGATGAACGAGTCTGTCGAAAGCGACGCCTTCGTGATTCCGAGCAAGAGCGGCTCCGCGACTGCAGGCTGACCTCCCTTTGCGATCACTCTCTCGTTCTCACGCTCGAACACCGTCTTTTCCACCTGTTCGTCTGGAAGGAAGCGGGTGTCGCCCGTCTCCTTGATTCGAACACGTCGAAGCATCTGCCGCACGATGACCTCGATGTGCTTGTCGTTGATCGCGACGCCCTGAAGTCGGTAGACCTGCTGAATCTCGTCCACCAACCAGGCCGCGAGCTCCTTCTCGCCCTTGACCTTGAGAATGTCGTGCGGATTGGCCGGACCATCCATCAGAGGCTCGCCGGCGCGCACATGGTCACCGTCCTTCACCGTGAGGTGCTTGCCCTTGGCGATGAGATACTCCTTGGGCTCACCGACCTCCGGGGCAATCACGACCTTGCGCTTGCCCTTGGTGTCCTTGCCGAACGTGACGATGCCGTCGATCTCGCTGATGATCGCGTGGTCCTTCGGCTTGCGGGCCTCGAAGAGCTCGGCGACGCGGGGCAGACCACCGGTGATGTCCTTGGTCTTGGTGGTCTCGCGCGGAATCTTGGCGATGATCTCACCAGCCTCGACGGTCTGACCATCCGTGGGGATGATGTTCGCGCCAACCGGCAGGTAGTATCGAGCCATGTTCTCGCCGATGCCGGTGGTCTGGGTGTCGCCCGTCTTCGGATCCTTGATGGAAACGCGGGGTCGTGCGCTCGGGTCACGAGACTCGATGACGACGCGGCGGGAAAGACCAGTCACCTCGTCCAACTTCTCTTCCATCGTGACCGCTTCGACGACGTCGCCGTATTTCACGACGCCGTCGACCTCGGTCAGAATCGGAATGGCATAGGGGTCCCACTCGGCGAGCAGAGTGCCTCGCTCGACGTGATCGCCCTCTTTGACCTTCACGAATGCGCCGTAGGTCAGCGTGAAATGCTCGCGCTCGCGACCCGACTCGTCGACGACCGTGATGGCGCCATGACGGTTCATGACGACGATCTTGCCGTCCCGCTTCGTGACGAGCTTGGCGTTGTCGAACTTCACGATGCCGCCGGAGCGCGACTCGATGGAGCTCTGTTCGATCTTACCGCGAGCAGCGGCACCGCCGATGTGGAACGTACGCATCGTGAGCTGCGTTCCGGGCTCACCGATCGACTGCGCACCGATGATGCCCACCGCCTCGCCGATGTTCACTTCGTAGCCTCGGCCGAGGTCACGTCCGTAGCACATCACGCATACGCCACGACGGTTCTGACAGGTCAACACCGAGCGAATCAGCACGCGCTCGATACCGGCAGCTTCGATTCGCGCGACGCGAGCCTCATCGATTTCCTGGTTGGCTTCGACGAGAGCTTCGTCCGTGACCGGATCGGTGATGTCTTCGAGCGCGATTCGGCCGAGGACTCGCTCACCCAGAGGTGTGACGACCTCGCCGCCCTCTTCGAGCTTGCTCACCCAGATACCGTCGAGTGTCTGACAATCGTAGTCGGTGATGACGCAGTCCTGCGCAACGTCCACGAGACGACGGGTCAGATAGCCCGAGTTTGCCGTCTTCAAAGCCGTATCGGCGAGACCTTTACGCGCACCGTGTGTCGAGATGAAGTACTGCAACACCGTCAGACCTTCACGGAAGTTCGCCGTGATGGGCGTCTCGATGATTTCGCCAGAAGGCTTTGCCATGAGGCCACGCATACCGGCCAGCTGACGAATCTGCTGGTTGGAACCGCGAGCGCCCGAATCGGCCATCATGAAGATCGAGTTGAAGCTCGGCTGGGTGGTCGTCTCGCCAGTTTGGGGATCGGTGACCTGATCGTTTCCGATGGACTCCATGAGGTCGCGAGCGATCTGATCGGAAGCCTCCGCCCAAATGTCGACGACCTTGTTGTAGCGCTCGCCGTCAGTGATCAGACCTTCCTGATACTGCTCGACGACCGTGGTGACGTCCTCTTGGGCCGCCGCCAAAACGTCCTTCTTCGAATCAGGAATGATCATGTCATCCATGCAGATCGAGATACCGGCACGGGTCGACATCTCGAACCCCATCGTGCGCAATCGGTCGGCGAGAAGAACGGTGTTCTTGTTCCGGCTCGCTCGGTAACACTCGTCGATCAGCGCACTGAGTGACTTCTTGTCGAGCACCTTGTTGACCGACGGGAACTCCATTCCCGGAGGCAAAACGTCGCTCACGAGCACGCGGCCGACGGTGGTGTTGTAAATCTCCCCCTTGTATCGGTATCGAATGCGAGAGTGGAGACCGACCATGTTCTGGTCGTACGCCATGCGAACCTCGTCGGACGAGGCGAAGATGCCCGTGAACTGGCCTTCCTTCTCCTGCCCCTCGCGATACGAGCCCTTACCGAACTGCTTCTCGCGCGTCATGTAGTAGAGGCCGAGAACGATGTCCTGGGTCGGGTTGATGATGGGGCGACCGCTCGCGGGCGACAGGATGTTGTTGGTGCTCATCATGAGCACGCGGGTTTCCATCTGAGCCTCGACGGAAAGCGGCACGTGGACCGCCATCTGGTCACCATCGAAGTCCGCGTTGAAGGCCGTGCAAACCAGCGGGTGGAGCCGAATCGCCTTGCCCTCGATCAGCACGGGCTCGAACGCCTGAATGCCCAGTCGGTGCAAGGTCGGCGCGCGGTTGAGCATCACCGGATGCTCGGTGATGACCTCTTCGAGAATGTCCCAAACCTCGGGCTTCTCCTTCTCGACGAGCTTCTTCGCGCTCTTGATCGTGGTGACATAACCACGCTCTTCGAGCTTGTTGTAGATGAACGGCTTGAACAGCTCGAGCGCCATCTTCTTGGGAAGCCCGCACTGATGCAAACGCAGTGCAGGACCGACGACGATGACCGAACGGCCCGAGTAGTCGACACGCTTGCCGAGCAGGTTCTGCCGGAAGCGCCCCTGCTTGCCCTTGAGCATGTCGGAGAGTGACTTGAGCGGGCGCTTGTTCGGGCCCGTGATGGTCTTGCCACGACGGCCGTTGTCGAAAAGCGCGTCGACCGCCTCCTGCAGCATTCGCCTCTCGTTCCGGATGATGATCTCCGGAGCGTTGAGCTCGATGAGCCGCTTGAGACGGTTGTTGCGGTTGATGACGCGGCGATACAGATCGTTGAGATCGGAGGTCGCGAAGCGGCCGCCATCGAGCGGCACCAAGGGACGCAGATCGGGCGGAAGCACCGGAATCACGGAAAGCATCATCCACTCCGGGCGGTTACCCGAATCGCGGAAGGCCTCGATGACTTTGAGACGCTTGGCGAGCTTCTTGCGCTTCGCCTCGCTCGTGGCCTCCTTGAGGTCCAAGCGGAGTTGTTCCGCCATGGCGTGAACGTCGAGATCACGGAGCATCTCGAGAACCGCCTCGCCTCCCATGCCAGCATCGAACGCGTCGTCGCCATACTCGTCGAGCATGTCGTGGTAGCGATCCTCGGTGAGGATCTCACCACGCTCGAGGGCTGTTTCTTTGGGATCGAGCACCACGTAGCTCTCGCAGTAGAGAACGCGCTCGAGATCCTTGAGCGTGATGTCGAGGATGGCGCCAATACGGCTAGGCAAGCTCTTGAGGAACCAAATGTGGGCTACCGGCGTCGCGAGGGTGATGTGACCGAGCCGCTCACGTCGGACCTTGCTCTGGATGACTTCGACGCCACACTTCTCGCAGACGATGCCGCGGTGCTTCATGCGCTTGTACTTGCCGCAGATGCACTCGTAGTCCTTTACCGGTCCGAAGATCTTCGCGCAGAAGAGGCCGTCGCGCTCCGGCTTGAACGTGCGGTAGTTGATGGTCTCGGGCTTTTTGACCTCGCCATGCGACCACTCGCGGATCTTCTCGGGCGACGCCAGAGAAATACGAATCGCTGAAAAGGCCAGCGGGTCTTTCGGCTTTTCGAAGAAGCTGAAGATATCCTTCATGACTTACTCTTCCTCCGCAGCAAGCGCGTCATCCGACCTGCGCTCCAATTCACTCGTCTCGACCAGCTCGATGTTCAGGCAGAGTGCCTGAAGCTCTTTCATGAGGACGTTGAAGCTCTCCGGCAGTCCGGCTTCGAGCGAGTAGTCCCCCTTCACGATTGACTCGTACATTCGCGTTCGACCTTGCACGTCGTCGGACTTGACGGTGAGGAACTCCTGCAACGCGTACGCCGCGCCGTAGGCCTCCATCGCCCAGACCTCCATCTCGCCGAGCCTCTGCCCGCCGAACTGCGCCTTGCCACCGAGCGGCTGCTGTGTGACCAGCGAGTAGGGCCCGATGCTTCGGGCGTGAATCTTGTCGTCGACCAAGTGGTGCAGCTTGAGCATGTACATGATGCCCACGGTGACGTCCTCGTCGAACGCCTCGCCGCTACGACCATCGAAGAGAACGGTCTGGCCGCTCTCCTGCACGCCCGCGAGCCTGAGAAGCTCCTTGATCTCCTTCTCGCTGGCACCGTCGAATACCGGTGTGGCCAGCTGAAGACCATGTTTCCAGCTCTTGGCCATCTCGGCGACCTCGCCGTCCGGAATCGTGTCGAGCACCTTGACGATGTCGCCGCCCTTGAAGATCGAGCGAATCCGCTCGCGAAGCTCGGCAGCGCTGGCCTTCTGTTCGACCATCTCCTGAAGCTGTGTGCCGAGCAGATAGCCGGCCCAGCCGAGATGTGTCTCGAGAATCTGGCCGACGTTCATTCGGCTTGGAACGCCGAGCGGATTGAGAACGATGTCGACAGGCGTGCCGTTCGGGAGATACGGCATGTCCTCTTCCGGCAGAATCCGGCTGACTACGCCCTTGTTACCGTGGCGCCCGGCCATCTTGTCGCCGACCTGGAGCTTGCGCTTGATGGCGACGTAGACCTTCACCATCTTGATGACGCCCGGAGGAAGCTCGTCGCCCTTGCCGAGCTTGTCGATCTTCTCCTGGAACAGCATCTTCACGGCATCGACCTGATCGTCGACCTGCTCGAGAATCGCGTCTGTCTTGTCCTTGCCCTTGTCGATCTCGATGTGCGCCCAGTACTTGTGCGGGATTCCGTCGAGGTCGGCGTCGGTGATCTTCTGACCCTTGGCGAGGAGCTCTGCTCCCTTGTCATCCACCAGCTTCGCAGTGGCGGTGCTCCCGACGAAGTACTTGCGAACGCGATCGTGCGCGGAGTCGAGAACGATCTTGATCTCGTCCGCCATGTCCTTTTCGAGCTTGGCTCGCTCGGCCTCCTCGATCTGGAGCGAGCGCTCGTCCTTTTCGGTTCCCTTGCGCGCGAACACGCGGGCATCGATGACGATGCCGGTGACGCCCGGCGGAACCCTGAGTGACGTGTCGCGCACGTCGCCAGCCTTTTCGCCGAAGATGGCGCGAAGCAGCTTCTCCTCGGGAGAGAGCTGGGTTTCGCCCTTTGGCGTGATCTTGCCGACCAGAATGTCGCCCGGCTCACCTCGGCGCCGATCCGAACGATGCCCGACTCGTCGAGGTCCTTGAGCGCCTCTTCGCCGACGTTGGGAATGTCGCGGGTGATCTCTTCCTTGCCGAGCTTGGTGTCGCGAGCGACGCACTCGAACTCCTCGATGTGGACGGACGTGTAGACGTCGTCCTTCGCGATCCGTTCGGAAAGCAGGATCGAGTCCTCGAAGTTGTACCCACCCCACGGCATGAACGCGACGATCACGTTCTGTCCCAGTGCCAGCTCACCGCGGTCGGTGCCTGGGCCGTCGGCGATGACGTCACCAGCCTTGACGATGTCGCCGGGCCGAACGATCGGCTTCTGGTTGTACGCGGTGTTCTGGTTCGAGCGCTGAAACTTGATCAACTGGTAGATGTCCGGGAACGCGCCCGCGAGACCCTCGGCCTTGACCACGATTCGGGTCGCATCGACGGATTCGACGACGCCGTCCCGTCGCGCAACCACGCATACGCCCGAATCTCGGGCGACCCGGCCCTCGATTCCGGTGCCGACGATCGGAGCGTGTGTTCGCACGCAGGGAACGGCCTGACGCTGCATGTTCGAGCCCATCAAGGCGCGGTTGGCATCGTCGTGCTCGAGGAAGGGAATCAACGAAGCTGCGACAGACACGAGCTGATTCGGCGACACGTCCATCAACTGAACGCTGCTCGGCGGGACCATCACGAAGTCGCCGTTGAAGCGGGCGCTGATCAGCTGACCCTCGAGTTGGCGGCTGCGTGGTCGATCTTCGCGTTCGCCTGCGCGATGTAATGCCCCTCTTCCTCGAGCGCGGAGTACCAACGCACGTCGGTCGTCGAGCACGTCCCATCGTCGACCTTGCGGTAGGGGGTCTCGACGAAACCGAACTCGTTGACCCGCGCATAGGTCGAGAGCGACGCGATCAGACCGATGTTCGGACCTTCTGGCGTCTCGATCGGACAGATGCGACCGTAGTGAGTCGTGTGAACGTCGCGTACCTCGAAGCCCGCGCGCTCACGAGTCAAACCGCCGGGCCCGAGCGCGGACAGCCGCCGCTTGTGCGTCACCTCGCTGAGCGGGTTGGTCTGGTCCATGAACTGCGAGAGCTGGCTAGAGCCGAAGTACTCCTTGACGACCGCGCTGACCGGCTTCGCGTTGATCAGGTCGTGGGGCATGAGCGTCTCGATCTCTTGAGACATGCTCATGCGCTCTTTGATGGCGCGCTCCATCCGCACCAGACCGATGCGGTACTGGTTCTCCATCAGCTCGCCGACGGCGCGGACGCGGCGATTGCCCAGGTGGTCGATGTCGTCGATCGAGCCGCGGCCGTTCTTCAGCTCGATCAGGTGGCGTCACCGTCTCGAGGATGTCGGTGTTCGTGAGAACGGTGTGGTCGAGACGGGTCGCTCTTCCACCTCCACGTCCTTGTAGAACTTGTAGTTCAGCTTGAGGCGGCCGACCTTGGACAGGTCGTAGCGCTCGGCGTTGAAAAAGAGGTTGTGGAAGAGGTTTCGGCCGTGTCGAGCGTGGGTGGATCGCCCGGGCGCAGGCGTCGGTAGATCTCCAGGATCGCCTCGTCCTGCGGTCTGGACCTTGTCGGCGAGCAGCGTGTCGCGCAGATAGGAGCCGACGTTGAGGTTGTCGATGAAGAGCACCTTGAACTCGCTCGATGCCGTGCTCGCGGAGCGCTCGAGCGTCTGCCTCGGTGACCTCCTCGTTGCACTGCGAGCAGAACCTCGCCGGTCTCGTCGTCGATCACGTCCTCGGCCGCAACCTTGCCGACCAGCTCGTCCACGTCGATCGGCAGACGGTCGAGGCCGCGACTCCTGAGCTTGCGGATCGCGGCCCGGTGAACTTGCGGTTCTTGCGTACGATGACCTCGTCGCTCGAGCTGCTGATGTCGCGCGTCGCGCGCTGACCGGGGAGCAGGTCGTACTCGATCGACTTGGCGTACTTCGTCCTTCGACAGGATTAGATCGTCTCGGTGTCGTAGAAGTAGTTGAGCAGCTCCTGGGTGGTGTAGCCCGAGCGCGTGGAGAAGCACGGTGGCGTGCATCTTGCGGCGACGGTCGATGCGGACGTAGAGGATGTCCTTCGGGTCGAACTCGAAGTCGAGCCACGAGCCGCGGTACGGGATGATGCGCGCCTGGTACAGCAGCTTGCCGGACGAGTGGGTCTTGCCCTTGTCGTGGTCGAAGAAGACGCCCGGGCTTCGGTGGAGCTGGCTGACGACCACGCGCTCGGTGCCGTTGATGATGAACGTGCCGTTCTCGGTCATCAGCGGGATCTCGCCGAAGTAGACCTCCTGCTCCTTGATGTCGCGGACGACTGCGCTCGGTGCTCTCGCCGTTGGCGTCATAGATCATGAGCTGGATCGTCACCTTGATCGGCGCGGCGTAGGTCATGCCGCGCTGACGACACTCATCGACGTCGTACTTCGGTCGTTCGAGGGTGTAGCCGCTGAACACGAACTCGCTCGTTCCGTTGAAGTCCCGAATCGGGAAGACGCTGTTGAAGACGCCCTGAAGACCGATGTTCTCCCGATCGTCCCTGGAAACGTCTGTCTGAAGGAACTTGTCGTACGAGCGCTTTTGAATGTCGATCAGGTTCGGGATCTCGATGATGTGCTCGATCTTCCCAAAGGTATGTCGCATTCGAAAGTTCGTCTGAATCGTCGCCGCCATTAGAGAGACTCCTACCGAACCACTGCCACTGGAACCCTAGAGATAAGAATTAAGAGACGCGTGCGCGACAAGGAGACCTGTCGGCCCCCCGCCGCCTCGCGGAAAGTCGTGAATGCTCTGCTGCGCGTACCGGTGCTGCCCCGGCCGGGACCTTAACCCGGTCGGGCCCGTGTGCCAAGTCGCGGCACCGGGCTCCAATTAGTAACCCCATAGGGTTACTTGACGGTGACCTTGGCGCCAGCTTCTTCGAGCTTCTTTTTGATGTCGTCGGCCTCTGCCTTGGAAACGGCCTCTTTGACCACCTTGGGAGCAGCCTCCACCAGGTCCTTGGCATCTGCCAGGCCGAGCTGGGTGATCTCACGGATCGCCTTGATCACGTTGATCTTCTTGCCGCCTGCGTCCGTGAGCTCGACATCGAACTCGGTCTGCTCCTCCGCCGGTTCGGCCGCACCCCCAGCCGCGGGGCCCGCGACTGCAACCGCTGCCGGTGCAGCGGAAACGCCCCAGGTCGCTTCGAGCTGTTTGACCAGGTTTGCAACTTCCATGACGGACCACGAGCTGAGCTCTTCGACCATCTGTTCCACGTTCATATTTGCCATTCTTGACTCTCCGCTAACCGTGCGTGCGACACGGTTAAAGTTGTGTTTGGGTTACTCGCCCGCCGCTTGGCGCCGCTTCGCATCGAGCACGAGGGCGAGGTTTTGGCCCGGCGCGTTGAGCTGCCCGACCAGTTTCTGCATGGGCGCCATGAGCTGCGCGAGCAGCGAAGCGCGGATTTCATTCTTGCCCGGAAGCGTAGCGAGCTCGTTCTCGACCCGCTTGGCGCTCAGAAATTGCCCTTGGATGAGGCCACACTTGACGAGGAGCTTCTCGTTCCCGTCCTTCGGCTGAAGGATGTCGGTAAACTCTTTTCGGAAGCTCTTCAGCACTTTGGCGGCGGCCGAAGGGTCTTCGAAGCTCCAGGCGATCGCGGTCGGGCCCGTGAGATGGGCCGTGAACTCGTCGTTCTCGGCGAGCTTCGAACCTTCGAGTGCCTTCCGAACGACGTTGTTCTTGACGACCTTGTACTCGACGCCGGCATCGCGGAAGCGCGAGCGAAGGTTCGTGATCAGCTCGACGTTGACACCTCGAAAATCGACGAGCACGGTTGCGCTCGCGGTGTCGAAGCTCTCGCGGACCGCAACAGCCTGGGCTGTCTTGTCTTGTCGTGTAAGGCTCATGATTACGCCTCCGTCTCGATAGTGCCGGGGTCGACCTTGATGCCTGGGCCCATCGTGGAGCTCAGCGTGATGCTGCGAAGGTAGACGCCTTTGGCAGCGGCTGGCTTCGCCTTCATGAGCGCACCCACCAAGGACCTGACGTTCCCCGCGAGCTCGGTTTCTCCGAAGGATCGCTTGCCGACCTGTGCATGTACGATTCCGGCCTTTTCGACGCGAAACTCGACCTTACCGGCCTTCGCATCGCTCACTGCCTTGGCCACGTCGAAGGTCACCGTGCCGACCTTCGGGTTCGGCATGAGGCCACGAGGACCGAGGACGCGACCCAGGCGGCCGACCTGTCCCATCATGTCGGGCGTTGCGATGACGGTGTCGAAGTCGAGCCAGCCTTCGTTGATCTTGGCAACCATGTCGTCGCCACCCACGAAGTCGGCGCCCGCTGCTTCAGCCTCGCTCACCTTCTCGCCCTTGGCGAAAACGAGAACGCGGTTGGTCTTGCCGGTGCCATGCGGCAAGACGACGGCGCCGCGCACCATCTGGTCCGCGTGCTTGGGATCCACGCCGAGTCGCACTGCAACGTCAACAGACTCGTCGAAGTTGGCGAATGCCAATTCCTTCACGAGCGAGACCGCTTCCTGCAATGCATAGCGGCGGCTTTTGTCGGGCTTCTGTAAAGCACCCGCGCGCTTTTTTCCGGGTTTCATTCTGACTCCTTGCGACGGCTCGAAGCCGTCTACCACCAACTGGGGCCCTGGGTGGTCCAGGGAAGCGAAATCAATCGCTCGAGAGACCTAGTCGACTAGCTCGACCCCCATGGAACGCGCGGTGCCGATGATGCTCTGCATGCATGTCTCGAGCGAACCTGCGTTGGTATCTTGAATCTTGACCTTGGCGATCTCCATCACTTGATCCCGCGTGATCTTGCCGACTTTGTCCTTGTTGGGGCGAGCCGAGCCAGATTCCAGATTCAAGGCCTTCTTGATCAAGACGGCCGCGGGCGGCGTCTTCATGATGAAGCTGAAGGAACGATCCTGATAAACGGAGATCACGACCGGGATGATCAGACCCGCATCCTTCTGGGTCTTCGCGTTGAACTCCTTGCAGAACGCCATGATGTTGACGCCATGCTGGCCGAGCGCAGGTCCGACCGGCGGAGAAGGGTTTGCCTTCCCTGCGGGGAGCTGAAGTTTGATCTGTCCGATGACCTTTTTCATGGGTGCGGGCTTCTCCGGAGCGGCGAGTCATGCCTCACGGCACGAAAAATGCAACCCAATTTCTGTGAAAACTCGATCACTTGCAGAAATTCGGATTCTGAGGGCGTCCAGCGGGGTCAGCTGGCGAGCGCCCCCTGAGGGCTGAGCGAGGAATACTGAAGGTATTTCGCAGCGATAGGCCGATGATGTAAGCCGCCAAATGGCCCCGCTGGGCGAGATTTCCACTGAGGGCGTTCAGGTGGGTCAGTCGGCGAGCGCCCCCGCAGCGAACGACTGAGAGGTACGACCGTACCTCGCAAGGAGAGAGCGAGGAGGTAAGCCGCCGAATGGCCCGCCTGGGCGCCCTCAGTTGGTCTTTTCGACCTGGACATAGTCCAGCTCGACGGGCGTTGCGCGGCCGAAAATCGAGACCAATACGCGAACCTTGTGCTTCTCGTGGTTCACTTCCTCGATCGAGCCCGTGAAATTGGCGAAGGCGCCGTCGGTCACGCGAACGTGATCGCCTTTCTCGAACTGAACGCGGGGCTTCGGCTTCGCAGCGCCTTCCTCGACCTGTTGCTCGATCGCCGCGATCTCCGGCTCGGGAACCGGCGACGGGTGTCGACCGCCCACGAAGCCGTTGACCTTGGGTGTGTCCTTGATGAGATGCCAAGTCTGATCATCGAGGTCCATCTGGACGAAGATGTAGCCCGGATAGAAGGTACGGGAGCTGAGGCGGCGCTTCCCGCCGCGGCTCTCCTGCACGTTCTCTTTCGGGATTAGAATGTTCCCGAAGCGTTCTTCCATACCGGCCTGCTTGATGCGCTCCTCGAGGGAGAGCTTCACTTTGTTTTCGTAGCCCGAATAGGCCTGGACGACATACCACTTCATGGAAATCACACGTTGTAAATGAGGTCCGTGATGTGGGACCACACCGCGTCGTAGACGCCGAGGATGATGGCTGCAATGACAGAGACGACGAGCACCACGATCGTCTGCGACCAGGTTTCTTTGCGGGTTGGCCAGCTCACTTTCGAGAGCTCGACGCAGACCTCGACGACGAAGGTGTGAACCTTCTTCGATCGATAGGCGGCGACCGCGGAGATGAACGCCAGAAGGCCAGCCCCAACCGCAATCGCAGTCGCGTTGGGCTCCGGGACCGCGTCGACGCTGTCGGCCAATATCGTCCAGATCGCGGTGCTGGCCTTGATCAGGAACCAGGCGAGTGCGATCGCGCACGCGGCATAGGCGAATTGCACCCAACGCTCTACGCCGAGCGTCCCGGTCGGTCTCGCTTTGTCTTGTTCGTTCGTGATCGCCATCGTTGTTCCTCGCGGCAGGCCAGGAGGGATTCGAACCCACAACCCGCGGATTTGGAATCCGCTGCTCTACCAATTGGAGCTACTGGCCTAGGAGATAGTGTGGGGGTGCTGGGGCGGGGCAAACTTCCGGGCCATTGGCCCGGTCGGCCCATATTCACCCATTGTCTTCCCTAAACCAACGTCCCCTTTCGGCAACATGCCTCTTACTTCGTTTCTTTGTGATCCGTTCGCCGGTTGCATTTGGGACAGAACTTCTTGAGCGTCAGTCTCTCCTGCTGGCCGGCCTTTCTCAACTTCGTCGTTTGGTAGTTTCGCGTCCCGCACTCATCGCACGCGAGGGCGATCTTGACTCGGCTATCAGGCAATGATCTTGGAAATGACGCCAGCACCGATGGTTCGGCCGCCTTCGCGAATCGCGAAGCGCTGCTTCTCTTCCATGGCCGCGGGTGTGATGAGGTTGACCTTCATCTTCACGTTGTCGCCCGGCATGACCATCTTCACGTCTTCGGGAAGCTCGATCTTGCCCGTCACGTCCAGCGTGCGGATGTAGAACTGCGGCGTGTAGTTGCTGAAGAACGGCTTGTGCCGGCCCCCCTCATCCTTGCTCAGGATGTACACCTCGCACTCGAACTGCGTGTGCGTGTTCACCGAGCCCGGCGCCGCCAGTACCTGGCCCCGCTCCACTTGGTCTTTCTCCACGCCGCGGAGCAAACAACCCACGTTGTCCCCAGCCTGACCCTGGTCCAACAGCTTGCGGAACATCTCCACGCCCGTCACCGTCGTCTTGCGAGGCTCCCGGATACCCAGGATTTCGACTTCCTCGCCCACCTTGATCACACCGCGCTCGATGCGCCCCGTCACCACCGTACCGCGCCCCTTGATCGAGAACACGTCCTCGACCGCCATCAGGAACGGCTTGTCGATGTCCCGCTGCGGCTCCGGTATGTGGCTGTCCACCGCGTCCATCAGATTGACGACCGACTCCACCCACTTCGCTTCGCCGTTCAACGCGCCGAGCGCCGAGCCCTGCACCACCGGGATGTTGTCCCCGTCGTAGTCGTACTTCGAGAGAAGCTCGCGGACCTCCATCTCGACCAGCTCCAGAAGGTCCGGGTCGTCCACCGCGTCGCACTTGTTCATGAACACCACCATGTTCGGAACGCCGACCTGCCGCGCCAACAGAACGTGCTCCTTGGTCTGCGGCATCGGACCGTCCACGCCGCTCACCACCAGAATCGCCCCGTCCATCTGCGCCGCACCCGTGATCATGTTCTTCACGTAGTCCGCGTGCCCTGGGCAATCGACGTGCGCGTAGTGACGGTTGCCCGTCTGGTACTCCACGTGGCTCGTCGCGATCGTCACCGTCTTGGTGTCGTCTCGCTCCGTCCCGCCTTTCGCGATGTCTTTGTAGCTCTTGACCTCGCCGCCATGCTTGTCGGACATCACCTTCATGATCGCCGCCGTCAGCGTCGTCTTCCCATGATCGATGTGACCTATCGTGCCTACGTTGATGTGTGGCTTGTTTCGGACAAACTTCTCTTTAGCCATCGTTCGCTTCCTACTTCGTCGTTCTTCTGAGTGAGCTTGCTTGAACCCACTAAACTTGGGGAGCCCAGGATGAGGATTGAACTCACGACCTCCCCCTTACCAAGGGGGTGCTCTACCACTGAGCTACCTGGGCATAGTCTGAATCGTGTTTCGTTTCACCTGCACTGCGGGTCGGAGCGGGCGACCGGGCTCGAACCGGCGACATTCAGTTTGGAAAACTGAGGCTCTACCAACTGAGCTACACCCGCGTAATCTGTCTTCTTATCTCCTGGTGGAGGGTGGTGGGTTCGAACCACCGTAGGCATAAGCCGGCAGATTTACAGTCTGCTCCCTTTGACCGCTCGGGCAACCCTCCATGGTCATTCCGTTATTTCCAGTAGAGCTGGCGATGAGACTTGAACTCATAACCGCCGGTTTACAAAACCGGTGCTCTACCAATTGAGCTACGCCAGCATGACGGCGGCGGCTGTACTACGGTCCGACCCTCGGGAAGTCAAGGGAATCGGGGCTCAAAGGCCGGACGATGGTGGAACGCAAGCCTTCCTGTCCTGCTTCCCATCTACGAACTCGACATTCGAGGAGCAATTGGACCAATTGGCCTCCGAGCGGTTGCGGTTGCAGTCGGGCTTGTCGGAACAGAGTCGAAAGCAGTAGTTCGTACCGTCGTCGTGGGTCACGCAGGCTGAGCCTTCCGGGCAGTCCGTATCGGTCGTACAGCCCTCGAGACCGCAGTAGCCGCCCGTGAACTGGGTCAGGCACTCGAGAGTTACGTCTTGGTCCGCCGATTCGCACTCGGCCGCGTCCGTGCACTGGGCCCCGATACCGATCCGGTCCGCCTCGGTCGCATCGTCGCCGCAACCGGGAATCGCCATCCACAGCAGCAAGCTCAGAGAAACATACATATACCTACACATAGCTATCCTTCCGCTCGACTCGACTCGGCCGTCTCGATGCGATTGCGTCCGTTGGCCTTGGCTGCGTACATCGCTCGATCGGACGCCCTGAGCAACGCGTCGAGATCCTCTCCATGATCTGGAAACGTCGCGACTCCGACACTGGCGGTGACCGAAAGGTACGGGGCCTCGGGAATCTCCATCTTGGCCACCGCGACACGGCAACGCTCGGCGGCTCCTACGGCCTGTCGCAGATCCGCCCCGGGAAGAAGGATCACGAACTCCTCACCTCCGAATCGCCCTACGATGTCGCCGGCACGCAAAGTGGACTGAACGGCGTGCGTCGTTCGCGCGAGCACGAGGTCGCCTCTCGCATGGCCATGAGCATCGTTGACGCGTTTGAAGTGATCGAGGTCGAGCATCAGTACGGCCAACGGATTGGAATCGACTCGTGCTTTGGCGAGCGCTCGGTGCATGACGGCCAGGGCGAATCCGCGGGTATACGCACCGGTCAGAGAATCAAACTGGGCGGCTTCGTAGAGACTCTGTTCGTCTTGCCGCCAAACGCCGATCAGATGATCCATGACGACCGCAAGCGGAATGTAGATTAGCGCTGCGGCCACCGCGCGTTCCGCGGCGACTCTCGCGAGATCCGAGTGCGCAAGGGACGCTTCGAACAAGGACAGGAACGGAAGCGCCCCGGTCTTGCTCGCGAAGTGCATCGCAAACATGGATGTGAACCAAGCGATCACCGCGATCCAAAGCGAGCGCCTCTCCAGCAAAACCATCCCCAAGAGCAGAGCGGCGACCATGATGAGCCCGCTCGCGGCCGTGTATGGGCCGATCGCGTAACACACGGCTGTGCCGGTGATGATGTGCGCAGCGATCGTCCAGAAAAGCAGCCAGGAAAACTTCGCTTTGCGCCTCACGTACCAGCGCCACGTGCATGCGTAGAACCCGATCCAGAACAGGAGCGCGCCGACCGCGAGCGCCGTAGTCGTTCGAAGCGCCGCATCGTCGTCGGGCCGCTCGAGGAGGAAAGGCCAGCCATCGAAAGCGGCAAACGAAAAGGTGACGATCACCATGAGAAGCACGGTGAGAAACTGCACATAGAGGGAGCGGTCGCGCGCGTTCCAACCAAAAGGCGAGCCCGTGGGCAATAGAGATACGCTGAGTGGGATCGCCGACACACGCGGCTCTGCCCGCGCTTGACTCCCTGCGTCATCCGGCGACGGCCGAAGGCTAGGCGGCTCACTGTGTAGACTGACGACCATGTCCCCTCTTTCAGGGTAGCAACTCAGACGCTGCGCTGTCCTCAAGCTGCGTGATGAAGGCCGATCGGCCGGGTTGCCAATACGAGCTCCCGAACGCGAACCCAGCGGCGAATCGATCGCCAATGAGCGTTGGCCATCGCCAAGTAGCGAATCGCGCTATCGTTGAAAATCGAGCCCTGTGTGTCCCGAACGACTTCTGCGCCTATCCAGAGGAGCTCGGGCTCGCCCGGGAGGGTGAGCTCAATCTGGAGCCGATCGCGCGTTCGGTTACCGAGGATCGCCAAGGAATCGAGGACCATCCCATGCTCGCTGATGCTCGTGACGAAGGCGGGCAGCACCTCCTCATCACAGACGAGTGCCGCGTAGAGGGCGACAGGAACGAGCGTCTCGCCTCGAGCGCCAGAAGCCATGCGCTCGAAGCTACGGGGAGCGGGTTCGCTGGGCAAGAAACTCACCGGAGCGCGGACGCGCCAAGTCGAGCCAACCCCAAGCTCCTAGGCGGCGCGCCGAGCGTCGCTGCCAACCTGGTTTGACGGAAAGCCCGTCGCTGTGATACCGGCAGCTGAATGGCCGTTCATTCAACAGCCAACAAGCGCAAAGGCTCCGCCCCGGACAAGCGGGATCGG
Organism: uncultured delta proteobacterium; assembly: GCA_963786865.1. Lineage (GTDB taxonomy): Bacteria > Myxococcota_A > Polyangia > Polyangiales > Houyiibacteriaceae > SG8-38. The sequence continues at coordinate 232,237 of CAWBAV010000016.1, read as the reverse complement.
ATTCTGAAGGCGGCGATCAAGGTCTTCGCCAAGAAGGGCTTTTACGCGACGCGCGTGAGCGAAATCGCAAAGGCGGCGGGAGTCGCCGACGGTACGATCTACCTCTACTTCAAGAACAAAGACGATGTCCTTATCACGATCTTCGAAGACGGGCTCAAGCAGCTCCTCGAGATCCTACAGAGAGTGGCCGAGTCCGACGAGAGCTTCGAGAGCCGAGTCACGCGAATCATCGAGCTGCAGCTCGGATTGCTGGAGGACCAACGCGATCTCGCCGAGGTGATCACGGTCAATCTGCGGCAGTCGTCGCGCTTGCTGAAGCAGTATGCAGCGCCGCTGTTCATGCAGTACATCGACGTCATCGCAGGCGTCATTCGGGAAGGACAGGAAGCAGGGGCGTTTCGCCAAGATTTGAACCCCCGGGTCGTCGCTCGCAGCCTCTTTGGTGCGCTCGACGCGATATTGCTGACCTGGGCCCTGGGAGACGGCGACCCCGCCGCGTTGCGAAAGGCCGCGACCCACTGCGCTAGCCTCATTCTCGAAGGTCTTCGCCAGCGCTGACTCGATTGGCGCGGGGGCAACCGGGATGCGCCTCACGTCTCCGTGCACGGAAGCGCGATCGCGATGCGTACGCCCGCCATCGTCGCGAAGCAAGTGTTCTGATACGTCTCGCCGTCGCAGCCACAGACGGGGCTGTCGGTGTCGGGACAGCTCGTAGGCCTCGGGTTGCAAATGCCAATCCCGCCTTCGCAAATCCCGGTCGCGCAGATCTCGGTCTGTGCGCAGTCGGCGTTCGAACGACAGGCCTCATCGATCGAGTCCGTGTCTCCGCAACCAAGCGCGGAACCGAGTAGAATGACGAAGGCGGAAACGCGAATGAACATCGAACGCAACACTAACCCGACACCCGAGCCCCGACCAGGCGAGCATCGGTCCATTCCTGAAACATCGAGATGGCGGTCTTGAAACGAATCGGTCTTCGAGTGGAGCGGGACGACTATCCAATCGCCGAGTCGATCAACTCTTCGCTCACGTCCCATAAGCGCTCCGCCGCGGTTCGATCTTGGGATGCCTTGCTCGGCTTCGCGGGGCGCACCTTGTCGAAGTAACTGCCCGTCACTCCCTCGAGCTCTGGTGACGTCGCAACGTGAAGCGAGGTCTTCGCACCTTCGGCCTCCGACATGATGAGCATGCGAGCGATCGGCGAGCGGTGTAGCGCATTGAGAAACGCGTTGTTGCGCGTGATGCGACTGCGCACATTGCCGGGGTTCAACGCGTTCGATGTGACACCGAGATTCTTCCAGCGGCGGGCTAGCTCGTTGGAGAAGAGGACGTTGGCGAGCTTCGAGTGTCCGTAGACCCAGAATCCTCGCCAACCATTGCGGAACATCAAGTCGTCCCAGTTGAGTGACTTCGGTCGCACATGCATCGACGACGAAACATTCACCACACGGGACTCCGAAGCTGCAGTCAGCAGGTCCTTGAGCTCGTTGGTCAGCAGGAAATGGGCGAGATGATTGACCGCGAAAGTGTCCTCGTACCCGTCCTTGCTCAGCGTGCGCTCCCGGTGCCATACGCCAGCGTTGTTCACCAGGACCTCCAGCGAGGCGAAGCGGGTCTTGACCTCCAACGCGAGCTCACGGACCTCGACGAGCGAGGAAAAGTCCGCCTGGAAGGTTTCCACACGTGCGGTTCCCGCACTCAGCTTCTCTTTGGCTTCTGCCAGACGTTTCGCGTTCCGGCCGACGATCCCCACCACATCAAAAGCGGCGCTGAGACCGCGCGCTGTTTCGAGCCCGATGCCACTGCTCCCACCCGTGACCAATGCATAGCGGGGGGCTCTCGTCGCCTCCGTCATCTCGAGCTTCTAGCACACCCCTCATGGGCGTCGCCCGTGTCTGGTCGTCCAGGACGCAGCCAAGGATCGCAGTCCTTGACAGACTTCCAAAACGCGCCTAGATCGCCTGCGTTTTCCAGCATTTGTCAGCCTGAATGGCTCTTCAATTTGAGGAGGAAGTGTGAAGATCCTCGTATCCATCAAGCGCGTTGCGGACCCAGACAACGCAAGCAAGCTCAAGGTGAGCGCCGACGGCAGGGCCGTCACGTCGGAAGGCCTCGAATGGAAGATGAATCCGTTCGACGACTGGAGCCTCGAAGCCGCCTTGCGCCTGACCGAGAACGCCGCCGAAAAGAACGCGCGCGTCGGTGAGGTCGTCTTGGTTTCGATCGGCCCGAACGACGAGCACACCCAGCGCATCATTCGCGAGGGACTCGCCAAGGGAGCGGAGCGCGGGATCCTCGTGGAAGCGGACGAGGGCAATCTCGACGCCGGGGTCGTTTCAGCCGTCATGAAAGCGATCGTCGACAAGGAGAGCCCGGACCTCGTGGTGATGGGCAAGCAGGCGGCCGATGGAGACTCGAACGTCGCAGGGACCGTGCTCGCTGAAAAGCTCGGCTGGCCGGTCATCAACTACGCGATGAAAATCAAGACCAGCGACGATGGCAAGACCCTCGAGGTACTGCGCGAGCTGGACACCGGTGTGGCCACCGTCAAGGTCACGGGCCCGGCAGTACTGACTACCTCTGACCGCATCCTTCAGCCCGATTCGGTCAAGAACGGTGTGACCCCCGAAAGCCACCAGTACGCGAAGCTCGAGGTGGGCGGTCGCTACGCGTCTCTCAAGGGCATCATGCAGGCCAAGAAGAAGCCGATCGATCAGATGTCGCTCGGCGACCTCGGCGTCGATGCGAGCAAGGCGCTCAACTACACCAAGTTCGAGCTGCCGCCGGCTCGCACGGGCGAAACGACGTTTGTCGCGGACGTCGCGGAGCTCGTCGACAAGCTCCACAACACCGCCAAGGTCATCTAAGCCTCGAGAAACGGAAAGGAAGCATCAAACATGGCTAATGTTCTCGTTGTTGCGGAGTTGCTTGAGGGCAAGGCACGCAAAACCACTCTTTGTGCGGTGACGGCCGCGAAACAGATCGCGGAAGGAACCGGAGGCTCGTTCGACATTCTCTCCATTGGCGAGGGTGCGGCTGCAGCAGCCGCGGAGCTTGCCGGTTACGGCGCAGGCAAGGTGCTCAAAGCGGAGATCGCCGGCGGCTACATCTGCGAGAAGTACGCGGCGACCGTCGCAGAGGCCGGCAAGGGCTACGACGTGCTGGTCGCTTGTGCGAGCGCGTACGGCAAGGACCTCCTTCCGCGCGTCGCAGCCAAGCTCGATGCAGGCGTTGCGTCCGATATCTCGGCGGTGCACACCGATGGAGGAAAGCTCTCGTACACGCGCCCGATGTACGCGGGCAACGTGTCGGGTACGGTCGAGATCCTGAGCGACAAGCAGGTCGTCACGGTGCGTCAGTCGGAGTTCGCCGTCGCCGAAGCTTCGGGCGGATCAAGCCCGTCCCAGGATGTCGCTGTGCAGAGCGATCCCGCGGCTGGCAAGGTCGAGTTTCTGGGCGTCGAGGTCGTGAAGAGCGAGCGCCCCGATCTCACGGAGGCCGACATCGTCGTCTCCGGAGGCCGCGCGCTCAAGAGCTCGGAGAACTTCACCAACGTGATCGAGCCGCTGGTCGACGCGCTCGGAGCCGCAATGGGCGCGTCGCGCGCCGCTTGCGATGCGGGATACGTCTCGCCCGAGCTGCAGGTCGGTCAGACCGGCAAGGTGGTGGCACCGAAGCTGTATGTCGCCATCGGTATCTCAGGCGCGATTCAGCACCTGGCCGGCATGAAGGGAAGCAAGACGATCGTGGCGATCAACAAAGACAAGGAAGCCCCGATCGCTCAAGTTGCCGACTACTTCCTGGTCGCGGACCTCTTCGACGCGGTTCCGGCCTTGACCGACGCCGTCAAGAAGCTCTGAGCCCCAGGGACGCGAAATCCAGCTCGAGAAGCCCGGGAGCACATCCTCCTGGGCTTTTTTGTGGCCCTCAGCCGAAGCGATCCGTCACAATTCGGAGATGGCATGGTTTCTCCTTGTCCTGGCGCCACTCGGCGTCGTTCTCGCGGTGCTGGCGCTGCGGCGCAGGCGTCACGAAAGCGCGACCGATGGTTCGCGGTCCAATCGGCGACCCGTCCCCGAGGAGAGGGCAAGGGCGGCGGGTGCCGCACGGGCTGAGCCCGAGCCCGCTGCGGTGAAGAGCTGCCCGGTGTGCCTTGCGGAGTTCTCGCCCAAGAATCGGTTTTGCGTCCGAGATGGGGCGGAATTGACCGACGGGCGTTCTGAAAGCTCGTTTGCGCAGGGCATGATCTGCCCGACATGCCGACGCGGCTATCCCTTCGATTCGCGCTTCTGCCCCGAAGATGCCGACGATCTGGTGCCCTATGGGCTTTACGGGGCCGCGAGTGCGACCCGCCCTCCTCTGCAGCTAGATGCCAACAAGATCTGCCCCGAATGTGGGGTTCGCCACGCCCCGGCGCACTCGTTCTGCGGCAACGACGGGACTGAGCTGGTCGTGGTGAACTAGAAGAGACCCAAGGATTCGACGAGATGAGGGTCCAAGCACGCGAGCAGAACCTTCGTGGACTTCTTGCTCGGCATGGGACAGGACCGCTATGATCGCGGTCCTAAAGGGGAATCTTCGATCCGGCTGAGGTCGAGTCGTTTATAGGGCTGTCTTGGGCCGGGGGGAGACGGGGGCAACAGATGAAGATCGTTTGCGATAGCTGCGGGGCCAAATACTCGATCGCCGACGAAAAGGTCGCGGGAAAAATCTTCAAGATCCGGTGCAAGAAATGCTCATCGGTACTCGAAGTTCGCGGAGACCGGAGCGGCGCACATCCGTTTGAAGACGCGAGCTCTGCACGAGAGCAGGGCGGTGAAGCGACCTGGTACATCGTCGTCGACGGAGAGCAGAAAGGACCCTTGCCTCCGATCGAGCTGAGTCAACTGTTCGCCAAGGGCAGCGTCGGCTTGGACTCGTACGTTTGGAGAGAAGGCTTCGACGATTGGAAGATCGCGGGAGACGTGGCGGAGCTGACACAGATCTTCGGCGGCGGCGCAAGACGAGCGAAGAATGCGCCGAGCTCCATCGACGACACCTCTTCGTTTGGCACCGGGGGTGATCTATTTGGTGACTCCGGCGGACGCGAGCCGACCAGCGAGATCGAAACGGACGGAAACATGTTTGCTGGCTTCGATGAAAGCCCTACCCCGACCGCGTCTCAGGATTCGCCCTTGGCGGCAGCGTCTGACAATGGCGGAGCCGGAGGAGGCGGATTGGGGATCGGTCTCGGAGCAGTCGGCATGAGCGGAACGGGGCCACAGCGCATGACCGGCCAACGCAATGAGAACTCCGTCCTCTTCTCGCTGAGCAATCTTCAGCAGCTAGCGTCGCGCGGCGGCTCCGCAGCGGAGTCGGGACCGGTGGCGAGCCGTTCGTCGATGGCCGCAAGCGCACAAGGCGCTCCGCGCGCCGCGGGTGAGGGCTCGGGCCTGATCGACATTCGATCGCTCGCGAAGTCCACCACGCCTGGCACCAAAGCAGCGCCTTCGCAGGTGGTCGACGACCTTCTTTCACTGGGAACCAGCGGAGCCGCGCTCGGCACTCCATTGCTTGGTCCGGCGCCGCTCGAGACATCGGATGGAAATCGCTGGCTCTGGATCGGTGGCGCTGCGATCGCGGTCATCGCGATCGTCGGTGCAGGGATCGGCGTGGGCATGGCGATCGGAGGATCAGACGACGATGCGCTCGAGATCACGGCGGAGCCGACGCAGCAACCGAGCCAACCCGTCCCGGGATCCAGCGAGGTTGCGGCCGCAGCACAGGCACCTGCAGAGCCGCCAGAGCAGGCCCTAGCTGTTGCCGAGCCCATCGAAGCGGCGACGATCGAAGACGACCCAATCGAAAACGAGGCTGGGCCGTCCGTGCAGACACCGGAGCCACAGAAGCGAACCTCGAGTAGCTCGCAACGGCGCCAGCGCACGACTCGGAGCTCCGAAACTCGCAGCCAGGCTCAGGAGGCACCCGAGCCGAAGAAGCGCACAGGCAACAACCTCGATGCGCTGATGGACGAAGTCGTCGGTGGTACGCCGCCTTCGCAGCCGAAGCAGGCCGCGAAGTCGCCGAGCTCGAGCGACTCGAGCCTGCCGGATGCACCTTCGCGTGACGACGTGAAGACGGCGCTTCAGGGCGTGAGTGGCGCCGTCAAAGACTGCAAGAAGGACGAAGGCGGAACCGCCACCGTCGACGTGACGTTCAGCGGATCCTCGGGCCGCGCCAGCGGCGCGAAGGTGTCCTCTGGTCCGTTCAAGGGTACCCCGGTCGGCTCATGCATCGAGTCCGCGGTCAAACGCGCACGCGTTCCGCGATTCAAGCAGTCGACCTTCAAGGTGACCTTCCCCTACAGGCTCTGACGCTCAGCCAAGGCTCTCGAGGAAACGCACGCCGGTTGCCACGCCGAAACCGGTCCCCCCCTTGGGGAGTCGCCCGTGCGAACGCTCGACGAACGCTGGACCCGCGATGTCGAGGTGCATCCAGGTGGTTTCGCCGACGAACTCCTTGAGGAAGAGCGCCGCAGTGATCGAGCCACCGAAACGGCCGCCGATGTGCTTGATGTCCGCGATCGAGCTCTTGAGCGTGGATCGTAGATCGGAATCGAGAGGCATGCGCCAAAACGCTTCGTCTTCCCCTTGGGCAGCATCGAGGTACTTCGATGCAAGTGCATCGTCATCGGTATAGAGCGCCGCTCGCCAGGGACCGAGGGCAACCAAGCAGGCGCCCGTGAGTGTCGCGTGATCGATCATGTAGTCAGGCTTGAGCTTGCGCACGGCCCAGGTGAGCACGTCGGCGAGCACGAGGCGCCCCTCGGCATCGGTGTTGACGACCTCGACGGTCTTGCCATCCAGAGACTTGTAGACGTCTCCGGGCCGGTAGGCCTTGGCGCCCGTCATGTTCTCGGTGGAGCCTACGAGCGCATGCACCTCCACAGGGAGCTTGAGCCGCGCCGCAGCGAACACGATGCCGAGGGTCGAGGCAGCGCCCGCCATGTCGCACTTCATGTCCGCCATGGAGGCCGCGGGCTTGATACAGAGGCCGCCCGCATCGAAAGTGAGGCCCTTACCGACGAACACTACTTTCTTCTTCGCACGTGCAGGCTTGTACACGACGTGAACCACCCTCGGCTCGATGGCGCTGCCCTTGTTCACCGCGAGCAAGAGGTTCATCCCCTCCTTCTCGATGCGCGCCTTGTTCCAGACCCGGCAAGACAGTCCGAGCTTCTTGGATTCGCTCGATGCAGCGCGCGCCAAGGTGACCGGGTTCAAGTCGTTTGGAGGACAATTGACCAAATCTCGTGCGAAATTGACGCTTTCGGCGACGGCCTTGCCCGCTCGAACGGCGGCACTGAGGTCCCGCGCGCTCTTGGATGCACCGAGAATGACGGCGGAGCTGATTGTCGTCTCCGCGGCCTTGTCGCTCTTGTAGTCCGTGTAGCGATACGCTCCTGCGAGCAGGCCCTGGGACGCGGCTCGAACGGACTGCGGCGTGACCTCGGGCAGCTCTACCGCAGCGCTCTTTTGCGCACATGCTGCGGTCGCAAGTGCATGACCTAGGTTCCAGGCGATCTTCTGCGCATCTGTCGAGTCACCGATGCCCACGAGGAGCAGCCAACGAGACTTGGCCTTGCCTCCGACCGCGACTTTGAGCGTCTGAGTTGGCTTACCCTCGAATCGTTCGTCCGAAGCAAGCGGCTTGATGCTGCCCTTGCCGGTCACGTTCTCGATGCGCCCGAGAGCTCGATTGAAGTTTGCCTTCCCGGATGGAATGGCCAGCGCAACGATGTCGGCGGTCGACTTGTCCCAGGTCCCCTCAGAAAGTGAAATCTTCATCTGACTCCTTATCAGCTCGGTCGGCTGGATACTGACAGGAACTTCCACAGCCAACAAACGAACGAGTCCCAAAGATGGCGTGGCGGTCGCTGTTGCTCGCGATCGGTCCGCCAGCTCGGATGCCGTAGCTCGCGGTGATCGCTGGCGAGCGGTCCTGGCACTGTGCATGCATGGCTCTGAGCATGCATTCCAACCAGGAGGACCGATGCTCGAAGAAAACAAGGTAAAGATCGCTTACACCGTCGTGGAACGAAACAAGGACGGTCGGAAGTTTTGGGTGCGCGTCGGCGCGGCTTTCGTCAACCGCGACGGCAGCCTCAACGTTCGGCTCGACGCCATGCCGGTCAACGGAGAGCTGCAGATTCGAGACTACCAGCCGAGAGAGGTCCGTGAGTCCGGGGACCATGAACGGGCCGCATGATTAGAGCGATTCTCCTGTTTGCGCTCGTCCTCGGCATTCGCCCCACGGCTGCAGTTGCCAGTGGCGAAGCGGCAGCGTCGGATCCAGGCCCCCCGAGTGTCGAGCAGGACCATCGGATCAACATCAACGAGGCCGGGCCCGAGGAGCTCGTTCAGCTCCCGGGCGTCGGCCCCGCCCGCGCTCAAGCGATCATCGCAGAGCGCGAGAAGCGTCGATTCCGGCGCATCGAAGATATCCTACGCGTACCCGGTATCGGTAGGAAGACCTTCGATCGGCTTCGTCATTCGATTCGTGTCCGCTAGCGACTACCGATAACCGACGGAACCGCCTAGATTTGGGTGCATGGCCCAGACGATTGAGGTGCGGGACGCAAATGCATCCGACCGCGACGCGCTGATCGGCTTCCACCGAAGCCTCTACCAGGATCACCGCGACCAAGTGGTGACGACCGAAGACCTTCCGCTCCTCGAGTATCGAAACTACGACCAGGTGCTTCGTGACGATCTGGATGCCTTGCTTCGAGACAGAAGCAGCTACGTCCTCCTTGCCGAATCGGAGGGCGCCGCGCTCGGGTACATCACGGGTCGCAGCCAAACGGAGCCAGACCGAGTGTTGCCACGCCGTGGAATCATAGAGGATTGGTTCGTCGTTCCCGAGGCACGGGGTGCGGGCGTCGGGGCGATGCTGCTTAAGGTCCTCGAGGAGCGCTTCGCCAAATCGGGCTGCGAGGTGATCGAATCGGGCACCTGGGCCGGCAACACGGCAGCGAGACGCGCACACGACGCTCTCGGGTTTCGGGAGATCAGGATCATCTACCGAAAGCGCCTTTGACGCGGGCACTGACACCGTGAAGATCGGAGAGCGGCTCGCGACGCACGTGCTCGCGATTGGGGCCCGCTCGGCCGTCTCTTCACGACTCCACACGTCTGGCCTCCCGCCCAATCGCTGTGCCGCGCATCCCGAGCCGCGCTCCTCCGTACACATCGAAGCATCCCCACTCGCGCTGGCACTGGCTCTGGCGCTGACGCTGGGGCGCCGGCGCTGACACTGGGGCACTGGCGCTCGCACTGGGAGCGTACGGAGGGTCGCGGTTGCTCTTAGTGGACCGCGGGTCGGTGGGGGAGCTCGCTTACGATCTTGGCCTCGGCATCGAGGAGCTCGTCGAGGCGCGCCTGAACTCGCGAGGCGGGGAAGTATTCCTTGGCGAGGCGAACGAATAGGCCGTGGTGTCTCGCTTCCGATCTCGTGATCTCGACGTAGAAATCCTTCAAGGGTCCCGGTTCGAGGGCTTCGGCTACCAGGCCGAAGCGCTCACAACCGCGAGCCTCTACGATACCGAGGACGAGGAGTCGGTCGAGGAAGTACTGCTCCGGGCCGCGCTTGATCAGTTGCATGAGGGCGCCAACGTATGGGTCCTTCTCGTCCGCCCGCGTCGCTAAGCCGCGCTCGAGGATGATCTTCATGACCTGGGCGTAGTGGTCGAGCTCTTCCTGAGCGAAGGGGATCAGCTCGCGTACCAGCAGGGTGCGGTCTGAGTAGTGTGAGACCAGTTTGAGCGCGGTGGCCGAGGCTTTTCGCTCACAGGCGGCGTGATCGACGAGGAACGAATCGAAGCCCTGCAAGACGACTTCGATCCAAGATGGGCTGGTTGCGAGACGTAGGCGCGGCATCTGCTCTCACCTAGGCGCGGAGCGCGTCGAGGAGCGGCTGGATGGCATGGCGCCTGAGCTTCAAGGCGGCGCGGTTCGCAATCAGCACGGAGCTGATGTCGGCGATCTTCTCGAGAGGCACGAGGCCGTTCTGCCGCAGCGTCTCACCGGTTTCCACCAAGTCAACAATCACATCAGCGAGGCCGGTGAGCGGGGCGAGCTCGACCGAACCCTGGCAGAAGATCAGCTCGACGGGGGTCCCCTTCCTTTGGAAGTACTGCCCGGCAATATGAGGAAATTTCGTCGCCACCCGCAGGGGGCGTTCACCTTTCCCCTCGATCCGCTCGTTCGGGCGGCCGCAGACCATCATCTGACATTTACCAACACCGAGGTCGACCGGGGCAAAGACGTCGTAGTTGCGTTCCATCAAGACGTCTCGCCCGACGATGCCTAGGTCTGCAGCTCCGTACTCGACATACGTGGGCACGTCGTCCGGCTTGAGAAGCAAGTAGCTGAGCCCGGCTTCGGTGTCCTCGCGAACGAGCTTGCGGCTCTTCGCCGTGAGGGCTTCGATGGAGATGCCGGCCTGCTCGAGTCGCACAGTCAGCTGTTCCAAGACCCGGCCTTTGGGGACCGCGATGACGATGTTCTCTCGATTGCGTCTAGGCATTGCCCGCTACTCGCTCGATGTTGGCGCCAAGAGGAGCCAGCTTCTCCTCGATCTGCTCATAGCCCCGATCGAGATGATACACCCGCCGAACGTAGGTGGTCCCCTCCGCGACCAGCCCCGCGATCACCAAGGACGCACTGGCCCGTAGGTCCGTAGCCATCACCTCGGCGCCTTCGAGCCGATCGACGCCCTGCACGGTCGCGGTCCGGCCATTGACGTGAATCCTCGCACCCATGCGATTCAGCTCCGAGACGTGCATGAAGCGGTTTTCGAATACCGTCTCAGTGATCCGACTCGTCCCTTTCGCGAGGCACATCAGCATCATGAACTGAGCCTGCATATCGGTCGGGAACCCGGGGTGCGGCTGGGTGATCACGTCTGTTGGACGAATTGGGCGCACACCGACGACGCGAATGCCATCACCTTCGCGCTCGACCAGAGCGCCGGCTTCGCGCAGCTTCGCGATCACTGCCTCCAAAGGCTCGAAACCAATCCCCTCGAGAAGCAGGTCTCCCGACGTAGCTGCAGCCGCGACCATGAAGGTGCCGGCCTCGATGCGGTCGGGGATGATCGCGTGATCGATCGGATGCAGAGAGTCCACGCCTTCGATCGAGATGACCGACGTGCCCGCCCCTTCGATACGGGCTCCCATCTTGTTGAGCACGCGGGCGAGCTCTTCGATCTCCGGCTCGCGCGCGCAGTTCGTGAGCGTCGTTCGACCGCGAGCCAAGACCGCCGCCGACATGAGATTTTCGGTTCCGGTGTGTGTTGGGAAGTCCAATGCGATGTCGGAACCCCGGAGCCGCCCGCCTGGAACGGTGACCTCGACATAGCCGTGGTGCAGCTCGACTTCCGCGCCCATCGCGGAAAGGCCCTTGAGATGCTGATCGATGGGCCTCGCCCCAATCGCGCAGCCACCCGGTAGCGACACCATCGCCTTTCCACAACGTGCCACCAGAGGTCCAAGAACCAAGACCGAGGCGCGCATCTGTTTCACTAGATCGTAGGGAGCGGTCGGTTCGATCGGCCCGGATAGGCTCACATGTACCCTGCCGTCGAGGTACTGGGCCTTGGCACCCAATCGTTCGAGGAGACGCGTCATCGTGTGGACATCGCGAAGGTTGGGAACGTTACGAAACACGTGCTCGCCATCGGCCAGAAGGGCAGCCGTCATGATGGGCAAGGCTGCGTTCTTTGCGCCGCTGATCGGCACGGAGCCCACGAGCCGATTTCCTCCGACGATTCGAATGCTGTCCACGACGCCCCTGTTACCCCGTGGCCCCGGTTCGAGCAACTTCAGGCGAAGAGCAATCCGAGGGCGAACGAAACGAACCCAATTAGGGCGCCGCCTAGCGGAGCCCTCGCGTGGGACCATCGAAGGCGCCCGGTCGAGTCGAAACCTCGGCGTGCGAGAATCAGCAAGGCTGCAAGCCAGACCGTCATTCCCAACAGGAGCAGGCTTCCCCACCATGGGTCGGGTGAGACCTCGTCTGAAAGCAGACGTCGATGGTCAGCAACGAGTTGCTCTTCGCTCGCGCCGGCATCGATGCCCGCAGCTCGTTCTTTGGCCATCAGCCGCGCTATCTGTGCGTTTGCGTTCTCTCGTTGGGGGTCCTCGCCCGAGTAGAGAAACCGCGCGGCGGCCAGACCCCCGGAGAGCGATCGCCAAGCTGCCAAGGCTCCATGCCGATCGCCCTCCTCTTCGAGCTCCAAGGCGATCGACTCCAGGGCCGAGCCGGCGGCTTCCTTGCTAGAGCTCATGGGGTAGGACCATCGTAGGGTGCGACGATAGTGTTCTACGGCGAGAAAGATTCGCCCGTCGGCACGGTGACGCTCGGCCGCGGCGAGCTCGCGCCGTGCTTCGGAGTAGACACGAATCCAAACCAAGCCGATCAGCAAAGCGATCGTGAGCGCCGCAACAATCGCGGGTGTCCGTCCGACACGAATCACAGGAAGTCTCGTCTACGAAAGATCAACGCGGCCACGACGAGCGTTAGACCTGCGTAGAGGATTGCATAGCCCATCGAGGTTGCCACGTACGCGAGCGGCTCACCAAACTCCGTCGCCTTCGTTACGAGTGTCGTTCTTCCAGGAACGAAGAGATTGAAGTTGGGCACCACCTGGGCCAGCCAACTCAGAAGCGTCTTCATGCCGGGACTGAGCACACGGGTCTTCATGGCGACCATGTCGTGGGCGGCGCGGCCGACTAGCCATACACCGAAGGTGAACGCACCCGTCAGGAACGGCGTGGAGAACGACGAGAACAAGAGGGCGACCGCGGTCAGAATGAGAACCTCGCCGAGGCTCAGGACCAAAGAGGCCATCAAGCGGAAGAGCTCCACGTCGACGGTCGAGCAGAGCCAGGCTGACGCGCCGAGCGCCACGAGTGACCAGATCGGAACGACTAGCGTGCGATCCTTGGATAGAACGAACCCAATGCCCAGGCCGATGAGCAGAATGATCGGCACGGCAATGACGAGAGCAGCGGGCGCGTCCGCCTGAATCGCCGTCACCAGCAGCTGAACTGCGCCCATGATCGCAATGAATACCGCGCAAGTCGTGACGATCCCAAAGTACTTCCCGAGCAAGAACTCGAAGCGCGCGATCGGCTTTGGAAGAATGACGTAGAGGGTCTTTCTCTCGATCTCCTTGTAGAGGAGCGAAGAGCCGAGGAAGATCGCGACGATTACGGAGAAAAGCGAAATCGACGCGAGCCCGAGGTCGGTGACCACGCGCATCTGCTGGTCGAGCGAGAGCTCTCCAAGTGCGAGGGTCAATCCAAGAACGCCCGCTGCGAGCACGAGGACTCCGAACAGCACTCGATCTCGAACCGCTTCGCGATACGTGTTGAGGGCGATGGCGTAAATTCGCGCGACCCTCATCGCGACGCCGTCCCCGAATCTTCCTTCGCCTGACTCGAAACAGCGGCTGAGGTCGACCAGTACGCACGCCCGGTGACGAAGTGGCTCAGCACGTTGACCGCCGTCAGCACCATCACTGCGGAGATCAAGGTACAACCGATTTCCACCCAGCGTGAAGTTTCGGGCTTCTCGGCGAAGCCCCATGCGCGGAACGATGCTGCGGCTCCCTGTGAAAAGAACAGACCGAGGGACCCGAGCCCCAAGACGTAGAACGCGAGGACGGGCGTGCGCGAGAGGATGCCGCGCAAGAGCTCGTACTGACTGAGCGCGACTGGGCCCACCCGGACCGTCATGAACCATTGAAGGAGCAGATGGAAAGCAACCAGGGTCCAGCCGAGCGCACCGGCGAACCTCTGGAGACGGACGCAGCCCATCGATTGGTAGGGGCCCGCGCCTGCATCGGGGTCGAGCTTGCTCCAGCCGCGTGCGTACGCAGCGATGAACGAAAACACGAGGACCGTAGAGGCGATCAGGGACAGCCATGACGCGGGCGATGCCGCCGCGAACGCGCGAGCGCCGCCGAGCGCCGGCCACATCCGCAGCAACTCCAGCACGAAAAGGCCCGTGATCGGCCAGATCGTCAGCGCGACGTGACTGCGATAGCGTGGCACGGCCTACTACCTACCGCCCCGGTCTTTGCCTGGTCAATTTACTTCAGCGCAGAGGCCCTGTGAGCGCCTTCGTCGCGGCCTTGTAGACCGAGAAGTGTGAGGGGCTCGTCAGACAAGGTCATGCGGATCCGATCGCCAATGCCGACGGGATACACTTTCTGGGTACCGTCCAAGAAGATTCGGCCCATCGTCATTCTGCTCGCTATCTCGAGCACCTCGCCTGGCGAGACCATGCCTTTGATCATTCGATACTTGTTGTTGACGCCGCGATACGGCTCCCGAATGACGAACTGGATCTTCTGTGACCCGATCGGCAGCACCTTACCGCCGGCGGAAAGAATCGCTGCGGTGGAGCCGGCGGCGGGCCCGGCCCAGACGCCACTCGACATCTGTCGCTCTTGCTGGTCGCCATGCCGGATGATGTAGCGCGACGTCGCGGCGGGACTCTCGTGACAGTAGAGGGCGTCGTTGAGGACGCGAGTCGACACGATCTCATCGCCGACGTCGACCCGCATCCGTGCCAGGCGGCTCGACTTCAATGTTCCCTCGAGTGCGGCAGCGAGCACTTCGTCCACGTTGTGACCGTCACCTGCGCAGAAGTAGCCGACGCTGGTATCCGGCGCGCTGTTGATCGCCAACATCGGTGTCGACGAACTCGCGAGATGCGAAGCCCAAAGAAGCGTTCCATCACCTCCGAGAGTCACGATCATGTCCCACGAACCCTCCTCGGGCATGGGCTCGGGTCGGTATCGGAGGACTGCGCGTGCCCCCAATTCGCGAAGTGCCTTCTTCGCCCTACGCAGCGTTTCCTGGTGAACTTCGTGTTCGTGAAGCAGACCGTCGACCGAGACGTCGCCATGGGCGATCAGTGCCTTCAGTCGTGCCTGTGCGCGACCTACGTAGCGTTGGTACGTGCTCTTCTTGTAAATGACGAGGACTCTCGGTCGCATGCATGACTCGTGGTGAGGTTCGCGATCGGCCGCGCCCTACCCGGTCGGAATCTTCTTGGCGTCTGCGAGAAACCGCTCGAGGCCGATGTCTGTGAGAGGGTGCTTCGTCAACTGAAGAATGACGTTGTGGGGAATGGTCGCGACGTGAGCGCCGATCAACGAGGCCTGAACCACGTGGACGGGGTGTCGAATGCTCGCTGCGAGAACCTGTGTATGCAGGCCGTAGTTCTGGTAGATGGTCACCAGTTGCTCGACGAGCTCCATCCCATTTCCGCCGATATCATCGATGCGGCCGATGAATGGACTGATGTAGGTCGCACCCGCTTTGGCGGCGAGGAGCCCCTGGGTCGGACTGAAGCACAAGGTCACGTTGGTTCGAATGCCTTCATCGGTGAGTGTCCGAACGGCCTTCAGACCTTCTGCGATCAAAGGGACTTTGACGACGATGTTTGCGTGCATCTCTGCGAGGACCCTGGCCTCCCTCAGAATCCCTTCGTAGTCGGTTGCGATCACCTCGGCGCTGATCGGTCCGTCCACGACCTCGCAGATATCGACCAGGACGTCCTTGAACGGGCGTCCCGTCTTCGCGACCAGCGAAGGGTTGGTCGTCACGCCATCGATGACGCCCATCGCGGCGGCATCGCGGATTTCTTCGATGTCTGCGGAGTCGATGAAAATCTGCATGGCGCTAGTAAAGAGCGCTGGACTCGCAGGGTCAAGCGGAGCCTCATCGACGCCAAATCGCGACCGGGAAACCCCGGATCCACTCATTCCACGAGGTCGATCTCGATCTCGTCGCCCTCGGGGCTCGCGGCAGACTCGCGTCGAGGCCCGGTCTCCGAGCAAACGAACAGGGTCGCGGCGGCGGCGGCGATCAGCCACAATACGAGTCCGCTTGCGGTCCATTTGCTCTGCGCTCGCACGGCCAGGCTCTCCGAGGACCGTTTTGAAACGGGATTGAAGAACGGGCAACCGAGGTCGTCCAAGCGACATGCGGAATTTTCTCATAGTTTTTGTCCTCTTGTTGACGTGGAGCAGCGCCGCGCTGGCCGAGAACCAAAGCGGCAAAGTAGACGCGACCGTCGCGCGCCTTGGTGGCCTCGACCCGGAGGAACGGACGCTCCTTCTGCCCTATCTGGCGCAGGGGCCCGTCGTGCTGACGGAGTTCCAGAATCGCCAGACGGATCTGCCTGCGGTCATCTATGCGGCGCGCATCGAGGCACCGGCGGAGACCGTTGCGGGGGTGATCGGAAATCCACGAGAGTATCCGCGGTTCATGCGTGCATTGACCGAGGTCGACGTGAAATCGGTCAACGGCCAGATGATGGCCTTTGACTGGACCTGGGGCGTCACGCTCTTCTCGCTGACGGGCCACAACGTGATGACGACTTATCCAGGCGACAGCACGAAGGGTTACCGCTTCGACATTCGTACGACGGGGGGCGACTTGGGAATCGGGCGCGTCATGTGGCGCGTCTATCCGGAGGGGCCCAAGAGGTCGCTCGTGGTGTTTTCGTCGCGACTCGACATGCGCGACGCCAATTACATCACTCGCCAGCTCGCGTCGGAAGGTAACGCCGTCAATCGAACGATCAACGTGGCTGTCGCCATGGTGACGCTCCTCGAGGTGAAGGCGGAGGCAGAGCGTCGCGCCGGAACGTTCCACGCGGGGAAGATCCCGAGTCAGCCGTTACGTCGTCCTCAGGTCGACATGAAGGCGCTTCGGGGTCTCTTGGGTCGAGGAGATCTGGTGTTCTTGGACTTGGACGGAGATACGCTTCAGAGCGTCGCGGTCGTCGGACGGTCGGGGGCGAGCGTAGAACGCGTGCGCAGAGTGATGCTCGATCCGGAGGAGTTTGGAAAATCCTTGCTTCATGGCACCTGCGCCGAAGTGGTCGAGCGCAGCAGTGCAGGCACCCGTTTCGAGTGGGAGATCCCGATTCCCCTGCTTCACGTGGGCGGAGAGATGGTGCTACGGCCGAGTCCTTCGGTGGTCGCCGTGGATGGAATCTCCGGGACGCTTTCCAAGGGTCAGTGGCGCTTCGACACGTACCGCTACCCTGGGGGCGAAGCGGGTGTCATCGCCTGGGCGCGCTTCGATCCAGCCGATTCTCCGAAGCTCATTCGAAAGCTTATCGCCGGCAATACGCATTTTTCGCATGGATTCGTGGCGGCAACTCAGCTCGCGGTGATGCGCTCGCTGCGGACTCGTGTGCAGTTGCTGGGTCGCTAACGCGCTCGGGCTTCGACCGCTGCATCGACGGAGCCGCCGGCGTCTGCCCCGGCGTCCATGCCCGCATCGAGCCCCGCATCGAGCAGTAGCTTCGTGTCGAAGTCGACGATCAGCGAGCATCCACCCGCAGCCAGCGGCAAGAGCGCGAAAAAGAGCAGAAATGCGATACTCGATCGTGTCATCTCAGAACCGGAGTGTGGCGGTCGCCCCGGCGCCCCGTGAGTCGATGCGCAAATGCGCGGTCTCGCGTTCCCTCTTTCGTTTGTTCTTGTGAGTCATGAACAGCGTGAACGAGGTGACGGCGGCTAGGACTGTGATCCCGAAGGCCAGATCGGCGAAGAGCGCGAGTCGCTCGCCCTGGTCTGCTGTCGCCATGCTTGGGCTCGAGTCGTAGCTCTGCTCCTTCTTGAGGGCGAGAACGCCGAGGACCGTGCCGGTCAGCAACGAAGCGGCAGCAATGCTTCCGGTCGAGATCACGGCGCGGCGAATCGTCGTGTCCTGCTGCTCCGAAACGAGCCGGGCTTGGAGCTCGGATGCCTTGCTGTCCTCGACGATGACTTGGCTCGTCGTCTCGGGAGTGAAATCGAGCTCCTTCACCTCTCCATAGCCGACTTGAACGGTTTCCTCGCCAACTTGCTTGCCCTCGCCGAAGACCAGCACGGTGTGCGTCCCGGGTTCGACCTCGAGCTCGGCCGGGGTCTTCTTCTCCACGGGAGCACCATCCAAGAGGATGGCATGACCTGGCTCCAGGGAGCGGACGATCAGGACAGCGGGGCTCTGCAATAGAGTTGCGATGCGGGCCTCGATGGATGGCCGATCGGGGGCATCCGGCCGCGCTGCCAAGTACTGCATGAGCATCGCAACGGCGCCCGGCTCGTCTTCGCGACGTTGCCGGGTGTCGGCAATGGCGACGAGGAGCTTGGGGTCGCCGCCGAGAGCGTATGCACGGAGCCAGGCAGTCTCGGCTGATGCGTAGTTCTTCGCTTCGAAGAAACGAACGCCTATCTCATACGCATCGGCAGCCGTCGTACCCGCGTCCGCGAGGAGCTCGGCGAGCTCGGCGTCCGTGGGCAAGCGTTCCCCTGCTTCGGGGTTCGGAATCACCTGCGCATCCGCCTGCGCTGCGAAACCGAGAAGCAGCAGTGGGAGCAGGAGACCTCTCATCGAGCCTAGACGCCTCCGTCGGCGCCACTGGCGCCCCCAGCGAGGCCGCCCGCGCCGCCCAGTCCTCCGGCCCCTCCGGCGCCGCCCGCACCACCGAGGCCGCCCGCACCACCGAGGCCGCCCGCGCCGCCCAGTCCTCCGGCCCCTCCGGTGCCGCCCGCACCGCCGAGGCCGCCGCTGCCGCCCGCGCCGCCGCTGCCTGCGGTGCCACCGCTACCCGCGGAGCCACCGGAACCTCCCGGGCCGCCCAACAGCTCCTCGCAGACCTGCTCGGTCTCGCAACGTCCCTGGGTGAACTGGCTACCCAAGTGGCAGCAGATCAAAGACGCGTCGCACTGGTCGTCCTTGAAGCAAGTCGTGCCTACGCCACCTACACAGGCGGCCAAAAGCACGAGAGACGCGGAAGCAAGGAACGTCGGAGCGTACTTGGTGTTTCGCATGGGCGCGCCGAGCATAGCGCAGAGGTCCTGGAGGGGCTACGTCGCCGGCTCGATCACGCGCCGCCCCCCGCTACACTGCGGCCTCCATGCCGGAAGCCGAGAATCATGCCGATGCGCCGCGCGCCGGCCGATGCGCGATCGTCGGACGCCCGAATGTCGGGAAGTCGACGCTGCTCAATGCGATCCTCGGCCAGAAGCTCGTGATCGCCACGCCGAGGCCGGGCACGACCCGCTCTTGCGTCCTCGGGGTCTTCGCGTCCGATGATCCTCCGACCCAGGTAGCCTTCGTGGACACGCCCGGCCTCGAGCGACCCAAAGGAGCGTTGGGCCGTGTTCTCATCGATAGTGCGAAGCAGGGGCTGATGGACTGTGACTCGGTCGTATTCGTGACGGAAGCGCCGAAAGCCGGCGCATCCGTTGGCGTGCACGACAAAGACCTCGCGGTCCTGAACGCTCTCGAGGCCTGCAACGTGCCGGTAATCCTCGCGATCAACAAGGTCGATCAGCTCAAGGCGAAAGAGAAGCTGTTTCCCTTCATCGAGGCATATCAGAAGACGCGCGAGCTCAGCGCGATCGTGCCGATCTCTGCAAGCCGCGGAACCAATCTCGATGCGTTGCTCAAGGAGATCCGCAGTACGCTGCCCGAAGGCGTTCTCTATGACCCGGATTTCCTCACGGACAGGCCCGAACGATTCTTCGTGAGCGAGCTGATTCGCGAAGCGGCGATGCTCAACACGCGGCAAGAAGTGCCCTATGGAATCGCATGCGAAATCGAAAGCTACCGCGAAGAGAACGGGATGCTTCGAATCGAGGGCAGTCTCATCGTCGAGAAGCAGAGTCACAAGGCGATCGTGATCGGCAATCAAGGCGAGACCATCAAGAAGATCAGCACCGAAGCGCGGGAGCAGATCGAAGCGTTCCTGCAACGCAAGATCTATCTCCGCCTCTGGGTGAAGGCCGTTCCGGGCTGGACTCGCGATCCCGTCAAGGCACGCGAGCTCGGGCTCAAGGAGAGCCAGGGATGAGCGGTCGACGTCGAGCGCACGCGCGGCGGCCGGCGGGCTCGATCGTCAATCGGCCACTCGTCGCGATCGTGGGTCGACCCAACGTGGGCAAGAGCACGCTTTTCAATCGCTTGGCGGGACAACACATCGCGATCGTGGAAGACATTCCCGGGGTGACGCGAGATCGTCACTACGCCGATGCCTTCGCGCTCGGACGCGAAATCGTGCTGATCGACACGGGAGGGTTCGATCCAGACAGCGACGACCCCATGAAGGCCGGGATCGCGAACCAGGTACGATTGGCGCTAGATGAATGCGACTTGGTGGTCTGCGTCGTCGATGCGAGCGTCGACCCCATGCCCGCGGATCGTGAGGCTGTGGCGCTCCTTCGGGATGCGGGAAAGCCGGTGATCTTCGTAGCCAACAAGGCCGACTCGCGAGCGATGGAACACGCCGCGGTCTCTTACTACGAGCTCGGCATCCCCGCGATCATGCCGATTTCGGCGCTGCACGGACGCGGCATCGGCGACCTCGAGGAGGCAATCGCCAACCAGCTTCCCGACCTCGTCGAGCTCGATGAGCCTGAGCTCGATGTTCCGAGGGTCGCGATCATCGGGCGACCGAACGCGGGCAAGTCTTCTTTGGTGAATCAGCTCTGTGGCGAGGAACGCCAGCTCGTGGACAACCGGCCGGGCACTACGGTCGACAGCGTCGATACCTTGATCGATCGCGACGGGAACAGGCTCATTCTGATCGACACCGCTGGCATTCGCCGAAAACGCAGCGTCAAGCAGAGGGGCATCGAAGGCCTCAGCGTGCTTCAGGCCATTCGGTCGATAGAACGAAGCCATGTGGTCGTGCTCATGATCGACGGTGAAGCAGGCGTTGGTGAGCAAGACGCGAAGATCGCCGGGCTCGCCCACGATCGCGGCCGTGCTCTCGTCCTGGCACTGAACAAGATCGATCTCATGAGCCGAGACGAACAGAAGAAAGCGATGGACCGGACGCGCGAGGTCCTCGCGTTCGCGCCCTGGGCGCCGCTGGTGACGGTGAGCGCGCTCGAAGGCAAAGGGATCAACACCTTGCTCGGGCGAATCGTGGACGCGGTCGAGGAGCACCGAAAACGCATAGGAACGGCGGAGATGAATCGCTTCTTCGAGGAAGTGCTCGAGAAGCACCCGCCCCCGACGATGCACCACCGGCCGGTTCGGCTCTACTACATCACACAGGCGAGCGTCGCGCCGCCGACCTTCGTGGTCATGACCAATTCGCCCGACGACGTGCATTTCAGCTATCAGCGCTATGTGGTCAACCAGATCCGCCAGCGCTTCGGCTTCAAAGGAACCCCGATTCGCGTACGGTATCGCGGGAAGAAGAAGAAGTAGCGCTAGTCAGGCGCTCAGCGTCGGAAGCGCTTTTCGTGCTCGGCGGGCGGTTGGATTGCCGAGTTGACCACATGCGGCCATCACGCTCCGTCCCTTGGTCTTTCGCTCGCGCACCGGAAGCCCTTCGGCGCGAAGCCAGCCGATGAATCGCTCGACTTCGAGCTCCTCGGGCGCACGCGTGAGCGGCGCCGAGCCCGGATTGTAAGGGATGAGGTTCAGCAGCACGCGAGCGAGCGGTTGGCAGAACGCCGCGATTGCGCGCGCATCGGACTGTGTGTCGTTGATGCCGGGGAGCAAGCAATAGTTGACGCCCAGGACGAAGTTGCGGCGGGGTCGGTACCCGGCGAGCGTGCTCTGAAGCTCAGCGAGGTCGGTTCGGCGATTGACCGGCATCAGCTCGCTCCTGAGCGAATCGTTGGCGGCGTTCAAGCTGACCGAAAGATTGAGCCGCTTGAGGCCCTGTTGATCGAGCATCCGAATCCCGTCGACATGGCCTACCGTGCAGACGGTCAGGCGTTCTTGCCCGATCGCGAGACCGGCCTCGTCGTTCAGCACCCGCAAGGCGTGGAACACGTTGTCTGTGTTGTCGAGGGCCTCCCCCATGCCCATGAAGACGATGTTGCGTATCGGCCATCGAAGACGGTGCCGGGCGACGAGCAGCTGGGCGATGATTTCGTCGGTGCGGAGATGGCGAAGCAAGCCCATGCGTCCGGTTTCGCAGAAGGTGCAGCCCATCTTGCAACCGACCTGGCTCGACACGCACAGGGTGTACCTGCCCCGCCCCATCGGGATGCAAACGGACTCCACCTCGAGACCGTCCTGCAAGCGCAAGACCATCTTGGCAGTCGCGCCCTGGTCCGTCTCGTCGCTCTTCACGGTGACGAGCTCGGGAAGCTCGAACGAAAACCGGGAGCGCCACGCGTTGCAAGCTTCCTGTCCGAGTCCCCAGCTTTCCGGGTCGAAGCGACCTTCGAGCATGACGCGTCGATGAATTCGCCGGGCAGCACCGTGCCCGCGCGGCAATAGCTCCCTGGCACTTTCCGCGAGCTCGGCATTGGTCAGGCCGTGAATCGGCTGTGGAAGCATTCGAACGCCTCAGTCTTGAACCAATAGAAAGTGTGCCGTAGCCACGGCCACCGGACGTTCGGGATCGTCTTGAAACGCGAAGACACGGACGTTTGCGACGCGACGCCCATGCCTCGTGAACACGGCGCGGGCAAGTACGTCCTCGGGGCGGGCACTTCGAAGGTATTCGACGGTGATGTTGATCGTCTTTGGAACCGTGCTGGTCTCGCCGTGCCAGAGAAGCTTGAAAATCGCGGTGGATTCCATCAGGGCGCCGAGCGTTCCACCGTGCAACGCGGGAATCGCCGCGTTGCCGACGAGATGGTCGGAGTACCGCATGCGACCCACGACATCGCCGTCGATCAGCTCCGCCGTGATACCCATGAATCGGACGTAGGGAATGGCCTGCTGCACGGCGGTGAAGTCGCCTGTTTCGCGAACCGCAGTGACCGCATCACGAAGCCTCATTCGGAGTCTCCTTCGTCGTCTTCCTCGCGCCGGTCATCGCGAAACACCACGAAGGTCCCGGAAGAGGTCGCGATGGGGCTTGCGGCGTCGCCGTGGTGCGCAGCCGCACGAACGAACGCGACGTGCCGGGTCACCTTGTAACAGTGGGCGTCGCAGATCACTTCCTGATGAGGTAGCGCCGGACGCACGTAGTCGATTCGCAAATCGAGGGTCGCAATACGTCGGGGAGCTGCGAGCGACATGATCACCGCTCCACCACAGGTCGCGTCGATCAGACTCGTGATGCAGCCGCCGTGTAGCACCCCCGTTTCAGGATTTCCAACGAGGTCCTCGCGGTAGGGAAGCGCGAGCGATAGGTGTTCGGGGCTGTAGTCGACGACTCGAAGATTGAGAGCTTGATTGTGCGGAACTGCGCCGACGTAGCGCCCTTCCAAGCGCCGCCTGATGTCGTCCTTCTGAGATAGAAACGGGTCAGACACGAGCCATGCTGTAGCAGTCGACGCCCACGTAGCTCAACCCGCCGCTTGCCGGAGCTTAGATGCGAGGCGGGGGCGGAGGGGTCGCCTGTTCAGCGAGCCAGCGGTCTGAGGAGACGAATTCGATGCCGTTCGCGCTCTTCGAAGCCAAGAGATCGGGATGGTCGGTGAGCACGCGATTCATTCGCGCAGCCCTGGCAAGAGCGGTGAGCGCCTCGTCCCAGTCCTCGATGAAGTGACTGCCGGTCTCGACGATTTCGACCAGATCCCGGATTGTCTTCATTTGCGTGGCGACCGCATCGTCTTTGAATTCCGGGAGCGCGTGAAGCATCGATTCGACCCGTTCCAAGACCCATGAGGACGATTTCGGTTTGCCAGGACGCCCAAAGGCGCGACGAACTGCGTGCTCAGGCGGCGAGCCGAGGGCGATGGAAGCGTTGACGTAGATATCGGGTGCCAAGACCACGTCCATGCGTGAACTGTAACACGGAGCACCGTCGATGCTGGCCAAAATGCCTGGAAAGTCCTAGTGACCCCTGGCATGCCCGTACGAGTCTGTTTCGTTTGCCTCGGGAACATCTGCCGCTCGCCGACCGCGGAGGCGGCCATGCTTCGGCTGCTCGAAGATGAACGGCTCCGCGCGAGCATCGAGGTAGACAGCGCGGGCACGGGGGACTGGCACGTCGGTGAGCCGCCCGACGGCCGTGCGGCGGCGGCAGGAAAGCGCCGCGGCCTGAGCGTTCGAGGGCGCGCGCGGCAAGTCACGGCGCGGGATTTCGATCATTTCGACTATCTCGTCGCCATGGATCGTTCGAACCGCGCCAACCTCTTGCGGCTGGCGCCTAGCGAAGAGGCGAGGGCCAAGGTCGTCTTGTTTCGGAGCTTCGATCCGAGCTCCCCGCGCAACGCCGATGTGCCGGACCCTTACTACGGTGAAGGGGACGGCTTCGAAAGGGTGCTCGACATCTGCGAGGCAGCGTGCCGGGGGCTCTTGCAACACATCCGCGAGAACCACCGATTATGAGGCCGGAGCTTCCGGCCGCCCTCGAAGAAAGACTCGGTACTCCGGTCCGTGAAGCGAAGCGATTGGCCGGCGGAGACATCAACGAGGCCTATGCGCTGACGCTCCAAGACGGCAACCGCATCTTCGTGAAGACGCACGCGAATCCGCCG
Organism: uncultured delta proteobacterium; assembly: GCA_963786865.1. Taxonomy (GTDB): domain Bacteria; phylum Myxococcota_A; class Polyangia; order Polyangiales; family Houyiibacteriaceae; genus SG8-38. The sequence goes on along the minus strand of CAWBAV010000016.1, from coordinate 207,781 downwards.
CGAGGGATGTTCGAGGCGGAGGCGCGAGGTCTCCGATGGATAGAGGAAACGGGCGCGATACGTGTTCCGCGGGTCCTCGCGTTCTCCGACGAGCGTCCGGCGTACCTTGCACTCGAGCTGCTCGAGTCGGCGGAGCGTTGCAAAGGCTTCGACGAGATCCTGGGACGCTCCTTGGCCGCGCTTCACAGGTTTGGGACCTCTTCGTTTGGGCTCGATCATGACAACTTCATCGGGCGACTGCCGCAGTCCAATGCGCCCGCGAGCGACTGGCCGACGTTCTACTGGAGCTCGCGACTGGAGCCGCAGTTGCGACTCGCCAGCGATCATGGACTCGTGGACGGTGGACTGCGCGCGCGCTTCGAGGCGCTACGCCGCGTCCTTCCGGAGCGGCTAGGTCCCGAAGAATCGCCATCCCGCGTGCACGGGGATCTCTGGGGCGGAAACCTGCACGTCGATGAAACCGGACGACCGACGCTGATCGATCCCGCCGCGTACGGAGGTCACCGAGAGGTCGACCTCGCGATGATGCGCCTGTTCGGCGGATTTGGGGCCCGCGTGTTTGCGGCGTACGAAGACGCGTATCCGCTCGCGCCTGGCGCGGTCGAACGCGTGCCCCTCCATCAGCTGTATCCACTGCTGGTGCACGTGAACTTGTTCGGCGGCTCCTACTTGGGCTCGGTGGAGCGCGCTCTCTCCGCCTGCATCTAGCATGCGCGACGGTGACGCCGCACGTCTTGACACCGGTAGACCAGCGGCCCAAGTATGCGCCGTGAGCAAGACCCGCGCCGACGCTCCACAAGCGCCCGAACGCCGTGCGCTGCTCTTGGTCGACCACGGCAGCCGGCGCTCTCAGGCGAACGCGCTCCTCGAAGAAGTCGCTGCGCTCGTGAAGCAACGCCTCGGCGCTGGAGCCATCGTCGAGCCCGCGCACATGGAGCTAGGGACACCAAGCATCGCGGAAGGATTCGCGCGCTGTGTCGAGCAAGGCGCCACCCGCATCGTCGTGCATCCGTTCATGCTGGCGCCCGGTCGCCACGTGTCCGAGGACCTGCCCCGACTGGTCACCGAGGCCGCGAGAGCGCACGAAGGCGTTGCGTTTGTCCTGGCCGATCCGCTCGGGAGCCATCCGGGGGTCATCGACGCAGTCGTGGATCGATGCAGCGCCGTTCGCGTCGAGGACGAGCCCGGGTATCCTTAGGGGATCAGGACCACTTTTCCGGTCGTTTTTCGGGAGGCAAGCGCGTCGAGCGCCATTTTGGCGTCCACGAGCGGATAGGTCTCGGAGACCAGCGGGGAAATCTTACCTTCCTCGTAGAGCTTCGAAATCGCGTCCTGTGCGTCCCTCAGCACTTTCGGATCTCTGTCGAAATAGAGTCCCCAGTGGAGTCCGACGAGTGAGTAGTTCTTCACCAGTACATGGTTCATCTTGGCCGACGGAATTTCTCCGCTCGCGAAACCGATGATCAAGATTCGACCCTCGAACGCAATGCATTTCGTCGATAGGTTGAAGGTATTTCCTCCGACCGGGTCGTAGATCACGTCGGCGCCTCGCCCGTCCGTGAGACTCTTGACCTGCTCGACCCAATCCTCGTCGCGGTAGTTGATCACCTCGTCTGCGCCGTTCCGCCGCACGAGCTCGAGCTTGTCGGCGCTGCCCGCGGTCCCAATCACGCGGGCGCCGAGAGCGACGCCGATCTGAACCGCCGCAAGCCCTACACCTCCGGCTGCTGCGTGAACCAGGAGCGTCTCGCCCGCCCTCAAGTTTGCTCGATGCACGAGTCCAACGTGGGAAGTTTGATAGACGAGACCCAGGGCTGCGGCTTGCTCGAAGCTCATCTGCGCCGACATATGGAAGACCCGCTCTTGCGGTGCGGTCACGATGGAGGCGAACCCACCGAACTCGAGCAGCGCGCTGACCCGGTCACCCACCGAAAACCCTTCCACGCCTGGTCCCACCTCGAGGACCGTGCCGGCCACCTCGGCTCCGGGCGAGAACGGTAGCTCGGGGCGAACCTGGTACCTGCCCTCGGTAATCAGGATGTCGAAGAAGTTGCACCCGATCGCTTTGACATCGATCACCAGCTGCCCCGGCTCTGCGCGAACTTCGCCTAGCTCTTCTCGCTGTAGTGAGCCCGAACCACCGAGCTCGCGCACGACCATTCTGTACATGAGCCAGCAGTTTGGCCGCAAAATCCAGGTGGGACGAGTCGATCGCCCAAATGAGGCGTTGTCCTGGTATAAGCGAGCGATGCTTGGACAGAAGGGAAAGCACTCATTGCCGGCAGGAGTTCTTCCGAGCAAGCGGGACGAGGGCGCCGAAGATGCCGGCTCGCGAATCCGTGCGAGGGTCCCGGTCCAGTCGAGCGCTCCACGATCGAGCCAGGGGCATCCAACCGAGACCCCAGCGGAGCGCGCGCGGTCCCTCGTCGACGAGCTGATGACGCTCGCGCCGACTGAGATCGCGCCCGTCGTGCGACGGCTGCTCCCCCTGGGGAACTTCGCCCTCGAAGAGCTGGCGAAAAGGTTCCCAGGGCCCCTCTGGCGCCCTTCCCTGGCGACCGATTCCAGGCTGCCTCGTCCCGAAGAGATCTCCGCGACCGCAGCGGCGATCGCTACGTTCGAAACCGAAGCCATACCGTACCTCGAACGTCTGATGCAGGATCCAAGCCCGAGAGTTCGCTTCTACGCTGCAGTGATCTGCGGCGCATACGCCAACGCGGAGCTGATCGAGCCGCTGGTCCAAGCTTCGCTTGACGAAGACCGCGAGTGTCGACGCGTGGCTCTGCATCTGCTGAGCGCCTACCAGCATGAGCCGAGGTACCGGATCGCGCTCGCAGGCCTGCGTCGCTGCGCTTCCGATCAGGACCGTCCACTTCCCGTGCGCCGGCGAGCCATCTCTGCGTTGACACAACTTCGTGACGGAGCGTCTGCGGCCCTCTTCGTGGACCTACTCGCCGATTCCGACCGCGGTGTCGCAACGGCATGCCGCGTGGGGTTGCGCGTTCTAACGGCTCACGATTTCGGGTTCTCGAGGGAGCCATGGCTTCGATGGCTCTCGGAACGAGGCCAAGAGATTCGAATCCAGTGGCTGATCGAAGGGCTCGGAGACAGTCGCGCCAACATCCGACTCCTCGCGTCACGGGAGCTCTGGCACCTCACTCGCCTCACACAACCTCTATCTGAGACGGCCACGCGCGACGAGTTCCTCGCCGTGCAGCACAACTACGAGCGCTGGTGGGCGACGAAGCGCCCGGCGTGATCAGAGCAAACCGGCGTTCCCGAGGGAAGCGCGCAGAGGGCCGACCCCTTCGAAAACGAGCGAGTCGATCCCCCGCTCTCGGGCGGCTTCCACATTGCCGGCGCGATCATCGATGAACAGGCACTGCTCCGCGGGCACAGCAAGCTCCCGGAGGACCCGTCCGTACGCCTCCGTGTCGGGCTTCCTCACGCCCGTCACGCAGGAAACGAACGTCCAGTCGAGAAAGCGCGAGAGGTTCAAGCGCTCCTCGATGAGTCGATACCAGATCGGATAGTTCGAGAAGGCATGCATCTCGAAGCCTTTGGCGTGGAGCTCTGCCAGGAGATCCTCGAGTCCGGGCAGCCAGCGATAGGACGAACGGACCGCATCGACGAAACCCCTGCGGTCGAAATGCCGACCATCTGCGAAAAAGCGTCGAAGGAAGTCGTCCTCGGTCAGCTCTCCTAGCTCGAACTGCACCCAGGCGCTCGGGTGCTTGGCGTCTAGCAGCGCTTCGAAGCTCATGCCAAAGAACGCCGGCATCTCGGAGAAGAACGGATCGTGAACCAGAGTACCCATGACGTCCCACAGGAGAATTGGGCGCATCAGCTCATCCTATGACGGGTCGGCCGAGATCGTCCTGAGGGCGTTGCTCGAGGCCGTGCCGCCGAAGCTTGTCGAGAAAAGTGGTTCGCTTCAGTCCAAGGATTCTGGCGGCTTCACTCTTGTTGCCGCCCGAGCGCGAGAGGGCATGCTCGAGAAGTCGGCGCTCCACCTCCAAGTGGGTTCCGTCGAGTGGCTCTCCTCGAGCGGCGCCCGGCCAAGTGAGGGGCGGAAGGTCGGCGACGCAAATCGTTTTGGACGACGTCCTCCCGACCGCGAGCTCGATGACCAGCTCCAGCTCGGCTACGTCGCCGGGCCATTCGTGGTCGACTAGAGCCACCATCGCGGCCTGGTCGATTCCAACGGGCTCTCGAGCGAGGATCCTGCAAGCTCGGTCGATCGCGAGCAACGCAAGGGATGGCACGTCTTCGCGCCGATCCCGAAGCGGAGGTATCTTCAGACCCGGGCCAGAAAGACATCGCGCGAGGTCCGGGTCCAGGGCGTCTCGTCGTTGAAGCTCGGCCAAGGTCGCGCGTGAGGTCGCAATGATTCGCGGTCTGACTCCGAGCGTCTGGCCAGTCTCTTCTTCGAGCTCGTCGTGTTCGATCAGGGCGGACGCGAGGCGAGCCTGAGCCTGCTTGGAGAGAGCCGGGATGTCCCGGAGGAGCAACGTCCCACCTGTCGCGGACTGGAACCAACCGGCATGATGTTCGCGTTCGGAGCCAAAAAGAAGGCTCATCGCCTGATCGGCGGGGGCAGCAGAGCAATCGGCCACGATGAAAGGCGCTCCCCACCTCGGACCACGGTCGTGAATGAAACGGGACACGGGCAAGACTGGGGAGCCCGCATGTGCGACTAGCAAGACGGGTTCGGTAAGAGGCGCAAGCTCGATTGCGCGCGTCTGCACACGCCTCATCGACTGGCTATATGCAACGTGCAGAGTCTGGTCCTCCGCAAGTGCACGCGCGAGAACATCACACTGTTGTCGAAGCTGCTGTACCTCTCCTTGAAGCGCGGTGATGCGGTCCTCTGCAGCGTGGCGCTCCGCAGATATCAGATGAAGACGGGTATCGGCGCGCCGATGCGCGAGCGCAGCAGCCAGAGATCCGCCGAGCTTCTTGGACAAGTGCCCAAGCTCCTCGATCTCGATGTGCAACGCCGGCTCGATCCGATCGGTGCCCGGCAGGACGAGCAGTCCCTCGGTATGCTCGAGGTGCCGACAGGGAACCACCATGCCGATCCCCTTGGATTGCATCGCGTCCACGAGGTTTCGGACCATGGGTTCCCGGACGATCCTGCCGCGCAGGCGGGGGAGGTCGAAAATCCCGTGGAGCTCATCGCCGAGGAGCGCCGCTGCAATGGCCGCAGGCGCATCTCCTGACCTGACGCTGGCTCGTTCGCCGACGTCCATGCGCATGCGAAGCGGCGGTTCGAGGGTGTAGATCTCGGGCGGCCCATCGCTGGCTTCGAGCGCTTTGCCCAGCGGAACCAGAACCGCGGCGGCGATGTCCTCGAGCGTGGCAGCGCCGAGCAGATTGTGCCTGGCAACTTGCGCAGCGTCGGCGAGCCGGCCGGAGGTGCTCCAAACGGCTCGATCGGAGAGTTTGCGGGCGAGCGAGAAGACCGCCCACCAGAGGATACCCGCGGCCAATCCAAGAGCAGCCAGCTCCGAGCGTTCGAGCGGATCGTCGGGCGCGAGCGCGTAAGTCGAAATGAAACAGAAGGCCGAGGCTACGACGAGTGGAACCCCTAGCCGCCTCAAGGATCTCCACCCCGGGTCGAGCCAGGCGAGATGCCCGAGCCAGAGCATGGCGGCGACGGCGAACTCGACTGCGGTCCCGAGCAATCCGGTGAACGGTCCGAACCAGGCGTAGGCGAGCGCAACTCCGAAGCTCACGAGCGCGATGCCCGACAATACACCCTCGACGCCGTGGCCCTTGCCGACCAGTAGAATTTGATGGAGGGCGCCCGTCGCCAGGATTGCAAAGACGACCACTACGCCGAAGGTCGGCGCTGGCAGCAGGCCGTTCCGCGCAAGAGCAGCTCCGACGAAGGCGGCCGAGGCGAACCCTCCGATGACGGCGACTCGCGAGACCGACCGGGTCTGCCCGGGCAACGCCAGATCGAGCATGACGAGGGATGCTAGGAGCCAAGCAATTGCGTGCGTGTACTCGAGCGAAGCCGACCCGGAACGCGCGGACGCCGTCGCAACGGCCAAGCTCACCCCCATGAGGGCCAGCCTCGAAGCGCCCCGTTCGCGCTGCTTTGCGCGCAGAACGGCCAGCGGCGTCAACGAAAGCACGAGGGACAGCGCTGCCACCAGCCACTCGGGAGAGGGCGCGCTGTTCGAGGATGCCCGCGCCGCCAGAACATAAAGAACGGCCGCGGGACCCAGTATCGTCAGAAGTCTCGGGATTCGCACGATTCGAGCTCGTCGATGCGACGAGGCCGAAGTCTATCACTGCCCGTGCGCATGACCAGAATCGTTCGGTTCCGGATCGACAAACATGCGAAATCCGACTCGCTGCCACCAGAGTCGATACTTCTGCTGGACGGCCTCGCGCTGTTTCTTCGGCAGTCCGGGTTCGTAGCCGAAGTACTCCTGGGTGAGATGCTTGAGCTCGTCGCCCGCGCGTCGGCGGAGCCGCTCATCGGAATGCATGAGGCCGTCGATCAGCCACTCGACGCGATGGCGGTCTCCGTGCTTTTGAAGCCAGCTCGTCCATTTCTTTCGGTGACTGCCAAAATCTTGGCAGCTGAGGCGGACCAGGCTCGCATGCGCCGCTTTGACGATCTCGATCTCTGGGCTCTCCAGCTGGGAGATCAGGAATTCGAAGGAATCGGCGTCGCGGAGCCTCCCCAGCGCTTCGATCGAGGTCACTTGCGGTCCCAGCTTTCGACCGTCGCGCGCGGAAGCCCGGAGCCGCTCGATCAACTGCGTGAACTCGAGCTCGCAGGCATAGAGCACGCTCAAGGCGCGATAGGCGCCGTTACGGACTCCCGCGTCAGGGTCGAACAAACGACGACCGACGGGCCGCACGAGCTCAGGTTGGACAAACTCCGAAGCGAGGACGGTGGCGTAGTATCGGATGTCGGGGTCCTCGTGGTCGAGAAGCGGGATGAGGTACGGTACCGATCGTCGTCCGAACGCGACGAACGTCCTCGCGATGGGCGAAATGTCGCGTCCTGCAGGAATCCGAGCGTGGGGCTCGTTGCGATCGAACCAGAGATTCCCTGGGAACTCACGCGCCAGTGCTGGCAGTGCGACTTCGCCCACCGCCAAGAGCGGGAGGATGAGCATCTGATCTTCGGGACCTGCATCACGAAGCGCGGCAACGAGTTGCTCGACATCGTCGCCGACATCGACGATCACGCTTGGCAGCGAAGCATCCGATCGGCTGGGCGGCGGTGCGGGCGCCCATCGTCTTCCAGCGGGTTCCTTATCTGCATTCGGTGGGGCCGAGCTCGGCCCGTTGGGGCCCAGGGACACCACGTCGTGTGACAGGGCGCTACCGTCGTTGTCGCGCCGGGGATCGCTCGGCACGGAACGCCGCTTCGGGCTCGAGCTCGGCGCGGCTGCCGCATGCCAACCGCCGAAGGCGTCTCGTGTTGGGCTCTGCACCGGTCGAGCCGCTTCCCGAGCCGCTCTCGAGGCGCGTTTTCGCGCGAATGGCTGGCCGAGAACCTCGGGCGGGCGCGGCGGAAGGCTGTATCGGGTGGCGTCTATGAAGCCCGTTTTGGGCTCCGAGGGCTTACGCGGCGGCGGACCCGGATCGGAGCTTCTGAAGGTTCCGGCGGGAACGGAGGAGCCTATTTGGGGCAAAACATCGGGCGGCGGCTCGGTATCGGCGATCCCGACCGGTGCCGGAATCGAGGAATCTCCTCGAGGGTAGGAACCCGAAACTTCCTTCTTGGGTGGGAGAGAGCTCCGCTTTCCAACGCCTTCAAAGGACGCGACGTAGGGAATCGAGCCCGGATCTGCGGCATCGAGCTGACTGCTGAGGTGGCGCATTCGGGCTGTCATCTCGATGTCGTAGTGACGGGCCAATCCTGCTTCCACTCGCACGGAGCACACCACGCGCTGCACGGGATCGATGCCGAGCTCGAACGAGATTTCCCGGAGGGTGGCATCCGGCAAGGGGCGATCCAACGCCAGCACGATCGCGTCCTCGGTCCTCGCCACGGGAATCAATCGATGCCGAACGGCAAACTCCCGCGGCAGAACTCGGATGGTGCTGATCGGCGACTGCATGACTTCATTCCGTGTAGCCGGAAGAAGTCCGAACACCGCCGCGCAGTAGGCGTTCATCGCGTTCTCAGGCAGCAATCCGAGCTCGAGAAGCACGGTATCGAGGTTTCCACCTCGCATGACCTGCTCTTGGATAGCCGCTTGAACGCGATCGACTGCGATCACCTGGTCACGGACCAGAAGCGAAGCGAGAACCGACATACCGAGTGCAATGGTGGGGCCGGTGGCGCCAACGTGTCAACGAGCTTGTCGGAAGACCTCGAGCCTGTCTTGAACGATGGCGAGAGCCGCCGGTACTGCGGTTTCAACCCGCAGGACCCTGGCCCCGAGGCTCGCCACGGTGAAACCCGCTCGTTCGAAACGGCTGATCTCCGCATCGGTGAAACCGCCCTCGGGTCCGAGGGCGCACCACAATTGCCGAGGGGCAACCTCGAGCTCCAGCGCGCCTTTGGCCCTGGCACCGAAAAGAACGCCGCGAGCGCCCCCGGGCAGCTCGTCGAGCCAGTCGATGTAGGATCGAGGAACGTGAACGATCGGAACGTCGTTGCGCTCGCACTGGGCCGCCGCTTCACTTGCGATGCGAGTGAGACGATCGATGCGGGAACGCTCGCGCTCGGCGTCCCAGCGGGGAACCGTCCGCTCGGTGAGCATCAGGGCGATCTCGTCGACTCCGAGCTCGGTCGCCATGCGCACGCAGTCGTCGAGCTTCGATCCCTTTGGAACCGCGAGCATCAAGACCAATCGCACGCATTGCTCCTCACTCGCCGATGGCAGCCCTGCTTCACAGACGATCTGCCCACCGAGGCTTGCGAGGCGAGCCCGGGCCGAACGGCCTCTGCCATCGAACAGTAGGAGCTCGTCACCGGCACGAAGGCGAAGCACGCGAACGTGGCGACTGGCCGATTCGTCGAGCGTCACCTCACCGCCCTGCTCAGGGAGATCGGGGACGTAGAGCCTTCGGACGGTCATCGCAGCCTCGATCTGAGAACGCAGGCGCACCACTCGCCTTCTTCGATGACAGACTCGAGGTGCATCGATGCGTAGGCGGCGAGCAGCTCGTCACGCTCGACGCGAAGAATGCCGCTCAGCACGAGAATTCCTCCGGGCGCGAGACGCGCCTCGAGCTGTTCTGGCATCTGGACCAGGACCCTGGTTTCGATGTTCGCGAGCACGATCTCATAAAGACCCGTGATTTCGGCCAAGGGACGCGTCGAAGCCTCCGTTTGCGAGGCGACGGCATTGAGCGAAGCGTTCCGACGCGCGACGACCACTGCGTCCTCTTCGATGTCGATCGCGACGGCGGAAGCGGCGCCGAGACGAAGAGCTGCGATCGAAAGAACACCGCTCCCGCAGCCTACGTCGAGCACACGTTCGCCTCCGGCAACTCGCTCGTCGAGGATCTGGAGAACGAGCCGCGTGGTTTCATGGTCACCGCTGCCGAAAGCGTTCTCGGGATCGATGCTGAGCACCACTTCGTCGGGTTGGCTCTCCACCTTCTCCCAAGACGGATGTAGCAAGAGTCGTTTCCCGATCCGCTGTGCGCCAAAGCCACGGCGCCACTCGACGGCCCAGTCCTGCCGAGCCTCGTAGGTGATCTCGGCATCGTAGTCTTGCCGAAGCTCCTTCAGGGCGTATTGCGCCGCTGCTTCGTCTGGAAACGACGCGATGACCATGGGCAGCGCGGGCGCAGGCTCGCGAACGAGCGTCGTCTCGTCGCGCTCCTCGAGACCGGTCGCCCCGAGCTCCCAAAGGCGTAGCTGAGCCAGCTCGAGTCGCTCCGGCTCTACTCGAACGGTGACGAACGGATGCCGCGAAGAATCAGACATCAGACCTCGATCATGCGCGCGGAGATGTAGATGACCAGGAATAGAACCCAGGTGATCGGGCCGAGTCTGTTTCCGCCGCGCCAGGCTACGATGGGAGTGAACACCGGTACGAGGAACCCGAGGTACCGCCACTGTGCAGCCAACGGTCCGGCAAGCACGCGCCACGCCATCAGGAGATGCGTGAAGAGGAGCGCGGCGCCAGAAAGAGCCCAAAGCGCGAGCAACCAGAGTTCCACAGGCCGGGTTCTAGCCCATTGTGGGGAGTCTCCCAATCGAAGCTCGCAGGTGAATCGGGCACCGAGTCTGCTACCTTGGGGTTTCGGAGGTAGTTCGCTTGTCTTCTAGAACCATTCGCATCGGTCTGGTCGGTTGCGGTGTCGTCGGAACCGGCGTTCTGGGTATCCTTCGCGCGAACGCCGAGACGATTGAAAAGCGTCTCGGTGCGGCCCTCGCCGTCGAGCAAATCGCGGTCAGGAATCTGAAGCGCAAGCGCTCTGACCTCGTGCCGCGGGAGATCTTGACCGACGACCCCTTGGCCGTCGCCCGGAATCCGAAGGTCGACGTCGTCGTCGAAGTGATGGGGGGGATCGAACCCGCCGAGCAAGTCGTGCGTGAAGCCCTCGAACACGGCAAGCAAGTCGTCACGGCCAACAAGGCTCTGTTGGCGGAGAAGGGCGACGCGATTTTCGACTTGGCCAAGCAGAAAGGTCTGGACGTGAGCTTCGAGGCCGCCGTGGCGGGCGGCATTCCCATCATAAGGACGCTCGAGGAATCCCTGGCATCTGACGAGATCTTCTCGGTCCAAGGGATCATCAACGGCACGAGCAACTACATCCTCACCGAGATGGCGGAGCGAGGCCTCGATTTCGAGGTGGCCTTGAAGTCCGCGCAAGAAGCCGGGTACGCGGAAGCCGACCCCACGCTCGACGTCAACGGAGGCGACGCGGCGCACAAGCTTGCCATCTTGGCCACGCTCGCGTTCGGAGTGCGCGTTCATCCTGCGCACATTGCAACGGAAGGCATCGATGCCGTGGATGCCTCCGACATCGAATATGCAGATGGCTTCGACTACGCGATTCGTCCGGTCGCCGTCGCCTCGCGCAGTGCGGACAACGTTCTCGACCTGCGCGTTCACCCTGCACTCGTGCCCTACGACAATCCGTTGGCGAATATTTCAGGCGCTCTCAATGCGGTCTCGGTGCGCGGCCAACACGTGGGAACATGTATTCTATCGGGACCGGGCGCGGGAGCCGGGCCCACTGCGATGAGCGTCGTGAGTGACGTGATCGACGTCGCGCGCAACATTTTGAGGAGCTCGTCGGGGCGCGTGCCGAGCTTCATCCACGACGAGGATGCCGAGCCGCTCGTGCAGGACCCAAACGATCTCCTCGCGTCGTATTACCTGCGCTTCACGGTCCGCGATGAGCCCGGCGTGCTCTCCAAGATCACGGGGAAACTGAGTGATTTTGGAATTTCGATCGAGAAGATGTTCCAGAATGTCCAAGCGGGTGCCGAGGGCGCTGCCACGGTGGTCATCATCAGCCACAAGGCCCGAGAGGGCGACGTGCGCCAGGCGCTCAGCGAGCTCGACCCGATGCAGCACACCTTGGCGCCAGCGCGACTGCTGCGCATTTTGGGTTGAGGCTGTCGGAACGACCGCATCCAAGCACTGCGCGGAAAGGCCGAGCGATCAGGTTCCGCCGCAGGGAGCACCGCAGGTGCAGTCGAGACACCCGTGCTCGGCGCAGGTCCCGCACGACCGAACGACCTGTTTGCGCAGAGCTTCACGTGCCCGAAAGATGCGCACGCCTGCGTTGCTCGCCGAAATGCCGACCGACTTGGCGTAGTCCTTGACCGAAACCTGATCGATCTCGATCCGCCGCAGAGCGTCCGCATACTCGGGCTTGAGCGTACCGGCGAGCTGGCTCACGCAGGCGCAGACGACGTTCGTGAGCTCCTTGTCGCCGGCAGTCGTGGATTGCAACTCTGCTGCGAACGCATCCAACCTGCGATTGGCGACAGCCTGGCGGCGCTGATGATCGATCACGGCATTGCGCAGTACCCGGTAGAACCAGCCAAGCACCGAATCCCGGATTTCGTCGCCGCGCTCCAGGCTGCGAACGAAAGCCTCCTGGACGATCTCCTCGGCGAGGGCGCGGTCGCCTACCCGCCGCTCGACGTAGCGCAGGAACGCGCGGTGGTTGCCCACCAGCTGTTCGACGACCTCCTTCGATGTCGCGCTTTCGGGGTCCTCGCTGGGCGGCGCGTGGTCGTGCATGGCGGATGTCGGAGCATCTATAGCGCAAATTCACTGTAATGGGGTGGTCCCCGCAGCGTCTTGAGTGTGAAGGCAGGCAGTTGAGCCGGCCTCGAAACAGGAGATCACGATGGAAAAGTCGAACCAGAGCCCATGCAAATGCGAGAAGGCGTCCTGTGACTGCGCGAACACCAAGGTCGAGAGTTGCTCTTGCGGCAGCCACTGCGGTTGCGGACCGAGCTGCCAGTGCGCCGGAGGTTGCGGCTGCGCGACAGCCAAGACGGTCTGATAGGCAGACGCGAGGCAGGCGACGAACGGAGTCACCGCGGCTTCGTTCTTTGCCTTCGTAGCCGCCATGACTGCTGCCAAGGTCGGTCGGATCTTTGCCACTGACGACAGCACTGGCACTGGCACTGGCACTGGAAGTGTACGGAGGGGCGCGGGGCTACAACTCTACGAACCGCGTCACCGGCTCGGGCTCCCCGCCGCAGCTCGCGGGAGCGTCGATTCCGGTGCGCTCGAGCCGCACTCGAACGCTCGTCTCGCCGGATGGTGTTCGAAATCGCGCGACCCAGGTCGAATCATCTTCTGAATCGCTCTCGATGAGCGCAACTGCGCTTGTGTTCTGTTCGCCGAGCTTGCGTCGCAAGAAGATCTCGGCTGCTTGCGTCGGGCTGTCGTAGGCACAGCGTCCGCGAAAGAGATCCATGTCGCCGAGCTCGCCGGCTTGGCGCGCTCGAACGAAGGCCGGAGCGTGCTCGGCTCGCAGCCTGCCGTACATGAGGCCGTCGGGAAGCCAGAGCACGCAAGCAGCAAAGCGATGTCCGCCGAGGTGGCTCGACTGCCAGGTTTCGACGCCCTGGGACTGAATCGCGCGGAACACCGCGCTCCCGTGCAATGCACAACAGCGATCGCGCTGCCCATGCACGCAAACCAGACAGATCGGGGTGGCGGCGGTAGCGGGCAAGGCGTCGAGGTCGAGCTCGAGGAGGTCTTCGTGCCGGTCGAGCTCGAGTCTCGAAGCTTCCTGTCGGCCGGCCACCGAAGACACCTGCATGACCAACGGACGTTTTCCGGCGCGCCCAGGACGGCGAATCAGCTGAAGGCGCGTTCGCGGCGCGCTTTGCCAGTCAGCGAGCTTCGCGCGTACCGACGCTGGAAGGGCCTCGGTCTGAAGTGCTTTGGGAGCCCAGGGCTCGGTCACCTCGAGCAAGAGCCATCGATCTACCGATTCGACCGCGGTTCCGGCCAGGGACTCTCCCGCTTCGACCGATGCAACCGAGCAGGCGGGAAGATCCACGGCTAGTCTGCTTGCTGAGGAAGCGGCCTTGCCATCTCTTCCTGGGCATGATCGATTGTGTTCTGTCGTCGGGCCGCGATCTCAGACCGCCAAGCCAGGTACTTCGATTCCAAGATCGCGAGCTGCTCATCGGCGCGGGCCATCTCGGTCTCGAGCCGCTCTCGCTGACGCGGGTCGGTCGCCTCACCCAGTGCTTTGGCAACTGCATCCCGGACGAGCCGCATTCTTGCGACGGCGTCGGTGAAGTTCTCACGTTCGGCGAATCGCCGTGCTTGCACCATCCAAACGGCCCAACGCTCTTCGTCACTGCTGAGTTTCATGAGGCCTCCAATTTAGGGCGTTTCGTCGGGCGGTCCAGTCGAGGGCCGGGGGCGGTGGTAGAGCCACCAGTTCTCGAAGTGCGCGACACGCTGAATGCTCGGGTCCGAGGCGAACAAGAAGTCTGGGGAGCTCACCCGGCGGATCAGGAACCAATCGAAGAAGTCGCCATGCTCTCGAAGCTCGAACTGCTCCGGGCTCCATTCCCAGCGCACGGGAGTTCTGGGCGGCACGACGGCATTGGGTTCCGAAGGGTCCCGGTACCGGAACGGAAAGGTCCCGAGCTGGGCGAAATGAAAGCTCAGCCAGCCGCCGCGCTCGGCCTGCGTATAGGCGGGCAGATGGATGTAGGGGCTGTTCCGGGCGCGAGAGCCCTGATGGTCGTAGACGAGGTAGAGGAGCTTCGGGGCCTTCGGGAGCTCGCGAACGATCTCGCGAAAGTGAACCGTAGTGGTCGAGAACTCCCGATGGGCTTCGGTGACGAACTCGCCGAGGGGCGCGACTCCAACGGCCGTCCAGATCACGAAGCCGAGATGCGCCCAGGTCTTGCGCGGGAGGTTGGGTAAGAGCGCGGGCAGCAGAAAGAGCGCGGCCGTGATCTCGCGGGGAAACACCCACCACCAGATTCCGAGCTCCATCGGGAGCGTCAAGTAGAGACCTAGGAGAACGAGAATCGCGACTCCGACGACGGCATGTGCAGGCACGACCCAACCACCCCGCGGCCAGGAGCGAAGCCGCAGCAAGGCGATCGCCAGGAGCCCAACCGCCGTCACCGCGAAGAGCAAGCCGGTCCGTCGGAACATGGCCGTATCTTCGTCGCCGATGAAGATGTCGGTCGTATACGAGCTGATTTCGGAGATGCGATTCCACGCCGGGGGCCAGATCAAGCTGATCTTGGGCATGAGAAAATCGACCCGGGTAAGCCACCACGCCGTGAAGAGGGTCCCTGCCACCGCCATGGGGATTACCAGTCCGCGAATGCTGTGGGTACGCCCGTGCATGACCGCGCCGATGACGACGAGCATCAGCAGAGCGAACGGGAAGCGATACACATGAGTGAAGAAGAGCAGGATCAGGACCGCGATGAGCGCCCCCTGCAACTTGATGCTCGGCCGATCCACGACTCGGAGAGCCAGTCCAATCGTCATGGCGAACAGTCCGAGAGCACCGAGAAAACCGACGAAGCCCCAATGCGCAGGAACGGTCCAAACCGCGACCAAGCCCCAGAGACCGAGGAGCGGCGACTTCCGCAGGCCCCAGCAGAGGACCATCAGCCCGGTCGGAAGAAGCGCGAGAAGCAATGCCGCGGCGACCTTCGTCGCAACGACGGGCGGGAGCACCAGCATGAAGATCGCCGATAGCGCGTAGAGCGTCACATACGGGACGGTGAACATCTGAAACACGAACTGCTCGCGAAAGTGCCAGCCCTCGTCGGTGTAGTGACGGAACACGGAGGACGACGCCGTGTGAAACGGGAAGTCCGTCATCATCGGATAGTCGGCGACCCAAAATGGAGCGCCGACCACGTAGACGACGGTCGCGGCGGCACAAAGCCAGGCGAGCCACAGCAGTGGCGCCGGGCCCGTCATCCGTCCGGCCGGATCTATGCGCCCCCCGGGCATCGGCGCCACCGTATCACGATCAGGCCGTCAGCCCTTGAGAGCTTCTGCACCGCCGATGATTTCCATCAATTCCTTGGTGATGGCGGCCTGGCGGGCTCTGTTGTACTGCAGGGTCAGACGGTCGATCATGTCGGCGGCGTTGCTCGTGGCGGAGTCCATGGCGGTCATTCGAGCGCCGTGCTCCGAGGCCACCGACTCGAGCAGGGCTCGGTAGATCTGAACCTCGACGTGCATCGGGAGGAGCCGGTTCAGAAGCGCGGTCTGATTCGGCTCGTAGATGAAATCGCCCATTCGATCGTCGGCGAGCTCGAGCGGCTCGATCGGCAGGAAAGGCTCGATGACGACCTGCTGACTGATCGCGCTCTTGAACTCGTTGTATACGAGATAGCACCCGTCCAAATTGAGCGAGGTGTAGTCCTCGACGATGTATCGTCCGATTTCACCGGCCTTGTCGGAGCTCAAGTCCTCGAAGACCCCGAGGAAGTTGTGGCGAATGTTGGCGTTCCGACGGGTGAAGTAGTCGCGGCCCTTTCGTCCGATGATGCCAAAGCAGACCTCGCTGCCCTGCGCTTCGAGCGCCTTCCAGCGGCCGTAGGCAGCCTTGCAGATGCTCGAGTTGAACGCGCCGGCCAAGCCACGGTCGCTCGTGAGCACCACGAGCATGACGTTCTTCGGTTCGCGGCGGGCGAGCAGCGGGTGGACATCCTCGTCGGCTCCGACACGAGCTGAAACTCCGCTCAGAACTTCGTGGGTCTTGACGGCGTAAGGACGCAGGCGCTCGATGTTCTCTTGCGCCTTCCGAAGACGAGCGCCGGCGACGAGCTTCATCGCACGGGTGATCTTCTGCGTACTCTTGACGCTTCCGATGCGCTTTCGAATGTCCTTGAGATTTGCCATCGCCGATTAGTTGTCTTGGACGGGCTCGAAGATTTCCGCGAATGCTTTGAGGGCGTCCTGAAGCTGACTCTCGAGCGTGTCGTCGATCTTGCCCTTCGACAGGATGTCGGAAAGGATCGCGGCGCGCTCGGCCTTGAGGTAGGAGATCAGCTCTTGCTGATAGCGTCCGATCGACTCCGGAGGAAGCGAATCGAGGAAGCCATGCGTGCCGGCGTAGATGGCTACAACTTGCTCTTCGACCGGCCAGGGCACGAACTGCCCCTGCTTGAGCACCTCGACGAGACGCTCGCCGCGTGAGAGCTGCTGCCTCGTTGCAGCATCGAGATCGGATGCGAACTGCGCGAACGCCGCCATCTCACGGAACTGCGCGAGCTCGAGACGGAGTGTGCCGGCCACCTGCTTCATGGCTTTGATCTGTGCGTTGCCGCCGACACGCGAAACCGAGATGCCTACGTTGATGGCGGGTCGCACGCCGGAGTTGAACAGGTCCGACTCGAGGAAGATCTGTCCGTCCGTGATCGAAATGACGTTGGTCGGAATGTACGCAGAGACGTCGCCAGCCTGGGTCTCGATGATCGGCAAGGCGGTGAGTGAGCCACCGGAATCCGGAAGCTTCTTCGCGACGAAGCCGGCTCCCTTCTCCTTGGCAGCGGCCTGAGCCTCATGCTTCGACTGAGGTCCGGTGAAGATCTTGTTGCCGAGCCTGCTGGGCTCCTGGTCTTCCTTCACGACGACCCAGTCCTCGGCCATTTTGGCGGCGCGCTCGAGAAGACGGCTGTGAACGTAGAACACGTCGCCAGGGTACGCTTCGCGGCCCGGAGGACGACGAAGAAGGAGCGACAGCTGACGATAGGCGACGGCCTGCTTCGAAAGGTCGTCGTAGACGCAGAGCGCGTGCTGACCGCTGTCGCGGAAATACTCACCCATCGTGACGCCGGTGTACGGCGCGATGAACTGAAGCGGCGCGGACTCGGACGCGCCCGCCAGAACCACGGTGGTGTACTCCATGGCGCCGAACTGCGTGAGCTTGTCGACGACTTGCGCAACGGTGGATTGCTTCTGGCCGATCGCGACGTAGACGCAGAAGACGCCCTTGCCCTTCTGATTGATGATGGTGTCGAGTGCGACGGCGGTCTTGCCGGTCTGACGGTCACCGATGATGAGCTCTCGCTGACCGCGGCCGATCGGAATCATCGAGTCGATGGCTTTGAGGCCGGTCTGAAGCGGCTCGCTCACCGGCTGGCGAGCCACGATGCCGGGAGCCTTGATTTCGACACGGCGGTTGAGCTTGCTTTCGATGGGCCCCTTACCGTCGATCGGCTGTCCGAGCGCATTGACGACGCGACCGACGAGCGCCGGGCCGACGGGGACCTCGACGATGCGTCCGGTTCGCTTGACCGTATCGCCCTCGTTGATGCCGACGTCGGAGCCGAAAATGACGCAGCCGACGTTGTCCTCTTCGAGGTTGAGGACCATGCCGTAGACGCCACCGGGGAATTCGAGGAGCTCGCCGGCCATGGCGCTTTCGAGACCGTATAGGCGGGCGATACCGTCGCCCACCGACAGAACGGTGCCCGTCTCGACCACATCGACCGACTTCTCGTAGGAAGCGATCTGCTGCTTGATGATGTTGGAAATCTCTTCAGCGCGAAGTTGCATTTTGCAAGGCTCCTGATTCGATGCGGTTACGGCGTTTCGCCATTCGCAAGCAACGTTTCCCTAAGCTCGCTCAGCCGGTTGCTGAGGCTTCCGTCGAAGACTTGGTCCCCGACGCGCGTGACCACACCACCGATGAGCGAAGGATCTTCTTTCTTGACGAGCACGACCTTGCGGTCGCTGACTCGCTGTAGTTTTTCGACGAGACGCGCGTAGTAGGCCTCGCTCAGAGGCTTGGCGCTGACGACCTCGACACGCACGCGTCCGGTCTCCGCTTCGGCGAGTTGCTCGAGTGCCTGAAGCACGTCTTCGAGGTGACCGAGGCGCCCCTTGTCGGCGAGGAGGCTCACCGTGTTGCGCACCAGCTTCGAGCAACCGAGCTTCTGCATGAGCGCGTCCATCGCGGCCTTCAATGCGGGCCTCGGGATGACGGGGTTTCCGACGATCTCGCGAAGCTCTTCGCTCACTTTCCAGGCCTCGGAAAGCACGCCCACGTCTTTGAGGGTGGCATCGAGCGCACCCTGTTCACGAGCCAGATCGAGCAAGGCCTTTGCGTACCTTCGTCCTAGGGCGCTCATGATTGCCGCTCCTCGAGAACCTCTTCGAGACGAGTGAGGTACGCTTCAGCGAGCTGATCTTGGTCAGCGGATGTCGTCTCTTTTTGAAGGAGCGCCTGCGCGGCGAGAACCGCTGCGTTGGCGGCCTGCTGCGTAAGCTCCTTGCGAAGCTGTTTGATCTGCTGTTCGATGAGGAAGCTCGTATCCCTGCGCATGCGGGCGGCCTTCTCTTCGGCCTGGGCGACGATGCGATCGCGTTCGGCCTCGCCGGCCTTCACCATCTCGTGGCGAATTTGAGCCATCTCTTGGTCGAGCTTCTCGAGGCGCGTTGCGGTTTCGCGGTGCCGCCGCTCGGCGTCGGCGCGAAGCCTTTGCGCCTCGGCGAGCTCTTTTTCTACTTCGGCGCGACGCGCTGCGAGCGCCGGGTTGGCTTTCTTGCGAATCACCCAGGCGAGTAGGCCCACCAGAACCAGGAAGTTGATGACGGTGCCCTGGAACACCCGGTCGTTGAGGAGGCCGGTCACGGTCAGCTCGCCGTGGTCTCCAGCAGCGTCATGAGCCGCCTGCTCTTCGGCGACTTCGTGGGCCAAGGCTTCGCCGTGGGAGTCCTCCGCCGCGACGAGGCTCGGGGACATCAGCGCGAGTGCGAGAAACAGGGCGCCAAGCGCGCGCATCACTGGACCTCCCGGTTCAGCATTTTCGATGCGATCTGCTTGGCAAGCGTCGGAACGGACTGGTCGATCTCGGCGCGAAGACGCGATGCCTCTTTGGCGAGCTTGGCGTCTGCTTCGGCGAGCTGTCTATCGGTCTCTACGCGAACTCGATCGAGGACGGTGCGCTCGAGACGCTTGCCCTCGTTGCGAAGTCGGTCGCGTTCCTCACCCGCTTGAAGGCGGATACGTCGCATCTCGACCTCGAATTCCTCGCTCTCGGCAGATGCCTCGTCCTGTAGACGGAGCGCTTCGAGCTTGGAGCCCTCGATGGCGTTTTCACGCGCTTCGAAGAGCGCGACCATCGGGCGGAAGATCAATGGGCGGAACACCAAGAAAGCAACCGCGAATAGCCCGAGCTGAATCCAGATCGTGCCGTCGAGGTCAATGATGGAACCCTCAGACAAAAGGGCTGTGAAGAGCACGTTCATCGCAGCGGTATTCCCGGTCGGGGCTAGAGTCCACGCAGGAGAGACTCCAAGGGGAGAAAAACTCCAAACGGCGCTTGGGGCCGAATCGCAGCTCCGGCAAGGACAATTCCCTAGCGGCGCGCGTTCGTAGCATGGGCCCGAACCCAGTCAAGGACGGTCTAGCCGCGTGCGAGGTCTGCGCTCAGGTCGATCCTCGCGGACCTTCGAAGACGCGGGTTCGAAGCGCTCGCAGCGTCTTTTCTGCAGCGCGTTCGTTCTCCCGGCTGAACACCGAGGAGGGAAGCGGGATATCGGGATCGACGTAGATCTTGAAGTCGACTCGAGTGCGCGCGCCGTCATCCACGGGCGTGAGCTCGAAGCGAGCGCTGAAGGCGTCGACGTTGCCTTCCATCAGATAGGCCTCGACGACGCGCGCCTCGCCGTCCTGAGGTCGCTCCGTTAGGTTCAGCTGACCCCAGAGCGTAAACGCGCCCTTGGCAACGCTTACCTCCATATAGACCATCGCACGGCTGCCGCGCTGCGAGAGAACCCTAGACTTTGTAAAATTGGGCATGAAATCCGAGTAGTTAGCGTAGTCCTGAACGATGGGCAGGACCTCCTCGATCGGCCTGTCCACCACGAGCACAGCCTGACCCCAGGCGATGTTGGATCCCTCTTCGAGAATCTGCGCGGTGAGAATACCGGCGTTTTCATTGGGCTCTTCGGCGGCCCGCGCAGGGTTTGCAGCGATGGCGGTGATCCAAATGGCGGCGGCTACTCCAACTGAGATCTTCTTATTCATGGCCTTGTCTCTCTTCTCGGAGCTATCTATGCGGAGCACGATGGTGACGTTACGTCACCTTGTCCAGTGCCCTGGCCGGCAACGCGCCATTCGCCGAGGCCCCGCCGAATACCCAGGCGAGAAAATCGAGCGATTCGTCGGTGGTTTGCTAGCTTGATCGATCGATGAGGCCGGCACTCGGAGTCAGCGTTTTTGCTGGGTTTTTCCTGGTCGTCGGGACGTATGGTCGAGCGCGAGCCGGACCTCAGCCCGGATCGGAGGGATCGGCACGTGGCGGCGCTCCCGCAGAAATGCAGCTCGAAGCCTACGAACTGCCGGTTCTGACGATCCTGGGTGGAGGCGGCCCGCGATTTCAGCGGATCCAGCTCGAAGTGGGCGACGGCGCCGGTGGCATCGAGCCTCGCGACTTTCAGACCGGCGCATACTTCGACTTCGGCTGGTTCCTGCTCGCGCGGCCCGCTGCCCGCAAACTGCAGCGGCCGAACGTTCAGGCGATCGTCCTTCAGCTCGATGGTGGCGCGGGCCTGGGTCTGACGGTGGAGCCTTCGGGAAGCGGGATTTCTCTACAGGCGAGGCCTTGGAGGCTTCTCGGACAGCTCGGCTACCTCTATCCGATCGGCCGCGTGCAAGCGGGCGGGCTGGCCGGAGTCGGAGCCGATCTCCTGAAGATCGATCTGAACTCCGTCCTTCCTTCTTCGAAGATCGTCTATGTCAGGCTGGGACCGGTGGTGACCTACCAAATCATCAAGAAGCTCTTGCAAGTCCGGGCAGACCTTGGTCTGCGCGCTCCCTTCGTCCTCGACGGGCTCGACGATGCGTTCGGAAACGACGCCCACGGTATTGGAATGGACGCCGCGCTGATGTTCAACGGGCGCCTCGAGAATGGCTTCAGCTACGCGCTGCGGTTGATCTGGGAGCACTACTGGCTTCGTTTCGCAGGCATGAGCGGGGGCGTCCCTGCCTCGGGCGAGGGCGCCGAGGGCGGCGACAACGCGGTCTCGCTTCATTTCTTGCTGGGCTGGTCCCTGTAGCCGTCGGGCGAAGTGTCGTCTGCAGCGCGCCGCGTGCTCGGCCGCTCATCGAGCTCGATGACTTCGCCCATGACGCAGGAGCCGTCGAATACGACGCCCTTTTCGAGGAATAGGGCCCGCGTTCGAATGTCGCCCCTCACGCGGGACGGTGCATGAAGCTCGACGAGCTCGGTCGCGTGGATGTCGCCGTCGATCTGACCGCCGCTGACGATCAAGCTGTGCACGCGAATGCTCCCTTTCACGCGGGCTTGCTCCCCGACTACCAGCAGCCCTTCACTGAATACCTCGCCTTCGAACTCGCCGTCGATGCGCGCCCAGCCCTCGAAGAACAGCTTTCCTCGATAACGGGTTCCCGCCCCGAGAAGCGCTTGGATGACTGCGTCCTTTTCCTGCATCGCAAGGCGGAGCGTAGAAAGCTGCACCCGGGGGGTCAATTGAGCGTGCACGAGGGCTTGTCAGGCCCGGCCGTGACCCTAGTCCGAGGGAGCTGGCGTCGTTGACCGCCCTGAGGGGTCGTGCTAGGTCGCGCTCGCTTTATCGGCGGGATGGACCGCCGGCCGACACACTTCCATACAACCGGAAAGAACATGGCAGAGCTTCAGAACGGTCAGGTTACGCAAGTCATTGGTCCCGTCGTGGACGTCAGCTTCCCTCAGGGGAGCCTCCCGGAGATCCTCACGGCGATCCAGGTCACCAACCCTGCGATCAACGACAAGCAGTGGAACCTCACGTTGGAAGTTGCCCAGCACCTCGGTGAGAACACCGTGCGTGCCGTTGCAATGGACTCCACGGACGGTCTGGTTCGGGGGATGGCGGTCAAGAACACGGCCGCTCCGATTTCGATGCCGGTCGGCAAGGAGTGCCTCGGCCGCATCTTGAACGTGGTCGGCGCGCCCGTGGACGAGCGCGGACCGGTCAACGCCACCAAATTCTCGCCGATTCACAAGGCCCCCCCTGCCTTCGTCGACCAGAGCACCGAGATCGAGATCTTCGAAACGGGCATCAAGGTCATCGACCTCCTCGCTCCCTACCGAAAGGGCGGCAAGATCGGCCTCTTCGGCGGCGCGGGCGTTGGCAAGACGGTTCTCATCATGGAGCTGATCAACAACGTGGCGAAGGCGCACGGTGGCGTGTCCTGCTTCGCGGGCGTTGGCGAGCGAACTCGTGAAGGCAACGACCTTCTCCTCGAGATGAGCGAATCCAAGCTCGAAACGGGTGAAACCGTTCTCTCTAAGACGGCGCTGATCTACGGCCAGATGAACGAGCCGCCCGGCGCACGTCAACGAGTCGCCCTGAGCGCGCTCACGGTTGCCGAGCACTTCCGTGACGAAGAAGGTCAGGACGTTCTTCTCTTCGTCGACAACATCTTCCGCTTCACGCAGGCGGGCTCCGAGGTGTCGGCGCTTCTCGGCCGTATTCCTTCCGCCGTCGGTTACCAGCCGACGCTGGCTACCGAAATGGGCCAGCTTCAAGAGCGCATCACCTCGACCAACAAGGGTTCGATCACCTCGGTGCAGGCGATTTACGTTCCGGCCGACGACTTGACCGACCCGGCGCCGGCCACGACCTTCGCTCACTTGGACGCGACCACCGTCTTGTCGCGTTCGATTGCCGAGCTCGGCATTTACCCGGCAGTCGATCCGCTCGATTCCAGCTCGACCATGCTCGACCCCGCGGTCATCGGCGACCGGCACTACAAGGTCGCACGAGGGGTCCAGGAAACCTTGCAGAAGTACAAGGACCTACAGGACATCATCGCGATTCTCGGAATGGACGAGCTCAGCGAAGACGACCGGATGGTCGTCGATCGCGCGCGTAAGATTCAGCGATTCCTGTCACAGCCGTTCTTCGTCGCGGAGCAGTTCACGGGTCTCAAAGGTGCGTACGTGCCGCTCGAAGAGAGCATCGCCGGCTTCGAGGAGATCCTCGACGGCAAGCTCGATCACATCCCCGAGCAGGATTTCTACCTCAAGGGGAACATCGACCAGGTCAAGGAAGCCTACGGCAAGCGCTCGAAGGACTGATCAGGCTGAACGATGGCGAACTCCGAACACCTTCAACTCGACGTCGTCACCCCTGGCGGCTCCGTGCTCTCGGCCAAAGTGGACTCGGTCCAGGCGCCGAGCGTCGAGGGTGAGTTCGGCGTGCTTCCGAACCACCTTCCGCTTTTGGCAGCTCTGAAATGCGGGCTGCTGGTCTGGGAGGCCGGCGGGAAGCGAAAGATCGCGGCGATCGGCCCAGGGTTCGTCGAAGGCGGCCCCGACAAGGTGCTCTTACTGACCGATCTCTTCGCCTCACCCGAGCAGATCAAGCCTGACGCGGTGCGCGAAGAGCTTGCGAAGGCCGAAGAGGCGCTGAAGGCCTTCGGTGAGCTGTACGAAGGACCCGAGTACAACGAGCTTCAGCGGGACGTGGACTGGGCACACGCGCGACTCGAAGCCTACGCCGCGGCCCGCGCGGTTTAGTCCGCGACCGCTTCCGCCAGCGCGGCGAGCTCGATCCAGAGCGCGAGCGCAGTACTGGCCGCGGCTTGCTCTGCGTCGATCTTCGATCGACCCGTGCCCGTGGCGACTTCCTCGCCATGGAGCTCGAGCGCCACGCTGAACTCACGGGCGTGGTCCGGCCCGTCGGTGCCTAGCAAGCGATAGACCGGTGTGCCCCCGAGATTGGCCTGCGCCCATTCCTGGGCTCGCGACTTGGCGTCGCGGTGTCCAGGAGCGCTGGTGTGCAGTCGAGGTTCGAAGATCCGGCGTGCAACCGCGAACGCCGAGTCTGCTCCTCCGTCGAGGTAGACCGCACCGACCAAGGCCTCGAGAGCGCTCGCCAAGAGCCTGGGCTTGGAGCGGCCGCCCGACTTCTGCTCACCCTTGCCGAGCCGCAGCGCGTCGGCGAGACCGATCGCTTCGGCCGCCTCGAAGAGGCCTCTTTCACTCACGAGATCGGCGCGACGCCGGGTGAGCTCACCTTCGTCTGCATCGGGAAACTGCGAGCAGAGAACCGATGCGACGACCAAACCCACGACCGCATCACCGAGGAACTCGAGGCGCTCGTTGTCGGTCGGAGCAATGTCGGGCCGCTCGTTCTTGAACGACCTGTGGGTGAGGGCGTCGAGCAAGAGCCCCGTGTCGGCAAAGGAGTAGCCGAGCTCTCGGCACAACCTCGAGCTTGCATCGTCCAGAGGCTCGTCGCGGTTGGACATCGACCCGAACTTACCAGCTGCTGCGTGGTGAATCCATGGCGAAGCGCCGCCGTGCTATACGCGCTGGGTGACCTTCCCTCCGGAGGAGTTGGAGACGAAGCGGCTCTTGCTGCGACGTCCGACGATCGAAGATGCGGAGGCTGCATTTGCCAGCTACGCGAGCGACGCGAGGATCACGCGATATCTCACTTGGAGTGCCCACACGAGCCCCGCGCAGACACGCGAGTTCTTCCAGCAGGTGATGGATGCCTGGGATCTTCGAATGGGCCACCGCATGTGGCTCATCGAGCGCAAGGAGGACGGCGAGCTGATGGGCACCATCGGATGCACGCTGCACTTCCACCGGGTGGAGGTCGGGTTCGCGCTCGGGAGCCGCTTCTGGGGCAAAGGCTACATGCCCGAAGCGCTTGCGAGAGTCTGTGAAGCCGCCTTTGCCGATCCACGGATCGAGCGAATCCAAGCCCTCTGCGATGAGGAGAACACGCAATCGTCCCGGGTCTTGGAGAAGGTTGGAATGCAGTACGAAGGTCGGTTGAGACGCTATGGCCGTCATCCCAATCGCTCGAACGCTCCGCGCGACTGCTCGATGTACGCATTGATTCGCGGCGATTGAAACGAGGATCGAAGCCGCTACACTCGGGCCTCCGATGCGTCTTCTCACCACCGTCTCCGACGAGAGCCATGCCAAAGTCTTGCGCGATGCGCTCTATGCCGACGGCGTGGTGACGACCCTGAAAGAAACGCGCGACGGGTCTTTTGCCGTGTGGGTTCACGACGAAGAACGGATGGAGCAGGCGCGTTCCTTCCTGGACCGGTTTGATCCGAGCTCGAGCCGGGTCGCGGACATGGCGAAGAAGGCGCGCGCGCGTCGGCGGCAGGAAGCAAAGGCGGACGAGCAATTGAGGGCGCGCACCGAGAAGATCCGTCGGCAGATCGAAGCCAAGCAGAGCATGCGAATCGGTCCGGTGACCACGGGGCTGATCGCCATTTGTGTCGCTGTGTTCTTCTTGACGGACATGGGTAAGGACATGAGCGTCGTGCGATATTTCACGTTCGTGCCACTGGTTCAGTCTGGAAACCGGCTGGTGTTCGGGGACCTGAGCGCGATCTGGCAGGGGCAACCATGGCGCTTGTTCACGCCCATGTTCCTTCACTTCGGCGTCATGCACATTTTGTTCAACATGTGGTGGTTGAAGGATCTCGGCACGGCGATCGAGCGCGTGTTCTCGTCGCGGTACCTGCTGACGTTCGTCCTCTTGACCGCTGCGTTCTCCCACGTTCTCGAGTACGCGGTATCGGGACCCACCAATTTCGGGGGCATGTCGGGCGTGGTGTACGCCTTGTTTGCATTCATCTGGATCCGGGGCCGCCTGGACCCGAGCTTCCCCTACCGCATGCCGCAGCAACTCGCGACGTTCATGTTGATTTGGTTGGGGCTTGGTTTCACCGGCTGGGTAGGCCCGATCGCCAACTGGGTTCACACGGGTGGCCTCGTCGCCGGAGCAGCCTGGGGACTGATCTCCTCGGGCTACGTTCAGAGGAAATTCTAGATCCTCAAGAGGGCATACGTCCGATCTCGGTCGTCTCGGATGTCGTCGAGGATCGCTCCGATCTGCGAGCGTCCTTCTCCTTCGAGCATGCGTTCGTTGGAGGCGAGCACTGACGCGGCGACGGTTCTAGGTCGCTTCGCGGCTTGGAGGCTGCGGAGATCGAGCTGGAAGATGTCGCGGTAGTGGGGCGGGTCTTGGGCCCGGATCTCTTCGAGGCGGCTTCTTCGAACCAGCTGTGCCGTCGGGTCTGGGGTTTGTCGCAGGAACTGGATCGAGCCTGTTCCGTGAGGAGCACCGGGGTGGAACGGCGCGCCGAGAAACACGTCGCCGGACTGCTCTGCGAGCGAGCTCACCCAGTCCGCAAAGGCATCGAGACCGGCCGTGAATCGCGGTACGATGACGAATGCAACGTCGACCGTTTCGTCCGCGGCCCAGGCTCCGACCAAAGGCGTGAGGTCTCCGGCGTTGCACGAGGCCTCGGTGACGACGTGTGCTCGCGTGCGGCCCTCCGCGCGCGCGGCCTTGGCCCAGGGACAGACCGAGAACCGCTCGATGAGCTCCCGGTGGTAGCGCTCGTGAAGCCGGAGCGCCTCGCGTGTCAGCGCTGCGCTGGACCCCGCACGACTCACCGGGCGTCCTGCCCGAGCCGACGCGCGAGATACTCTTCGAGGTGCGGGACGATCTGCATCTCGAGCGCTTCATCTGGCGTGTGGAACTCGGCCCGCACGACCTCCCGATCGTCGACCTGGACCTGAGGCAGGTCCTCGACCTCCAGCTCGTAGATGTCGAGGGTGTCCTTCCGATGCTCGAAGAGATGGGTGCCGTGATACGCGTGCACCAGTCGCTTGGGTTGCACGGTAATGCCCACTTCCTCACGGAGCTCGCGCGCCGCGGCCACACGCCGATCCTCACGCGGACGGATGTAGCCGCCCGGCAAGGTGAGCTGCGCTCGATAGGAGTTCTTCACGAGCAAAACTCGGCCCTGGTACCAGACCGCCACGAGCGCCCCCGTCGTCTCTGGTCGCCGAATGAACCAGAGAAGCCGTAACCCCCAATGCGCGACTCGATACACCGCCCGGATCAAGGCGTTGATCATCCTGAGAGGTTACCAAAAGACGCGACTCAGGAGAAATCCCTGCCCGGGGAGTGGTGCTCAGATGGTCTCGCCCGCCCGGGCCCAGTCGCCGCGGCGATACGCGAGGATGCCGAGAAGCATTCGGACGACGAACGAAATGGGCAGCGCGACCCAGATTCCGAAGGCGCCCCACCCGACCACGAAACCGAGAAACCAGCTGAGTGGAACCTGGACGATGACTGTCCCGACTACGTTGATCGCCAAGCTGGCGTTCGTGGCGCCGGCCCCACGAAGCATTCCGATCAGCGCGATGTGAACGCCGACGACCGGCATGCCCCAGCCGAGGACGCGCATCCAAAGCATCGAATAGCGACCGAGCTCCGTGGCCGAGTCCACGTCGAAGATGGCGATGATCGGCTCCGCGCCGAGGACGATTCCTAGGCCGATCACCGTCATGATCACCGTGGAGAGAATCACGCCGCCTCGCACGACCTCACGCGCCTCGGACACTGAATCGGCGCCGAGCGCATTGCCGACCATCGCGCCGATTGCCTGCGATACGCCGAGCCCCGGAACGAACGCTAGTGACTGGATCCGCAACCCGATGCCATGTGCTGCGACCGTGACCTGCGCCACACGGGCGAGCATGCCCACGATCGAAAGGAACGCGACGTTGAGAATGACCATGTCGAGCGCCGCCGGGGCTCCCACCCGAAAGAGGTCGTTCGCAAGCGGCCGATCGAGCGGCGCCAAGTGCAAGCGCGCCCTCACGCCCTGTACTACGTCACGGCGAAGAATGACGACCATCAAGAACACGGCGACGGCTTGTGAGATCACGGTGCCCCAGGCAGCACCGCGAACGCCCATGGCGGGAAAGCCGAGTCGGCCGAAGATGAGCCCGTAGTTGAGCCCTATGTTGATGAAGTTGCTGAAGAGCGAGATCATGAACGGGAGCATGGTGTTTCCAACCGCCCGCAATGCGGCTGCAAAGAGCATGTTCAGGTAGAAGAAGACCGTCAGCGAAAAGAGGGGGCGAAGGTAGTCGACACCGAGATCGCGGACGGCCGCATCGGCGCCGAGCAGATTCATCGCGTGGCCGGCCCCGAGGTTGCCGACGATGGCGACGGCTATCGAGACCAAGTAGGTGAGCAGCACGCTCTGATGGAGCACGTGGTTTACGCGGGCGCTGTCGCCTGCACCGTGTGCCCTGGCGATGAATGCGACGGTGCCCACGGTCAGCCCGAGCATGGCCACCATGAGTAAGAAGATCAGCTGGCTCGCAAATCCCAGCGCCGTCAGCGCCTCCTCGGCTTCGACGAGCCGGCCGCACATCGCCGTGTCGATGGCGAGGGTGAGCACGCTCAGCAAGTTCAAGCCCACGATCGGCATCGCCAAATCGAAGAGGCGCCGGAAGATGGTACGATCGACGCCCTTGGATGAACCTGACGCTGCCTTCATCAGTGGCGGCGGAGCCTGCATCGACCGCTGGGGTGGCGCCAGCGCTTTCCCAATGGTGCTAGTCTGAGGGTCGATGGCCGGCGAGCCGCGAGACTTTGGTCCTTACCGCCTGGTGCGCCGACTCGGCGTGGGCGGTATGGCGGAAACCTTCGAAGCGACCCGCGTAGGAGCCGGCGGCTTCGAGCAGCGAGTCTGCCTCAAGAGAGTGCTGCCCGCGTTCTGCGGCGACGAAGAGCTCGTGGCTCGGTTTCGCCGGGAGGCCAAGCTGGCCGCGCAGCTTCGCCACACCAACATCGTCGGAGTCATCGACTTCGGGGAGATCGAAGCGGTTCAGTACATGAGCCTCGAGCTCGTGGACGGCGTGGACCTGCGATCGCTGCTCAAGTCCTCGCCCGGTCAAAGCCTCTCGGCCGATTGGGCGGCACTCATCGCCACCGATTTGGCATACGCGCTGGAGCATGCGCACGAGAGCCTGGTGCACCGGGACATCTCGCCGTCGAACATCCTGCTCAGCCGCTCCGGTGAAGCGAAGTTAGCGGACTTCGGCATTGCGAAGGCTCTGGAGGACACGGCGGCGACGGCGAGCCGTAGCGCAAAGGGCAAGGTGCCGTACATGTCGCCGGAGCACATGCGCGGTGAGGCGGTCGATGGGAGGAGCGATTTGTTTTCTCTCGGAGTCGTGCTCTTCGAAGCGGTGGCGGGATGCCGTCCGTTCGATGGCATGCACGACGTCGAGACCATGCAAAAGATCCTGAGCGGAGATCGATTGTCGCTCGAAGAGGTCGCGCCACGGGTGCCCGGGCCGCTGCGGGAGATCATCGAGCGTCTCATCGAGGTGGATCGCGAGGCACGAACACCGAGCGCGTCTCGTTTGATCGAAGAGCTTGCTGCGGTGGCGCGGAAACCGGAGGTTCGCCGCGAGCTGGCCGCGACGGTCGAGGAACACCGCGGCGGACCGAGCGCGCGCCTGCACGTGCGGGCAAAGGAAGAGGAACGAGATACCGAGCTGAGCCGCGTACCCGGGCCGCATTCGGAAGACGTGACTACGGAATCCGCGGGACCCGCCAAGGCGAACCCGCGGAGCAAGAGTCGAGCCCTGATCCTGAGCGCGGCCCTGGCAATCAGCCTGACCGCGGTGCTCGCTGGAACGCAGTGGCTGGGATCGGGCGCAGTGTCGGAGTCAGGTTCAGTGCCAGCGTCAGTGCCAGTGCCAGCGTCAGTGCCAGCGCCAGCGTCAGTGCCAGCGCCAGCGTCAGTGCCAGCGTCAGTGCCAGCATCAGTGCCAGCGCCAGCGCCAGCGTCAGTGCCAGCATCAGTGCCAGCGCCAGTGCCGGAGACCGCGTCAGTGCCGACGCCCGAGACTGCGCCCCGCCCTTCCAAGGGCTGGCTTCACGTCGTCGTTCAACCCTGGGGCAACGTGTGGATCGACGGCAACTGGATGGGAAGAGCGCCCGTCAAGGCGCGCCTCTCGAAGGGACGTCACGTGGTGAAGGCCGGACGGGACTTGCCGAGCCAAATGCGAGTCGTGCGAGTGGTGGCCGGCACCCGAAAAGAAGTCGAGTTCAACCTGCCTGACTGAGCGCTATTCGACGACGATCGTGCCGCAGGGGAACTCGGCAGTGAAGGTGACTTCACCGCCTTTGAGCGTTTCGCAGGCAGTCCCCAATAACTCGATCGTCTTGTAGGGAGCTGCGTCCTTCACCCGCCAATCGGTCGGACACTCCAAGGGCGTGCCGTTGAGACGAACGTCCCCTTCCTCGCAGGCCTGGTCGAGCGTTTCCGCGTTGAACGGTTTGTCGATCTCGATCTCACACGAGATGCTCGCGCTGATGATCTGTTGGAAGGCAGCTTCGAGACTCGCAGGGTCGTTGCCAATCCAGAACGGTGCGCCCTCGGTAGGGTTCGCGGGATCCTCGCCCGAGGGTACCGGAACCCCGACGCTGGCGCCGATGCCGACGCCCACGTTGGCGACTTCCTTCAGATGATCCTTCGTGCCGCTGCTGCTGAGTTGCCCCACCCAAAGGACGAAAACGTCGATGCCCGCATCGTGAGCGTTGCCAGAGGCGGCGACGGCCTCGGCGCGCGCACCTGCCGTCGGATTGGGATTGGGCACCTCGCACGAGTCTGGCTCGCCATCGGTGGCCAACACGATGATTGTCGGACCGTCGGCCGGTGGCGGATCGCTCTGAATGATGTCGACCAACACGTCGATGCTGTCACCGGTGGGCGTATCGTTGCCCCCGGGAAAGCTCGCCGGATAGCTCATGTTGATCGTGCTGAAGTTATCGAGCGCGAAGCCAACCTGCGTGTCGAAGATCGGACACTCATCGGGGGTGCTGCCCCCGCCGTTCGATTGATAGGTCGTGAGACCGAAGCGAACGATCGAGTCGAGCTCGGAAATGATTTGCGTGATTGCACTATGCGCTGCCTGCCAGCGGTTCTGCCCTGTGCTGAAGGGATCGGTCATCGAACCGCTTTGGTCCACGAGGAACATGACGTTCGGAATGCTTCGCGACGGCGTAACCTCGACTGACTGACAACCGATGATGTTCCCCGTGCCGCCCGTTCCGCCGGTTTCGACGTCGGGTACGCAGCGACCGCGCGTGGTGTTGCAGGTCGAGCCCGCACCGCAGCCTTCTTCGGCCGTGCAGTTCGCGACGCACTTGGTGCTGTTCTCGCAGTAGCTCGCCACACACTCCGAATCCGAAACGCAGGCCTTGTCGCAGTCCGCAGGAGGATTGCTGAGCGTCGAGCAGTCGAGCGTCACGCCGCCACTGCCGCCGCTCCCACCGCTGCCTCCACTGTATGGACCGCCCGTGCCATCGCCCCCGCACGCGGCGACCATCGCCAGGCCCGCCAAGCACACGAACACAATCGAAAGCCAGTTACGCATTACGAACTCCCCAACATGAAAAAGCCAACTATGCCAACATTCTACACTGGCTCTGTACGTCCCGCAAACAGCGGTGGCTCCTCATTTCACTCAATTAGTGACTGGTTTCAAGCCGTTACGTGCCTATGCCAGCAGACGGCCCTGGCCCCATCCTCACGCGCGTCCGCGGAATCAGCAAAAAAGAGCCGACGATCGGCTCGCCGACCTCGGGGAGCGAGCAGACGGGACCTGTACTTTCGCGTTTTTTCACGCAGGAAAGGGCTCGGAAACGTCTTGGAAACAATCGCGGTCCACAGATCCCGCAACCAAACTCTTGGGCCGGGGAATCGCCGGCTGGGAGTCGAGCCCGCGGTCCCCCTCCGACTAGGTTCGCGGGTGCCTCGGCGGCGAGAACATCTTTAGGAGTAGTAACGATGAGTATCATCAAGGCTGAATACATCTGGATCGACGGCACCGAGCCGACCCCGCTTCTGCGCTCGAAGACCAGGATGCTCGAGGCGAGCATCATCGAGAAGGTTCTCGGTGCAATCACGGGCGTCGCATCGCTACCGACCTGGGGCTTCGATGGCTCGAGCACCAACCAAGCGACCGGTGACAAGTCGGACTGC
This sequence comes from uncultured delta proteobacterium, assembly GCA_963786865.1. Lineage (GTDB taxonomy): Bacteria > Myxococcota_A > Polyangia > Polyangiales > Houyiibacteriaceae > SG8-38. Next base: position 175,522 of record CAWBAV010000016.1, on the reverse strand, counting down.
CAGTTGTTCCCGGTGTTTGCCTGTCGAGATCCGCTGCGCGGCGGTGACAATCTGCTCGTGCTCTGCGAGGTCGTCGACGGCAGCGGCAAGCCGCACCCGACGAACACGCGTCGTGCAGCCGCGGAGATCGAGGATCGGGTTAAAGACCTCGATTGCTGGTACGGCATGGAGCAGGAATACACGATGATGAAGGACGGATGGCCGCTCGGCTTCCCCGAGGGTGGCTTCCCCGGTCCGCAGGGCCCCTACTATTGCGGCGTCGGATCGAAGTACATCTTCGGCCGCGAGATCGTCGAAGAGCACATGGACGCGTGCATCAAGGCCGGGATCAAGATCTCGGGCATCAACGCCGAGGTCATGCCCGGCCAGTGGGAGTTTCAAATCGGACCCGCGGGTATCACCGAAGTCGGCGACCACATGTACATGGCGCGTTATCTCCTCGGCCGCATCGCCGAGACATACGGCGTAGACATCTCCTTGGATGCGAAGCCCATGAAGGGCGACTGGAACGGCGCGGGCTGCCACACCAACTTCAGCACCAAGGCCATGCGCGAGGACGGCGGCTTGAAGATCATTCACGAGTACTGCGAGAAGCTCGGCAATCCGGAGCGCATCGCCCTTCACCTGAAGAACTACGGCGCCGGCCTCGAGGATCGTCTCACGGGCGCCCACGAAACGGCGTCGTTCAGGGAGTTCAAGTACGGCGTGTCGGATCGTGGCGCTTCCATCCGCATCCCCTTGCAGACCTCCCTCGACGGCAAGGGTTACCTCGAGGATCGTCGCCCATGCGCGAACATCGATCCGTACACGGTGGCGCGCCTCTTGGCAGAGGTTGCCGAGTAGAGCGACCGCGTTTCCACGCCAAGACGCCGCGTTCTTCGGAGCGCGGCGTTTTTGCTTAAAGCGTCAACACGGCAGCGCCGCGGATGCCGTCGTGCTTCAAGCGCTCGAGTGCTTCGTTGGCGTCCTCGAGTGGGAAGGTCTCGGTGTGGGTGCGTACACCGACCGCGGCGGCTTCCTCGAGGAACGCATGTCCATCTTCGCGTGTATTGTTCGCAACGCTTCGAAGGACACGCTCGCCGTAGAGGAGCTCGTAACGGAGCTCAGGGATCGGGCTCATGTGAATGCCGCCGAGCACGAGGGTTCCACCCTTGTCGAGATGCGAGAGAGCCGCAGGCACGATCTCGCCTGCCGGTGCAAAAATGATCCCCGCATCGAGCAAGACGGGGGGCGTCTCGGTGGTGCCGCCGGTCCAGACCGCGCCGAGCTCTTCGGCGAGCGCTTGGTGCTTCTCGCGATCCCGGGTGCATACGTAGACCTCGGCTCCGCGCGCGCGCGCGATCTGGATCGCCACGTGACCCGCCGCGCCAAAGCCGTAGAGGCCGATGCGTGCGCCCGACCAGTCTTCGAGGCCGGTTTTCGCGAGGCAGCGGTACCCGATGATGCCCGCGCAAAGAAGAGGGGCGGCTTGAAGATCCGAAAATCCATCGGGCAAGGGGTACGTGAAGCGCGCGGGTGCAACCAGGTACTCGGCGAAGCCGCCATGGACGGTCCAGCCCGTGAGCTCCGGAGAATCGCACAGGTTCTCCCGGCGGCTGCTGCAGAAGGAGCAGCAACCGCAGGTCCGATGAAGCCACGCAACACCGACCCGCTCTCCGATCGCGCGATCCCGCACCTCTGGGCCCAGCCCTTCGATCTCGCCGACGATCTGGTGACCGGGAATGATCGGCGAGCGCTTCGGTTTCAGATCGCCTTCGACCACGTGCAGATCGGTCCGGCAAACGCCGCAGGCCCGCACTCTGATCAGAACCTCGTCGGGCGCGGGTGCGGGAATCGGCAGGTCACCGAGACGCAATGGGTGCGTCTCGATGGGTGCAGGTGTGTCGAGAAGAGCCGCGCGCATGAGGCCAACTCTAGCACCGCCTCTCGCGCTGGCGCTGGCGCAGATATTGCGTCTGGGCATGCTCGCGACAAGGATTGCGCTGAACCCGTCGTTCCGATATACGCCTAGACCAACGTGGCGCGCGAACTGCATCGGACTCGAGATGACGGCGAAGCCGGTAGAGCGAGCGAAATCTCACTTACGGGCGGCGGCAGCCAGCTCGCAACGGCCGGGCGGCCGCGCGGATTGATTCAGAAGCTCGCGTACAAGGCAGATGGCTTCCTCGTCTCTCAGATCGCGAAGCTCCAGCCCGCCGACCTCAAGGCACCCCACGACTTGGTTCACGACCTGACCGCGTTTGCTTCGAGCGACGACTACCGGACGTACCGCCACGACGCCGCCAACCTCTTCCCCAGACCGGGGCGAATCGCCGTGAAGAAAACCTGGCTCGCGCCGCACCGCGTGGGATTCGCAGAGTGGACCTGGCAGAGTCGCCACCCACTGATCTTCAAGGGCATCCACGACGAGTATCGCAGTCATCGAGACAATCAGACCGGACTGCTCCGAACGCTGAACCTACGGATCAAGGGCAGGCCGATGGCGATTCTCGTCAACGGATTTTCGTCCGGTCACCACCTGATGGAAAGGGTCGCCTGGCCCGTGCGCGAGTTCCAAAGGCAGGGCATAGGCATCTCATTGTTCGCGCTTCCCTTTCATGGGCGACGCGGGCATGCCTTTCCCCCGGAGTGGCCGCAGCAGGACACCGCATTCACCATCGAAGGCTTCCGGCAGGCGATCTGGGATTTGCAGATCGCCATTCGTGCCATGCGCGAAGCCGGCGCAAGCCATGTTGGCGTCGCAGGGATGAGTCTCGGCGGGTACACGGCGGCCCTGCTTGCGACGGTCACGTCGGACGTCGACTTCGTCCTGTCTTACATACCCATCGCGAGTGTCCCCGACGTGATGAACGACAACGATCTGGTTCCCGGCTCTGGCGACATCCAGCGGGTGCTGTTCGAAGGCTATCGCGAACAGCTCGTTCCGATCACGCCGGTCTGCCGAATGCCCAAGGTCGAACCGAAACGAGTCTCGATCGTTTCAGGTGAATTCGACCGGCTCGCGACCGTGAAACACGGCCAACGACTCGCGGACCACTTCGGAACCGAGCTCGTGACGTTCCCGGGCGGACACATCCTTCAGAACCGACGCGCTGAGGCCTTTCGCATGGCCTTGGAAGGTTTCCAGGACGCCGGCGTGCTCCCGCGCAAGCGGCGAATGATGCGTTCGAAACGGGCATGAGCCGAAACGGCTAATACGACTTCGGTAGCTCGAGTGTGTGCTGCGCGACGAAGTTGAGAATCATTTCACGGCTCACGGGAGCGATCCGCAACGTGCGCGCCATTCCCCAAAGCAAGACGAGTCCGTACTCTTCCGACATGCCATTGCCCCCGTGCACCTGAATCGCTGTGTCGACGGCGCGGGTCGCGGCCTCGCCCGCCGCGTACTTTGCCATGTTGGCCGCCTCCCCCGCGTCCTTCCCATGATCGAAAAGCCAGGCGGCCTTCATCGTCATCAGGCGGGCAAGCTCGACTTCGATCTTCGCTTCGGCCAAAGGGTGAGCGATTCCCTGATGTGTGCCGATGGGTTTGCCCCAGACCGCGCGCTCGTTGGCATAGCGGCTCGCCCGTTCGATTGCGTAGAGAGCTGCTCCGTTGGCCAAGGCAGCGCCGAGGATGCGCTCGGGGTTCAGGCCCACGAAGACCTGCGAAAGCCCCTGCCCTTCGTTTCCGAGCAGACGGTCCGCGCCGACGCGAACCTTGTCGAAGAACAAGGTGAACTGGCGATCTGCACCGGGAATCTGCATTCGGATGAGGGTCTTCTCGAGCCCGGGCGCATCGGAGTCGACGATGAAGAGGGACAAGCGCCCGCGGCCTCCCTCCGCGCCGCCGGTTCGCGCAACGACGAGAATCGCTTCGGCGTCGTCGGCGCCCGAGATGTAGTACTTGGTGCCGTTGAGCATCCAGTCGTCACCGTCGCGTTCGGCGTGGGTCTCCAGTCGATGCGAGTTCGATCCGGCATTCGGCTCGGTTATCGCGAACGCCATCTTCATCTCTCCCGAGGCGAGGCTCGGCAGCCATCGCTGCTTCTGCGCGTCCGTCCCGAAGCGTGCGATGACGGTCGCGCAGATCGCAGGCGAGACCAGAAGCAGAAGCAGAGGACAGCCTGCTGCGGCGAGCTCCTCACAGACGATGGTGAGCTCGTAGATACCGAGTCCGCCCCCTCCATACTCCTCGGGCGTGTTGACGCCGATGAAGCCGTGCTTTGCGATTTCGTCCCAGAGCTCGTTCGGCGACAAGCCCTCACGAGCCTTCGCGGCGTAGTACTCCCGCCCGTACTTGCGCCCGATCTCGCTGACCTGCTTGCGCAGCATCTGCTGCTCTTCACTCTCTACGAAGGACATGCCCGCGTCGTATCACGAAGCCGGTCGGCGGCAAAACCTGCCCCGCCTGCAAAATCGGGCTCCCTTCGTCTTGCGCTGGCTTCGATCTGCTGGCTTCATTCGCGTGTGGACTCGAGGCACTCGGTCGTCACGAATGCTCAGATCGCCGACATTCTCGATGCGGTCGCCGACCGCCTGGAGGCGCAACACGCCAACATCTATCGAGTCGACGCGTACCGTGCTGGAGCCGCGGTGGTTCGAGCGCACCCCGATAGCATTCAAGAGCTCGCGCTGCGCGAGGGACGCGAAGGGCTCGACGCGCTGCCGCAGATCGGCTCGAGCCTCGCGGCCTCGATCGACGAGATCGCGCACACGGGAAGGCTCGGAATGCTCGAGCGGATCGATGGCAGGATGTCTCCCATCGAGCTGTTCAAGACGGTTCCGGGCATCGGCGAAGAGCTGGCGGAGAGAATCCATCGTGAGCTCGACATCGACACCCTCGAGGCGCTGGAGCTCGCCGCTCACGACGGCCGCCTCGATGCGGTGGCTGGCTTCGGCCCGCGGCGACTCGAAGCGATTCGGGACATCCTGGCGACGCTGCTGACTCGGTCGTCGCGCGGCAGAGCAAGAAGATTCGAAGAGCTCCGTCATGCGGGCGCGAACGTCGCCCTACCCGAGATCGCCGAAACCAGGCCGGATATCGCCCTCCTCCTCGAAGTCGATCGGGACTATCGCGAGAAAGCCCAGGCAGACGAGCTCCCCCGAATCGCACCCCAGCGAAACAACCCGGACGGCAAAGCCTGGTTGCCGATCCTTCATCGCTACGAGGATGGCTGGCACCTCACGGCGCTCTTCTCGAATACCGACCGTGCCCACGAGCTCGGGCGCGTGCGCGATTGGGTGGTGATTTACTTCGAGCGCGACGGTCAGGAAGGGCAGTGCACGGTGGTCACCGAATTCCGCGGTCCGTTGACTGGAAAACGAGTGGTCCGCGGGCGGGAAGATGAAGTGGCCGCGCTCGAGGCGTCGCCCGATCAGTAGCCGGTGCTGGACAAAAAGCGGCCGAGCCCTTCGAGCACCGGCATCGGAAGCTCGTGCCCGCCTCGAAACTGCACCCAGTCGGTCGAAAGACCGGCCTCGCGGAGCGCATCGCGGAGCTGCTCCGCGGCCTGGAACGAAAGCAGCGGATCACGCTCACCATGGCTTTGAAAAACGGCCATGGCCCTGCCTCTCGGGCATCCCGGCTTTCCACGCTGCGAGATTCACCGGCGTGCCTGAAAGAATCACCAAGCCTGCCGGAGAAACGCCTCGTGTGAACACGGCGTTGCACGCCGCCATCGAGCCTTGCGAGAAGCCACCCAGGATCAGGCGCTCGTTTGGAACACCGAGCTCGGCTTGCATCGCCTCGAGCATCTTCACGATTCGATCGGTCGCTTCCTCCATCCCTGGGGGCACCTCCCCCGCGTAGCTTCGCGGCCCCTGCGACATCGCCTGCTCCGCGCGCGCTAGGTCGAGCATCCACCAGGCGCGGGCCCCAGGCATCCCCGGAATTTCGTTCGGGGCCTCCGGGAACGCAAACCTCAAGCTTCTCGGAACAGCGAGAACCCGCCACAAGCCCAGCAAATCGGTTCCCGATGCGCCGAAGCCATGCATCAGGACTACGAGAGGCCCGTCACCGCCTGCTTCGCGGTCCTCGCCCCCGGTGAGACGCACCTTGATGCCCCCGAGCTCAACTTCCCTCATGCGGCCGGAGTCTAGCTCTTCGCTCAGCGCTTTCCCATTTGGACGTAATCCCGCCTCTTCGCTCCGGTGTAGACTTGCCGCGGACGACCGATGCGCAGATCCGGTTCCTCCATCATCTCTTTCCAGTGCGCGATCCAGCCAGGGATGCGGCCGAGGGCGAAGAGCACCGTGAACATCTCGGTGGGAATTCCCATCGCGCGGTAAATGATGCCGCTGTAGAAATCGACGTTCGGGTAGAGCTTGCGCTCGATGAAGAACTCGTCCGAGAGAGCCACCTCTTCGAGTCGGCGCGCAATGTCGAAGAGTGGGTCTTCGATCTTCAGATGGTCGAGCAACTTGTCGGCATAGGTCTTGAGGATCGATGCGCGCGGATCGAAGTTCTTGTAGACGCGGTGGCCGAAGCCCATCAGGCGGCGCTCCCGGTTCTTCACTTGCTTCATGAATCCCGTGGTGTCGCCGCCCTCTGCGCGAATCTCTTCGAGCATCTCGATGACGGCCTGGTTGGCTCCGCCATGCAGCGGGCCCCACAGAGCGGAGATGCCCGCGCTGATCGCGGCATAGAGGTTTGCTCGGCTCGAACCCACCAAGCGAACGGTCGACGTAGAGCAGTTCTGCTCGTGGTCCGCGTGCAGAATCAAGAGCACATTGAGCGCCTTCACGAGCTGCGGATCGGGCTGATATTCGCGTTCGGCCGGATGCGAGAACATCATGTAGAGGAAATTCGCGCAGTACTTGAGCTCGTTCTTCGGATAGGCGACCGGCCTTCCGAGCTGCTTCTGATAGGTGAACGCTGCGATGGTTCTGACCTTGGATAGAACGCGCGCTATGTGGTGCTGGTTGTGCGTGTCGGGCGTGAGGCAGTCCGGGTAGTACGCGGAAAGCGCGCTCACCATCGAAGCGAGGATCGCCATCGGATGCGCGTTCGAAGGAAAGCCGTCGAAGAGGTGCCGCATGTCTTCGTGCAACATGCTGTGATACGTCAGCAGATTCGAAAACGCTTGCAACTGCGACGAGGTGGGCAGCTCCCCGTAGATGAGCAGGTAGCTCGTTTCGACGAACGTCGACGCCTCGGCCAGCTGCTCGATGGGGTATCCTCGATAGAGCAGAATGCCTTCTTCGCCGTTGATGTAGGTGATCTGGCTCTCGGTCGCGCCGGTGTTCATGTACCCGGAGTCGAGAGTGATGAGACCGGTATCCTTGCGCAGGTTTCGGATGTCGAACGCCTGTTCGCCATACGTGCCTTCGACGATCGCCATGTCGTAGCGCACGTCGCCATGCGCCAGAGTCGCTTTCTCGGTCATACCTTCCCTCCGGTTTTCGGCGTGAGCTTAGCGTTCCAAGGGAAACAAGACCAACAGCAATGAGCTCTGGACCCGATTTGAAGGCGGCATGGACTCGTCTGAGGATCGGCGGGGCGCTTTGGCGAGTGATTCATGATACCCCTTGGGCCGTGAGCTCGAGGATGCAAGCCCTGCTGGCGACGGGACTCTTGGCGCTGACGGCGTGCAGCACCGAAAGCGCGCCGACGGGTTGCGATGACTGCGTCGAACAGACTTGCGAGGCCTACGACCCGCTCCGCAGACCGCTCTTTGGCGATACCCACGTTCATACGACGCTTTCGCTCGATGCCAACGTTCGCGGAACGCGCCTGGGACCGGAGGCTTCGTACCGATTCGCGCGCGGGGAAGCGATTGGGATTCAGCCCTACGACGACGAGGGCAACGCGATTCGAACCCTGCAACGCGAACGGCCGCTCGACTGGCTGGTCATCTCCGACCACGCGGAGTCCCTCGGGGCAATCGTGCAATGCACCGACCCGGAGTCGCCCGGCTTCGACCACCCACAGTGCGAGCGCCTGCGAGGCGACCCCCTGGAAGCCTTCGCGAGCATTGGTCTGCGTACGTCGAGGCCTCCCGACGACGCGACGTATCCAGAGCTCTGCGGAGACGAAGGTGCGCTCTGCATCGAGTCCGGTCTCGACGTCTGGACTGACGTGCAGAGCGTTGCGGCCGCTTTTCACGATCACGCTTCCTCGTGCTCCTTCACGACCCTGCTCGGCTACGAGTGGTCCGCAACCCCGGAAACCAGAAACCTTCATCGAAACGTGATCTTTCGGAGCGAAGTGGTGCCCGCGCAGGTCGTGGGCTACTTCGACGAGAGCTACGTCGAGGGCTTGTGGGCAAGGCTTCGAAGCGAATGTATCGAGGCGGGAACGGGCTGTGACGTCCTCACCATCCCGCACAACTCCAATCTTTCGGATGGAACCTTCTTCGAGCCGATCGACCGCAACGGCGCACCGATCGACGCTTCCTATGCGACCGAGCGGGCATTCATGGAGCCGCTCTTCGAGATCTATCAGCACAAGGGCGACTCGGAGTGCTTGCCGGGGCAAACGACATCGGACGAGCTCTGCGGCTTCGAGAAGCTGCCCTACGCCAACTTCGCGAGCATCACGCTCGACATTCCCACCGCGCCCGACCCGCGCGACTTCGTTCGCGCCGCCCTCGGTGAAGGCATGAGGCTCGCGTCGAGCCTCGGCGTGAATCCCTTCAAGCACGGCTTCGTCGCGAGCACCGACACGCACATCGCGGCCCCCGGACACGTTGCAGAGCGCGGCTACGCAGGACACGGGAACGCCGGCAAGGGAGCGACCGCGACGGAGCTCGAGACCGGGCTGGTCGACTACCCGGTGAACAGCGGCGGCGGGCTTGCGGCGGTCTGGGCGGAAGAGAACTCGCGCGAAGCGATCTTCCAAGCGATGCGGCGCAGGGAGACCTATGGCACGAGCGGGCCGCAAATCGTCGTTCGCTTCTTTGGAGGCTGGTCCTATCCCTCGAGCATGTGCGAAGACGGCGACTTCGCCCGGATCGGATACGCGCGCGGCGTACCGATGGGTGGGGATCTCAGCGCAGCGCCGAAGGACCGCGCGCCGACGTTCTTCTTGTCTGCAATTCAGGATCCGGGCACCGAGCAAACCCCGGGAACTCCCCTGCAGCGCATTCAGATCGTCAAAGGCTGGCTCGACGAGGCGGCCGAGCTCCAAGTCGAAGTGTTCGAAGTCGGCGGGAATCCCAACAACGGCGCCGGCGTGGACTTGGAGACCTGCGAGCCGAACCCGGGCAGCGGTGGATTCTCGGCGCTCTGCGCGACCTGGAAAGATCCGTCGTTCGATTCAGGGCAGCCCGCGTTCTACTACGCGCGCGTCATCGAAAACCCGGTCTGCCGCTGGTCGACCTGGCAATGCAACGACGACGGAGTCGACTGCAGCAAGATGGAAACGGTCACCGAAGGCTACGAGGCGTGCTGCAACGGTGCGGTTCCGAAGACGATTCAGGAACGCGCTTGGACCTCACCGATTTGGTACAGCCCCGAGCTCTGAGCTCCCGGGTCAATCCAGCCAGCCGCATCCACGGGCGAAGTAGTCGGGCCCCGCTGCCGCGCTGGCCTCCAACCAGGCGGGCCAGAAATCCTCTGCGCGTCGCACGAAGTCGGCGAGCTCCGCGTCGGCGGCGGCGGCCTCTTGCATGCCCTCGGACTCGAGGTCGATGAGGCCGAGCTCATTGCCGAGGCCGGGCACTCGGGTCGAGAGGCGATGCACGTCGGGGCCCTCGGCCCAGCGGTCGCTCGGGTCCTCCATGGGCAGATAGCCCGGCTGGTCCGACCAGGCTTCGATGAAGGTCATCTCGCCCTGATCGTTGAACACGAACTCCTCGTAGATCGGACAGGAGCCTTCCTCGTACTCGAAGGTCACGTAGCAACGGGCGAACGGCTGAACGGAAAACGCGCGGCAATCGCGAACCGGAACCGTGGAGGGGTCCAACGCGAGCGCCGCGTTCGTGGTGACGATCATGTTCTCTCGTTCGTAGCCGGTGAGCCAAAGCCAGGGAGGGAGCTCCCAGCGCGCAACCCGCACCGAGTACTCGGGAACACTGTTCCGGTCCGCGCTGGTGTCGAGCGTGTCGAAGTACTTGTTCGCCTGCTCGACGTAGTACTCGGGCGCTTGCTGAGGCGTCAGCGCAGTCGCGAGCGCATCGGGCGAGCGTTCGGACGGAGGCTCCGAGCTCGTCTCGGAGCCGCAGGCGATGGCGAGGAATGCAAAGGCGATTCCGGTCACGCGACCCAGGTTGATGTGGCGCATCGCCGCTGAGGATAGTCGCGGGCTTGGGCCGAGCAAATTGGGCTGAATCTGCTTCGCGCCAAGGCTCTGACCAAGCTCGACCCCGAAGGGACCTACCGGCCATTCAGTTGAACAACGCTGACGCGAGGTCTCACTCACCGGCGCTTGGACGCGGCAAGGGTGACCGCGCCGCCCGACCCAGGCGGCTCAACCAAACCTCACGCTGTAGATCGGCGGCAAGTTGTGTGCGACGCAGTGCCAGCTGTCGCCGCGGTTCTCGCTGACGTAGAGGTTGCCGGTCGTGCTTCCGAAAGCCAGCTGGTCGCCGCTGACACCGAGCGCGTGTCGATAAACGACGTCGTAGGCGTTCTCCTGAGGAAGGCCGTCGCGCAGCAGGGTCCAGCTCTCGCCACCGTCGCTGCTGCGCGCAACGAACAGAGCGCCGTCGACGGTGATGCGCTCTGCGTCCGACTTGCCAGGAACGATCCACGCGCTGTTCCCGTCTTCCGCATCGACCGCGATCGGAAAGCCGAAATGAACGCCGACCTTGGGCTTGGAAACATTCCTCCATGTTCGCGCACCATCGGTGCTCTTGAACACGCCGCAGTGGTTCTGCTGCCACACGTGGTTTGGCTGCGCCGTGCAGAGGTCGACGAAGTGCGGGTCGTGACCCCAGTCCGCGTTGGGGTCGGGCAAATAGTCGTTGGTCATGCCCCTGTTCCGGCCGCTCCAGGTCTTGCCGCCGTCGCGGGTCTCGAGGACACCTGCCGAAGAGATTGCGACATAGAAGTGTTCGGGGTCGGTCGGGTCGACGACGATCGAGTGAATGCCAGGTGCGAACTCGCCCTCCGATGCGGGCGTGCCAAACCAGTGGGTTTCACCGGTACCGTCGCCCGAGAAGAGATCACCTCCCCGCGACGCGTGATTCCAGAGCGGCCGGTTGAGCTCGAAGTGGTCACCGCCGTCGTCCGACACGAAGAGCCCGCCGGGAATGGTTCCGACGTAGATCCGCCCCGACGGACCAAAGGCGATGACCCAGAGCTTCAGCAGGGTCGCATCCTTGAGGACCACCGCCTGCGGCTCGGCGTCGGGTTCTTCGGTGGGGGCGGGAGGCGCCAGGTACCGTGCCCCCTCGGGGTATGTGATCTGCGGCGCGTCTTTCCAAGTCAGGCCGCCATCGGTCGAGCGCGAGAGCTTCGCACCCCAGTGCCCGTGGCCAAGCGCCGCCCAAAGCGTCCCGTCGTTGGGGTCGCGGGCTGCGAAGTTGACGCCGACGCCGGAGTGGCCGGCGAGCTTCGGCTTCCAGCCTCGATTTCCTTTCTCGACCGAGAATGTGCCCTTGCGAGTTCCGACCCAAATCCGACCTGTCATGCTTTGCTCCACGCGTGCGCGCGCTCAACCACCACTCAAGGCCTGCAAGATGTACACACACGAATCGGGTTCGATCCGGTCCGTGAGCGCTCTCCGGTCGGCGACGCGCTGATCGCCGACGAAGATGTTGACGTGCTGACGGAGCCGGCCGCGTTCGTCGCAGACATAGAACGCAAACCCCGGCGCGAGCTTTTCGATCTCGGCAACCACCTCGGCGACCGTCTCTGCCTCGACGACGAGCGCCTTGCCCTCGAGCGTGGGGAAAAACCGAAAGAGGTGCCGCGTCAGCTCCACCGTCACCCTCGGCTTCACGAGCTAGCCCCCGACCGGCACCGGCACACCGAAGAGCATGGCGTGGCTGTGAAGGAATCCCATATAGACGACTCCTCCGACGACGACGACGAGGAGGTCGCGCCAGTAGGGGACGCGCTTCGATGAAAGCTCCGCCCCGCGTCGGTTGGCGGACCCCATGTCGAAGAGCGAAAAGGCTCCGAAGCTACCAAAGAGGATCAATGACGCGAGATCGCCGTTCGCAAGAAGGTGTACCGCCGCCCAGATCGTGACCCCCCAGAGCATGGGGTGTCGGGTGACCCGTTTGAGATTGCTCGGCAGAAACGCCGCGACCAGGAGCGTCAGGGCGATGGGCATGACCCAGACGGCGACGCGGGGGGCCCAGGCGGGAGGATCCCAGAGCGGCACGAACGGCGCCCGACCCTTGCCGACCACGAGCAAGACGAAACCCGCCACCGAGACGAGGGAAAACAAACCGCGGTACGCGTTCTTGCCGACGCGTTGGCTCAAACGTGCGCGCAGAGAGGGCGCCGAGGGAATCAGGTGGACCCCAATGAAGATGACGACACCCAGCACCAACATGCTCATGGCCGGAGAGGATACACGAGCAAAGAACGAAAGTACTCGGTCCAATCACCCCCAATTGGTGCTGCGACAAATCACCGCCTTTACATGTCGCGCGAGGCGGAATACTCGCGCGCGGTGAGGTTGCCGATGAATCCACGTTTTCATTGCCTTGTCTTGGGGCTCGTCACGTTGGCCGCGTGCAGCGACTCCAGCCCCGGCCCTTCTACCGGCACGGCCGACGCCCTCTCCCAGGCAGCCTGCGACAGCCTTTCGATGGAGGCGACCTCGGTCACGTCCGTGCTCGGCAAGGACGAGGCGATTGCGAACGCCCTGATTCAGGCCGACGTGCCGAACCTGATCGCGCTGGCTGGGCCCATCTCGTACGTGGCGCTCGAAGTTCCGACGCCGCACACCGACTACGGAATCTTCGTGAAGCCCGCAGGGTCAGTGACCGCGACCTCGACCACCACCCTCACCGAGGAACACCTCGACGCATCGTGTCCCGACGAAGCGCTGGGCGATCTGCGACTGCACATCCATGAATTCGAGCACAGCATCCTCACCTTGGAAGGCGAGGGACAAGTCTGGCTGTACTTCGGTGCTGCGGGAGAGCCGGGGCATGGAGGGCATGGCGGCGAAGGCGGCCACGGCGGTCATCTCGGGACCTAGCGACACCGCGCACGCGAAGCGGATCAAGAGGTCACGCGTGCTCGCCCACCGAGGCGTCGATGAAGGCGGCTTCGATAATCGGGAAATTCGTAGAGCTTCTTGCAACCAAGCGTCGGCATAGCTGCGTCATAGAACGCGACCGCACGGGCGAAGTCGTTTGTTCCGATCGACACGTGAGAGAGGATGCTAGGGTTTTCGTTTTTCATATTTCCCTCCATGACTGAGCTTCACGACCCGGCTGCTGGGCTTTTCCGGCATCGTCTGGGCGAGGAGCCAGCGGCAGAAGACGATGCCCTCGTCGTGCCCGGCAGTGCCCACCCAGTTGCCGCGCCCCGGGTCATGCTTCGAGACGTAGATGGTCCAACCGCCATCCGGGTCGAGGGTGACCTGCTTCGAGTTTCGTGAGACCTGGTGATAGCGGGCATCGAAGGACTGCAAGTAATGGTTCCAGGTTTGAACACCCCAGTAGCAGCACTCCGGTGAGCGACCGCGGATGACCATGACTTCGTCATCCGCGAGTCGGAACGATCCCATCGCGTAGATGTTGTCGGGCGTACCCCAGCCCATGCCGTCCGGCTCGAAGCCAAACGGTTCACCGAGCTCGTTGGGCGCTTCGCCTCCAGGAGGAGGGATCATCGCTGCCGTTTGGGTCACGAAGTTCGTGACCGCTTCGAGCTTCGCGGAGAGGCCGGCGTCCGTCTCGGGACCTGGCGCATCGATGCTCCCCGTGTTCTCGATGTGGATCTCGGCGAGCCGATCCTTGCCGCGGTCGAAGTAGTACTCGCGCGAGATGATGCACACGGCCCGTGCGCCGATGGCAAAATGGTTGGGGGCGTCGACCTCGCCCGGTCCGACGAAGATCTCGAAGCCTCCGTCGGCGTCGAAGTCGATCTGGGTATGATTGATGTTGACGGCGAGGCTGTCGGACCAGGAGCCATCGGGCTCACCCGCGTACGCACAGAAGCTCAGATAGCAGGCATCCCCGATGTTCCCCCAGATGCGATAGCGCTGGTCCCCCCGCACCTGAGTGAAGCAGTAGACCGAATCGGTATTGTCGCCGAGGATCTTCTGAGTCGGTCGCGCGAGGGGCAGAAACGATGGGCGCAGTGGGTCGCTTTCGAGGTAGAGCTCGAAACCATAGCTCAGCAAGTGCGCCAGATGCCGATAGCCCTGGAGCTGGGCTTGGGGACCGAGGCCCTTGAATTCGTCGGTGAAGGTTTCAGGCAGCTCGCGAAGCGCGTCGAGCAGCTGCATGAAGTTTTCGTGTGTCTTGCTCATGCTTTCCCAGTTTCAGAAAGGCCGAAGTAGTCGATATAGTCCTCGAACGGCGCACGGTCTCGCTCGAGGTCAATCCCGAAGTCCTCCGGCGTGTAGCTGTGCGAGCCGTGCTTGTCGCGACTGTTGTCTGCCATGAACGCCACCATCTTGGCTTCCACCTCGGCGCTGAGTGGATAGCCAAAATGCGCATACATCCGGCGGACGACGTCGATGGGGTCTGCGACCGTCTCGCTCATCTTCACGTCGAAGAACTGCTCGCTGCGCCCCGCAAGGCGCTTGCGCTGTTCCAGCGACTTCGCGATGAGCTTGGCCCACCACTCGACCTGCTGCCGACCAATCGCCTCGAAATCGATTGCGTCCGTGGATGCGCCGCGCAGCGTCGCCGTGAGGCTCGCCACCGACGCACAGACTTTGAGCGGATCGCGATGCGTGTGCACGATGCGTGCGTCGGGAAACACGTCGAGGAGCGTGTCGAGCAGTTGAAGATGTGCGGGAGACTTCAAGACCAACCTTTCGCCTCGCACACCGCCCGATTGCATGTGCTGAAGGAAGCGCTTGTAAAACTCGTAGGTCGGTCGCATGTCCTGCTCGTCGAGCCAGGCCTGATACGAAGGAACGTCGAATTGCACTTGCAGCTGCTCCGACATGAAGCACATCGTGAAGACGGCCACGCATTCCTGGGGCATCCTCGCCGCCATCGGATGCATCGCCTCGAAGCCAGGCACCAAGCGATAGAGCTGCCGCAAGATCTTCTCGTCCTCTTCGATGCGCGGATCGTCGTCCCAGGTTTCTGGGGTCGCCGGTGGCACGGGAAACTGCACCTCCCAGAACAGCGGCGAGCGATTGGCCGGGTCTTGCTCGAGCAGGGCGTGAAGGATGGTAGTGCCCGTTCGCGGAAGGCCGACGATGAACAGCGGTGCGACGATCTCTTCGTTCGCGATCTCGGGGTGCTTCTTGCGCCAATCGACCAGCCGCAATCGATTCGCGAGATTGTCGACCGTGTATCCCTGCACCATCAGCCGCCCGAGCAGTGAGAGATTGGCCTCGGTCTCCGCACTCAGAAGAAAGCGGCTCAGCCCCTCACGGAACTCGTCCCCTCCGAAGTCGGAGCTGCCCGCCTTCTTGATTGCTTTCGCGACGAGCCGATCCGGATCGAGCGTGACTGGATGCATCCCCATCGCGTTGGCGAGTTGGCCAAACCGATTGAGCAAGCTCACGCCGAGCGGACGGTGCGGCCGCCCTGTACGGATCTTCTTTGGTGAGCCCATCACGTCCACTTCTAGCAGCGATCCCGCCCAATTCGCTGGACATTTTCCGGCGGCAGAACCGAGAATGCCGCGCAATGAAGAAATCACCACGAGCCCCCGAAGGTCCGCACGAAATCGACGCGACCGAGACCCCAGCGCTCGAGCAGGAACCTGCGGCGACCGTCACGCGGAGATCCTTCATCGGGGCGGCGGCGACGGGAGCCGCGGCCGCAGCGCTGGCTGCAGGATGCGGAGACTCGGGAACGAGCGCATCGCCTCAGCAATGCGGTCCGATCAAGCCGTCGGTGGATGTCCTGATCATCGGCGCCGGCCTGGCAGGCCTATCCGCGGCACGCGCGCTCGAAGCGAGTGGAGCGACCGTGCAGATCTTGGAGGCGCGGGATCGCGTGGGCGGACGAATTCTCAACGCAGAGCTTTCCACCGGAGACCCCATCGAGAAGGGCGGCCAATGGGTCGGACCGACCCAGACCGAGATCCTCGCGCTTGCAGAAGCCGTCGGCGTCGATACCTTTCCCACGTACAACACCGGCAACAACCTTTCCCTTCTGAATGGAAGCATCGATCGATACCCGGCAAACGGCTTGCCTCCGGTTCCGGGCTCGGGCCTTGGGGAGGCGCTGACGGCGATTTCTGAAATCGAAGCCTGGGCCGCCGAGATTGGAACGGAGGCGCCCTGGGATGGCGAGCTCGCTCGCGACCTCGACAGGCAGACGGTGCAGGAGTGGATGAACGGTCGCCTCAGCACCGAGGGCGCAAGGCATCTGTTCGACTTGGTGGTCAAGAGCGTCTTCGGCGTGGAGCCTCGCGACCTCTCGCTTCTCTTCTTCACCTTCTACGTCGGCTCGGGCGGCGGCATCATCTCGCTCACGAGCGTCACCGACGGCGCCCAAGAAGCCCGGTTCGTGCAGGGCTCCCAGGAGATCGCCATTCGTGTCGCAGCCGACCTGAAGAGCGGCATCGGTTTCAATCGTCCGGTCTATCGAATCCAGGATTGCGACGGGGGGGTGGCCGTCTGGACCGATACCGAGCGCTTCACAGCCGGTCGCGTGATCGTCACCTTGCCCCCGGCCTTGGCGGGCCGCCTGCGCTACGAGCCCGGACTCCCCGCGCAGCGCGATCAGCTCACGCAGAGAATGCCGATGGCAAGCATCATCAAGGTCAACGTCGAGTACGAGGACGCCTTCTGGCGGAGCGACAACTTGACCGGCCAGTTCGTCGCGGACGAAGGCGCCGTCCGATTCGGCTTCGACAACTCGCCCGCCAGCGGCAACGCGGGAGTGCTCAACGCCTTCTTCGCGGGCGATGAAGCCAGGAACTGGGGCATGCGAACGGAGGCCGAGCGCTCGGATGCGGTGCTCGAACAACTCGCCAAGTTCTTCGGCTCGAAAGCGCTCGACCCGGTCCAGTATCTGGAGTCGAACTGGTCCGCCGAGGAATGGACCCGCGGCGCGTACGAGGGCTTCACCGCACCCGGTGTCTTCGTCAACTATGGCGCCGCCTTGCGACCGCCCATCGGACGCATTCATTGGGCGGGCTCGGAAACGGCGGAACAATGGACCGGATACATGGACGGCGCAGTGCGTTCGGGCCTGCGCGCTGCCGACGAAGTCTCGAGCGGCTAGACGCTCGCAGACGCTGGACCGCCGAAAGGGAGGAGGCCGGACCCGAAAGGCTGTGCTAACGTCCCCCCCATGGCGGGGTCCTCAGAAGATCGCTCCGACGTCGATCGTGCGCGTCGGTTTTTCCTGCGGGCGAGCATCTACGCCGCTCCGGCGATCGTGGCGACGATTCAGCTGCGGCGCGCGCATGCCCAAGGGCCCTCATGCATGCCGGTCTCGTGCATGCCGGGGACGTGCAATCCGGGGACGTGCCAGCCCCTGAACTGCATGCCTTTGAACTGACATGGTCGCTCGTTCCCCTTCCCAGACTTACTTTCTGCCGGGCGACTGGGTCTTGAATCACCGGCCGAGCGATCTAGTGGCGACGAAGCTGAGCACCGGGGAGCTCGTGACGGTCGAAGGCTCGATGGCAGACTCGGTCGTTGCCAACGAATTGCGTGCGTCGACCTGGTCTGCCCTGGAGCAGCACGAGCCGCTCCTCGGCGAGCTTCGTGACCAGCTTCGCGCACACCCCCTGGCTCCGCTCAACCGCGCGACCTTGCTGAGAGGCGCAGGTTGGCGTCAACTCTTCATCGAGCTCACGGCGCGCTGTAATGAACGCTGCGTGCATTGCTACGCCGAGTCTTCGCCCGAGCGTGACGAGAGTCTCGATCTCCCCGAGCTGCGGGCCTTGCTCGACGACGCGAAATCGTTGCGGTTCGAAGTGGTGCAACTCACCGGTGGCGACCCGCTGATCAGTCCCCACTGCATCCCTGCTGCCGAGTACGCGCATCGCATCGGGATTCCAAAGCTCGAGGTGTACACCAACGGGCTCGCGTTGCGCGGTGAGGTCTACGAGCACTTGCGGCGCCTCGGCGTCTCGTTTGCTTTTTCGTTGTATTCGCATGACGCCGCCCGGCACGACGCGATCACGCGGACCCCTGGGAGCCATCACCGCACGACGCGCGCGATCCGCCGCGCGCTCGAAGACGGGCTCTCGGTTCGAACCGGGACGGTCATCATGGAGCAGAACGAGGGGGACGCCGAGGCGACGAGAGACTACCTCGCTCAGCTCGGCGTCGACCCGAGGGCCATCGGGGTGGGCCAATCCCGCGCTGTCGGAAGAGGGGATCTGCATGACCTCGGAAAACGCAAGACGGACCCCGTGCCGCCACGAGCAGGCTCGATCGAGCGGCATGGGGACCCGGACGCGAACGCTCGACCCTTCGGCGGAACCGCAGCCGTGAGCTACGATGGCGAAGTGTATCCTTGCATTTTCAGCCGTCACCTCGCGCTCGGCTCGATCCGAGATCAGTCGCTTCGCGCCATCTTGAACGCTCCCGAACCGGTCGCAGCACCGACGGAGAATCTGCTGACGGAACGCGCCCACTGGGCCAAGCAGCTCGCTTGCTGGGAATGCCAGACCCGTTCATCCATGCTTGGAGCGGGGGTCGATGCCTGAGTCCCTCGCAGCGCGCATCCCTGTCCGTGCAGACATCCTGACCCACGAGGTCACCGACTCGGACGAGATCGTGATCTATGATTCCGACCACCGGCAACTCCTCGTGCTGAACGATTTTGCGGCCGGCGTATGGCTGCTCATCGATGGGAAGCGCAGCATCGAAGACCTCAAGAACTGCATCATCGAGTGCGTCGACGCCGATAGCGAGACGGTGTCGAGAGACGTGGAGGCCTTCGTCCGGCAGCTTGCCGACCGAAAGATCGTGCGATGGCGAACCACCTAACGCAGCACACGCTCTTCTTCTCGGACGCTCGTCTCGAGCTGGAATGCGACTGCGAGGCGGTCAACGACGTGATCGCGTCCGACTGGGGAGCTGCACGACAGCCCATGTTGGGCACGATGAAGACGCATCACCTGGGCGTATACGCGACCGACACGCTCACGTTGACGTTCGACGATGAAGTCGTCTGGCGCGAGCCGCTCGACGAGACACCCTCCGATCCGTTCGAATGGGTGCTCTATCGCAAGATGTTTGCCGAGCACCATGATCGCTTCGGCGTCCTTCACGGAGCTGCCGTGGTATCGAATCAGGTCGCATGGCTCCTCTGCGGGCCCTCCGGAGCAGGCAAGAGCAGCTTGTCCGTCGCGGCCCTGAGGCGCGGGTACGACTACTACAGCGATGAGTTCGTGGTGACCGATGGGTCCGCGATCTGGGGTTGGCCGCGCACCCCGCACTTCGGTCCGCCGCCACGCGACACCGATCCGCTCCCTTCTTGGTTTGCGGGTATCGGCGCGCCCGACGAACATGGGGTCCATCGCCAGCCGGTGCGGCACGAACAAGTCGCGAAAGCGCCGACACCCGCCGACCGAGTCCATCTGGTGTTCATCGAGCAGGGTTCCACGACGGTGCTCACCCCTCTGCAGCCGATGGCCGCTCTCCAGCGTTTGTCCGAAGCCGCTTTCTTCGAATCCTCGGTTCCCTTGGGGAAGCTCATAGCCCGCGGTCGGACTTGGCGCGGCGTATGGCGACACCCCGACGAGCTCCTCGACGCGCTCGAGAGCGCGACGCACCGCGCCCGTCCCGCTCAACCCTGCGACGCGTGACGTGGACAAGATGGGCACACTGAGAGTCGAGCTCGCTCGCCGCATCGTGGCGGGCAGCCACGCGATTCGATTGGTGGTCCGCGGCATCGATCGAGGGCTCGAGTCCTGGCTCGGCGTCCTGTTGCGGCGCGCGCTGACCGTGGATGAGAAGCAAGCGCTGAGCATCGCGCTCTACGAGGATTCCTTCAACCCGGGCAACGATTTCGCCGGCCTGTATCCTTGGGAACAGAAGTGGTTCTCACGCCGATTGCCAAAACCACCGTCGAGGCTCCTCGTAGGAGCCGCGGGCTGCGGCCGGGAAGCCAAAGCGCTCGAAGGACTCGGCTACTCCATCGTCGCACTCGAGCCCACGTCACGCGCTGCGCAACACTGCAAACGAACGCTCGCTCGCACCTCGACGGTGGTTCAAGGCTCTTACGAGGACTTGGTCGCGGCCGCGTTCGGACGATCCGATCCGCGTTTCCCGCTGACGAGCCAGGATCGATTCGATGCCGTGATCTTGGGCTGGGGCAGCCTCGGTCACGTCTTACGCGCAGAAGATCGACTGCGACTTCTCTCCGCCTGCGATGCCCTTTGTCCGACCGGGCCCATCTTGTTCAGCTTGTTCCGGCCAGCCGAATCGGGACGATCCGAGCGCGCGGCCGAGGCTTCCCCGGCCTTCTTTTCGTGGGGCGGGTTCCTCGCGGAGCCGACGGCCGAGGAGCTCGCAGCGCACGGCAAGGACTTGGGCCGCGAGCTGATCGCGGGGCTCGACGAAGCCTCGCCGTATTTCACGCTCCTGCCGTCGAAGGCAGCCACCGGCGCGCACGCCGGCCGAGGTCCTGACGGAGCTGGACACTGAGCGAACGGGCGCCTCTCCCGACACTTCCGTTGAGCAAGTGCGGGGTCCAATACCGGTGGGGAAAGGCGTTCGCAGCTCGGATTGCCGCGCGGTCGCGCGCGTCGAGGTGCAGATGCCGCAGGATCTCCCTGGCAACTGGTTCTCCTTTCGATGCGGCTGCGCCGAAGACGTAACCGGCGGCGCGGCGCATCTGCAAGGACTCCATGTGTGCTGCGCACGTCTCAGGGTCGATGGGAAGTTTCCGAAGAAGCCACGCGACGTCTCCGCGAACGAACTCGTCATCAGGGCGAAGGCGACTCTTGACCGCATGTCCGACCACGTGCGCTAGGAAATCCATGTCGGCCAATCGCATCACCGGCGCCGCAAACGAGGTCTCGTCGCGCTCGGCTCTCGCCATCAAGCCAGTCGTCGGCATCTCGAAGAGACGAGGGCCGAACAATCGATGGTGCAAGTCGATGCTGAGCGGCCAATCGTCGCGAGCCAAGGTGACACCCCGGTTCGTGCGGCTCGTCGGATCGAAGCCGAGCTCCCGGAGGGATCGCTCCGCCCGGGCGAAGTCCTCCCGCGTCACGAGCAAGTCCACATCCGCCAGGTCTCGATACCCACGAAGCTCCGACCACCTCGCCAAGAAGAGCACTCCCTTGAGTGGGGCACAAACGATACCGGCCTGCGCAAGCCCCACGATCGCCTCGTCTGCCAAGCGGAGCGCAAGGTCCGCCGCCAGCCAGACGGCGCGATCCTCGGTCATGCTGGGTTCGGCCAAAGCTCTCGGTGTTCGCGCGGGAAGCACCCGGGAAGTGTACTTCCATAGGGCCGAGCCGGGGCGATTCATGTCCGATCGCGTTCCGCTTGCCCGCTTCACGGCTCGGGGACGGCCAGGGACCGAAACTGGAGCACGAGCATCGCGACGACGAAAGCGAGGTACAGAGCTAGAACGACGAGAAACGGGCCATTCTCGAACGTGTGTCGCTGCAAATTGGCGCGGACCGCCAGCTCGGTCGCCACGGCGAGCAGCGCGGCGGTCGCCATCCCCACCCATTCGAGCGACCAAGACAGCCTCCGAAGGCCTTCGATGCGCCGCGCGTCGTTGGCGAGCCAATAGTCGCGATTGGGGAGATTGATCCAACGCGCTGGAAGCCAAACGAGAAACATGGGCATCACAAACAGCGAAGCCACCGTACCCCCGCCGACGAGCGCCATGAACGCAAAGAACCCTTGCTTCGACATGAACGCATCGGGCTCGCCGCCGAGACCGAAATGAGAAGCCATCGTCTCGGGCAGCTCGGACCACACGCTCGCGATTCGAATCGTCAGCGTCACGGCGATTCCGAGAGTCAACCAGGACGCCAATCGCGACCTGTATCGGCTCTCAACGGCGCTTCTCATCTCCCCATCTTCGTCCATGATTAGGCCCTTTCCCGTCCCTCGACGAGGTTTCGGGTATGGAACGCGAAGAGCGTCGCGATGATGACGACGACGGCGATGGTCTGGCCGAGATAGTAGACGTTCTCGAGGGTCATAGCGACCAGTGTATCAAATTCCGAAGGTGACATGCCGACACAAGATCCAGTTCTGCGCAATTGAACCGTGGGCCCGATATGGAAATGGCGGGATCATCCGATGAGACGAGGGATTGTGATATTCTCGCGCCCAGTCGTGAGGAGAGGCACCGAATGACAACGAGATCGGTCTTGTGGGTTTCAGCATGGGTGCCGTCGTTGTTGCTCGTCCTATCGAGCTGCAGCAATGACGGCGACACGACGTCATTGTGCGGCAACGGCGAATGCCCTGAACAAAGCTGCGACGACTTCGACCCGCTACGGCGACCGCTGTTTGGCGACACGCACGTTCACACGGCCCTTTCTTTCGACGCGAACATCCGCGGCACGCGGCTCGGACCGGCCGATGCCTATCGGTACGCGCGCGGGGAACCGATAAGCATTCAACCCTACGACGCCGAGGGCACGCCGCTACGCACCATCGAGAGAGAGAGGCCTCTCGATTTTGCGTTGGTTTCCGACCATGCCGAAATTCTTCGGAACTTTGCCCCAATGCACCGACCCGACCCAGCCTGCCTACGATCATCCCGACTGCGAGAAGTTTCGCGCTGGAGGATTGCCGGCCTTTGCCGTGTTCGGGCTCCTGCAGTCGGCCGCACCTGAAAATGCACGCTACCCGGATCTGTGCGGAGACGATGCCGCGCTCTGCATCGAAGCGGGTATGGACGTTTGGCATGACGACATCGTCGCGGCCGCCGAAGCAGCGAACGACGTCAGCTCTTCGTGCACTTTCACCACGTTCATCGGCTACGAGTGGACCGCAAATACCGGCACGAACAACCTCCACCGCAAC
The DNA here is from genome assembly GCA_963786865.1 of uncultured delta proteobacterium. Classification (GTDB taxonomy): domain Bacteria; phylum Myxococcota_A; class Polyangia; order Polyangiales; family Houyiibacteriaceae; genus SG8-38. The sequence goes on along the minus strand of CAWBAV010000016.1, from coordinate 152,539 downwards.
GTCGTGTTCCGAAACGCGACGGTCCCCGGACACGCCGTCAACTACTTCGACGAGCCGTACGTCGAAGGCCTCTGGGAACGCTTGCGCGCGGATTGCATCAATGCCGACAACGAGTGCGACGCGCTCACCATTCCCCACAATTCCAACCTCGCCGGCGGAAAGTTCTTCGAGCCGATGGGCCGCGATGGTGCGTTCGATGCCGAATATGCCGCCGAGCGCGCGTTCATGGAGCCGTTGATCGAGATCTACCAGCACAAAGGCCAGTCCGAGTGCAAGCCCGGCGAATCGATTTCTGACGAGCTTTGCGGTTTCGAGCTCTTGCCGTACACGAACTTTTCGTCGACGACCGTCGATGGTTTCAGCGAACCCGCGTCTCAGGATTTCGTGCGTGCCGCCTTTGGCGAGGGCATGAAGCACGAGGCGACGCTTGGCCAGAATCCGTTCAAGCAGGGGATCATTGCCAGCACCGATACTCACATCTCCGCGCCTGGAATCGTCGAGGAGCGAGACTGGCCAGGAAACACCAACGTCGAAGGGGATTTCGCTGGGGAGCTTCGTCCTGGTCTCATCACCAACCCGTATCGAAGCCCGGGGGGACTCGCCGGAGTCTGGGCCGAGGAGAATTCTCGCGAGGCGATCTTCTTGGCCATGCGACGGCGCGAAACGTTCGGCACGAGCGGGCCTCAGATCGTAGTGCGTTTTTTCGGTGGATGGTCGTATCCCTCGAACATCTGTGATGATCCGAACCTCCCCGAAGTCGGCTATCAGAATGGGGTTCCGATGGGCGCCGACTTGCCTGCACCACCGTCAGGAAGCGCCGGTGGTCCGACCTTCGTGGTTTCAGCAAAGCAGGATCCCGGTACTGCCAACGATCCCGCTGCGCCGCTGCAACGCGTGCAGATCATCAAGGGCTGGATCGACGACTCCGGGGCGTATCAGGTCGACGTATTCGACGTCGGCGGCAATCCCGAGAACGGCGCCTCGGTCGACCCCGCCACGTGCGAGCTTCAGCCGGGTACCGGGGGCTTCGCCAGTCTCTGCGCGACATGGACGGATCCATCCTTCGACCCCAATCAGCGCGCCTACTACTACGCGCGCGTCATCGAAAACCCGAAATGCAGGTGGAGCCAATACGCCTGTAACGCCGCTGGAGTGGATTGTTCCCAGCCTGCAACGGTGACGCAAGGCTTCGAAGAGTGCTGCGACCTCAGCGACGAAGAATGCGCGGCAGCCGATATCGACTGCGATGTCGATCCCATTCCAGAAGGCTTCGAGGGCAGTTGCTGTCGTCCGCGCGTTCCCAAGACGATTCAGGAGCGGGCCTGGACATCGCCCGTTTGGTATTCGCCGTAGGCGCGCATAGCGAATTCAAACGGACTGTCCGTGGCGGACCCGACGCGACATCACGACCTAGCACCGCCAAGTTCAGCTCTCAGCATGATCCCGATGGGCTAAGAGAGCCTGTGCGACGGGGGGATGGCGCCGGGAGGTACGCATTGACTCGGACTATCCGCTTTTTGATCCGCGAAGTGTCCATAGGCTGATATTCTCCCCGCCATCAACTCACACGGAGGCGTGCCATGAACGCGGTCTCGGGGATCTCTCGTTTGCTGACGATCGCGGGGATGTCGTTCGTCACCTGCTGCCTCTCCGGTTTCAGCTCGCTAGGTTGCGCGATCGATGAAGGCAAGCCGTGCGAGGATCTCGGTGACTGCAGGGGTAGCAGTTGTCTCCCAGGGTATGAGCTGATGTGCACGAACGGCATCTGTGATTGCACTTCGGGAAGTGGCGGCACCGGTGGGTCCGGAGGTTCCGCCGGCACGGGCGGCTCGGGCGGCACGGACGGGACCTGCGGTGCAGGTTGTGGGAGCCCAAGCGATTTCTCGGGAACATGGACGGGCACCTACGAATGCACCTTCCGCGACGCCGAGTGCGGCGAACCGTTTGGGGGTGATATCACGTTGATGGTGATGCAGAATGGTTGCGCTGCGACCTATTCAGACGAGGAAGCCACGTATGCGGGTAGTGTCTGCGGCAATGTCTTTGAGTTTGAAGGAGGAGGTCCCGGCTATACGGAATCTGGAGCCCTCACGCTGGTGACGCCGAACGAAGCCACGAAAGAGTCCACATTCGTCAACACGGGCGACAGCTGCACGGCAGACTGTGCCGACGTCCTCTCCCGGCAGCCCTAGTGCGCCGCATGTGTAGAGCCGACGCCTCAGGGACGTTGAGGTGCGCGCGAGCGAGAGCAAACGCCCAGTACCGAGAACTTCCACTTTCGGCTCGAGCCCGATGGGCCAAGAGAGTCCGCGCGACCAGGGGATGGCGCAAGGAAGCCGAAGTCCCACATGGTCTCGTTTCGGTTCGACGAGGACTACCTGGCTCGGCTCGATGCTCTGGTGCAGCAGACCAGTTGTTCGCGTGCAGAGGTGCTCCGCCGATGTCTCGCCGGTGCTCGTCTGAAAAGCACCATCGATGCCCAGGCTCTCACCGAGGTCGCCCGGGTCCACGCCAACCTCAATCGTCTCGGGGGATCGCTCAAGCTCGCCATTCGTGAAGGCGTTTCGGACCGAGGAACGTGGGGACGATGAACAGCGGCGCGGTCAGGACGGCGGCGCGCACGCCGAAGCGGAGGTCGCCGCGCTGCAGGCCGCGAGGAGGAGCCACGCCGAGCGGCGGTCGAGGGTCCTCAGGCGCTGGTCCCGTCCTCCCTAGCGCAGGGGCCCCGGCGCCGCGCCCGCCGCGAGCGCGCGCCGGTGCGCCCGGGCGAGCAGGGGAAGCAGCGGCAGGAAGACGACGTCCGAGGCCAGGATGTAGAGCCAGGCAAAGACCGGGGCCCCGGCGAACGAGGTCGCGATGAGGACGATCATCTGGGTGCCGCCGGCGAAGAACGACAGCGTCTTGATGTACGGCTTGAGCGCCGCTCGGTAGCCCGGGACGGCGGGGGCGGGCGGCGGGGCCGGGCGGGGGTTGCGCGGCGAGAGGCGGAGCACGACGGGGACGACGGCCTTTTCCAGCCAGTAGCCGCGGCGGCCGCGGAGCGCCTCGTACTCCTCGCGCACGCGCCCGAGGTTGGGGTACGAGGGCTCGCTGAACCCCAGGGCGCAGCGCCGGTAGACCTCGACCCAGTGGTTGCGCGCGTGCACCTGGGCGGCGAGGGACGCGCCGGCAAGGACGCACAGCCCCCAAGCGTGCGCGACCGGCGAGGCCGCGAAGGGGTAGGGGAGCGGCCCCCATGAATCGGCGCGCGTCATCCCGACCGCGATGCCGAGGAAGCAGAGCACGACCTTCGCCGGGTCGCAGAGCACCTCGAAGATCTTGCCGGTCTCCGTCTTCTCGGGGCGCGTGCGGGCGAGCTCGCCGTCGAGTCCGTCGATGAGAACCGAGAGAAAGAGGAAGGCGCCGCCGACGGCGATGCCGGTGCGGGTGAAGGTCGCGTAGCCGGCGGCCGCGAGTGCGCCGCAGAGGACCGTCGATGCCGACAGCTGGTTCGGCCTCACCCGTGTCGGGACCAGGAGGCGCACGAGCGGCGGGTGCATCGGCCGGAAGATGAGCGCGTCGATGATGGCGTAGAGCTCCCAGTTGCGCCATGTCTCGCCCACGAACGCCGCGGCGCGGGCGACAGCGCCGCGAGGAGCCTGCGGCTCACTCATGCCGGGCTCCCCCCGGCTGGCGCGCGATTTTCCCATGCTCCTCCAGATCGATCCGATGCCGTCGTGCTCCTCGCGCCGAGCATACCGGCCGTGCGCCGATCCCGCCCCGAAGTGCTTGTTTCGCGGGGGATTCTTCCGGCGTCGGGGGTCGAAGTCAAGGACCGGTGGCGCTCCCGTGACGAAGACCGTCGACATGGACGGGCCGTATGGTAAGAGAGCGCGTGCCCTCGCCGATACCCTTCCTGCCGGACGAAACCGAGCAGGTATTGCGGCCCAGCCGCCTCGCCGTCTACATGACGGTCGCGACCCTGTGTATGGTCGCCTACTGGTATCTGGGGACGCCGGGGCCGCAGCTGGCGGCGGATTACGAGCGCGGCTTCGATGCCGCGGTGGGTCACATGGCGTGGGCCGTGGCGTTCTATCTGGTGGTCCCGCTGCTCGCGTTGGTCTTCGCTCGCGACTCGCTGTCCGAGGCGGGGCTTCGCGTCGGGGACGCGGCTTACGGGATCAAGACGATCGCTGTCGTGACCGTGATCATCGTTCCTATCATGTTCTTGAGCGCGAACGATCCGCTCATCCAAGGCACCTACCCGTGGCCGGGCGCGTGGCCAGGCCAGTCTCCGGCCAACCTGGCGCTGTGGCTGGCGATCTACTTCCCGTACTTCGTCGCCTTCGAGTTCTTCTTTCGCGGCTTTCTCATCCAGGCCATCCGGCCCCACTGGGGGGTCGGCGCGGCGATCTGGGTGCAGGCCTTCGCGGCCACCGCCGTGCATTTCGGAAAGCCCCTGCCCGAGACCGTCGCCGCCCTGCCGGGGAGCTTGCTGTTCGGGTTGATGGCCGTTCGCGCGCGCTCGATCGTGTGGCCGGCCTTGCTCCACTTCGTGGTCGGGGCGAGCACCGACGTCTTCTCCCTGTACCGCCAGGGTCAGCTGTTCCCATGAAGGCTCTGGTCACCGGCGGCCACGGATTCATCGGCAGCCACATCGTCGATCGTCTGCTCGACGAGGGCATCGAGGTTCGCGTGCTCGTCTCCCCCTGGGGCAAGCTCGACAACCTCGGCGACGTGGACGCGCGCGAGGGTCTCGAGGTGGTCCGCGCGGACATCACCAAGCCCGAGACGCTGGCCGGGACTTGCGAGGGCTGCCACCTCATCTACCACTCCGCCGCTCGGGTGGCCGACTGGGGCCGGTGGAAGGCGTTCGAGATCGCCAACGTCGAGGGCACCAAGAACGTGCTCGAACAAGCCAAGCGCGCCGGCGTCGGGCGCTGGGTGCAGGTCTCGAGCGTGGCCGTGCACGAGTACTCGGGCTTTCGGGACGCCGACCCTCGGACCACGCCACGCGGCGGAAAGATCGTCAACTACGCACGCAGCAAGCTGATGGCCGAGGACCTCGTGACCCAAAGCGGGCTCGAGTACGTGTTGGTGCGACCGGGCCTTTGGCCCTTCGGCCCTCGCGACCCGAACTTCCCCCGCATCCTCGGCCCGCTTCAGGCCGGCAAGTTCCCGATGGTGCGCAACGGTCGGGCCGTGATCAACATGGCCTACGTCGAGAACCTCGCCGTCGGCTTTCACCTCGCGGGCACCGTCCCCGCCGCCGCAGGCAAGACCTATGTGATTGCAGACGAAGGCGCGCCCACCTGGCGTGAGGTCTTCGATTACCTGGCCGAGCTCGTCGAGGCACCTACGCCGGGCCCCAGCCTTCCTTGCTGGCTCTCGAAGATGGCCGGGTGGAGCGTCGACTGGACGTGGAGCTTGTTCGCGCCCAACCGCGAGCCGCCCCTGAGCGGGTACGCGGGCGAGCTGATGTGCAACGACATCCACTTCTCGACGGCGGCAGCCGTCGAAGAGCTGGGCTATCGGCCGCTCGTCGACTGGCGGGAGGGGATGCGCCGCACCGTCGCAGCCCTGGGCAAAGGACCGAAGGCCGCGTGAGTGAAAAGGCCGAGATCCGGTTTGCGACCCTGGCCGCGGGCGGCTCGCACGTGAGCAGTGCCAACGCGATGGGCCAAGGCCATCCAAAAGCACTTCCCTGGTGACAGCCTCGTTTGGCACTTCTTGTCACTCGGTGTCGTCCTCGATTTCCAAGAATTTCGTGCTCGCGCAACCTTTCGAGGTGCAAAACCGATAACAGGATCTGGACGAGACACCTAAATACGATCAGTTGCCTCAGGAAGCAGCGCCAGGCGCACAAGACGGCAGCGCATGGGTTCCGAGAGCGGCGGCTCCGGACTCTCCCCTGCTAACAAGACACGAAGCGGCAAGGTATTGTCCGATCTCGCTCGACTACGACTCGGGGTCGTGAAGGCTGGTACGGTTCAGAAGGAGCTTTCGGCGCTTCGCGCGCGCTCTCTCTCCACAGGAGATGGATGCCATCGTGGCGGCGCTTCCCGAGCGCACCCGCGACGGACGCCCCGTGCAGGGCGTACTTCGCGATCATGCGCGAAACTGGGCTCCGCCCAGGCACGCTCCAGCGACTTCGAGTTTCCGAAGTTCGCTTGGCGCTACCCGCTTCGCTCTGCGGCACGGGCAGCTGGCCTCGAGCCAGATCGTGCATCGAAGGTTAAACCCTACGACTTTCGAGACAGCGTCGCGACCGAGCTCACCGAGCGCTCAGGCAATCTTCTCGGCGTCGGCTATCTGCTCGGACACCGTCACGCCACCACGACCAACCAGTACGTTCATGCGCGTCGTCGAGCAGCCGAGTCCGTCCTTTGGGGACAACATCTGGGACCAATCGACGGCGGGCTGGAAGGACACTGGAACAACCCCGCGCTAACCCTCCAACACCACATCAGTGCGAGGGACAAGACTCGAACCTGCATGCCCTGGGGACACTGGAACCTGAATCCAGCGCATCTGCCAATTCCGCCATCCTCGCTTGCGGTTTGATTTCGAATGGTGAGTACAGCGGCGATGTCTTTCAAATCGCCCGATTTCAAATCGGTGACCGGATTTCCGGGCCGGCGTTCAGGACGGCGCGCGTTTGCTCGCGATTCGAATGCATGGACTGCGCTGTCATGCTGACGCGTTTGTGCCTGGCAATGTGAGCGCTGCCCGGCAAGCTCGGCGACACCGAGCGGCAAAGCATCCTGTATCGAGTGCCGCGCTCCGGAGCGTGGTGCTTCTGGTGAAGGAGCTTTTTGCGAACGACGTCGGCGAAGGGCAATTATGAAACGCAGCTGAAGGTTCTGTTCGGCTGGGGTGCCCCGAAGTCTTGCCTCCGGGCCGCGGCGATGCTACTGTCCCTTTGGGTAGCCAGTTGTATCTTCCCCCACGCTTTCCCAGGGCTTTGGCGCGCGGCGTGCGTATGCTGTTTACCCCCACCGCACCCGTGTTGGTGCAGATGGTGGTGACGCGCCGCTGCAACCTCAGCTGTGGCTACTGCAACGAGTACGACGACGTCTCGGACCCAATCCCCTTCGAGCGGCTGAAGCACCAGATCGACCACGTAGCGGCGCTGGGCACAGTCGTGCTCACCCTTACCGGCGGCGAACCGCTGCTGCACCCACGGTTAGACGAGTTGGTCGCTTACGCGGTGTCGAAGGGCCTGCAGGTCACGTCGATCACCAATGGCTATCCGATCACGCGCACCTGGATTCAGCGCTTGAACGAGGCCGGGCTCACCTTCCTGCAGATCTCGATCGACAACCTCGAGCCCAACGAGATCTCGCAGAAGTCGCTGTCGAAGATCCGGAAGAAGCTCGAGCTGCTCAAGGAGCACGCGAACTTCGGGGTCAACGTCAACGCGGTGCTTGGCTCCTCGCCTACCGAAGCCACGCGCGAGCTGGTGGGTATCATCGAGAAGCTCGGCTTCTACATGACGGTGGGTCTGATGCACGGTCCCACCGGCCAGCTCGATGCGGGCCTCGCTGGCGATCAGCTGGCGGAACTCTATCGCGAGCTGCGTGCGCGCAGCAAAAAGACCATCTTCCATTGGGGCGGCGAGGGCTGGGAAGACGTGATGATCGAGCGCGGGACCGCCCCATTCAAGTGCCGCGCTGGCAGCCGCTACCTGTATGTGGACGAGTTCGGAAAGGTCTCGTACTGCAGTCAGCGCCGCGGTGAGCCGGGCACGCCACTGCTCGAATACGGTCGCGCCGAGATGCGGCGCGCTTTCGATGCGCCCAAGGGCTGCGAGCCGCGGTGCACGATCGCTTGCGTGCGCCGCGCCAGCGTCTACGACGAGTGGCGCTCGCAGTCGGGCGAGCCTGACTTGGCGCCGGAGCCGGTCGCGGATGGCGCGCATCATCTTCCGATCGTGTGACGAAGGCGCGCCCACCTGGCGTGAGGTCTTCGACTACCTGGCCGAGCTCGTCGAGGCACCTACGCCGGGCCCCAGCCTTCCTTGCTGGCTCTCGAAGATGGCCGGGTGGAGCGTCGACTGGACGTGGAGCTTGTTCGCGCCCAACCGCGAGCCGCCCCTGAGCGGGTACGCGGGCGAGCTGATGTGCAACGACATCCACTTCTCGACGGCGGCAGCCGTCGAAGAGCTGGGCTATCGACCGCTCGTCGGCTGGCGGGAGGGGATGCGCCGCACCGTTGCAGCCCTGGGCAAAGGACCGAAGGCCGCGTGAGTAAAAAGCCCGAAAATCGTCGCAACACCGTTGGCCATCGAGGGAGAGCATGGCGCGGTCCGCATCGATGAAGAGAGCCTGACCAACGAGGCTACCGGTGGATCCAGTTCCCCGTCAGTACGCCGGAAGCCAGCCACGTTGCCGTGTCTTTGCACCACTCGCTCTTCGACCAGGGCTCCGGCTGGAGCGTCGCGGGGTCTCGGGCGAGACACTCGTCGATGAAACGTTCGATTTTCGCGGCGCGGCTCGCCCAAGTCAGCTCCTCGGATTGTTCGCGACAGGCCTTGCCCAAGCGCTCCATCCTTTCGGGGTCGTCGAGCAAGCGCTTTAACTCCCGCTCTGCGCCAGCGAGGTCCCCCGACTCGACGAGACAGGCGTTCCGATCGTTCTCGAAAACCTCGGCCGTATCCGGATTGGCGCCCGCGAAGATCGGCCGTCCTGCCGAAAGATACAAAAAGGTCTTCAGCGGGAGCACGGCATTGCCCACCTTCTTGAGGGGCTCGTTGGAAGGCGGAATCGTGAGCACGTCCGCAGCGTAAAGATAGGGGGCCACTGCGGACCCGGCCTGCCAGGGAACGATCGTCACGTTGCCGAGGGTTCTCGCCCGAGCCTCGATTGCGCTGGGGCCTTCCGAGCCTACGATGACGAACATCGCCTCGGGAATGCGCTCGGCTAGGTGCAACAGAACGTCCAAGCCCTTCTTGGAGTCAACGCGTCCGGTGTAGGTGACGATCCGCTTGTCCTGCGGCAAACCGATCTTCGCGCGAGCCTCCGTTTTGGAGAGCACAGGTTGCATCCGTCGTGGGTCGAAGCCGTTGTGAACGACGCGAAGCTTTGCCTCGGGTACTCCCAACCGACGATAGGACTGACGGGAATAAGCGGAGTGGACGACGAGCCCGAGGAAACGCGGGTGGTTCATGAAGCGACGAAACATCGGTTGCAATGCGGGAAACTGGTCGCCCCAAGGGCGGTAGTGGTCCATGAGGACACGTTGGCCGGCCTGCAACGCGCGCATCACCACGACGGGGTTTCGCGCGTAGATGAAGTCGGCCCGCGCAAAGGCGGGATGCTCCGGTAGGTGCAACGCATGGTAGACGTGCTGCAGCGCGAGGTTCTTCGTGAAGCTCGGTACGGCGGAGATCTCGAGAGGCGCGTCGATGCCGTAGAACTCGAGCACCTCGCGCTCGAAGCTGTCCGTGGCTTCAGGTGGCCTGGGCGTCGCCACGATGGCCTCGTGCCCGCGGGCAGCCAGGGCCCCCGCGGTGCTCAGAAAGACCTCCGCATCCGCCTGAGTGGTCGGTAGGAGATTCTCGTAGCTGAACAGAATGCGCCGCACCATGCGACCTTGTTAGCACGAGAACAGTCAGCCGTAATCACGACGCACGGACAACGGCGCGATGGCTTGGTCGGACCGGTCCTCGAGCTCGGCGATCCGCTGCCCCCGTCGTACTCTCGTTCCATCTTTGCGCGCGCGGCTGCCCCGAGGGTAGAGCTAGAGCTTCGTGTCAAGCCGTCGGCGCGCTGCCATGTTCGCTACGGCAGAGCACCCTGCCCTGGGTTCTCGATCCGAGCTGCAAAGCGCTCGAGCTAGAAGGCAAACCGTTGGCGCAGAGGCAGATAGCAGCCGAGAGCAACTACAACCGCCCTTTGAGGTTCACGTCCCTCGCGACATAACACCTAGTGCCTCGCAATTCGGCGCTCATCTTGAGCCCGATGGGCTAAGAGAGCCCGGCACGTAGACCATTCTCACGATCGACTTCATCGGAGTGCCTTCGCTGGCTCTGCCGTCGGCTTGAGATCACGAGGGGATTGCGTGACAGCGTGCGTGTACGAGTCCACCGGCGTCTCATTGGCTCGGTGCCGTATCGCGATGTAAGCGCCGGCCACGGACAGGAACGTCACCATCGCGCCGGCAATCAGGAGGTCGAGGTCAGTCATTGCGTCCACCCGTGAGGAACAGGCCCCCCGCAGAGAGGATTGACGGTACCCAGAGGCCCACGAATAGGCCCCGCTCACGGTCGCCCGAGAACCAGAGCCAGATCGACAGGCAAAATGAAATACCGGCGGCAGCGAAGAACAGCGCCTTGGATGCGCTGATCCCAGAGAACCTCGGACGGGCGCCCAGCCGGGACGTCGATAACGAGGGGGTGGATGAATGATTCATGGTTTACCTCTGGCAGGTTTCTAGGTTTTGTCTATATATTGTCAACCTAACCTGGACAAAATATAGACGCTCGTGCTAGGACTGGGTAAACGCAGGAGAAGGCGAAAGATGCAAACGAGCTCAGATGCCAGTGGTTCGTAGTTTCCTCGTCCAAGGCGCGAGCCGTGGAATCGGCCTGGAGTTCGTCCGCCAGCTCCTTCTCCGAGACGCAGACTCTCAGGTATTCGCTTCCTGTCGGAGTCCGGAGCAAGCCATCGCGCTTCGGGAGCTCGCTTCGAGCGAGCCGGCGCGGCTGCGGCTCCTGCGTCTGGACGTGACGAACGAGGGCACGATCGAAAGGGCGGCCGCGGAGGTGGCGGAGCAGACGGGTGGACTTCACCTCGTGCTCAACGTCGCCGGGGTGCTTCACGGTTCCGACTTCGGCCCCGAGAAGAAGCTCGCCCAGGTGCGGCCCGAAGCGCTGCGCGAGGTTTTCGAGGTCAACGCATTCGGACCTCTCCTCGTGGCCAAGCACTTCCATCGGTTTCTTCGACATGACGAGCGCTCCGTCTTTGCAAGCGTTTCGGCCCGCGTCGGGAGCATCTCGGACAACCGGCTCGGCGGCTGGTACGCCTATCGAGGGTCCAAGGCCGCTCAGAACATGTTCACCAAGACACTCTCGATCGAGCTAGCGAGGCTTGCACCCAAGGCGGTCGTCGTCGGACTGCATCCCGGTACGGTCGACACCGAGCTTTCCAAGCCCTTTCAGCGGACGGTGCCGCAAGGGCAGCTGCAATCCACGGAATCTTCGGTGCGTTCCATGCTCTCCGTTCTCGATGGCCTCGCGCGTGAGGACACCGGCAAGGTATTCGACTTCCGGGCGAACGAGGTCCTGCCCTAGCTCAGAGGCGTCTCTCCCATCTATAGTGCGCGACGAACCATTCGGCGCCCGCGTCGTAAGCGAAGAGCTCGGAACAGGCGATGAAGAAGAGCCGCCAGCGATGAAATCGCAGCGACTCCGCGTTCCAGACGACTATCAACCCGGATCCCAGTACCTGCGGATTCGGGCCGAGGCGGACAAGGTCAGGTACGCGCGTGAGGTGCCGTTGACCGCGCGTGCACGCGAAGTCCTCGAGGGGTTGTGTCCCGCCGAGGGAATCATCTTCCCCAAGTTCGCCTGGCGTCATCCGCTTCGAGCTGCGGCGCTCGCTGCCGGTTTGGAGATTGAAAGTAGTTTCGAGGTACCCGTGATCGGCGATCGAGCCAACCCTCCAACATCACTTCAGTGCGAGGGACAGGACTCGAACCTGCACGCCCTAAGGACACTGGAACCTAAATCCAGCGCGTCTGCCAATTCCGCCACCCTCGCTTGCGGTGTGATTTCGGAGGGTTAGCACGGTAGCGACATCTTTCAAATCCGCCGATTTCGAATCGGTGACAGGAATTCCGCGCCTGGCGTTCAAGACGGCACGCGTCTGTGCGCGATTCGAATGCGCGTATTGCATCGTCGTGCTGACCTGCTTGTGCCCGGCAAGGTGAGCGCTGGGCGGCAGTCCAACGCGCACCAGATCAAGCCGTTCCTGTCGAAGCGCCGGCGATGAGCCCGATGGGACCTGAATGGACAAACACTCTGGGCGTGCGAGGGCGGTGCGTGTCTCTACAATCGCTCGCCAGGCCTTCAGACCCCCGTATGCGAGGACGAGAGTGTGGGGGCATGGGCAGCCGACTTCAAAGCCCTGAGCTAAAAGCGCAGGCTGCTGGACTCGAGGTCCCAATGAAGGTGGGCTGTTTGGCGCTTCTGTCGGATCAGCTCCTCGGTCTTACGTTTCTGCCTATTTCGAACACCAAGCATGATGCCCGTCGTGAGCATGCCGATGGTTCCGGCTCCGCTGAAAAAGGCTCCGAGGCCCGCGAGCGCTTGTTGCTTGCTGGTGTCGCAGCTGAATACGTCGCCACTGGGCTCGCAGTTGAGCGCGCCCCACGTGCCGCTGAGGATCGCTCCAACGGCAAAGGTGCCCGTCATGGTCAGAAGAGCGATGCGTACCCGCCTGATGCCATCGATGTCGTCTTGGAGCCTGCGATCCAGGTACTCGTCGAGCGGATTCGGTTGAGCTCCCACCGCTTCCGTCTGAGCGGCTGCACGCGGCGAACCCGCAACCCCGAGAACCAACAGAAGGACGCCACACCAGACTGAGGGTCTTGTAGAGCGTGCTCGTAGCATACGGTCACCTTTCTAAAGGATGGTTTTCCGCGCCTCGCCAATTTGCTCACGTTCCCGAGTCCCCGTCAATGAGGTCCAGACGCTTGCGAACAATTCCGCCAACCACGCTTGCTGCGTAGATTTTGCCGACTAACACCTTCACCGGACCTGGCCAGCCTCACGAAAACGCGCACCCTGGGTCTTCCACGCTCCGATTGCGTCCCGCTGCTGATGCCTTTAGTTTTCGGCCGCACATGATGAACGGACGAGGCCCGGACCGCAGAGCATGAACCTCTTTCAGCGAATCGAAGCCAGCGTCGCGGGACGTTTTCTTCGCGCTTCGGACTCGTTCGTCGAGCGCCTCACCCAGAAGCGATGGGAGGTCGACGGAGAGCTGCTCGACCGCCGCGCCCAGTACATGTTCATGCTCGGAAGATGGGCCGAACGCTCGATGCCGGACATGACGCCCCCGGACGCAAGGAGCTACTACTCGCGCCTCGGCCGGATTCTCGAGTCCCCCCCGCCGGAGGTCGGTCGCACCGCGGAGCTGACGATCCCGATGCGCTCGGGCTCGCGCCCCGCACGCATCTACTACCCTCGCGGCGCAGACGAAACGACTGAGAGCCGGCCCGCGCTCGTCTACTTCCACGGCGGCGGGTGGACGATCGGCAGCATCGAGACGCACGACACGCTCTGCCGGCGCCTCTGCAGCAATGCGCGGATCGCCGTGGTCTCCGTCGACTACCGCTTGGCTCCCGAAGACCCCTTCCCCGCCGCCGTCGAGGATTGCTACGACGCGTACCTTTGGGTCTCCGATCAGGCCTCTGCCCTGGGGATCTCCGCAAACCGGATCGCCGTGGGGGGAGACAGCGCCGGCGGAAACCTCGCGGCAGTGGTCACGGTGCTCGCGCGAGACGAAGGGAAACCCGTGCCGAGCGTCCAGCTTCTGATCTATCCCGGAGTCGGCACCGTCGACCACGTGGGCCGCCAGAAACCAGAGCTCCAAACCGGCTACGGGCTCGATGACAAGACCACGCACTGGTTTTTCGCAAACTACGTGCCCAAAGGCGAAGACGAAAACCCTCTCGTGGCCCCCCTTCACCTGCCCTCCCACGAGGGCCTCAGCCCGGCGATCGTGGTCACGGCGCAATTCGATCTCCTCTGCGGCGAAGGCCTGGAATACGTGGAGCGGCTAGAGGCCGCCGGCGTCCCGGTCACACACCTGCACCAAAAAGATCTGCCGCACGGCTTCGCCACGATGAGCGTGCTGCCGCGCGCCCGCGAAGCCATTTCGGAGCTTGCTGCGGCGCTCCGTCGCGCGCTGCCCCGCGGAGAGGGCGACGTCAGAGCGCGCGACTAGTCCTCGCTCGGCTCCTCATCCTTCTCGCTATCCGTCTGCTCGTCGCCGTTGTGCTTCTTCTCTCGATACTTCTTGACGCCCTTGGCCGTCTTGTCGGTGAGAGTCGAAACCGCTCGGGTCGCGCCCGTGATGTGGAGGAAGACGCTCCGCGAGGTCGCTTCAGTGCGTACGTACTGTGTCGCCAGGTTGTCTCGATCGATGACGGCACCGGTCGCCGGTCCCTTCCCGTAGAGGAAGGTCGTTCCCACCGCGAGTGCGACTCCGCCGACGTTGATTCCAAACGATACGGTGCCCGCGTAGCGATTGATCTGCGGGTTGTAGAACCGATTCGGATCGCTCGGGATGTTGATCGCCGAAGAGAAGTCGGTGAAGAAGCCGGTTTCGATCATGATCTTCTTGCTGATGAAGAAATCCCCGCCGAGCGCGACGTTCCCAATGGCACGGCGCGCCGTATCGTTGTCGTAGAACAGGCCCCCGATCGCTGTCGACGAGCCGATTTTCGCGCGCTGCCCCGAGCGCACCGGGCCGTAGAACATCCCGTCCAAGGCCAACATGACCTTCTCCGCCGGCCAATACTGGACCCCGGTCCGGAGCTCGAGAGGAATGGGCAGGTTGGCGTCGAGCTCGTCGTCTAGATAGACGACCGTGGTCGTGGCAGGCGCACTGGGATCTCGATTGTCGTTGACGAACGACTGCGAGGTCGCGTCGACGCGCTGCTTCAAGGGGATTCCCGGAGGCTGGAGAGTCACGCCCACTTGGACCTGCGGCTTGATGCGATAGAGCCAGCCGAAGCGGAGCACGAAGTGGAACGCCTGGAAGCTCAATCTCTGGTTCGTGGCCGCGCTGCTGGTTCCGATGAACTGCGACGGATTGGTCGAAATCTGGGTTCCGCCGCCTAGCGCAAGCCCGAGCTCGGTCCGGTTGAGCCTGCGTACGCTCAAGTAGAGGGATGTGCCGAGCATGTGTTTCCAATTGATCCGATGGGCGAATGAAAGCCCGTACCAGGTCGCTCGATCATTCGCGGTGATCGTGTACGTGGTCGTGAGCTCGATGGGGTCGGACGGCAACTCGATGAAGTCCCCTTCTCTGCTGAAATTCGGCTCGACCACGCTGAGAGCCAGCGCGAACTTCTTTTGCTTGAGTGCGTTCTCGGGTCCGAACTTGACGAGGGCACCGATGAAGAGGGGGATCGTGCGAGCGCCCGTCCCGTTCGAGTTGGCCACACCATCCGGGTTCCGCAGCGCGTCGTCGACCTCCAGCTTGTCCCAGGCGTTGATGGTGAGGCCGCCGGCAAGGCCCGTGGTCGCATCGAGCAGCAATCCGGCGGGGTTGTAGAACGCCGCGGAGGCGTCATCTGCAACACCCGTAAACGCGCCCCCGAGCGCGATGGCGTGCGCGCCGATCGGCACGGACCGATAATGGGTGTCATCCGCACGCGCGCGACCCGAGGCCAGTAGAAGAGCGACGGCCATGGCCGCGTGGATACCCAAACGCCCGCGCACAATCTTGCTTGTATACAAAGACCCGCCAAGCGCAAGCGATTAGCACCACAGGCGCCGTCACCAGCATTTGACCGAACTATTACAAACGGCCTCCCGAACTCGCCTTAGATTGAGGTCATGGCAGGGCAGGCCAAGACGAATGGCTCTCCGAACCGCCTGGTGGACCGACTGGTCCAACACGGTGAGGTCGAGTCGTTTCGCGAGCTCTGCGCGCGGGTCCTCACGGCGAAGACCCGCTACCTGGTGCTCGACCTCGACCGGACGACTCACCTCGGCCGAGATCTGGGCCAGGACCTCGGCTGGGAGCTCTGCGCGTACCAGGGGTATGGGCGCGAGCACTTCGAGCGCATCGAACACCGGCAGGAGAGCGGTCGCTTCCTGCTCGACTGGGACCATCCTCGAAAGACAGCCCAGTACCTCGCGCGCAGCCTGAAGATCTGGGCGTACCCGGGCGTGTACTACGGCGTCTGGGGGAAGGCCGCGGCACGGCTCGATTGGCTGCGGCGTCGCGGCTTCCAGCACTTCGTCGCCGATCCGGTCCGGGCCGCCCAGCGCGTCCCTCAGCTCACCTTGCTCCGGCACCTACAAACCGCGGCCGAGGAGGTCTTGCGCGCGCTCGCCGAACAGATCTGGCTGCGGCACGCGCCCGACCAGGTGATCGATCGCGAGGACCTCGACTGGGTCCGATCGCAATGGCCCGAGATCGAAATCGTCCTCAGCAGCGCTTCCCCGAAGCCAACCGTCGAAGTCGCAGGCGAAGCGCTCGGCGTGGACCACGTTCACTATTCGACGCTCGATCGGATCAACAGCGGCGAGGCGAAGGTCGAGCGATTGCGCGAGCTCTGCCCCCGCGTAGGCGACCCGGACGTCGAGATTGTCGGCATCAGTGACACCAGCCGCGGAGAGGACCACTGCTGGGTCGACCACTTCACGAAGGTGGTCGACATCAATAGCCCCACACCGTTCCCGGCAATCGTGTCGAGCGATTCCCCACTGCTCGAAGTTCACTCCGCTACGCTGCTCAGCAAGCACGAACGTCAGCGGCGCGCCGCCGGCGACCCGAGCTATCTGGACCCGCGGCGCGAGAAGCTCGCGCTCAGCCCGTCGAAGCGCGAGCTCCGACGCGAGGACTTGGAGCGTCGCCTAGGCTGGCTCCTGAAACGAGTCAACGCGCTCGCGAGCGCCCCAGGACAGATCAGCGGCGACATGGCCTATCGGCTCGCCGTGCTGAGAGAAGCATCGACGAGCCTGGTGCGCGCCTGAGCGCAGAACGAAGAGCGCTCGTCTACTCGAGGGCGGGCGCCTCGTCGTCCCCTTCGAGCGCGTCGAGGTCGAGCTCTTCGTCATCGCCTTCCAGACTGTCGAGGTCGAGCTCCTCATCGTCGCCTTCCAAGCTGTCGAGGTCGAGCTCCTCTTCATCGCCTTCGAGACCGTCGAGATCCAGGCTATCCGCGTTGTCCTCTTCGAGGGCGTCGAGGTCCATGCCGGAATCGCCGCCCCCTTCATCCCCTGGCTCGTTGAGGTTGACCGCGTTGCTCTCCACCATGTTTGGAATCCAGGTCGAGAGCGCCGGCACGTAGGTCACGATGATCAAGGCCAGGCCGAGCAGGCCGATGAAGGGCAGCACGGCTCGATAGAGCTGCGTGATGGGCTTGTTGAATCGGAAGCTCGAAATGAAGAGGTTCAAACCGACCGGCGGCGTCATGTAGCCGATCTCGAGATTGAGCAGGAAGACGATGCCGAGATGGTACGGATCGACTCCAAACCGAAGGGCGATCGGCACGATCAGCGGAACGACCACGACGATCGCCGAGAAGATGTCCATCAGCATGCCAACGCCGATGAGGAAGATGTTCAAGGCAATGAGGAACATCACTTGAGAGGTGATGTAGCCCTCCATCGCGTCGAGGATCATCATCGGGACGCGCGCCTGAATCAGGAATGCCGTGAACCCGATCGCGGTCGCCAGAATCGCCAAGATGGCGCCGACGAGCGTCATCGACTCTCGAATGATGCGC
The DNA here is from genome assembly GCA_963786865.1 of uncultured delta proteobacterium. GTDB lineage: Bacteria > Myxococcota_A > Polyangia > Polyangiales > Houyiibacteriaceae > SG8-38. The sequence goes on along the minus strand of CAWBAV010000016.1, from coordinate 135,088 downwards.
GGAAGGTCCTTGCGGAAGCTCACGTCTCCGTACACCCAAACCTCGATGACCAGGGTGTAGATCGCGGTGAACGCCGCGGCCTCGTGGATGCGCAACAGGCCGCTGTACATGCCGCCGAGCAGGGCGACCGGAAGCAGCGCCTCCCACTTGGCTTCCCAAAGCGATACGACCGCTTCCTTGGCGTCGAACCGAGTTCGGCGCATCTTCTGCTTGATCCCGGTGATCGAGCTGTAGATCGCGAGCGCGGCGACGGTGATGATCCCCGGAATGAGGCCCGCGAGGAAGAGCTTCTCGATCATGATCCCGGCGACGACGCCGTAGATGATCATCGGGACGCTCGGCGGAAACAGAAGGCCGAGTGAGCCGCCAGTCGTGACGAGGCCCAGCGAGAAGTTCTCTTCGTATTTGTCTGCCACGAGGGCGGGATAGAGAAGACCGCCGATGGCGACGATGGTGATGCCGCTACCGCCCGTGAACGTCGTGAAGAAGGCCGATGCGACGAGGCAGACCATGGCAAGGCCGCCGGGCATCCAGCCGAGCCAGGCCCGTGAGAGCTTCACCAAACGATGAGGCGTTCCGCTCTCCGCCAGCACGTAGCCCGCAAAGGTGAACAACGGAATCGTGACGAGCAGGGGCGAGTCGGCGAACTTCTCGCTGAAGACGTCGTTGGCGGTGCCGGTAATGCTGGTGTCCGGGAGCGCTTCGAAGAGGAGCATCGCCGCCGCACCGAAAATCGCAAAGAGGGGCGCGCCAAAAACGGCGAGCAGGGTGAGGAGAACGATCCAGATGCCGTCCATCGCTCAGCCCTCCCCGTTCGAATGTTTGGGGTAGCTCTTGGTGATGAACGCTGCACTGGCGGCAACGGCGCGACTCAGAAAGCGAATCGCCATGAACATGAACATCGCAGGAACGATGAGCTGAAGGGCGACATCCGGAGTGGACATCTGCACACCAAACACCTCGAGCGCGCTGCGAATCGCACAGAAAATGGTGGGTTTCGAAAGCCCCGCGTCGGCCAGCAGGTCGAGAGGGGCCGCGCAGATGTGAATCATTTGGTCGGAAGCGCCGAGTACGGAGTACTCGAGGGGAATCTCGCGCGCGTTGTTGAGCACCGAGAGCCAGAAAACACGGCTGAGGTAGAAGCACGTCACCGCGCAGAAGACACAGACGATCGCGCGAAGCAGCTGCTTGATGCGAGGCGGAGAAAGCCTCGGAAGGACATCGATGGCGATGTGCTTCTCGTCGAACGTCGAAAGCGATGCCCCGAAGAACGCGAGCCAGAGAGTGCCCTTCTGCAGAAACGAGTCCGCCCACTCCATCCGCTCGAGGGCGAGGTTGGCCCATGTGAAATCGAGATTGGTGAGGTTGCGAAGCGCGGCCTGCGTCGCAGCCACCGCGATCATGAGAAGGAGCACGGCGGCGGCGATGGCTGCCTCGCCGCGGGCGAGCCCTCTGTCTAGGCGCCGGATTCTGTTCACTCTTGCATCTCCGATGGGGCCGTTGCGGGGGCAGGGGTTCGTTCTGGTCGCAGTTTCATTGAGCGCCTCGCCGACGCGAAACGCCCAAGTTTGGGACAGTACCCCCCCCGCTGCCCGGTATCATTAAAAAGTTGGTCCGCGTTCTCGATGTAGAGGGCGGCTCGAACGCGCGCCATGCGATTGGCGAGCCGGGCCTCCGGAAGCGGGTCCTGGGCGTCCATCACCTCGGCGAGCAGAGTGTCGAAGAGCTCCCGGTCGCCTTCTTTGACCGCGTAGTAGCGGGCCATGTTGAGCTGAATCTGCAGGGCACGCCGCTCGGTGCGCTCCAATGCCTTCTCGAAATAGACCTTGGCCTCATCCATGTCGCCCGCCATCTCCGACGCCGTGGCGACGCCCATGAACGTGTACCCAGCCGCATTGTAGAAGTCCGGATCGAGCTCGATGGAACGCGCGACGAACGCCTTTGCGTACTCGAGATCGGCAACGGCCTCCATGTCGTCCTTTGCGGCGTTGATATAGGAGCCCCAGGCGTACCCGTGCCAAAGCAACATTTCCGCGTCGGCCTTCTGCACGAAGGCGGACTTCAGCCATTCCTCGAGCTCCGTCACGCTGGACTTGACCGCGACGTCGACGTCAGGGTCGTGGAGCCGCACCCAGTGCCGGGTGAGGTCGAGGGCTCGCAGGTACATGATGCGCGCGCGCTGGCGCTGCACATCGGCCTCCTCGTACTCGCCTTCGAACTCCATGGACTCCACATCGGCTTCCACCCAACCGTAGGCATAGGCGATGTACGCCTGGGCAAGCTGCGCCAAGATCGCCTCGTTGTCGGGAACGACGCGCAGGATCCCTTCGAACTGCACGACCGTCGCGGGAAGCGCTTCGCCTGCAAGATCGTAGTCCCAGTACGATTCGAACGCCGGGGCCGCGCGAGTAAACAGGCCTGCGGTGCTGTCCGCGGTGAACTTCGCAACGTCGCAAGCGCCGAGCGTCAGGATGCAAAACAGTCCGAGCGCCGATCGCAGACGGCGAGCCATCAGATCTTGGTACATGGACCGAGGTGTACGAAAATTCGGGGGAAATTGTCAATCGAGATCGTGTGGGCTCGATCGCTTGACGAGGCCGAACGAGACCCGCAGCATTGGGAAATGCTTAGATTCAGGTTCCTGCCCGCAATCCTCGGGCCTTTGCTCGCCGTGCTGCTTGCCGCGAGCCCCAGCTCCGCGTCCATCGTCCAGGGACTGGACCTCGAAGAATTGGTCGCCAACTCGGACCGGATCGTGCTCGGCCGCGTCCTTCTCTCCGAGTCGTTCCCGCGCCCCGACGGCCAAATCGCCACCTGGCACCGCATCGCGGTCAAGCGCGAGCTCCGCGGTCACGCCCCCGCCGAAACCGAGGTGATCGTCGAAACCCTGGGAGGCCAGCTAGGCGACCTCGGGATGCGCGTCGAAGGCGAGCCCTCCTTCGAGGTTGGCGAGCGCGTGATCGTTTTCATTCGCGACGGCGGGCCGTACACCGCGTTTCGGCCGGTCGGCATGGGACAGGGCGTCATGCGGGTGCGCATGGAGCAAGGGGTGGACACGGTCACTCAGAATCGCGACGGGCTGCTGCTCATGCGGCGTGGTGCCAAGGGAGGCTTGGAACCGAGTCCCGGCGCGCTGCCCCGAAAAGAGCGTCTGGAAACGCTGCTCCTGAAGCTCGAAGACCTGGTCGCCCGCAATGCCGGGGGCATCGATGAGTAGTCGCCCGCTCCACGCCGCGTTCTTGGGACTTGGGCTCATCACCATGTTCGTCACAGACGATGCGTCTGCTTACTGCCGGATGACGACCGGCGGCACCGTCCAGGTCGGTGATGCCGAGTGTGTTGAAGAGGGCGAGCCCCTGGTCTGGAGCCACCCTTGCCTCTCGTACGCCATCGACTCACGCGGTTCGCGCTGGTTCGAGAATCTAGACGGAACACCCGATCTGTTGACCTTGGAATCCCTGGTCGACCAATCGTTTGACGCCTGGCAAAGCGTCGACTGCGGAGGCTCCCCGCCCAACCTGATCTTTCAACCGTTGCAGCCTTCCACCTGTCAGCGCGCAGAGTTCAACGATACCGGCAACGTCAACACGATCGCCTTCCTCGATCCCTGGAAGAACCCCTGTGCCGATAGCGGCGGCTACGATCCCTTCGCGTTTGCGGTCACGATCGTCTGGCACAACACCTCCACCGGCGAGATCTTCGACGCGGACATGATGATCAACGACCAGCTGGAGACGCGTTTCAATACCGGTGGCCCCTACGCCGACTGTCCGGATGCCGGTTGCCCTCCTGGGAACCCTGGGCCGGCCGACCTGCGAAGCATCGTCACGCATGAAGCAGGCCACTTCATCGGAATCGGTCATTCCAATGTCGTAGACGCGACGATGTACTACAAGGCCACGCGCGATTCGGTCGAGAAGCGTACCCTGGCCGACGACGACATCGAGGCGGTCTGCGATATCTACCCCCCTGGCGACCTCGATCCATCCTGCAACGCTGCGCCCCTCTGTGGCCTCGAGCTGAACTGCGAAACTGTCGCGTGCTCCAACACCACGGGCACGGGCGATTGCGGTCAGAGCGGTGGCGGCTGCAGCGCATCGCGAACTCCGTCCGACGCACCCTGGTCGGCGCTTCTCGCCAGCCTGCTCTGCGTTACCGTGCTGCGGCGGCGTTCAGCTCGACTCGCCGCACGATCGTGAACTGAACCCGGCGATTGTTGGCCCGGTTCTGCTGCGTGATGTTCGGCGCGATCGGACGCGTCGCCCCGTATCCCTTTGCGGTGAGCCGCGCCCGCTCCACGCCATGGCGCACCAGCCACTGCTGCACCGACTCCGCGCGCTGCTGCGAGAGCCGCATGTTGACGCTCGGGGTGCCGCGATTGTCGGTGTGACCCTGGATCTCGATCAACTCGAGCTGGGGATTTCGAAGCAGAGCGTCTGCAACCTCGAGCAAGATCGGCTCGCTGTTCGGGAGGATCTCGTCGCTGCCCGTGGCAAAGCTGATCTGTCGGCGGAGCGCGATCTGCGACTTCTGGATGATGACGCCGGGTCGCGAGGGCTTGGGCAGCACCCGAAGCTGCACGGTGGTCTCCTGACGCGGGAGGATTTCCACGTCGGCCACGGCGATCAGATAAACGGGATCGTCCAAGTGCGCCGTGTAGGCACCGGGTTTCAGCGCATCGACCCGCGCGACACCGTTCTGATCGGAGGTGAGCCGGTGCTCGGACGGACCCCTGACCGTGATGGGAATCTGCGGAACCGGGTCTCCATTGCGATCGATGGCCAGCAATCGAAGCTGACCGTCGAGACTCGAAGGCACGAGCCTGCACTCGGTGTCGGCGTCCGAGGGAACCGAGGCGGTGCATCGATTGGGCTCGTACTCTGGGTGAGAGACCTCGAGCAGGACCTCCCCTTCCGGGATGCCGAACGTCACGAATCGTCCGTCTTCGTCCGTGGCCTGCGGGGACGCATCCTGGCCGACCACCGCAACCAGCGCGCCTGCGACGGGATCAGCCGTGCCCGCATCGAGAACCCGGCCTCGCACCTCGCCGGTGGCTGCCACGGCTTCGACTGGCTCGGCGATGGGAACGGGAACGGGCACCGAGGGTGCTGGCGACCTCGCGTCGAATGCGTAAGCGACGCCGAGAATGATGTCGTAAGGCGCCGTGGGCGCTAGCTCGCGGACGAAATGACGGGTCCCCGTAAGCCCCACATCGACCGCGACGGTGAAAGCCAGCCCCTTGGGCGGGCTGAGAATCCTGAGGCCCATCGTGAGCAACATCGGGAATGCCCGGAGGCCCTCGTCGGCGAGACACGAGTCGTCGTTCGCATTGGCTGCTTGCGCGCACTCGAAGCCCTGGCGATTGACCGGAACGCCCCACTGCCATTCGAGCATCGGATGCAATCCGACCTTTCCAGCACTCAGTGGCGCCTCGAAGCCGGCGGCGATTCGAACGAAGTCGGTGCGGTTCACTCCGTATGCGTATCGCTCGAACGGGGTGAGAAGCTGACGCGTCTCGAGATCAGGAGGGACCGTGCCTCCGAGCGCAGCGTAGCGGCGATCTTCGATCGATGCGGTGAGCTCCGCCGAATTGTCGAACCAATACTGAGCGTTGAAGCGCGTGATCAGGGGCACAGCACGACGCTCACGCTCTCGGAAGTCGAATCTGAGGTTGCCTCGAAAACCGAAGCTGGTGGCGCGGAAGGTGGCGCCGGCATCCCCGACCCCGCCGGGGAACACGACGCTCGCATCCCCACCGAGGGTGAGCCAGGGCTTCACCCGATGGAATCCTTTGAGGCCTAGGAGCACATCGGCCACGCGCTGGATCAACATCGGATCGTTCGAGTCGTCCCAGGCAGACGTGACCGCCGCAGATGCGAAGACCTCGAGGTATTCCGTCGGCGTCACGGAGAGCGAGAGATTGCCCGCGAAGTGGTGCGACTCGTCGGTCGGCACGAAGAAGTCGCTGATGATGAAGAACTCGGTGTTCAAGGCGAGCCGGAAGCTGCCCTTCGGCCCCGATGCGGCATCGGCGATGCGGATGCCGCCCGTCGGACCGCTGAAGCTGTTCTGGACCTCGACGAGCTGTTGCTCCCGCGCGCTAGCAGCCGACTCCGCTCCGTCTTGAGCACGCACCGGTGCGACGCATGCCAATGCGAAGACGCCCCCCAGTGAGAGCAGTGTCCAGCTCCTGCGCATTCCCCCGCCTGTTCCCCACCCAAAATGATGACATTGCAGGGGTGCCTCACGCCAACTTGACGTGTCTATTTCGCCGCGATGTGAAGATCCGCGCTACCGTCCGGCGGAATCATCACCTTCTTGGGGGAGGTCGCACTACCGCTCTTTGGCGTGAATACGGCGATGTATCGGCCGCCCGGGACCGAGCTCAGCGTGCAGCTCCCCTGACTGGTTGTACAGGTGAAGGTGCCGCCATCTCCGCTCAGCTGGACGCGCCCATCGACAGGCTTGTTGTCGGCGCTGCGCACCTTGACGTGAACCACGGCATCGGCTCTCACCACGCTCGTCGCCATCAGGCTCAGGAAGCAAACGACGATGGCTGCGACGCGTCTCATCTGGGATCATCCCTCTTCTGCGGCCTCGGCGAAATCGCTGAGGCGAATTTCTTCGTATTCGTCGTCCTGGGCATCCGGTGGCTCGGAGTCTTCGACGTCGTTGGCCGCGCGTGCTTCAACGCTCGCCTTGACCCGTACGCGGTTCGGGTCTGGCAGTGGCGGTCGCGCCGGCACTGGCAATCCGTTTTCGTAGGCAAAAAGGCCCGTCGAATGGACGTCGCTGACCTCTCCGTCGATCGCGAACGAAGATTCCTCGCGCAAGGCACGAGAGGGCCTCGTGAGGCCCTGCGGGGGCTCGGCGAGTCGCAACCTGGGCGGCTCGGGCGGCCTCTCCGGGGGAGCGGCCATGGACGGAACAGGCACCGGCATTCCAACCTGCGGCGCCGTGGCGATCCCGTGCTCGAACGCGTACTCCGAATCGAAGCGAGCCTCGCCATCCTCGCCGCCAAACGCTTCTTCAGCTTCGGCCATCATCGCTTCGGCATCCACCGCCGCAATGACGGTGGCCGCATCGTATTCCGGCTCATCCTCGTCCTCGAACGCTTCGGGCGGAACGGTGTCGACCGCCAAGGCTTCGGGAGGAATGGTCACCACGTCGGGCTCGCCGGGTGAGAGCGAATCGACCTCCTCGGGTGGCATTGAAAATACTTCGTCCGTCGTGAGCTCGATGTCGTCGGCGTACGGCGCGTCGTTTTCGTCCACCGAGTCCATCTCGTTGGTGACCGGCTCGTCTTCATCCGCCAGAGGCCGATCCGAAACCGCTTGTCGCGCAAGCACGAGACGCTCGAAGACGACTTCGTAACGGCCATCGAGAATCAACGCTTCGACGACGACGTCGTAGCGTGTCTCAGGAACCCGATCCGCGCCTCCATCGACGGCCGCGCGTACGCGACCCGCCCCCTCGAGGGCAGGAGAGCCGTCGGCAAGAAGGACCGCGAATTCGATCTCGGATCCATCTTCGTAGGCGACGGGCCCGTATAGGATCAGAGTGTCGCGTTCCACACGATCGAGAAAGCCCTCGGAGAGCTCTCCTATGTCGTTGAAGTGTGTTGGCACCGTGAGGACTTGGCTCATTATTCCCCCGCTTCGCTTTCTTCGAGAGGGCTCGTCTGCAGCTCGTCTCCGGCTGCGAGGAGCTCTTCTACTCTACGCTCCGCTTCATCCAGTCGTTTGGCTCCGGCCCGCGACAAGCGAACCCCCTCTTCAAACATCGCCAGAGACTGCTCGAGAGGCAAATCTCCTTGCTCCAATTGCTCGACGACGGTCTGGAGCCGCTCCATGACCTCCTCGAATGGAGTCTCCCCAGAGGAATCACCCCGCACCTTTGATTTCCCCATGTTTTCAAGCATACAGCACCCAAAGCCCCACGTCATCAAGATGGCCATGGGGTGCATTCGAGTTGAAGTGTCCCCGAGGGCGCTGTAGGTGACTGAAGGAGGAGCGCGTTCACCGCTCCGGCCCCGGACCTGATGCGCCAAACCGATTCTGTCGTCACCCCTGGCAACCACGATGGCGTGCACCTGGGTCACAGGGCGTTGATCGACGCAGCCAAGCGGACCGCGGATGCCGAGGGCTGGGAAACGCTCGCCATGTGCTTCGAGCCCCACCCTACGGCGGTATTGGCACCCGAGCGGGCGCCCGTCCTCATCACCGAAATGGAACGCCGCGTCGAGCTCCTCAAGGGAGCGGGCTGCGACGATGTCGTGGTCCTGCCCTTCGACAACGAATTTGCTCGCATGACGCCCGATCGCTTCGTCGAGCGGGTCTTGCTGGACGCCTGCCGGGCCAAAGGCGTCGTCGTGGGCCCGGACTTCCATTTCGGGCACAGGCGCGCCGGGAACGTCGCGACCCTGCGTGAATGGGGTGAGAAGGAAGGCTTTGGCGTCCAGCTCGTCGAACCCGTGATGTTTGGAGGCGAGGCCGTTTCTTCGACGCGCCTGCGGCGCATCTTGAGCGAAGACGGGAACGTGGAAGATGCGGCGCTCATGATGACCCGGGTTCATGAAACCAGCGGTCGTGTCGTTCCCGGCGACCAGCGCGGCCGAGAAATCGGATTTCCGACGGCGAACCTCGAGCTGGCCCCGGTGCAGCTCCCGAAGGATGGCGTCTACGCGGCGGTCGCCCGGGTGCTCGACGAGCCTGGCGCCCCCTTGCTTCACGGAATCGCGAACCTGGGGAATCGGCCCACCTTCGATGCCGGGCGTTCGGTCGAAGTGCACCTCTTCGGCTTCGAAGGAGACCTCTACGGAAGGCGCCTCCGCTTGGGTTTCGTCGCGCGCCTTCGTGGGGAAGCGAAGTTTGACGGCCTGGAGGACCTGCGCGCGCAGATCGATCGAGACTGCGATCAGGCGAAGAACGCGCTACAACAGCTGAACCGGGACCTGGTTCGATGGATCTGACTCGACTCTACAACCTCACGACCCCCGATCTCCGCCAAGAAGCCGAGCGCCTGGGCGTGAGCGACACCTACGCGATGAGCCGCGGCCAGCTCATTCACGCGATCCGAAGTCGAGCCCAAGGGCCGGAGCCAGAAGGTCTGCTCGGAAAGGTGCTCGGCTTCGCCAAGTGGGCGATACAAGCCGCCCAGGAGGAGCCGCGAAAGGAAGTGGCGACCTCTTTCCAGAAGCCGTCCGAGCTGCCAATGCCGTCGATCGGTTCGACAGCAGCGGCGGAGTCAGCGCCAGCGTCGGTATCAGCGCCAGCTACAGCGTCAGTGCCCGAACCCGAGTTTACGGCCACGCTCGAGTCGACGGCCACGCCCGAGCCGACGGCCACGCTCGAGTCGACGGCCATGCCCGAGTCCGGGCCTCCGAGCCGCCCTCCCGCCGGCGTCTTCTCGAGAAGCACGGGCATGTTCGAAGAGCCGTTTCCCACGCGCACCATGGCGCGGATCCTAGCCGAGCAAGGCCACTTCAAGCGTGCGCTGGCCATCTACGGCATGCTCCTCCGCGAACATCCTGAGGACGGCGGCCTGAGAGCCGAGGCCGACGAAGCGCGGGCCCGCTCGAAAGCCCGACGGTCAGAGGCCCATGAGCAACGGTAGGGTCGGCAATTTTGATTCGGTCCGCATCTTTCGCATCATGAAGCTGTGACCGAGGGACAGACCCAGAAGCGTCGGAGCCATCGCTATCCGGTGCGCATCTCTTGCGAGCTGACCATCTCGGGGCAGACGCTTCACGCCGAAACCAAGAACATCAGCTTGGGCGGCGCTGCAATTCTCTTCGAACGCGCTCTCACCGTGAGCGAAGTCCTCACCGTCGGCTTCTTCCTCACGGAGGACGGGATCGAGGACCCGGACCGGACGCCATTCGAGTGCGCCGCCTCGGTCAGATGGAGCAAGCCGGCGGGACCGCGGCTTCACGAAGCCGGACTACAGTTCCTCTCACCCTCGGCCGATCAGCGGGCGAACCTCGAGCTATTCCTCAAACGCGCGCACCCGGTCGACTAGACAAGCGCCGGAGCGGATTCACGCCGGAGCGGCGGCACTAGGGCGCGCAGTCCAACTGCACAAACAGAGCCGAGAGCGAGCGCGCTCCAGTGCGGGAAGAGAGGACCGAGATCCACGAGCAGCCCGAGCGCTGCCAGGCCGAGCCCGAGCGAGGCACAGGCCGAAGCGGTCCTCGGATTCATGGAGACCCCGAGTGATGCGAGCATGATGGCCGCGGACTTGGCAACGAGGACGGCAATTCCCGCGACGGAGCCGGCCAGCGGCCAGCCCCCGAGAAACAGGATGGCTCCCAAAACGGAGGCCGCGGACGAATAGAGCGACCCCGTCAGAGAGGCACGGGAGCCGACCATGCCAAGCGCGTGAAGATACGCTCCAAAGGCTAGAAACGATGCCGGCGATTGGAATAGATACCAACGCAAGGCCCAAGGGCCCTGTGCCGCGATGATGGCCGACACGCTCGCGGATCGCGCAAGGAGCATCACCGTGAGCGTAGCGACCACTGAATAGGTGAAGCTGAGGGCCGCGGAGCGCTCCCTATTCGCCATCGCGAAAAGTGCGGCAAAAGTGCCGAGCGCGAGAATCCAGATGCTCGTCCACTGCAACGCGCCCACCGAGATCAGGACGGTGGCGAAGGTCAGAACGAGGCTCGAGCGAACGAGCCAGGTGGCAAAGGAGAGCCTCGAGGGCTTCGCGCGCAGGCAGAGTACAGCGGGTGAGAGCCAGCCGAGCAGCAAGCCGAGCAAGACGAAGAGTCCGAGCGCGATCGGGTCAATCGGCCGTTCGGTGGCCTCGTGCGGCCAGCGAAGGGAATGGACGCCTCGAAGCCCGTCGCGCGCGACGAGGACGCTCGACTCCGTCTTGCTCGGGTCGGGCGCGAAGTCGCGCCAGCCGTAGAGGCTCCACCCGTCGAGCCCGACGAGGACGTCGTTCGGCTCGACCCCTTGAATCGCAGCAAGGCTGTCCGGCGCGACTGAAAGCACACGCACCCCGACGGTTCCGAGCTCCTCCCGAGAGAGCTCGACGCCGAAGCTCCGCGCACCGCTGAGCTCGGCATGCGCTTCGCGCGCGCCGTCACCGAACAGTTGGCTGGAAGTGTCCGGCAAGAAGTCGATCCGAACCCGCTGAGCGGCGAACACATCGCGACGCGCATCCGCGGTTCGAAATCCGACGCGAAGCTCACCATCGAAAGTGGCCCGCCCGCCGAGGGCAGCGATGAGCTCTTGGCTGACGGGAATTTCGATCAGCGATTCAGACTCGACCTGGCCCGGCAGATGCGCATCCACCGTGCTCTTAGGCATGCCGGGGCGGTAGACCGCACCGCGCAGCAGAACGTCTGGCGTATGCCCGAGTGGGAAGCCACGACCGTAGATCCGAAGTGTTCCCCCGGACTCGATCTCCGATGGCTCCGCCCGCTCGACTTCGAGCAGCGCAAGGTCGTCATACGCGCTGCAAGCGCCGAGCAAAATGGCAAGGAAAGCGGCCGCTCGCATCGTCTTTTCCTTTCGCCGCAGGAGCAGAAAAGGTCAAGATTTCCGGGCTCGCGGACGAGTGATTGACAAACCGGGAGCATCGACGCAAAACGGCGTCCCTCACGGGGCCATAGCTCAGCTGGGAGAGCGTCGCACTGGCAGTGCGAAGGTCAGGGGTTCGATCCCCCTTGGCTCCACCACCCGTTTCGACTCTTCAATTGAAAGCGCCCCGCGGCTGACCTTGAACGTCGGCCGAGCGGGGCACTGAAGAGCTCGGTCTATTTCTTCGTCGCGGGCTTCTTATTGGTCTTCGGCTTCTGTGTACGCCTCTTCGAACTTCTTCTCGATGTTCGCCATCGCCTCGCTCGCCTTCTTCTTGATGCTGGCGCGGGTCTTCTTCGCCTTGCGCTTCAACGCCGTGGCGTCCTTCGCGACTTCTTTCTTGGCCTTGGCAAGCGTTCGCTTGACCTTGGCGCGAGTCTTCTTCGCCTGCTTCTTCAGAGCAGCGGCTTCAGACTTCACGCTCTTCTTCTTGGCCGCTTTCTTGGCTGCCTTCTTAGGCGCTGCCTTCTTGGCGGACTTCTTCACGTTCTTTTTGGACGCCGATTTTTTCGTCGCCCGCTTCTTGGATTTCTTCGCGGCTGCTTTCGCCATTTCACGCTCCGTTGTGAGTGAGTGCGCAGTATAGACAGGCCAAGAGCGAAATGCGTACAAAAAAAGGCGTGGCTACGCGCCGGGGACTCCACCGATCTCGTGCGGCATCCGATGACGCGGGCTCTGGAAGTAGTGCATGGGCGAGTACTCAGCGAGGTTGGTGGCGCGCGAGGTGTAGACACAGGCGTACTGCTCGATCTGACTACCGAAGCTCGACACCTCGTTGCCTGCCTTGAAGACCGAGCCCCAGAATGGGTGGAACGCTTCGTCGAGGGCGTCGTGTAGCGCCTCACGCTCGGCATCGAGCTCCTTGAGCTGAGCGCGCAGCCGGTCGATCGAGCGCCGATGGCGGACCCTTTTTGCCTCGAATTTGGCTCTTTCCGGGCCGGATTCGTGCTCGCCGAGCTTCCGTTCGACCCGCTTGAGTCGCGCCTGCTGCTCGCGCAGCTCGTCTTGGACAGCGTCGCGCATTTGCTCGAGAGCATCCGCCCGTTCGAAGCTCAGCGCATGCTCACGGAGCACCCTGAGCTCGTCATCCATCTCCTGTATGATCATGGCGGTGCGCCAGGTGGACTCCTTCTTGGCGCGGAGCACGTCCCCGTAGATGTGGTCACCCACGTAGAGGACTTCGTCGCCAGCGACGCCCAAGGTTCTCTGCAGGTCGACGATATTGCCTCCGGTGTAGACTCGACCCCGTATCGGCTCCCGAATCTCCCGACCGCTCTCCAGCTCGATGAAAGGCGCTTTCCCCGTGAAAAAGGTGGGTTTCTTCGAGAACGTGCAGATGAAATCGAGATAGTTCTTCCAGTTGGGATACTCGCCGAGCGCATCGTTCAGCAGGTACGACATCATCGCGTCGGTGTACTCGGGACCGGAGTTGGTCAGCAGGAAGACACGCTTGCCGGCGCTTCGCAGCTTGTGCAAGAGCTGGCCGAGCTCCGGATCGCGCTTCACGTAGCGCGGCAGGTCCTCGAGCACGACATCGAGAATGGAGCCGTCCTGATGTGACAGGTCGGCGCATTCGCGGATGTCCGCGAAGAGTCGACCGTAGTCGATGGTGCTCCCCCGCCGCTCGAGGTGCTCGATGACCGCGGCATAAACCGCGACTTCGGAAAGGGAATACAGGGTGTCGACCCAGTGGTAGCGGCCGGTCCCCGGACGCAAACGTCGGGTGTGGTACGCGCCCCGGCGCTCCTCGCGGCTGAGCCTCCGGAAGCCATGATACGCCGTCTTCACGTACCGAAATCGATCCATTTTCAAGACGTTGCCGAGCTTCCGGTCGATCAGCAGGCCGCGGATCGGGAAGTCGGTGCGAAACTTCATGGTGAGGAGCTCTTCGGGATAGCCCCTGTCGACCAGCTTCGCGACCGTTGCCTCGATGCTGAGCCGATCCATCTCGGCTTGGCGATAGATCGCGAGCGTATAGTCCATGTCGAAGCCAACGGCTTTGACCTGGTCCAGACGCAAGTTGCGGTTGCAGTAGACTCTACGGACTGCAGGTGGCGGGAACGCGCTCCCGGATGGGGAGTCGAACTCGGGCGCCGGAAAACGCTCCTGCAAGGAGTCGCTCAGTTGTCTGCGGGATAGACGGCGATGCGCTTACCGGTACGGCCGCGACGCTCGAACGCCACCACTCCGTCGACCTTGGCCCAGAGGGTGTAGTCTTTGCCTACGCCCACGTTGGCGCCGGGGTGGAACGTCTGGCCCACCTGGCGAACGAGGATGCTACCCGCGGGAACGGTCTGGCCACCGAAGACCTTGACGCCGCGGTACTGCGGATTGGAAGTGCGACCGTTACGGGATGAGCCCTGACCTTTTTTGTGTGCCATGGCGCCCTCTTATCCTTTCACGCTCTCGATGCGGAGCTCCGTGTACGGCTGACGGTGACCGCGACGGTTCCGATAGCCCTTCCGGCGCTTCATCTTGAAGACGATGATCTTCTTCGCGAGGTCCTGGGCGACGATCTTGGCCGTGACCTTGGCTCCGTCGACGTGGGGCTTGCCCACTTCGACGGCCTCTCCGCCGACCATCAGAATGTCGTTGAACTCGACTTGGGTGCCGACATCGCCTGCCAGCTTTTCGACGCGAATCGTGTCGCCTTCGGCAACCCGATACTGTTTCCCGCCTGTTTGAATGACCGCGTACATAGATGAATCCGTCAATCCCTGGGTTTCAAGGGCGCGTAGTCTAGGGGTTGCGGTCTTCGCTGCAAGCCAAAATGGAGCGCCCTCCACGTTGCGCCCGGACTCGAGGATAAACACCCTGAATTACGCGGGAACTGGCTCGATGCCGGACGGACGACCGAGGCTCGGACGCCGGGGATCGAGGATCAGCGCGAGCGCGAGCAACGAATACTCCAAGATCTGCAGGCCAGGCGGCATGTCCCAGATGCCCTCTGCAACCCACGAGTCGAGCGGCGCGTAGGCCAGGAGCACCCATGCGCTCCAGACGAGACCGGCCGATGCTCCGGCGGCGAGCTCGAGGGGAAGCAGCCAGGCGAGGTACCAGGGATGCACCTGGGGAGACAGGAGAAGCACCGCCCAGAGCAGCACACGTGCAGACTCGATCGGGGGAAGGCTTCGCGCTGCGACGAAGATGCAGAGCAGTAGCAAGGCTAGCGCCACGAGCACGCGGGCGGCGAGATGCGCGAGGTCTTCGTCCAGTACTTGGCAGCTGATGTAGTCGATGCCAGCAAAGAGGCTTTCATTGCCGCGCCAGCGCGTCGCAAACTGCCCGGCGCCCGAGACCGGGTCGGCCGGAACGCGCCAGACGAAAAGCGGAATCAGCATGAGGGCGGCGCCAAACGCGGTCGCGAGCATCACCTTCGGGCGCCTCCATAAGAGCGGGAGCAGAACCAGCCCGACGAGCTTCAGCCCTGTCGCGGCGACGACCGCCGCGCCCGCGCGCGCAAAACGCCGTTGGCCGAGCGCCCAGGCTGCGGAGAGCAAGGCCAGGCCGCAGAGAACGTCGAAGTGACCGTTGAGCGCGGCTTCGCTCAAGAGCAATGGATTGAGCGCGAGTGCGAGGGTCGCTCTCGGCGACGAGGTCATGCGACCCATGACGGCGGCAGAGACGAGATGCGCGAGCAACGCCAGGGCTTTCACGGATGTGGCGGTCCCACCAAAGCCCGCAGCGAGCACGAACAGGACCTGGGAAAGAGGCGGGTAGATGCTGGCGAGCGGCTTGTTGTTGATCCGGGACCAAGCTTCGTCGCGTAGCTGCAACACGGCCCGATCATCGGGGGCAATGCGATAGGGGCTCAGCCCTTCGAGCCAGAGCCGACCTTCCCAAAGATAGCGATAGAGGTCGTCCGAGAGGATGGGTGGAGTGAAGACCCATGCGGCTCCGAACAATGTCGCGGCAACGATGGCAACGCGGGAGACGGCGCGCGGAGCCGCGGAAGCGCGTGAGCACGCGAGCAGAGCGGTGTACGGAACGAAGGAGACCAGCAAACAGACCACGACGAGAGAAGGAGCGGCGCCCGACCGCGCTGCAACCGAGAGCGCGATGACCGCCGCTCCCTGACAGGCCAGGCTGATCACGAAGAGCGTGCGGTTCCGACCTGCGGTCATTGGATGACGAACCGCAAGACACGAATCCGCTCGCCCGGCAGAAGACTCTGCCGGTACTGACCTGCAATTCGACGCCCGACGGCTACCGATACGGTCACGATGGTAGGCCCACCAGCGCTCCCACACTCGCCCCAATAGTGCGCTTCGACCTCGTAGACGCCGTCCATGGGTCTTTGATCGACCCAACGAACGTTCTCGACGCGAGGGTTCGGCGCCTCGCCAGAACAGTCCCCGCGGCCGGCGTGATCGACCCTCGCGCCGAAGGGCGTGGAGAGCCTCTGAAAGCTCAAGGTGTCACCGAGGGGCCCGGTGACGTAGAGGTCGATGTCAGCACCCGTATCCCAAGAAGCGGTGACCTGCATCAGACCGGACCCGTAGCCGCAGCCATCGTCGATCGCCCCATCGCAGTCGTCGTCGAGGCCATTGCACGACTCCTCGCTGGGGCTGGCGCAATCTCTCGGGATTTCCAGCGCCGTCGAGATGGCTACGATCGATACCAGTTCGGGCGGCTCGACGAGAGCGGGCTGCTCCTCGGCCTGCTCGACCTCTCGCGCAGTCTCGCTTGCAGGTCCGTCCACGCCTCTTCCGGAGCACGCGAGCAGAAGCAACGACAGAGCGATCCCGACTCGTTTCCTCATCCGGCAGGCACTATAGCTGAGGTAGCGTACAATGCGGGCGCAATCATGGAAGCACTCGAGCAAGCAAAGCAAGCCATTGCGCAGCGCGCCGGGAGGCCGGAGATCGCAGTGGTCCTCGGATCGGGGCTCGGTGACTACGCCGACAGCTTGGAAGGAGCGCGTGCGATTCCGTACGGCGAGGTGCCCCACATGCCGCTCTCGAGCGTGTCGGGGCATGCCGGCAATTTCGTCGTCGGGGAGAAGGCGGGGAAATCGATCATCGCGATGCAGGGGCGAACCCACCTCTACGAGGGCCACTCGGCTCAGGATGTCGTATTCGGCGTACGGCTGATGGCTTGGGTCGGCGCCAAGACTCTGATCGTCACGAACGCGGCCGGGGGGATCTCGCGAGAGCTCGAAGCAGGGGACTTGATGGCGATCACCGACCAACTGAACCTCACGGGGCGAAGCTGCCTGACCGGCCCGAACGAGCAGCGACGCGGACCGCGATTCCTCGACATGAGCAGAGCCTTCGACCCGGAGCTGCTCGAGAGCGCGAGCGGCGTTGCGAGCCGGCTCGGATTCGCCCTCAAACGTGGGGTTTATGCGGGCTTGCTAGGTCCTGCCTATGAAACGCCGGCCGAGGTTCGAATGCTCGCAACGCTCGGCGCCGATGCGGTTGGAATGAGCACTGTGCTCGAGGTGATCGCCGCGCGTCAGATGGGGCTCCGCGTCCTCGGGATCTCGTGCATCTCGAATCTGGCGGCGGGAATTGCAGACGGCGCTTTGAGTCACGAGGAGGTAACCGAAACGGCTCGGCGCGTTCGACCACGGTTCGAAGCGCTCTTGTCCGGTGTGCTGGAGTCGATCTGATGGACGAGAAGGCATGGGAAGCGCTGAAACGAAGCGCGATGGAGGCCCGAGCGAAGGCATATGCGCCCTACTCTGGATTTAGCGTGGGCGCGGCCCTGCGAACCCAGAGCGGCCAGGTGTTCATCGGCTGTAATGTGGAGAACGCGAGCTATGGTGCCACGATTTGCGCCGAACGGTCCGCATTGGCAGCCGCGGTCGCGGCCGGGGAACGCGAGCTTGCTGCTCTCGCCATCGCCTCGAACGCAAGCGGCCCCATACCGCCTTGCGGAATTTGCAGGCAATGCTTGGCCGAGCTCGGAACGCGCCTTCCCATCCGGAGCTACGCCGGCGACGCAGAGCTCGAGTACGAGCTCTCGGCGCTCTTGCCACATGCGTTTGGCCGAGAACAGCTCGACTGATACGAGATCAGTCGAGACCCTGGCCGATCTGACGAAGCTTGGCTTCGACGTCGGCGCGATCGATCGCCTCGCGATCCGCGAGCTCGAGGTAGCGCCCGTACTCGACGATGGCGTCCTGACGCTTGTCCTGCGCGAAGTAGATTTCGCCGGTCAAGCGGTGCGCGTCGGCTAACCAGCCTTTGTCCTCGGGATCCGGATCTCCGATGGAGGCTGCGGTGGTCAGTGACGTGAGCGCCTCTGCGCGCATGCCCTCATCGAGCTGAAGCCGTCCCAAGCGGTACCACCAGTATCCGTGCTCGGGAGCACCGGCAACGGCTTTCTGCCAGTCCGAGATCGCCTCGCGCATCTGACCGAGTTGGTAGTGGCACTCGCCCATGGCGGCCCAGGCTTCGATTCGGTTCGGGTTGAGCTCGAGGGCTTTGCCGAGATCGACCAGGGCGTCACGCACCGTCCCGGCGCGAATTCGAATCCGGGCGCGGAGCCAGTAAGCGTCTCCAAGCGTCGGGTCGAGCTTCAAGGTGGCGTCGAGCTCTCGGAGGGCGGCAGTCATCTCGTTCGTTTCGAGCGCGACCCAGGCGACGTACATTCGATAGAGACCGTTTTCGGTTTCGAGGCGTGCCGCGCGCAAGAAGTGCTGCCGTGCCGACTCGAGCTGACCACGCTCGAGTTCGATTCGGCCGAGATAGTGCTCCGCCTCCGCCGAGTAGGGCTGGGCAATGAGCACTTCGCTCAAGAGCTTCTCACCTTCGTCGAATTGGCCACTGAGCACCAGCACGGCGCCCAAGCGAGACTTGAGCGCTGCGTCGTTTGGTGAGTCCAGCAACGCTTCGCGGTAGCTCGCAACGGCAGCATCCATGTCGCCACCCGCCTCGGCAAGCCTCCCTCTCTCCAAGGGAAGGCCAGGGAACTTGGCGTCCAGCTCCTGAACCCCGAGGAGCTCCGCTGCCGCCTCTTCGAGCAAGCCCTTTCGCCGGTAGGCCACGGCGAGCCCGAATCGGGCAGCCGAATCCCTGGGCTCCATGTCGAGGGCCGCGACGAACTCCTTGATCGCATCATCGACGCGGTTGCGCTGTAGCTCCGCCCATCCGATCACACGCCGCACTTCCGGGGTGATCTCGACGTTGTTCTGCGCCTCGAGGAGCACCGCCACCGCCTCACCCGGGCGCTTGGTGGAGCTGTAGTGCTGAGCAAGCGCCAGATACGCGGCGAACGACTTCGGTGCGAGCGTGATCGCGCGACGGAAATGCCTCACGGCACCTTGACTGTCGCCGACGTTCTCGGCGACCTTGCCCTGAAGGAGCTCGACCTCGGCGCTGAGGGGCTCATCGGTTTCGAGGTCGGCAAGCAGCTTCTTGGCCTCCTCTGCCTTGTCCATGGCGAGCAGTGCCTCGGCAGCGCCCAGTTTTGCTTCGACCAGCACCGTGGGCTTGCCGGTCACATGCATCTTTGCGCCAGGTCGGATATCGGACCCGAGCACGGTCTGGAAGCGCGCATAGGCGTCCTGGTAAAGGCCCTCGAGCAAGACGAGGCGTGCAGCCCCAAGCGCAGCGTTGGCGTTGCTCGTG
Source organism: uncultured delta proteobacterium (assembly GCA_963786865.1). GTDB lineage: Bacteria > Myxococcota_A > Polyangia > Polyangiales > Houyiibacteriaceae > SG8-38. The sequence goes on along the minus strand of CAWBAV010000016.1, from coordinate 115,920 downwards.
TCGAGCTCAATCGCCCTGTCGTACATCTCGCGCGCGGCGCCGAGACGCCCTCGGCTCTCCTCTATCCGTGCGATCCGCGTGAGGGCCGCAGCCTGATCGCTGCGCGCCACTTGAAGATCGACGCCCTGCTCCGGGCCGAGTCCAGCGGGAGCTTGCAAGAGCGCATAAGCTTCATCGGCCTTGCCCTCCTCGACGAGTGAGTCGGCCACGGCGACGCGAGCCGCAGCGTGGTTCGGACTCAACTGGAGCGTCGCTTTGGCGGCCGCGACCGCGCCGCCTGCATCGCCCAGGACTTCGAAAGAGCGGGCGAGCCCCCAGTGTGCGCGCGCGCTCTCGTGCTTCTTCAGTCCGCGTTCGAACGCATCGCGCGCGGCTTGCCCATCGCGCTCTCTGAGCCAGAGCTCCCCGGCGACCAGATCGACGTAGGCGTCGCTTGGATCTTCCTGCGTGGCGAGCGCGATTTCGGACTTGGCCGTGGCAATGTCCGCGTTACGCAAGGCATCGGCCGCCAGCGCGACGTGAGCTCGCGGAGCCTTGTCGCCACGACGTTGCAGATGCAGGCGAAGGGTGTCTGCGGTTTCTGCGCTCGCCGCATCCTGCCCAAAGCGCACTTGATGGTACGACTCGTGCAAGAGGGTTCGAGCGACGAGGGAACGATTCAGGCTCGCGTCGCGGCGAGCGGCTTGCAGATGGGCGAGCGCTTGCCGGCTGGCTGCATACGTGTCGGCAGCGAAGATCATCTCCGCTTCTTCGATCGTCTGCGCGACTAGAAGCTCGTCGCCCGCAGCCGGGAGAAAAGGCTCCAAAAGATGAATCCCAAAAAGGCCGTACTGCGTCGTGCCCGAGTAAACCCCGAAGCCGAGCACGAGAGCGACGACGCCGAGGGCCGCCACCGCCTTCATCAGCCACGGTGGGCGCCGCACCGATATCTTGAGCTTGCCCTTCGACGCAGCGACCCGCCCAGGACCGGTGCCGCCCGGTCGCGGCATCCGATGCACGCCGTCCGTGCCTTCTCCGGGAAGCTCCGAGAACTCGAGCTCATCGGAGTCCTCGAAATCGAGCCCGGTGGAATCGTCACTGATACCGGTCTCACCGAGCCGCTCACCTTGCGGGGTTGCACCTGGCGCACCGAAGGGATGACCGATCGGTGGAGGTGACCCCGGAGCTTTCGGCGGCGGCTCGATGTCCATATCGAGATCGAGATCACCGCCGTCGGGCAAATCGAGCTCGATGGGGCCGCCACCGTGGACGCGCTCTGGGCCTTCGATGTCGAGGTCCATGAAGTCGTCCCGGGCTACCGGAAGGTCCTCTTCGCCGATCGCCATCGGAAGCTCGGAGTCGAGCGAGATCGGTGCGGGCACCGCCGAGCGTCGGCGCGGCGTCGGCAGCTCGGCGTCGCTCAGCGCCATGGGCAGGTCGACCTCCTCGCCCATCTGCTCGAAATCCCTCCCACGCTTTGCACCCTTGGCGACCGGTAGATCGATCTCGCCTCCGTGGGAACGCGTCATCGGTGCAGGAAGGTCGGTGCCACCGGGCGACTCGAAGGGCGCCGGCAAGTCCATGTCGGAGAACGGATCAAAACCCGAAGGCCTTGGCTCTGTCCTGGGCGCGGGGAGGTCCGCCAGATCCGGAGCCTCAAAAGGATCGAAATCGAGGGGTCGTGCCCCTCTCTTCTTCGGTGCCGGCAAGTCGCCAAGATGCCCGCCCGCGAATGGCGCGGGGAGATCGACTTCGCTGGCAGGTGCAGGCAAGTTCGAAGGCTGCGACTTGATGACGGCCGCGGGCGGCGGCGGCGGTCCGGCCGGGGGTGAGCTCGGCCCAAGCCCAACCTGGGTTGGTTTACGCCGTGGAGGCGTCTTCGCCCCCGGAGCCGTTCCTCCACCGCTTCTGGCCGTCGAGCCGTCGCGATGCACCTGAAAGCTATCGCTGCACTTCGGGCAGCGCATCCGAAGCCCTTTGTCGGGCAATCGGTGCTCGTCCACGTCGTAAGACGCATCACATGACGGGCAATTAACCTTGATCATGATCCCCCACTGTTCCCCGGATGAAAGATAACACGCCAGCGCCTCGACTCATAAACCCTCGTAGTGGGATTCCGATCGCAGCGGAACCAAGAGGGAATGGATGTGCATGTCCTACCTTGACGCCAAAGGAGCTGGAGGACTACCTTCCGTCAATCGTGAAGCGCAACGTTCAGATCGAGATTGCTGGCGCCCGTTACCGCATGTCTTCGGACGCCGACGAAGCGTACCTCCAACGTCTCGCAGATGTCGTGAATGAACGCGTGCAGGCCCTTGGCCCCAAAGCCGCGCGAGCTGCGTCGCCCGCACAGCTGCTCGCCGTGGTGGCGCTCAGCCTCGCGGAGGACCTCGAGGCGTCCGAGCGGCGACGAGGCGATCTCGAAGCCAAGACCCGTGAGCTGGTGGGCAATGCGATTCGACGCATCGACAATCGACTGCAGGCGGATGCCGAGCTCGCCCAGCAAATCGAGCCGTGAACGAAGAGGAGACGGAGCGCCTCGAGAGCCAGCTCCGTCATCGTGCGAAGATGGCGCTGCGCAATCGAATGCGCGCAGTGCGAGGCGCCCTGCCCGCTGCGGCCTGTGACTCGCGTTCGAAGAAGATCCATGCGCGTCTCTGGGAGCTGGCCGAGCTCGAGCGGGCATCGACCGTGCTCGCGTTCGCGACGATTGGAAACGAGGTGCGCACTCGCGCGTGCATCGAGTCGGCCTGGGCCAAGGGGAAACGCGTAGGTTTGCCACGCGTCGTCGGCGACGAGCTTCACTTGCATCGGGTCGATCCTGGAACTGCGCTCGAGGGGGGTTCGTACTCGGTGCCCGAGCCTGCGGCAGACGCGCCACAATTGGACCCGACCGAGGTAGATTTCGCACTGATTCCTGCCCTGGCGGTCGATCCAAGGGGCTACCGCATCGGCTACGGGGGTGGCTATTACGACAGGCTGATCCCTCGACTGAAGCGCGCTTGCACCTGCGCGATCGCCTACGATTTCCAATTGATTTCGGAAGTTCCCGAGCTCCCTTTCGACGTCAGAGTCGACCTCGTCGTGACCGACGAGCGGGTGATTCGCTCGGGCTGAACCTCGGGGCGCTCGAGAGCAGGCCGGATGGTATAGGTCGGGCGTGGTCGCGAAGGCAGCGCAACGAAAGCTCGACAAGCTCCCGGCGTCGCCAGGCGTCTACGTCTTTCATGGCGCCGATGGGAAGGTTCTCTACGTCGGGAAGGCGCGCAGTCTGCGGAGCCGCGTTCGGAGCTACTTCCAGCCAGGGTCGAGCGACATGCGCGCCTTCGTGAGCAGGCTCGAGCGCGAGCTCGTCGACATCGACACGTACGTCACGCACACCGACAAAGAGGCGGCGCTACTCGAGAACCAGCTCATCAAGTCGCATCAGCCGAAGTACAACGTGAAGCTTCGTGACGACAAGGAATACCTGTCGGTACGACTCGACACGAAGAAGCCATGGCCAAGACTGGAGGTCGTTCGGCGGCCGAAGCCCGACGGCGCCCAGTATTTCGGTCCGTATCACTCGGCGACCGCGGCACGCCAGACGCTGCGACTCATCAACCGATACTTCCAGCTTCGGACTTGCACGGACACCGAGCTGCGACTTCGAACCCGCCCCTGCCTGCAATATCAGATCAAGCGTTGCCCGGGACCCTGCGCGCTGGACGTCGACGAAACGGAGTATCGGACCCAAGTGGCGAACGTGGCCCGCTTCCTCGGGGGGCGTCACGACGAGCTGCTTCGGGATCTCGAGGGTCGAATGAAGGTCGCCTCGGACGAGCTCGACTACGAGCGGGCCGCAATCTATCGTGATCAACTTCGCGCCGTCGAGCGCGCGCGGGAAGAGCAGCGCGTAGCGGGCGTGCAGAAGTCGGATCAGGACGTGATCGGCTTTCACCGAGAAGGGGACCAAGTCGAAGTCGCTGTTCTGAGCCTGCGCGGCGGACGGCTCTTCGGGGTGCGCACACTTCCCCTTCGCCGGGTCGCGGTGCCCAACGACGAAATGCTGGGCGCGTTCCTGCGACAGCACTACGCCGACCGGCCCGACTTGCCCGACGAGATCTTGGTGCCGACGCGCATCGAGATGAGCGAAGCGCTCGAGGAGCTTCTCAGCGAAGGTCGAAATCGTCGTGTGCGCATCGTCGAACCGAAACGCGGCGCAAAGGCCAAGCTCCTCACGCTGGCGCGCGAAAATGCGGAACATGCGTACGGCGAGAAGGAACGCGCGAAAGAGGACGTCTCAAGCCGTCTGTCGGACTTGCAGAAGCAACTTCGCTTGTCGGTCTTGCCGCGACGAATCGAGTGCGTCGACATCTCTCATACCGGTGGCGAGGAGACAGTCGCGGTCTTCGTTGCGCTGCAGGACGGAACACCCGCGAGGGAGCGCTACCGAAGCTTTCGGGTGAAAGGCGTCGGCGGTGGGGACGACTACGGAGCCATGTACGAAGTTCTGATGAGGCGGCTTCGGCGTGGGAAGAGCGAGGAAGAGGGCTGGGAGCTTCCGGACTTGCTCGTCGTCGACGGAGGCAAGGGCCAGCTCGGGGTCGCGATTCGCGCACGCGAAGACATCGGTGTACCGGAGCTCGAGGTCGCATCGGTCGCAAAGCCACGCATGACGGTCATGGGCGAAGAAGAAGGCGACCGCATCTTCCGGCCCGGCCAGAAGAACGCCATCCCCGTACGCGCCAATTCGGCACTCTCGTTGCTCCTTTTGGCCCGAGACGAAACCCATCGGGCCTCCAATGTGCTCAGAAAAAAGGTAGGGCGTAAGAGACGTCTCCGAAGCGAGCTCGACGCAGTGCCCGGAGTGGGGCCGAAGACCAGAGGCAAGCTGCTCCGCAACCTGGGCTCCCTACGCGAAGTGATGACGGCGACCGAGGAAGAGCTGATCGAAGCCGGCGCGACTCGAAAGCAGGCCGAAGCGATCCGGCGAACCCTAGGAACCCAGGTCTCAGCACCCCCGGAAACCGAGGCCGCCGAAGACGCCGCCATCCAAAACGCGTTCCAACCGGACTAGACGAGGGCGCTGCGCACTGGCACTGGCCGAACGGGGCACGGGCGAACGCGACGCGGACGAAGGTGGGCGGCTCGGGATCGGCAGCTGAGCGATTGGGCGGGAGGCTAGCCGTACGGAGTCGTAGCGAGGCGGCCGAGCGGGCCCCAATCGCGAGCACGCCCGTCGCGAGCCGCCCTCCGGTGACTCTGACGCTGATACCGTCACCTCGCCGCGGGCAGCCAGACTTCGAATGCCGCGCCGCCCTGCTCGCGGTTCTCCGCCTCGATCGAGCCTCCCAACTGCTCGACGATCGTATGACATACCGCGAGCCCGAGGCCCGTGCCCTGCCCCGGGGCCTTGCTCGTCACGAATGGATCGAAGATCTGTTCGATGATCTCCTCGTCGATCCCGGGTCCGTCGTCGAGGACCGTCAGTCGCACCATGCCGTCGCCGTCGGAAGCGTGCACTTCGATGCGTCCCCTTCCGCCCAGCGCATCCGCCGCGTTGAAAAGCAAATTGAGCAGCAGTTGTCGAAGACGCTCGTGGTCCCCACGAACCCGAGGGAGCTGCTCGTCGAGATCGAGAGCTAGATCGATCTCTCGAAAACGGTTCTGTCGGTCGATCAACTTGATCGTGTCCGAGACGACTGACGCCAAATCTGCGGAGCTCTTCACCTCACCGGTCTGACTCGGCTCGTTTCTCGCGAAGTCCAACAAATCCCGGATCGTATGATGAATTCGCTCGGTCTCGCGCTGAATGCGACCGAGGAACTCCTTCTCCTCTTCTCGGTCGAGGTCACCCATCTGCATCAGGTCGAGCAAGCCTCGAATCGCAGCCAGCGGATTCCCAATCTCGTGTGCGACCCCAGCAGAGAGCCGCCCGACCGCTGCCAACCGCGCGCTCCTGATCAGCTGTTCCTGGGCCGTGGTGAGCTCGGTCGTGGTGCGCTCCAGCTCTTCGAGCCGGTCTTGAAGCGATGCGCGATCCTCGCGAAGCTGCGCCGCCATCTCGTTGAACGTGGCGGCGAGCCGAGCGACCTCGGCGGCGCCCTGGACGGGTACACTCGTGAGCAATCGTCCCGAGGCAAGTCGCTCCGAAGCCAAGCGGAGCCGATCCACGGGACGTACGATGAAGTAAGTCAGGAGCACGTAGGTCAACATGAGGACCGTTGCGGCCGTGAGTCCGAGGTAGAACAGGAACAAGCTTCGCCTCGTCGCATCCCCGCGCCCTCCGGAGGGCACCCAGACTCGAAGCTCCACTCCAGTTGCGGTCCTGAGTTGCGCGTCGGGTGCGCCGTCGATCACTCCCCAGGACTGCAACGAGCCGTCGCCGGAGTGGATCTCGACGCGTTCGATCAGGCCCTGATCGAGCAAGCTCTCGATCGACGCACTCACGCGGTCCTCCCGTGGCGAACCTGCGCTCGATGCCAGCGCCTGCGCGATGCCTTCGGCACGCATCCGCTGCTCCTGAGCATTCTCGCTCTCGTCGAGCCGAGCGGTCACCAAGCTCAATAGAACGAATGCCGCACCAAACGCCACGATGAGCGCGAGCATGAGCTGGCTCCGAAGCCCCAAGCCGAACGGACTCCCCATTGCCACAGTCTACAGCCTCAATCTCTTGACCCGCCACGCGGAGCGGTGCATGGGGAAATCATGACACGGGCCGCCCGTCTGGGGGTGATCGTCGGCACGATCTCCTTCCTTTCCTCGATCGCGGCTCCTTCGAGCGCACAGCGTGAAGGAGATGGGCTCTACGGTCGCTGGGATCGCGGCCTGACACTCGCTCTGGGCGCTGGCGCGGGCGCTACTTGGCTCGACCACCAGGCCGATCCCAACGTCGTTGCGGAAGCCCGGTTCTTGGTGGCGGACGTCGCTGGCGCGGTGCTCTCGGGGCGCTGGGGCCCGGACTCCGGGCAGCATTTGTTTCTCGGCGTCGACCTGCGTCCACTCTTTCCGGCGCTGTTCTTTCTCTACAAGCAGACCTGGAACGAATTTGCAGATCTACTCCTGCAGTCGATCTTCTTCGAGATCGGTCCGGCGTTCCTGTTGGACGGCGAGCGAACCACGGGGCTCGGAGTCGGCTTCGGTTTCGGACTGCCTCTGTACAGGCCGCTCACCACCGTGCGAGGTCTTTGGCTGCGCATCGGCGCACGTTACGTGAATGTCGATCCATCATATCGGAACACTGAGCCGACTGCGGACAGCACACGTTGGACGCTCTACGCGACGTTCGTCGTGCGATTGGGTTTCAAGTCGAAGCTCAGCCAGTGGGAGCCCAAACGCTACCGCAACCAGTAGCTTGGCCACGACTCTGAAGCCAGGTACAACCGCCCTGTGAGACGCACCAAGATCGTCTGTACGCTCGGACCCGCGAGCGACACCAGAGCGAAGATCAGCGAGCTCATCGGCGCGGGCATGAATTGCGCTCGGCTCAATTTCTCGCACGGTGACCACGCTTCACATGCGAAGACAGCGGCATTGGTGCGGGAAGCGGCGGCTGAAGCACGCCTACCCCTGGCGATCTTGGCCGACATGCAGGGTCCGAAAATGCGAGTGGGCAAGTTCGAGCATGGCTCGATCGAGCTTGCGCCCGGGGCCCGATTCGCTCTCACTACCGATGAAGTCGAAGGCAACGAAGAGATCGTCACCGTGATGCACGACTCGCTAGGCGCCGACGTGAAGCCAGGCGACGCGATCGCGCTCGACGATGGTTTCATTCGACTGCGAGTCGACAGGGTCGAGGGCAACACCGTGCACACCGTCGTCGAGGACGGGGGTACGCTCTCGAACCACAAGGGGCTCAACCTACCGGGCGTGTCGGTGAGCGGGCCGGCCCTGACGGAGAAGGATCGGGAAGATCTCGAGTTCGCCGTTTCCGAGCTCGGTGCCGACTACGTCGCTTTGTCGTTCGTTCGCTCGGCGGACGACATCATCGAAGCCAAAGCGCTGGCAGGCGACGTGCCCGTGATCGCGAAGATCGAGCGTCCCGAGGCCGTCGCGTCACTTTCGGCGATCATCGAGGCCTCCGATGGCATCATGATCGCCCGTGGAGATCTGGGCGTGGAGCTCGGCGCGGAAAAAGTGCCCCTCGTTCAGAAGCGAATCATCCGGGAGACCAATGCCCGCGGCAAGATCGTCATCACAGCTACGCAGATGCTGGATTCGATGATCCGAAACCCACGGCCTACGCGTGCGGAGGCCGCAGACGTCGCAAACGCCGTCATGGACGGAACCGATGCCGTCATGTTGAGCGGCGAAACCGCAGCCGGACGGTACCCGGTGCAAGCGGTCTCCATGATGGATGCGATCATTCGAGAGGTGGAGTCGGACTACGTGGAAGATCTTGCGCGCGAGTTCCGGGACCTGCGAAACCTGGGCGATGAGGACTGGTCTTTTGCAAACGCCGCCGCGCGCGCGGCAGCCGAGCTCACGACCCGTCTGCCGCTCAAGGCGGTGGTCGTTTTCACACAGGACGGTCGCTCGGCAGGCCTGCTCGCAGAGCATCGGCCGCGCGCGCCCATACTGGCGATCAGCAGCAACGTTCGGGTGGCGCGCCGCCTTGCGCTCGAATGGGGCGTCATCCCGAAGCTCGAAGTGCCGCCCGAATCGCTCGACGAGACACTGCGCATCGCCACGTCGCTGCTCGTGCAGGAGAAGCTATGTCGACCTGGCGAGTCCTTCGCGATGGTGGTCGGTTGGCCGGTTTCAGGTCGCACCAATACACTCAAGCTGCACCGTCTCTAGCCTCCGCCTCTCCGATGCACTAGATCGCGGAAATGGAAGAACTGCCCGAACATATCGGCCGCTACCGGATCGAGCGACTTCTCGGCTCGGGCTCGATGGGCAACGTCTACCTGGCGCATGATTCAGATCTCGATCGGCCAGTCGCGATCAAGACGCTTCGCGACCTCGCGCTCGATGCGGAGATGCGTGAGGTGTTTCTCCGTCGCTTCCAGAACGAGGCGCGGGCGGCGGCACGTCTTCAACACCCCAACATCGTTCAGATATTCGACGTCGGCGAGGATCCTAAGCTCGGTCCCTACTTGGTTTTCGAGTACGTGAAGGGGCACACGCTCAAGCAAGCGCTCAAGAAGGAGGGCCCGCTGTCTCGCGAGCGGCTGCTCGACCTGGCCCAGTGCATCGCAGATGCGCTTGCAACCGCACATCTGGCCGGAGTCATCCATCGAGACATCAAGCCCGAGAACCTGCTCATCACGGACAACGGTCAGGTGAAGTTGGCAGACTTCGGCATAGCCCGCGTTCCGAATGCAGATCTCACCAAGGAGGGTCAGTTTCTCGGGACACCCTGCTACTCGGCTCCAGAGACCTTGCGCACCGGCGAATACAGCGAGCAAAGCGACTTGTTTTCATTTGGCGCCGTCATTTACGAAGCTGCATCCGGCGAACGCGCATTCCCCGGCATGGAGGCCATGGCAGTAGCGCACAAGGTCATGAGCAGCGAGCCGGTTCCTCCGAGCGAGGCAAACCGAGGAGCGCGGATCCCAAGCAAGGTCGACTCTGCGATCCTGCGCGCGCTCCGAAAGAACCCATCGGAACGTTATGCGAGCGCCCGCACATTCGTCTCCGCGCTCAGGGAAGCGTACGACGGGCGAACGCCGCCCAGAGCAAGACGCAAGCAAATGGGCTTGCGATTGTCGATCATCTTGGGACTCGCTGCCCTCGGCGCAGTTTGGTTCGGCATCGAGAGCTACGATTCCGCACAGGTCGGCGGTCTCACCGGTGCTGACGCTGGCGCTGACGCTGACGCTGACGCTGGCGCTGACGCTGACGCTGACGCTGGCACTGGCACTGGCGACTGCGACCCTATCCCCGCACGAGCGAGAGGAAGCAGCCAAGGATGAGTTGGCCACCGCGCGGGACGCCTTCGAGCGCGGCGACCTCGATGCGGCCGCGAACGCACTCGAACGCGCGGAGCGCTTCGACCCGAGCAACCCCGACATCGAGGCGCTCCGGGAGCGAGTGGGCGTTGCGGCGCCCGATGGGGGCTAGTGGAGCTTGTTGCTATCGTCGCGGACAGCTTTCCATTGGCAGCGCTGCCCACCGCCCGCCGTCGCATTGCACTTGCTCATGTAGGTGAGTGTTCGCCCACAGCCGCTCACGCGCATGGACATCGGCTTCTGGTCGACAAACTCGATCATGGACGGGTCGCAGTCGAGATCGGCGGCGGCGGCGCTGCGTACCTGCTGCATGGCTGCCGACTCGTGACCGCAACCCATGCTGAGCGCCATGATGGCCGCCATCTGGATTAGATTTTTCATCGCTCGACCCCCGCTGCGAATCCTGGCGCATGCGTGCGCCCGACCCCGCTTATAACTTGATGCCCAAAGCGCGCAAATCGCTTTCCGCTTGTAGCGCCCAGCCACGATTGGCCTTTGGGCTGGCTGGACTCGGATGGAGCACGGTTCCGATGCTCGGCGCATCGTTTTCGAGCGCGGCACTGACGCGCTTGGTCGCCCAGGCGCCCACGCCGATCACCAGCTTCGGTTCGAGCACTTCGATTGCAGAGCGCAACGCTCGATCGCAGGCGTTCAACAGGTCCGCGCGCTCGCCGGCCGGGAGCTTGTCCGGCGTTCGGTTTCGCCCGCTCGATTCGATGAACAGGAGCGGGCAATAGTTGATGACGAAAAACCTCTCGAAGAACCGCTCAGGAGCGCCGAACCGCGCCTCGGCCCACCCCCAAAGCCGAGAGCCACTCACTTCGGATCGCTCACAAGCGAAGCCCTGCACGGGCCGTTTTGGATGCTCCCGGGCCGGGTGTTCGACCGGCGCTTCGATCCCCATCCAATCACGAACGAGCCGAACGTCGCCGAATGGTACGCCGGTCTGCGCCATTCCGAATGGCCCCGGGTTCATTCCGACCAGGACCACCTCTTTGCTGCCCTCGCCGAATCGCTCCAGGTAGCGCTCGTGTGGGCGTCTCGCATATTCGAGCGGGTTGTACACGTGGGTCACGGGTCCGCCGAACTGGAGCTCGGACACGGCGCCGCTCAACGCACGGGATACTTCAACGAGAGCGCTCATCGGAGACTAACAGAGGTAGCGCTCCCCGCCATCACAGAGAATCGTCACGATTCGCTGTCCGACTTCCATTCGGCGCGATGCCTCGAGCGCAGCGTGCACGTTCGCGCCCGCGGACGGCCCGAGCAGCAATCCCTCATCACGGGCGAGTCGCTTGGTCATGCGCTCGGCTGCGAGATCGGTGACGGTGATCACCTCGTCGATCAACTCGGTGTCGAGCACAGCCGGAATGAAACCGGCGCCCAGACCTTGGATCCCGTGAAGGCCCGGCTTGCCTCCTGAGAGTACGGCGCTGGCTCGCGGCTCGACGGCGATCACGCGAACGTTCGGATTCCTCTCCTTGAGCACGCGCCCGACCCCAGTGAGCGTGCCTCCCGTCCCGACGCCTGCAACCAACGCATCGACTCGTCCCCCGGTGGCTTCCCAGATCTCTTCAGCGGTCGTCTTCGCGTGAATGTCGGGATTCGCGGGGTTCTCGAACTGCCCGCACATCATCGAGCCTGGGGTGGTCTTGACGAGACGCTCCGCCTGCTCCACCGCACCTGCCATCCCATCCTGAGCGCCCGTCAAAACGACTTCTGCACCATACGCCTTCAGCAGGTGACGACGGGCGACGCTCATGTCTTCTGGCATCACGATCACGCAGCGGTAGCCTCGAACCGCACAAATCATCGCGAGGCTGATCCCCGTGTTCCCACTGGTTGCCTCGACCACCGTCGCGCCAGGGCCGAGCTCGCCCGAAGCTTCGGCAGCGAGGATCATTGCCAGGGCCGGCCGGTCTTTGACCGAACCCGCTATGTTGCTCGACTCGAGCTTGCCGCAGATCTCGGCTCCCTTGTCGCCCGTGATTCGCGTCAGCCGTACCAAAGGCGTGTGGCCGATCAGGTCCAGCGCGCCATCATAGATTCGATCCGTCATGTGGCGGCTAGCATACCAGGCGGCGCTTAGATGTCACCGTCGGAAGAGCCCGATTCGTGGGACTCGTACGCCAGGACGATCTGCTGAACCAAGGGGTGTCTCACCACGTCGGCGTGCGAAAAGTAGATGAACTCGATGCCTTTGATCTTGGAAAGCACCCTCTCTGCATGGCGAAGCCCGCTGCGAGTGCCGCCGGGCAGATCGATCTGAGTCACGTCACCAGTGATCACCGTCTTCGAATCGAAGCCGAGACGGGTCAGAAACATCTTCATCTGCTCGGGCGTGGTGTTCTGCGCCTCGTCGAGCACCACGAAGCTGTCATTCAAGGTTCGTCCTCGCATGAAGGCCAGGGGCGCGACCTCGATCGTGCCGCGCTCGATTAGCGCGGCAATTCGGTCAGGCTCCATCATATCGTGCAAGGCGTCGTAGAGCGGACGAAGATACGGGTTGATCTTCTCGGCCAAGTCGCCGGGCAAGAACCCGAGACGCTCGCCCGCTTCCACGGCGGGCCTCGTCATGATGATCCGTTTGACTTGCCGCTCCTGAAGGGCGCGAATCGCCATGGCCATGGCCAGGTAGGTTTTGCCTGTTCCTGCCGGACCGATCCCGAAGACGATGTCGTGGCTGCGGATCGCCTGAATATAGCTCTGCTGAGTAACCCCTTTCGGAGAAACGATGCGACGGCTGGAGGTCGTAAGCACCACGTCATCCAAGAGAGAGCGCAGCCTCATCTGCGGATGAGCGCGGAGCATGCGAGCCGCCCGTGTCATCTCGACCGGGCTTAGATCGCGAAATTGAAGGGCGTCGATGAGCTCATGAAGAACGCGTTCGACCAGCTCGACCTCACGATTGGATCCCTGGAGATGAATCGTCGACCCGCGGAGGCCCATCGATACGCCGAGCTCGGCTTCGAGGGCGCGGAGATTCGAGCCGCCGGCGCCCGTGAGCTTGAGCAACAAGCCCGGATCTGCGACCTCGATATCGGCGGCTACATCGACCTCGCTTGGGCGGGATGGCGCGGTGGTTTCGATGACCGAAGTTTACCCTGTCCTGCGTCGGGAGGCGAGAGGCGCTCGACTAGCGCCACACCAACGCGTCCGGGTCCCTCTCAGCCGCGGTTTCCAGGCGCTCGTGAGCGGCAAGTATCAGTGCCCGGCTGGTGTCGCCGTCGAGCGGATAGGAGGAAAGACCCACTGCCATGTGCAGAAACGTCAGATCTTCGGCTTGTCTGGCCCGTTGCGCATCGAGCTCGTCCTTCAGCCTGCGCACGACCTCGACGACCGCCCGAGTGCTCGAGCCTTCAAACCCGACGACGAACGTATTGTCGTCCCAGCGTCCTCGAACGTCTTCCCGGCGAAACCTGCCGTGGATTAGGCGACCCAAGTGAGCGCGCAGCCGTCGCCCCTTGGCATGATCGAGCCCGTCGAGACCCATCGCGCGGATCAAGCCAATCGAGTACGTGCGCCCATTGCGCTGGGCAGAGGAAAGACCGGCCTCTAGCGCAGCAACCGCCGCAGGCCGCGCATACAAACCCGTCTGACTGCATCGCAGTTGCTGCCGGCGAAGCCGCGCCATCCGTTCGGCTTCCCGGTGGAGCTCAACCAACCAGCCCGATACGGGATCGAGGCAGTTATTGATCCCGACCTCATCGGCGAGTGGCGAGTCATCGAAGCAGAGCAAGCTGCAGTCCGCATCCCAAGCCGACATGCGGATGATCGCGGGCACCTGTTTTCCCGTGACAGTCGAGCCCAAGAGAATGGCGTCGGGACATTGCACGTCGATCTCTCTCAAGAGCTCGTCGAAGCTGAAGTAGAGCAGGCATTCGATTCCAGCTTCCTGGACTTGACGCGCAGCGTCGGGGTCGCGGAGCACGGCCACCCTCGGCCTTGGGGTCATCGCACGCTCGAGCGCGGCGCCAATCGCATGATGCAGACGAACGAGCTCGATCGGCTGTGGGAGGAAGATATCGACTCCGTGCTGAGCAGCCAGCGCGCGGGTGTGGGGATCATCGTCGAGCGAGAGCATGATGACCGGCGTATCGCTGCAGCCGTACAGACCGCGAAGCATGGGTAGAAAGCGGGAAAGCGCATCCGGTGCCTCGAGAGGCCAGCCGACCAGGACGGCGGTGGGTGGATTGCGTCCAGCGATCTTGAGGGCCTCTTCGACGGTCGAAACGGGCCTCAAGTGCACGAGCACCTCGTCGAGCGCCGACCGAAGGTAGGCGATCATGGCCGGGTCGTCCTCGAGCACGAGCACCGTGGGCACGAAATCTTCGGGAATCGGGCGGTGTAAGAAGAAGCTGGCGGCCGGGGTGACCGAAGGCGGCGCCGCCGCCGTCAATCGAGTGTCGACCGGTCGGCCGGCCGCGCTGGCCGCGTGAGCCCGGACCGCGTCGATCGACTCGAACATGGATGTCCAATCGAGGCGACCCGAGTGCTGGAGCTGCCGAAGCTCGGCTTCTATTCGACCCAAGGCATCGGAAATTTCGCCGAATCCATGTGTCTGCGCCGAGCCGTGGAGATCGTGGGCCTGACGAAGAGCTTCGGCCACGACGCTCGTTCGATCGGCCTCGGAGTGCACGCGACGAATCGCGCCGGTGAGGTTGTCGGCTGCAATCGGCAGCAGGCTCAGGTAGGACTGCTTGGCTTTCTCGGCATCGACGCCAGGTTCGTAAGCCTCTTCTGGAAAGAGGATCAGATCCTCGGCCTCGGCGCCCGGGCGCGCCACCGCAGGCGCAAGGCTGCGTGGTGCCGAAACCGCGCTGGCCACCTCGCGTGCAAATCGATCCACGGTGACCGGCTTGTGAAAGACCTTGAGAACGTCGAGATCGCGCGTGAGATGCTTGAACGTGGTGAGGTCGCGATAGAAGGCCGACACGAAGATGATCGGGGTGTCGAATCCGTCGCGGCGGAGCTCCTCGATCCAGGCGATCCCATTGGTGTCGGGAAGCAATCCGTCCACCACGAGCAGCGAGGGCTCCTCTTCTTCCAACCAGGCGCGTGCGATGCTGCCCTTGGCCGCATTCAACACGCGAAGGCCAAGCGCCTCGAGCGCAGGAGTGACACTCGAGCGGAACTGGGTGTCGTCGTCAAGCAGGAGAACGGTCGGTGGCACGTGGCCGCTAGTGTGGCACCGTTTGGGGCCCCTACAAAACGATTGGACCGAGCGGCTCAGGATGCGCGGCGCAGGTCCGAATCGGCTTGCTCGAGGTAGGCCCGAGCGACTGGATGCTCAGAGCATTGGTCGATCACGGCGCGAAGGTGGTGAAGCCCTTCCTTGCGGTCGCCGGTCTCGATCTCGATCACGCCCAGGAGCGCGCGCGCGTCGTGGTGCGCCGGGTCCAACTGTAGAATCAGGGTCAGCTCCTGGCGCGCCCCGTGCGCGTTACCCCGCAATCGGAGCAGCTTCGCGAGCTCGAGCCGGATGTCGTGGAACGTGGGGCAGAGCCGGAGCGCTCGCCCGAACTCGTGCATGGCATCCTCGGGTCGGTCGATCTCCAGATATGCACGAGCTAGGGAGCGATGTAGGTTGGCAACCTTGCCCCGACGGTATGCGTCATTCGAAGAATCCGCGTGACGCTGGGCACGCTCCAGCGTGCGAACGCCCGACTTGTATTCGCCCAACTCATTGCAGGTCACGGTGAGGTTGAGCGCAGCCTCCATGTACCCGCCGTTCACCTCGAGCGCTTGCTGGAAACACCAGCGCGCTTCCGGGAGCCGGCCTCCGAGATGGTAGATCACCCCAAGTCGATTGAATACGTCTGGATATCGGAGCCCCTGCTGCACGAGCTTCTCGTAATAAGGCTGAGCGAGCGGGTAGTCGGCGCGATCATAGTGCTCGTTCGCCGCGTCTAAGATCTGTTGAGCCCAGGGAGCCATGGGCCCGAAGGTAGCGATCGGCCGGATCGCTGGCCAGAAATCGGCGCCAGGGGGCTCAGCCGAGCTTACCGAGCTTCGATCGGGCCTTCTTGGCTTCGTCGCTCTCGGGAAAGCGCTGGATGATCTGGTTGAAGGTCTCCTTCGCGGCGTCGACCTCCTTCGCCTCGAGGTAGACTTCCCCGAGCAAGAGCAAAGCCTCCCGCTCCACGCTGCTGCCCGGATAGGCGGTGAGCAAACCCTTGAGTCGCGAGATCACTCCACGATAGGCGTCTCGCTTGAGGTAGAAACGCGCGACGTAGAGCTCGTGGGCCGCCAGTAGGCTCATGCATTTGTCCATGAGCTCGTTGGCTTTCGGAACACGCTGGTCGTCTGGATAGTCGACGACGAATCGGCGCAATTGAATGAGAGCATCGCGTGCCGCGGTCTGATCTCGCTCCGCGGCCGGAGGCGTCATGAACCAGCCACCGGGAATCTGGTTGTAATACGCCTCGGCAATACGGAAGCGGGCGTAGGGAATCTCTTTGTGGGACGGTCGAATCCGTACGAATTGCCGGTAGGTCTGGATGGCCTCGGGGTACGCCTCGTTCTTGAACTGGCAGTCCCCGATGCGGAGCTCCGCAAGCGCGGCGAACCGGCTGTAGGGAAACTCGCGACGAACTTCGCGAAACATCGGCTCGGCGGCAAGACAATCGCCGCGTCTGAAGTCGAGGAGCGCCTTCTCGTAGCCAGAGCGCGCATCGTCGTCCGGATCGAGCAACTTCCGGGTGGAGCCCTTCTTCGAGCTCGAGCTGCCGCCGCACGCCAGAGACGAGGCCAGGAGAATGAAGCCGAGGAGGCGGTAGAGGTGAAACCCCATCCCCCGGGAACTAGCCTCGGACGCGTTCCCGAACAAGCCGACGGACGCGCGCAGAGCTCTGAAACCCTCAGGCGCTGGCGATCTTGGTGTCGATCAATCGGGCTGGGTCGATGCCAAGAGTGGCGAGCGCAGCTTCCCAGCGCTTTTCGATCGGAGTGTCGAACACCAGGCCATAGTCGAGGTCGACTGGAATCCAGGAGCCTTGTTTCATTTCACTTTCGAGCTGCCCGGCGCCCCAGCCCGAGTAGCCCAGGATCATGGCGCAGGTCTCGGGCCCGTCTCCCCTAGCCAGGCGTTCCAAGAGCTCCACCGAGGCGCTGCAGGCGATTCGCGGACCGACTGCAATCGTTTGACCCGACGAGGCCTGCGGCACCCCTTCGGGATCGTACAGGATCCAGCCCGACTCCGGCGAAACCGGTCCGCCGAGCATGACGGGGGCGTGCACGGAGGCACTGGCCGGTCCGCTCACGCCAACCTCGTCGAAGACGTCGGCAATGCCGAGGTCGGTCATGCGGTTGACGACGAATCCGAAAGATCCTTCGTTCCCGTGATCGATCAACAACACCAGCGTATGATTGAAAAAGGGGCACTGCATGGACGGTGCAGCGACGAGGAACCCCGGTGCGAGTGATGCCGACACGAGCCGAGACTGCCACCAAACCCGAAAGCTCGCGAGCCCAAATTCGGGGGCGGCGGAAATGAGCAAGGTCCGGGCGATCTTGCGCACCGGAGCGTTCATAGGGTTCTCCGCTGGCATCCTCGCGACATACGAGGCAAGGCGGGCGCTGACACCGGCATCGGAGCAAGAAAATCTCGCCGATCGCTATCGGGGGCGATTGACTCATGGCCTGCTCCGCGTCTTCGGCGCGGAGCTCCGGGTCGAGGGACGCTACAGTGCGCGGGGTGGAGCGCTAGTCGTCGCCAATCACCAGAGCGCGCTCGACATCGGGGTCATGCTCTCTCTCTTTCGAGGTGTGCTCGTGAGCCGCCACGACGTGGCGGATTGGCCGCTTCTCGGTCGCTTGGCGAAGCACGGCGATACGATCTTCGTCGACCGTGGTGACCCGCGAAGCGGGGCTGCGGCGCTTCGTGAGATTCGGCGCCGTGTAAAGGAAGGTCGTACCGTCGTAGCCTTCCCAGAAGGAGGAACGTTCGCCGGGGACTCCGTGCACGAGTTCCATCCCGGGGCGTTCGCGGCGGTTCGATCGCTCGGGATTCCCATCATCCCGGTCGGACTCGCATACGCGCCGTCGGTGCCCTACTCGGGCGAATCTTTCGGCAGGCACATCGCGAGAGTGGCGGCGCGCCCGAGGACCCGCATCGCCGTGCACCTGGGCGAGCCTCTGCCCGGAGACCTCGACGCCCGCGCCCTGGCAGAAGCCGCCCGAAGTCGCGTAGAGGGATTGGTCGCCGACGCGCGGCGCGCACTGGACCGTGTTCCTGCCTGAAATCAGGGGGCCGCGCGGAAACCGGTGCGGCCTTTTGGTCGAGCGGCCTGCTCTTCGCTAGGATCCGCTGGTCGTCGGCCCAGGGGTCATCACGGACAAGCTCATGGTTCGTCTCATTCAACCATCGAAGGAAGCGGCACCTGACCGCGGTGATCCCGGCTGGGAGTTGCTTCCTAGCGCCCTCTGGGACCTCGACTTCCGTCGACCGCTCGAGTGGATCGAAGCCCGGGGCTGTCGCGATGCAAACGAGTTCAAGGATCTGGTTAGGAAGGATCCCAACGCTCTCGCGGAGTGCCTCGACCGCATACGAATTCATCGCGTGAGCGCGGGCGCGGTGACCTTGGTTGGAGCCGCAAGCGCAGAGGAGTGCATACGACGCTCTCTCGAGCTCCTCACCCCAGAGTCGAAGGCAGACTTTCTTCGCGTGCTGATCGCAGCATTCAGAAAAGAGCGCGACGTCCAGATCGAAACTGCAATCATGACATGCTCGCGTGAGCCGCGGGACGTGCGCGTGCACTGGCGATTCGTCGAGTGTGAAGAGGGCCGTTTCCAGCGCGCGATCGTTGCGGTCGTCGACATGACGGCGGAGCGAGACCTGCAACAACGCCTCTTGCTGGCGGAGCGAATGTCGGCAATCGGAACGCTCACCGCAAGCATCATTCACGAGATCAAGAATCCGCTCACCTTCGTATGGAATCATCTGCGCTCGCTTCGAGATTCGGGAGAGCGATTTTCCCCGGAAAGCCGAGAGCTGCTCGAGGAGGCCTATGAAGGAGCCGAGCGGATTCGCGTAATTGCAAATGAAATCACATCCTTATCGCATGGCGGAGAGGGCGTGGAAGTCGAAACGGTGAACCTCAAAGAGGTACTGGACGCGGCGCTGCGGATCGCCAGGCCGGAGATCCAGCACCGTGCGACCGTGCTGCGCGAGTACGAAGAAGGCAGCCTCCATATCAGGGGCTCGCGAACGCGCGTCGGACAGGTGTTCTTGAACCTAATCGTCAACGCGGCCCAGGCGATCGATCCGGGTGACCTGGCGCAGAACACGATCACGGTCCGGGCGCGAAGCACCGAGAAGGACCGCGTGTGTGTCGAAGTGCAAGACACGGGACCTGGCATCTCGCCCCAACTCTTGCGCCGAATCTTCGATCCGTTCGTGACGACCAAGCCGGCGGGCCGCGGAACTGGGCTCGGCCTTTCGATCACCCGTCGAATCGTGCACTCGCTCGAAGGTACGATCGAAATTCAAAGTCATCCTGGACAGGGCACGGTGGCCCGAGTGGTCTTGCCAAAGGCATCGCGTCCGCAACGTCCGCTCACGGTCCCACCGCCATCCATGAGCGCGATCCGACGTGCCGCTCGCGGCAAGCTCTCGATTCTCGTCGTCGACGATGAACCGGTCATCGCGCGACTGATTCAGAAGGCGCTGGTCGATCACGACGTCACCACCGCCCACGATGGCCGTGAGGCGGTCGCACTGATGGGAGAGCACGCTTACGACGTGATCCTCTGCGATCTGATCATGCCCGAAATGACCGGGATGGACGTGTACCGCGCCGCCCTTCAGCGCGCGAAGCCGATGAACGACCGGATTGTATTCATGACGGGAGGCGCCTTTACGCAGCGCGCGCGCGACTTCCTGCAAAGCGTTCCCAACCTCCGAATCGAAAAGCCTTTCGACCTCACCCACCTCGAGCGCACCATCTACGAAGCGGCCGACATCATCGATCCTCATTAGATGGCGATGAGCAAGCCGAGGATGATGGTGATCGGGCTCGACTGTGCGGCGCCCGGCTTGGTATTCGATCGCTACCGTGCCGCGATGCCGAACCTAGGCGCGCTGATGGAACGAGGGACCTGGGGGCCGCTTCGAAGCTCAGAGCCGCCGATCACCGTGCCCGCATGGACCTCGATGCTTTCCGGTCGCGACCCAGGCGAGCTTGGTCTCTACGGTTTCCGAAACCGCATCGAGGGAGACACTCGACTTCGCCTGGCCGACGGCAAGGACGTTCGCGTGAAGCGCGCCTGGGACTGGCTTGGGGAGCATGGGTACCGGGTAGCTCCCTTGTTCGTCCCGCTCACGTACCCACCGACTCCGGTTCGAGGTCAAATGGTCTCGGGGTTCATGTGGCCGGGCGGAGACGCGCCATGGTGCTTTCCACGGGGACTCGAAGCCGAGCTCGTGAAGCGCTTTGGTCCCTATCGGGCGGACATCGAAGGATTTCGGGCAGGCGATCTCGATCGTATCTATCGCGACATCGTCGCGATGACCGAGCAGCACGTCGCGATCGCCGAGCACATCTGGGCGCAGGAGAAGCCGGACTTCATGATGATGGTAGAGATCGGACTCGACCGCTTTCACCATGCGTTCTGGCGCCACATCGACCCGACACATCCCGGGTACGACCCGGCAGGCCCGTGGAAAGACCTAGGCCTCGAGTACTACGGACGGCTCGACCAAAACATCGGTCGACTCCTCGAACGGACCGGCGAAGGAACCAGCGTTCTCGTCGTGAGCGACCACGGCGCACGCGCCATGCACGGCGGCTTCTGCATCAACGAATGGCTGAGACGCAATGGCTACCTGTCACTCGTCGAGGCGCCCAACGCGTCGTCCGCGCTCGATCATTCTCGCGTCGATTGGTCCCGCACCCGCGCTTGGGCCGAAGGCGGCTACTACGCGCGAGTCTTTCTGAACGTCGAGGGCCGCGAGCCAGCGGGAATCGTCGCGCCGGAACGAATGCGATCGCTTCGCAAGCAATTGCGCGATGCGCTCGAGAACCTGAGCGACGATGAGGGAAACGCGATCGCGGTCTCCGTCCGGATTCCGGAAGAGGACTACCGCGAGGCGCGCGGTTTTCCGCCGGACCTCATGGTCTACTTCGATGATCTGAGGCTTCGCGCGATTGGCTCGATCGGAACGGGTCGCCTCAGGATCGCGGAGAACGACACGGGACCCGACGGCTGCAATCACGACTGGAACGGGATCTTCGTCATGGGCGGCGGCGCGACGCTCGCGCGCGGCTACGTGGAAGGTGCCGAAATCTACGACATTGCGCCGACCATCTTGGGAGCGTTTGGCATTCCGCGGCCGCCGGAGCTCTTCGGCAGGGACTGGACGAAGTGAGCGCAGCACCGGACCCTCCCCGAATTGCGCCTCACGCGAAAGCTGCCCCTCGAGGCTTTCGCGCTAGGCTTCGCCGATGGGTGCGCGCGCGCTAGTCCTCGGCTTGGACGGTTTCGACCTGGGGCTCGTCGAGCAGTTCGGCGCCGAGCGTCTCCCGCACATTCACGGTCTGATGACGAGAGGCGCGTTTGCCGCACTCGAGTCGGTACAGCCGCCGGCGACCCTACCCAATTGGACCAGCTTCCTCACGGGTATGGACCCGGCGCGTCATGGCGTGTTCGACTTCACGACGCGCGAGGGTTACCGAGTGCGTTTTACGGCGGGAACGGTTCGGGAAGCGCCCACGGTGTTTCGGCAGCTCGATCGACTCGGCCTTCGCGCGGCGTGTCTCAGCTTCCCAGCGACCTGGCCTCCCGAGCAGCTTGAACATGGGATCTTCGTCAGCGGTTGGGACGCACCGGTCGCTTTCGAAGCGGACCGCTCGTTCATGTGGCCTCCATCTCTTTACGACGAAACGAAGCGAAGATTCGGCACGCCGAGCTTCGACGACGTGGACGAGTTCCACGCGGATGCTCCAGGCTGGATCGAACGGCTGCCCTCCCAGCTCGAGCGTCGCATCGCCCGCAAGACCGACTGGGCGAAGTGGTTGTTGGAGAAAGAGAACTGGGACGTCTTCGCCCTCTACTTCGGCGAGAGCGACACCGCATCCCACTATCTATGGGCACACCACGATCCGAGCTCGCCGCGCAGGCCCGCGAGCGTCTCCGCAGAGGATGGACAGGCTCTGAGGCGGGTCTACGAGGCCCTCGATCGCGCGCTGGGCGCGCTCGTGCGATCCGCGGGCGGGGAAGCCAGCGAGCTCACGGTGCTGAGCGACCATGGCTCCGGGGGCTCGTCGGACAAAGTGCTCTATCTCAACCGCCTTCTGTGCGAGCACGGCTTTCTTCGTTTCGGCAAAAAGCAAAGGCTCAGCTCCGGGAGACTGAAGGAAATCGCCCTGAGGCGCCTTCCGCCCCGGCTGCGTGAACGGCTTTTTCGCATGGGCAACGCTTGGCTGCCGAGCCGCCTCGAATCGAACGTGCGGTATGGGGCGATCGACATGAGCCAGAGCCTCGCATTCAGCGACGAGCTCAACTACTTCCCGGGCATTTCTCTGAACATCCGAGGCCGCGAGCCCCGGGGCATCGTCCGACCCGAAGCCAGGCGCGAGACGATCCTTCGCGTCCGCGCCGCCCTTCTTGGAACCCGTGACCCCTGGACCGGCGAAGCGGTCTTTCGGAACGTGATTCCCCGCGAGGAGATCTTCGACGGCCCGTACCTGGAACGAGCGCCGGATCTCTTGCTCGATCTGCACCTCGACGCAGGCTACTCGTACAATCTGATGCCGAGCGGCGGGCCCGGGCGCTGTTTCCGCAAGCTTGCCGAGTACGAAAAGCTCGGGAAGAAGGGCCGCAGCCTCCCCGGCAGTCACCGCTCGCACGGCTTCATGGCGATGGCCGGTCCGAACGTTCGCCCAGCCGGCCGGATCGATGCACACATCACGGACGTGACGGCGACCCTCCTTGGCCGACTGGGACTCTCGGTCCCCCTTCTGTTCAAAGGGCGGATTCTCTGGGAGGCGATGCGCGACGCGGACGGCGCCCCGGCACAAACGCTCCCTCCTGGAGGCCCGGTTCGATCGGATCTAACAGGGAATCCAGGTCTCATCGAATCTCGGCTCCGCGCACTGGGCTACATCGAATGATCGTCCATCTCGCCTGTCTCCCGTTCCCGAGCTTTCAGGGCACTCAGGCGGCGATCGCGGCGATGCTCCACGCTTCCGTGAAAACGGGCCGCTCGGTGCATCTTCTGACGTACGCGCACGAAGGATACCCGCTCGAGGCGCCGTACGAGATCCACCGCATCCCGGACTTTCCCAAGGTGCGTTCGCTGCGCTCCGGTCCGTCCTGGGGAAAGCTGGCGCTCGATGCCCGGTGCGTGCTCGAAACCCGCCGCCTTGCACGCCACCTCCAGGTGGAAGCGATCGTCGCCCATCACATCGAAGCCGCGCTGGCCGCGCTCGCAGCGGGGGTCGCTCCGGTCTACTACGTCGCGCATACCTCCCTCGCGCATGAGCTCCCGGTGTACTTCCCGAGTCTGCCCTGTGAGCTCGTGAGCCTGGTCGCTGCACGTTTCGAAGGACTCGTCCGGAGGCGGGCCGCAGGCGTCGCCGCCGTCGCGCCTTCGCTCGCCCGGATCCTGGGACCTGAGGTCAGTTACCTTCCGGTGCCCTGGAGCCCGCAGATCTCGGCTCCGCCCGGCAGAGCCGAAAGCCGCTCCCGGCTCGGTCTCGCCGAAAGCGCCGAGGTCTGCCTCTACGCCGGCAATCTCGACGCTTACCAGGGTTGGGAGCGCATGATCGAAGCCCTGGCCATCCTCCGTCGCAGCCATCCGAGCGCGTGCCTTCTGCTTGCGACCGAATCGGATCCTTCACCCGCCCTGGGTCACGCGCGGAGCCTAGGCGTTTCGGATGCGGTACACGTCCGCCACCTCGACAGCGAGCGGGCCCGCGCCGAGGCCCATGCCGCCAGCGACCTCAGCTGGGTTCCAAGACGAACCGAAGGCGGTCTCCCGATCAAGATGCTCGACGCATTTGCACGCTCGCTTCCCGTCGTCGCAATGGAGAGGGCCACCGCCGACATGCCTCTTGGGGAAGCCTGTGTCCGAGCTCGCAACGACGACGCCGAAGCGCTCGCTGCCGGCGCGCGGCGCGTGCTCGAAGATCGCGATACCCAAATGGCTCTACGTGAAGCCGCTCGAAGCTATCTCGCAGACGAGCACTCCCTGGAAGCATTCGATTCGGCGATGCGGAGCCTCCTCGGAGAGAGCGATGGCTCCCCTGCCCATCGCAACCATGCGCTGTCAACATATGCGCCAACGCGCGTTTTTTTGGATCCAAGTTGAACGCAGCAAGTACCATTTTCGTCCCCGCTCGCGTTGGAAAATTAACATGGTCGCCCCCTTGGACGAATCCCTCTCAACCGCAAAAAAACGGACTGATTCCGGTATTCAGCGTCTGCTGCTAGGCGGACAGCTCGACGTGGAAATTCCGGCCTTGCCCGAGCTCACGGCGGCTGCCGCTGCGCTCGCGATCGGCTCCAAACGAAAAGCGCTCCTGCCTCTGGCGACGGCTGCGGTCGAGTACGCCCTGGTTCGCCGCGGGGACTCGGTGCTGGTCAGCTGTTACGGAACCGCGAGCGCACCGGTGGTGTATCAACTGGACCGAGCGATTCCACTTCGTCGCCTCCTCGATAGCTGTGCGCAATCGATGCTCGACGTCGCTCGAGAGGAGATCGACCCAACGGCAAGGCAGATCGCGGTTCGCGTCGCCGAACGGGCCCTGGCCACCAAGATGACACCGGACCCGGAAGGCTCGGTCGCGCCGATGAACCAGCGCGGCGGAGAGCTCGACACTCCCGGAGAGCACGTGCCCTTGGCGTTTGGGTACGAGGCGGCGGTCTATCCGTCCTCCTCGTCGTCGGATCCAGGGTCGTCACAGGGGCGATCGGCCCGGGCGGACGTCCATGCCCTCCTCTTCGACGGACATCTCTGGGCGTTCGTCCGAGGGAGACGGCTTTCGTTGATGCGAGGGCCAATCATGCTCGCCGCGCATCGAATGGTCGTCGCTGTGCGGACCTTGGTGGACTCCTGGGACAGCACGCGCCCGACCCACGTGCGCCTCAGGGCAGGCAGCTTCCAGGTCGCGATGCGCAAGTCTTCTCATCAACTGGTGAGCGTCGAGCTCTCTTCGGAAGGGCGCGGGGATCTCGACGGCCACCTCCCTGACGATCGCCGAGGCTGCGCTCCCGATTCTCAAGCTGGCCAACGATCTTCTGCGAAGCCTGGTCGCCTCGGACCGAGGCCAGAGCCGAAACCTCCGCGTCCGTGCGCTGCGGCAAGAGGTGCGCGCGCTTCGCCGCGAGATTCGTTCGCGTCGGAGCGCCGACAGCTTCGTGAACCTCGATCCCGACCGCTTGCGCATGCACCCAGATGGCGACGCAGAGCAGTTGGCGTTGCCGAGCCGACTCCCTTCCCTTCAATTCGACGAGCGCTGGCGCATCTGCCTCGAAGGTCTCGATGCGAACTCGGTTTTCATGTGCGGGGATCGCCTCGTCATCGCCACCCAGACCCACGTCGTGGCCGTGTCACGAGACGACGGAAAGGTTCTCTGGGCACGCCCCGGTCAAGCATCGACGACGCTGATGTCGGGCTCGGCATTGATCCGCTTGTCGGCCGAGGGCGAGGTCGAGCTCTGCAACGTCGAAGACGGCGAGCCGTACTGCTCCACCCAGATCAGCCCACGGATCGGAGGTCCCGCGGTTGGCTTGATGGCTGGCGGGGACAAGCTGCCGCCGATCGCCGTCCTGACCGAAGGCGCCCATCGGCTCGTCGCAATCGACGTGCGTACCGGAGAGCCTCGATGGCGTTTCGCCTCGCGAAGCGGTGGAGAGTTTCGAATGACCAAGGTGGGCCGAGTCCTCCTGGTCACCTGCGGCGAGGAGGCGATCCACGCGCTCGACATCGCGACGGGCGAAGACGTCTGGCGTTTCGCCGAACGGGGCTGCTTTCAGTTCAAACCGCTCGTCAGCAACGAAACGGTCGTCGCTGCGGCCGTCCGAGGCCGGCGCGAAGGTGCGCTCTTCGCCATCGATCTCTACAGCGGCCAACCGCGATGGCAGCGCGAGCTCCCGGGGCCTCCAACCTCCGACCCCTGCGCTGCCGCAAACGTCGTATTGGTCTCGACGGCTGGCGACGAGGCCAAGCTCTCCGCGCACTGCCTTCAAACCGGCGAGTCCCTCTGGCAGACCCGCGACCCGGGCCTCGGCATCGGTGGCGCAGGCCTGACCTTCGACGAGACCTGGATCGTCAACGCACCGTTCGGCCAGCTCAGTGCGCTCGACGTGCGCACCGGCAATCTGCGCTGGAGCGCCAACCTCGCGGACGCGCTCGCCGACGAAATCCCGCGTCGGCTCGAGCCCGTGCTTCGCGGCGGTGCGCTCTTCGTTCCGGCGTCCTCCGTGCACGTCGTCCGCCCCGCGGACGGTGAGCGGCTCTCCCTCAGCCTGCCTTGCGACCTGGTCCCCGACCTGATGCGGGTCGACGAACGCGGCTGGGTCTACGTGGCCGAGGAAAGCGGCTACGTGGCAGGCTATGCGCCGAAGCCGATGCTCACCCTGATCCAGGGCGGCACCCGCTGATCCGCGGCGCCGCTAGTCAAACGGTATGCAGTTGAACTCCATCGACCAGCCTTCGAAGGTCGGCGTGCTGAGGCTGTCGCTCGAGGCGTTGAGCTTGGCGCGCACGCGAAGGAACGGCATCCAGTTTTCTTGCCCGCCATTGATGAGCTCCTGGCCGACGTCGTAGGCTCTGCGCAGTCGTATCGGTGGGATACTTGATCGACACCGGGATCACCGTGTCGAGCTCCTCCAGCGTGTTGGCCGTGTAGATCTCGAACTCGACGCTGCTGTCGGACGGCGTCGAGCCGGACCAGGCCAGTGTGCCCCAGTCGGGGCGCTCGGGCGGCATCTCGCACACCACGTCGGAGTCGTAGGTGTTCTGGTAGTAGCCGGACCCGTACGAGCCGCCGGCCTCGGGGATCATGACGCGCACCGGGATGCGCCCGATCTCGGCCGCTCCGGCATAGCCAACCATTTCGAAATCAAAGACTTGGGGCGTGACCGCCTGCGCCACCGTCGTATTCCCCAGCCGGAACCGGAACCCGACCTCGACGCCCTGCAGGCAGTCGTTGCAGACAGGGGTGTCCACTCCGCCGAGACAGTTGTTGAGTCCGGTCGTGGGGCACGAGGAGGCGGTGACGTTCTTCACGAAGAGAGATTCGTCGACCGAAACGCTCGTCGGATTGTCCTCGGGCACGAAGGAGATATCTCGGCGGGTGTTGCCCACGAGCGCCCGCACCGCGTCGAGAAGCGCGCGTCGAGAGTCCCGAGCCGTCGCCCGCGATGGTCTGCAGGTAAGGATTGCCATCCTGATCGACGGAGCCCGTGATCTTGGCCAGCTCCGTCACATCGGGGATGGCACGGTACGTGCCGTCCACTCCCGGACTGACGACGCTGACGAAGTTCACATTGCGCGCCGAGAGCTCCGTTTCCACCGCCGTCCACGGGATGGGCAAGGCGGCCGTGTCCCAACTCGGATATCCGACCGGATCGGCGGTGAGATTGTGAAATCTGAGCTGAAAGTTGCCGCGCCGCTCGGCGACCGAGGAGCTCGTGCTGACCGCTCCGTCGGACACGGCATACCAATCGCCCGTCCCGAGCGTACGTGTGAGACGACCCCAGTAGTCGCCGCTGCCGGGCCCGCCGTTGCAGTCGACGTAGGCGAGTGCCCCGTCGAAAAGGGCCACGTTGGTCGTGGGATAGGCGGTCCCCTGACCGCTGATGAACATGTCGCTCGCGGTGCTCAAGGAGAACTTCAAGAACGCATCGCGTCCGTCGCCCCAGTAGCCGGACCAAGCGCTGCCCCGCTTGCAAACGCCCTTGTCCCAAGTGGTGGCATCGTTCCCCATGTTCTTGGTGCTACCCATGACCGTCATGGACGTCGCGGCGAGGTCGCCCAGATCCCAGGCCGTGAAGGGATCGCTCGAATAGAGCACGTACGGCGATTGCTCGACCGGCGGGAGCCGCGTGCTGCCACCCAAAACGCCATTGAAGGGTGGATTGCCATAGGTCGGGCTCGCTAGCCGCGGGCCGTTGTTCATTTCGGCGTCGGTAACCAAGATGATGATCGGAAGAACTCCTGGGCGGAAGCAGGGATAGCCCCAGCGCCCGGCGGGCGTCGAAGGGCAGGACCCTCGATTCGGCACCAAATCCCCGAGGCCCAGGCCCGTCACTACGGAGTAGATCGCCTGCGTCGTCGCCTCGGGCACGTCGTCGTTGTTGTCGGCGATCATTTGGGAGACCGCATCGACCATGTGCTGCACGTTGGTGGTCGTATCGAGGTAGTGATGATACGGTGCCATGTCATAGCGATCGTCGTGCGGCGGGTAAGAGACCTCTTTGAAGTCGCCGACGCCGATCCAGAGATCCGGAATGGCGCATTGCAAGCCGCCGACGATGCCCGTGCCCGCGCCCGTTGCACATTGTGCCGGATTGACGAACGTCCCCGAGCTCAGGTCCTTGAGCAGCTGGACCTGCTCGCCGGTCATCGAGCCGGTCGCGTCCATCAAGATGTAGGCATCGGCGCTCGTGATCGAGCCGCTGATGGAGAGATCGGCCTGCACGGTCGCTTCTTGATCGTCTTTGAAGAAGAGCGTCTGATAGATTCCATCGTTGCTGGCATCGCCGTCGCAGGGAAGGCGCCAGCCAGGTCCGGGGCACTCGTCGGCCTGATCGGGCACCCCGTCTGCGTCCGTATCGACGATGCTCCCGCTACCCGGCTCCAGCTGGATTTGGTTGGTGCCGATTGCGAATTCGATGTTCTGCGAATTCTCCGTGGTCAGGTCGGCCTGCGTTGGATAGTCGAGCGCGACGTTACAGGTGGGATCGCCGGGCCCGCACGAGGCGGGCGGCGCGACCTGGGCGCCGTAGCTGGCTTCTACCGCTCCTGGGTCGCCACCTTGGCAAGCCGGAAGGGCCAGAGCCCATGAAAACAGGATGAAAGGGGTCAGAGCTTGGGGTTTCACATTGCCTCCTTGCCGGCTTGGCAGCGGGGGGATCCGCCGTCTCGGGGAGCCGCGCAGACTTGCTGCAGCGGGCAGTCCGTCACTCGATCGCAGGTGCCGCCGGCGGGCACGCATTCCTTGCGTCCGTCTTGCCAGAGCCCGACGCATACGAATCCCGTGTCACAGTCGCTGTCACCGAGACACAAGCCGAAGTCGCCGCACGAGGCCGAGGACGGCACGGCTCCCGACTCGCACACAGGAGCCGATGCCACCACAATTGGCGTTGACGCAGGCCTGTTCCGTGCTTCCGAGCGCACCCACGCACTCCTTGGCTCCGTCGCCGTCGACGTCGGCGCAGAACTCGCCAACTGCCGCGAACCCTCCACAATCGGTGTCCTCGCGGCACGTTCGCTGCGTTCGAACGCAGTAGCTGGAAGTCGACGTGGTCACGCAGACATGGCTCTTCGGACAGTCGAGGTAGGAGTCGCAGGGCAGGCGTCGATCCACGCAAGTGCCGCCGTCACACGAAAACCCGGGTGGGCAATCGAAGCTCTCCGTAGCCGGATTGCACCCCTCAGTGACGCGAACACAGCGCTCGGGACCTGCGCCCACGGGCACGCAGTCGTAGTCGCTTGGCGTTGGGGCACTCGTTGTCGTTCACGCACGACGGACCGCGGGAAGGCTGACACTGCTTGATCGGTGTGCCCGCATGGGTCGTGCACCCCGATGCCACACAGACGTAGCCGGAGAAGGCGCAGTCGTCGTCGGTGTCGCAGAGGAAGTCGTCGGGGCAGGTATGGCAGAGTGAATTCGTGGCGCATGGGCCGAGCGAGCCGCCGGAACCGCCCGTGCCGCCTGAGCCTCCGGTTCCCGCGCTTCCGCCCGTGCCGGCGATTCCACCGGTACCGCCCATACCAGTCGCGCCGCCCATGCCTGCCGCGCCACCCATGCCAGCCGTGCCGCCCGAGCCGCTGGTTCCCCCTCCGCCATAGAACGGCGAGTCGGCTGGATCACCGCACCCTAGGGCGAGCGCAAGCAGGAGCGCAAACACCCATTTCGAGGTGCCGAGGCCCTTGGCGGCGTTGCGCTCGATGTCTTCGGAGCGTGCTCATGGCTGGTACCCAACCTGACAACTTGGCGGTCCGCCTTCGCGTGGCGAGGCACAAACCTGTCGAACCGGGCAGTCGGTGAAACTGGAGCAACTCCCGCCACTGGGCACGCATTCCTTGCGTCCGTCGGGCCACAGACCGACGCAGCTCGAGCCCGCGGCGCAGTCGTCAGCGCTCAGGCACGGCCCGTACTGTCCGCATTCGCTTGTGCTGCTGAAGGCTCCGGCTTCGCAGACTGGAGCTGCATCGTCGACGCAGCTTGCATTCAGGCATGCTTCAAGCGAGGGAGCATTCGGATCGAATACACCTGCGCATTCCTTGTTTCCGTCGCCGTCGATGTCTGCGCAAAAGGGGGCGAGACCGAAGCAATCGAAATCTTCGGCACAGTCCACTTGAATGCGCACACAAAACTCGGAAGCTATCGCGCCGAAGCATAGATGGTTCTTGGGACAGTCACCATCCACGTCGCATGGCACCCGGCGATCGATGCAGGCTCCGTTCTCGCAAGAGAAACCAGGGACGCAATCGAAACGTGTCGTGCAACCCGGCGTAGTCTTGATGCAGCGCATGCCTTCGTCGCTGACTTCCATGCACTCTCGCTCAGGAGGACAGTCCGCCGTAGTGCTGCAGGCACCGCCGCCACCGAACACGCAGTGCTTGATCGGAACGCCGTCGAGGCTGTCGCACCCTGATTCGATGCACACGAATCCGACCGAGCAGTCGTCAGTCCCATCGCAGAAACGTTCGCTCGGGCAGGCAGGCACACAGCACGTTCGTCGTGCACGTCGCCCCAGACCCACCGACGCCGGCCGTACCCCCAACGCCGGCCATGCCTCCACCGCCGCCGGTGCCGCCAACACCCGCATCGCCGCGTGGACCCCCCGTCCCCGCGTCCGCGCAGCCGGCTCCAAACGCCGCCGCGAGCAACATCACTCCAAGCCATCGACAAGCCATGAGGGCCTCCTGAATGACAATTTCACGGAAATTTTCCGCTGTAGCAAACCTTAGAGGAACACTTGTCGGGTAAAGCCACGATCCTGTGATGCACCTCACAGGCCCCGCGCGCGTGCTGAGAACCCGGGGCAAATCAAGGAGGTCGATTCGCGAGCTCGGAACGCGAGCTCACGACTGCCTTCCGGGCAATCAGACCCATGGGGCATTCGGGGCACGCCCGAGCAGGCCGATTGTAACCGCGATCGCAACATTCCCGGACCGCTCAGTGGGCATGAATAGCGAGCCCAATATCAATAGATGCGTGCGGTTTTCTCTCGCAGTGGGTTTGCTTTTTCCTCCTCGATGCCGTACATATGTAAAGCGTTGTAATCCGTTCGACGCAAACAGGAGTATCGAAGTCATGAAGCGTTTGCTGCTTGGATTGTCGCTCGTCATCGGAGCATGGATGCTGAGCCCCACCCCCGAGGCTGCCGCCCGAGGCTGGAACAACCAGCGAAACAGCCACCGACATGTCCGCCGTCATCAGCCCAAGAGCGGATTCGGAGTGCCCGAGCTCGACCCGAGTGCCGCAGGGAGCGCGATGGTTCTTCTGCTCGGTGGAGTCGCGTACATCGCGTCGCGTCGCCGGGTAGAGGACCTCGCCTAGCTCTCCAACGTCGCGTAGCGTCGGCCTGACGTACCTGATCTTGGGAAAAGCTGGGCTGGCCTCGTCGTCGTCTTTCTGAGCGCCTACCTGGTTGCGTTCCGCCATCGCTTCCGTTTTCCGCATGCGCCGTTGCTCTTGCCGCTCGAGGTCGTCGCGGTCTGCCTGTTCAACGTCATTCGCATCGTGACACTCATGCTGAGAGTGGTCGCGACATCACTCGTACGCGGACTGTTCGTCGCTCATGGAGTCACCAACGCGCTCATTGCGGCCCAGGTCCTTCTCGGCAATTACTGGTCACTCTGGTGAGCAGTGCAAAGAATGAAGAGGGGTGCTATGACCGGCTGGTCCGGACATCTGCCGGGCGGCCTGAGGCGAATCGATGAACTACAGCTGCCCCGACGACGAGCCTCGAAGCAAGCAACGAGAGGCCTGGGATGGTGACCCTCCCCAGCCTACCGCCGCGCGCGAGCGCTTGCTTGCCGTCGCGGCGCGCTGCGTGGCGCGCAACGGAATCGCGGCCACTGGAATCGCTCACGTCGCGCTCGAAGCTGGAGTCAGCCGCCCCACCGTGTACCGATACTTCAAAGATCGGGAAGAGCTCATCCGCTCGGTGCTGCTTCAAGCGGGGCTCCGTCTCGCGAGCGAAGTGCAGCAGAAGATCCGAGCATTCCCGGACCCGGCCGACAAAGTCGTCGAAGCGACCGTGTTCACCCTGCAAGCCATTCAGGAGAACCCGGTCCTCCGGCAGGTCTGGCAGCCGGCTCTGTTCGACGCGAGCGTTCTGCACGGATTCACCGAGCCCGCATCGATCACCTTCACGCGCGTCGCCTTCAGCGAGATCATCGAGGCGTCGGGCTGGGACGACGCCGAAGCCACCGAGTCCATGGAATTCATGCTCAGGATGATCCTCTCGCTTCTCGCTTCTCCCGAGCCCCGGCGAAGCGAGCAGGAGCTCAGAGCTTTCGTCAGACGGCGATTGGTTCCGGGCCTCGCCCTATAGTAAGGAATCGGCAGTGAGAACTTGTAAGCAGACTCTGGTGATCGGGCTCGCCCTGGCCGCGTTTTTCTTGCCCGGAACCTCGGTCTCCAAAGCAACGGCCGACGGGCCAATCGTCATTCGGTACGCTTCACTCGCTCCCCCGGGCTCGGCGTTCGGAAAGATCCTGAAAGCCTGGGGCCGCCAGTTCAAGAAAGAAACCGAGGGTCGCGCGGAGTTGCGGTTCTACACCGGAGGCAGTCAGGGCGACGAGCGCGACTTCATACGCAAGATACGCGCCGGCCAAATCGACGCTGCAGGGATCACGACCACCGGAATGGGTATGGTCGTGCGCCCGATTCTCGTCTTGACCGCGCCGGGACTGATCACCGAGATGGAGCAGCTCTACTACGTTCGCACGAAGCTCCGAGAACGCTTCGAGACGATGTTCCGAGATGCAGGGTTCGAGCTGCTCACCTGGGGAGATGGAGGCAAGAATCGCCTCTTCTCGACCGAAGAGTTCGCGCGTCCCGAAGACCTGAAGAGCGGGCGGCCCTGGGCCTGGAAGGACGACCCGGTGTTCGCCGGGTACCTGGGCGTCATCGGCGCCAATCCGGTGCGCGTGGGTGCGAACGAGGTTTATGGTGGATTGCAAACGCGCATGATCGACACCGTGCCCTCGTCCTGCATCATGGCCGTCGCAATCCAGTGGTATACCAAGCTCAACTACATGGCGAAGCAGAACTTCAACATCATCATCGGTGGATCGATCATCAAGAAAGAGATCTTCGATCAGTTGACGCCGGGGGACCAGAAAATCCTGCTCGATACCGCGGAGCGCGGCGCGCGCGCGATGGACAAGATCGTCGTCCGCGACGACGAGCGCGCCTACCAGACGTTGATCGAGCGGGGAATCACGGAGGTCGACCTGACCCCCCACCAGGCCGAGTGGGATGCGGTGGCCAAGAAGGCGCGCGAGCAGCTTGCCGGCCGCGTTTACAGCAAGAGCCTGCTCGACGAGGTCGCCAGGCTAGCCACAGAGAAGTGAACAACCGCCGGCCTCCGGCCGTCCAATCATGAGGCCATATGCAACACCGCAAGTTTCAGCTAATCCTCGCTCTGACAATCGCCGCGCTGTTCGTACCAGGGCGCGCCGCCGTCTCGCAGGCTCCTGCCACGCCGAAGACCACCATCCGCATCGCATCGCTGGCGCCCCCGGGGTCTTCGTTCGTCAAGGTTCTCCAGGCTTGGAGCCGCACACTCGAAAAGGAGACCGAGGGTCGAGTGGAGCTCCGGGTCTTTTCGGGCGGAAGTGAAGGAAGCGACCGCGACCTGGTCCAGAGGATCAAGGCCGGCAAGCTCGACGCGGCGGGCGTCGCGACCACTGGCCTCAGCATGGTCGCCCCTGAGCTGCAGGTTCTCACTGCCCCCGGGCTCTTGACGGACGACGCAGAGCTCGATCGGGTTCGGGAGAAGCTCGACGCCACGCTTCAAGGGTTGATCGAGGATGGCGGATTCAAGCTGCTCGCCTGGGGCGACGGCGGCAAGAACCGCGTTTTTTCCTCGACGGAGTTCCGCTCGCCCAGCGACCTCGCCGGAAAGCCAGCGTGGGCTGGCAAAGAAAACGCGGTCGCGCTCGAATACGTCAAGGCACTCGGTGCAAATCCGGTGCGCGTCGGTGCGTCCGCGGTGTTCCCGAGCCTCAAAGATGGGAAGCTCGAAGTCGTTCCCGCGTCTGCAATGGCTGCCGTCGCGTTCCAGTGGTACACGAAGTTGAGCTACATGAGCACGAGCAACTTCAACATCATCGTTGGAGGCTCGATCATCAGCAAGAAGAAGTTCAACGAGCTCAGTGCCGCGGATCAGAAGACGTTGCTCGACACCGCCAAGCGCGCTGCGTCGAAGCTCGACGAGATCGTCGGCCGAGACGACGCACGTGCCTATCAAACCTTGCTCGGGCGAGGCATCAGCGAGGTCGACACGAGCACCAACAAGGCGGCCTGGGATGCGGCAGCGAACCAAGCGCGAGAGCGACTCGCCCAGCAGGGCGTCTACAGCAAGAGCCTCCTCAAGGCGGTAGAGACGGCTGCCCAGAACTAGCCAGATTGAAGCGACCGTGACCCCTGAATGCATTCTCGCCATCGACCTCGGGACGAGTGGACCAAAGGTCGCCCTGGTCACGACGGACGGCGAGGTGCTCGCCTCGGAAGTGGAGTCCACCGAGCTCTTCCTCAGCGACGGCGGAGGCGCCGAACAAGACCCGGATGACTGGTGGCGCGCGATCGTGGCGGCAACGCGGCGGATCACCGATCGCGATCTCGTGCCGTCCGAGCAGATCCTCGCCGTGGCGGTGACCTCGCAATGGGCCGGTACGGTCCCGGTGGACCAGGAGGGCAACGCGCTTTCGCGCGCGATCATCTGGTTGGACTCCCGGGGTGCCAAGTACGTGCCCGAGGTCGCAGGGGGATTGATTCGGATACAGGGGTACGGCGCGCTCAAGCTCGAGAGCTGGATTCGGAAGACCGGCGGCGTCCCGAGCCTCGCGGGCAAGGAGCCGGTCGCGCACATCTTGTTTCTGCGGCACGAGCGGCCCGATGTCTACGAAGCCGCATACAAGTTCATGGAGCCGAAGGACTACTTGAACCTCAGGCTCACCGGTCAATTCCTCGCGACCACCGATTCCATCGCGCTCCATTGGGTGACCAACAACCGCGACATCGACAACATCCACTACGACGATCAGCTGCTCGCGCAGACGACCCTGCCCCGAGAGAAGCTCCCCGATCTGAAGCGCGCCGTCGACGTGATCGGTACGCTCACCGCGACGGCAGCGGCGGAGCTGGGCTTGAGACAGGACACGAAAGTCGTCGGGGGCACTCCGGACGTGCCCGCGGCCGCGGTCGGCTCGGGAGCGGTGGGGGACTTCGAGGGGCACATCTACGTCGGGACCTCGTCTTGGCTGACCTGCCACGTCCCCTTCAAGAAGACCGACATCGTGCACAACATGGCGTCACTGCCGTCTGCGCTTCCGGGCCGGTACTTCATCGGCAACGAGCAGGAGACCGCCGGGGCATGCATGACCTGGCTTCGTGACGACGTATTTTGTCGGGACGACGCGCTCGACCCTGGCCCCCCGCCAGACGACGTGTTCGAACGATTTGGAAAGCTGGCTTCAGAGACACCGCCGGGCGCCGACAAGCTCATCTTCACGCCCTGGCTCTACGGAGAGCACACGCCGGTCGCCGACCCGTACCTGCGAGCGGCGTTCTCGAACGTGTCCCTTCGAACCACGCGCGCGCACATGATCCGCGCCGTGATGGAAGGGGTTGCGTACAACACCCGTTGGCTCATGGGAGGGGTCGAATCGTTCATCGGCCGTCCGTTCGAGGGACTACGCTTCATCGGTGGAGGTGCGAAGTCCGATCTCTGGTGTCAGATCTTCGCAGACGTGCTCGATCGCCCGATCGACCAGGTCGCCGATCCGCTTTCGGCCAACGTCCGGGGTGCTGCCTTCGTAGCTGCCGTCGGACTCGGCAAGTTGAAAGTCGAAGACATCGCTTCGCGCGTCCCCATCGAGAAACGGTACATGCCGAACCAAGCGCACCGGGCGATCTACGACGAGCTGTTCAAGGCCTTTTTGGAGATCCAAAAGAACAGCGAGGCCATGTACAAGCGGCTCAACGGCTAGCGTTTGGAGCAGGCTGGCCGACGCCCCCGTCCTGCGGTACTCAGGGCTCATGGACATCAAGGACCTTGCGAGCGTCCGCCTGGGGCCCCTCGAACCTCTGGCGGCGCGCATCTACCGATACGCAAAACGTTTCCCGATCGTCAAAGAGAAGCTCGAGGCGGAGTACGCGCCGATCATGGAAGAGCTTCGCAAGTC
Source organism: uncultured delta proteobacterium (assembly GCA_963786865.1). GTDB lineage: Bacteria > Myxococcota_A > Polyangia > Polyangiales > Houyiibacteriaceae > SG8-38. The sequence continues at coordinate 79,410 of CAWBAV010000016.1, read as the reverse complement.
GGCGAAGCCGTATGCCGGCGAGGTCGAGAGCCATGCCTCGCTGCCCGAGGATGGGAAAGCGCGCGCGGACATTCTCGACGAGATCCGTCGGCTAGAACGCAGGGAGGCTGCACGCTGGCAAGAGGGCTACGTTTCTGGCGCCGTGTATCACGGTGACCCGGAGCACATCGCGTTTCTCAACGAGGCGTACGCCATCACTTCACAAACCAACCCGCTTCACTCCGATCTTTGGCCGAGCATCGCGAAGTACGAGGCGGAAATCGTATCCATGACCGCGAACATGCTGGGCGCTCAGCATGCCGTGGACGCTCAGGTCTGCGGCACGGTGTCGAGCGGCGGGACGGAAAGCATCATGCTGGCGATGCGCAGCTACCGCGATTGGGCCCGCGACATGAAGGGGATCACTTCCCCCGAGCTCGTCGTGCCAAGTACGGCGCATGCGGCCTTCGACAAGTCGGCCCAGTACTTCGGAATCAAGCTCGTCAAGGTCCCGGTTGGCGAGGATTGCCGGGCCGACGTGGCCGCGACCGGGAAAGCGATCAACCGACATACGATATGCGTCGTCGGCTCGGCGATTTCGTTCCCGCACGGCGCGGTCGACCCAATCGAAGAGCTCTCGGAGCTCGCTCGAAAGCGCGGAATCGGTTTTCACACCGACGCCTGCCTAGGAGGCTTCATCCTCCCCTGGGCCGAGAGGCTCGGCTACGACGTTCCGGCATTCGATTTTCGGTTACCCGGCGTGACCTCGATCTCGGTGGACACGCACAAGTACGGATACGCCGCCAAGGGCACCAGCGTGGTGCTCTATCGCAACCACGATCTCCGACACTATCAGTATTACAAGGTGGGCGATTGGCCCGGCGGCCTATATTTCTCGCCCACGTTCGCTGGAAGCCGCCCGGGCGCGCTCAGCGCCGCCTGCTGGGCCGCGATGATGTCCATGGGCGAGCGGGGCTATCTCGACGCAAGCCGCCGGATTCTCGAAACCGGGGCCAGGATTCGCGACGGAATCCGTGCGATCCCAGGGCTCAAAGTCCTCGGCAAGCCGCTCTGGGTGATCGCCTTTGGCTCCGATGAGCTCGACATCTATCGAATCATGGACTTCATGACGAAGCGAAGCTGGAATCTCAACGGCCTTCACAAGCCAGCGGCCGTTCACATCGCGGTCACCCTGCGGCACACCCAGGATGGCGTCGCCGAACGCTTTCTCACCGATCTGCGGGCGGCGGTCGAGCACACCAGGGCACACCCCAGCGAAGAAGGGGGCATGGCACCCGTATACGGCATGGCAAACACCATTCCGGTCCAGGGTGTGGTCACCGACCTCCTTGAACGCTACTTGGACGTCCTTTACGAAGTCTGAGGGAGCCGGTCGCTTTTTTCTGCTTGCGCCAGGGTGCGCGGGCCCGAGGGTCAGCAGCGATGGAATTGTTGGAGCTTTACCGAGAAACCGATCCACTCACGAGCGCACTTTGGGCAGCTGGCGCACTGGCGCTTCTTTGCTGGGTGCTTTCGTTGATCACGAAGGAGTACTCCTGGGTCGACCGCCTTTGGTCGATCACGCCGCCGCTCTTTGCGGTGCATTTCGCTGCGTATGTCGGGTTTGACGACCCGCGTTTAAACCTGATGGCCGCGCTCGCGGTGCTCTGGGGAGTCCGGCTCACCTACAACTTCACGCGGAAGGGTGGCTACAAGCCGGGCGGAGAGGACTATCGCTGGAAGGAGATTCAAGAAAAGATCGGACCCGTTTGGTTTCAAGTCCTGAACGCGACCTTCTTGGCGCCGTTTCAGAACTACCTCTTGCTCCTGATCGTGGTGCCCTCGTACGCGGCGTACCAAGCCGTTGGAGAACCGCTGAACCCGCTCGACTACCTGGCCGCGATCGCGTTTGTGGCCTTCTTCCTCGGCGAGACCATCGCCGACGAGCAGCAATGGAAGTTCCAGACCGCGAAATACGCCGCGATCGCGAGGGGCGAGACACCGACCGCGGACTTCATTACGACCGGGCTCTTCCGCTACTCCCGGCACCCGAACTTCTTCTGCGAGCAGGCGATTTGGTGGACCTACTATCTGTTCTCGGTCGCGGCCGGGGCTGGCTGGCTCAACTGGACCATCAGCGGCGCCCTTCTCCTCTCCCTGCTCTTTCAAGGTTCCACGGGCCTCACCGAGAAGATTTCGGCCCGCAAGTATCCGGCTTACGTCGACTACCAGCGAACGACGAGCCGCCTCATGCCCTGGTTTCCCAAGTAGGCGTGACCCCGCTGGCCGTGCATTAGACGCGGCGATGTTCGAGGCTCGGCAAGGCGCGGCGGACTTCAGCCACGTACGCTGGGTCGATGGGCGCTACGGCAACCCCTTCGCCCTCACCGCATTCTGCGATGATCGTGCCCCATGGGTCTGCGATCAGGGCATGGCCGTACGAACGGCGCTCTCCGTAGTGGCGGCCCGTCTGCGCCGCAGCCAGCACATAGCACTGCTGCTCGATGGCTCGGGCGCGAAGCAGAACGTGCCAGTGGTCCTTGCCGGTCGTGAGCGTGAATGCCGCAGGGATCGCAAGCGCGATCGCTCCAGCATCGACGAGTCGGCGATAGAGCTCCGGAAAGCGAAGATCGTAGCAAACGCTCAGGCCAAGCGTTCCGAACGGAGCGCCTACCACGACCGTCTCGGAACCGGGCTCGACCGTCTGCGACTCGAGCAACTTGGTGCCGTCGGCTAGGTCGACATCGAAGAGGTGGATCTTTCGATAGACGGCGGCAATCGATCCGTCCGGACGCATGTAGACACAGGCGTTGCGCACCTTGCTCGGAAGCTCACCCTTCTCCCAAAAGCCGCCGTAGACGACATCGATCCCGGCATCGCGCGCAGCGTCTCGGCAGCGTTCGAGGATTGGCCCTCCATCGTCCAGCGATTCGGCGATGCCGACCTTCCCCTTCTCGGGGCCGAGGTACGCGAAACACTCCGGGACGAGCACGATTTCCGCGCCGCGCGAAGCCGCCTCGCGCACGAGCCGGTGCACCGTGTCCATGTTGGCATCGACATCCGCCGTGGAGGTCATTTGCACGACTCCTGCCATCACGCGTTTCGATTCGCTCAATGTGAGAACCTCCGCATCGACACGTTCATCAACAAGCCTAGGCCCAACATGGTCGAGAGCAAGCTCGACCCGCCGTAGGAAAACAGCGGAAGCGTCATCCCGACGACGGGCAGCAAGCCGGAGACCATCCCGAGATTGACCACGCTTTGCCAGAAGATCATGGCGCCAACGCCAACCGCGACGACCGCCCCGAACCGGTCTTTGGCCTGGGATGCAATCCGGAGAGCCCAGAGGACGAGGAACAAATAGAGGCCGATCAGGATCAGGGCGCCCAGAAACCCATGCTCCTCCGCCCAGACCGGAAAGGGAAAGTCGGTGTGCTGGTCGGGGAGGAATCGAAAGCGGGTCTGGGTCCCCTGGGTGAATCCCTTGCCGGTCAGCCCGCCGCTCCCTATCGCAACCAGCGACTGGTGAGTGTGCCATCCCGAGTCCAAGAGGTCCGTCTGGGTGCCATCCAATCGGTCCCAAAACGCAGTGACTCGCTCCTTCTGGTAGTCCTTGAGAAGGTAGAACCAGGTGATCGGAGCGGCGACCGCGAAGCCGGCCAGCAGGGTGACCATAGAGCGCATCTTCAACTGCGTCAGCATCATCACGCTGGCAAAGATGAACGCGAGGACCATCGCCGTGCCGAGGTCGGGCTGAAGAAGGACTAGGCTCATCGGAAGGGCGAGGATGAGCCCCGGGATGATCAGGTCGACCAGGGTGCGCCCCCCGGTCTTGGTGTCGTGATGGAGGTACTTCGCAAGCGCGACGATCAAGCCGATCTTCATCACCTCGCTGGGTTGGAGGGAAAAGTCGCCGAGCGTAATCCACCGGGTCGAGCCGCGAACGCTCCGGCCGAGCACGAACACCAGCACGAGGGCGGTCGTGCAGGCACCGTAGATCGCCCATCCGTACCGTTCGAACTGCCGGTAGTCGATGGCAGCCGTCACACCAGCGACGCCAAAGCCGAGAATGAGCCAATAGAGTTGCTGCACGTAGGCGTCCGAGATGGTGCCGCCGTCGGTCGCGCTGTAGAGGTTGAGCACGCCGAAGAGCGCAATGGTCGAGACCGCTATGAACAACGGCCAATCAAAATCGTCTCGGATCGTCCTGCCTATTGCCATGGCTACTCTGCTTTCGCTGGCTCTGGGTCACTGAAGTACTGCTGCATCACGGAGGTTGCAATGGGGGCAGCGCTCGCCCCTCCCGAGCCACCGTGCTCAACCAAGACCGCAAAGGCCACTTGCGGATCGTCAGCCGGTGCAAAACCGGCAAACCAACCGTGCGAACGGTCCAGGTACCAGGCACTCGAGGATTCCTCGGAGCGCCCCTTGCGGCCGACGACCTGCGCAGTACCGGTCTTCCCGGCGACACGAACTCCATCCTTGTTCCGCGCCTTGTGTGCCGTTCCGGACTCGTCCTCGACCACGTCGATCAACGCTCGCCGCATCATCTCGAGGTGTTCAGCGGAAACTCCCACCTCGTGTTTGATTCGAGGCTGAAATGTGTCGGACAGTGAACCGTCGGGCGCTTTCACGTTTTGCACCACCTGCGGAACGTACAGAGTCCCTCCATTCGCGATTGCTGCGTTTGCCAAGGCGAGCTGAAGCACCGTCACCCGCGTGTTGCCCTGGCCGATCGCGGTGTTGAGCGTGTAGCCGATTCGGAAAGCCCCGTAGTGCTCGATGTACCACTCGCGCGTTGCCAGAAATCCACTGGCCTCGCTGTTCACGCCAATCCCGGTGCGCTCTCCGAATCCGAAGGCCCTGGCGTAGCTGTTGATGCGCTCGATGCCGACTTCTTCAGCGAGCTCCCAGAAATAGACGTTACAGGATTGGACGATCGCCTCGTAGAGGTCGACGCGATCGTGACGCTTGTTGCAGCGAAACTTCTGCCTCCCAATCTTCATCGAGCCCAGACATTCGACCCTTTGCGCAGGGTCGACGACCGCGTCTTCGAGTGCGGCGAGGGCTGTGATGACCTTGAAAGTCGACCCCGGAAAATAAGTTTCGTACATCGTCTTGTCGATCAGAGGTCGAAATGGATCGCCGGTGAGCTCCGCGTAGCGTTTCGTGCTGAGACCACTGCTCATTTCGTTGGGATCGTAGACAGGCTTCGAGTAGAGAGCGCGCACGGCACCGGTATGGATGTCGACGACGACTGCGGCACCAGAGGGGTGCGGTCGAAAAGCCCGATCGAATGCCTCCATGAGTGCCATGTCGATCGTTAGCTGGATTTCGTGGCCGGAGACGGGCTTCCGAAGCATTTCCACTTCGAGTGAATCCGGCCTCGCGCCTTCGAGCGCCTTGCCGCGCGCATCTACGACGACGCGGCGGAATCCGCGCGTGCCCTTGAGCAGCGACTCGTAGTGTTTCTCGAGTCCACTTCGACCGATGCGATCGCCTGACCGATAGACGCTCGCGTCTGGTTCGCGCTCGAGGTCCTCGGCGTTCACCTCGTTCAGGTATCCGATCAAATGGGCGCCTAGAGTCGCATAGGGGTAGTCTCGGAGTGGAACCGTCACGATGTCGAGAGCCGGAAGCTCGGCCAAGTGGGATTCGAGGGCTGCAAGCTGCTCTCGATCGATGTCGCCATAGAGCTTGAGTTGATGACTCCGGCGGCTCTGCGGTACTTGGGCCAGTCTCGATTCGAGAGTGGCTCGCTCTTCTTTGGTGAGATCCATCAACGAGGCGATTCGCTGCACGTCTTCGGGCTTGAGGAGTCGCGGGGTCGTGTACACATCATACGACGGCCGGTTCGAGGCTATGACGCGACCGGTGATGTCCCGAATGATCCCGCGTGTAGCAGGCAGCTCGAGTGTCTTCGTGATGTTCTGCTGCGCGATGCTCGACCAACGATCGCTCTGGACGAGTTGAACATGCGCAATGCGTATGATGATTCCCAGAAAGACGAGCACCACGAAAAGAGCCATCCAGCGATACCGCTTGCGGAACTCTCCGACTTCCCTGCGCTGCGAGAGCGTTATCACGTCGGCACTCGCACGGACTCGGGATCGATGAAACGAACCAGGCCGAAGAGAATCGGCGCGACGAGCGCGGTCGCGAAAGCGGAGGCGAAAAGCGAAACCGCGAGGCTGACCCCGCTCCAGCTCATACCTCCGGGCGTGAAGCTCCGAATCAGCTCGAGCAAGCCACCGAGAAGAGCCGTGAGTGAAAACGTGAGCACCATTTCGAAGATCACGCCTCTGAACGACAAGAGGTACCCAACCAACCAAGCCGCTAGATAGCCGACGACGAACACGAAAGTATGCAGCCCGAGGGGATTCCCAGTGAAGAGGTCCTGGAGATAGCCGAGGGCAAACGCGGTCGCGGTACCGCGCAGGATCCTCACGCCCGGGGCGGTGCCAAGCGCGAAGACCAGGGGCAGCCCCAGGTAGGGCGAAAACGGATAGGGCGCCAGAACCCGCGCGAACGACGACTGAGCCAACAGCATCGCGAATGCGAGCAAAACGATGATGATGCTGCCTCGCGAGCCCCGCATGCCTGCCCTAGAGCGCGTCCGAGTCCTTGGGCCCGGAGGTTAGGATGAGCACCTCGTCCAGCCTGGTGAAGTCGACGGAGGGCGTCACTTCGCCCTCCTGTTGCAATCCGAACTCCTGGTCGCTGATGCTGCTGACATATCCGATGAGAATCGACGCTGGGAACTTCTTGCCGAGGCCGGAGGTGAACACCTCGTCGCCAACGTTCACCTGGTCGTCCGCGCGATCGAACTGAATGCGACAGCGATAGCGACCCCGCTCGCCGAGACCCTCGATCCTTCCGCGCGCCCTGCTTTCACCGACGACGACATCGACCCGACTCTCGGGATCAATCGTGAGGAGCACGTCGGCGAATCGTCCCGAAACGCGTCGAACCTGGCCGACGAGGCCTTCGTCGGAGACGACGGGCATGCCGGCACGCAGTCCTGCTTGCTCGCCCTGATCGACCGCGAGTCGCACGACACGAAAGGACGGAGAGATGTCCTTGGCGATGACGCGAGCCGTCACGGTCTCGGTCGCCAAGCGCTCGCGAAGGCCCAGAAGCGATTCGAGCTCACGCAGCCGCTGGGTGTCCGTACGCAGTACGCGCATCTCGCGCCGCAAGCGATCGTTCTCGGCGCGCAAATGGTCGTTGTCACTCTTCACGTCGACCAAGTACACGTAGTCTTCGATGACCGTCGTCACTCCGTCTGCCGCCCACTCTGCAACGTGCTGCACCGGACCGCTCACTTGGATCAAGGCGCGGTCGAGCCAGAAATGTCGAGACGGATCTATGAGATTTGCGCGCAAGAAGACGGCGGGGATGATCAGCAATGCAAGCAAGATGACCGCATCTCGGATCGTCTGGAAGTAGTTCATCGCCGCGTTCTTGCTCCTCGCACTACGCGATCGTCACCTCACGGAGCAGATCCAAATGGTCGAGCGCCTTGCCGCAACCGAGCACGACAGCGGACACCGGATCATCCGAAACCATCACCGGAAGCCCTGTTTCCTCGCGCAAGAGCACGTCAAGATTCTTGAGAAGCGCCCCCCCGCCAGTAAGCACGATACCCTTGTCGACGATGTCGGCGGACAGCTCTGGTGGAGTTCGCTCGAGTGCCATCATCACTGCCTCGGTGATCGCGTTGATCGGTTCGGTGAGTGCGTCGCGAATTTCGTCGGAGTTCACGATGACCGTTTTCGGAACGCCCGCCACCATGTCGCGACCTTTCACTTCCATCGTCGCCGCTTCGCCGTCGGTGTAAGCGTTTCCGATGGTGCACTTGACTCGCTCGGCGGTTTGCTCGCCGATCAGAAGGTTGTACTTGCGTTTCAGGTACGCGATGATCGCTTCGTCCATCTTGTCACCCCCGACCCGAACGGACTGCGAGTAGACGATCCCCGCGAGCGAGATGACCGCAACCTCCGTGGTCCCTCCCCCGATGTCGACGACCATGTTGCCACTCGGTTCGGTGATCGGAAGGCCCGCGCCGATCGCGGCTGCCATCGGCTCTTCGATTAGAAACACTTCGCGCGCGCCGGCGCCTTCAGCGCTCTCTTTGACGGCACGCTTCTCGACCTCGGTGATACCGAAGGGCACACAGATGATGATTCGAGGCTTGACGAGCGTGCGGCGGTTGTGGTGCGCACGCGCGATGAAATAGCGAAGCATTGCTTCAGTGATGTCGAAGTCTGCGATGACGCCGTCGCGAAGTGGTCGTACCGCTCGAATCGAGCCTGGCGTGCGGCCGAGCATTTCCTTGGCTTCCTTGCCGACCGCCAGAACGCGCTTACCACCGCGCGGGTCCGCCTGGACCGCAACGACTGAGGGCTCGCAGGAGACGATGCCGCGGCCCTTCACGTAGATGAGGGTCGTCGCCGTGCCCAAGTCGATGGCAAGGTCGTTCGAGAAGAGGCCGTAGAACCAGTCGGTGATCATGCGTGTGAGCTGGGCCCGAGATGAGAGCTAGCGTGAGCTAGCGCTTGCCGGAGAGAATTCCCCACCATTTCCAAGGTCTTCCGAGCGCAGGCGGGTTGCATGTAACAGTTTGGATTGGGCGTTTCAAGCGAGGCCATGACGGATAGCCGACACCCGTCCCACAATTCCCTACAGCGTATGATGGCCCATGGATTTGGGTGTAGGCCAGGAAACTGAGTAGCCTTTAGGGGTCCTGAACGGATGGGGGCCTATTGAGCAGGAAAGCATATGCATCAGAAGCGGAGCGACGGGGCGCAGAATCCGCAGAGCTCGTCGCCAAGGCCAAGGCCGGAGACTCACATGCATTCGACGAGCTCGTGCGCCGGTACCGGGCGCGGGTGTACTCGCTCGCCCTGCACCTCACCGGGCAGGCGAGCGACGCGGACGACATCACGCAGGATGCCTTTCTCAAGGCCTATCACAAGCTCCCCGAGTTCGAAGGGAGGAGCGAGTTCTTCACTTGGATCTATCGGATTACGCTACACCGTGCGCTCAACGCAAAGCGCGATCGCAAGCGGAGGCGTAGCGTTCCAATCGACGATCCTCGTCTAGTCGCCGCTGTCGCGGTCGATTCGCACGGAGACCCGGAGCGCGCCGCGCAGCTGCGCGACCAGTACCGGGCCCTACTGGAAGCCTTCGATCGGCTCTCGCCCCTCTTGCAGACGACGGTCGTGCTGACGGCCCTGCAAGGACTCAGCTACAAGGAGGCGGCCGTGGTTCTGGAAACGACTGAAGGGACCATCGCCTGGCGGGTCCACGAGGCACGGGGAAAGATGCAAGCCTATCTCGCGAGCCTCGAAACGGGTTCGGCCCAGACGAAGAGGCGGCCGATGTCCGATAGTGCCGTGTTCCGGCTCGAGAAAGCCCTCATGCAGCTCGTTCCGGCGATTCCGCCCTCGGTCGTGGCGACCTGACCCGGCCCTTGGCACATCTGTGGTAAGCCAGGCTCGTGCTTGCCCACAGCTTGATCGAGCCCAAGACCTCCGACCCTCAGCAGTACATGCTGTTCTTGCACGGGATTCTGGGCACCCGGGCCAACTGGCGGGCGATCGCCAGGCGCTTCGTCGAGGGCAGGCCCAAGTGGGGAGCGATCCTGGTCGACCTGCGTGAGCATGGAGACTCCCTTGGACTCGCGGGTCCCCACAGCCTTTCGGCGGCGGCAGCGGACCTCATCGAGCTCGAGCGGACGCTCGCCCTGCCGATCGGAGGGGCACTCGGGCATAGCTTCGGCGGCAAGGTCGTCCTCGAGTGGCTGCGTCTGCGCGACGGCCGCGCGACCGAAGCCTGGATCATCGACTCGTCCCCTTCCCGAGGCAGCGCGGATCGCGACACGTCCGCTACCGGCGAGGTGCTTCGTACGCTCGAATCCATGCCTCGGACCTGGGCTTCGCGAGAGGCATTCATCCGCGCATTGACCGACTCAGGGCAGCCCGAGTCGCTCGCGCAATGGCTCGCGATGAACCTTCGCCGCACCGAAGACGGCAGTCGCCGCTTTGGTCCAGACCTCCGCGCGATCCGCGAGTTGATCGACGATTATCGGCGAACCGACTGCTGGGACATGCTGGAAGCACTCCCCGAGGGCGCGACCCTGGACCTGGTCATTGCCGGCCGGTCAACGGTGTTCTCGCCCGCGGACCGTGAGCGCGCCGAAGCTCTCGCAAGGAAGAATCCCCGGATTTCGGTGCATTGGGTCGAGCAGGCCGGGCATTGGGTGCACATAGACTCGGAGGATGCGTTGCTGGCGCTCTTGACTTCGCGGGCAGCCCCACAACGATAGGCTTCGATGGCGATCTTCATGACCGGGGCGACGGGCTACATCGGCTCGTACGCAACTGAGTGGCTCCTTCGCAACACCGACCACGAGCTCGCGTTGCTGGTTCGCGCGCCCGACTACGATGCCGGCGTCGAGCGCCTCTGGCAGTCACTGCAACTGCACATGAAAGCCGATGAGTTCCATCGTCACCTCGATCGGGTCTGTTTCATCAGTGGTGACCTCAGCAAGCCTGGTCTCGGCGTCTCGGCGGCGGACTACGACTGGCTGATCTCGAACGCGGAATCGGTGCTCCACAACGCGGCCGCGCTCAATTTTCGTTCCGAGCTGGCCTGTACCAATCACAACCTTCGAGGCACGCTCTCGGTGATCAAGCTGGCGCGCGCGATCCAAGAAGACCATCCGCTGCGCCGCTTCACGCTGATCTCCACGGTGGCCGTCGCGGGCAATCGTGCTGGCGCCGTCGTGAGGGAAGACGAGCCTCTCGATTGGAGCCGGTCCGACTTCAACCCGTACACACGAACGAAGAAGTTTTGCGAGCACATGGCACTGGAGCTGCTCTCGGACGTACCCTGCCTGGTTCTTCGCCCGAGCAGCGTGATCGGCGACTCACGCTTCGCAGAAACCACCCAGTTCGACATGGTGCGAGCCGTCTGCGCGCTCTCGGACCTTCCGTTCTTGCCGCTCTCGCGCGATCTTCGAATCGACATCGTGAACGCGGACTGGGTCGGGCATGGGATCGCGGAACTGCATCTGCGGGAAGACCTCGCCCATGACACCTACCATCTGAGCGCCGGTCTCGAGTCGCGAACGATCGGCGAGATTTCCGAAGCCTTTGCATCGGCCCTCGGCAAACGAGTCCCAAGGTTTGCCGGGCCGCTCGCCGCGCCGTTCGAACATGCGATGGGTCTGCTGGCCAAGCTCCCAAGAGCGGGAGGCCTGCAACGTATCGGTGCACTGCTGAGCGTGTTCGTCCCCTACATGGCCGCCGACATCGTCTATGACAACGCACGCAGCGTCGCTGCTCTGGGCACGACACCGAAACCCTTCACGGCTTACGGCCCGGCCTTGTATCGATACGCTAAATCCGTGAATTTCGAGTTTCCATATGAGCCGCTCCCGGAAAACCTCGATCTTTCGGGTGTCCCTCCGAGTCCCGTGCGCCTGATGGCCTGAGCAAGGTCAAGCGCTTTTCATGCGCCGGTCGGGGTGGTAGAAGGGCGAAGGATGGGGCTGAAGAACACCGTCGATTGGGTGCGCACCGAATGGGGCATCTTCCGCAAGGGCGGCGAAATGGGCTGGGGCGAGCGTGGACGCTGGATCCGGCAATGGGTTCCATTCGGAACACGAACGATCGGTTGGGGGCTGCTTTCGATCACGGTAGGTCCGCTCACCAAGGGCTCGGCCTCCACTTGGGCTGCCAAGAAGTGGAGCCAATCGTCGGCGAAGGGGCTCCACATCTACATCGAGGCGAGCGGCGAGGAGAACGTTCCTGAAGGCGGTTTCGTCTACGCGAGCAATCACGAAAGCCTCATCGACATCCTGGTCCTAGGCGCGGCGCTGCCAGGCGACTTCAAATGGGCCGCGAAGCGTTCGGTGATGAACATCCCCTTCCTCGGTTGGCACCTCCGCTTGGCAGGGCACGTGCCGGTCGATCGAAACCAGGGGAAGGATTCCGCAGCTGCGGTCACCGAAGCATTCGAATCCGTGCTCCGTAGTGAGCAGCCATTGCTCGTCTTCCCGGAAGGGACCCGAACTGAAGACGGCAAGCTGAGGCCCTTCAAGAGCGGCGCGTTCCAAGCCGCCGTCTTGACGGGCAAGCCAGTGGTGCCGGTCGCGATCAAGGGTACGTTCACGCTCATGTCGCGTGAAGCGGTGGATACGGGCTCGAGCAAGGATCCTGAGAATCGGCTCGTTACGGTGCGAATCGGCGAGCCACTCTATCCGCGCGTGGAGCTCGACGAAACCGAGGCCGTAATCGAGCTGCGAGATCGCACCCGTGCCGCCGTGCTCGAGATGCTCGCCGCCCCGTCGGACGCTAAGGTCGTTGCCGCAAGAGCGCAGCCGCTTCGAAGCTGACTACGGTTTCTCCGCGCTGGTTGCTGAGGGTCAGAAGGCTTCTGATGATACCGAGCCCCGGCTTGCTCTTGGAAGGCCGGGTCTCGATGATCTCGCCTCGAACCCGCAGCCGATCGCCCACGCATGCAGGCGTGTGGAACCGAACTCGATCCCAGCCGAGCCCCATCACGGTGGCCGTCGGCTCCTTCTGCATCTGATGCCCAAGACGAATCGCGATCGCGACCGAGTGAATCGCCGAGGTGAAGAGCTTCCCGACCGGCGTCGCCGCAGCCGCTCGCTCATCGACGTGAAACGGGAGCGGATCCCACTTCGTGCAGAACTCGATGATCTCCTTGGAGGTCAGCTCGTAGTCCTCGGTCGATTCCTTCGCATCGCCGACCTGGATATCGTCGAAGTACTGCATTCAGACGTACTTTTCGACGATCTTTCCGAGACCGGGAACCGCACTTTCGACGTTCTTGCGGGCGGAACCGCGTAGCTTTCCATAGGCGCCTTTGACGGAGCCGTGTTCGGAGCTCCGGGCTCGGCTGTCGGTGACGGCCAGAAGTGCTTCGGCGACCTCCCCGGTGTTCCCCGCAAAGTACTGACTCACCGTCTGACCACTCGAGGCGGCTTGCGCGCGAATCGGCTCGAGCGCAGCCGCGAACTCGGGAAGCAAGGCCTTCACGACATTGCGGACGAAGCCAGGCTTCACCCCTTGAACGAGCCTATACCCGGCTTTGACGGCAACACCGCTGATCCCTTTCTGCTTGGCGACTTCCTCGTCGACCAGGCGACACACATCCTCGATGATCGAAGCGCGTTTGGCTTCATCACTCAACACGTCGTTCAGATTCATGGTCCATCCTTTTGCCCTTTGCAGGCCCTGACGCAAGCGAAGCTTCCGCAATGCTCGATTCGATCGCAACGACTACGGAATCGACGGTCTGGCGGCGCTCGCTCACGACGAAGAGATATTCCTTGTTCCGAAGGTGGCTCACGCGGCCGACCTTCTCCCCATTCGGGTTGTGGATTCCAATCTGTGCACCGACGTATCGCTTGAAGTCCACGGCGACGACTCCCACGTGCCCTCGCGCAGACAGAAGCGCGATCATCTCGTCACGGTCTACGTGCCCTTCGTTGTTGAATGATACGAGCATGTGCTTGCATCGCACCGCTTCCAAAACCCTCTCGAGGCCCTGACGAATACGACGCTTCGAATTGAAGTCGCTCTTGTACTCCTTGCACTGTATCCGCTTGTTGGCGATCCCGTACGTCTCGGGCTTGTCCCAGCGGATTAGCGTCTCCCAGACGTGGTAGTTGCCCATGTAACTATGCTGATTGTAAGGCGGATCGATGTACGCGATGTCCGCGTCGACCCGGGCCGCAGCCTCTACCGCATCGAGGTTCAGCGCTTGGCCAGGGCCGGGCAAGATCTTCGGAACACGAAGCTCGATCTCGTTGAACGCACGAGCCGCCCACTGCTTCAGGTAGGCCATCTGGACGCCGGTCGTCGAGTCGACCCGATCGGCCGCCTCCATCAAGGAAACGAGCGCAATCGCTTCGAGCTCGGGTGGCAAGGCCCGCCGGCGGATCTCCTCACGGATCGCGTCGACGCGCGCGCCGTTCTGCGGCCGGAAATATCGCGCGTCTTCACAAAACGCTTTGGTGAAGTAGCCGGCCTCCGGTGCGATCTCGGAAAGCTCGGAAAGCAAATGCCTCGCGTCCTCGATCCATCGGTCCGCGTCCGCTTGCACGTAGCAGCGAGCCAACGTCGCCGCGTACGTCAGGTGATCGTTTGCGATCACGTAACGCCCGGTCGCCTTGAGGCCTCTTGCCACGCGCGACGTACCAGAAAACAAATCGAGCACCCGGCCCGACTCCGGGAACGCCGACACGGCCCGCACGATGTGCGGCACCAACAGCCGTTTCGACCCTATGTACTTGATCATGAAGTCTGAGACGTCATCGCCTGGACGATGGCGTCCCGAAGCGTAGCAGCTTCATAGGGCTTTTGAACGAAGCCGAGCGCGCCCATGCCGCGCAGCTCCCGCTCGAGGTCGCCATCCCAGTAGCCGGAGACGAAGACGACGGGCGCGTCCGGGTCGATCTCCTTGAGCTTCTTGAAAGCCTCGTCGCCGGTCATTCCGGGCATGTTCAGGTCCATCAAGACCAAATCGGGCCGGGGCTGTGTCTCGGTATAGATACGCAAGGCCTCATCGCCGCTTCGCGCGAAGATCACCCGATGCCCGCTTTGCCGGACCACCCGCCCAGCGCTTCGGCGCACGACGTCCTCGTCGTCGACGAGCATGATCAATAGCTGGGTCGTCGGAAGCTTGATCGCCGGCAAGCTCGGCTCGGTCCGGATCATGGGACGCTCGGTGGTCAGCGGAAACACGACTTGAAACTCACTGCCTCGACCGGGCACGCTGTGCACCGTGATGTGACCGTTGTGGGATTTTGCGATCTCGTACACGGCGGCAAGCCCCAACCCAGCGCCCACCTGATCGCCCTTGGTCGTGAAGAAAGGATCGAACGCACGCTCCCGCGTCGCATCGTCCATCCCGATTCCAGTGTCTTCCACGGTGATGATCGCATGGGCAACCAAAGGATTCAGGGGCGCCTTTTCCAAATCGGCCGGATCCGCTTTCTTGGCGCTGATCTGGAGCTTGCCTCCGTTGGGCATCGCGTCTCGCGCATTGATGAGAAGGTTCATCAGAAGCTGGTGGAGCTGCCCCCGGTCGCCACTCACCTTGAGTCCGCGCTCGATGCGGGCTTCGATTCGGATGCCGCGGTGGAAGGTGTGCCGAGCAAGCTGCACGACGTGATGGCAGAGCTCGCTTAGATCGACCTCCGTGTGGCTCCGCTCGACTTCGCGGGCGAAGCCAAGCAAGCGGCTGGTCATTTCGGTGGCAGCTGCAGCTGCGGAGCGGATGTCGTTGAACGCTTCCCGAACGTCGGGGTCGCTCAGCTTCGTTTCGCCTGGGAGGTCGTTCAGGAAGTCGATGCTCGACCGCACGGCGCCGAGAAGATTGTTGAAATCGTGAGCCACGCCGGTGCCGAGTCGTCCAATCGCTTCTAGCTTTCGTCGCTGTGCGACCTGCTGCTCCATCGGGTCGTGATGCGCGAACAAGAGGAGCGAGCTTCCTATCTGAATGCGGTCGCCATAAGTGAGCACCCGCCGCGTGATCGCCATGCCGTTGACCTGGGTGCCGTTGCGGCTTTCGAGGTCTTCGATGAGATAGGAACCGTTCTCGTGCTTATAGATGCGGGCGTGAACTCTCGATACCAGCGTGTCGTCGAGCTTCACGCTGGCGTTGTCGCCCCGTCCGAGTGTGAGCTCGTTCTCGATGGCGTACTTGTCCCCGGCGAGCTTGCCCGCAAGCACGACGATGCGCGCCTGCTCCTCCTTTTTGGAGAGGCTCTTCTCGGAAAACACGTGGCGACGTGTGACCTCGGTGGGATCGTGTCGGGACATGAAATGGCGTGAGCTCTTCGAGCCCATTAGATCCTAGCCTGCCCGGGCGGCCGAGGGGTGTAGCCCCGTTGGGTCGAACACTCCAGCCACATCGGCGCGGTTGATCTTCGTGGGTTTCGCTGTCATACTCGGGCACTTGGCGATGTCTCCACGAACGCACGGCTTCCGCGAAATCTCCAATGATTCGGCGCGTTTGCGTCCTTGGTGCATTGCTGGCCCTGTTTCTACAGGGCTCGACCGGCGGCCACATGCTGCTCGTCGAGCACAGTCGCTGTGCAGAGCACGGCGAGCTGGTCCACCACGCCGAAGCACGCGATCACGTCGCCGGGTTTGCGCGTGTCGACGCTCCGGCGATTCGTACCGCACCAGACCCAGGCGCGAAAGACGCGCACGAGCATTGTTCGCTCGTCGGCGAATCGTCGAGACGCGCTGAATCGGTCGGCAGCGCCACCGCAGTCCGATTTGCGAGTCGAGGCCGGGCTCACTCTCTTCACCTCCGATCCATTCGTTCTCGTCGGTCGCGGCCGTTTCCGCATCGCTCCAAAGAACTCGCCTCCTGCCTAGACGTTCGTCAAGCGACCGAACGTGACGCCGCGCGACTGCGCGAGACAGGAGATGGGAATGAATTGGATTGGAAGGAGCGGTGCGTCTGCACTCGTGCTCGGAGCGATCATGCTCGGTGCGGCCGCCCCCGTTTGCGCAGACGACGAGCCGAACGCCGACGCCGGCACTGACGCTGACGCTGGCACTGACACTGGCGCGGATCTGCACCCGCCGCATCTGTTGGATTCGCCTCCGCCCGCATTTCCGCCTGGGCGTTTGGGCACGGGCTTCACCCTACCGTGATCCTTCTGGTGACTATCACAGCGGACGCGAAGGTGACCGACATCGTCGTAGAGCACTCCGCCAGCGCCGACTTTGACGCAGCGGCGGTCGAGGCCGTGCACAGATGGACCTTCGAGCCGGCCACGCGCGGCGGAGAACGCCGTTTCGAGTCGCATCCGCGTCGCGGTGCACTTCGAGGAGCCAGAAGTCGGCGTTCACGACGACACCGGCGCCTACGCCGGCGCCGGCCGACCGACACGGCACCGACGCGAGCACGGCACGCCTGACGCTGACACGGGCACTGACACTGGCGCTGACACTGGCGCTGACACTGACACCGGCGCTGGCACTGCCTCCTACCGGACCGACGCGAAAGTCGACGCGAGAGCGCTTGCGGAGCGAGGGTCGCGGCGCGGCCGATTTCGAGATCGACCGACGACATACTCAACGCGGCGCCGGTCTTCGGCGCGAACGACCTGCTCAAGCGCGTCCCAGGCCTCTACGCATCCAAATCAGAAGGCGCGCCGTCGGTGAACGCTTCTTCATGCGTGGTTTTGATTCCGAGCACGGGCAGGACATCGAGTTCAAGATTGGCGACATCCCGCTAAACCAGCCCTCTCACATTCACGGTCAGGGGTACACCTTCCAGGGCTTCCTCATCCCCGCGGTCGTACGGCCGCCTCGAGTGATCGAAGGGCGTCTACGACCCCGGCCAAGGAGACTTCGCGATCGCGGGCACGATCGAGTACGAGCTCGGCGTCGAGCGAGCGCGGTGTGTACGCACAGAGCGAGATCGGCTCGTTCAAGACGTTTCGTCAGATGGCGATCTTCGCACCCGAAGGCAGCGAGCCCGATACGTTCGGTGCGTTTCAGCTTCAGCCGGACCGACGGCTACTGGCGAGAACCGCGACGGCATCGACGGTTCCGCGATGTTCCAGCACGGCTTCGGGCGCGAGGAATGGCGGTTTCGCGTGCTCGCGGAGCTTCGGGGCGCGCACGCTCCGATCTGGCAGGCGTCGTTGCGGCTGGACGACGTTGAATCGGGCAATGTCGGCTGGCTCGACATCTACCCGTTCGACACCGCCGCTCGCACAGAACGCCTTCAACCTCAGCGCCATGCTTGGATTCGCAGGTGAGCATCGAGAGGAGAACGAACGCAACTCGAGCTTCGGACTCTGGACTTCAGTTTCACGACTTCCGTTTGCAAGGAGAACTTCACCGGCTTTCTCGAAACCGATCGAGCCGGGGACCGACCGGGTGATCTCATCGAGCAGCTCGACCGACGCTTCGTGCTGGGCGGCAACGCGCGACATCGAACCCAACGATTCGGCCTACCAAATGGGCGCAAGGAACGGTCGAGCTCGGCGTCGCGGCGCGCGTCGATCTCATCGAGCAGGCCCTCAACCGCGTCGAAGCGCCTCAGGGCATCGTCTACGACGAGCAGATCGACGCCGACATCGCGGAAACCGATGTCGGGATCTGGCTCGACCTCGACTGGGACTTCACCAAGTACCTCAACATCACTGGCGGAGTCCGTACCGATATTCTGTTCTTCGACGTGACCGACCTCGCGTGAGAGCGTATCGCCGGACGATGTAACGCCCGTACCGTCGCACCGCGGCAGGTGTCTTCGTCGGGCCGCGAACCGCCGTCACCGTCAAACCGATGGAGGCGTTGGACCTCGTTCTTGTCCTACGGACGCGGTTTCCGCTCGCCCCAGGCGCGAGCCCTCGTCGCGAGCGAAGACGTGCCGTTCACCAAGGTCGACTCAGCCGACGTCGGTCTTCGGTCCCGGATCGGCAAGAACGACGAGCTCCAGCTCGCACTCACCGGCTTCCTTGCCAAAATGAACGACGATCTGATCTTCGAGGCACACGACGCGCGGTTCGAGTCGATCGGTCCGACGACGCGAATCGGCACCGTCCTCTACGCGCAGGCGCGTCCCTTACCGTGGCTCTTTGGCGCCGTCTCCGTCACGTACGTGAAGGCAACATTCGACGAAACGCCCCGAACCGGAGCCTGGTGAGCCCGACTCCGGGCTACGAAGCAGGCGACCCGATTCCCTTCGTTCCTCCATGGCTGCTTCGCGCTTGGACATGGGCGCGTCCGAGGAGCTCGGTCGAGCTCGGGAAGCATCCGCTTCGAGGCAAGATCGGCGTCGGGTACACGTTCTTGGGCGAGCGCCCGCTTCCATTCTCCGAAACCTCTCCCCGGGTGAACCTCCTCGAGCTGAGCGCGGGGCTTTCCTGGTCATTCCTCGAGCTCGGGCATGCAAGTATTCAATCTCTTGGATGCGCGATACGCCGCCCAGGATTTCGTCTTCGAATCGAATTGGAACCCGACGGCTCCCCCTTCAGGCCAGCCCGAGAGACACATCGCCGCGGGCGCTCCGAGAACATTCCTCTTCCAAATAGGATTCAGGCTCTAGCGGTCTGATCGAGCGAACCCGGCGAATATTCTGCGCTGGCACTGGCACTGGCACTGCTCTACTTGCGCGACCGTGCGAGACGACAACGACTTCCCGATTGCGATCATCGGCGCAGGGTTCGCTGGGATTGGCGCGGCGATTCGACTGATCAAGGCAGGCATCCACTCGTTCACGATCTTCGAGCGCGCGAGCGAGATCGGCGGGACCTGGCGGGACAACACCTATCCCGGCGCTGCCTGTGACGTTCCTTCACATGTCTATTCCCTTTCGTTCGAGCAGAATCCCAGCTGGAGTCGTCGCTACGCAACGTCCTGGGAGATCCAGGATTACCTTCTTGGCGTCGTCGCCAAATGGAAGCTCCGCGAGCGAATGCGGCTCAATACCGAGATCGTCGGCGCGCGATTCGACGAGGGCTCGGGCACCTGGTCACTCGAGACGGACGGCGGGGATACTTTCAGAGCTCGCGCGGTCATTTCTGGAGTCGGCGGCCTGGTCGATCCTTCCTATCCCAACATCCCGGGAATGGAGGCATTCGAGGGCGACATGATGCATACGGCGCGCTGGAACCACGAGGTCGACCTCAGCAACAAACGCGTCGCGGTGATCGGCACGGGGGCGAGCGCCGTGCAGGTGGTGCCGAGCATCGCGCCCCTCGTGGCGATGCTGACTGTCTTTCAACGTACACCTGGCTGGGTGGTCGCCAAGCTCGATCATGTGTACCCGCGCTGGCTTCGGAAGCTCTTGGCGCGCGTGCCCTTCTTGCTGCACGCGAGCCGATTCGTGAAGTACTGGTTGAGCGAGCTCCGTGGACCAATCGTCTTCTATGATTCGAAGCTGCTCTCGAAGATCGGGGTCGTACTTTCCAAATGGAATCTCAGACGCCAGGTGAAGAACCCGGAGCTCCGAAAAAAGCTCACTCCCGATTTTCAGTTTGGCTGCAAACGCGTTCTGGTTTCCGACGACTACTGGGCAACGTTTGAACGCGAGAACGTCGAACTGGTGACGAACGCGATCGAGAGGATCGAAAGCAAGGGTGTCCGCACCAAGGACGGCACACTGCACGAAGCGGACGCCATCGTGCTCGCGACCGGGTTCAAGCTCGGCCTAGCAACGGCGCCGTTTCCCGTCGTAGGCAGGGGCGGCCGCACGCTCGACGAAGCGTGGAAGAACGGCGCGGTCGCGTACAAGGGAATGACTGTCGCGGGCTTTCCCAACTGGTTCATCATGATGGGCCCCAATACGGGACCCGGTCACACGTCCGTCCTCGTCTACACGGAGGCGCAAATCTCCCACGCGTTGCAAGCGA
This sequence comes from uncultured delta proteobacterium, assembly GCA_963786865.1. GTDB lineage: Bacteria > Myxococcota_A > Polyangia > Polyangiales > Houyiibacteriaceae > SG8-38. The sequence goes on along the minus strand of CAWBAV010000016.1, from coordinate 59,012 downwards.
TTCAGAAGCTCATGACCGAAGGCTTGAAGTACATCGACGTCCGTCAAGACGCGCAGGACCTGTACAATGCGAAGATCCAGGCGCGAATGAAACACATGGTCTGGGGTGGATGTAAGAGTTGGTACCTCAACGAGGACGGTAGCAACCATTCGCTCTACCCTGGCTTCGCCGCGGAATACGTGCTCCGTGCCCGGAACCTCGACCTCAGAGACTACGACCTCGCCGGCTTCTGATATGAAGGGAATCGCCGCGCCGATGCCGAAGCTCAGCGCATTCAAGCGAGGCCGATGCCGCTTTGAAGCAACTGGGTTGCAGCGAGAGCGAGCTTGCGGGCATCCTCGGAGCTCAGGTTCCGGACGCGGGGATGCCGATCGACGATCATGCGGGCGAGGCCGTGCGTGAGGGCTTCACTACTGAGCGCAATGAGCTCCGGGTCGGCCTCTGGAATGAGGCCCGCGTTCTGACCTTCATAGATGAGCGCGATCAACTTCAGTCTCCGCTCATCGTTGACCCCGCCTAGAAAGCCGCCGGAGAGAGGGGCGGTGCTTTGAATCAAGTCGAAAAGCGCCGGGTGCTCTGCTGCGTAGCGCACGTATGCAACTGTCATCGCACGGAACTGTGTAAGCGCATCGCTGCATTCCGCACTGGCCTCGTCGAGCTTGCGTTCGAGCTCGGCCGCGGCCTTCTCCGCGACGGCCCGGAGGAGCACGTTCCTGTCCGAGAAGTGCCGAAACGGTGCCGCAGAGGAAACGCCAGCGGTACGTGCGAGCGCCCGCATGCTGATCGCCCCGATTCCCTCCTCGTCCACGAGCCGGAAAGCGGTTTCGAGCAGAGTCTGGCGGAGGCTTCCGTGGTGGTAGGGCTTTTCGTTTGGCATCCGAGCCGAGACTAGCAGAGAATGTTATCAGCGCTTACTTTCGGCGCTCCCCGCATGTAAGCAGTGATAACACTCACGGCCAGAGGCTATGTTATCGCTGCTCACATCCCCGTTCCGTGATGTTAGCGACGCTTACATCCGAGCGCTGCTCATTGGCAAACGTTCTCGGAGAAGTCGCACTTGTAGTCGTAGGGACAGTCTCTGCTTTCATTGCAGGGGAGCCGCTCACAAACCCCTGTCTCCTGATTGCAGAAGTAAGGAGCCGCGCAGGAATGCAGACGGCAAGCGACCTCCGAACCCGAGAGTTTCCCCTGCCGGGGCGGGCGTTCCTCGCTGCTGATTCCCGCGGCGGTCGTTCCCTCCGGGTTCACCGCCTTGTGACATCCGAGCTGAGCGAGGACGACACAGGACACCAGCACGAACAAGTGACAACGAGCTCTCCGCATGCCGCCCATTTGGGAAAGATGGTAGCTTTCCGGCATGGCGGCAAAGCATATCCTCGCATGCATCGACTTCTCGAAGCAGTCCACGATCGCACTGACCGAGGTGGGCGAGTACGCGCGGGCCAACGGCAGCAGGGTCACGCTCATCCACATCTCCGACCCCAAAGCGTTCACTCCGCCGCAGGCCGTCTTGGAGCCTGTGCGGGCGACGGACCCAGAGGCATACGCGGCCGCTCTCGAGAAGCTCCGCGATGAGTACTTGAAAGACCTCCACGTGGAGATCGCCGTGCTCAGCGATCACGCGCCGGCCAGGGCGATCTGCGACTATGCCGAGAAACACGACGCGGACCTGATCGTCGTCGGATCGCACGGCCGCGGCGGCATGGAGCGTTGGTTGATCGGAAGCGTTGCCGAGCGCGTCGTGCGTCACGCGCATTCGAACGTCTACGTCGTTCGGCGGTGACTTCAAAGGGTTTCCCGACCCTGCTAAGCTGCGCCGATGACGAAGCGCCGGGCATGGTCAATCCTGGGGAATTCGCAGCGCCTCGACGGGGGAGCCATGTTTGGCAACGCGCCGCGAGCTCTCTGGCGAAAATGGGTCGAGCCCGACGAGCTCAATCGGATTCCCCTCGCCTGCCGGGCCCTGCTCGTCGAGGAAGCGAGCCGGCTCATTCTCTTCGAGACCGGTATCGGTGCGTTCTTTCCCCCGCAGTTGCGCGACCGCTTCGGTGTTCAAGAGGATCGGCACGTTCTGCTCGACAACCTCGAGAAGGCGGGATTTTCAGCACGAAGAGATCGATTGCGTCGTCCTCTCGCACTTGCACTTCGACCACGCGGGAGGCCTGCTCAGCGCGTACGATCCCGAGGAGCCTATGCGTCTGCTGTTCCCGAACGCGACCTTCGTGCTGAGCTGGGACGCCTGGAATCGCGCGAAGCACCCGCACGCCCGAGATCGAGCTTCGTTCATTCCGGAGCTGCCGCCGTTGCTCGAGGAGAGCGGACGGCTCGAGCTCGTGAAGGGGCATCGCTCCGAAACTTTGGGTGCAGATTACAGGCTTTGGCTCTCCGAAGGACACACACCGGGACTGATGCTGAGCGAGATCCCGGGCGACGACGGACCTCTGGTGTACGCGGCCGATTTGATTCCCGGGCGCGCCTGGGTGCACCTTCCGATCACCATGGGCTACGACCGCTACCCAGAGCAACTGATCGACGAAAAGACAGATCTGCTGGCTCGCCTCGTCGAGGAGCGGGGACGATTGTTCTTCACGCACGATCACGAGGTCGCCGTCGCGCGGGTCAGCCGCAACCAGAAGGGGCGCTTTTCGGCCGAAGAAACCAGGGCGGAGCTCACGGGCGCACCACTCTGAGGGGCATGGTAAAGTCCGAGACCTAGGAGGAACGATGCCCCTTGGCAACGGCGACACGCCCATCCGAATCGAAACCGGTCGCGACTACATCGAGAGCCTTCGCGGCAGAAATCTGAAGGTCTTTCTCTTCGGGGAGTTGGTGGACGAGCCCGTGGATCACCCGATGATCCGGCCTTCGATCAACGCGGTCGCCGAGACTTACGACCTCGCGATTCGAGAGCCCGAGGTGGCCACCGTGACATCGTCGCTCACCGGGAAGCGCGTGAACCGCTTTCTGCACGTGGCGCATAGTGCCGAGGACCTGGTGGCGCAGAACATGATGCAGCGGAAGCTGGGTCAGAACACAGGCACCTGTTTTCAGCGATGTGTGGGAATGGATGCTTTCAACTCGCTCTTTTCGGTCACGTACGAAATCGATGAGAAGCACGGTACGCCCTACCACGAACGGCTCAAGAGCTTTCTCGAGACGATGCAGGAGAGAAACTACGTCGTCGGCGGCGCGATGACGGACGTCAAAGGCGACCGAAGCAAAGGTCCGAGCGAGCAGGCAGACCCCGATCTCTTCGTGCACGTTACGAAGCGAAACCCCGAGGGAATTTGGCTCAAGGGCGCAAAAGCGCACCAGACCGGCTGCATCAATTCGCACTGGATCATCGCGATGCCCACGATGCGGCTCGGCCCGGACGACAAGGACTACGCGGTGGTCGCGGCATTCCCGGTGGACGCGCGAGGCATCACGTATGTCTATGGGCGCCAGTCGTGCGACACACGGAGCATGGAAGGCGGGTCAATCGACGCCGGGAACGCCAATTACTCTGGCCAGGAAGCCATGGTGATCCTCGACGATGTGTTCGTGCCCTGGAGTCACGTGTTCATGGACGGGGAGCACGAATTCGCATCGATGCTGGTCGAGCGCTTCACCTGCTACCATCGCCGAAGCTACGTCTGCAAGACCGGCGTAGGAGACGTCTTGATTGGCGCGGCGGCGCAAGCGGCAGAATACAACGGCGTCGACGGAGCCTCCCACGTCAAAGACAAGCTCGTGCAGATGACGCACCTGAATGAGACGATGTACGCGGCGGGAATAGCATCCTCGCATCAGGCACGTGCGACCCGATCGGGCTGCTACTTGAACGACGACATGTTGGCGAACGTCTGCAAGCACCACGTCACCAAGATGCCTTTCGAGATCGGACGCCTCGCTCAGGACTTGGCCGGCGGCCTGGTCAGCACGGCGCCTTCGGAAAGGGAATTGAAGCATCCGGAGCTAGGCGCGCTGCTCGCGAAGTACTTGAAGGGTCGTGCGGACGTTCCCACGGAGTCACGCATTCGCGTCTTGCGACTCATCGAGAACATGACGATGGGTCGCAACGCGGTTGGGTACCTCACCGAATCGCTGCATGGCGCGGGCTCGCCGCAAGCGCAACGAATCCAAATCGGCAGGCAAATGAAGCTAGAGTTCAAGAAAGGGCTCGCTCGGAAGCTCTCCGGCATCGATTCGGACCCCAAAGACTAGGTGCTCAGCCGCGCACGAGCACGAAACGGTACCGCACGTCGTTTCGTCGCAATCGATCGAGAGCCTGGTTGACTTCGCTCATTGGTAGAACCTCGACCTCAGCGCCGATCCCGTGACGCGCCGCGAAATCGAGCATCTCGCGCATCGCGACCCGCCCGCCGATCGGGCTGCCACTCACGGAGCGTCGTCGCGCCAAGAGGAGACCGGTCGGAATGGTGAGCGGCTCGGAGAGTGCGCCAACGAACGAGAGGACCCCGTCGGGTCGGAGCGCATTGACATAGCGCCTCCAATCCATGGGGGTGTTCACGGTCGAAATGATCAGGTCCTGGGATTCAGACTGCGCCTTAAGAGCACGGTCATCGGTGCTCGAGACGAAGTGATGGGCGCCCTGCGCTCGAGCTTCCTCCTCTTTGGCGGGGGTGGACGAGAACGCCGTCACCTCGCAGCCCATCGCGTTCGCAAATCGAATGGCCAAGTGACCAAGACCCCCGATGCCGATCACCCCGACTCGACTCTGAGGTCGAGCATGCTGACTGAGCGGGGAGTAGACGGTGATGCCCCCGCAAAACAGGGGTGCCGCGACTTCCGACGCCAAATCCTCTGGGACCTCGAATGCGAATCTGCCGTCGACCCTGATGCGGTCGGCAAAGCCGCCGGGACGTCCTACGCAGGTGGCAACGGTCTGGGCGCAAAGATTCTCATCGCCGCGATCGCACCACTCGCAACTGAAGCAGCTGCCGCATTGCCACCCTACGCCGACACGCGCCCCGATCTCGAAATGGGAGACGAGCGCTCCCTTCTGCGCGACCGTGCCTACGATCTCGTGACCTGGGATCAGAGGATACGTGCTGGTCTGCCAGTCGTTGTCGATCAGATGGAGATCGCTGTGACAGATTCCGCAATGCGTAATCAGGATGTCGACGTCGTTCGAACCGAGCGCATCGGGCTCGTAGTCAAAAGGAGCAAGCGACCCTCCAGGCTCCTGGGCAGCGTACGCTTCGATGCGGACCGTTTCGTGAATAGTCATGGTGACCAAGCTCTATGAGCTAGCCGACGCCGGTCAAATTGAATAGTGTACGCGGGATGCGAACGTGGGGGTGGAGCTGGGCGGTCGTCGCTTGCGGACTCATCGCAATTGCTGGATGCGACCGCGGCGCAAATGCAGAGACGCCAGTCCAGAGGGTCGAGATCGGGGCGACCCGCACGGGCGCAAGCGACCGCGAAGGGACGAACGCGGAGAGGGGAGCCGAGCAGGAAGGCCTGCTGATCGGCGAGTTCGAGCTGACTGATCATCCGATCGTCGACGGCGATACGATTCGCGTCCGGGGTATCGAAGACTCCATTCGGCTTCTATCGATCGACACCGAGGAGAAGCTCCGCAGCAGGGCCGATCGAAAGGCGGCCGGCGAGGACTTCGAGGAGTACCTTCGCAATAAGCGCGGCAACGCAACCCGCCCGCAGAAGCCTGGAACTCCAATGGGCGAGCAAGCCACCGAGTTCGCCGAAGCGTTCTTCGCGGGCGCCGAGGTCGTACGATTGGAGCGCGATGACCCAAAAGACATTCGGGGGCGCTATGGGCGCTTGCTGGCCTATGCCTTCGTCAAGAAAAACGGGCGCTGGACGAGCTACAACGTCGAGTGTGTCCGCGCTGGAATGAGTCCTTACTTCACGAAGTACGGGTACTCACATCGCTTTCACAATCAACTTTCGCACGCGGAGGCCGAGGCTCGCGATGCTGGCCGCGGTATCTGGGATCCGAGCTCGAAGGGGTATGGCGACTACCAGGAACGGAAAGCATGGTGGAACGCGCGCGCAGACTTCATCCGGGCATTCGAGCACGAAGCCAATCGACGCAGCGATTACATCCGTCTCACACAGTTGGACGCGCTCGAGAAGCTCGAAGAGAACCTTGGACGTGAGGTGACGGTTCTCTCGACCGTCGATCGGATCAAGCATTTCAAGGGGCTCATCCGAGTGAACTTGACGCTTCAGCGCGGAGGCGCATTTCCGCTGATCTTTTTCGACAAAGACGCGTATCGTCGGAGCGGCATCGAGCGTTACAAGAGCGAGCCCGTCGCGGTGCGCGGCAAGGTGGAACGCTACGAGAAAGGCGAGTACCGCACACTTCAAATCGTCGTCGATGATCCCGCGCAGGTAACGCTCCCGTCGTTGCCCTGGACCGAGGGCAGCCGACAGACGCCCGACTAGCTCGCCTCCTGCAGCCAGGAAACGGTTCGTGGACCCGTCCGATAACCCGCCAAACCTGAGAGACGGGAGGTCGAGATGTCGGGTGATAGGACTTCGGCGCGTGCGTTCGCATGCTTTCTCTTGCTGCTTGGCGCGTGCGGACGAGAGACTTTGCTAGTTACGCCACCCTGCGAGGGATTGGCGCCTGGCGATCTGGTCATCACCGAGGTGCACGCAAACCCGGATGGTAGCGACGGGGATGGCGAGTACATAGAGCTCTTCAACGCGAGCTCGGCGCGTCTCCTACTCGACGGGCTCGTGTTGATGACGGGTCGCGCCGACGGCACTGGCGTCAAATCGCATCGTTTCCATGGCGTGTCGATCGACGAAGGCGACCATCTCGTCGTCGGCAATGCGGCTCTCGACTCGATGCCGGCACACCTCGACTACAGCTATGGCACGGCCCTCGGAAGCCTTCGGAACTCCGACGCGTTCGTCTCGATCGAGTGCGGTGAGGCCCTCATCGATCTGATTCGATACGAGGTGACCAACGACGGTCGCGCTCTCGAGCTCGACGGAAGCTTCGCGCCGGACCACGAGCTGAACGACGACCCGAATCGTTGGTGCCCCACGCCTGAAGGTACCGACGAGTTCTTACCGCGCAATATCGGAACGCCGGGCGCTCGGAACAGCGTCTGCGGTTCGTTGGAGCTCGAGGGCACCTGCCTCGGCGCGAACGGTGCGCGCGCGAGCCGCTTGCCCGAGCTGGGGCAGGTGCAGATCACGGAGTGGATGGCCAATCCGGCGGGGCCTGATGCCGACTTCGAATGGGTCGAGGTATTGTTCGGCGAAGCTGTCGACCTCAACGGTTTCGAACTGGGTCCGAGTCCCGACTCCCTCCAGGCCGTCGTCGATGGGGCAGAATGTTTTCCGGTCGGCGCAGGGACACGGGTCGTCTTCGGAGCGAGTCCGGCGGCGGCCCCCCGCGTCGACGCGGAGCTCGGCTTCAGCCTGGGCAACTCAGGACCCCGCAGCGTCGTCGCGGGTGTGGATGGCCGCGTCCTCGATCGAGTGGACTACGAAGCAACGGTCGAAGGAGCGGCTTGGCAGCTCGATCCGGTCGGTGAGCTCTGCCTGGCCCGGTCCGGCGAGGAGTACGCCGACGGCAACCTCGGGACACCTGGGGAAACCAACACGTCCTGCCCGCCGCGCCTGCAAGCGGGGATGTGTCTCGATGACGGTGCCCCAAGACGAGATCCTGAGCCCTCGACCGGGCGAGGCGTGGATAAGCGAATGGATGGCGAACCCCGCGTCCGTCGGGAATCGCGAAGGAGAGTGGCTGGAGCTCCGATTCGAGGCGGATGTCGACTTGAACGGGCTCGTGCTCACCGACCTCGCGTCCAGCGCGACTCGGATTGACCAGGAGAGCTGCATTCGTGTCCGTGCGGGATCGCATCTCGTCTTCGCACGTAGCAGCGATGCGACTGAAAACGGCGGCATCGAAGGAGTGGTCGCCGAGCTCTCTCTTTCTCTCAACAACGGCGATGAAACGATCGCGCTGAGCGTCGACGGCCAGACTCTCGACACGGTGAGTTACGAGCGATCGACCCTGGGTATAGCCACGCAGGTCGACGAGCTCGGCCAGCGCTGCGACGCCGTGCAACGTTACGGCGACGGCGATCTCGGAACTCCAGGGCTTCCGAATCCCTTGTGCTCCTGAGATCCGGCCTCGTATTTGCGTGCGTCCTCGCGCTGGCCTCACGAAGCGCACGGGCTGCTCAGTACGAGGTATTCATCGACGTACGAACCGAGGAGGATCTCTACGACCTCCTCATCACGGGTCAGATCTCCAAGTCCTCCTTCGAAGCTCTCTTGCTACTCTATCAAACACGGGTGGATCTCAACCGCGCCGGTCGGCCGCAACTCTATTTGCTTCCCAATCTCGACTACGATCAGGTCGATCGAATCCTCGCTTACCGCAAGGAGTCCGGCTCGATTCGCCAGCTCGAGGACTTGGATGCATCCGGAGTGCTCGAGACCGATCTGGTGCGTGCACTAGGCTCCTTCGTCATCGTGCGACCGGCCGAGGCTTCGCCATCGAGAGCGGATGGCGCCTTGCGCATCCAAGCGCTCTGGTCGGGCCGGAACGATAGAATCCCGCCGGCATTGGCATTGCAGGCTCGGATCAAGGCTGCTCGGAACCTGGATGCCGGAATGGCTGCGAGTCTGACACGCAATGGATTGGGCCGGATCCGATGGGACCCCCTCCGTGGCGCGCTCAGCACCGAACCCGAACGCGTGCGGGTCGCGGTTCCGAAGCTCTACGTAGCCTGGAGCGACACGCGCTGGGAGGTGATCGCTGGAACGTATCGAATCGGGTTCGGTCAGCGACTCACGTTCGACGTCACGGACCAGATCACGCCGAACGGCTTCTTTGGCGACTATGAGCTCCGGCGGAGCACGGAGCTCGAGCTTCGTTGCAAACGCGCCGCTGGCGAGCTGTATGAGTCTCCATGCCCTAGCGAACGGATCGCGCGCGTCTCACCGGACTTCGACTGGGCGAATCGCCTGACCGGGATCGCGCTCGGTCTCAAGGCCCAGCCACTCGGCCAAGGCTGGTTCCAGGCGTATGGATGGGGCTCCTATCAAGTTCACCGGGTCCCGCAGATCGAGCTAGCCGACCGGAGCCGATGTGACGACCCTGCTCGCGACGAGGATCCGGAATGCCGAGCGCCCGCGGTCTACGTTCGCGGGGCAGATCCCTCGGCGCCGTCCAGCACGGCTACCTTCGCAAGCTTACCTGCCATGTACGCCGAAGGGCTGGCGGGCATGAATCTCACGTACTTCTGGAACGAGCGCGCGCAAATCGGGCTCACCGGGTATGGCTCGGTTCCGAGGTGGCTCGTCGACGGGGCGGAGCTCGGCTTCCAAGAATTTTCGCGAAAGCCATTCAAAGGCGCTTTTGGAGCCCTTGGCCTCAACGGGTCGTTCGGATTCGGCCTACAGGACCTCTTCGTGGAAGTCGCACGAAGCTTCGATGCGCTGCGAGGAGGCGGGGGCTTCGGAGCGATCGCGCGCAGCGTGACCTCCCTTCCCGGCACCGAGATCGAAGTGTCCGCACGCTATTACGGAGCGAGCTATGCCAACCCATACGCTAGACCGATCTCGGCGCCGGACGAGCTCGACGGTCTACGAGCGAGGGACGAAGCAGGATTGCGGATTCGGGTAACTGCCTTTCGCGGCCGCCGCGTTGGGCTCCGGATTGCCGCCGACGGATGGCGGAGGCTCTCATCCGCTGGGTTCGGCTCTTTGCTCTTTGCTCGTAACGACGTGCAGCTCGCGGCTGCGTGGACGCTCGCTCTCTGGGTGGAGCACCGAAATACGGACGTGCAGCGTCTTCTGCTGGCGACCAAGCTCTCGTACACCCCCGCGCGGCCCGTGAGCGTCTCAGCACAGCTCCAGCAGGCCTGGAACCAAATCAGGCTTGCGACTGGGCAGGCGCAGCAAGACATCGCGGCCGTCTTGTCGGTCATGACTCAGCCCCACGACCTCCTGAGACTCAGGCTGCGCCTGCGCTACGACTTTGCAGACATCTGGAACAATCACCGTCTGCCGCAGACGATCTGGGGCTATCTCGACGCGGCACTGACCTTGCGGGAGCGCGACTCATTGCGAATCCGCTACGACCTCCGCGCGTTCCTGGACAAACGAGCTTCGACCCGTACCCGCGTGCCCAACCCAGAGCATTGGCTTTGGCTCGAGTACACCTTTCGCTACTAAAGGGGAGGCGCTAGTCTCCCGGGGTGGGAACGCTTGGAGACCAGATCGAAGCTGCGCGGGTCTTGTACCGGGCAGGCGTGTTCAAACCAATTCGGCCGGACAAGACCTTCCGCATCATCAAAGCGGCGAAGGGTTGGGGACGGTCACCAGCGATGGGGTTCATCGCGCTCGCGATTCGTCAGCCCGATGCAGTTGCCGTCATCGACGACGACGGCGAGGCAACTTTCGACGAAATCAATCGCCGCTCAAACGCAATGGCCCGAGGAATTCAGGAGGCTGGAATTTCGGCCGGCGACGTCGTCGGAGTCATGTGCCGAAATCACCGTGGCTTCATAGAAACCCTCATCGCTTGCTCTAAGGTTGGCGCGAACGCGGTCTTGCTCAACACGATGTTCGCAGCCCCGCAGCTCGCAGAGGTGGGTGAACGCGAGAGCATCAGTGCGTTGTTCTACGACGAGGAGTTCGGGACGCTGATCGACGGCTTGCGAGGCATGCCACGTTTTGTGGTCTACGGCTCGGGTGCCGACCCGTCGATCGACGAAGTCATCGCCAGCCATTCAGATCACAACCCAGCCCCACCGCGTATCGAATCACGATTCACGATGCTGACTTCCGGCACCACCGGAACACCCAAAGGCGCAAAGCGCGGCTCTCCCAAAGGCATGCTTCCAATCGCCTCGATGCTGTCGAGGTTGCCGCTGCGCGCCGGCGAACGAACGATGATCGCGGCGCCGCTGTTCCATTCCTGGGGCCTCGGGCAGTTTCAGTTGGGACTCTTGCTCGGCACGACCTACGTGTTGAATCGCCGATTCGATCCCGAAGCGACCTTGCGCGCCGTCGCGAAGCACCGCTGCACCTCGCTCGCTGTGGTTCCCATCATGATGCAGCGGATTCTTGCGCTGCCCGACGAGGCAAAGCGCAAATACGATCTCAGCTCGCTTCGGGTCACGGCCGCAAGCGGCTCGGCCCTACCAGGCCACCTCGCCACCGAGTGGATGGATACGTTCGGGGACAATCTCTACAATTTCTACGGCTCGACCGAAGTCGCGATGGCGTCTATCGCCACACCCGAGGACATGCGAGCCGCACCGGGAACGGTGGGGAAGCCCCCTCTTGGTACGGTGGTGGCAATTCTCGATGGCCAGGGTCAACGGCTCGGAACTGGAGAGACCGGCAGGATTTTCGTCGCCAACGCGATAACATTCGAGGGCTACACGAGCGGGGACGACAAAGAGCGTCTCGATGGCATGGTGAGCAGCGGCGATGTTGGGCACTTCGATGAAAACGGGCGCCTCTTCGTCGATGGGCGAGACGACGACATGATTATCTCAGGTGGTGAGAACGTCTTCCCGAGCGAAGTCGAGGATCTGATCGCCGGCCACGAGGCCGTGGCGGAGGCTGCCGTGATAGGAGTAGCCGACGGAGAATGGGGTCAGCGACTCAGAGCTTTCGTCGTGCTGCGGCCCGGAGCAGCTCTGAGCGAAGATGGGATGAGGGTCTACGTGAAGCAGCGCCTCGCAAGCTACAAAGTGCCCCGAGATGTGGTGTTCATCGACGCTTTGCCGCGCAACGCAACGGGCAAGACACTCAAGCGCGAGCTCGACCCGCATTAGCGGTCGAGTAGAAGGGTCTCGCCGATCGCTGGGACGAAGCGCTGATCGTCGCGTAGGCCCGCTCGTTCCCAGACGTCTCGGAGCAACTCGGGTGGCTCTGCGAGATGCTCGTCGGTGAGCTTGAAGGTGCCCCAGTGCATGGCGACGAATTTCGCGGCTCCGAGCGCTGAAAAGGCACGCACTGCATCCGCGGGGTCCATGTGTTGTGTTCGCATGAACCAGCGTGGAGCGTAGGCACCGATCGGAAGCATGGCGGCCTGGATCTCCCCGCAGCGCTTCCCAATGAGTGAGAAGCCCTCGAACCAGGCGGTGTCCCCAGAGTGATAGACGCGCAGACCGCCACGCTCGATCACGAATCCGCCCCACCACGTCGCATTCATGTCGGCGAGGCCTCTGCGGCTCCAATGCTGGGAGGGAACGAAGGTCACCCGTAACCCCTCGATCTCTTCCTCTTGCCACCAGTCCATCTCGACGACCCGTCGAAGCCCTGCCCGTTGGAACGAGGATCCCAACCCGCGAGGCACCACGTAGACGGGATCGGAACCAAGACGTTTCAGCGTGGGCACGTCCATGTGATCGCGGTGATTGTGAGTGACGAACACCACGTCGATCTTCGGAAGCGCTGACCAAGCCAAACCCGGCGCGACATTGCGCCGAACGACGCCGCTGAGCCTTTGCGACATCACTGGGTCGATCAGCGCAGATCTCCCGCCGAGCTGAACGAGGAACGTCGCGTGCCCGATCCAGGTGAGCGCATCCCGTGTCGCGTGGCGCAGCGCCTCGCCGTCGTTCGAGACGACTGGAACGGGGATCCCGGTAGCAGGGGTGCGTGGACGCTTCTCGTCGTGGAAGCCGAGCTGCCACTTCAAGATGCGACTGAGGCCGGCGGCGTTGCGAGTTCCGTCGAGATTGAAGAACGGTCCGGCCATGCTCAGAGGCTATAGGGCGCTACGGGCCAGCGAACAGGCCTTGCAGAAACTTCTGTAGCGCCCCATTCGTGAAGGTATGCATGGCGCCAGGGTACTCGATGACCTCGTAGTCCACGCCGGCCGCCTTCATTTCCTTCTCGAACGCAGCAAGCTACGCCTTGGGAACGAGAGTTGCGCCCAAAGTGGCCGGGTGCGGCCTACTTCTTCTTCTTCGCCTTGCGCTCCGCGACCTCGGCCTGAACCTTCTCGAGGATGTTGCGCGGAACCGGTGCGTAGTGGTTGAACTCCATCGAGAACTGACCACGGCCCGAGGTCGCGGACCGGAGGTCTCCGATGTAACCGAACATCTCACTGAGCGGGACGTCAGCCTTGATTCGGACGTTGGTGTGCCCCTTTTCCTGGGAGTTCACGATCCCTCGGCGGCGGTTGAGGTCGCCGATGACGTCGCCCACGTTGGCATCCGGGACGTAGACGTCCACCTTCATGATCGGTTCGAGGAGCTGCGGTCCGGCCTTGGGCATGCTCTGGCGGAAGGCTGCACGGGCGGCAGTTTCGAACGCCATCTGTGAGGAGTCGACCGCATGGTAACTGCCGTCCGTGAGCGACACCTTGAAGTCGAGCAGCGGGAAACCGCAGAGCGGCCCCTCGTCCTTCATGACCTTGAAACCCTTCTCGACCGCCGGAATGAATTCCTTGGGGATGTTTCCACCGGTGATCTTGGATTCGAAGACGAAGCCCTCGCCAGGCTCGGCGGGCTCGATCGTATAGTCGATCTTCGCGTACTGGCCGGAGCCACCGGTCTGCTTCTTGTGGGTGTAGCTGTCGTGGATCGCCTGGGTGACGGTCTCGCGGTATGCGACCTGCGGCGCGCCGACGTCGACCGCAACACCGTGACTTCGGCGCAGAATGTCGACCTTGATGTCGAGATGGAGCTCGCCCATCCCCTTGAGGATCGTTTCGCCGGACTCCTGGTCGACCTCGACGTGAAAGGAGGGGTCCTCAGCGACCATTTTTCCGAGCGCCGTGCCGAGCTTCTCGCTGTTGGCCTTGTCCTTGGTGCTCACCGCAATCGAAATGACGGGATCCGGAAAGACCATCGGCTCGAGCGTAGCCGGATTCTTTTGGTCAGCGAGCGTATGTCCGGTGCGCACGTCTTTGAGACCTACCATGGCGACGATGTCGCCGGCCTGCGCCGAATCGATGATGGTGCGGTCGTCGGCGTGCATCTCCACCATACGCCCTATTCGCTCCGACTTACCGGTGAACGTATTGATCAGAGTGTCGCCCTTGTTGACCGTACCGGAATAGATCCGGGTGAATGTGAGCGCGCCAAAGCGATCTTCCATGATCTTGAACGCGAGCGCTCGGACCGGGCCGTTCGGATCGACGATCGCGAATTTGCCCGTCTCGTTGCCCTCTAGATCGATTTCCGGCTGCGGCGGAACCTGTGTGGGATCGGGAAGGTAGTCGACGACCGCGTCGAGGACGAGTTGAATGCCCTTGTTCTTGAATGCGGAACCGCAGTAGGTCGGGAAGAACACGAGGTCGCGCGTGCCGATGCGGATGCACTTCTTGATGGTTTCGAGGTCGGGTTCGTTTCCTTCGAGGTATTGCTCCATCGCCTCGTCGTCCTGCTCGACGGCGGCCTCGATGAGCTCGAAGCGGTACTTCTCGATCAGCTCCTTCATGTCCTCGGGGGGTTCCTTCACCTGGTAATTCTCGGGCTGGCCAGAATCGTCCCAGACGTAAGCCTTGCGCGTCAGAAGGTCGACAACACCGCTGAAATCGCCCTCGGTCCCGATGGGCAGCACCATGACCAGAGGCTTGGCGCCGAGAACAGTCTTGATCTGCGCGACCACCCGGTAGAAATCCGCACCCAATCGGTCGAGCTTGTTGACGAAAATTAGCCGAGCCACCTTGGAGTCGTTCGCGTAGCGCCAGTTGGTCTCGGACTGCGGCTCGACACCGCCGGAACCGCAGAACACCCCTACACCGCCGTCGAGAACCTTGAGCGAACGGTAGACCTCGATCGTGAAGTCGACGTGACCCGGCGTATCGATGATGTTCAGCTGATGGCCATTCCAGAAGCAGGTCGTCGCTGCAGACTGAATGGTGATGCCGCGTTCCTGCTCCTGCTCCATGAAATCGGTCGTGGCCGCGCCATCGTGCACCTCGCCGATCTTGTGGATCTTACCGGTGAGCTTGAGGATGCGCTCGGTGGTCGTCGTCTTGCCGGCGTCCACGTGCGCGAAGATGCCGATGTTTCGGTACTTACTGAGGTCTTTCATTCTTTTGCTCGTCAGAGGGGTCGTTTTGCCACGCGCCGGATACCGCGAAAGCCGGCGTGTGCAAGCCCACGACCCGCGAAGGAACGGAATTTGGCCATAAAACGCCACCAACCGGGCGTCCGTATGCCTCTAAATCGCACCGTGGGACCGAGGCGCGCGCCGGCGTCCGCTGCCGAGCACAGGCGCACAGAGCTCGGTAATCACGATGCCGACGTCCGATGGTGAAGTCTGCAAGGTGCCCGGTGAGTGGGATCCGAGTGAACGCTACTCGTAAAGCTTGACGACTCGGATGCCTTCGGGTGAGGCCTGCATGCACAAGTCGCAAAGCGTGCATTCGTCGACGTTTTCCTCGACGACCTCGACCGTCGTCGGCCGCGAGCCGAGCTTGAAGATCTTGACGGGACACACTTCGACGAGCTTACCCGCCAGGCCGGCAGTCTTTTCGACGACTCCATTGTCGACATCTACGCGTATGAACATGGCCATGATGGTTCCTCTGCCGCTCAGTTTCCGATCCGCTCTCGGACGAGATTGGGAATGTCGCCGATCTCCTCGGCGACCGAAATCCCCGCCTCGCGCATCCGACGCATCTTGTCGGCAGGCGAATCGACCTTCTTGTTTACGACGGTCCCGGCGTGACCAAAGCTCATGCCAGGCATCTCGTCCATGAAGCGACCCGCCACGAATGCCACGATGGGAAGACGGCTCTTGTTCTCTTGGGTCCAAAGCGCGAGCTCGGCCTCGGCAGTACCACCCGGCTCCGAGTAAACGACGACCGCTTTGGTATCTTCGTCGGCTTCGAAGAGTGGAATGAGATCGGCATACGTGGAGCCGATCACCGGGTCCCCGCCGATTGAAATCGCCGTGCTGACGCCTAGTCCGGAGAGCGTCAGCGCGTTGCAGATCTCCGTGGTCATGCCGCCTGAGCGCGACATCACACCGACGACGCCGGGCTTGAACGCCTTACGACAGTCGACCGCCGGGCCACCGAGGCTTCCAAATCGACAGACGTCAGGGACGATGAGACCCAAACAGTTTGGACCTATGAGCCGGGCGCCATGGAGCTCCGCATATTCGACGATTGCGGATGCGTCTTTTCTCGGGATTCCCTCGGTGATGATGATGATCTCTTTGATGCCAGCATCGATCGCTTCGTAAGCGGCGTCCGGGGCGAAAGCGAGTGGCACGGTGATGACGGTTCCATCGACCCGCTCTTTCTCGGTGATCTCGCGAACCGTGTCGTAGACCGGCACGCCGTAGACCTCACGGCCGCCCTTCCCGGGCGTGACGCCGCCTACGATCTTCGAGCCGTACTGCAAGCACTCACGAGTGAAATTCAGCGCCTCTCGTCCGGTGATTCCCTGGACGATGAATCGAAAGTCTTCATGAACGATGACCGCCATTGATATTCCCTCTAGCCCACTTTCTCAACGGCACGCCTCGCCGCCTCGCTGATCGACACCGTGCGATCGCAGTATTCGACGCCGTACTTCTGGAGGATCTTCGCCGCATCCGCTTCCCAAGCCCCGGGAACGCGGAAGATCAAGATCTTCTCGGCGGGTTCGAAGCCGAGCTCCTTGATCCCCTTGATGACGCCCCGGGCGACGAGATCGGCCCTGGTGTTGGAAACCACGTTGGACATGACGGCGATCTTCTCGACGCCTGGCTTGCTCAGGACCAGCTTGGTGAGTCTGCGCGCCTTGTCGACGCTGGGGTTGCCGCCTATCGCGGCATAGTTCGCGGGCCGACCACCATGCTTTCGCACGGCGTCCGTGAGGGTGAGCGAGCCTCCCCCAGCTCCGATGACGAGGCCGATGTTGCCGTCGAACTCCGCGATCGGGCTGATGATGCCCCGTGGATCCTCGGCGTCGATTCGCGCGCCCTCGAGCTCGAACTCGGTGGGTTCGCGCACTTGCCTGAGGTCGTCCTTCGAGAAACCGAGCTCGTCGAGCATCGGCCGCTGCCGATGGCGCGCTTCGATTTCGAGGTCGGCCTCGACGTCGGCCACCGCGAAGCTTCCGTCGGCGGTCTTCACCAAGGAAGTGATGTCGAGGTCGGCTAGATCGTACTCGAGGAAGAGGCGCGCGAGCCCGGACACGATGCGAGTCATGCGATTGAGGTCGCTTCCACCGAGGCCGAGAGACTTGGCGAGCTCTTTCGCGATGTAGTCGGAGAAGGGAAACAGGGCGGAGAAGTGCCGGCGTACGATTCGTTCGGGGTGCGTATCGCCGAGGTCGTCGATCTTTCCAGCCATGTCGGCGGCAGCGACGACCGGTCGCTTGCGGGACCCGTCGTAGGTGAAGCTCAAGCTGTAGACGGCTTCGGGTACTGGCTTTGCCTCGACCAGCACGCCGTTCGGCTTGCGACCTCCGTCGTCGAGAGCGAGCAACTCGGCGGCCGCTGCTTTCGCCGCCTCCGGATTGGCGGCATCGCGCACGGACGCTGCCGCGAGGCCCGGAGCGATGGCTTGGGCCTTCACGACGACGGGACCGCCGATGTCGGAGGCGATCTTCTTTGCCTCATCGGCTGTTCTTGCAACTTCGCTTCGAACCAGCGGAATCCGGTGCTTCTTCAGCAGTTGCTTCGCTTCGAATTCGTAAAAACGCATTGTGGAACGGGGAGACTATCCAATCTTCCGGTTCGCGTCTACGGCGCAATTGCTTCGGCCAAGGCTACCACGCGCTCGGCGTGGTCGACGTGCAACCTCTCGATCAACTTGCCATCCACGACGACGACACCCTTGCCCTGGGCCTCGGCCTCGGCATAGGCCTCGATGATGCGCCTGGAAAGACGGAGCTCTTCTTCCGAGGGGGCGAACACCAGGTTTGCCGCTTCGAGTTGCTTCGGGTGGATCAGCGTCTTCCCGTCGAAGCCGAGCTCCGCTCCCTGACGGCAGGAATCGACGAAACCTTCGTGGTCGTTCAGGTCGAGAAACACGCCATCTAGAATCGTGAGACGCGCGGCGCGAGCCGCGAGCAAACAGAGCCCCAAGGCGGTGATGAGGGGAAGGCGCATCGCAGTATGCTGCGCCTGAAGGTCTTTGGCGAGATCGGAAGTGCCCATCACCAGCCCACCGAGACGTGGGCTCGCGTCCGCGATCTCCTCGGCGTGCAACATCGCACGCGGTGTTTCCATCATGCACCAGATCGCCAAGTCGGGGGGTGCGCCGTGGGACACCAGAACCGATTCGGCCTGCCTCACGGTTTCCGCGCTCTCCACCTTCGGTAAGAGGACAGCATCCGGGCGCACCGTCGCGACCGCCACCAAATCGTCATATCCCCAGGGGGTGTTCAATCCGTTGGTCCTGATCATGACTTCGCGTCTTCCGTACCCACCGGCCTTCACCGCGCTCACGACCTGTTTGCGCGCGGTTTCCTTCATGTCGGGTGCGACGGCATCCTCGAGGTCGAGGATGAGGGCGTCGGCTGGAAGCGAGCGGGCCTTTTCGAGTGCCCGAGCGTTGGCGCCGGGCATGTACAAGACGCTTCGTCGGGGGCGATGCTTCGCACTCATCGTGACACCTCTCAGAGCTGGTAGGCTGCCTTCAGGTCGGCATCCTTCTCGGCAAGCATCCGAGCAAGCTCGACCATGACCTTGCACTGTTTGACCGTGGCGTCGTCTTGCATTTTTCCGTCGATCATGACGGCGCCGGTGCCATCGCCCATCTCGTGGATGACCTTCTTGGCCCAGAGAACCTCGTCGACAGGCGGGCTGAATACCTTCTTGGCGATGTCGATCTGGACCGGGTGCAGCGACCAGGCGCCAACGCAGCCGAGCAGAAAGGCATTCCGAAACTGATCCTCGCAGGCGACCACGTCCCGGATGTCTCCAAACGGACCGTAGTAAGCGAAGATGCCATTGGCGACGCAAGCGTCGACCATTCGCGCGATGGTGTAGTGCCAGAGATCCTGCTGTGCCGTGGCCCGTGGCGCTTCGGGGTCGTCGGCGTTTGGATCCTGACGGACCAAGTAACCGGGATGCCCTCCGCCAACGCGCGTCGTCTTCATGCGTCTCGAGGCGGCCAGATCGGCGGGTCCGAGGCTCAGTCCCTGCATGCGGGGACTGGCGCCTGCAATCTCTTCGACGTTCGCCACGCCGAGCGCGGTTTCGAGAATCGCGTGCACGAGAATGGGCTTCTTGACGCCTGCCCGCGCCTCGAGCTGTGCCAGTAGGCGATCGACGTAGTGGATGTCCCAGGGCCCCTCGACCTTGGGAATCATGATCACGTCGACCTTGTCGCCCACCTCTTGGACGATCTGCAACATGTCATCGAGGAACCAGGGGCTATCGAGACTGTTGACGCGGGTCCAGAGCTGGCAGTCACCGAGCTCGCTCTCCCTCGCGATCTTGACGAAGCCCTCCCGAGCTTCGGTCTTCTTGTCCGCCGAGATGGCGTCCTCGAGGTTGCCGAGAAGCACATCGCAATTCGCAGCGATGCTCGGCACCTTGGCCGCCATTTTGGGATTGCTGGGGTCGAAGAAGTGGATCATCCGAGACGGCCGGAACGGGATCTCCCTCGGGGGTTCCGGTGCGCCGATGGCCATGGGTTTGAAGAAGTCCTTGGGATTGCGCATCTTGCCCCCAGTCCTAGACGCCAAGTGGCGGAGATGCAACGAGCACGCAGGAGCGAGGAGACGAGCACATGGAAATCGGCATGAACCTCCCGGTGATGGCGCCGGGTCTCGACAGAGACACCTTCCTCTCGTGGTGCGAGCGAGTCGACGCCGGCTTCTTTGCAAGCCTGGCGGCCGGCGAGCGAATCTCGTTCTACAACCCGGACATGACAGCGGCCTTGGCGGCCGCCTCCGTTCTGACCAAGCGCGTCAAAATCGTGAGCGGCGTCTTCGTTCCGATGCTGCACCATCCGGTCATGCTCGCCAAGCAGTTGGCCACGATCGACGTGCTCTCGGGCGGACGCTTGGTTGCAGGGCTTGGAGTCGGCGGGCGCGAACAGGACTACCAATCGGTCGATGCTCCGCTCGGCAAACGTCTCACGCGCCTCGCGGAGAGCGTGAAGACGATGCGCAGCGTCTGGCGCGGAGAGCCAGTCGTAGATGGCGCGCTTCCCGTGGGCCCTGCGCCCGTTCAGGATGGCGGGCCGAAGCTTCTTGCGGGCTCGCTCATGGTCGAATCGATCCAAATGGCCTCGCGCTGGGCAGACGGGCTCTGTGGCTTCAGCTTCGGACCGTCCTCCGCCGAAATGGAGCTGCAGTTCGGTGCGGCGCGGCGCGCCTGGAACGAGCGAGGTCGGCCGGCGCCCTGGCTCGGAACGGGATTCTGGTATGCGCTCGGTCCCAACGCTCGAGCGCAGCTCGACGCTTATCTCGATCGCTATCTGAATTTCATGGCACCGGTCGCGCGCGCGAGCGTGAAACAGATCTGCATCGCGACGACGCCTCAGGCCCTGAAGGAAGCCATTCAGCAGGCAAAGGACGCGGGCGCCGACGATGTCTTGCTCGTCCCCACCACGTCGGACCCCGACGACGTGCATCGAGTGACCGATATCCTAGGCTAAAAACGGAGCCACGAAGCTCGAGTCGCGTGTTATAAGCGCGGCTCAGAGGAGGTAGGTCATGAGAGCCATCATCGTTGCCGTTTTTCTAGTTGGATCATTCGTCGCTGGATTGCTGGTCGCGGAGACAAACCCGGCCGCGGCAGACGGACCGCCCAAGAAATCGCAATGGCAGTACCAATGCTTCGAAGCGGACGGCGTCGCGCAGGTCACCGAGCGCTCCAACGGGATGGGTGAGCAAGGATGGGAGCTCGTAACCTCCGCCGGGACCGTGAAAGGCCCGACCCTCTGGTGCTTCAAGCGGCCGCTTTGGAAGCCCACGAAGTAGGGGCCCGGCCAGGCTCGCGTCGGCGAGCAAGTTGAGCTATTTGCCCCTCAGTCGAGGAGCGTCTCGCGCGGACAATGTCATTCCTGGATGATCCACAAGTCAGGCGGAATGTAGACCGCCTTCCCATCGAGTTCGACGACTACGGATTCGATCGTTTCGGACTCTCGCGAAAAGCCCTGATACGCGCCTACTCGCCCATGGCATACATTTACCGCCACTACCTCAAGGTGACGGCATTTGGACTCGAGAACGTTCCCGCGAAGGGGCGCGGGCTCGTCATTGCGAACCACTCCGGCGGCCTCGGCGCGGACGCAGCCATGATCTTCACGTCGTTGGTCCTCAACGACGAGGCGCCCAGACTTGGGCAGGGCATGGCGGAGTACTTTCTGACGCGGTCGCCCTTCGCTGCGCCCGCGCTGCGCAAGCTCGGCCATCTCACCGGGCTGCCCGAACACGGCGAGCAGCTACTGAACGATGAGCGCCTGGTGGTCGTCTTCCCCGAAGGCGCCCGTGGGGCGGGCAAGCTCTACAAAGACCGATACAAGCTAGTCCGATTCGGAACCGGGTTCATGCGACTGGCCCTCAAGACCGGAGCGCCCATCATTCCTTGCGCATTCATCGGAGGCGAGGAGTCGTTCCCGCAGCTCTTCCACATCAAGTGGCTCGCGAAGCTCGTCAATGGACCGTTCGTCCCGGTGGCGCCGCAGCTCATCTTCTTTCCGCTGCCGGTGGCGTGCCAGGTTTACTACGGGCACCCGATGCAGTTCGACGGTGATGGCTCGGAACCAGACCACGTCATTCAACAGTACATCGAGGAGGTCCGTCACTCGATGGAGCGACTGATCAGCAACGGGCTCGATGCGCGTCCGCGTGCGTTCATGTTCGAGCGCATGCCCGACCCCGAGAAAGAGCGCAGGCCATGAAGATCTTGATCACGGGCATCAGCGGGACCCTGGCACGAGGGGTGGCGTACCGGTTGGTGCGTCGAGGGTACCGGGTCATCGGCATCGACCGCCGTCCCTGGCCTGACGTGCCCGAGGGCGTCGAGATGCACCAGGCAGACATCCGAAAGCGCCCCGCCGAAGACGTGTTCCGAATTTCCCGCCCGGACGCGCTCATCCACATGGCGACGGTCACACACTTCACGACCGATACCGAAGAGCGGTACCGCATCAATTTGGGTGGAACTCGAAAGCTGTTCGAGTACTGCCACGAATACGGCGTCAAGCAGGCTGTCTTCGTTGGCCGCCATACGGTGTACGGGGCGACCCCGGATTCGCCCCTCTATCACACCGAGGACGAGCCCCCGCTCGCGGGCGCTGCTTTCAAGGAGTTGGCGGACCTCGTGGCGGCCGATCTCTACGCCGGCAGCGCTCTTTGGCGCTGGCCCGAGCTCAACACGGCCGTTCTCAGGCTTTGCTACTTCCTCGGGCCAAGCCGCGGCGGAACCCTGGCGAGCTTCCTATCGAAGAGACGGGTCCCGACGGTGCTCGGCTTCGACCCTTTGTACCAACTGATGCACGAATGGGACGCCGAAGAAGCGATCACTCTCGCGGTCGAGAACCAACTGAGGGGAGTCTTCAACGTGGCTGGCCCGGCCCCGGTACCGTTGTCCACAGTCTGCCAGGCGACTGGCAAGAGGGCGGTCCCGATCCCGGAACCACTCTATCGCACAGTGCTAGGCCGCTTCGGCTTTCCGTACCTGCCCGACGACGCAATCGCTCACGTGAAGTACCCGATCGTCATCGACAACAAGGCGTTCGTCGAAGCGACGGGCTTCGAGCCGCGTTACTCCGCCAAACAGACGATGGAAGGTTTTCGCTGGAACTAACCCGGGTTGACGGCGGCTTCGCACGCGTCGGCATCGAAGTCGGTGGGTGTGCAGGGTACGTAAGGTCCCTCGCCCTCGTCTTCGAAGTGACTCTCGAGGGGCTCTTCGTCGTCGAGCAGGTGCTCGACGTAGCTCCGAAGGTTCATTTCGCCAATCTCGCTGCCGAGCCATGCAAGTGAACCGAAGTCGTTCTGGAATAGGTTGAGCGCCTCGCCGATGCTCACTTCCTCGAAGCCAGGCACAGTCACACAATGGCTATCGTTCGTCGTGCGGTAGAACGGAATGTAGTAGCCGAAGTTGCTCTTCGTGTCGGCAAGATCGCGGAACAGCGGAACGTCATCCCAGAACAGACTGTGGACCGCAGCGCGATCGAGCGAAACGTCCTGGTCCAAACCGATTCCGGTACCCGTGTAGGGAACGATGCTGTCACCGTCTCGCGTATAGAAGCGCTCATACGAGTAGAGGGAGAAGTTGTAGTCCATTCGGAAGAACGTCGTCGCGAGTCGGTCGTCCGGGAACTCGTCGGCTAGTATGCCGCTCAGCTGCCCAAAGTCGTCGCGAAGCGTTTCGGACTGCGGCGCGCTGTCGATCACCTGATCGACACCCCAGGCCGGCCGAATCGTGTCGTAAAGCGGGAGCGAGCGAGAGGTCGGCTCTTTCGATGGAAACGCCGGTCCGGAATCGTCGAGCAGATAGCCCTTCTGAACGCCGGCGATTCCGGTGCGCAGGAAGTAGTAATTCACGAGAGCTCCAACGCCGCCCGCGCTGCATCCACCGACGAACATCCTCGGCACTTCGGTGAACATCTCGTCGAGCATCTCGGTCATCTTCAAGATGTTGAGGTGTCCCACGTGGTGGAACTCGAGATCGGGCTCGTCGGGGTTCGGGTTCGCGTAAGTTTCCGTGCGCGTGCCCCCGTAAATGTCGCCCGTACAGTAAGGAACGAACACCTTGTTCCAGTCGGCCATCGGACTCACGTCCGGGTCGCTGTTGAGCAGCGGGTAGACCTGATTCACGTTGACATCGATCCCCGCGATGTTCGCATGCGCGTCGGCGTAGTCATCGCGCAATCCGTTGCGATTGGCGGCTCCGCGAATTCCGCTGGCGCCGCTGCAGCTCTCGTAGTCCCAGCAAGCGCCGCCGCCCTGAAAGAAGATGATGACGTTGTCGGAGGTTTCCGAGAACTCGACCCAGAACTTGTACTGGCTGCCGTCGCTGCAGATCGCGCCTTCCGGCTCGTACTTCACCCAAGTGCCGAACTCGGGGGGCTCGAAGTCGGACACCGGAGCGCTGCTGTCGCTGCCACAACCGGCGGCGACCAATCCAAGCAAGATAACACCAAGAAGAAATTTATGAATCATGGCGCCAGGGTTATCACCGAATGCGGGGGAGTCAAATCTCCCCCTCGCTCCGCCTCTTTGATTAGTTTCTTCGCCCTCGATCGGCTGGGTGGTAATTCCCGTTGACATGGAACCCCCTTACGAGCCTCCAGAGACTGCAGCCATCGAATCGAGACCGAGAGCCACTGGTTTCCCGCTACGCCGGGACGAGGTGAACCTGACCCAAGTTCTTTCCCGGGCCTCGGAAGCCTGGTCGAAGGACCTGGGCACCTGGGTGCTCGCGATGTTGCTCTACTGGTTGCTAGGCATGGGCATTCCGTTCGCCTTGAGCCTGGTCTGGGGGTTCATCGGCGCGTTTCAAGACAGCGGTGCGGATGCGAGCCTGACTTTCAAGGCGGTGAACGTCGTCGTTCAGATCGGGCTCTACACGGTGCAGCTCGTGCTCTCCGCGGTCTTCGCCCTCGGCATCTGGGCGATGGCAATTCGCGGCTTGCATCGCGAACCCATGTCGGTTGCGGTCCTGTTCAGCCAGCTTTCGAAGATCTGGAAATACATCGTTCAAACCTTGGCGATCGGAGTCGGACTCATGCTTCTCATTCTCCCGATCCTCGTGATCATCTTTCTCGTCTTCGTGGGCCCGGTTGATCTGAACACGCCGATGAACGAAATCACGGACGATGCCGGAGTACCGCTCCTGATTGCCGGCCTGCTGCTTTTGCCGGTTTACGCGTACGTGTTCAGCGGGCTTGCGTTCATGCAAGCCGAGCTCGCTTACGACGACGATGCAGGGCCCATCGAAGCGATCGTCCGCTCCTGGCGCATCGCTCGGGGCAAGCGCTGGCGGATCATCGGCATAGGCTTGGTCGCCGGCCTCATCGTGACCGCTTCCGCAATGATGTGCGGTATTGGCCTGCTGTTCGGCGCACCTTTTGCGACCTTGCTCATGGGTGCCCTCTACCTGGGTCTGCGCAATGGCGCAGACGTGCCCCATGCAAAGACTGGGACGACCCTGGGCCGACAGTATTAGCGGGGCGACGCCGCGATGTTGCCTCCGTCGACCGTCACCACGCAGCCGGTCGTGCTCGGGGCAAGCGCGAGGCTGAGAAAAGCGGCAGCGACATCGTCCACGGTCACCTCCCGGCCTAGCAGATTGGAGCGATAATACGCATCCGGAAGCAGCCCGCGTGCGCTTGCTCGACGCGCGATGTCCTGTTCGGCAAGCAGACCTGTTCGGATTCGATCTGCGTTGATCGCGTTGCTTCGGACACCCATCGGTCCGAGCTCGATCGCGTACTGCTTCATGAGCGCGACCAGTGCGGCCTTTGGAACAGCGTACGGTCCGAATCCCTGACCGGGATTGAAAGCGGCCTTGGACGCATTGAACAGCAGGAAGCCCCCCGAGCCCTGAGCTCGCAGTACCCGACTCGCCGCGGAAGCGAGGTGCTGGTGCGAGAAGAAGTTCACTTCGAAGCTTCGCTTGAGCTCTGCGGTCGAGACCTGGTCGATGATCCCCTGTGGTGCGAAACCCGCGTTCGAAACGATCCCGTCGAGGCCCCCGAAGGTGTGCACGCAACGCTCGACGCTCGCGCGCACGGACTCCTCGTCCGCGACGTCGAGGACCTCGAAATCTGCGCCGATCGCAGCAGCGGTCGTTTGAAGAGCCTCTTCCTCGCGATCGCTGAGGTAAATCGATGCGCCCGCGGCGGCAAAGGCCTTGGCGCATGCTGCCCCGATCCCGCGTGCTCCGCCGGAGATGTAGACCACCTTTCCTTGAAGGGGCTTCGGGCTCGCCTTGCCGAGCTTCGCCTGTTCGAGCGACCAGTACTCCATGTCGAAGAGATCGCTCGCGGACAGAACGTCGTAGCGCCCGATCGCCTGTGCCGCTTCGATCACGTCGATCGTGTGCTCGTAGATATCCGCGCTCACGCGGGCCGCGTGCATGGTCGCACCGGCCGCGATGAGTCCGAGACCAGGCGCGAGGATGATTCGGGGGTCTGGATCCAATGGCGTGACGGTCGCGTTCTTTCGAGACGACCCCTCGGCGACGTACGCTCTGTAGTCCTCGCGGTACGCAGCGAGACGCTCGTCGATCTGCGTGCCGATCGCGGCTTCGTCCATCGCGGGGTTGAGGTCGAGCAACAAAGGCAGCCGCTTGGTTCGAAGAACGTGGTCGGGGGTGGCTGTCCCGCGTTGGCTCACGCTTGCCAGGTCCCGACGGGCCAAGAAAGCGTCGATCTCAGCACTTCTGCGAACCGTGAGTAGGTAGCTCCGGAGGCCGGCACCGAGCCTTCCGCGCAGAATCGGCGCGATTGTCTCGTAGTCCAGCGGTGCCGAGCTCGCGCGTGACACGTGCACGCGATCCCGCTTGGCGGAGGCGTATCTCGCGGCTGCATCGACGGCGTCGATGTGCCGTTCATAGCTTTCTTTCGCCGTGGCCCCAAAGGTGAACAAGCCGTGTTTGAGCAAGAGCATGCCTTCGACGGCGGGGTTCTTCTCGTAGGTCTCGACGGCTAGCTTGGCGAGCGCAAATCCCGGCATGACGTAAGGCACCAACGCGAGTCGACCGGCGTACACCTCATTGCAGATCGTCTCCGCCTCGGCTTGGTCGATCAGCGCGAGGATTGCGTCTGCATGTGAGTGATCGACGAACTTGTGAGGCAGGAACGCGTGCAAGAGCGTTTCGATGGAAGGATTCGGCGCGCGGGAGTCGATCAGGCGCGTGCGCTGCGCGTTGACCATGTCTTCGTCCGAGAGCGCGTCGAGCTCGCGCAATGCGCTGAGTGTTTCGAGGCGGACTGCCGGCAAACCCGCGGGCTCGATGCTACCCAGATCCCAGCCACTGCCCTTCACGCAGAGCACCTCCACATCGCGGCCAATGTCGTCGACGAGGCGGGTCTTCACCGAGGTGTTGCCGCCGCCGTGGAGCACCAGCGATGGGTCCTGGCCGATCAGGCGGGAGCTGTAGACGCGTAGCGCGAGGTCCTCGTTGACGCGAGGGTCGCCACGGTACCGATCGATCGTCGCTCGCGCGTCTGCGTCGGACCAGCGGCTTTGCACGTCAAATCGCCTCCTTCGGCGTGAGCGGACGGAGCTTAACACGGGTCGCCAGCCTCAGAACGGACGCATAGGCCTGTCGCTTGCTCTACGACGACGCAGAGCCTTCCCCGCCCTCTAGGAGACGGGCGGCCCCTCGGGACTAGGGGCTGCAGGGTTGGGTGCCCAGACCTGGAATCGAACCAGGGACACGAGGATTTTCAGTCCACTGCTCTACCAACTGAGCTATCTGGGCCCGGAAAACAGGCGCGGAGCCTAGCCGTGGATGGGGGCCTGTCAAGCGTCAGAGAAAACTTGCATTCCGGTACGCCTTCAGGATTACAATGATCGTTGGACGGTGTGACTCGGGATGGTAAGCCCAGTGGATGATCGCGGTATCGACGCGTTCCTCGATCTTCTCAACGGAGGGGGAAAGGGTCCCGAACCGAAGTCGGAAGCGCTCGAAGCGCTAGCCCTGAGAACGGTGTTTCTGGCGACCTGGGAGCCCCGGGCAGAGGGAT
Organism: uncultured delta proteobacterium; assembly: GCA_963786865.1. GTDB lineage: Bacteria > Myxococcota_A > Polyangia > Polyangiales > Houyiibacteriaceae > SG8-38. The sequence goes on along the minus strand of CAWBAV010000016.1, from coordinate 31,444 downwards.
TCCGAACGCTGATCAACGCCAACGGAGAAGAGGCGCTGGCCGTGTTCAGCTCGGAAGAGCAGCTCAAGAGGGCGGCGGCCCGCTTCGGCTGGGTCGAGCCCAACGGCTCGATCGCGACGCACAAATCGCTCGGCGGCGACATCCTGCGCCACGCATGGACTCGGGAGTATGCGTTTGTGGTGATCGACATCGGCTCGGACCACTCGCTCGAGTACGAGCGCGAAGAGCTCAAGACGATTCTCCGCGAGATGGACAGCACGGGCCCATTCCGCTCGTCGCGGCCACCAGCTCCGTCCGAGAAGCCCGCGGTCAAAAGCTCGTTCCCGCCACCGGTGGAGCGTATTTCGACGATGTACAGCATGGCGCCAAGCCAGGCTGAGAAGCTCGACCGCCTGAGCAATCTGCCCACGAAGCCTCACGAAGTGCCTTTCGACAGCGAGCCACCCACGACGCCCCGCGCCGCGCTCCCGAGCAACCGGCCCGCGCCCCGCAAACAGCCGCCACCGCCTAGACAACGCAAGAGCTCGCGACCGGCGCAGAAGCCGAAGAGCGAGCCACCGGGTGCGAAGATCGAAGAGGTCCGGGTGAGCAGCGCGGAGCTTGGTGACCGTGGAACGTACGGTGCGGCCAGCATCATTCCGTCTTCCGAGCGTCGACCGCAACCGGTCGCGCCATCGATGGTCGTGATCGAAGAGGAGATTCCCCACGCCGACTCGGCGTCTGGGCCGGAGGTAGCGAGGCTCACGTCCGACGCGCCCACGGCGCCCGCTGCGGTTCCGCTGCCATCCTTGGAACCCGGCAGGCTCAAGTTACCAGCGATCGGACCCATCGGCGCCGGTCCGGCCGAACCGCCGCCCCCGTTAGACACCAAGAAAACGACTGCGAAAACCGAAAAACCGCCCGCGCCTAAGGCCCCGCGTGTCCCTGCTCCTTCGATAGGCGATGGGATCAAGCTGGTTGAAGTGCACGAACCTCCTGACGAAGTGCTGCTCAAGAGTCTCGCCGAGGTTCTGCGAGGCTACTTCGAGATCGAATGGGCGTCATACTGCGAGGTCGCGCGGCCGGCCGGCCCGGCAAGCCCCGCGATAGCCCTCCGGATCACCGACGACTACCGGGACAACGTCACCAAGATCATCAAGGAGCTTTGTGAAGCCAGCAGAGAGCACGACGTAGAAATCGACGTGCTGCTCATCGATGGTCACGAGATGCTCCGCAAGGCGCGCGAGAAGGCCATCGTCTTCTACCCGTGGAAGCCCAAGCCCTTTGGGCGCTGAGCTTCCGGACGCCATGCTAAAAGGTGCGGGTGACCTTCGGTGATGCAATGCCAGCCGTACGGAACCCGATTCCAGCCGCAGCAGGCAGGGCTTGGGTGGAGCGGCTTGCCCGAAGCGAGTGCCCTGCACTAACCACTCGCCGCAAACGGCGTGAAGAGCAAACCGGAGCCAATCACGATCCGATCGTCTGGGTACGAGCCGAGGGCGCGAACGTGATCGATGCCGACGGGAACCGTTATGTCGACCTCACATCCGGGTTTGGCGTCGCGTTCGTGGGACACCGTCATCCCGAAGTCGTCCGCGCGGTCAAGCGACAGGCTGATCGTTTGCTGCACGCGCTTGGGGACCTGCATCCTTCCGACGTCAAGATCGAGCTCCTCGAACGGCTTTCGGCCCTCGCCCCATGGCCTCAGGCGCGCGCGATGCTCTCCTTGAGCGGGGCCGATGCGGTGACAGCCGCACTCAAGACCGCTGTCATGGCCACCGGCAAGACCGGCATCGTCGCATTCGAAGGCAGCTACCACGGGCTCACCTACGGTCCCCTCGCCGTGTCTGGATTTGCAGAGCGATTTCGGCAACCGTTTCAGGCACAACTTCAGCGAGATGTGCGGTTCCTGCCGTGGCCTGAACACGACGCCAGCCTAAACGAGGTCCGCGGAACACTACCCGAAGACTGGAGCGGCATCGGTGCGGTGATCGTCGAGCCTATTCAAGGACGCGCGGGCGTTCGATTGCCGCCGCCTGGTTTTCTCGCGACGCTCGCGCGGGCCTGCAAGGAGAACGATGCGCTGCTGATCGTGGACGAGATCTTCACGGGCATGGGGCGCTGCGGCGCCTGGTGGCGATCCGTCGACGAAGATGTGACGCCGGACGTGATCTGCATCGGCAAGGCCCTCGGCGGCGGCTTGCCCGTGAGCGCTTGCCTCGGAAGCGAAGAGGTGATGGGGGCCTGGGGGACGTCCGAGCGAGAGGCGATCCACACCGGGACTTTCTACGGAGATCCGCTCGGTTCCGCTGCCGCGCTCGCTACGATCGACCTGATCGAACGCGAGCAGCTAGGCGTACGCGCAGCCGAACGCGGTGACTCCCTGGCGGAGACACTGCGCTGCGCCGACCTTTCCGGAGTCCAAGAAGTTCGTCACGCAGGTCTGATGATAGGGCTTCAACTGGAGCGGCCGATGCAAGCGCTCACCGTCACTCGGGCGCTGCTCGAGCATGGATACCTCGTCCTGCCGGCGGGCGCGCGGTCCGATGTGCTTCAGCTCGCGCCACCAGTGATGATCTCAGACGCGCAGCTTCGTGGCTTCGTCTCAACCCTGAAGACCACGCTGGAGGCAGGGTGAGCACTCGATCTCGGTTGAAGCGCCGCATCGAAGGTATGCTCTCCGAGTTCGAGAGGGGTGTCGAAATCGACCCTGCGGCCCGCGACGAGTTGATCGAAGACCTCGCTCAGTGGCAGGCGCAACAGATTCCCGAATATGGTCGATTGCAACGATTGGGCGCCTGGCCACCCGCTCTTCCCACGGACGTGTTTCGGTTTCGACGCATAGCGAGCCATCCGACACACGAAGACGTGCGTGTTTTCCGAAGCTCCGGCACGACGTCCTCGGAGCGCAGCGTGCATGCGTACCGCGATCTGAGCTTGTACGATTTCGCAGCGCGCATTGCAGCACGCCACATGCTGTTTCCCGATCTCGAAAGATTACGGCTGGTCGTGCTCGCACCGCATGAAGACGAAGCACCAAACGCCTCACTCGAGTACATGCTCGCTCGGTTTACCGAGTGGTTTGGCACAGACTCGATTTGGGCGTGGAGTAACGGCGCGCTCGACCTCGAGCGGCTCAGCGCGGCGCTGCGGAACGCGGAAGCATCCGAAGAGCCGATAGCCGTGCTCGGAACCTCGTTCGCCTTCGTCCACGCCGAGGATCGGCTCGGAGACCGAGTCTTTTCGCTGACTCCTGGAAGCCGAGTGATGCAAACCGGCGGCTACAAAGGCCGCTCACGCGAAGTCGACAAAGAGGTCTTGCTCGAAGCGATCAGCGCGCGCTATGGCGTACCTGCTGCATGGATCATCAACGAGTTCGGTGCGACCGAGTTGAGCTCGCAGATGTACGAAACCACGCTCCGCGAGGACATCGACGGCGCCCCAGGCCCGAGACGCCTCTGGGTTCCGCCTTGGGTTCGTGCTACGCCCGTCGACCCAGAGACACTCGAACCAGTCGAAGGGAACGCTGTCGGCATTCTTCGGATCGACGACGTTGCCAATCTAGATTCAGTCTGCTGCATTCAAACGGCGGACCTGGCACAGCGGCTTGCCGATGGCATCGTGGTGCTCGGGCGTGCGCCGGGCGCGACACCGCGGGGCTGTTCGCTGGCCGCAGATCAGGCTCTGGGGGCCAGGTGAACGAGGACGCAGCAGAGATTCGAGCTCGCGCCGCCGCCGTCACCGAAGCGGGCTTCGAGCTGCGGGCGGCGAGCACGAAGGAACGCGCGCTCTGGCTCTCGGAGGCGACTTCCATTCTGACGCAAAGAGCAGAAGAAGCCGGCACCGCGCTTTCGGAAGCAACCGGATTGAGCGTCCCCATGGTCCGCTGGGCGGTACGAACCACCCTCGATACGATCCGGGAAGACACGTTACTCTCGTTGGCGGCGCAGGCATCCGAAGAGAACCCTCGGTCTCTCGAGCCGATCTCGATGTTGTCGCTAGTGCTGGCCGGCAATGTCTTCACGGCCTCGGCGCGGGGCATTCTCGTCCCGCTCCTGCTGGGCGTTCCGGTCCTCGCCAAGGTGTCATCCAAAGAGAGCCTGTTCCCAGCGATGCTCCTAGCGACGCTTCGCGAGAGCGATTCGCGATTGGGTGCCTCACTCGATCTGGTCGCGTTCGCCGGCGGTGACACTGCATTGGAAGCCGCATTCGTCGAGCGAGCCGAAGCGGTGTCGGCGTACGGTAGCGACGAGACGATCGCCGCTTTAGCCCTTCGACTCGGAACCAAGCCGTTGATCGCCCACGGACACGGGGTCAGCGTTGCATACTGCGATGCTGAAGCACTGGACGCGGGCGCGATCGACGAAACCATCCAGCGACTCGCGCTCGACATCTCGGCCTATGACCAGCGCGGCTGTCTCTCTCCCCAACTTGTATACGTCGAAGAGACGGAGCAAACGAGCGCTCTGAGCTTCGCACGACGTCTCTGCGAGCAGGGCCTCGGCCCGATGAGTCTCTCCTTGCCGCGAGGCGCTCTGCCCATCGCGTCGGGGGCGGTGCAGGCTCAATGGAGAGGAGTTGCCGCGGTCGAAGGCACCTTGCTGCGCGGAGATACCTACGCGGTCGCGGTTCGACGCAGTCATCCGATTCGCTGGAGCCCCGGATATCGTAACGTGACGCTCTCCCCCGTATGCGGAATCGACGATGCGCTGCGCGCCATGAACGCGATCGGTCCTGGGTTGAAGTGCATCGGTGCCAGCCGCGATTCAATCTCCGCACTTCGTGAGCGCCTCCCCCAAAGCCGGTCGCCGAGCGCTTACGTTTGCGCTCTCGGGGAGATGCAGATTCCAGCGCTCGACGCGCCTGCGGACGGCCGACCGATCTGGTACGGCCTCTTTCGCTCCTGAGCTCCAGGAGGCGGTCGACTAGACGCCGATGAAGAGGCGCTGACCGAAGTTCCGCTCGAGCTTGGCGCCGAAGATCTTCGAAGCCGCGCCCTCTATGTCGTATTCGATGCGCTTGAAGTGAAACGAGCGAGAGTCGCTGTCATACACCGTGTAGCTAGCGCGATTGTCGTAGTCTCGCGGCTGGCCAACGGAGCCCACGCTCACGATGTACTTGGTGCCATCCTGCAGAGTGAAGTCCTCTGGGGGCAACTCTTCGACCTCGCCTGGGCGAAGCGCGAAGACCTTGCATAGATGGGAGTGACCGATGAATGTGATGTGGCCGAGCTCGTTCCAAATCGGCAAGCATTCCGCGGCCTGATCCGGTGCAAAGATGTACTCGAACTCTTCGAGCCGGACCGGCGACCCATGACACAGGTCGACGCCAATACCCTTGAGGCAATGCTTGTACGGGAGCTGCTTGAGCCAGGCCATGTTCTCGGGCGTGAGCGCGCGCGCATGGAGATCGAGCGCCTCCCTGGCAGCCTCGTAGTAGTAGCTGTAGTCCATTCGACCGGCGACGGCTGCGTCGTGGTTTCCGAGGATCGTGACTTCGGCCACGTCACGAACGATGTCTGAGCACTCGTTCGGGCTGCCGCCGTAGCCCACCACGTCGCCCAAACAGTAGTACACATCGATGTCTTCGCTGCCATACGCTTCCATGACAGCGGACATCGCCTCCAGATTGGCGTGTACGTCGCTAAATATACCAAGCCGCATGATTGGTTCGCCCGCTACCCCGAATGCTCCATGGTACACGATAGGTCGAGCTCGGTCGAAGTCCCGTGCAGCACGGAGAGTCGCTCCAATGCGCGGCGATTCGCGAGAACGTCGCCCTCGTCGAGCCCTTCTACGGACGACCGGGCACGATTTCCTCGAACCGGCGGCGGAGGGCGAGCACGAGCTCGCGTGCGTCGGAGGCGAATCCGAAACGCACGGCCTGGAGGACGAGAGCGTCCGACATTGCCAGGCCGAACCGGAGTGCATCGGCGACGACCCTACGCCTCGAGAGCTCGAACACGGTCCGCGGCACGCTGACGACCGTGAGTGCCTCTTCGATGCGTGCGGGCGATGCTCCAGGCTTCGAGCTGCCGCAACCGGTCCAGTGCCTCGGCGGCGGTCGATGCATCCTCGTAGAGAACGAACGGATGCTCAACCGGATCCGACCGGAGCGGGCGTCAATCGGCACACGTCGACGGACTCTCCCAGCGATCAGGTAGTGCCGCGGTGCACGCTCGGCACGACCGATGATCATCTTCGCGTTCGCAGCGCGAGGCGCTTCGACTCGGAACGAACGCAACAGTCGACGTCGGTCGTCGTAGACGATGACCGTTGCGTGGAAGTCGCGCCGCAGGAGCTCGAGGATTCGGCCGTCGCGGAACGAACCGGGTTGAGATACGCACGTCGCACGGCATGCCGCCGTGAATCGGTCAGCGCGAGGATGCAAACCGGCAGCTGGTCGACCGTCTTGAGCTGAACGAGAAGATCGCTGCTCGCCTCCGCGAATGCATCATGGTCGGCCTCGCCCACTTGAACGAAGATCCAAAGTTCCTCGTCATCGATCAATGGAGCCAGCTCCGTGGACGCTCGATCCCAAAACCCGGCGGGCGGCAACAGACCCGCCAGCCGGGGGTAGTAGCTGGCAACCACCGACGAACCGTCCACCGGCTCGAGCTCGGTCACGTCGACCTCCATCGTTTCCGAATCATCGACGTGCCTCGAAAGGCCGTGGACCCCATAGACGATGGCGAAGTGCCGCACGTAGTCCGGGACTTCTTCGTCGTGCTCCTTCATCAGCGAGTCGAGCAGTCTGGCGCGCTCGGAGAGTTCGCGGCCTCGAGCCCCGTGGGGAATCACCAGAACGAAGTCCTGCGCGACCGGGTCGTGGTAGATGAACGGAACATCCAGGACTTCCCCATCATCGAGCCGATGCAACGTACCGCCGAGCGCGGGCTCCCGAAGCTCCGGGTATTCCTCCACGTTGACCACCCGGAATACCTCGACCTCGAGAGGCTCGCGATCCGTTCGAAACACGTGAACCCGCTCCATGCGAGTGCGACCCGCAGGGCCGGTGTAGGGTTGGTGGGTCAACGCCCTTGGACTAACGCATTCACCGACCGATGGCCAGTTTGGCGAAGCAGGCTATTGTAGCGCCGAGATGGAAACCAATACGGCGGTGAAGGACCTCACGGTAGCCTGTGTGACCTCGGTGAAGAATGCCTCCGGGATGGAGCTGGACCTGAGCCAGGACACCCTCCCGATTCTCGATCACTATGCCACGCTCCTCGACTCCCCCCGGGACGAGATTCGTCTCACTCATGGCGCCGATGTGCGGCGCCTACTTCGGGGAGCTCCTCGGTCCGAGCAGCTCGACGATGGGCGGTGGGTGACCGACCCGGAAGACTACAGCGCGTGGCGACTACGTTTCGAGCGTTGCTCGCTCTCGTTCAACCCGATCGGCATCGCACTCGAGGTGCTACTCGGGCAGGACATCCCCGAATGGGGTGCCCAGCTGCAGACCGCACCGGAGGACCAGCTCCGGATCTCGAACGCCCTGCAGGTCTACGGCGACGTCCGTGATCGCGACTACTACACCTTCACGGTGCGTTTCGAAGCGATCGAGCAAGCCTATCTAGGTTTGCTGAATAATCCCGCACGCATGGCCCCGCAGCCTTGACATGGGAGGGCCGGCCTCCATATTTGCCCAAGCTCCTGGAAACACACGCGTTTTCGAGCTTGCGACGTGACGGACTCACCAACACCAGCAATCGAGCCACCAGCGTGTGGCGACCTCCTCACGACCGGCGACATGGCGCGCCTCAGTGGCAGCACGCTCCGGACGGTGCGCTTCTATGAGCAAGAGGGGTTGATCGAGCCAGAGCGCCGTAGCGCCTGTGGCCATCGGCTCTTTTCGGGACGTGAGTTGATGAAACTGCAACTGGCCCTAGACCTCCGTGAAGCAGGGCTGTCACTGCAGAACATCAAAGACCTGTTCTGCCTCAAGTCCGACTGTGACTGCCCCGAAGAAGCTAGCCAACGGATGTCTCACGTGTTGACCCAACAAATCGACACCATGCAACAGAAAGATTGCAAAGCTCCGGAAGCTGCGAGAGGAGCTCACTGCGATGGTGTCCGTTCTGACAGAATGCCAATCTTGCGAGGAAGGCAACTTCCCCCTCGCCTGCGAAAACTGTGATGTCCTGGGAACCCCGCAGTTGCCGAGGGCACTGCAGGTGCTGTGGCACCAGTCCGAGTAGGGGCGCAGATGGACTGGCAACCGAGCTCTCCGCTCACCGCTGAGGAGCTGGCCAGGCTCCCTGTGTTCCCCCTACCTCGAGTCGTCTTCTTTCCAGGAACGGCGCTTCCGCTGCACCTGTTCGAACCAAGGTACACCGAGATGATCGAGGACTGCCTCGACAGTGGCTGCACGGCGATGGCGGTCGCGTTGCTCGCACCGGGGTGGGAAGATCCACTACGAGGGCAACCCGGACATCACCAGATCGCTGGGGCGGGACGGATCGTCGCCCACCAACGCCAACCCGACGGGACCCATGACGTCATCTTGTACGGCCTCGATCGGGTCCGGCTCCACGAGATCCCGATGATGGGCATTCGTACCGCTGCGCCCGCGCGGAGCCGATCCCGGATTTCGGAACCGCAACCACGTCCGATGTTCTAGCGATGATGGCCTGCGCGACTCGCGTCGCCGCCAAGGTGCGGGAGCGACAACCCGACTTCTCCTTGCAGGTGTCGTCCGAACTCTCGCCCGGCGCGAGCCGCCGACGTCGTTGCCGATCAGCTCGTCGTCAGTCCCGGAAGAACGACAGCAAATCCTAGAGACAGCGACATCAAGGCAACGCGTCGGGCTCGTCACCGAATCGGTCGCCTCGTTGCTTGCGCAGCTCTGCGAGGCCCATCCTCCCTCCTGAGCCCGTAAAGACCAGGTTGCACGCCGCGCGGGGGGCTTTGCGCCGCAGTTACGCAGTGGGGGTTCATCCCTCGGGGGCGGATGGAATAGGGATGCTGCCTGTGGTACCGAGCCTTGTCACATGAGTGGACGCTAGTCCAACACACACCAACCATCGAGCGGTACGCGGAGGCGGAAATGCCGTCGCGTTTTGGACCGTTTCGAGTGGTCGTGTATCGCGAGCGCGACAGCGACAAGGAACACCTCGCCGTCGATCGCCGGTGAAGTCGCGGGCGCCAGACGACCTGCTGGTTCGAGTGCACAGTGAATGCCTGACCGGGCGAGGCGTTTCATTCGCTTCGATGCGACTGTCGTGACCAGCTCGACCTCGCGCTCGAGCGAATCCAACACTGCGGCAACGGAGTCGTCCTATACCTTCGTCAAGAGGGGCGCGGCATCGGTCTCGGTAACAAGATCCGTGCGTACGCCAAACAAGACGAAGGCCTCGACACCGTCGACGCGAATCTCGCTCTGGGTTTCGAAGACGACCAGCGCGGTTACCAAGTTGCCGCCGACATGCTTCGCGACCTCGGCGTTCGGTCGGTGGCCTTGATGACGAACAATCCGCGCAAGGTGCAGGGCCTCGAGAACGACGGCATCGAAGTCACGCGGCGTGAACCACACGAAGTCGAAGCGCACGAACACAACCGAGACTACATCAAGACCAAGCAGGATCGCTTGGGGCACTTGGGCAACGACGGCAACGACGACTGAGCTCCACCTAGGGCGTATACCAAATCGGCGAGGTCCAGGCGCGCTCCTGGATGCTGGCCGGCACGTCAACCGGGGGTGCAATGCCGAGTGAAGCGGCATCCTTCGTCGACCAGCGCGGCGTCGGGATCTCGAGGACCCGTACGTAGTAGAATGCCGGTTGTCGTGGATCGAACTCGGGGTCGGTCCAGACCGTCGAGAGCGTCGTGTTTCCGATCGTGTTCGCGTAACTGCCGCTCGAAACGTCTACCGTGTTGCCGACCGGGGGAAGCTTGCCATCGACATCCTTCCTCCGCCCGCTCGACCAGGCAACGTCGAATACCTTCTCGTTCGCCTCCCCGTTCATCCCAAGCCATCCTTTGACTACCTGAATGCGATCCAGGTTGGCGCCCTTCGGTCCCTTGACGGCATGGACCAGAAGCTTGGGGGACTTGCCACTTGGAGCATGGCTGAGGTCGCCGCCCATGGGCACGCCCCCTGCGTACGCTGCAGAGATCATGTCCGCGCGGCGGTCTAGATCCTCGGGATAGTCCCAGCCGGCGAACAAGCGCACTTCGATGCGAGGACCGCTCGTCGCGAACGTTTCTTTTCGAGCCATGGCGTCGAAGATCGCGGCTCGGGTGTTTTCTTCAGCCCAGACGCCGGCGATCGCTCCTGGATTGAGGCGTCGGATCCTTTCCCAGCCTTGAAGCTCCTCGTCGAGTCGTTTCTCGGCCAAGCCGTCCGCGAAACCGTGCGAGCCGACCCAGTCGTTTTCTTCGACGTCGCTCGGCGTTCCGTTGTGCGAGTCCGTTCCGCCCACGAATCCGAGCTTGAATGGGTTCACGCCGAGAGCCTTTTCGAGTTGGAGCCCGTCCTTAAGCGCCTCGCGTACCCAGTTGTGGCGTCCCTCCTGTCGTTTCGAGTCGATCGGGAACGATTCGAATGGAGCAAACTCGTCGTTGGGCGCAAATACCGGATTGGTTTCCGAGCATTGCTTGATTTGCATTATCTCCACGAGCGGCTCGAAGCGCGCGCGTGTGCGGGCCCAGTCCACTCCGATCGGTCCACCGGCCAGCGTCTTCGGCCGAAACATGAGATCGCCGCTATAGTTGGGGTTGTGAGGGATCGCGAGCACCGTGGAGCCCGCCTTCTCGTACTCCGCCAGATACTCCCAGAGCTTTTCCGGCTGGTTGGTATCGAGGGCGCTCACGGGGATGTCCGGCACGACGGCATCGCGAAAGATGACGTTGCGATGCAGATTGAAACCGTTGGGCCCGGACGACCATTCAAAGGCATGAAACGTCGTGAACACCCCGGGGTTGTTGTGGCGCTCGGTGGCCTCTTGGATCTCCTTCCAAGCTCCGGCACGCGCGCGCTCTCCTAACGCCCCACGGCTCAGCTCGGAAGGCGTGCCGGATCGGGTCGCCTTCTGAACCACGTTCACGAAGACCCATTCCCCGATCTCTTCGCTCTGATCCTCGTTGCGAATCTTGATCGCAGCCTCCCAACCGTATCTCGGATTGTCGGGATGCGTCGCGATGTACATGTCACTGAGAAACTCCGCGTGATCGGTAACCGCAGCGAAGTCGAGCGGCGCTGAAATTCGCGCGGTGCCCCCGGGCACCGGCATGGGCTCGCCCTTTGCAAATCGGTATGCCTCGTCGGGGCCATTGCGCGACATTCCCATGTAAGCGTCGAGCGAGTACGTGGTGTGGAGGTGAGTCTCTCCGAAGTACGCGCTACGAAGCGGATTGAGAGGGGGACGCTTCGCGGCGCGGGCCTGCTCTGCTCGGACCGCTGGTGATTGCGACTCGAGCTCGTTCTGAGGTTTGGCGCGGGTACAGCCTGCGGCCACTACTGCGATGAGCAGTATCATCTCTAACGAACAGTGCATCGGCAAAGGGGAACTCCATCGCACCTGGGCGGTCAAGCACCAATCGACGCTTGCCACCGCAACGCCCAGCCATGGGCTCTTGCCTCAGAGCGAGCAGCTGATCCCTCGGGAGACGTCGGCACGTGCGTCCCGAGCCGTTCTGGTCAGTTCGTCGACTGCTGTCGCATCAGCTCCGCCTGATGATGACTTCTGAGCGAAGTAAGTAGGTCGCCTAGCTCCCCTTCCATGACCCGATCCAAATTGTGCAACGTCAACTGGATCCGGTGATCGGTGATTCGGTTCTGAGGATAGTTGTACGTGCGGATCTTCTCGGAGCGTTCGCCCGTACCCACCATGCTGCGCCGCTCCGAGCTGACCGCGCTCGCCTGCGCCTCACGCTCGATGTCGAGCAGCTTGGCGGCAAGAATCTGCATCGCCTTGGCCTTGTTTTGGTGCTGCGAGCGCTGCTGTTCGGAGCGCACCATGATGCCGCTCGGAATGTGCTTGATCTGAACGGCGGACATGGTCCGGTTGACGTGCTGGCCGCCAGGACCGCCGGCTGCGGTCGTCATGATCTCCAGATCTCCTGGATCGATTTTGACTTCGTCGACCTCGTCGACCTCGGGAAGGACCGCGACGGTGGCCGTCGAAGTGTGGATTCGGCCTTGCGACTCGGTTGCGGGAATCCGTTGTACTCGATGCACTCCGCCCTCGAAGCGTAGACGCGAGTAAACGTTGTCGCCGGAAACCGAGGCGATGACCTCCTTCAGGCCGCCAGCGGAGGCCTCGCTCAAGGACATCACCTCCACCTTCCAACCCTGCGTCTCGGCGTATCGGGAGTACATGCGAAATAGATCCGCTGCGAAGAGTGCCGCCTCTTCGCCCCCGGCTCCGCTCCGGATCTCGAGGATCGTGTCCCGCTCGTCGTTGGGGTCCTTTGGCAGGAGCAGAAGGTTGATCGCGGCTTCGAGACGATCGCGCTCGCGTTCGAGCGCCGGAATCTCATCGGCGGCTAGCTCCCGGAGATCGGGATCAGAAAGCGCTTCCTTGTGTCCGGCGAGGTCCGCGATGACCTGGCCGTAACGCCCATAGGCCTCGACCACTTCTTGCAGCTCCGCGCGCTCCTTCGTGAGCCCAGTGTAACGCTTGGCGTCCGACGCGACGTTGGGCTGGCAGAGCAGCTCTTCGATCTCTCGGTAGCGAGCCGATAGCGACTCGAGCTTGTCGGTAGGAAGCATTCTCAGGCCGCGCGGGAGGCACCCAAGGAGCCGTCCCCGCCCAATACTTCCCTGAAGCGGTCAAAACTCGCAAAGACAATCGGCTCTTCGCCGTGTGGCGCTTGCTCTCGAATGCGTTCCCGCCACGCGGCTGCTTCCATGGCGGCGATGGCGATCTCGACCTGATCGTCGTTCGGTTCGCGCGTGGTGATTCTCTGAAAGAGAAAGCCCGGGTACAAGACGAGACGGCGCCAACCCGTGGTGCAGAATCGCGCGCTGAGCCTCTGAAGCTCGTAGGAAATCGCCGCAATGACGGGGAGGAGCCCGATACGAATGACTAGCAGCGATGCCTGGCCGAGCCAGCCTTTCACGTTGGGCATCAGGAGCGGCGCGGCCAGGGAGCCGAGAATGATCGAAACTACGATCACCACGACCAGGAACGTCGTACCGCATCTCGGGTGCAGCGTGGTTTGCGCCTGCACGTTCTCGACGGTGAGCGGAAGCTGCTTCTCATACGCATGAATCGTCTTGTGCTCGGCGCCGTGATACTGGAACAGGCGCCGCACGTCGGGAATTCGACTGATCGCGAACAGATAACCGACGAAGATGAGTAGCTTGAAACCGCCGATCAAGAAGTGGAATCCAGTGTCGGTGAGCCCGATGTCCCAGCCGGCGAATCTCGCAGTGAGGCTCGCGAGACCCTGCGGCAACGCGATGAAGAGGCCGAGAGCGAGCAGCGTCGAAATGAACACGGCCAGGCGCCCGGAGCCCTGATCCTGCGCGAGCTCCTCCTCCGTCATTTGCTGCTCAGCGGAGAACTGGAGCGCGCCGAACCCCATCGCCATCGACTCCACCAGCATGGCTACGCCGCGAAAGCCGGGAAGCTTCCAGAGTTTCTTGGACCAGCGGGAACGGTAGAGACCTTCGCGAATCGCAATCGTCCCGTCGGGTCGGCGGACGGCGACTGTGAGGCACGCCGGTGCACGCATCATCACGCCCTCGATGACGGCCTGTCCGCCGATGTACGGCTGGGCCATCGTGGCCAGTATGGCGCCCTTGCGGGGCAAAGCAGCCTAGTTGTCGGCGGGCGCCTCGGGCGCCGCCTCGGCGTGCGTGTCCTCGTTCGCCTTCGCGTACTTCTTGCGGAACCGCTCCACTCGACCGGCAGTGTCCACCAGTTTTTGCTTGCCCGTGTAGAAGGGGTGGCATTCCGAGCAGATGTCCACCTGATCGATGCTCTGGGTCGAGCGCGTCTCGAACGAGGCACCGCAGGCGCAGTGCACGGTCAACGTGTTGTATTCAGGATGGATATCGGGTTTCATTTCTGTCGTGCTCCGTCGCTTGGCGAGGTCGCGGTATGTAGCCTAGCGGGTCCCCGGCAGCAAATCATTGGGTCCATCGACTACAAGCGCAAGGCGCCTCGCCTGATAATCATGTAATTTCAGTCTGTTAGCTCTTTCTCGGAGTCGCGCGCAAGCTCCAAGGCCTCTTCGCTTACCCGAGCATGGGCGGAGCCGACCCGAACTCGCTGGCCCGGCGCCTCGGCCAGCTCGCGAAAGACATACTCGATTTCACCTTCGTCGGTGACCCGCATCGAGACGCGCACCTCGTCGACGAGGCCATCGAGGATTGCCTCCGCCTCTTCGCGCATCACCGCCAGCTCTCGTGCCACGTCCGCCACCCGAAGGATCCCCGCGCGCGTCTCAGCGAGCGCGAAAAGGCGATACTCGGAGATCGTGCTCTGGAGATGCCTAGCACGCTTGCTGAACCGACGGCTTTCCCAGAGACTCAGACCGCCAGTCGCGACGCCTCCTCCTGCGATGATTGCGGCCACACCGAGACCCGCCGGCGTCGCAGTCGCGAGTGCGACGATGCCTCCGACGAGTAAGCCCGCACCCAACGCGGCAATGCCAGCGATGTAGAACCCAATCGACCAAGCTCGGGCGATGCGAGCGTTGGCATAGATGCTTCGAATTGGCCGACCCATGGAGGAGAGTGTCTTTAGCGCTCTATACCCCCGAGCTTCAAGCCTCCACGTTCCGGACGACTAGCGGTGAGCCTTTCGTCACGTTAGGTTGCGCTCGTGAAGACGAATTCGACGGGGCCCGCACATTTTGTCCTAGCAGCAAGTCTCGTGGCCCTTGGGTTCAACGGCCCCGGGTGTACGACCACGAAACCTCAGAACGATGCCGTGGTCGAAAAGACGGTTCACCCACCCGCGCCGCCCTCTCAATCCAAGGTTGCGCCAAGACTCGTGGTTCTAATCGTGGTGGACCAACTGGGGTCTTGGGTCCTCGAAGAGCACCTATCGTTGCTGCCGGGCGACAGCTTCATCCGTCGTGCACACGAAGCCGGTGCGTCGCATACGGTGGCCTATCCCTTCGCATCGACGCAAACCGCGCCAGGCCACACGTCGCTGGCCACCGGGGTTTCGCCCGCAGTGCACGGGATAGTCGCTAACGCCATCTACGACCCGAAGCTTGGGTCCCGACAGTCTGTCGACGATGGCAAGCACGCCGTCCTCGGCAATCCGAATCGCCACGTGAGCCCAAGCCAACTTCGGGCTGAAACGGTGGCCGACGTGCTGCATCGCGAGACCAGCGGAAACGCGCGAATCGTAGGCATCTCGATGAAGGATCGCTCGGCGGTACTGCCGGTCGGAGCACATCCCAGCATCGCGGTCTTCTATGACGCGGTGGCGAGGTCCATGACCACGTCCACGTATTACGCACCGAAGCGCAGGCTTCCCGAATGGCTTCGTGACTTCAACAAGGCCAACCCAGTGGAGCTCCTGCTGCAAACATGGGAGCCCGCGGACCCGGGCAGGCTCGAGCGGCGATTGGGCCCCGACGTATCGCCTGGCGAGATGTACCCGGCATTCCCGCACGACCCGCGCGAAGCTCCGGATCCCTGGTACGCCTTCTCTGCGACTCCCGAGTCGAGCGAGTACCTGATGGCTGCTGCTTATGCCGCGGTCAAAGCGGAACAAATGGGCCTCGACGAGGTCCCAGACTTCTTGTCGCTCAGCATTTCGGGTACCGACATCGTAGGGCACATCTGGGGCGCCCGTTCCTGGGAGTATGCAGACAACCTACTGCGAATCGACCGTGCGCTCACCCGCTTCGTGAGGCTTTTGGAGGCACGCGGGCCCGTCGCCTTCGTACTGACGGCAGATCACGGTGTCGCAGAATTGCCCGAACGAGCTCGTGCAGAAGGCGCTACGAGCGGGCGTCTCCATGGGTCAGCTCTAATCGCGTCCGCCGAGGAAGCGGTCGACTCGGAGTTGGGCGCGGGCGACTGGATCGCCGGCTACGTGCCACCTTTGTTCACGTACACCGCCGCGGGCAAGGCGCGGCGGCAGGAGATCAGCGACGTGCTGCGTAGAGCGATGCCAAACGTCGAGGGTGTGATGGCCGTCTACGACGTGGACGACGCGGTTGCGCTCCGCTCGAGCCGTTCCGCAGTCGAGCGGCTCGTCGGGGCAAATCTTCCGGACCAGACGCCGGGCGACCTCTACCTCGTGACCGAGCCTGGCTGGTTCGACGGGCTTTCGGAAGAAGGCGGAACCAATCACGGGACGCCCTGGGACTATGACCGCCAAGTGCCAGTCCTGATGCTGGGGGCCGCGATCGAACGACGTACGAGCACCGAGGTACAGGATGCGCTGCAGGTTGCTACGACCCTCGCAGCACTTCTCAACGTACCGGCTCCGAGCGCGGCCCCAAGCCATCCACTGCCGGGTGTCATGCGACTACCAGATTGAGTATGCTCCCAACATGAAGCTTGCAATCGCGATCGGTAAAGTAGTCGTTCTGGCCGGATGGGCCTGGAGCATCCTCTCGTTCGTTGCACCCATGCAAGTGCCGCAGGCAGGAGTCGGCCAGATGGTCTTCCTCGGATTGCTGGCGGTGCATGCCGGAGAAGCCTTTGCTTTCGCGAAGGGCTTGGCGACCGAAGACGGTGGCTCGCTCGGAGGGCACGCTTGGAAACTGCTCGTTTTCGGGTACTTCCACGTTCTCGGGGTGCGATACGGCTGAGGTTTGCGGCGCCGAATCGATGGGCAATAACTGAGCGATGGGCCAGAAACGAATTCACCTCGTCGTACGCGGTCGTGTTCAAGGCGTGTACTTCAGAGCCACCGCACAGCGCGAGGCGAGGCAGCACGGTCTGAGCGGTTGGGTGAAAAACCGCAGCGACGGCTCCGTCGAAATCGTGGCGGAGGGCGAAGAGGATGACGTGAAGGACTTCTTGTCCTGGGCACACGTCGGCCCTTCGACCGCACGCGTCGATGCCATCGACGTGCGTTGGCGAAGTTACACGGGTGAATACACCGATTTCAGAATCACGCGTTGAGCGCGCTACTCGGCCGGCTGCGCGAGGTGACTGTCGCTGAGGGCGCTCGGTGCGGTGGAGCGCGCAGGCGCGTTCGGCGGGCGATAGATGATTCCGGCCGGCACGTCGTCGTAGTCGATGGTCGGGCTTCGATAGGTGCCGACGAATCGGTCCCAGAAGGTGAAGTACTGGCCAAGATTGAAATCGCTGTACCAATGATGAAGCGTATGGTGGTCGGTGTAGTTCAGCCAGGGCCATCGAAAGAAGCTCACGCGATCGTGAATGCAGACTGCCCAGAGCGTGACGAAGGTGACCGACGCGAGATATACGCCGGCGTGAACGGGAAAGAAAAACGCCGCGATGTGGTGCGGAACCGCTTGCAGAAACGAGTCCATCGGATTGAACGACAGGGCCGAATATGGCTGTGGAACCTTGTACACGTGATGCCGCTCATGGACGTACTTCCACAAGAAGGGCACGCGGTGGAATGACCAGTGTGTCCAATAGATCAGCGTTTCGGTGAACAGCAACAGCAGCACGATCTGAGCTGCGATCCAGCCCCAGCCGTGCTCGCTGACGTCGTAATACATCTTCGAGTAGTCGTTCGCGATCAGCATGTGGATGGGCAGCATCAGTGCGGCGTTGCCGACGATTCCGATGACGACCCACTTGATCGCTGATTTCATCTCTTTCGGGTCTAGCTCGTAGGTCGGATGAAAGCGGGCGCGGAACTTCTTGAAATAGAGGTAGTACGCCACGGATGCGAGCAGGAAGAAGTAGAGCATCCCGAAGATGGCAAACACGAGAAACATCACGCCGGGAGTGTCCGGCAGCCCTAACAAGTGCGCGATCACAGACGCGTTAATATCGGCTTCGCGCAGCTTGTAAAGAGACTGGGGGAAGAGCGTTCCGCCCAGAGCAAGCGAAAAGCCAAAGCTTTTGGCGCACTGGACGGCATTCTCGAACGGCTCGCCCGGGAGCGGCGACCGTTCACCCTCGGCCCAGTACCGTTGACCCGGTTTTTCGGTCTCCCAGGACCGATGAGCCTACATTCCCCGACGAGACGGGGGCCACGGCCCCAGTGAGGAGAAGAACCTTGGTCGAGAATTACCGATTTCCCGGCATTCCCGTTGGTTGGTACACGGTCGCAACCTCGAAAGAGTTGGCTGCTGGTCGGGTCCAAACGGTGAAGTACTTTGGCGAAGAGTTAGTTCTTTACCGAACGGAATCGGGTGAGGCTCGGCTCACGGACGCTTATTGCCCACATCTGGGAGCACACCTCGGCTCGGGTAGAGTCGAGGGCGAAAACCTTCGCTGTGCGTTCCACGGCTTCGAGTTCGGCGGAGACGGCCGCTGTGTGCGAACCGCCTACGGCAAAGCCGTGCCGCGAAAGGCGAAGCTCGGCACCTGGAACGTACGTGAGCACAACGGATTCATCTTCACTTGGTACCACCCGGAAGGAAAGCAGCCCGAGTGGGACATCCCAGTCTTGCCGGGTCCAACCGAGGGCTGGAGCAGCTTTCGTACGCGAAAGATCGAAGTAAAGAGCCATCCGCAGGAAACGAGCGAGAACAGCGTCGACGTGGGGCACTTCGTCGAGGTCCACGGTTTTGGAGGTGCCTGGTACGAGGGAGACCTCGAGGTGCAGGGGCATCTGCTGAAGGGTGCATATGGAATCAAGTACCTGATCGGCGGCAAGATTCCGCTTACCGCGAAGTTCAACGTGGAAGTCCACGGACTGGGATACTCGCTCGTCCGCGTGAAGCTCCCGCGCTTCGACGCAGAGATCAATCTGCTCGTGCTCTCGAGTCCCATCGACCAGGACAACGTCATTTTGCGCACAGCCGCCTCGATCAAGCGCCTCGGCCCTCTCCCAGTCACACTGCTCGTGCGCGAGCTCGCTTCGATGGGCCTCAACAAAGAGGTGGGCCAGGACGCGCCGATTTGGGAAACCAAGCGCTACGTCGAAAAGCCTGTCTTAGCGGAAGGCGACGGACCAATCGGCGAATACCGGCGCTACTGCAAGCAGTTCTACCTCGAGAAAGCGGCACAAACCGCACAGCTCCCCGTAATCGCAGCCTAATCCGAAGCCCGATCGCTAGCGCCGACCCTGTGTCGCGGGATGCTGGTACCTGTCCTTGCACTGGCACTGCAAGCGCATGGAGGAGGCCGGGGATCGCGTCTGTTTGCTTCTACCCTCCTCTACGTCGCGATTCTGGAGCTCTATACGGTGCAGGCTGAGGGGACTTGGACGGTTCTCTTCTACCCGCTAGTTTTCGCGGCAGCGATCACGGCTGGGACGAGCTTGCTGGTGCCACGAATCATGCTGAGGCGTCGAGCAAAGGGCCAATCGGTAGAGCACAGAGAACGCAACTACGTCACCGAGTTGATTGTCACGCTGACCCTGGCCGAAAGCGTCGCGATCTTCGGCCTCGTCCTCGGGTTCCTCGGGGCGCCGGCCCACGTGGTGGTGCCGTTCTTCGCTGTCACATGGGTCCTCATGCTTCTCAGCTTCCCAAGCGCCGAGAGGCGGGAACGGTCCCGCAACCAGCGTTGATTGACCTGCGAAGTCATTGACGGAGCGTTCGATCAGCCGAACGATGACACCATCTCGGAACCTAGCCGGAGGACTGCGATGCTGGAGTGGACGACTACTGGATTGATCCTCGTTGTAGCGGTGATCCACCTGGCTCCCACGATCGGTTTCCTCGGCGCTGATCGCCTCGTCGCTCTCTACGGTATCCAAATCAACGATCCCAATCTCGAGATCTTGATGCGGCACCGAGCGGTACTGTTTGGAATGCTCGGCACCTTTCTTGCGTACGCTGCGTTCAGCCCGGCCGTTCAGCCCATAGCTTTTGCCGCGGCACTCGTCAGCCTGGGCTCATTCTTCTTTTTGGCGTTCTCAGCGAACGAGTACAGCCACGCTATCCGCAAGATCGTGATTGCCGACGTCGTTGCGGCCCTCGCGCTTCTTGGCGCAATCGTCCTCTACGTCATCCGAAACGACGCATGAGGGAGAGTGGCTCGGTCGCTACGACCCCTAGTTGAGGAACTCGATCAAGGACATCGGGGCGTTATCACCCCGGCGATGGTTGATCTTCACGATTCGGGTGTAACCGCCACCCTTGTCGGCCTTCGCCCGCTCGAGGTACCGGGGCGCGAGCTCCGTGAAGAGCTTGTGGATCAGGTCCACCTCTTCGGTCGTACCGTCCGAATTGGTCTTGGCAAGCTGCTTCGGGAGGAAGCGAGCTACCTGGCGGCGCGCGTGCAACCGGCGAGCGAGAATGCGATCTCGCTCGACCTCGTCTTTGACTTTTGCCACGTCGACGGTGAGATCATCACCGAGGCGGATCGCCTTCGTAAGCAGTCGCTCGGCGATGCGCCTCAGCTCTTTCGCCTTCGCGTCCGTCGTCTTGATCTGCTCGTGCAAGACCAGATTGCCCGCCAAGTTCCTGAACATGGCTCGGCGATGGCTGGTGTTGCGACCGAACTTTCTGCCTGCCTTTTGATGCCTCATGACGACCTACCCGCGACCGAAGTCCAAATACGTTATTGAATGGCCTGTTGGTTCTTCCAGCGCTCGAGCATCTGCGACCAGTTGTCGATCTGCATTCCGAGGGAGAGACCCATGTCAGCCAGGATTTCTTTGATTTCCTTGAGCGATTTGCGCCCGAAGTTCTTCGTCTTGAGCATCTCGCCTTCGCTCTTCTGTACGAGCTCACCAATCAACTTGATGTTGGCGTTCTGAAGACAGTTTGCAGAGCGCACGGAGAGCTCGAGCTCATCGACCGAGCGGAACAGGTTGTCGTTCAGCGGCTCCTCGGAGCTCGACTCTTCGACCGGCTCGTCATGCTCCTCGAAGTTGATGAAGATTGTGAGTTGGTCCTTGAGGATCTTCGCGGCGTATGCGACCGCATCCGCGGGCTTCACAGCACCGTCCGTCCATACCTCTAGCGTGAGCTTGTCGTAGTCGGTGATCTGACCGACACGAGCGTTGGTCACCGCGTAGTTCACCTTGCGAATCGGCGAGAACAGCGAGTCGATGGCAATCGTGCCAATCGGAATACCGGCCGTCTTGTTGCGATCCGCAGGGACGTAGCCATGGCCCACGTTGATCGTGAGCTCCGCTGCGAAACGTCCACCCTTCGCCAGGGTGCAAATCTTGTGATCGGGATTGAGGACCTCGATTTGATCGCTGACCTTGATATCGCCCGCCGTAACGACGCCGGGGCCTTCCTTCTCGATCCGGACCGTCTGCGTACGCGCGGTGTGCGAGCGGACGACCACTTCCTTGAAGTTGAGGACCATCTCCGTGACGTCCTCGACTACGTCGGGAACGGACGTGAACTCGTGGAGCGCGCCGTCAATCTTGACGGCGGTGATTGCAGCCCCCTGGAGCGAGGACAGCAAAACGCGCCGGAGCGAGTTGCCGAGGGTGATGCCAAAACCTCGCTCGAGCGGCTCCACGACGAACTTGCCGTAGGTGTCGCTGAGCGATTCTTGATCAACCGGAACGTTCTTCGGGCGAATGAGTTCTCGCCAGTTGCGCGCGACTAGAGTCGGACTCGTCATCAATTGCCTCCGCAGCCTTTAAACGCGCCGCCGCTTCGGCGGCCGGCAACCATTGTGTGGAATCGGTGTCACGTCGCGAAGCAGCGTGACCCGCATCCCGACGTTCTGAAATGCTCGAAGTGCGGACTCGCGGCCTGCACCGGGACCCTTCACGAAAATCGCGATGGTCTTCATACCAGCGTCCTGCGCTTTGCGGGCCGCGTCTTCTGCTGCGAGCTGCGCCGCAAAGGGCGTGCTCTTGCGCGAGCCCTTGAAGCCACGCGCTCCGGCTGTCGACCAGGAAACCACTTCGCCACCTAGATCCGTAATGGTGACGATCGTGTTGTTGAAGGTCGACTGAATGTGAGCGATGCCGCTCGTGACGACCTTCTTGGTCTTACGCTTCTTGCCCTTGACGGGCTTTGCTTTCGCCTTCGCCATGTTACTACCGGCTCCTGCTCATTGCGCCACGTTTTGGTCCCTTGCGGGTACGAGCGTTGGTATGGGTCCGTTGACCGCGACAAGGCAGGCCGCGCCGATGGCGGAGCCCACGATAGCAACCGAGGTCCATGAGCCTCTTGATGTGCATGTTGACTTCGCGCCGGAGGTCGCCTTCGACCTTGAAGTTCTGGTCGATGCACTCACGGATCCTCTTGACGTCGTTCTCGTCGAGATCGTCTGCTCGCTTACTCTCCGGAATACCCGCCGTCGCGCAAATGTGCTTCGCGTGATGCGGCCCAATCCCGTAGATGTATTGCAACGCAATCACCGTATGTTTCCGACCTGGGAGGTCGACGCCTGCGATACGTGCCATTCGCTTCTATCCTTGCCGTTGCTTATGACGGGGGTTGTCACACAAGACACGCACGACACCCTTGCGGCGCACGATCTTGCACTTGTCACAAATTTTTCTGACGCTTGGTCGAACCTTCATGTCAGCCTCTCTCTGATTCGTCCTCTCGTCGGGTCAAAAGGAAAGATTTCCACCATCACACCGTCCCCGGGCAGGAGTTTTACCGTGACCTGTCGGGTCTTTGCAGACGCTGACGCGGTGATCTCTACACCGTCGTCAAGTCTCACTCGGTAAAGCGCCCTCGGTAGCACCGTTTCGATGGTGCCTCGGGTCGTTCTGGCTTCAGTCATCCCGCTCGTTCTTCAACCCCAATTGCCTTCTTGATACGTTTCGTGATCTCGTCTAACGATCCGACGCCCTTCACGCCCTCCACGACGCCCTTGGCATCGTAGTGGGCGAGCACTGGCTCGGTCTTAGCTTTGTACTCTTCGTACCGCTTCCGGACGACCTCTTCCGTGTCGTCCGAACGCTGCACAATCTTGCTCCCCCCACAGGAGACACACTCTCCGTTTTGGGGCGGCGGACTATAGCGGACGTGGTAGGTCTGTCCACAGTCCAAGCAGACCCTTCTGCCTGTGACCCGCTCTACGATGTCCTCGAGAGGAACATCGAGGGATACGACCCGATCGATCCGCCGACCGAGCTTTGCCAGGAGAGCGTCGAGCGATTCCGCTTGAGCCACAGTCCGCGGGTAACCATCGAAGATCGCACCGTTTTTTGCATCGTCCTCGGTCAGCCGCTTGAGGATGAGGTCCAGGACGAGACCGTCCGGAACCAATTTTCCAGCTGACATGTACTCGTCGAATTTCTGCCCCAGCTCGGATCCGGACTTCCGCTCGGCGCGCATCATGTCGCCAGTCGAGATCTGAGGAACGCCCAGAAGCTCGATCAGAAGCTTGGCCTGAGTGCCCTTGCCAGCGCCGGGAGGTCCGAAAAGCAACAGGTCCATCACGCGTTCCTCGCTCGAATCCTGGAGCCCTTGCTCCCAGTGAGGCCTTCGTAGTGGCGAGTGATGAGATGGCTCTCGACCTGCTGCGCAAAGTCGAGCGCGACACCGACGACGATCATCAGCGAGGTGCCGCCGAGATAGAACGGAACGTTCCATCGGGCCTGAAGCAGGGTGGGCAGGGTAACGACAGCCGCCACGTAAAGCGCGCCGCCAACGGTGATTCGAGTCAGCACCGCGTCGATGTACTCAGCGGTAGCTTTGCCGGGTCGGACACCAGGAATGAAAGCACTCTGCTTCTTGAGATTCTCTGCGACGTCGACCGGCTGGAACGTTATCGCCGTATAGAAGAAACAGAAGAAGATGGTCATGGTCGCGAAGACGACGATGTAGACCCATCCGCCTGGGACCAGGTTGTTGCTGATCCATCGCATGGCATCCGACAAGTAAGGGATGTTGGTTCCGGCCAAAGTGACCGGAAACATCAGCAAGGACGAAGTGAAGATCGGCGGAATGACGCCGGCCATGTTCACGCGAAGCGGAAGGTGAGACTGCTGTCCACCGTACATCTTCCGCCCGATCATGCGTTTGGCGTATGTAATAGGCAGCCTTCTCTGGGCGCGTTCGAAAAAGACGATGAAGCCGGTCGTGCCGAGCGCGATGACGATCAGCAACATCAGGTCGATGGGCTGGAGCTCGCCGAGCTTGAACTGCTCGAGCGTCATGAAGAGGGCGTCCGGCAAATTAGCGACGATCCCGGCGAAAATGATGAGCGAAATGCCGTTGCCGAGGCCGCGCTCGGTGATCTGCTCGCCGAGCCACATCAGAAAGGAGGTGCCGGTAGTCAGCGCAAGCACGGTCATCAAACGGAAGCTCCAGCCCGGATCGGCAACGATGTCACCGGCAGTCGAGCTCTCGTTCCAACCTTCCCAGAGCATCGCGAGGCCCATGCTCTGAAATATGCTGAGCCCGACCGTGCCGTAGCGGGTGTACTGGTTGATCTTGCGCTGGCCAGCTTCGCCTTCCTTGCGAAGTTCCATGAGCGAAGGCACCACGACGGTCATCAACGACAGGATGATGCTCGCCGAAACGTAAGGCATGATGTTCAACGCGAAAATCGACGCCTGCTCGAGCGCACCACCCGAGAACAGATTGAAGAGGCTCAAGAAGCCCCCCGACTGGCCGGCCACGTACTTACGCATGGCCGTCCTGTCGACGCCGGGGGTCGTTACGAAAATCCCGATGCGATAGACCGCGATCATTCCCAGCGTGAAGAGAATGCGGCGGCGGAGCTCGGGGATTCGAAAGATGTTCGCGACGGTGCTCATGGCTTGCTACGGGCTTTCGGTTAGGAGGCGGTCGATGCGACGACTAGCTCGACCGTACCGCCCGCTTTCTCGATCTTCTGCGTGGCAGTCGCGCTAGCTGCGTGGACTTTGACGGTGAGAGCTCTGTCGAGCTCGCCATCGCCGAGAACCTTGATGATGTCCACTTTACGCTTGATGAGGCCAGCTTCTCGCAGGGCTGCCTCGTCGACCGTAGCCCCGGCATCGAATCGAGCGAGGTCCTTCACGTTGACCGTCCCGACCTTCTTAGTGAAGAGATTGGTGAAGCCGCGCTTCGGAAGACGCCGATAGAGCGGCATCTGCCCGCCTTCGAAGCCAAGCTTGCTGAAGTTGCCGGGATGCCTCGCTTTTTGACCTTTCTGGCCATGGCCAGCGGTCTTGCCCAGGCCCGAGCCGGGGCCTCGTCCTTTGCGTCGCCTTCCTCGGACCGCACCCTCTGCGGGGCGAAGCCGGGAAAGGATTGGCGTATTGCTGTGCTCACTCATTGACTTCCTCAACTTGGACGAGATGGAGCACCTTCTTGACCATTCCACGGAACGCCGGAGTGTTCTCCACCACGACCTCCGTGTTCGGCCCGCGAAGGCCGAGTCCCCGAAGGACGCGCCGTTGCTTCTCCATCCGGCCGATCTCGCTCTTGATCTGGGTCACTCTGAGTTTATTCGCGCTCATGACTGCCTCTCTTACGATGCGCTCGCCTCCGCGGGCGCTTCGCCAGGCTCGGTGGCGGGACGTTCCGCCTTGGGCCCATGCTCGAACTGTTGAACGTCTCCCTTGCGACGGCTGCGGCGGCGAGCCACGTCGGTCGGCGACTCCAGCTGCTTGAGTGCCGCGACGGTGGCGTTGACCACGTTGTGGGCATTCGTGGTGCCGAGGATCTTCGCCAAGACGTCTTTGACGCCCGCCGCCTCGAGCACGGGTCGCATCGCGCCACCTGCAATGACGCCGGTACCTTCCGATGCCGGGCGCAAGACGACGCGGCCCGCACCCGAATGACCCACTATCTTGTGGGGAATCGTTCGTCCGGTGAGCTGAACCTTGAAGAGATTCTTCTTTGCCGCGTCGGTGCCCTTGCGAATGGACTCTGGCACCTCGTTGGCCTTGCCCATGCCGACACCCACGTGGCCGTTGCTGTCACCCACGACTATCAGGGCGCTGAAACTGAAGCGCCGGCCGCCTTTTACGACCTTGGCCACGCGATTGATGAAGATGACGCGCTCCGTGAGGTCGTCTAGCGAGGCTGCGATCGATGATTTGGTCTTTATATGCCATCTGGTCCTCAGAACTTCAGACCCGCTTCGCGCGCCGATTCGGCGAGTGCGCGAACGCGTCCATGATATCGATAACCGCCACGGTCGAAGACTACCTGCTCGACCCCTTTGTCGATGCATGCCTTGGCCACAGCGCTGCCGACCGACTTGGCGATGTCGACTTTGTTCCCTGTGGCAGGTGCAACGACGCTGGACGCGTGAGCAATGGTCTTGCCCTGCGTATCGTCGATGACCTGCGCATAGATGTGCTTCGTGCTCCTGAAAACCGCGAGCCTCGGCCGTTCGGAGGTGCCATGCACCTTCTTCCGGATTCGCGCCTTGCGTCGAGCACGTCCTGTGAGTTTCTGCTGCATAATCAGCCTCCAGCCTTTCCGGACTTGCCCGCCTTCTCTCGAATGCGCTCGCCCGTGTAGCGGACACCTTTGCCGTTGTAGGGCTCTGCGGGTCGCATCTGACGAATCCGCGCTGCAATGCGGCCGACTAGTTGCTTGTCGGGCGACTCGAGATGAACACGAGGGAACTTGGTCCCTGCCTCGTCGATCGTCTCGACTCTGACGGAAACCGTCTTGGGGATGTCGATGAGCGGCTGATGAGAAAGCCCCACCGTCATCTTGAGTTGGCCGTTGTTGAACTCCGCGCGATAACCGACGCCGCGGAAGTCGAGTGATCGCTTGTATCCCGTGGCTACACCCTCGACCATGTTGCCGAGGATCGCGCGAGTGAGCCCCTGGTACTGAAGGCCCATCTTGCCCGCACCCTGGGCAGGCGCGACCGTGAGCTTTCCCTCGTTTTGAGTGACCACGACCTCCGGACGGAGGCTCTGACTGAGCTCGCCCTTCGGGCCCTTCACCGTGATGTCCTGGCCGCTAATCGTGACCTTGACACCCTCGGCAATTTGAACCGGCTTCTTGCCGTTTCTGGACTGCTTTCCTGTTTGTGTTTCGGTCATCACCAAACCTCGCACAGAACCTCTCCGCCCACGCGCTTATCGCGCGCATCGCGGTCGGTCATGATCCCCACGGACGTCGAGAGAATCGAAACGCCCATGCCGTTCTGGACCCGCGGGATGTCACGGTGGCCCACATAGAACCGTCGACCCGGGCGACTCGCGCGGCGCATGCCGACAAAGGCGCTCTGGCGGTCGCGACCGTACTTGAGGAAGATGGTGAGGCTCTTTTGAACCCCATCTTCCACGCGGTAGTCGTCGATGAAACCTTCCTGCTTGAGAATCTCGGCAAGCTGCACCTTGAGATTCGACGAAGGAAGAGTCGTTTGTTCGTGCTGAGCCGCAGCGGCGTTACGGATGCGCGTCAGCATGTCAGCGATTGGATCGGTCATCATGACTGCACCTCCTTACCAGCTCGATTTCGTGAGCCCGGGAACGTCACCCGAGAGCCCATACTTACGGAGACAGATGCGGCACATCTCGAACTTGCGGTAATAACCCCGCGGGCGTCCGCAGACCTTGCAGCGATTTCGGTGTCGCACCGAGAACTTCGGTGTCTTTTCCAACTTGGCAAATGCGCGCTTACTAGCCATCTGCGTCCTCTAGTTCCTGAACGGCATGCCGAGCGACTTAAGCAAGGCACGTCCCTGTTCATCGGTTTCTGCTGTGGTAACAAAGGTCACGTTCATGCCTTTGATCCGATCGATTTTGTCGTAGTTCACTTCGGGGAATACAATCTGCTCGCGAATGCCGAGCGTGTAGTTGCCGCGGCCGTCGAATGCCTTCGGGCTGACGCCCTTGAAGTCACGCGTGCGGGGCAATGCGAGAGAGATCAGTCTGTCGACGAAGTCGTACATCTGCTCTCCGCGCAGAGTCACCATCACGCCGATGGGCATCCCCTCGCGGAGCTTGAAGGTGGCAATGGACTTCTTCGCGCGGGTGACGATCGGCTTTCGTCCAGTAATCGCGGTGAGCTCCTCGACGGCTGATTCGATCACCTTGGCATTCTGCACCGCTTCGCCGAGACCCATGTTGATGACGACGCGATCCAACTTCGGAACTTGCATGACGTTCCGGAAGCTGAACTCCTTCATCAACTGAGGGATGATCTCGTCTTTGTATTTCTTGCGGAGTCGGGGTTCGTATTCGCTCATGACGACCTCAATCCAGGACCGAGCCGCTCTTCACGGCCACGCGAACGCGCTTTTGAGGGTCCTTCTTGTCGGCTTCGATGCGGACGCGTGTGCGTTCCTCGGTCTTCGGGTCGACCAGCATCACGTTGGAGGCGTGAATCGGCATCTCTTTCTCGACGATTCCAGCCTCTTTGAAACGGCGCGGGCTCTGGTGCCGCTTCACGCGGTTGACCCCCTCGACGAGGATCAAGTCCGCTCGCACCACCTGCAGAACGCGGCCCTTCTCACCACGATCCTTGCCGGCGATGACCTGAACCAGGTCACCCTTCTTGATTCGCGCAGTCATCACACCACCTCCGGCGCGAGAGAAACGATCTTCATGAATCGCTTCGCGCGGAGCTCACGGGCGACCGGTCCGAAGATGCGGGTGCCGATGGGCTCGTTGTCTTTGGTGATCAGCACGGCGCTGTTCGTATCGAACTTGATGTAGGTTCCATCCGGTCGCTGATACTCACGCTTGGTTCGCACGACGACCGCGCGAGCCACTTCGCCCTTCTTCACGCGGGCAGTCGGAAGGGCTTCCTTCACCGAAACGACGATGACATCACCGAGACCGGCATACCGGCGGCGCGAACCACCAAGCACCTTGATGCAAGCAACTCGTTTGGCGCCACTGTTGTCGGCTACGTCCAGCTGTGTTTCTGTCTGGATCATGATTATACCTCCGGCGGCCTCTCGACGAGGCGAACCACTTCCCAGCGCTTCGTCTTGGAGCGCGGGCGGCACGCACGAATCTCGACCACGTCGTTCGTGCGGTACTCGTTGGCCTCGTCGTGCGCATGGAACTTCTTCTTGCGCTTGACGTATTTCCCATAAAAGGGGTCACGGGCGCGGCGGATGACCTCCACGACCACGGTTTGTTGGACTCGCCCCTCGGACTGCGTCTCGTTCACGACGCGTCCGACCAAGCGACGACGGGCACCACGCTCGCGCGTGGGCTTCGGGGTCGGTTGTCCTGGCTCAGCAGCAGTCATGGCCGATCACTCCTTCTTGGCCGCTTCAGCGCGGCGCTCGGTGAGAATGGTCTTCACTCGGGCGAGATCCCGGCGAAGCTTTGGAATTGAGCTCGTGTCGTCGAGCTGATTGGTGTGATTGTCGAAGCGCGCCTTCCAGAGCTGGCGGCGCAAATCGCCCTCGATGACCGAGAGCTCTTCGACAGTGTTTGCACGAATGTCTTCGGGCTTCATAGCTCAGTCTCCCTCGAACGGAACGTCGTCTTGAGCGGAAGCTTGTGCGCAGCGAGCTCGAAGGCTTCACGCGCGATGTCCTCCGGTACGCCCTGGATCTCGTATAGCATCCGCCCGGGCTTGATCACCGCGACCCAGCCTTCGACGCTGCCTTTACCCTTGCCCATACGAGTCTCGAGCGGCTTCTTCGTGATTGGCTTGTCCGGGAAGATGCGGATGAAGAGCTGCCCCTGACGTTTCACCTTGCGCTGAATCGTCATACGCGCGGCTTCGATCTGTCGCTGCGTAATCCTGCCGGGTTCGAGCGCCTGCAACCCGAAGTCGCCGAACGAGATCTTACCGCCTCGGTAGGCCTTGCCGCGCATGCGGCCCTTCATTTGTTTGCGGAACTTGGTTTTCTTTGGTTGAAGCATGGCTCGTCCTTAGACTCGGGCTCCGATGGCCGCGGCACCTGGGCGCTGCGGAAGCTGCTCACCCCGGAAAATCCAGCACTTGATGCCGACGGTGCCGGCTTTCGTGTGGGCAGTCACCTCGCCGTAATCGATGTCGGCGCGAAGCGTGTGAAGCGGCACGCGGCCCTCGCGATACCACTCGGTTCGAGCGATCTCGGCTCCGCCAAGACGACCTGAGGCGGTCACGCGGATCCCTTTCACACCGAACTTCATCGCCGTCTGCACGGCTTTCTTCATGGCGCGACGGAAAGCAACACGACGCTCGAGCTGCGTGGCGATATTCTCGGCGACGAGCTGAGCGTTGGTTTCGGCCTTGCGGACCTCCTGGATGTCGAGGAAGAGCTCGTTCTGGGTGAGGCTTTGCAGGTCACCCTTGAGCTGCTCGACGCCCGCGCCGCGCTTGCCGATGATGATTCCCGGGCGCGAGGTGTAGATGACGACCTTGGCTTTGTTCGCAGCGCGCTCGATCTCGATATCGGCGATCCCAGCGTGCGCGAACTTCTTCCGAATGGCGCTCTTGAGCTTCAAGTCTTCATGAAGCCACTTGGCGTAGTTCTTGTCCTCGTACCACTTGGACTTCCACGTCTTCACGACGCCGAGACGGAAACCAAAAGGATGTACTTTCTGACCCACGGTTCAGCTCTCTTCCCCGTCGCTCACGACGACGGTGATATGACTCATTCCCTTGACGACCCGCGTAGCGCGGCCCTGTGCACGCGGGCGCCAGCGACGCATGTGCTGATTCGGTGCCATGTCCGCAAAGGCGGTCTTCACGAACAACGCGTCGAGATTGATCTCTTCGTTCTTCTGCTTGGCGTTGGCAATGGCGCTCCCGATGGCCTTCGCCACGATGGGAGCCGCCGACTTGGTGGTGAAACGCAGCTCGTTGAGCGCATCGGCAACGCTCTTTCCGCGCACCATGTTGAGCACGACGCGTGCCTTGCGTGGCGAAATCCGTTGAAACCGTGCTTTTGCGACCGCTTCCATGATCACTTCTTCCCTGTCTGCGGATTGATCTTGCGGCCGCCCTTCTTGTCGGACGCATGACCGCCGAACGTCCGGGTAGGCGCGAACTCACCGCAGCTTGTGCCCTACCATGTTCTCGGTCACGAAGACCGTGATGAACTTCCGTCCGTTGTGAACGGCAAACGTGTGCCCGACGAAATCGGGCGTCACGGTCGATCTGCGCGACCAAGTTCGAATCATCTTCTTGTCGCCGGACTTGTTCGCCGCCTCGACCTTGTCTTCCAAGTGCTGGTCGATGAAGGGACCCTTTTTTACTGAACGCGCCATTACTTCTTCTTCCGCCGCGCAACGATGTACTTGTTCGTCGACTTGTTCTTTCTCGTCTTGAGGCCCTTGGCGAGCTGACCCCACGGCGAGCACGGATGACGTCCGCCTGACGTGCGACCCTCGCCACCACCCATGGGGTGGTCGACCGGGTTCATTGTGACGCCGCGGTTGTGCGGCCTGCGACCGAGCCAACGGCTGCGGCCAGCCTTACCTAGAGACAGGCGGGCGTGCTGGGAGTTGCTCACCTGCCCAACCGATGCTCGGCAGTTGAGGTGCACCAGCCGAACCTCGCCGGAGGGAAGGCGAATCTGAGCGTAGTCGCCGTCCTTGGCCATGAGCTGGGCCGCCGTGCCCGCCGAGCGAACGAGTTGCGCGCCCTTGCCGATCTTGAGCTCGATGTTG
>CAWBAV010000015.1:0-13862 GCA_963786865.1 uncultured delta proteobacterium | reverse complement strand
AACTTCAGCATGCCGAAGACGTCGCGACGTCGCCGTTTGCTCATTGGGACGAACTGATGCCAGCGCGCGTAGTATGAGCCCACGAACATCCACAGAACGCGGCTGATGACCGCCAATGCGAAGATGATCGCCACGTAGAAGTGCACGACCTTCATGGTGCCCATCACGAATTGCTCGTTCTCTGGCCCTGCGGGAATCAGGAACGGATCGCCGATGTAGATGCCGGTGAACGCGAGAATGAACACCGACAGCATGATCACCCAGTGGCTCACCCGAACGACGAGGTCCCACACGTAAATTCGCTCGAGGGGTTCGCTGTTGGTTATCCGAGGGCTTACCTTGGAAGGCGCCCCGGCCTTGACCGCAGTTGCCGTCGGGGGGAGTCATCGCGCTTTCACGCGAGTGATCTCGCGCCCTCCGGGCTCGACGACGTGCACGCCACAGGCCATGCAAGGGTCGAAGGAGTGAACCGTTCGAAGGATCTCGATCGGCTGCTCTGGATCGGCCACCGGGGTCCCGACCAGGGCTGCCTCATATGGGCCGGGTGTGTCACCGGAGTCCCGCGGCCCTGCGTTCCAGGTGCTCGGCACCACGCACTGGTAGCGGGCGATCTTGGCGTCCTTCACGTGAACCCAGTGCCCGAGTGACCCTCGTGGCGCCTCGTGGAAACCGGCGCCCATCGCGTCCTTCGGCCAGCTCTCCGGATCCCACTTGCTGTTGTCGTGGATGCGGAGCTCGCCCTTGCCCATGTTGTCCGCGAGCTCGTCGACCCAGTCGCCGATCTTGTCGACGAGTAGCTGGGTTTCGATGCCTCGTGCCGCGACCCGGCCAAGCGTGGAGAATAGGGCCTCGGGCCCGACGCCCAGCGTCTTGAGCACGTGGTTGACCAGGCCTTGGACTTGCTCGTGACCGCGAACGTAATTGACCAACATGCGCGACAAGGGCCCGACTTCCATCGGGACTCCGTCGTAGCGAGGTGACTTCAGCCAGGAATACTTCTTCGCGGTGTCGAGTCGCTCGTAGGGTGGCTGCGGACCCGTGTAATTGGGGCTGGTCTCGCCCTCCGACGGGTGGAGCGCTTGCTCTTCGCCGCCTTCGTAGTTGTACCAGGAGTGCGTGATTTGCTCGGTGATCTTCGAAGGATCGAAGTCCTCGACCTTCGAGATGTCACGAGCTCTGATGATGCCCGACTTGATGTAGCGGTCCGGCTCGGCTTCGTCGTCGAGCGGATATTCGCCGTACACCATGTAGTTGCCGACACCGGCGCCGTATCCGGCCCAGTCCTTGTAGAACGAAGCGACCGCGAGAAGATCGGGGATGTAGACTTTGCTCACGAACTCCTGGGCGCCCGCGATCAGCTTCTTGAAATGGGCGATCGTGTGGATGTTCAGTGAGGCCTGTGCGTTCGGGTCGACCGGAGTGGCCATGCCGCCCACCAGGAAGCTCTGCAGATGTGGGTTCTTGCCGCCCAGAATGGCGTGCATCTTGATGAACTCACGCTGCCACTCGAGCGCTTCGAGGTAGTGGGCGACCGCCATCAGATTGGCGGCAGGCGGCAACTTGTACGCCGGATGACCCCAGTATGCGTTCGCAAACGGCCCGAGTTGGCCTCGCTCGACCAGCCCCTTCACGCGGTCCTGAATGCCTTTGAAGTACGTCGTGCTCGACTTCCCCCAGTCCGAAATGGACTGTGCGAGCGCCGAGGTTTCCGCAGGGTCCGCCCCGAGCGCCGACACGATGTCGACCCAGTCCAGAGCGTGCAAGTGATAGAAGTGGATCACGTGATCCTGGATGCACTGGGACGCGATGATCAGGTTGCGGAGGATCCGCGCGTTGGGCGGTGGCTTGGCGCCGATCGCATCTTCGACTGCACGGATCGAGGCAATTGCGTGAACCGTGGTGCAGACGCCGCAGATGCGCTGCGTGAATGCCCAGGCATCACGCGGGTCTCGACCTTGGAGGATGATTTCGATACCGCGGAACATGGTCGACGAGGACCAAGCGTCGGAGACGCGGCCGTCGTTGACCTCCGCTTCGATGCGCAGATGGCCTTCGATGCGGGTCACCGGGTCGACAACGATATGGGTCATTCTGCCCCTCCTTCATCGGTCCGCGTTGGCGGTCCGTCCGGTGCATGGTCCGCACCGCTTCTAACGAGTTTCTTTCCGAGATGTACCAGGGTGTGGGTGGCAAACGCCGTCGTGACGCCGATGGTCGCCCAGAAGCCGACCTTGTCGATATCAGATCCTTTGCCGAAGCCCGGGAAGCCGGGCAGGTGCGAGTAGAACGGCGTCATCTTGTCCCAGAAGTCCGGCTCTGCGCAGCCGATGCAACCGTGACCGCAGGCGATGGGCCAGCTCGTGTTGTCGTTCCAACCGACGTTTGGACAGTTCTGGAAGGACACGGGGCCCTTGCAGCCCATCTTGTAGAGGCAGTGCCCGTCGCGGTGCGCCTCGTCGCCCCATTGCTCGACGTACTGGCCGGAGTCGTAGTGGGCGCGCCTCTCGCAGTTGTCGTGGATCGACTTTCCGTACGCGAAAAGCGGGCGATTGAGCTTGTCCAGCGCTGGGAACCGTCCGTACGTCAGGAAGTAGACCAGGGTCGCTGTGAGGTTCTGCGCGTTGACTGGACAGGCCGAGAGATTGATCAGTGTCTTGATGCCTGGAACCGCGTCGGAGACGCCGAGCGCGCCCGTCGGGTTCGGCGAGGCGGCTGGAATGCCGCCAAACGAAGCGCAGGTGCCGACAGCCACCGTTGCGAGGGCGTTGCCACAGACTTCGTTGGCGATCTGGTACGCCGACTTTCCGCCGACCGTGCAGTACGCGCCATTCGCTCCGGTCGGGATCGATCCTTCGACCACTGCAATGTATGCGCCCTTCTGATTCTCTACCACCGCGTGCAGGTTCGCTTCCGCTTGGTGTCCGGCGGCCGCCATGATCACCTCGTGGTAGTCGATCGAGATCAGATCGAGAATGACCTCTGCTGCAGTCGGCTTGCTGGCACGCAGGAACGACTCCGTGTTGCCTGCGCAATCCTGGAAGTTGAGCCACACCAAGGTCGGCTTAGGCTTGTTCTCGAGAGCGTCGGCTATCATTGCCGTCGCCCCCTTCGGTAAACCAAACATCACCGCCATCGCAGAGCAGAAGCCCATGAACTCGCGACGTGACACGCCACGGGCCTCCAACTCACGACGGAAGTCGTTTCCCGGTTCATCCATCGCATCCTCCTCGCTGTTCGAACGCAAAGGCCGCAGCAGTAGTTCTATCAGCTGCCCAGTGAGCGGGACTCTACCGCCACGGAGCCCCCAAAAACAAGGTTCTGATCGCTCTTGAGAACCGTTTTCCCTAGTGAGGCGCGCGCGTTTCGCCGATTCGATTTTTCGCGCAAGATTTGCGCCGATCTTGGTATCGGAGAAACGCTCGCGCTAGCATCGCGAGGATGCCGGAAGATTCATCGGAAGCCGCGGCCGACTATCGGTTCTTCGAAGTCGTCCAGGGCTACATCGAGCAGGCCGCCAAGGTCACGCGACTTCCAAGCCACGTGCAGGCGATTCTCGCGGAGCCAAAAAACGAGCTCATCGTTCACTTTCCCGTGCGCATGGACAGCGGTGAAACCCGAGTGTTCAAGGGTTACCGCGTTCAGCACAACAACATCATGGGCCCTTACAAGGGCGGGATGCGCTACCACGAAGACGTCACCCTCGATGAGCTGAAGGCGCTCGCGACCCAGATGACCTGGAAGTGTGCATTGCTCGGCTTGCCCTTTGGCGGCGGAAAAGGGGGGATCAAGTTCAACCCGCGCGAGCACTCCCGCGACGAGCTCCGGCGGATCACCAGACGGTTCACCCACGCTTTGGGAAACAACATCGGCCCGTCGCACGACATCCCGGCGCCCGACATGGGCACCAATGCCCAGACGATGGTCTGGATGATGGACACCTACATCAACATCGGCCCGAGCTACGAGAAGAGCGACCAGCGTGCTGTCGTGACCGGAAAGACCATCAATACGGGGGGGTCCGAAGGGCGCGAGGCGGCCACGGGTCAGGGCGTCGTGCATTGCATCAAGGAGTGGGCCCGGGAGCATCGCTTCGACCTCGAAGGCGCCACGGCCATCGTTCAAGGGTTCGGCAACGTGGGCTCGCATACCGCGGTCCTTCTGGCCAAGCTCGGCGTTGCGACGATCGCCGTCGGTGATCATTCCGGTTACCTACGGAACGACGAAGGCTTCAATCCCCACAAGCTACAAGACTACGTCCAAGCCCATGGGTCGATCGACGGCTACCCGCGCGGGGAGAGGATCAGCCGTGACGAGTTCTTCGCGACCAAGGCCGACCTCTTCGTTCCGGCTGCCCTCGAAAATCAGGTTGGAGCGAACGAAGCGAACAAGCTCGAGGTACGGCTGATCGCAGAAGGGGCGAACGGACCGATCAACCCGGAAGGCGAGGCGGTCCTCGCAGATCGCCGGATCCCCGTCATACCCGACGTTCTTGCCAATTCCGGCGGCGTCACCGTCAGCTATTACGAGTGGGCGCAGAACAAGAACAGCGAGCACTGGGACGCGGAAGAGGTGCAACGGAGACTGCTTCACATGATGCGTCGCGCGTACCAGCGCACGATGTTCTACGCCGCGGAAAAGCAGGTCCCTCCACGAATCGCCGCGTACTCACTTGCGCTCGAGAGCCTCGCGACGTCTTATGAAGAGCGCGGCATCTTCCCCTGATTTATCTGGAAATTCTGGAGTCGATCGGCGGTCCTCGGATCCCGGGACGCCTTGACAATCGCGGCCCTGGGAATCACTCCACTCAGTCATGGTCGCCGAAGCAGTGTTCCAAGGAATGATCCCTGCCGAAGGCGTCGAGGACTTGCTCGGCGGGCTCGAACAGGTGGGCACGAGCGGCTTGCTCGCGTTTCAGAGCGAGTCCGGATCGGGTACGGTGCGTCTCCTTCACGGCCAAATTGCCGACCAAGCAGTCTCCGCGGAGGAAGAACGCGCGCTCGAGATCTTGCTCTCGCTACGGGGCGGCGAGTTTGCGGTCTATCCGCAGCTCCCACACCTACCGATCTCGCGCGGCACCGACACGACTCGGCGAGGCTCGCTTGCGGTCCATCCCCCCGCCGAGTTGATGCGTTACTGCGAGAATGCCGGCCTCACCGGACGGCTCTTGTTAGAGCATCGCGGGCGCCTCGCGATCGGATACTATGAAAAGGGCGAGCTGAGCGACGTGAGCATCGATGGTGGAAGCGCCGCGGACTTCGTCCTCGCGCTCGAATGGACCGAGGGCACGTTTCGCGTGGACGCCGTGCCCCCGCCGCGGGAAACCCTGCCGCCGCCTCTTCGCGACAAGGGCCCGCGGGCAACCCCCAAGAACCCTACCGCGCTTCCGCTGGTCCAAGCGTTCGAGGAAGGCCTCGCCGCGCTCGGTCGCGCCGATGACACGCCGGTCTCCGGATTGCGCCCTCAGGTCGACGATCGAGATGACGATGCCACCATACGCATCATACGCAGGCCTGGCGAAGAAGCGCTCGAGGAGCCTTCCGAGCTCTGGGATGCCCTCGAGTATTCTCCCTCCTTCGCGACGAAATCTGCTACAACGGTCTCCGTGAAGCTGAAGGACGACGGTAGGCCAATTGGTTCATTGAGGACTCTGGGATGGGTCGGGGCGGTCTTCTTGGTGGTGGCCGGGTGCCTTTGGCTTCTCGCGTCACTCCCGCCGCTAGAGTAGTCTCGGCGTCGTGAGCCCGCGCTTGCGACCGAGACGCTGGCTTCCGAGCCTGATCGCCTCCCTCATCGTGCTCGTGCCTCGGATCGCGGGCGCTCAGGCGCCCGATCCAGGGGACCCATATCGTCCCGGCGACCCGGTGGCCGCGCCCGAGCCCGAGGCCGAGCGAAAAGCCGGGGACGACGACGAGGAGCTGCGCGATCAATATGGCAGTCCGAGCGAAAAGCGCCGGACCGATCAGATCTCGTCTCAGGTTCGGTACGTTCTCGAAGGGATCGTCGTCGTCGGCAACAGTCGAACGAAGGCGCGGGTCGTTCGCGAGTTCATTCCCTTGAAGCAGGGAGACTTCCTCGACCCGGAGTCACCCGAGCTGCTCGCAACCGAGTGGAGACTCATGGGAACCGGCTGGTTCGACTCCGTCGACATTCGCCTCGAGCGAGGCGCTGAGCATGGGTACGTGGTCTTGGTGGTGCGCGTGAAGGAGCGAAACACCATCGTGATCGAACAGTTGGTCGCAGGTTTGTCGAAAGGCGTTACGGAAACGGGCAACAACGAAGAAAGCCTCTTTCCTTGGCTCGGCTTCAAGGTCACGGAAACCAATCTCGCCGGGCGAGGAATTAGTCTCTCCGGGACGGCGCTGCTCAGCGGCTTCCAACAGGGCGGACGCTTGGATCTGTGGTATCCCAAGTTGATCAAGGGCCAGTACGGCGTTCGGTTCGGAACCTTCTTCCTAAACGGACGTGAGTTCTACGGAGTCGATCCGTTGGTCAGCATTCCCTGTGACGATCCGACCTGTCCGGTAAGCTCGGCGGTCGAGCACGCCGTGGTGCGGTATCGACGCGGCGGATTCATGGTCGGGGTTGGCAAGGACATCACCACCACCCTCCGTTACAGCCTCGACTGGGTGGGCGACATCGTGAGCGTCCTCAGCCGCCCCGACGCTGCGAGCGAGCCGCGGGGTAACGACATCGTCCCGATCGACTTCGCGATCCAGGATGGCAAGAGCTTCGTTTCTTCGCTTCGATTCGGGCTGATATTCGACAGGCGGGACGACCCGGGAATCACCAAAGAGGGCGTCGTCTTTCGCGGCGTCGTCACGGTCGGCACCCGCTTCTTGGGCAGCGACTACGACTACCTCGAGCTCGAAGCTTGGGTTCGACGCTGGTGGCGACTGCCCTGGAACCACACGATCCGGCTTGGCGCCTTCGGGGGCGCTGCATTTGGGAGCACGCCTTTCTTCTATCTCTTTCACATCTCCGACATGACGGATCTGATCCCGTCGAGGTTCATGGAGATGCAACTCGACGCGCAACGCCCGCCCAATCTCTTGGGCACTTCGATCAACAACAACCACCTGGGTGATCTCGCTTGGAGGATCGACCTCGGGTACAACGTTCCAGTCTACGAGCGTGTGCGCGTAAACGGCATCCGAGAGATCAATCTTTACACCTTGTTCGGCGTCTTCGGGCTCGCCGACCTTCGAGATCCCCGTGCCGGTGTGAATGGCTACTCGGGCTTTTCGAGATTTCCGGTCGATCTCACCGTCGACGTCGGTTTCCGCTTCGATACCCGGGTGGGGGTGTTTCAGGTCGGATTCTCCACTGTTCTGGGGTTCATACGGCTGTGAGATTCGGGATCGTAGCTCTGATCTTGCTGATGGCGGCCGCGGTCTACGCGCAGGCAGAGCTACCCGTCCGCGACTTCGGCGTAATCTGGGCGCGAGGCGCACCCAAAGTTTCGTTCTCTGCCAAGGACCTCGCGGACGCGAGAGTCCGCGAACAGCTTTCGAGCGGTCTTCGCAAGCGCTTGGTCGTGACGGTGGGCTCGCACCTCCGGAGCTCCAACTGGCAGATGGCCGTACGGGAGTTTGGCTGTGACGTGACGCGCGACCTCTGGGAGGACGGGTATCTAGTTCGGATAGACACACGAACTGAACGCTTCAAGACGCTGGAAGACGTCCTCGACCGCTGCCTCATGGTCGAGGGGCTCTTCGCCGGTGAACCAAAGAGCTTCGAGCCGCATCGCGGTAAGGAGATCTACTTCGTCGTGCAGGCCGAGTTCAATCCGATTTCCAAGAAGCAGTGCAGGGAGCTGATCCGACCGACGTCCGGAGAGGATCCCATTGGGCCGATCACGGTCAACATCGTTCGACGGCGTATCTGCCAAGCCGAGCGACGGGTCGAGTTCCGAAGCGCTTATTCGAGGGTGCCGCAATGAGCCGCTTCGAACGAAAGATATTGTTCGCCATCGGCCTGTCGGTCTTTCTGACGCTTGGAGGCAGTATTTTCCTCGCTCAAGGCGCTCTGCGCGAGGTGTACCAGGTCGGTGTGAATCCACGTTTTGGGGCTGAGCTCATCCACGGGGTCGAAGCTCGGCGTGGGCAGCTGATGGCTCTTCGAGAGGGCTCCGAGCAGATCGCGGACGCAGTGAAATGGGCCGTCGAAGCCGAGCTGCGCAAGACCCGACGGACGCCCGCCTTCGAGCCCGTCTTGCAGGCGCTTCTCGAACGCTACGAGGTCGTGGAGGGGATTCGCATCTCCGACGACTCGGGTCGCGTGGTCGCGCGGGTGGTGCGGCCGTCCGACCCAGCGGGCGGGGAGCTACGCACGACTACGCGGGATCGAGAGACCGACGGTACCGCTGGAAGACTACTGATCTCAGTCGAGGTGGCCGTTCCGGAAATCTACTTCCAGCGCCTTCAGGAGGCGGGGGAAGCTGCCGATGTGTATTCGCGCCTTCAGCGGCAGGGCGCCTCGGTCTCCGAGCTCTACGTCTGGGTCTTCGGCTTCATGGCATTTCTCGTGATCGTGGTTGCATTCTTGATCGGTGCGATCGTATCGCGACGCGTCACTCGTCGCGTGATGGACTTGGCCGACGCAGCGCGGCAAGTCGGTGCCGGAGATCTCACCGTCGCCCTGCCCACCGGCGCCACGGACGAGGTTGCCGAGCTTACCAAGGCCTTCAACCAGATGGTTCACGACCTCCGCGACTCCCGCACTCGCATCGAGTATCTGCAGCGCATCGGTGCCTGGCAGGATTTCGCGCGCCGTCTAGCCCACGAAATCAAAAACCCGCTCACCCCTATCCAGCTCGCCGCGCAAGAGATGGACGAAACCTATGGGGGAGAAGACCTCGAGTATAGGCAGAAGGTCAAGCATGCCCGCGCGATCATCGAGGAGGAGGTCGCTACGCTTCGCCGGCTCGTGGGCGAGTTCAGCGCGTTTGCCAAGCTTCCGCAGGCGGATCTGTTGCCCTCGGACCTTTGTGAGCTCGTATACGGCCTAGAGGATTCGGTCCCTGCGATGCTCGAAGACCTCGGGCGGGGGACTCCGGCGCCGGTCGAGGTGAGCGTGACTTGTGCAACGGAGCCCATCCGCGTGCGTATGGACCCCATGATGCTCAAACGCGGGATCGACAACATCGTTCGAAACGCGATTCAGGCGGTCTATTCCAAGCATCCGTCCGGCGGGGGCCGCGTCATAGTCCGCGCCTACACGCTGGAGGGCTCAGGCTTCATCGAGATCTGCGACAACGGTCCCGGCATCGCCGAAGAGAACTGGGACCGCGTATTCGACCCCTACTACACCACGCGGACAGAGGGCACGGGGCTCGGCTTGGCAATCGTGAAGAAGGTCGTGCTCGAGCACCATGGAGAGGTGAGGCTGGACCGGGCGCCCGAGGGCGGGGCCCGGTTCACGATCGAGCTGCCCTTGATGGAGTCACGTTGAACGAGTCGCCCCCAAGCCGATCGGGCAAGTGGTTTCGTTGGTTCATGACCGCGATGGTCTTCGTCGCTCTCTATGCCTGGATGACCCGCGGGAACGCATCTCCTTTGATCGGGGAGCCGGCACCGGACTTGAGCATGCCCGTTGCCGCCGGAGAGATTTCAGGGACTCCGAGCAAAGTCAGCCTCTCGGAATTGAGAGGGCAAGTCGTCGTCCTCGAGTTTTGGGCGAGCTGGTGTGGCGCGTGTAAACGGACGACGCCCATCCTGAACGAGCTCAGGGCGGAGCTCGTCGACCAAG
The DNA here is from genome assembly GCA_963786865.1 of uncultured delta proteobacterium. Classification (GTDB taxonomy): domain Bacteria; phylum Myxococcota_A; class Polyangia; order Polyangiales; family Houyiibacteriaceae; genus SG8-38. Next base: position 4,115 of record CAWBAV010000015.1, on the reverse strand, counting down.
GGGTCGTGTTCTATGCGGTGAACGTCGAGCCGATCGATCGCCAGAGGCTGCAAGCGGCGCACGCTGCATTCGGAGCCGAGTTCCCCAGCCTGCACGACCGTACAGGCACCATCCAAAGACGATACTCGATCGAGAGGTTGCCCACGGTCATCGTCGTCGGCCAGGACGGGCTGGTTTGCTGGGCTTCCACTGGCGTCCCGAGCAAAATGCGGCTCCGCGGAGCAATTTCAGAAGCTCTCATGTAGCCGGATTCGGTCATGGTTGACGAGCTTGGGGCTCACTGTTAGGTTCGCCGGCCGCGCGGGACGGATCAGCTAAGCTCCCGGGGCGAGAGGAATATTCTTGGTTCAAGCGCTTCAAGGTCCGAGCTTAGAAGAGCGTGTTGCTCAACTTCAGGCGCTGCTCGACGCCGCCGACAAGGACATGCGTCGCGAGTATCAAGAGCGCTTCGACGTTGCCTGGATCTACCACGACAGCGCGCTCGAGGGCGTCGTCTACTCGATGGACGAGTTGAATGCGGCGATCTATGGCTCGGAACTTGCAGATCCTGCGCTGATCCCGGTCTACGACGAGATCCGTAACCACATGGGCGCCATCGAAATGATCCGCGAGATGTCGACGCGTCGTCGCTTCACGCCCAACCTCGAGGTCATCAAGAAGCTGTACGCTCAGCTCGCACCAGAAGAGCTCGAAGGGAAGGGCCCCCCCAAGTACCGCAAAGACATGCCGTTGCACCGGCTCTACTTCCACGAGATCTCTCAGCCCGACAAGATCAGCTATCGAATGCGTCAGCTCGTCCAGTGGCTTTCCGATCCGGAGACCAAGAAGACGATGCATCCGGTGCGCATGGCGAGCAAGGCGCACTACCAGCTGCTTCATACCTATCCCTTCCCGCGACACAGTGGAAAGGTGGCGCGCCTGGTGATGAACCTGATTTTGATGCGCGCGGGCTACCCTCCGGTCGTCATTCACTCGACCGAACGGCAGCGATACTACGAAGCGCTGCGGAGCGGCGAGGACGCCACCGCCACGCTCGTGAACCAGGCGCTCGGCGCAGCGATCGAGACTGCCATCCAGTACTTCGAAGAAGCCCGCTGAGGCGCTAGGGCGCGCTGCCCAAGAAGCTGGGCAATGCGGAGATCGCGGCTACATAACGAGCCCCGGCCAGGAGGGCTTGGGAAGCATTCTTCGGGGTAATCCCTCCGATGGCCACGACCGGCCGAGACACGGTTTGGGACACGGCTTCGAGGTTCTGCAAACCCACCACCGGATCTGGATTCTCTTTGCTGCGCGTCGCGAATACCGGTCCGAAGGCGATGAGATCGGCTCCTTCTGCATCGGCTCGTACGGCCTGCTCGAGGTCGTGAGTAGAGAGGCCGATCTTCATTTCTCCGACCATGGTCCGCGCTTCTCGTATCGACAGGTCGTCCTGCCCCAGATGCAAGCCGTCTGCGTGAACGAGGCGCGCGATGTCAGCGCGATCATTGATCACGAAGGGCACTTCAGCTTGAGCGCACGCAGATCGCATGCGCTTTGCGATCGCCAAGAAGGTGGCGTCGTCTGCATGCTTGGCTCGGAGCTGCACGAAGGCGCAACGTGCATTCAGAGCTTTGAACGTCAGTTCCAGCGGATGATCCGCGACGTCGAGGTCGATGATTGCGTAGAGCGACTCAATCAACGGGGTCGTCCCCCGTCAGCTTGCGGTAGAGCTCCGGACGGCGATCTCGGAAGAAGCCCCAGTTCGCCCGATATCGTCTCAGGGTCTCCCTGTCGAAAGACGCCGTCGCCACGCCTTCCTCGTCTCGACCGAGCTCCGCTCGAATCTCGCCCCGTTGGTCGCAGACGAACGAGCTACCGAAAAACGTGAGAGCGCCTTCGACTCCGATTCGGTTGGCCGCCGCGACGGGCATGGCGTTGGCCACCGCGTGTCCGACCATGACCCGCCGCCAGGGCGCCTCGCTATCCTCTTCGGGTGCGTTCGGCTCGCTGCCGATCGCCGTCGGGTAGAGCAGGATCTCCGCCCCTTGCAGCGCCATGCTCCGAGCCGCTTCGGGAAACCATTGGTCCCAGCAAATTCCGACGCCAATCGCTCCGTGTCGTGTTTTCCAGACACGAAATCCGGTGTCGCCAGGACGAAAGTAGAACTTCTCCTCGTAACCGGGTCCGTCCGGAATGTGACTCTTTCGATAGATGCCAAGCTCCGTGCCGTCGGCGTCGATCGTCACGATGCTGTTGTAGTACACCTGGCCCGCTCGCTCGAAGAACGAGATCGGAAGCACGACGTCGAGCTCTTTCGCGAGATCGCGCATTCGCGCCACGGTTGGATGCCCCTCGAGTGGCGCCGCGAGACCGAAAGCGTGCTCATCCTCCGCCTGCGGAAAGTATGGACTCTCGAAGAGCTCGGGCGTGAGAATGATTCTCGAGCCGCGCGCAGCCGCATCGCGAATCAAGGACTCTATGCGGTCGACGTTGGCTTCTCTGCTGCCGGCGAGGGCGCATTGAGCGATGCCAATCGAGATCGATGATGCGGTCATGGTGCGGCGGGTTGAGCTTGCGTGACGCAATGAAAGACTCCGCCTCCCCATAGCAGGTCTCGCGCCGGTAAGCCGACGACCTCTCGGTGAGGAAACGCGTTGGCGAGCTCACGAATGGCGAGCTCGTCCTCAGCGACCTGGTACGTGGGTACGATCACTGCCTCGTTGGCGATGTAGAAATTACAATAACTCGCTGGCAGAGGCGCTCCGTCGGGAGCCATCACTGCGGGCGGCGCCGGAAGCGAGAGCACCTCGAATCCGCTCGCCCGCAACTGTCGCTCGATCGCTTCGAGAACACCCGCGTTCGGGGCCCCGGCCCTGCTTCGCATCGACGCAACCGTATCGGCGGCAACGAATCGCGCGATCATGTCGATGTGTCCGTCTGTGTGGTCGTGCTCGAGACCACGCTCGAGCCAGACGAGTCGTTCCATCGAAATCAGGTCACCGAGGGCCTCCTCGAAGGCATCCCTCGTCAATCCGGGGTTTCGGTTCTCGTTCAGTGCACAGGAGGCTGTCGTCAGGATGGTTCCCGAGCCGTTCGATTCGAGCGCGCCGCCCTCGAGGATCAGATCGCATTCGAGTCGTTGCGCAGAGAGTCGATCCGACAACCATCCTCTGACTCGGTCGTCGGATGGCATCAGGTACTTGCCTCCCCATCCGTTGAACTCGAAGCAGAGGGCGACCAATGTGCCGCTCGGCGTATGCCCTAGGAGAGGCGCCGTGTCGCGCAACCAGCAGTCGCCGTAGTCCGTCTTTACGTACTCGACGTTGCGCAGATCGCCGATCAAGGAGCGCGCCCGCTCCTCGAGTCGATCGTTTGGTACCAGCAATCGCACCGGTTCGTTCCCGGCTTCGGCAATGGTTCGGCAGAGGCTTGCTACCGAGCGCTGTGCAGCAGGAAGATTGAACGGCCACTCTTCCTCGAGATGAGGAAAGCCGAGCCAGCACGCCGCGTGGGTCTCCCATTCAGCCGGAAGCCGAAGTCGTTCTTTCACCCGCGGAACCTACCACGGCATGGCCCGCGCCTCACCGAAGCGGGCGATCATCGCGTCGACGTGCTCGAGCAGGGCGCGCCGGCGTTGCTCGAGGCCGTCCAGCTGCTTTTCATTCAAGACCGGGGCCAGTGGATCCGTGGCCAAATTCCGCGAAAAACGTTTGATGTCGAGCTTTCGCACGGCCTCGACCGTCGACCGCCGAAAACGCTGGAGAGCTTTCAGACGAGCTTCCATGAGGCCGAGCCGCTGGTCCCCGAGCCAGAACCCCGCGCCATTGTCCAGGTAGATGAGGGGGCCGTCCTCACCGCGCGAACGCAGGTTCGTGAAGTCACCTCCCCAGCGGTCCACGTTTTGTGTGAGGTAGTCGAAGACGATCAAATCGGAGAGCTCGGCGGGTCGATCCTTCATGTCCGGAGCTTGCGCGATGGGACGATTGGTGTCCGTTGCCTCCCGAACCCCGGGACGCCGGTTGAGGTCGGCTCGATAATCCACTGGCCGCTGGTAGGGCGTGATTGGAAGTGAGCTTTGAACGCGAATCCAACGCTCCCAGTTGCGTCCCATACGAACGCGTTTGAGTGGCTCGGGA
>CAWBAV010000014.1:0-32959 GCA_963786865.1 uncultured delta proteobacterium | reverse complement strand
CCAGAACCAATTCAAGCTGCGCCTAGCCGTGACCTACGTCGCCGTCGTCGACGATCGGATCGTCGGCTTCGCCACGGTCGCCGCTTCGTCCATCGAACGGGCGCGCGTGCCGAGCGCTCGCCTTCGCAAACGTCTGCCCACCTATCCGCTTCCCGTCTTGCGTCTGGCACGCCTGGGCGTCGACACGCGCGCCCAAGGCCACGGCATCGGCAGCGTCTTCGCCACGTGCTCTCCCTCGCCGTCGAACAACGCGACCGTTTCGGCTGCGTCGCAGTCGTCACCGACGCGAAGCCACAAAGCGTGAGCTTCTATCGATCCCTCGGCTTCGTCCCGCTCGAAGGCGTGCGCGAGGGCCTCCTACACGGCGAGCCCCTGCCCATGCTCCTCCCCGTCGACGCAATCGCATCCGCCATCCCTTGAACCGTTGTCCAGATATCCGTAACCCCCCAGGAAGGCCGCGCACAACCCCGCCAGCAACTTCCACCGACGACGGCCGATAACCGTCGCAATGCAGCGCTCCATTCCAAACCCAGAGGTAAGCCATTGACTTACCCCTCTTGAAAGGCGACAGTTCCAATGTCGATCCGCTTCGAGTGGGATCCCGGCGAAGAACGATGCCAACCAACGAAAGCACGGCCTACGCTTCGAAGACGCAAAGCCCATCTTCATCTGGGAGGCCGATCGCTTGGACGAGCGCGACGAAACGCACGGCGCGGGCGAAGAGCGCTACATCTCCATCGCGCCCATTGCGTCCGGACTCATCACAGTGGTCTGGACTGAGCCAGTGGACGACCTCGTGCGGATCATCAGCGTTCGACCATCCTCCAAGTGGAGCGCGAACGCTATCGCGAATACAAAGCGGGTTTCTTCTACTGATGACTGACGACCTCGACATCCGCGAGCTGACAGAAGCCGATTTCCGACGGATGATTCCGGCGCCGGTGAGGCGACGCATCCGCGAAGGACGGATCGAGTCCGGTAGAGACATCGTCCTGCTCCGGCGCTTCGTCGACCTCAGCCAAAAAGAGTTCGCGCGCGCCCTCGAGATCAGCGTGCACACCCTGCGCAACTGGGAGCAAGGCCGCCGCCAACCCGAAGGCCCCGCCATCGCCCTCCTCAAAATCGCAGCCCGACACCCCCACATCTTTCGGCGAGCAGCAGGCCACGGCCCATCTCCCGAGCGCGCAACCCGCTAGCACTGGCCGCGCCCGCACCGTGGTGCCGCAGGCACTCGACGGGGCCCGCCCCGTGATTGCTTCGAACGAACGCGCGCAACTTCCGAGGCTACCGCCCGATGACCAGCCATGAGCATTGACAACGAAGCTCCGAATGATATCATTGATATCAAGCGGCAAATGGCCCAACTCATCGTCCGAGAGCTCGAAGAGTCCGTCGTCCGCGCGTTGAAGGCGCGCGCGGCCAGAAATGGGTGTCTGCCGAGGCCGACATCGTGCGATCCTTCGCGAGGTGCTGCTCCGCCGCTCGAGCCGCTCGTTCAAGAAGCGCTGCTCGCGACGCCCAACGTCGGCGACGATGCCGACTTCGTGATCGAGCGCGATGTCGACCGTGACGATGGCCTATCTCCTTGACACCCACGTCGTCTCCGAGCTTCGCAAGGGCAGCCGCTGCAACTCCGCTGTCTGGGAGTGGTTCGGCGCACTCGACGAAGCCGACGCCTACCTCAGCGTGCTAGTCGTCGGCGAAATCGAACGCGGCATCGAGCGCATCCGCAAGCGCGATTCAAATCCGCCGCGCGCCTCCGCCGCTGGCTCTCCGGACTATGTGCTCAGTTCGAAGACCGGATCCTTCCCGTGACTCTTCCCATCGCACGCATCTGGGGCAAGATGGGCGCGCCCAACCCCATCCCCACGGTCGACGGCCTCCTCGCCGCCACCGCCCACGTCCACGGCCTCATCCTCGCCACCCGCAACGTCCGCCAAGTCGAAGGTCTCGACATCGAGTGGCTCGACCCATTCACGAGCGCACGGTGAGTCGCGCCCCTACGGACACGCCCCAGCAAACTCGACCCTGACACCCGCGTTCGCAGCCTGGCATGCGTTTCCGTAGGTGGCACCGTCGCATCCGCACACCGGGTCGAACACCGCCGGGCACGTGAGCGGGTCGTACCACGCACTCTCCCGGTTCGTTGCACGAGACATCCGAGGCGCAGTAGTCCGCCGCGACACAGTCGTCATTGCTCTCGCAGCGGCACTCGCCCTCGCTCGCAACAGCGACGCCGGCCGCCGCCGCATCGCACCCGTTGCTGTAGGTCTCGCCATCGCAGCCGCACACCGGCATGAAGATGTCCGGGCAGTTGATTGGCCGCGTTTCGCAGGTGCCCGGCGGAGTACAGCTCTCGAGATTGCAGTAGTCCGCCGCGTCGCAGTCGTCGTTGGTCGCGCAACCGCTGCCTCCGCCGCCTGCCACGCCGCCCGCGCCAGCTGTTCCGCCGCCGCCTGCTGCTCCCGCGCTTCCGGCCTGTCCGCCCGCGCCAGCTGTTCCGCCGCCGCCACCGCCGCCGCTGCCGTTCGAGCTACTGCTGCAGCCACCGATGCAGCACCAGAGCCCCACGAACAGAGCGGCGTAGAGAATGCGCGTTGGATATGCCCTCATGCGCATCGAGAGGCACCAAGTGAACGCATAGCGCCAAGAAGTCGCACCCGGTCAGGACGAGCTTCGCGTTCTGGGCCCGCTCACCGCAACCGCGGAGGCTCCTCAACCACGCCCCGAAAGCGGCAGCCTAAGCCAGGGTGATGGAAAAGCGTCACACTATGCAAATGCCCACCCAGAAAAAGCGAATCAACATCACCATCGACGACGCCACCTACGCAGCCATCGAGCGCTTGGCCGAGGAGCGTGAAGAATCGATTCCTCGCGCACCAGCCTCCGCCTCATCGAGGAGGCACTCGAGTATCAGGAAGATCGCCACTTCTCCAAGGTCGCCGATGCGCGTCTGAAAAAAGAAGCAGCGCCGGCTCCCCCACGACGAGGCCTGGGATTGACCTATCGCATCGAGTATCTGCAAAGCGTTGTCGCCGACGATCTCCCCGCGCTCCCCAAGTCCGCCAAACGCCAAATCCGCCGCGCCATCGAACAGAAGCTCACCGCTCACCCATTCGAGCTGGCAAGCCCCTGCGCTACAGCCTCCGAGGCGCCCGCCGTCTGCGCGTCGGCGACTACCGCGTGATCTGCCGCATCGAGCCGCCCTATGTCGTGCTCGTCGTGAAGATTGGCCACCGCCAAAAGGTGTACGAAGACTAGGGCTCCAGCGACCATTCCGCACCGACGAAGGCTGCCTCGCTCTCGAAATCTCGTTCCCGAGCCAAGCAAAAATAACTTGACAAATGTTCAGTAATGAGGCTATGAAGATAAGTAATCATGCGGAGTTCCAGCCCGCAAATCCCAGCTTCGCCACCCTCCGAGCAGCTCGAGCGTGCCCGGCTGCGCCCAGCTCCTGCGCCCCCCGAAATCGCCCAACTCGACACCGAGCTCCACCGGCTAGCCCGCGGCGCCGGCCGCCTCCGCCTCCGAATCGGCCAAGCCCTCCACCGCCTAGCTGACGGCATCCACGAGCTCGGCTTTTCAACTCTCGGGGCCTACGCCCTCGAACGCTGCAATCGCGGTGGTCGCTGGGCCGCCGAAACCCGCACCCTCGCACGCCGCCTCCAATCGCTCCCTCATTTAACAGAGGCCCTAGAGTCCGGCTCCATCGGCTGGAGCATGGCCGAGCTCCTCGCACGCCACGCCACCCCGCAAACCGAAGCCGCGCTGCTCCAAGTGGCACGCAGCAAAACGGTTCAAGCCATGCGCGTCGCCTTGAGCCCGAAAGAGTCACCAGCGTCACTGGATTCACCCGACGACGACGAGCTCGCCCGCACGCTCTCGCTCACGCTGCCCGTCGAAGAAGCCTGGGCGCTCGAAGCCACCCGCATGATGGTCGAGCACATGGACGGCACGTCCACCGGCGCCCACTTCCTCGAGTCCCTCCTCGCCGAGGCCACCATCTCCCTCCTCGACCTCACCGAACCCGCGCAAGCAAACCAAGCCGACGTCTCCGCGCAGATGGAAGCGGAACTGACCGCATGGCGCGCGCAGATGCAACGCCTCCAATACCAACAAGCAGAAGCCGAGCTCCGAAGCCGTCCCGTGGTCACCACTGATCCGAATCCAGGTGAGGCCCCCGACCCCAGCGACCTCCCCAACGGTATCGAAGCGCTCGACGCGCGCATCCGTCACTACAGCGCCGAGCTCGCCAGCCGCGACCTCTTCTTCGGCCGCATCGCACAACGCTTCCTCTCACTCGGCGGATGGCAAACACTCGGCTTCGCCAGCGAAGCCCACTACGCCCGCGAACGCCTCGGAATGTCGCGCGCCTCACTCCGCAGCAAAGTCAGCCTCGCCCGCCGCACCGAAGGCCGCGACCACCTCATCGACGCCCTCCAAGAAGGCCGCATCGGCTTCGAAGCCGCCCAACTCATCGCCCGCATCGCCACCCCCGAAACGGAACGCGCCTGGCTCACCCGCGCCACCCGCCGCACCTTCAAACACCTCCGCGAAGAAGTCCAAGCCGTAGAAATGGCCACCCGCTTCCTCGACAATCGATCACTCCCCACCAAGCGAACAGCAAGTCGAGCAAATGCAGGCGCTCGAACGAGCCATCCTGAGCGGCGAGCTCTTGCGACGCGTCACGAGCAACGCTCTACACGAACGCGACGAAGACGACGACCGCGCCGAAAGCAACGAAACCAACGCACGCCCGAGCGGCCAAAGCACTGCTGTCCAGATATCCGTAACCCCCAACGACGAGGCACCGAACGAACCTGTCCAGATATCCGTAACCCCCGCCGCCAAAGTAACCCTCCGCATCCGCGTCCCCGGCGATCTCCTCCTCCACTACCGCCAACTCGAACGCCTCCACCGCAAAAAACACCCCAACACCAGCTTCATCCAGTTCCTCTGCACGACCTTCTGGCAAACCTGGGTCCCCACCCTGGGCGTCTCCGACAAATGGGAACAGATCTACCGCCGCGATCGCTACCGCTGCACCAACCCCGTCTGCCAAAACCGCAACGTCACCCTCCACCACGTGAAGTACCGCGCCAACGGCGGCACCGACGCCCCCGACAACCTCACCAGTCCCTGCGCCTTCTGCCACCTAGAAGGCGAACACGGCGGCCGCCTCAAAATCCTGCCCCCAGGCAACAACCCCACCTGGCTCCTAGGCCGCCACCCCATCATCCGCGTCCGAAGCCGCGAACGAACCCTCCTCACCTAGCGAGGTGGGCAAGTTACCGGCATCGACATCGTCGACAAGACACTTCGCCGAGGCCGCTACCGCCCGCCTTCTAGCTGCAGTCGCTGAGCTGGAGCGACTCGAGGTCGAAAGTGCGCGCTATGCTCGAATCCATCGTGAACGAGTACAGCTCGTCTGTCCGCAAGTGCCAGAGCATGTCGAATACGCTCATCGTTCCAAGGCCACTCACGGGGGAGCCACCCTCTGTCACCACTGCTTCCCAAGGAAAGACGCAAACCTCGTCCTTCACCATCCCGTCTTGGCAGACTTCTCTGGGTCGGACTTGCCCGGTCATCTCCCGCAGCAGCGTAGACCCGAGCACGGTGCTGAGCTCCCCGTAATTGACCGCGCCAGTATCCCAGTCGAGCGTGATGGTTTCTGGAAGCTCCTGCGTCGGATCGTCGAGGGTTCTTGCGATCGCGATGACGACGTCGAGGTACTCCTTGTAGTGTCCCAGCGTCGCGTTCGCCGGCCGGTCAGCTCATCGCCGATGATGCACGCCGGCGTGCGTCGTGACGAACATGGAAGGATGCAAGCGATTCGCCGCCTCGGCTTCGAGGCGATGTAGGACCGCCATCTTGGTGGGGTCAATGGACAGCATCACCTTCGCGGTTGCGATGGCGCGCTCGATGAAACCCTTGGCGGCGTAGAGATCGATCGCCTGTTCGTACGCAGCCACCGCGTCGTCCTCGCGTCCCATGCGATTCAACAAATCTGCTCTGCGGCAGGGCCACCGTGGCTCATCCGGCTTCCGCTTTTCGATCAGCTCGTAGAGGGCGAGCGCATCCGAAAGTCGCCGGGTTCGTAGCGCCTTGCTCAGCTCATCACGAAGATCGTGGGTCATGGTGTTGCGTCGACGCATCGGTCTGTCTCGACCCAAGATGCTGCAGGGTCGAGTGGCAGCAAGAGAGAAGGGGGAGAACGAGCAAACACCCTTCTGGCTCCGATGTCCATAGCTAGCTTCGTCACCGAGCTCCACCGAGCGCGCGCAAACCACCGCATGCTGGCTCGAGCTGAACAGATGAAACTGAATGCGATGCAGCCAGACTCGACCAGGCCTGGGGTCGCTCGAGGTACGCTTACCAGCACGATTCTTCTCTACCGCTCGACATCGGCGACACGCTGCACACACGAAGCGCGTGAACGAACAAAGGCCGTCCGTCCTCAGCATCGCCGCCTGCTGTGTGCGCACGTGTAAGGTTTCAACGCACGCCAGAGAGTCGCTACGATCAACCGATGCGGTCGCGGGGGGAACGCGACCCTTCATGGGGGACACGATGAATCGGATGATTGGTGTGGCGGCCTTTGCGTTGCTGGTGGGTGCAGGTTGCTCGAGCAGCAGCAGCGATGCTTGTGACCCGATCGCTCAGACCGGGTGCGAGGAGAACCTGGTGTGCGAGGAGCGGGTCGACGGAGGGACAGCCTGCTTCGCGCCGGTCGTGCTTCGCGGCAATGTCTTCGACCAAGCGGACGACAGCGGCATCGAAGGGGCGACGGTCGTTGCACTCGATGCCAATCGCGCGCCGGCCAGCACGGTCGCCGTCACCGATGCGAGCGGCGACTACGAGATTCGAGTCGCCCGGCAGCGCGACACCGATGGCGATCCGCAGGGCGGCGACGTCACTCTGCGCGCGGACGCCGCAGGGTACCAAACGTTTCCGGGCGGGATTCGCCAAGCGCTTCCGATCGACGTGTCGAGCCCAGTTGAAGAAGACGGGGTGCTGGTCGTCGAGACCCCGACGACCGACGTGGGCCTGATCGCGCTTCCGTCGGGCGCGGAACGAACCAGATTTTCGGCATGGTCGAGGTGCCCAGCGAGAGCACGGGCGTGCTCGTCGTGGCCGAGACGACGGGCGGCACTCCCAAAGGCTTCACCGCCATCGCCGACCGAGACGGCGTCTACCGCATCTTCAATCTACCGGACGGCGAGTTCGGTGCTCGGCTCGCGCAAGGTGTGAACTATGGCGCCGAGACAGCATCCGTCAGCGGAGGCGAAGAGGAGCAGGTCGATCTCGCGATCAGCTCGGACGCGCCCGGAACCGTGACGGGCAGCGTGCAGATCGTGAACCCGGGCGCAGGTCAGGGCACCTCGTACATCCTGGTCGTCGAGTCGACCTTCGACGAAGCACTGGCTCGCGGCGAGACGCCGCCCGGTTTGCGCGCACCCGAGGGAACCGATCTCATCGGCAGCGGAAGCTGGATGATCGAAGGCGTGCCCGCGGGCAGCTACAAAGTGCTTGGCGCGTTTGAAAACGACCAGCTCGTGCGCGACCCCGACTTCGGGCAGGGCAACACCGAAATCGTCCGCGTCGAGGTCGTCGCCGGGCAATCGGTCGAAGCGCCAAGCTTCAAGATCACCGGCTCGCTCGACGTGATCGCACCAGGCGCGGAGGGCGCCGAAGAAGTAGACGGCAACCCCGTCTTCTCGTGGATCGATGACAGCGGCGAGGACCGCTACCACATCCAGGTCTTCAACACGTTTGGCGAGATGATCTGGGAAGACCCGAACATCCCGGGCTCGAGCGGAAGCGACCCGGAGGTTGATTACGCGGGGCCACCCCTCGACTCGGGGATGTACTACCAGTTCCGCGTGACCTCGTTCGACACCAACGACCGGCCGCTCTCACGCACCGAAGACCTCAAGGGCGTCTTCTTCCTCCCGTAGGGCCGGGCTCAGCCAAGTCGGCGTGCCCAAGCTCGTCGTCTTGAATATGCCGGGCTCTTGCGACCACCGCGAAGCCGGGCTCCAACAAATCAAGCCCGCGATCGCCGCGAAGCAGCGTTTTCAGTGAACTTGCCGCCCGTTCCTCGCCTCCGTTAGCATGCTGAGCGATCAGGCCGCGTCGTCTGTAGAGGGGATATCGATGAAGAAGATTTCATGTTGGAGTGGTGCGCTCGCGCTCAGCCTCGCGCTGATGGTCGTTGGCTGTAGCGACAGCTCGGACGGCGGAGCGGGAACGGGCGGAACAGCCGGCACGGGTGGCGACGCAGGCGCAGGTGGAGGCGCCGGTTCGGGCGGCGCGGGCGGCGCGGGCGGCGAAGGCGGAAGCGGCGGCGCGATCGGCGAGAACGACATCTTCGGAGTCGACGCCAGCACTCTCGCGGTGATGGAGCTCAACGGCGACGTGCTCGATGGGAGCGGCAACAGCCGACCCGGGACACTCCTCGGCGGCGACTTCGTCGACACCGAGTTTGGTCAGGGCTTGCGCCTTCTCGGCGTGGCGCCTCAGGGCATCAACTGGGACGCCTACAAAGATCTCATCACGCACCCCTTCAGCATCGAGCTGGTGCTCGTCCCGACCGACACCTTCGACTACCGGCGTCTCTTCCGCTACGACGACGAGCTCGACGAGGGCTGGTACTACGGCGACTACCTCTTCTACAGCTACGACAACCCACCGATCCCAGATGTCGGCGAGCCGTTCGTCGAAGACGAGCGTCACTACATCGCGATCGTGTCCCGTGAGGAAGGCGCGGAGCTTCTCATCGACGTCTACCTCAACGGCGTGCTCGTGGGATCGACTCCGGCCGGCTACTTGGGTTCGTTCACCGACCCGATCGCCAACGCGGTCTTCTTCGAGGATGACGGCGGCGAGCACCTCATCGGCGTAGTCGACGCCCTTCGCATCTCCTCCGGAACCCGTTCGACAGGCGAGATCTCAGCCGTGCAGAGTCGCCTGCAGACCCGTCCCGATGGAGGCCCAAGCTGCAACGACGGGCTCCAGAACGGCGACGAAGAAGGCATCGACTGCGGCGGCAGCTGCCCCGCGGCCTGCATCTAACGCCTCGACGCGCCTCGAGCTCCATCCCACCGTCGACGACCTCGCTTGGGCCACCCCAACGCAGAGGATGCACCCGCGCTGCGCCCGCCGCAGAATCTGCGCGCGAAGGTCCGCGAATCGTCGTAAAGTCGCCCCGCGATTTGGCACGCCTGATGCACCGGCTCGATTCAGAGCGAGCGTCGCCAAAGGCCAAAGCCCATGACTCAGCACCGCCGCCGTCACCGAATCCTGATACCCACCGCGCTCTGCGCCTTGCTAGCCGCGTTGCTCGCGACCGCCTGCTCCTCGAGCTCCACCCCTGAAGTCACCCCGAAAGCTCCCGCAACCGAGGTGCATTGGAACGGCGAAGCCCTACAAGACAACGCGTTCGCACCCTTGCCGCTCGGTTCGGTGAAGGCGCGTGGCTGGCTGGAGCAGCAGTTGCGCATCCAAGCGAGCGGGCTCACCGGCCACCTCGAGGAGATCTGGCCGGATGTCGGCCCGGACAGCGCCTGGCTCGGTGGCCCCGGCGAAAGCTGGGAGCGAGGACCGTACTACGTCGATGGCCTTTTGCCGCTGGCCTACCTCCTCGAAGACGAGGCGCTGATCGCCAAGGCGCAGAAGTGGGTCGACTGGACGCTCGAGAACCAGAGGCAAGACGGCTCGATCGGTCCCGTTGCAAATCGCGATTGGTGGCCGAACATGGTCATGCTCAAGGTGCTCACGCAGTACCAAGAAGTGACCGGCGACACCCGCGTCGTTCCGGTCATGACCAAGTACTTCGAGCACCACTTGCAAGAGGCCGCGGAGCGCCCGCTGAGGTCCTGGGCCCAGAACCGCTGGGCCGAAGAGGTGCTGAGCATCATCTGGCTCTACAACCGCACCGGCGAGGCGGCGCTCCTCGACCTGGCACGCGAGCTTCATGCCCAGGGCTTCGACTGGAATGCTCATTTTTCGGATTTCCAGTACCCGGACAAGGGCAGCGACGGCCTGCAGACGCACGGGGTCAACAACGCCATGGCGATGAAGTCGTCGGCAGTCTGGTGGCAGGTCTCGAACGAGGACGCCGACCGTGAGGCGATCGATCAACTCCTGAGCGTGATGGACGAGTATCACCTGCAGCCGAGCGGAGTTCACAGCGGCGACGAGCACTACGCCGGGCGCGACCCCACGCAGGGCACCGAATTGTGCTCGGTCGTCGAGAGCATGTTCTCGATGGAGATGCTCTCCGCGGTCCTCGGCGATCCAGCCTTCGGCGATCGGCTCGAGCGCATCGCCTACAACGCGCTTCCGGCGACGTTCAAGCCGGACATGTGGGCCCATCAGTACTTTCAGCAGGCCAACCAAGTCGAGTGCAGCGTCGACGAGAGCCGCAACTGGACCACCTCCTGGGCGGACGCCAACCTCTTCGGTCTCGAGCCCGCCTACGGTTGCTGCACCGCGAACATGCACCAGGGCTGGCCCAAGCTCGTCTCGCACATGTGGATGGCGACGCGCGACGAGGGGCTCGCGCTGGTTGCGTACGGGCCGTCACGGGTGGACGCGCGGGTTGCCGGCGGCGAGCTCGTCGCGATCCTCGTCGACACCGACTATCCCTTCCGCGACTCGATCCATCTCGAAGTCTATCCCGAGTCGGCCGTGACGTTCCCCCTTCACCTGCGCATCCCGGCCTGGGCCAATGACGCGCGCATCACCGTGGCCGGCGAACCACTGAGCGGCATCGAGCCGGGGACCTATCACCGCATCGAACGGCGATGGCGGCCCGGCGACACCGTCGACATCGTCTTTCCGATGGAGCTCCAAGCCGAGCGGCACTACCACGACTCCATCGTCATCCGCCGCGGCCCGACCGTCTTCAGCATGACCCTCGGCGAGGACTGGATCCAAGTCGCAGGCGAAGAGCCGCACGCCGATTGGGAAGTCCACCCGACGACGCCCTGGAACTACGGCCTGCTCATCGACCCGGCCAATCCGGCCGCATCGTTGATGATAGAGGAGAAGCCCGTCGCTGAGCTTCCCTTCTCGCCGGAAGGCGCGCCGGTGAGCCTTCGAGCACCCGCGCGCAAGGTCCCGGACTGGCAGATGCTCAACAGCGCGGCTGGCCCGCTTCCCGAGAGCCCGGTGACATCCGCCGAGCCCGACGAAGAGGTGACCCTGATCCCCTACGGAAGCACCAACCTCCGGGTGACGGCATTTCCGCAGATCGCGGAGTAGGGCGCCCATCGCCCAGTCGCCCATCGCCGAGCGCCAGCACGCAAATCAACCCGGGCACATCCTGAGCTGCACTTGTTCTATTTGAGCCCGTTCAGCTCCAGGATCGAGGCGGCGATCTCGGCACCTTTGTACTCCTCGATGAAGTGGCCGAATCCCGGGTAGACGTGGGTTTGCGCGCGCATGCTGGGCAGCGCTTCCTGCCACTGGCGAACGACCGACTCCTTGCCGCACGGATCCCAGTCGCCGAAGTGTCCCGCAACCGGGATGTTCGCGCCCGCAGGTCCCCAGCGCGCGGGGAGGGACGCCTGCATCGCGCGGTAGTATTCGCGATTGTCCTGCTCGCCGACGACGGGATCGGAATACGTGTAGCCGTGACCCCAGACCGGGGTCTGGAGCACGTTGCGCTTGGAGCTTCGGGCGTTGGCCTTGCTGCGCAGGGATTCCGAGAACACCCAGAGAGGCGAGTGCCGCCGGAACGAACGCACGGCAAACCGCATCTGATAGAGCATGGACTTCGCGAGCAGCACCGGGATCGGAACGGGAAAGGCGTCGAGCACGGCCCCGGCGGCCGCGCCTCCCCATACGCTGTCCGGCACGACCGAGGGAAACTCGCTCCACGGCAGTCGCTTCCACGGCCAGTTCGCGTACGTGATGCCCTCGTCGGGCATCGGAAAAATCGTGCTGTTCAGGACGACCAGGCTCGTGACCCGATCCATCGCCTCATCGAACGCGCCCACGCCGATCGGTCCACCCCAGTCGTGGATCACCAGCGTCACCTGCCGAAGATCGAGGTGCTCGACGAGCTGTCGCAAGTTGGCCGAGTGGTGCATGTCGACCATCTCGAACGTGGCTTGGTCCGATGCGCCAAAGCCGACGTGGTCGAGAGCGATGAGCCGGAGCGGCGCGCCGTGGCCGATGAGCTCAGCGCAGACGTGGCGATAGGTATACGAGCACTCCGGGTTTCCGTGAACGAACAAGACCGTGCTGACCGGCGCTCCGTCACCGATGACGTGGTCGTAGTAGAAGATCGTCTTTCCCGCGTCGTGCCCGGAGGGGATTTGGAACCAAAGCGCAGAGCCTGCCGGACAATAGTCGTCTGGCACGGACCGCATGGGGGAGTTGGTTCGGACCTCCAAGCTGACTGCTCCTTCGTGAACGCCAGAGCGGACCCATACAGTGCCTTCGGGAGCTGAAAGTGACAAGCCTGAGCTTTCCCTGCCCCTGCGCCTTCTGCCACCTACAAGGCGAGCACGGCCGCCGCCAAGAATGAAGCCCCATTGACCCGAGACCCCTCGTCCCTAGAACCCCACCATGCCGAAACCCCTCATCTGTCCCCCCGAAGTCCTGAGCCAAGATCTTCACGGCCGCCGCGCGATCGTCACTGGCGCCAACTCCGGCATCGGCTTCGTCACCGCGAAACAGCTCGCGAAGCAGGGTGCGTCGGTGACGCTTGCATGCCGCAACGAAACAGAGGGTAGGGCGCGGGCCTCCGAGATTCGTGCCGAAGTCCCCGACGCGGATCTCGAGGTGCGGAGGCTCGACCTCGGTGACCTGAGCTCCGTGCGCGCCTTCGCCGACGGTTATCTCGCGGATCACGATTCCCTTCACCTCTTGATCAACAACGCGGGCGTGATGAACACGCCCAAGGGCAAAACGGTGGATGGATTCGAGACCCAGATCGGTGTCAACCATCTCGGGCATTTTCTCCTGACGGAGCTCCTCCTCGACACCTTGAAGAAGAGCGCGCCTGCGCGCGTGGTCGTGGTCTCGAGCTGCTACCACGACAAGGCGATGGGCCGTGAAGGCGTCATCGATCTCGACGATCTGCATTTCGACAATCGCAAGTACGATGGCTGGGCCTCCTACGCGCAGTCCAAGTTGGCGAACGTTCTGCACGCCAAGAACCTCGCGAAGCGCCTCGAGGGAACCGGAGTCACCGCGGTGAGCGTTCATCCGGGCTGGGTCAGGACGGAGCTGATGCGTCACTCGATGCCCGCGTGGATGCGAACCATGACGCGACCCTTCATGCGCATGATGGGCATGATCGAGCCCTGGGAGGGCGCCCAAACCACCCTCTACGCCGCGCTCGGTACCGACGTCGAAGCCCACCCGGGCGCCTACTACAGCCAGACCGGCATCTACCGGGACAAATCCAAGAATGCAGGCGGCTGGCCACTCGAATCCCCAAGTCCCCACGCCCACGACGACGCGATGGCACAGCGCCTCTACCAACTGAGTCGCCAACTCGTGGGCCAGCAGGCGGCTTCAGCACGCCAAGCCCCACAGGCCGCGCGGCCTCCGCAAGCTTGATCCGGTCCGCTTCGAGCGCCTGAGGGGAAATCCCATGCGCTCGTTAGCTCGAGGTGAGGCGAGCTAGAAGCGCTCGGGTGCGAGCTCCCAAACCGTAGGCGAACGCCACAGGGCCGAAAGCGTGAGCTCCCGCATGTGACCGAACTCGCGCGGAAGCTTGTCGTAGAGTCGATCGAACAAGGACTCTTGATCGTAGAGCTCCTTCTTCCACTCTTCGCGGTCCACGCTCATGACCTCTTTGAATTTCTGCTTGGGGAAGTCGAGGCCGCGCCAATCGAGCTGTGCGTATTGCGGCATCCAGCCGAGTGGGCTCTCGGTGGCACCCGCCCGGCCGCGCACGCGGTCGACGATCCAACGAAGCACTCGCATGTTGTCGCCGAAACCCGGCCACACGAATTTGCCGTTCTCGTCCTTACGGAACCAGTTGATCAAGAAGATCCGGGGAGGATTCGGCGTGTTTCGCCCGATTTCGAGCCAGTGATTGAAGTAGTCCGCCATGTGGTAGCCGCAGAACGGCAGCATGGCGAAGGGGTCCCGCCGCACCTTGCCGACCTCGCCACCGGCTGCGGCGGTCTGCTCGGAGCCGATCGTGGCCGCCATGAAGACGCCGTATGCCCAGTTGAACGACTGAACGACGAGCGGCATCGTCGTCGCCCGGCGCCCACCGAAGAGGAAAGCATGAATCGGGACGCCCGCCGGGTTCTCCCAATCCGGATCGATGACCGGACACTGGGATGCCGGCGCGGTGAAGCGCGCATTCGGGTGTGCTGCGGTCCGTCCGCAGCCCGGTGTCCACTTCTGGCCGCGCCAGTCGGTGAGCTCTGGGGGCGGCTCGTCGGTCAGCCCCTCCCACCAGACGTCGCCGTCCGGCGTGAGTGCGCAGTTCGTGAAGATGCTGTTCGCACGGCAGGATTCGATCGCGTTCTTGTTCGACTTGGCCGACGTGCCCGGCGCGACGCCGAAGAACCCCGCCTCGGGATTGATCGCCCGGAGCTGCCTTTTCGCGTCCGGTTTGATCCAGGCGATGTCGTCCCCGATCGTCGTGATCTTCCATCCTTCGTCGGCGAACACCTTGGGCGGCTCGAGCATCGCGAGATTGGTTTTTCCGCATGCGCTCGGGAGCGCACCTGCGATGTACGTCTTTTCTCCATCGGGGCTCTCCACGCCGAGGATCAGCATGTGCTCGGCGAGCCAGCCCTCGTCGCGCGCCATCGCCGAGGCGATCCGGAGCGCGAAACACTTCTTGCCGAGCAGGGCGTTGCCGCCGTAGCCGCTTCCGAACGACCAGATCGCTCGTTCCTCGGGATAATGGACGATGTACTTGTTCTCGTTGTTGCAGGGCCAGGGGACATCCTTCTGACCCTTGAGCGAGCGGGGCGCCGACGGAGTGAACGCATCGAACGAATCGATCTCCCTCGAGGTACTGGTACACGGCTTTGCCCATGCGCGTCATGAGCCGCATGTTCACCGCGACGTAGGCCGAGTCGGAGAGCTCGATGCCCAGCTGTGAAATCTCCGAGCCGAGCGGCCCCATGCAAAACGGAATCACGTAGAGCGTCCGGCCCGCCATGCATCCTTTGAAGAGACCCGCGAGCGTCGCCTTCATCTCATGCGGGTCCGTCCAGTTGTTCGTCGGGCCGGCGTCCTCCTTGCGCAGGCTGCAAATGAATGTCCGGTCCTCGACGCGAGCCACGTCCGCCGGGTCCGAAAACGCCGCGTAGGAGTTGGGCCGCTTCTCCTCACTCAACTTGACGAAGGTCCCCGCTTCGATGAGGCGCTTGCAGAGCGTCGTATACTCTTCTTCCGAGCCGTCACAGAAATGGATGGCCGCTGGCTTACAGAGCGCAACCACCTCTCTGATGAACTCCTTGGCTTCATCGCTCTTGAGCTCGGTGGGGAAGGCTATGGCGGTCGGCTGTACGGTCATGCGTGCCTCTTTCGGGGTTGAGGTTCTCTCGGTCGAGATTCTGATCCATCCGTGCCGGTTCTTCAACACGGAAATCGCCACTTTCGGCTCGCCCTGCCCCAATTCGCCTTTCCCCTATTCATCCGCCGCCCGTTGTAAACTCCCGGTGTGAGGTCCAGCACCAGCCCCTTCTTCAGCAGCCCCGAGGCGCAAGCGTTCTATCAGAGCCGCGTCGCTTCCTTTGGCTTGAGCGTCGCAGCCGCGGGGGCGATTGGCTTGGTCTTTCGAGTCGTCATCGGGCTGGCGTCCGGGACGCTTCTCGAGAAGTTGGGTGAGCCCGGTTACTGGCTTCACGCGGCGGCCATCGTTCCGTGCGTGGCGATGTGGCTCGTCTGCCGTGGTGCTCCGCGGCCGCTCGAGACGGTGGTCGCCGCCGAGACGATGGGCCTGCTCTTCGCCTCGGTGGGCTACATCGGCATGGGGATGACGATTCCACCCGAGGTTGGCGCCGATGTCATCACGGCGTTTGCGCTATCGTTTGCGTTTTTCTCTCGCGCGGTCTTCGTGCCGAGCACGGCGCGACACACCGCCATGCTGGGTCTCCTCGTCGGCGTCCCGCTCGTCGGCATGATGGCTCTGCACTACCGCGACGTCGACCCCGCGATGTGGCGCATGGTTGGCTACGACACCCGTGGTTTCGAACGGAGCACCATCATCATCACGAGCGCCCTGATGACGACCATGTGGTGGACGCTGACCGTAGGCCTGTCGAGCGTCGCATGTTACGTCATTCATCGCCTGCGGAGCGAAGTGAGTAGCATTCGAAGCCTCGGTCAGTACCAGCTCGAGCACAAGCTCGGAGAAGGCGCGATGGGCGTCGTCTATCAGGCGACGCACGGCATGCTCAAGCGCCCCACGGCCGTGAAGCTCTTGCGACCCGAGCTCGGCGGCCGCGAGGTGCACGACCTCTTTCGGCGCGAAGTGCAGCTGACGGCGACGCTCAAGCATCCGCACACCATCACGATCTACGACTATGGCCGCACTCCGGAGGGCTTGTTCTACTACGCGATGGAGCTCCTCGACGGGGCAAGCCTTCAAGACATCGTCGAGGCTACTGGGCCTCAACCCGTGCCGCGCGTCGTCCATATCCTACGCGATGTCGCCCTTGCGCTCGACGAGGCACACTCGGTCGGGCTCATTCACCGCGACGTCAAGCCGAGCAACATCATGCTCGCGCGGCAGGGTGGGTCCTACGATGTCGTCAAGGTCGTCGACTTTGGGCTCGTGAAGCGCATTTCAGACGAAAACGACTCCGAGACGAGCGACACCCTTTCCATCAAAGGGACGCCACACTACCTGAGCCCCGAGGGAGTCAACACGCCGAACGAGGTCGATGCGCGAAGCGACCTCTATTCACTCGGCGCAGTGGGCTATTATCTGCTCGCCGGCCGCCCCGTCTTCGAAGGCGAGACCGTGCTCGAGGTCTGCATGCGGCACGTGCAGGCGGCTCCTCCCTCCATGAGTGAAGCGCGCGGTCAGCCCGTCCCGAAGGAGCTCGAGCAGCTGATTCTTATCCTGCTTGGCGAAGAACAAAGACGACCGCCCCACGTCGGCACATGCACTCGCAGACGCACTCGACCAGCTCGAGCTTCCACCTTGGACGCGAGCCGATGCGGCACGATGGTGGCAGCGCTACGGGCCTCAGGTCGAAGAACAACGCGAGTCGATCACCCCCCGAATCACGGGTCACACGATGAACGTGGTCATCGACGAGCCCTGGTTCGAAGGTGCCGACGGCGCAGCTCGCAGCAAACCCACGAAAATGAACTGAGAGCCCTGCTCGACGCCACCCTCGATCCCCATGACGAAAGTCCCCAAACGTCTACTCATTCTCTTCGGGAACCAGCTCTTCCCGAGCGACGAGATCGAGAGGGCGCGCCCGGACGCCGTGTTCATGGCCGAGTCGGTGCACATGTGCCGTCGCCATGCCGCGCACCGTCACAAGCTCGTGCTGCTTCTGAGCGCCATGCGTTCCAAGGCCGACGAGCTCGGCCTTCAGCTTCATGTGCTGCCGAGCCCGATGTTCCTCACCAGCCGCCAAGCGTTCCAGGAATACCGCGACAGCCACAAACGACTCTTCATGGCGGATTTCTATCGCGGGCAGCGCAAGCGCATGTCGGTTCTGATCGACGACGGCGGCGTTCCGGTGGGCGGAGAGTGGAGCTTCGATGAGGAGAACCGAAAGAAGCTCCCAAAGAGCGTGACACCCGCACCGCTCCCCAAGCCGCAGTGGACCAATCACACCCTCGACGTCGTCGCGCTCGTCGACGCGCGCTTCCCGGAACATCCGGGCGACGCGAAACGCTTCTGGCTCCCAACCACCGGAGCCCAGGCCGAAGAAGCACTTCGCGCCTTTCTCGACGAACGGTTTTCACGCTTCGGTGACTACGAAGACGCCCTCAGCCGCAAGCACCCGTTCGTCTTTCACTCGGTGCTCAGCCCGCTTCTGAACACTCGACGATGCGATCGCGCGGGCCGCCGATCGCGGCTACTGCCATCACATCGAGCGCCTCATGGTGCTCGGCAACATGATGCTCTTGTGCCGCATCGCGCCCGGCGAGGCGTACCGATGGTTCATGGAGATGTTCGTCGACTCGGCCGACTGGGTGATGGCGCCCAACGTCTACGGCATGGCGCTCTTCAGCGAGGGCGGGGCGTTCACGACGAAGCCCTACATCTGCGGCTCGAACTACCTCCGCAAGATGAGCGACTATCCCAAGGGCGAGTGGTGCGACATCGTCGACGGACTCTACTGGTCGTTCGTGCGCGATCACCGCGACTTCTTCGAGAAGAACCCGCGCAGCAAAATGATGACCCGCACGCTCGACCGTCTCGACCCCGATCGCAAGGCCCGCATCTTTTCGCTGGGCGAGAATTTCATCGATCGCGTGACCCGCTAGCGCCGCGGTGGTCGCAGTAGCAGCACGGGCGTCTGCGATCTGTAGCGCTTGTATGCGGGGTCGCTGCCCCATCGTTCGTCCGCGCGCTTCTCGAGGATCGGGATCCCGCTCACCTTCATGAGCAGGAACGCGACGAACACCGGGGAGATCATCGTCACCCACTGCCAGCCTCGAAGCGTCGACGAGGCAATGACCGCTACGCCCAGCCAGAGCACGATTTCGCCAAAGTAGTTCGGGTGCCGCGACCAGGCCCACAAACCCGAGTGGATGAAGTGGCCGGGGTGCCTCTCGCGGTGCGCGCTCTTCTGGCGATCCGCAGCCACTTCGATCGTGAAGCCCGCCATCCAGATCAAGAGACCGATGACATCAGCCGCGCCGATCGGAGTGGATTCCCGCGCGGAGATGGCCGCAAGCGCCGCACAGAGCGTCAGAAACACCCAGAGGCCTTGGAGCGTCCACGCGACGAAGAAACGCGAAGCGCTCGGCTTGATGCTGTCGAAGCGGGCGTCCGACCCTTCTCGATGGATTCGCCGAAAGAGAAAGCTTCCGAGGCGCCCCGCCCAGACGAGCACCAGCGCAGCGAGCAGCAGCGAGCGAACGTCCGTCGAACCCGATGCGATGAGCGCAAACAGCGTCACGCCGATGTAGGTCAGGCTCCCAGTCAGGTCGTAGAAGCGCTCGGTTTGCTTCGCGTAGGCTGGAACGAACGCCACCCACTGCACCACGAATCCGAGGGCCGCGCACCAGAGCGTGAGCCGCACCCCGAGCAACGTCACCCCGTAATCCCCACCGGCCCAAGCCACCGCAAAGGCGACGAGCAAAGACACGACAACGACACCCAGGGTCAACACGCCTCGCATCATACCACCGCCGAAACACGCCAAAACCATCCGGCGGCGCGGCCTGGCCATTCTTGATCCTGCCGCGTCCTGACGCAGGCGAGCCCCGCACCGATTGCGCCTCCTCGAGCTCAAACGCAGATTTTTCGGTAGCGGTTCCGTGAGACCATCGAAAACCAACAACTCCCGTTTGGCACGCCCGATGCATCGACAGAGTCCGACTTCGAAGCCCCAGCCATGACTACAAGAACAAAACCGATGTCGCCCGTCGATTCGGCCTGGCTGCACATGGATGAGCCGACCAATCTGATGATGATCACGGGCGTCTCGCTGCTCGACAGGCCGCTCGACTTCGAACGCTTCCGCAAGACGCTGGAGGTCCGCCTACTCACCCTGGATCGGTTCACCATGCGCGTGGTGGAACCGGTCCTACCGCTGGGTACGCCCCACTGGGAGGTCGATCCCAACTTCGATCTGGACGCGCACATCCATCGCGTGGCCCTGCCGGCACCGGGCGACATGACGGAGCTCCAGCGCCTCATCAGCGATCTCGCGAGCACGCCGCTCGATTTCTCCAAGCCCCTCTGGCACATCCATTTGGTCGAGAACGTCGAGGGCGGCGCGGCCATGGTCATGCGTCTCCATCATTGCATCGGCGATGGCACGGCCATGAACGCGGTGCTGTTTCGACTCATGGACATGGCGCCCGATGCGCCCATCGGTGAAGTGGAAGAGCCCGTAACGGAAGCGCCGAAAGATCATGATTTCCTGTCAGCTGCGTTCCGGCCCGTGCGCAGCATCGGAAACGCCATCCGCCGTTTGGCGCACGAAGGCAGCGAAAGCCTCCGCCACCCCTCACGCATCGTAGAGGGCGCGGGCGCCGCGGCCGAAGCGGCGAGCATCGTCGCACGCGTGCTGCTGATGACCCCCGATCCCGAGACGCCGTTGAAAGGTCCTCTCGGTGTACAAAAGCGCGTCGCCTGGTCCAACAACATTCCTGTGACGGACGTCAAGACGGTCACCAAGGCAATGGGGACGAAGGTCAACGACGTCGTGCTCAGCGCCTTGGCCGGCGGATTGCGCGACTATCTCATCGCGTGCAACGCCGATGTGAGCGATCTCGAGATCCGGGCCGTGATTCCGGTCGACCTACGCCCGCCTCAACGAGGAATCGAGCTCGGCAACGCCTTTGGGCTGGTTTTCCTGGCTCTCCCGCTGAGCATCGCCGACCCGGTGCAACGCCTCGTCGAGACCAAGAAGCGCATGGACGCGATCAAGCAGTCGATCGAGGCCGTCACGTTCTACAGCCTGCTCAACATCTTCGGTGTGACGCCCCGGCAGGTCGAGGAGCAGGGCCTGAACATCTTCGGCTCGCGCGCCACCGCGGTCGTGACCAACGTGCGCGGACCCGGTCAGGCCCTCTACATCGCCGGCAGCAAGATCGAAAACATCATGGGCTGGGTTCCACAAGCCGGACACCTCGGCCTCGGGGTCAGCATCTTCAGCTATGACGGCAAAGTGAGCGTCGGCGTCATCACCGACGCCGGCCTAGTCCCCCATCCAGAACGAATCACCGCGGCCTTCCGCACCAGGTTCGACGAGCTTCTGGCCATCGCCGCCGCTGCGACGGTCGAATAGATGGCGCGGCCTAGCCGCCTAAGCCTCCCACGGCGGCGGAATCAAAGCCTTCGAGCCCTTTTCCAACTGCGCGTTGATGAACCTGGGCGCGATGCGCGACATCCAGTAGAGCTGGTTGGCTTGCCCGGGCCGAATCTCTTCTCGCCCGGCGCGCAAGCCCTTGAAGGTTTCAGTGACGAGCTGCTCGGTCGTGATCATCTTGAAGTCGCCATCCTCGGGAAGGTCGGCCGTTAGCTCGGTTCGCACGGCAGGAGGCATCAGCTCGATCACCTCGACGCCCTGGTCCTTATCGGACCCGCCACGTTGACGTCGAGCTCGCTCGTCAGGCCGACGAGATCGTCCGTCCCGACGGTGTGGTTCCTCGGGACGAAGACCCCGGCGTTATTGACCAGAACGTTCACGTCAGGATAGTTCTGGTCCACCTGAGCCGCGAGCGCTTTCACCGCGTCAGGGTCGGCTGCATCGCTCTGAATGATCTCGAGCTCGGGCGCTTCTTTGCGAGCCGCCTCGAGCTTCTCGGCATTCCGCCCCGTGATGATCACCTTGTTGCCAAGAGCAACGAATTCCTTCGCCAATGCCAGACCAATACCCGCGCTACCGCCGGTCAGCAGAACCGTATTTCCGTGAAGCTTCATCGGACTCCTCCCATACCCGACCCACTCGAGGGCGCGCCGCCCGACCCACCAGGCCCAAAGTCGCGCTGGCGGCGGATGCTGAGCCTCGATTTGAGAGCCCGAACCGTGTGTCGACTAAGCGTCGGCCCCCGCGCGACGCCGTCTGCGTGACAGCGCCCATCCGCAGAGCAGCAGCGCGAGCCAGCTCGCCGATGGCCCGGTCCCGTCGACGCTGCCGACCGCGCATCCGCCGCCGCCGCCGCCCGTGTCCGAGCCACCGGTCCCGCCGGTGCCTGCGTCTCCGCCTGTCCCGCCTTCACCGCCCATGCCGCCGGTTCCTGGCTCATCCGGACACGCTGGAAACGTTCCGATGAACGAGAACGAGCTGGTGTAGTCGTTGTCGGAGAAGCAGTTGCCGTGGTCGTCGCCGGTCAGCAACACGACGTCGCCGGCATACGGCGCGAACGGATTGCCTGGAGCGATGTTCGTCGCGTTGTCGACGAGGGTGTTCCCGATGATGCGGTTGTTCTCCGCCTTTTCATCCAAGAGAAACTCAGGCGTGATGGTGGGGTCGATCGTGCATGCGAAATCCGTTCCCAAGAACGGGATGCAATAGTCGACGACGCCGATGCCCACGAAGTCGTTGTTCTCGACCAAGTTCCCCGAAGCCACGGACTCGTCGACGCCCACGTAAAGGATGCCGATTCCGCTCGGTATCTCGGAAAGAATGGATCCCGGCCGCGCGGTATTCGGCTTGTTGTTGTCGTGGAGCCAGTTGTTCTCCATGTCGATCCGCTTGGCGCTGCTTCGGTTGTCGTAAATGTCGGGCAGAAGCAGGATGGCCGCCCCGACCGTGTTGTAGCGAGCCTCGTTGTCCATGAGATGGATGTCGTCGCTGTTCGAAACCTCGATGCCGTTGACGCTGTTCTCGACGAGGTTGCCGATGACTTCGACGTTCTCGGAAGTCTCGACCCACAGTGCGCTGTCCAAGTCCGAGCCCGTGGAGTAGCTGTCTCGGATGACGCCGTTCGCCGACAAGACGGGGAAGATTCCATAGTTTCGGTTGTCTCTCGATTCGACGTCATCGAACACGAAGCCGTCGACGTGTTCGGTGAAGAGCCCGTTATTCTCGAAGCCCCGGATCGTGATGCCTTCCACCCGGATGTCGGAGAGCCAAGGTTCGTCTGCCTTCGGAATGATTCTCGGCACGTCCGAATGAAGCGGGAAGGGTGGCCCCATGTCGGAGTGACAGCCCATGCAGTCGGTCCGTTGCACCTTGGCCGAGAACAGAGGCTGTGCCGCTGCTGGAACGACCGGCGGGACGATGACGATACCGTTGCGCTGTTCGCCGGTGCTCTGGACGATGACGCGCCCTTCGGGGGTGCTGTCCGGCCCGGCCGCAGAGGTGCTCAGACCGATCAGGTGGATTCCGCTCTTGGTGACGTTCAGACCATTCGTCGTGTTGCAGGGTTCCTCGTACACGCCGGGCTGGATTTCAATTCGCGTATTTTCGGCCGCGAGATCGATCGCCTCCTGGATCGACTGGCCCGGCATCACGAGGATCGTGCCATCTCCGATCTGTTCGGGGGGAATCGTACCGGTGGTCGGGCAGTCGCCGCCGCCCATTCCGCCAGTGCCGCCCATGCCGCCCGTACCGCCGGCACCCGCCGGATCGTACGGCTCGAGGCCCTGGAAGGGAGACTGGTCGAGTAAGTCGCCGGAGTTCGTGTACACGGTGTTGACGTCGGCCGCGGTCCAACCCGGCTGCGCGCTCGCCAGGATCTCCTCGAGGTAGGTGTACGTCCCGGGGGTCTGGCTGACAGAACCGTTGTTCTGGACGCACTGGATCGCCGCCTCCCAGGAAGCATCGCATCCAGCGGTGCTAAGGGCGTTGAAGATATCCCAGCCGTACTGGTTCCAAGAAGCATCGCCAGGATTGGTCGCGTGACAGACGGCACATTCGGCGACCACGCTCGAGCTCGAAGCGCCGCCGTAGAGAGTCTGCCAGGCGATCAGCGCCGGCCCACGTGCGTTTGCGGGCGACCCGTCCACCAAGAACACAGCCAGTGCGACGCTCCCGAAGAGCAGACACGACGTTCGAAGCCTCGCGAACACAGATGACCGCATGATGCACTCCAATGCGAAGGGGAATCGCGGCCATTTCGCCACGTCGGAAAACCAAATACCATGGCGTCACAAGAATGATCAACACCGATTTCTCTCCTGAAAGCAGCCCTCCAGGTATGATCGGCGCATCCATCCCAGCACTCCCATCCTCACGACGCGAACCTCGACGTGCTTGGCAGCGATCGTCGCGGCGTCCCTCGGGCTCTGGCCGCTCGGCGCGAGTGCCCAGGCCGCTCCCGAAGATCACGCACGCACCCGTCGAGGCGCAGTGTTCTCGGACCTCTACCTCGGCGCGGCGATCACGACCGATGCCAAGCTCACGGTCGACGGCGTTCCGCAAGAGGAGAGCCTCTTGTGCGGCGCGGAATGCTCGAGCACGAAGTCGCCGGTCGGTGGCATCCGCATCGGCTGGTTCTCGGAGCGCTTTCCCTGGCTCGGCGCTTCAGGCGACTTCTCCGTCTTCATCCAATCCTGGGGCATCGAAAGTCCCTACGAGGTCAATGCGATCCCGATCTCCGCGCTCCTCATGCTCCGCTTGCCCTTGGTCAAAACTCCGGACCACCCGAACGGACGCGCCCAGCCGTACCTGGCCATCGGTCCCTCGCTGATGCTCTCGATGGCCAAGCTCGCCGAAGGCTCTGCCGCTCTCGGCACGGCGCGCGTCGATACCGACACCTCGGTCGATCCCGCGCTCGATGCTCGCATCGGGATCCGGCTCGTCGCGTCCAGCTGGATCTCGGTCATCCTCGAATACCGCGCGACCTATTTCACGCCCAGCTGGCAGATCAACGGTCGAACCGTCGAGACCTCGGTCTGGACGAATCACTTCAACATCGGTCTAGGCATCCACTACTGAGCCGCGTCGAAGGCCTCGACGATGGCCTCTGCGTAGGCGCCATATCCTTCGACGTTCGGATGGAGCGCGCCATTTTGATCGCCCTGAAGCTGAAAGGTGTTCTGGAGGCGCGTGAGCCAAGTCACGTCCGAGCAGTAGCCGTGTCCTGCGAAGCGCGCGTCCACGCCGTCCACGAACTGCCAGCCGTTCTTGTTGGCCGCGGACCGCATCGCGGAGCGGATCTCGGTCAACACGTAGTCGCTGGCCCACCCCATTTCCGTGATCGTCACTCCGGGCACCTGCTGCGCGGCGATACGTAAGCTTTCCGTCAAACCGGGAAGCTCTGTCGGCCACGCGCACAGCTCGCCAAACTCGTCGCGGGTCACGTCGGGGATCTCGGTCAGATACACCCGCGCCGGATCCATCCCGAGCGAGCCCAGGATCGCCGCGCCGAGCTCGTCGTAATTGCTTGGCAGGTCATCGAGCCCGTCCCGGTGCACGTCCACTTTGCCTTCGCCTTCGACGAGCTCGACGTACTCGTCCTTGGACCCGATCTCGAAGATCGTCACGGCATCGAGCGAGTCCGCATCGATGACATCCGGATCCAAGTACGACTTGCACTCGTCCTCGAACGAGCCCGTAAACCCACAGACCAACGAAGCCGTGGTCCCGAGCAGCGGATCGATCATCGGATCGCCCAGATGACAGACCTCACCGAGGATGCAGGCCTCGAGCACTTTCGAAAAGTTGATGTCGTTGCCGCCGATCGACACGAAGAGCGCGTCGATCTCGTGCTCACCCGCGATCTCCGCGACGCGCTCGATTTGAGGCGCGAGCGGCTCGTCTTCCGGCTCCGCCACGATCCCCGGGTAGGGTCCAAGCAAGGCCTTGTGGATCCGCCCTCCCGAGCAGGCCAGGTGTACGAACGTCACCGAGGTATGCGGGTCCGCTTCTTCGATCCTCTGCGCCGCGCGCACCTGCCCGGACCGCGACGACCGGTGACAGCGCCTGTTCTGCCACTGCGCGCCCCCCTCCTCGAAATCCGCCACGTCGGGGCTGCCTTCTCCCGACCCGTACGAGTCTCCGAGCCCAAAGATAAGAAGGTCCCGCACCTCGATGAGCTCGGTCTGTTCCATCTGCTCGCCGGCGCGGTCCTCGACCAGGAGCGAAACCGAATACTCCCCCTCCGCAGGAAAGTCGTATGCAAAGGCGTCGCAGCGCGTCTCCACGCCGACCTCTTCGCCATCGATGCGCCAGCTGTACTTCACCGGCGATCCAGTCGAGCGGCACGCATCGAAGCGCACCCGCCAGCGATCCGGCTGAAACGCTCCAGCCACATACACCTCGTACTCCCCCTGCGCCTCGGGCGCGCGAAGCGCAGGCACCTCGAAGCGCGCCGGCATCTCGTAGTCAAACGAGGCCCCGAGCCCAGCGTCTCCGCCACACCCTCCGAGCGTCGCCACCAGCACAGCCGCCACCACCGTCGACGAAATCGATCGCACGCACACAAGCCAGCCCATCGTCTCTCCCTATACCAGACCGCGCGGAAACACACGCAGATCTCGGGCCCCGCAAGACGTCCCAAGCGAGGTCCTGCTCCATCGCCCGAGTCGCTCCTTCTCGAGTCCCTCGACATCGAATGGGTGAATCCGTTCGCACCCACCTAAGGCGCTCACAGCGCGTCGCCTGGCCCCATGGAATCCACCGGCCTAGAGTCCGCCGTCATCCACAAAGGAGAGCGCAGATGAGCTCAGACGCCTATCGCCAGAAAGTTGAAGCCAAGCTCGAGGGGTACCAGGCCAAGCTCGACGGAGCGCGCGCCAAGCTCAAGGGAGCGAGCGCGGACGCCAGACTCAAAGCCGAAAAGCAGATCAGCGACCTGCAGAGCAAGCTCAATACCGCCAAAGCGAAGGCGGAGAAGCTCGCCGACGCCGGCGACGACGCATGGTCGAACCTCACCAAGGACCTCGACGACAAGTTCGAGGGCCTCACCAGCGCAGTCAAACGCTTCTTCTCGAAATCCGACTGATCAGAGTCGAATCGGCCAGGTCCCGGGCGGCCCTCGGCTCTGGCTACCGATTTCCGCAGGCCCCGTCGGTCGCGCACTCGTCGCAATCGCTGAGCTCGCGCTCCAGCTGCGCCTTGCACCCCTCCGCCTGCTCGTGTGCGCAAATCACAAACCGCGCACGCTGGTAGCGAGCGCAGGTCTGCACGTCCCAGACTCCCGACTTCAGGCGCATGACGGTCTTCCACGCCTCGCTGACTTCCGGAGCAACCGGTCTCGCCCGAGCCACGAATTCATCCACCGCAGCGTCGGACGCAGCGAAACCGCCGATCATCGATTGAGGCGTGGTCAGCACGCCTCGGTAGATCTCGTTCCATCGTTTCTCAGCTCGCGTGCCCACGGGCACCGTCTCGTTCGACGCCTCTCGGTCAGACGAAGCGCCCTCGCCAACAGGAACACCCCGGCCGAGCACGCCTCCGAGGACAACGACCAAAGCGCTCACCAGCAGACCGATCCCCAGCACCGATATCGTTCGCCCGCCCACAAAACCCCTGATTCAGAATAGCGGTCAGGAGCGGAGACGAGCAAGAAGGAGAGGCGACTACGCGAGCCGCCCCCCAGGCGAGCTCCACGGCCCCTTCCGCACCGAAGACGGCTGCCTCGTCCTCGAAATCTCCTACCCAAGTCAGGTCGCGCGTCTGGAAAGGCTAAGCCCGCTAACCAACGATTTCATCTCCCCGGCTGCCGAACAAAGTCCGTGTCCAAATCCACGCGGCGCGTTATCTTCCCCGGCAACCCCGTAACCGAAAGGCGCAAGATGGCGTTCGCGTATCGAAGTGCAGGCTCTAGTGTGGCCGTGATTCTCCTCCTCACCCTCGGGGCCCTCGGCTGCGGCAGCGATTCCTCTTCCCCAGTCGACGAGCCCTTCGTCCCCGAGGCCTACGGACAATGGCTGAAGTTCGAGCCCGAGGGTGCGGTCTGCGCCAACGGCTCCCAGTACAAGTACTTCGTCAATTTCTCCGAGACCTCGAGCAATCTCGTCGTCTTTCTCGAAGGCGGCGGTGCCTGCAGCAATTACGAAGACTGCTCGAATGGGCGCCCCTTCAATACCGACTGCATCAAAGAGCCCGCCGGCGCCGAATGCATCCGCGATAATTACCCCGCGGTCTATCTGCACCTGGACGAGCTCGAGCCCTTCTCTGACATCACCGAACCGCTGGGCGTGGTGAACGGCGACGTACCGGTCGAGCTCGCCTACCCGATGCTCTCCGGGAACACCGAGATCAATCCCATGGGTGATTGGAACCGCGTGTTCATCCCCTACTGCACCGGCGACACCTACCTCGGCAGCCGAGTCAACACCTACGTCGACCCCGATGGCGTTGGCCCCGACGTCGAGTTCCATCACATGGGACACCAGAACATGTTGCTCGTCATCGAAGAGCTCAATCGGATGTTCGCGTCCGTCCCGAGGATGACCGTCGGTGGCTGCAGCGCTGGCGGCGTGGGCTCCCTCAACAATTACCCCTTCATCCGCAACGGCATCGAAGGCGCCGAGCAGGGCTATCTCTTTGCGGACAGCGGTCCGATCGCACCGAGCACCCTGGGCAACGGTGAACCGAGCAACCAGTCGGGCCTTTTCGCGGCTGTGACCCCAATCTGGGGTGTCGAAACGATGATCCAATCGCTGCCGATGGGCGCCGATCGAATCGCATCGGACTTCGGCGAAGTGAACGCGATCGTCTCCGAGCTCTTCCCGAACGATCGGCTCTCGATCTCGATCTTCGAACGCGATTACAACTACACCGTCGCCACCTACGAGAGCGCCTTCCCGATCTTCTCCGAGCCCGAGACCTCGCCCGACACCGGCGCCGGCCGGACCGAGATCTACCGCCTGGCTTCCGAGGATCTCGAAGCCCTCCGCGACCAACTCGATGAGCTCGGCAACCTCGCCTACTACATGCCCTACTATCGAAACACGAACACGAGCCACTGCCTCACGGTCACCGGCCTCGAAGACGTGGGAAGCTCCGACCTCGAGTTCATCGCCGCGTTCCAAGAAGACCCGTCCACGGCAACTTGGTCCGGCACGGAGATCGAGACGGCCAACGGCACGGTCACCTACAAAGACTTCATCGAACGAATCCTCGACGATTCGGCCCCGCTAGAGAGCTACTACGAGGGCACCTGCGAAGGAAAGTACCAAGTCTGCGCCCTCGACTGCGCCGCCTACGACGCAGTCATGTGCGAAGCGGCCGTGCAGTAGACTCGTAACCGACACCGAAACCGCCCCGCGCCACCGGTTTGTGTTCCGCGCGTAGCGGTCGGTCACCGTCAGTCCACGTCGCTCAGCTGCACTGGGTTCGGCTCGACGCGCCAGATGTCCCGGCAGTACTCGCGGATCGTGCGATCCGAGGAGAACGCCCCCATGCGCGCCGTGTTGAGGATCGACATCTTCGTCCACTGGGCCTGGTCGGCCCAGGCGCGGCTCACCTGCTCCTGACAGTCGACGTACGATTGGAAATCGGCCAGGACGAAGTAGTCGTCCCGCCAGATCAGGCTGTCGATCAAGGGTCGGAAAAGCCCGCTGTCTCCGTGCGAGAAATGTCCCGATCCGATCAGGTCGATCGCGCCTTTGAGCGACGGGTTCTGCTGGTAATACTCGTGGGGCCGATACCCCGTATCGCGCAGCGACTGCACTTCATCCGCCGTGAGCCCGAACAGAAAGAAGTTCTCTGCGCCAACCGCTTCGCGTATCTCGACATTGGCCCCGTCGAGCGTACCGATCGTCAGGGCGCCGTTCATCGAAAACTTCATGTTGCCGGTCCCCGAGGCTTCCTTGCCGGCGGTGGAGATCTGCTCCGATAGATCGGCACAGGGATAGACCAGCTGCGCCGTCTTCACGTTGTAGTTGGGGATGAATACGACCTTCAACGTGTCCCGCGTCTCCGGGTCGGAGTTGACGACTTCTGCGACGGAGTTGATCAACTTGATGATCAGCTTGGCCATCGTGTACCCCGGCGCGGCCTTGCCCCCGAATATGAAGGTGCGCGGCGCCGTGACGAAGCCCGGGTTGGCCTTGAGCTGCCGGTACAGGTGCACGATGTGCAAAACCGCCAAGTGTTGACGCTTGTACTCGTGGATGCGCTTCACCTGAACGTCGAACATCGATTCGAGATTTGCTTCGACTTTCATGAGCTTCTTCGCCTGCTCGGCTGCCGCCCGCTTCCGCGCGGTCTTCACGGCCCGCCATTGAGCCTGAAACTCCGGTTCGTCTGCGAGCCCCTCGAGCCTTCGCAGTTGGTCCAGGTTGGTGATCCAGGCCTCGCCGATCTGCGCCGTGATCAGCGCTGCGAGCTCCGGGTTTGCGAGCGCCACGAAGCGGCGCGGCGTCACGCCATTGGTCTTGTTGTTGAACTTCCCGGGATAGAACTCGTGGAAGTCGCGCATCACACGGGTCTTCAGCAAGTCGGTGTGAAGCGCGGAGACCCCATTCACCGAGAAGCTCCCCACCGTGGCCAAGTTCGCCATGCGCACCGAGCCGACACCGTGATCGTCGATCAGGGACATGCGCTCCTGCCTCCCGTGGTCGTCGGGAAAGCACGCGCGTACGTCATGCATGAAGCGGGCATTGATCTCGTAGACGATCTCGAGGTGGCGCGGCAGCAAGCGCCCAAACATCGGCAGTGGCCAGGTTTCGAGAGCCTCCGGGAGCAAGGTGTGATTCGTATACGCAAACGTCTCGGAGGCGATTTGCCAGGCGGCCTCCCAGCTCATCGCGTGCTCGTCGAGCAGCAGGCGCATGAGCTCGGGTATCGCGAGCGCCGGATGGGTGTCGTTCAATTGGATCGCGAATCCTTCATTGAAGTCCTCCGGCCGGCCTCCGCGCAACTGGTGCAGTCGTAACAAATCCTGCAGCGAACAGGACACGAGAAAGTACTGCTGCTGGAGCCGCAGGGCCTTCCCCTGCGCGGGCTCATCGTTGGGGTAGAGCACCTTGGTGAGGGTTTCCGAAGCCACCTTGCGTTCGACCGCCCCGTAATAGTCGCCGACGTTGAAGCTTCCGAAGTCGAATGTCTCCGCAGCCTCGGCGGCCCAGAGCCGAAGCATGTTCATGTTGTTGACCTTGTAGCCGGGGATGGGAGTGGCGTACGCGACCCCTTTGACCTTCGTGTCCGGACGCCAGCGCACGCGATAGCGACCCTTCTCGTCGTGATACGTCTCGGTGTGGCCGCCGAAGCCGACGGGATAGCTGTACTCCGGCCGCACGATTTCCCAAGGGTTGCCTTGGCGCAGCCATTTGTCGGTGCGCTCGATCTGCCAGCCGTCGTGAATGCGCTGCTCGAAGATGCCGAACTCGTATCGCAAGCCGTACCCCACCGCGGGGATCTGCAACGTCGAGAGCGAATCCATGAAGCAAGCCGCCAATCGGCCGAGGCCGCCGTTGCCGAGGCCCGGCTCCCGTTCTTCCTCGATGAGCGCGTCGAGATCCTGCCCGAGCGAGGCCACCGCTTCCGCAACCTGATCGCGAATTCCGAGATTCAAGAGCGCATTGCCGAGCGAAGGGCCGAGCAAGTACTCCGCCGAGAGATAACAGACGACGCGCGTCGGATGCGCCAGCAAGGACCTTGCCGTGCTCAACCAGCGCTGCATGAGACGGTCCCGAACCGTATAAGCAACGGCCAAGTAGTAGTCCGACCGAGTTGCCAGCGCGGGGACGTTGCCGCAGCGATAGAAAAGGTTCTCCTGAATCGCCCGGCGCAGCGTCTCGACGCCCACTCCGGTCCGGTCGTCCTCGACCACGCCTGCTCGCGTCGCCATCCGTACCTCCAGACCGCCCATCAGAACGCGGCGCAAGCAGGATTGCAAGCCTGAAGAGGTCCTTGCCGGCATCATCGATGGCGTCGCCGCCGGTAATCGCGCTTACCCTCATTGGAAGAAGGTCCAGGACGAGGTCATGGCGCGCATCGGAGACGACTGGGAGTCGATTCGTTGCAAGCTCGTCGAGCTCGAGTCGATGTCCGACTGATCGTGTAGACCTGCTCATGGCTTGCCTTCCCCCAGGCGTGCGGCGAACGCCGGGGCCGTCTGCCTGATGACGGTCCGCTCGAACCAAGCGCTCGGCGTGATCGCTCGCAGGAGCGCAAGGCGAGGGACGAGGCCATCGACTGAATAGCGAAGCTTCGGCGCGTTTGCGTCGAGGATCTCATCGACCACTCGGACCACGCGATCGAGCGGTAGCCCCTTTGCCCCCTCTCGCAACATGTGCTGATGGGTGGCTTCGCGGGCCTCCGCGAAAAACGGATCGCGATCCTGCACCGCGTAAACCGAACCGTCGGTGGTCCCGGTTTGCAGAAACCCGGGTTCGAGGTTCGAGACGAAAATCGACAACGGAAGAAGCTCGAGCCGGAGCGCTTCCATGTAGCCTTCGAGCGCAAATTTGCTCGCGGAGTATGCCGACGTGAACGGTGTCGCAAAGCGGCCGCCGATCGAGCTGATGTTGATAATTCGGCCTGAACGACGTTCGATCATGCCGCCTCGAAGCACGGCCTGCGTCATATGAACCGCGCCCAAGAAGTTGAGCTCGAGTTGGCCTCGGAGCTCCGCTTCGGAGGTCTCGACGGCGGCGCCGAGTAGGTGGCTCCCCGCGTTGTTGATCAGCGCATCCACGCGACCTTCGCGTTCGACGACGTGTGCCACCGCCGACTCACAGTCCTTGGGCTTCGTTACGTCGAGCTCGAGCGCATACGGGTCGGACCCGTCGGGCCGTCGTGACGAACCGTAGACGACGTGTCCTTTTGCGACGAGGGATGCACGCAAGTGAGCACCCAAGCCGCGGGAAGTTCCAGATATCAGAATCACTCTTTCTTTTTGCATCTCAGACCTTCGGCGGTGTTGACGTTTCAAGAGGCTCGCCCTTAGAAAACGAAACGTGAGCTTCGTTCGTCCCAGCGAACCGCGCGCGTGCTCGGGTCATAGAAGCTGTCGTTGAGGCGTCGAAGCTTGCCTTTGCGGACGCCAAGAATAATTCCGGACACGACGGCGCCGGTGAGTCCGCCGAACACGAGCGGTGAGCCGACCCCGAGCAAGGCATCGCCGGCTCGCGTGCAGTCCCACTCGTCCTTCCCATCGACTACGACCGAGTCGCACTGGCCGCTCGTCGCGGGAATGACCAAGGCCAGCCCTACGGCAGCGGCGGCCGAGGTCCCGATGAGCGCATTGCGCGATCGGCGCGCACCGCGTTCGAGCTCTTGAATGCGGTATTCCTCGTAGCTGAGCTTGTACTCGCGGGCCGCGTCCGACTGAAGTGTGAGGTCGAGCTCCTGAGCGCGTGCCGAGTGCGCGTGTACGACCGAGACGAGAGCTAGAGCAACGACGGTGAGGGTGACTGTTCGCATGGCGATCTCCTTGATGGGTTGGGTTGAGGGACGAGTCTGCCGTGAGCCGCTCAAAGGGC
>CAWBAV010000013.1:0-144656 GCA_963786865.1 uncultured delta proteobacterium | reverse complement strand
AAGAGCCGTAGTCAGGGCTGATAGGGCTCGACCTGAATACGCTGGCTCACTTTCATGAGCCCTTGTTCCGGATGGTAAATATTCATGATGAGCCTGATGACCGCCGCAAAGGTGAGGGCGGCCGCAACTTCGATGATCGATCGGCTGGAGCGCGGGGGGCCGCGTGAAAGCACCGAGCTACGCAGGGTGAGGCTGCGATCGAACACCGCCTCGCCCAAAACGGTATGCGATTCCTCAGGTCAAGTTTCGTACTTCCCATGGAGGTGAGCCTGTGAGAATAACTTTAATGAGAATGGATGACCATCTCATAAAAAATTCGGGGCACGGTTACAGATTAACCCCCTTCAACTGCGAACGATTTGATGCTCAGATATTGGAAAGATGCCATGACGCAGCGGTCAACTGCCGGCCTGCGTGTTAACATGCTCGTTTGACTTTTCGCGCGGCCAACCCGCGCCCACGCCACCCATGCGCATCTTCCGCCTGCTCAAGATCGCCGCCGTCGCCAGCCGTTACGGCCTCGACGAAATGGTGCTCGAACACGAGCCGAGCGGGCGCCTGGTGCGTCTGGCCAACGCCTTGCAGTTCTGGCGCGACCTCTCCGCACCGCGCGCGGTGCGGCTGCGCCTGGCGCTGGAAGCGCTGGGGCCGATCTTCGTCAAGTTCGGCCAGGTGCTATCCACCCGGCGCGACCTGATGCCGGTCGACATCGCCGACGAACTGGCCAAACTGCAGGACCGCGTCCCGCCTTTCGCTTCGCAGCTGGCGCTGGCCGAAATCGAAAAAGCCTATGGCAAGCCGGCAAACGAGGTGTTTGCCGAATTCGACCCGATGCCGGTCGCGTCGGCGTCGGTCGCCCAGGTGCACTTCGCCCGCCTGCAAGGATGAGGACGGCAGCCATGAAGTCGCCGTCAAGATCCTGCGCCCGAACATGCTGTCGGTCATCGAACACGATCTGGCGCTGCTGGACAATTTTGCCAGTGCTGCTCGAACGCCTGTGGGCCGACGGCAAGCGCCTGAAGCCGCGCGAGGTGGTCGCCGAATTCGACAAGTACCTGCACGACGAACTCGACCTGATGCGCGAAGCCGCCAACTGCCTCGCAGTTGCGGCGCAATTTCGCCAATTCGAGCTTGCTGATGGTGCCCGAAGTGTACTGGGACTGGTGCACGACGACAGTGATGGTGATGGAGCGCATGGACGGCATCCCGATCAGCCAGATCGACGCGCTGCGCGCCGCCGGCGTCGATCTTCCGAAGCTCGCCGCAGCCGGGGTCGAAATCTTCTTCACCCAGGTGTTCCGCGACGGTTTCTTCCACGCCGACATGCACCCCGGCAACATCCTGGTCGCGCCGGACGGCCGCTACATCGCGCTCGATTTCGGCATCATGGGCACGCTCACCGACGTCGACAAGAACTACCTGGCGCAGAACTTCCTCGCCTTCTTCCGCCGCGACTACAAGCGCGTCGCCGAGGCGCACATCGAATCCGGCTGGGCGCCGACGGACACGCGCGTCGACGAATTCGAGGCAGCGATCCGCGCCGTCTGCGAGCCGATCTTCGACCGTCCGCTGAAGGAAATTTCCTTCGGCCGCGTGCTGCTGCGCCTGTTCCAGACCTCGCGCCGCTTCAACGTCGAAATCCAGCCGCAACTGGTGCTGCTGCAGAAAACCCTGCTCAACATCGAAGGTCTCGGGCGCCAGCTCGATCCCGAACTCGATCTGTGGAAAACCGCCAAGCCGTTCCTGGAACGCTGGATGAGCGAACAGGTCGGCTGGCGCGGCCTGCTCCGCGCCCTGAAGCAGGAAGCGCCCTATCTGGGCACGCACCGTGCCGCAACTGCCGCGCCTGATTCACCAGATGCTGGCGCGCGAACCGGCGCCCAACCTGCAACCGCTGCTTGAGCGCCTGGTTGCCGCGCAGCGCCAGCAGAACCTTTGGCTGGCCATCATCGCGCTCTTGCTGGCCGCGCTGCTCGGCCTGATGCTGTACTGATTCCGGATGCTACCGATTTCCCTGGACTCCTTTACCGAAAAACACCTGCAGGACTGGCTCGGCCAGCGCGAGCTGGACAAGGCGTGCAACTATGTCGAACGTCGTGCGGGATATGGAAATCGAATCCGACTTCATTCGTGCGGTGATCCCCGGTAGCGCGCGCAAGCCCTATTCGGCGATCGCCAAACTGGTCGCCGGCCGGCAGGGTACGCAGGTGCTGGTCAGCAGTTGCAGTTGTCCGGTCGGCAGCCATTGCAAACACGTCGCGGCGATGCTGCTGCGCGCCATCGAGGAGCGTGCCACCCCGGACCGCGTCAGCCCCGGCGTCCTGTCCTGGGTCGAGGACCTGCGCCGCGCGTCGATTGCCGTAGCCAAGAAAAAAGCGCGCCCGGCCGGGGCTCGCCAGCAGCTGTTCTACATCCTCAAATGGACGGCCGACCAGCGCCATTTCGGTATCGAAATCGCCAAGGGCAAGTTT
This sequence comes from uncultured delta proteobacterium, assembly GCA_963786865.1. Taxonomy (GTDB): domain Bacteria; phylum Myxococcota_A; class Polyangia; order Polyangiales; family Houyiibacteriaceae; genus SG8-38. Next base: position 142,185 of record CAWBAV010000013.1, on the reverse strand, counting down.
CCCGACAGCGCCGACGAGTGGTGGAATGTCGAACGCGCCCTGATCAATCCGCCGCAGTTCGTCAGCGAAGAAGACCTGGCGATCTTGCGCCCGCTGTGGGCCGATCGCCTCCACGAAACCGGGTTGCGCGCTTTCGGGCTCGGCCCCAGGCACGGCGCTGAAGTGCTGGAGCGCCTGGTGACGAGCGGGCGCTTCTACCCGGACACTGGCGACGACCTGCCGCTGGGCGCCGGCGAACCTCGTCCTGCCTCGGTAGGCTGGCGGGTCAACTCGCGCGGCCTGCAACGGCCCCTGCTTGCGGCGCAGCCGCCAGCGGCGTTGATCATCCCGGTCCAACCGCCGTGGTATGTCGATCTTGCCGAGGGGGAAGCGGGCCCGCTGGAGGTTGCCGGCAATCCGGCCATCATCAGCCGCCTCTTCAGTCTGCCGCCGCTGTCGGTCAAGGAAGCCGCCGTCGTTGCCAGGACGCTGGCCGAACTCGCCCCCGAACTGCCCAAACCTTCGGAGGACGCCACGGTTCGCCTGCGCATCGTCGATGCGCCGCTGCAACCCGTCCTCATGCTGGACACTGTCCCAACGCACGGCAACCGCCCGTGGCGAGGCTATGGCAGCAATCTTGCCGGCGAATTTTTCGACTTCGCGCGACCGCTATTCCGTTATGCGGATGTCGATGTCCGGCCCGACGAGCATCACGAATTCGTCACCCTGCCGGAAGGCGAGACGGTCCACCTCAAGCGCCGCCCGGACGCAGAATTGCAGGCTTTGCGGGCGTTGACCGCAGCCGGCTTCGAGAAGATTCCTTCGCACACGCTCGACACCTTCGGGCGCCCGCCGGAAGGCGTTTTCGGCCTGGCCAGCGAACAGGCCTGGTCGGCCTTCATGGAACACGGCCGCGACGCCCTGCGCGCTGCCGGCTGGCATGTCGAGTTTCCGGAAGATTTCCGCCACCACCTGCTGACGGTCAACGGATGGGAAGCCGATCTCGTCGAATCCGACAACGGCTGGTTCGATCTCGACATGGGTATCATCGTCAACGGCGAGCGCCTGGCGCTGGCCCCGCTGCTCGCCACGCTGTTCCGCCGCGATGGGCGCTGGCTCGACAGCCTGCTGATCGACGGCATTGCCGACGACGAACCGGTCGAGTTGCAGACGCCGCTGCGCCAGCGCATCCGCGTCCCGGCCAGCCGCATCAAGCCGCTGGCGGCGACGCTGATCGATCTTTTTGATGGCTTCACCGGCGGCAACACGCTTCGTGTATCGCGTTTCGACGCCCCCCGCCTGGTCGAACTGAACGACAACAGCCGCTGGCAGTTCAAGGGCCAGAGTGACATTCTGGCGCTGGCCGACCAGTTGCGCGCCGCCCAGGGGATTACCAGCATTGCCGCACCGACCGGATTGCGCCTCGAATTGCGGGATTATCAGAAGGAAGGTTTGGCCTGGCTGCAGTTCCTGCGCGAGCAGAATCTTTCGGGCATCCTGGCCGACGACATGGGCCTCGGCAAGACCGTCCAGACGCTGGCCCACCTGCTGCTCGAAAAAGAGGCCGGGCGCCTCGACAAACCGGCGCTGATCGTCCTCCCGACCTCGCTGATCTTCAACTGGAAGCACGAAGCGGCGCGCTTCGCGCCCGACCTGACGGTGCTCTCGCTACATGGCCCGGAGCGCAAGCAGCGCTTTGCCGAAATCGCCGACCACGACGTCGTGCTCACCACCTACCCGCTGCTGTGGCGCGACGCCGAAGAACTGATGCAGCACAGCTACCACCTGCTCATCCTCGACGAGGCGCAGACAGTCAAGAACGCGCAGAGCCGTGCCGCCGAAGCGGTGCGCAAGATCGACACCCGCCACCGCCTGTGTCTGACCGGCACGCCGCTGGAAAACCACCTCGGCGAACTGTGGTGCCTGTTCGATTTCCTGCTGCCCGGCTTTCTCGGCAGTGGCCGGCAATTCGCCAAGCACTGGCGAACGCCGATCGAGAAACTGAACGACAACCGGCGCCGCGATCTGCTGGCCCGCCGCATCCGCCCCTTCATCCTGCGCCGCACGAAGGAAGAGGTCGCCCAGGAATTGCCGCCGAAGACCATGATCGTGCGCACGTCGAACTCGAAGGCACGCAGCGCGACCTCTACGAGACGGTGCGCGCGGCGATGGATGACAAGGTGCGCGACGAAATCGCCAGCAGGGGTTTCAGCCGCAGCCAGATCGTCATCCTCGACGCGCTGCTCAAGCTGCGCCAGGTCTGCTGCGACCCGCGCCTGGTCAAGGTCAACACCGCGCGCAAGGTCAGGGAACGCGCCAAGCTCGACCTGCTGATGGAGATGCTGCCGGAACTGGTCGACGAGGGCCGGCGCATCCTTGTCTTCTCGCAATTCACCAGCATGCTGGCGCTGATCGAGGAGGAACTCGCTGCCATTGGCCTGGAATACACCCTGCTCACCGGCTAGACCATCGACCGCGAAGTGCCGATCCGCCGTTTCCAGGACGGTGAGGTGCCGATGTTCCTGATCAGCCTGAAGGCCGGCGGCGTCGGCCTCAACCTGACCGCCGCCGACACCGTCATCCACTACGATCCGTGGTGGAATCCGGCCGTCGAAAACCAGGCCACCGACCGCGCCCACCGCATCGGCCAGGACAAGCCGGTGTTCGTCTACAAACTGATCGTCAGCGGCAGTATCGAGGAAAAGATCCTCGCCCTGCAGGAAAAGAAAGCCGACCTGGCAGCCGGCATCCTTTCCGAGGATCGCGGCGTCGAACTCAAGTTCGGTAACGACGATCTGGCGGCACTGTTCGAGCCACTGCCGGGATAAAGGCAACGTCGCTCGCGGTTAATCCACAATCCGTTGCAGGCACTCGATTTAAGGCCGGGGGAAGTCCTTCAGGCAACAACGCCCCGAAGGGTTGCTGGTATCACACGAACACAATCCAGATTTGGTCTGGGCAATAACAAAGTCCTTCGTTGTCGGATTGGCGCGGAAATCACTCCTGGTAACACCAAAGCAGTAGCAAAGGAGACTGTCGTCCGATAACTCCTTCGCGCCAACGCACGTTCGCATCCGAGACCTGAGAATCATCGAACCATCATCACCGAAATAGACAACCTCGCAAGCGGGGTCGTCGCAGAAAAAGTACCGGAGACCGGTTGGTTGCCAAGTCCATGCGTCCATGATGTGGTTGACGATGGTGCGCACCGACACTTCCGAATACTCTTGTCCGTTGCCAGGGCAACGGTGCTTTTTCGGATGGCTATTGTCGCAATCTGAGGAGGAGCAGCAATTACTCACGAATTGTCCCGCGAGAGTTATTCTCAGTGCGGATTATCCGTCGTTTCGCTGAAGCGATGAAGCTGCTCTTGGCCACCTTCCATCGCCCAGAGCACCATAGATCGCCAACCGTAAAACAACCGTTTTCGGCCGTTAACCGCAACAGTTCGCTCAGGCCATCAGCGTCGCCGCCATCGCTCGCTTGAGGGCGCCGCTAAGCGCCAGGCGCACCGCCTGTTCACGAATCTCGGCGCGGCTGCCGGTAAAGTGGCAGGTCAGCGCCTCGCAACCGCCATCGCGTTGCGCCCAGGCCAGGCAGACCATGCCCACCGGCTTTTCCGGCGTGCCGCCGCTCGGTCCGGCGATGCCGGTAATGGCGAGCGTCCAGTCAGCAGCGCTGTATTTGAGGGCGCCCTGCGCCATCGCCCGGGCCGTTGCCTCGGAAACCGCGCCGTGACGCTCCAGCGTAGTTTCCGGAACCCCCAGCATCTCGACCTTGGCCGCGTTCGAGTAGGTCACGAAGCCGCGCTCGAACCACGCCGAACTGCCGGCGATGGCCGTTACGCTCTGGGCCACCCAACCGCCGGTACAGGATTCGGCAGTCGCCAGACGCTCCCCGCGGTTCAACAGTTCGCGGCCGAGATGTGCGGCAAGTGATTCGAGTTCCGACATAATGGGCGATCTTAACACCCGACCAACCGACAATGCCCCACCAACGCGACAGCATCCGCGATTTTCCCGGCCGCCGCTGGCTGAATTTGTGCCTGCGCGCCGCGCATCTGGCCGGCATCGTCCTGCTCGGCGCGTCACTTCTGGGGGCCGGCGAGCCAGGTGCCGGGTATCTGGCTGACCCTGGTTTCGGGGCTTGGCATGTTCGCTGGCGACCTCTGGGCCAACCCGGCGACATGTACGGGAGATTGCCGGCTTCGGCGTCCTGCTCAAGCTGGCGCTGGTCGCCGTCATGGCCTTCCACCCGCCGCTGGCCCTGCCCCTGTTCTGGGCCATCCTGGTAATTTCGACGCTGCTTTCGCACGCACCGGGCCGGCTTGCGGCACCACCGGCTTTTCGGCAACGCCCGTTAAACCGAAGGCGCTGGCACGGATACACGGAAACCGATGAATCATTCAACCCGGTTACACAATCGCCGGATAATATTGCCGGATGCATTCCTGCGCTGCACTGTCTCATTGAGGAGAGGATTTGATCATGGGCATTCTGTGGACCATCATTCTTGGTTTCGTCATCGGCGTCATGGCCAAGTTTCTGCATCCGGGCAAGGAAAACATGGGCTTCATCGCCACCGTGCTCCTTGGCATCGGCGGCTCGTTCCTCGCCGGGGTCACCGGTCAGTATTTCGGCTGGTATCAGGCGGGCGAAGGTGCCGGCTTCATCGCCTCGGTCGTCGTCGCCATCCTGTTGCTGGTCGTCTACGGCAAGCTGTGCCGCGGCAAGCCGTAAGCCGGAGCCGAGGCAACATGTCAGCCAGTACCGCCGATGCCACCTGGGCCGAAACGCCCGGAAATGCTTCGATCGAGTCGCTGCGCAAGGACTGCCGGTCGATGGCAAGGCGTCGGGCCGCACTGGCGGCGGCGACCTCGCTGATTCCCATTCCGGGGATCGACCTGGCAACCGATCTCACCTTGATGGCGCGGCTGATCGACCGCATCAACGAACATTTCGGGCTTACGGAAGCGCAGATCGGCAGGCTTTCCAGGCAGCGCCAGGCGTTGGTCTACCGCCTGCTCGCCGGCGCCGGCGGCACGCTTGCCGCCCGGCTGACGACGCCGATGCTGATCGGACGCATCGTACGCGTGGTCGGCCTGCGCCTGACGACGATGCAGGCGGCCCGTCTGGTGCCGATTACCGGGCAACTCGTCGCCGCCGGCATCGGCTACTGGTCGGTCAATACCGTGGCGATGCGCCACATCGAACATTGCGAGCGCATTGTCGGCGAACTGCAAGGCCTCACCAGCGAGACCTGAATACCATGCGCAAATCATTACTGCTGACCGGCATCCTGCTGTGTACTGACTGCCGGCGCCGTCACCACCGTCGACCTGACCGCCGAGGCGAGTCGCCCGGCAGCCAACGACATGGTGCGCGCCACGGTGTTTGCCGAAGCGAGCGGCAACAACCCGGCTGAACTGGCGCGTCGCGTCAATCAGGACATCGTCGAAGGGTTGAAAGTCATCAAGGCCAAGCCGGGTGTCTCGGTCAAGAGCGGCCGCCAGAGCACTTTCCCGGTCTATGGCCAGAATCAGAAAATCGACGGCTGGCGTATCCATTCGGAGCTGATGCTCGAATCGCGCGACGTGGCAGCGGTTTCCGAACTGCTCGGCCAGTTGCAGCAAATGCGGCTGGCGGTCAGCGGCATCAGCCAGTTGCCGACGCCCGAGACGCGTCGCAAGGTCGAGGACGAAACGACGCGCGAAGCGATCGCCGCCTTTCGCCAGCGCGCCGCGGTGGTCGCCGAGGTGCTCGGCAAGCCGTACACGATTCGCCACCTGAACGTCCAGCAAAGCGGCCAGATGCCGCCGATGCCGATGTTGCGGGCCAGCCGCGCCATGGCCGCCGAGGCGCCTGCGCCGATCCCGCTGGAGGCCGGCGAAAGCGTGGTAACAACGACGATCAGCGGCCAGGTCGAAGTGGCCGACTGAGCGCTACAAACCGTCGAACAACTGTACCTGCACGCTTTCGCCGGCCTGCACGCCGGCGCAGTCTTCCGCCAGGACGACGAAGCAGTTCGCCTCCGACATCGAGCGCAGCACCCCCGACCCCTGGTTGCCGATGGTTTTTACCTGCCACTGGCCGTCGACCGCAACGATCTGCCCGCGCAGGTATTCGCGGCGACCGGGCTGTTTCCTGATCGCATTTTCGGCGGCAACGGTCAGCAGCGGGCGCACCGGCAACGGGTCAAGGCCGGACAGGCGGAGCAGCGCGTCGAGCGCGAACTGCGTGTAGCTGACCATGACCGCCACCGGATTGCCGGGCAACCCGAACAGCCAGGCGTTGCCGACCTTGCCGAAGGCCATCGGGCGACCGGGCTTGATGTTCAATTTCCAGAACCTGACCTCGCCCAGCTTTTCGAGAATCTCGCGGACAAAATCGGCCTCGCCGACCGACACGCCGCCGGTGGTGATGATGGCATCGGCGACCTGCGCCGCTTCGGCCAGGGTCGCTTCGAGCACCTCCGGCTGGTCCGGTACGACGCCCATATCGATGATGTCGGCGCCAAGCTTGGTGAGCAGGCCATGCAGCGTGTAGCGGTTGCTGTCGTAAACCTCGCCCGGCGCCAGTGGCTTGCCGATCGAGGCCAACTCGTCACCAGTCGAGAAGAAAGCAACCCGCAGGCGACGCTTGACCTCGACTTCGGCCACGCCGAGCGAGGCGATCAGCCCCAGCTCGGCCGGGCCGATGCGCTTGCCGGCCGGCAATGCCACGGCACCGTGTGCCAGATCCTCGCCGGCACGGCGGGTGTTCTGCCCCTGCCGCTGGCCGGCGGGAACGAACACGGCATCCGTTTCGACCCGCGTCACTTCCTGCACCACGACGGTATCCGCGCCGGCGGGCAGCACGGCGCCGGTCATGATGCGCACCGCCTGTCCCTTGCCGACCAGACCGGAGAAAGCACCGCCGGCAAAAGCGGTGCCGACCACAGTCAATTTTGTCTCGCCTGCCGTGGCAAGGCTGTCGAAGCGGACCGCATAGCCGTCCATCGCCGAATTGTCATGGGCCGGCACATCGTGCGGCGCAATGATGTCGGCGGCGAGGATGCGCCCGAGCGCACTGCGCACCGGCAGGAATTCACGGCCGCTGATCGGCATGACTTCCGCCACCATCCGGTCGCGCGCCTCGGCTGCCGACAGTGCAAGGCTTTCGGGCGCATTTGAAACGCAGGAGGAGGTGTCGGTCATGGTGTCGCCAGCTTGCATTGGGTGAAGGAAAGCCGCTTGGCGGCCGGCATGGCTGGCCGCCCGCCGCAGACAGGAATCAGTGATCGAAGGCGATACGCCATGGCAGTTCTCCTTGCATGAATGCGCGCGCCGCCGGCGATTGCGGGCGGGCGAAAAAACGTTGGGCCGCTTCGTGCTCCTGCACGCGACCATCCGCCAGAAAAATGACATCGTCGGCGAGGCGAGTCGCCTGACCGATATTATGCGTCGTCATCAGCACCTTGGCGCCCTCGGTACGAATTTCGCGGATGATCCGCTCGACCGCATCGGTCGCCGAGGGGTCGAGACTGGCCGTCGGCTCGTCGAGCAGCAACAGGCGCGGACGCATCGCCCAGGCCCGGGCGAGCGCCAGACGCTGACGTTCGCCGCCGGATAGCAGGCGCGCGGAGTCTCTGGCGCGATGCGCCAGACCCACCCGTTCGAGGACCTCGGCAGTTCGCGCGTGCCGCTCGGCGCCGCTCATCGCCTGCGGGCGCAGGGCAAACTCGACATTGGTGAATACCGACATGCGCAGCAGCATCGGTTGCTGGAAGACCATCGCCAGCCGTCCTGTCGGCCTTGCACTCTCACTCCAGGTGATCGAACCGCCATCGGATGGCAACAGGCCGGCCAGCAATCTCAACAATACCGTCTTGCCGGTTCCGTTGGGACCGAGAATAACGCTGATTCCTTCGCCATCCAGCACCAGATCGAGATCGTCGAGCACCACCCGGCCGGCCGGCACGAAACGCAGCGCAACGATGCGCAGCGGAAACATCAGCCGTACCTCCGTTGCGCCCAGCCACGCACGATAATGGACGGCGACGTTGAGGCCGAGAATCAGCGTCATCAAAACCAGGCCGAGCGCGATCGACAGCGCGAGATCGCCCTTGCTGGTTTCCAGCGCGATGGCGGTCGTCATCACCCGCGTGTAGCCGTCGATGTTGCCACCGACGATCATGACCGCGCCGACCTCGGACATCGCCCGTCCCAGCCCGGCGAGCAGCGCGACGCTGACGGAAAAGCGGCAGTCGGCGAGCAGCAGACCCACCGCCTGCAGCCGGCCGACACCGATAACTGAGAGTTCCGGCGCATAGTCGCGCCAGGCATCCTCGACGATCTGCCGCGTCACCGCCGCAATCAGCGGCACCACCAGCACGCTCTGGGCGACGACCATGGCGGCCGGCGAGAAGAGCAGGCCATAGCCCCCGAGCGGCCCGCTGCGCGACAACGCCAGATAGACCAGCACGCCGACGACCACCGAAGGCAGGCCCATCAGCGCATTCAGTGCGACGATCAGCGCGCCGCGTCCGCGAAAGTTAACTACCGCCAGCCAGGCGCCGAGCGGCAGGCCGAGCAGCGCGCCGATGGCGAGCGCCGTCAGGCTCACGCGTAGCGATAGGCCGACAATTTCGAGCAGACGATGATCGAAGCCACCCAACAGGGTGAGCGCTTCCAGAAGCGTTTGGGTCATGGGTTTACACGCGAAAAGGCCCGACAGTCACCTGCCGGGCCTCGTCAGGATACCACCGGAATTACTTGGCGGCAGGCGCGGGCGGCGGTGCAGCGGCGACCGGTGCGGCTGCGGGTGCTGCCGGCGGCGCTATCGGCGTGGGCGTAACGGTAATGCCTTTGGCCTTCTGTTCGCTGATATACCATTCGGCGACACGATCCTGCGCCCTGGCCAGTTGTTCGGCGGCAATCTTGGCGCTTGCGCCGGCCTTGACCTTCGCTTCCTCCGCCTTGATCTTGGCTTCTTCGGATGGCGGCGGCAGTTTGGCCCAGGCGCCGGCACTTGCCACGGTCAACGCCAGAATCAGGGCAAATTTGCTGTGCTTCATTTTCTACTCCTCCCTTTAACCCTGCGGATGTCCGGATTTTCCGGCCTTGACGTCGTTGTACCACTGCTCGTGATGTTCACGCGCCCAGGTCTCGTCGACGTAGCCCGTCTTCATCGAAGCAAAAGCGCCGTGGGCGCCGATCGTACCCATGTAGATGTGCCCAAAGGACAACAGCAACATGGCCATGGCGGAAACCGAATGAATGATGTTGGCGAGTTGCATGTCACCGCGGGTCTGGCCGAAGTTCGGGAAATTCATGACAAAACCCGAAATCACGACGGTCAGGCCGAGAATGGTGACACCGAACCAGAACCAGGTCTTCTCGCCGAAGTTGAAGCGGCCGGACGGCACATGCTCACCGCAAATCAATCCGCCGGCCTTCCTGATCCACAGCGCATCGATGTTCTGCCAAACGTTGTCGCGCGCCCAGATGACGATCATCGCCAGCATTGAGGCGAGCGAACAGCGGCCCGAGATAGTTGTGCACGCGTCTTGCCGAGGACCATCAGATAGCCGAACGCCGAATGCCCGATCAACGGGATCAGCACGTGCTTGCCGAACAGCATGGCGAGCCCGGTCACCGCGAGAATCAGGAAAGTGCCCTGCGGTCAGCCAGTGCACCAGCCGTTCGTAGCGCGGGAAGCGTTCGATCAGCTTGCCGGTCGGCGCATCGTGCAGGCTCAACGGCCCCTTGATCATGTAGAAGACCAGGATGAGGGCCGCCACTGCCAGCAGGAACATGCCGCCATACATCGTTACCGGCCCGTTGCGCAGATGGCGCCATGTCATCGCCCTTGCTCTGGATCAGCACCCCGGCTTCGTTGGCCGGATTGTTGGTAAAAAATGGCTGATCCCGGAGCGAATCTCGCGCCACACCGGCGCGTTGTTGCCGGGCTGGATCAGTTCCCTTTCGGCCTGTTGCTGGGCAGGCGTCGGGCCAGGCTCTGCCGCCGCAAGAGGCAGGCTCCCGGCCAGAGTCAGGCAGGCGGCAAACAGCCATTGCCCGAGCCGCAAACGCAGAGTTGAAGTCGTCATGCATCAGTTCCTCGTCGAACGCGGCTTGTACTCGGTTTGCGCCTGGTTACGGTGGCGCAAGGCACTTTCCCATGCCTGTTTGTTACCGGCAAACTGCCCACCTTCCCATGGCCGCGTATCGGACTTGCCCTGATAGTTGCCCGGCTTGTAACTCGACGACCTGCGGATGTTCGCCGCAGGCCGCGAGGCCGAGTGCCGGTCACCGCGGCCAATCAGCACTAGCAATGACTTTTTCATTTTGTGCCCTCCTGTTGCTGCGCTTCGCTCTCCCTGCTTGCCGTAGGCCGTCGCCCAGCCCCACGCTTCGCCAGCCTTTGCCGCGTTGCATGACCCGCTCGCGGTAGATGTCCGAAACCACCGCCGCATCGCCGGCCAGCAAGGCCTTGGTCGCGCACATCTCGGCGCACAACGGCAACTTGCCCTCGGCCAGACGGTTGCGTCCGTATTTCTCGAACTCTGCCTTGGAGCCGTCCTCTTCCGGACCACCGGCGCAGAAGGTGCACTTGTCCATCTTGCCGCGCATGCCGAAAGCTGCCGGGCCTTCGGGAACTGCGGTGCGCCGAACGGGCAGGCGAAGAAGCAGTAGCCGCAACCGATGCACAGGATCCTTGTCGTGCAGGACCACACCTTCTTCGGTCTTGTAGAAGCAGTCGGTCGGGCAGACCGCCATGCACGGCGCATCCGAACAGTGCATGCAGGCGACCGACACCGAGCGTCTCGCCCGGCACGCCGTCATCGAGCGTGACGACGCGGCGGCGCTTGATGCCCCAGGGTGTTTCGTTCTCGTTCTTGCAGGCCGTGACGCAACCGTTGCACTCAATGCAGCGCTCGGAGTCACACAGGAATTTCATTCGTGCCATTTGATTCTCCTCGCGCGTTAGGCCTTGACGACCTGACAGACGGTCGTCTTGGTTTCCTGCATCATCGTCACGGTGTCGTAGCCGTAGGTGGTGCCCGTGTTGGCCGACTTCGCCGCGCACAATGGGATGCGCGCCCTCCGGGTAGTACTTGAGCATGTCCTTGCCCTGCCACCATGTCCGGAGAAGTGAAAGGGCATGAAGCAGGTGGCGGCATCGACACGCTCGGTGACCATGGCGCTGCACCTTCAGCTTGGCCCCGGTCGGCGTTTCGACCCAGATGTATTCGCCGTTGCGGAATCCCGCTGTCGTTGGCATCCCGCGGATTGACTTCGACGAACATGTCCTGCTGCAGTTCGGCCAGCCACGGGTTGGAGCGCGTTTCCTCGCCGCCGCCCTCGTACTCGACCAGACGACCGGAGGTCATGATCAGCGGATATTCCTTGGAGATGTCCTTGACCTTGTCCTGCAGCGACTTGTACAGCGTCGGCAGGCGCCAGAAGACCTTCTTGTCGTCGTGGGTCGGATACTTGTCGACAAGTCCGGACGCGGCGAGTACATCGGCTCGCGATGCAGCGGCACCGGGTCGGGGAAGTTCCACACCACGGCGCGCGCCTTGGCGTTGCCGAAGGGATGGCAGCCATGCACCTTCATCACCACGCGCTGGATGCCGCCGGAAAGATCGGTCTTCCAGTTCTTGCCCTCGGCCGCCTTCTTTTCGTCCTCGGTCAGGTCGTCCCACCAGCCGAGTTTCTTGAGCAGGACATGGTCGAATTCCGGGTAGCCCATCTGCAGGTCGGCGCCCTTCGAGGCCGAGCCGTCGCCGGCGAGCAGCGAAACGCCGTCGCGCTCGACGCCGAAATTGGCGCGGAAGTTGCCGCCACCGTCCATCACATGCTTGCGAGGTGTCGTAGAGATTGGGCGTGCCCGGATGCTTCATTTCCGGCGTGCCGTAGCACGGCCAGGGCAGGCCGAAGTATTCGCCGTCGCATGGCCCGCCTTTGGCCTTCAGCGTTTTGACGTCGAAGGTGTGCCATGTGCTTCATGTGCAGCTTGAGGCGCTCCGGCGACTGGCCGGTATAGCCGATGGTCCAGGTGCCCTTGTTGATTTCGCGCAGGATGTCTTCGACGTTCGGTTCGTCCCAGCCCTGCTTGTCCTTGTCGATCTTGATGTTCTTGCACAACTCCTTCTCGAAGCCGAACTTCTTGGCGAAGGCATACATCAGGGTATGGTCGGGCTTCGACTCGAAGAGCGGTTCGATGACCTTCTCGCGCCACTGAATCGAACGATTCGAGGCGGTCGCCGAGCCGACTGTTTCAAACTGCGTGCAGGCCGGCAGCAGATAGACGCCATCCTTGCGCATCATCGCCGACATCGCAGCAGTAGCGGACGGGTAAGGATCGACGACGACCAGCAGGTCGAGCTTCTTCATCGCTTCGACCATTTCCAGGCCGCGCGTCTGGCTGTTCGGCGCCATGCCCCAATAGACCACGGCGCGGAGGTTGGAATCCTGGTCGATGTTCTCGTTGGCCTCCAGCACGCCGTCGATCCAGCGCGAGACCGTGATGCCGGACTTCTCCATCATCGCCTGCGAGGCGAACTGGCCCTTGACCCACTCGTAATCGACACCCCACACCGCGCACCAGTGTTTCCAGGAACCGGCGGCAAGGCCGTAGTAGCCGGGCAGCGAATCCGGATTGGGGCCGACGTCGGTAGCGCCCTGCACGTTATCGTGGCCACGGAAGATGTTGGTGCCGCCACCGGAAACGCCGACGTTGCCGAGGACCAGTTGCAGGATGCACATGGCGCGAACGTTGGCATTGCCGATCGTGTGCTGGGTCTGGCCCATGCACCAGACGACGGTGGACGGCTTGTTCTTGGCCAGCATTTCGGCGATGCGCAGCACTTCCGCCTCGGGAATTCCGGTGACATCCTGAACGCGGTCCGGCGTCCACGTCATGACCTCTTCCTTGACCTTGTCGAGACCGAAGACACGGGCAGCGATGTATTCCTTGTCTTCCCAGCCGTTCTTGAAGATGTGGTAGAGCATGCCCCAGATGAAGGGGATGTCGGTACCCGAACGGATGCGCGTGAAGACGTCGGCCTTGGCCGCCGTGCGCGTGAAGCGCGGATCGACGACGATCATCTTGCAGCCGTTTTCCTTGGCGTGCAGCATGTGCAGCATGCGACACCGGATGCGCCTCGGCGGCATTCGAGCCGATGTACAACGCTGCCTTGGAAAACTGCATGTCGTTGTAGGAGTTGGTCATCGCCCCGTAACCCCAGGTGTTGGCGACGCCGGCGACCGTGGTCGAGTGGCAGATGCGCGCCTGGTGGTCCATGTTGTTCGTGCCGAAGAAGGAGACGAACTTGCGGAACAGGTAGGCCTGTTCGTTGCTCTGCTTCGAGGAGCCGACCCAGTAGGTCGCATCCGGGCCGCTTTCCTTGCGGATCGCCAGCAATTTTTCGCTGACTTCGTTGAGCGCCTGCTCCCAGCTGATCTTCTGGTACTTGCCGTTGACCAGTTTCATCGGGTACTTCAAACGATGTTCGCCATGGCCATGCTCGCGCACCGATGCCCCCTTGGCGCAGTGGGCGCCGAGATTGAGCGGCGAATCGAACACCGGTTCCTGGCGCGATCCAGACACCGTTTTCGACGACCGCATCGACAGCGCAGCCGACCGAGCAGTGCGTACACACGGTGCGCTTCGTCTCGACGCCGGTCTTGTCCTTGGCCACATCCGCAGCCTCGGCGCTGCCGATCATGTTGTACGGCAGCTGGGTGGCCAGCGCGCCACCGCCGGCCACCAAGCCGGAACGCTTGAGGAAGGTGCGGCGATCCATGGTTTTCGCCAGGATATTGCCCGTTGCGGTCAACGCCGGATTTGTCGCCAAAATTACGCCCGCTTCCGGTAGCGTGCCTTGATGGGCCGTAGCTTTTCTGGTCAGCATGATTGAGCTCCGTTCAAACCCGCGCCGTGCGGTAGTAGTTGCTGATGTGCGGTGATTCCCGGTAGCTGCCTGCCTTGTCGTCGGCCGAAACGACGGCCAAGGGCTTCGCGGCCTCCTTGCCGATGCCGCTGGCAACAACGGCGACCGCACCCGCGCTGCCAACGCCGGCGGCCAGCAGAAAGCCGCGCCGCTTGAGGTTTTCCGGTTTCTTATCGTTCATTCGTTCTCTCCTCGACAAAACTAAAGCATGTCGAACGCCAGGCGTTCGATCTCGAAATAGGCACGCACCAGTTGGGCGGCATGCGGGTAAAAATGGGCTTCCGGCGCCCCTTCCAGAGCGTCGCACATGGCTTCGAACCAGGGCGCGATGTGCCGGGTGAAAAAAAACTGCTGACGCGCCAGACCGGCCGCATCGGGGCCGGTGACAATCAGGTGGCGCATGACATCGCACAGGGCGGCGATGTGATCTTCGGATTCGGTCACGCCGAGACGACGGCCAAGCCCCAGTTCAGCCAGGTCATGGCGCAGTTCGACCAGCGGTTTTTCCATCAGGAAACCGGCGAGGTAGAAGGAGCCGTAGAGCATCACCTCCGGGCGGCCGATGGTCAGGAACAGGCGCGTGTACTCCTCTTCGACCGCCTCGGGGTCGGCATTCCGGGCAACGTCGCCGAGCGTCAGCCAGGCCTGCCCAAGCGGGCTTTCCGGATTACCCCAGTGGTCACCGAGGGTCGGCAGCTTGTTCAGGAATTCGGCATCCGGCGCGCTCGAAAAGAGGCGCGACAAGACGGCGTAATGCTCGGCGCGGGCACGGTCCTCATCAGTCAGGACCGGCGCAGACGCAACGGGTTCGAGTACAGCGTTCATTCCGTCATCTCCCAGGCCTTGGTGCTGTTCTCGTGCTGAATCAGGTCGATCACACGGCAATCCCCGCACATGCTCAGGCGTGCCCGGGCTTCGGGCGTCGCGAACATGCTGTGCCCGGCGAGCCGGGAAATCATGTTCAGAACGGTCGGCGCGGCGCCCATCGGCTTGCCGCAGGCAGTACAGCAGAAAATTTCGGCCTCCCTGAGCACACGCTCGTGGCGCCGATCTTTCAGGAGCAGGCGCGGCGTCAGGGTGATTGCCTGTTCCGGGCAGGTGTTGGCGCAGAGGCCGCACTGCAGGCAATTGCGTTCGAGGAATGAAAGGCGCGGCGCATCAGCCGCTGCCTTCAGGGCGCTGGCCGGACAGGCGCTGGTGCACGACATGCACAGAGTACAGGCGGCGCTGACATCCACCGTGCCAAACGGCGCGCCAACCTTCAGTTCGATGAAATCAGGATGGGCTGGCGCATGCTTTTGCAGATGATCGATGACAAATTCAAGCGTCGTCCGCTTGTCGGCCAGCAAGCGGAATTCGCTGGCCGGCAATGCCGGCGCCGCCGGCCACGAAGAAAATTCGGCCAGCCAGTTGCCGGGCTCGCCATCAACAACCCGCAGATATTCGCCAGCATAGCCCATGCCTTCCAGAATGCTCTGGCCGAGATTTGCCTGCGTCCGCAACGGCGCCAGATCGTGCGACCCGGCAGCGAGTACAGCGACTTGGGTGGCGCCAAGAACTACCGCGCCAAGCATCAAATCCAGCCCGACCGCATCGACGCTCCAGGTTTCGACCGGGATCACGTTCGGCGGCAAACCGTGACCGGCGCGCTTCAGTTCAAGCAACTGCCTGCGACCCGCTGTAGCCGAATGAAAAAGCAGGC
This sequence comes from uncultured delta proteobacterium, assembly GCA_963786865.1. Lineage (GTDB taxonomy): Bacteria > Myxococcota_A > Polyangia > Polyangiales > Houyiibacteriaceae > SG8-38. The sequence continues at coordinate 126,566 of CAWBAV010000013.1, read as the reverse complement.
AGGGATTGACCCCGCCTGCAGCGGCATACGCCTTGAGTTGCGCCTTGATCGCCACGCCGACATCGGCAACGCGAGGATACTGGTACGCCAGCGCCCCGGACGGGCAGACCGTCGTGCAGGTGCCGCAACCCTGACAGAGATAGGGGTCGAGCCTGATCGAATCGCCGCCGCTGCTAATCGCGCCGGTGGAGCAGACATCGACACAGTTGCTGCAACCGTGCTTCTGCGAACGGCTGTGGGCGCACAGTCGTTCCTTGAGCGCAACGTAACGCGGTTTTTCAAACTCGCCGGAAAAGCCGAGCAGGTCGATCACGGCCAGTGCCTGATCGAGCGGATCGCGACCGGGCGCGGCATAGCCCTCCGGCAATTCGACACGGTTGAGCAGGGGTTGCGGCGAGAGATCGAGAACGACGTCGAAATCTGCCTGTTTGCTGCCATCAGCCGATTTCCAGTCGAGGCTGTAGGCACCGAGATGCCCGGCCAGGGAAATGCTTGTAGCAGGCTCGACGGAAAAGCCATTCAATTCCGCGCGATCGAAACCTGTCGGCAGCCTTCCCAGCGCCAGCACGGTGACGTCGCGCTGAGTCGAGAGACGTTCGGCCCAGCCGAGGGCAGCCTCGGTCTCCCCGACGATGGCCAGACGCCCCGCAGCAACCATGCTCAGCGCCGGCACCGGCTCCGGTGAAGGAATATCCTGCAATGCAGCCATAGCGGCTGCCAATGGCGTATTTTCGAAAACCATGAGAGAGGCCGGAACAACTGGGTTCAAGAGAACAACTTTTCAACGACAGTGCTTCGAACAATGACTGATTCTAGCCGAAAGAGTTCCCGAAATAGAAACATTTACTACTTATAATCAATGACTTATTTAGCTATCCGGACGTTCAAAAACAGGGGGATTGCGCAGCAATTTTGTGCAACGTTTTGCATCCTTGCGGACGGATATCCGGCTCGGCCGGTGACGCCAACTCATTGATTATTTTCTGATGGCAAGTCGGCTGGCGTTGCGGCCACAATCTCTTGCACGCCGTCCGGCGAAGCCTCGCGGAATTCGCTTGCTGTTTGCTCCGGCGCATCTTCGACATCGGGCGTCTCGAACAGGATCTTGGCCTGATTCAGCGCAGCCAGCATTTCGGGGGGGATCGGTTCGCTGATCGAGTAATCGTCGATGTAGATGTCGAGGCCATCCATCACATTGAATTGCGGATCGGCGAACAGCGTTTTCAGCGCCTTGCGACGAATCTCTTCGCTAACTTCCTGACGCAGGAACTGCCCGAAGTCGCTGTCCGGCGTCAGATTGGCAAGCAGGCTTTCGGCATCGGTGATTTCTGCGGTCAACGCCTTTTCGGCGGCTTTTTTCAGTCGCGACCAGCGTTCGAGAAAGCGGCCGCCACTCACGGCTGACGCTTTCCGGCGAACGGGTCGTTGCGCTTGACCTTGTGGCGCACCGCCGGCTTGTAATGCGTATTGACGAAATCGCCCAGCCAGTCCGCAATTTCCGGTGGCATCGCAACCCCGTCGCATTGCTCGCCCGAGTCGAGCCAGCGCGCCGCTTCGCCGTAACTCAGCGAGACGCTGACCGGGCGGGGAAAATCTTCCTCCATCCGCCACATCACGAAGACGCGCGGCTCCGGCGAAGTCAGGTTCAGATGGTAGTTGTCGACTTCGTCGCGAAACAGCTCGAGCCTGAAATGACCGGTCAGGAACTGCTCGCGATCGACCTCGGCGACAATCCGGCGCGGCGCGCAGTCGGCCGGATCGGCGGCGAAAGCCGGAATGACCCCGATCGCCTCCCATCTTTCGCTGACCCAGCGATTGTCGAGCTTGGTCTTTTCGATGATCACGGCGACCGGAAAATGTTTCATGGTGGCATTTGGGAACTGGAATCGTTTCAGCATAGCCCAACTTCACCCAAGTGTAGAATCCCGCCGATGAATCGCCCACTGCTGACCGCGGCTTCGCGCCCCCTGACCTTCGCCATCGAGGCCATCAACGAGCTTGGCGAACTGGTTCCGACAGCCGTTGCCGGAGAACACCCGCTGACCCTCTACGTCGACAAGCGCGAGATCGTCACGCTGATGACGCTCGGCGGCGCGCCCGAGGCGCTGGCCATCGGCTACCTGCGCAACCAGCGCCTGATCGGCAGCCTTGCCGAAATCGCCTCGGTACAGGTGGATTGGGATGTCAACGCGGTCGCCGTGACGACGCGGCACGGCCGCTCGATCGACGACAGCCGAATGGCCAAGCGCACCGTCACCACCGGCTGTGGCCAGGGGACGGTGTTCGGCGACCTGATGGACGATGTCGGCAACATCCGCCTGCCGGTGGAGGCCAGCATCTCGCAGGCAACGCTCTACGGACTGCTCGACGCGGTGCGCCACCATGAATCGATCTACAAGCAGGCCGGCGCGGTTGCATGGCTGCGCCTTGGCGCAGGGCAGTGAAATCCTGATGTTCGTCGAGGATGTCGGACGCCACAATGCGGTGGACGCGATCGCCGGCAGGATGTGGCTGGACGAACTGGACGGCGGCGACAAGATTTTCTACACGACCGGCCGATTGACCTCGGAAATGGTCATCAAGACGGCGCAGATGGGCATTCCCTTTCTCGTCTCGCGTTCCGGCCTGACCCAGATGGGCTGGGAAATCGCCCGGAAACTCGGGATGACGATGATCGGCCGCGCCCAGGGCAAGCATTACCTGTTATTCACCGGCGAGGAGCGGTTCACGCGATGAGCGAAAAGATCACGGGCGTCATTCTGGCCGGCGGCCTCGGTCGCCGCATGGGCGGCATTGACAAGGGGTTGCAGGAACTGCGCGGCCAACCGATGGTGCATTGGGTAGTCGAGCGCCTGGCCCCGCAGGTCGACGAACTGCTGATCAACGCCAACCAGAACAGCGCGCGTTACGCTGCTTTCGGGCATCGCGTCGTACCTGACCAGATCCCCGGTTTCGCCGGCCCGCTGGCCGGTCTGCACGCTGCGCTGTCGGCGGCGAGTCACCCGCTGGTCGCCACCGCGCCCTGCGACTCCCCATTCCTGCCGGACGATCTGGTTTTTCGCCTGTTTTCGGCGTTGACCGCAGCGCATGCCGATCTCGCCGTCGCCCGCACTTTCGACCAGGCACACCCGGTTTTCTGTTTGTGCAAGCGCGGGGTGCTGCCGCATCTGAGCGAGTTTCTCGAAAGCGGCGGGCGCAAGATCGACCGCTGGTACTCGACGCTGAACATCGTCGAAGTAGCTTTCGATGACGAGGCCGACGCCTTCGAGAATATCAACACCCGCGAGGAACTCGGTCGCTTCGAGGCGGCGCCGGAGAAACCTTCGAGCGACGCCGGCAAGCCTTAGTCTGCCGCCTCGGCCGGTGCTTCCGCGAGTTCGTTGCGCATTTGCGCCAACAGGCGTGCCGCCTTGGCCGCCTGGTCCATGATCCGGCGCAGCGTGCTGAAGCTGCGCAACAGTTGTTCCATGGCGTCGATGGAAATTTCCCCGCATGCGCCGGCAGCGAGCAAAGCGGCCTTGACCTCCTGATAGTTGTCCTCGAAATCTTCGGCCTGGGCCGCGCCGAGCGGTGAGAACGGCTCGTTGTCCGGGTTGAGCTGGACCAGCAGCGTATCGGCAACGCGCGCCAATGACAGAATCGCGGCATGCAGCGGCGTCGAGCCGAGATCGGCGACGGTATCGCGCACGGCGACCACCTCGGCGGCCAGTTCGCCGCAATTTTCGTAGTAGTGCTGAACGCGCAAGAGCTTGGCGAGTGCCTGCGCCGTCGCAGCCGCCATCGCGCCGCGGCTGACCTGGGTCACAAACGCGGCGATCGCCCGATTGAGCGACGGCAAGCCGGCCGACTCGTCGCTACGGCCGCCCTCGCCGATCAAGCTGCCGACCCGCGCCCAGACCCCGCCGATGGCCATGCCGCCGACCCGATCGATTTCGCGGCGCAGCGCATCGACCGCCAGCGACGGCACCGAGGCAACGTTGCGGTCAACATACAGCGGCTTGCCGATTTCCTCGTCGCGGGTATGGAAACGGCTCTCCAGAAAGCGTGCCAGGCGACCGGCAACCGGCCACATCAGCGCCACGCCGAGCACATTGAAGGCGGTATGAAACAAGGCCAGACTGACCGCCGGCGACGAAGCGAGGCCGATGCCGTCGCGCAACGCATTGACGATGGTGAGCAGCAAGGGCAGAACGAGCAGCGCGACCAGCGCCGTCAGCACATTGAACAGGACGTGGGCGGCCGCCGCCCGCTTGGCATTCGGCGTGGCGCCGATGACTGCCAGCAGGGCCGTCACGGTGGTCCCGACATTGGCGCCGATCACCGCCGCCGCAGCCGCCATCAGCGGAATGGCACCAGCCTCGGCAAGGGTCAGTACGATCGCCAGCGATACACTCGAAGACTGCATGAGCACGGTCAACAGCAGCCCGGCAAGCACGAAGGCGACGACCGACAAGGCACCGTGGCCGGCGAGCAGCGTGAGGTCGAAGCCGCTGCCCGCTCCGGGGAAGGCCTGCTGCAGGAAACCGATACCGAGAAAAAGGACGCCGAATCCGGCCAGTGCGCTGCCGGCCGCGCCACGCCGCAGTTCCGGACCGGAAAGTCGCAGCGCCATGCCGATACCGATCATCGGCAGCGCCGCGGCCTCGATCTTGACCGTGAAACCAAGCAACGCGACCAGCCAGGCGGTCATGGTCGTACCGACGTTGGCGCCGAAAAGAACCCACAGGGACTGATTGAAGGTCAGCAGCCCGGCATTGACGAAACCGATGGCGGCGACGGTAACGGCGCTCGAAGACTGGACCAGCGCGGTAACCAGCAGCCCCGAAAACAAGCCGCGCATGCGCGTTTGCGTCGAACTCGTCAGCACCTTCCCGAGGGCAGGCCCGGCGGCCATCTTCAAGCCATCCGTCATCAGGAACATGCCGAGCAAAAACAGCCCGACGCCACCGACCAGCAGATTGAAGGCGACGCTGGTCATGGCGTCCTGTTCGCTGGCAGGTAGGCGGTCTGAATGGCGCTGATCTTCCGTTGCATGCTGTCAACATTTTTTCTGGAATCGAATCCCCAGTTTATACCTTGCCGGGCAAGGCGTAACATGCAGCTTCCGGTCCGTCCGAGGCATCGCCATGACCCGCCGCTTCCCGCTCCATGTTCACATTTCGACGCTGTTCATCGCCCTGATCCTGCTGGTCGGCGGCGTCATCGGCGGACTTGGCTACAAGGTCAGCCGCGACATCCTCGAAAGCACGGCAAGCGAGATAAATACGCGCATCGGTCGCGAAACCGTCAGCGAGTTCTCGAACCTCATCGGCCCGGCCGAAATGGCGACACGGCTTCTGAGTTACGGCGGCATCACCGAAGCGAAGTCGCTGGAAGAACGGCTACGGAATATCGGCTTCATGCGCGAAGCGCTCGACAATTCGCAAGCGCTGACCTCGCTCTATGTCGGCTACGCCAACGGCGATTTTTTCATGGTGCGCCGGATCAGGAACGAAGACGACGGCAAGTCGTTCAACGCCCCGCCACAGGCCGCCTTCATGGTGCAGAGTATCGACCGCCAAGGTGGCGAATTGAGCGGCCGCCACATTTTTCTCGATGCCCAGCTCGCCACGCTGCGTAGCGACGACCTGCCCGACTATGCACGCTCCTTCGATCCGCGTACCCGTAGCTGGTACACGGCTGCGATGCAGGCGAACGGGCAGATCAAGACCGCGCCCTACCTCTTCTACAGCAGCCGCAAGGTCGGCACGACGATCGCCAACCGGGCACATCGGGCGGATGCCGTGGTCGGCGCCGACATCCTGCTCGAAACCCTGAGCCACTCGTTGGCCAGGCAGAAAGTCACGCCTGGCAGCGAAATCGCGCTGACGAACGAGCGCGGCCAGACGATCGCTTTCGAGGATTTTTCGCGTGCCATCAAATTTCCGGATGGCCCCGACGGTAAGCCCGTCCTCGCCCATGTCGCCGAGCTCGGCAGCCCGGCGCTGGCGCAACTGGTCGGCAGGTTGCAAGCGGCAGCCCCGGCGACCGCCCAGGATCTGTCGCTGAACGTCGCCGGCAATGACTGGCATGCGTCGATTCACCCGCTCAAGCTGGAAGGCTCGGCGCCACTGTTCCTGATCACCGCGATTCCCGATGACGAGTTGATGGCAGCCGCGCACCACCTGATGCGCCATTCGCTGATCGCGACGATCATCGTGATCCTGCTGGCCATACCGATCACCTGGGTTCTGGCGCGCAACATTTCCGGGCCGCTGCGCCAACTATCGGGCGAGGCCGACGCCATTCGCCGTTTCGAATTCTCGCAGCCGATCAAGGTTAACTCGCTTGTCCTTGAGGTCAATGACCTGTCGGTCACCATGGAAAGCATGAAGCGGACGATCCGCCGCTTTCTTGACATCAGCATGGCAGTCGCTGCGGAAAATGATTTCGACAAACTCCTGCCGCGGCTGTTAACCGAAACGCTTTCCGCCGCCGATGCCGATGCCGGCATCCTCTATCTGGTTGACGGTGACAAACTGGTGCCGGCCGCCGCCCTGAACGCCGACGGAACATCTTTGCCGGCCGATGCGTTGGCGGTCTCCGCGCCAGCCGCCGGCCCGCTGCTCGCCGCAGCGCTGAGTGCCGGCACGGCACATGCCGCTGAATTGACTGATGCCGACGTGCGTGCGCTCGGCCTGGCGAGAATCATCGAAAGCAGTGAAGCGAGCGACGCGATCGCCGTTCCGCTGCTCAACCGCCAGCACAACCTGGTCGGCGCCATGTTGCTGTTGCGCCATGACGAAACCGATCCGGCGCGCCTCAGCTTCATCGCGGCACTCTCGGGATCGGTCGCCGTCTCGCTCGAAAGCAAGGAACTGATCAAGGCCCAGAAAATGCTGTTCGAAGCCTTCATCCAGTTGATCGCCGGCGCCATCGACGCCAAGAGCCCGTACACCGGCGGCCACTGCGCCCGGGTTCCGGAACTGACCAAGATGCTGGCGCGCGCTGCCTGCGCCGAAACCAGCGGCGCGTTCAAGGATTTCCAGCTCGGCGATGACGAGTGGGAAGCGGTGCACGTCGCTGCCTGGCTGCATGATTGCGGCAAGGTGACGACACCGGAATACGTGGTCGACAAGGCAACCAAGCTCGAGACGCTGTATGACCGCATCCACGAAGTCCGCATGCGCTTCGAGGTACTCAAGCGCGATGCCGAAATTGCCTGCCTGAAAGCCGTCGCCGGGGGCGAATCCGAAGCGGCAGCACGCGCGCGCCTGGCGGAAACTTTGGCCCAACTGGATGACGACTTCGCCTTCATTGCCGAATGCAACGAAGGCGGCGAGTTCATGGCCCCCGAAAAACTCGCCCGCTTGCAGGCCATCGCCGCCCGGACATGGACGCGCACCCTGGACGACCGGATCGGCATTTCCCACGAAGAGAAGGCGCGCAAGGCACGCACCCCGGCACCCGCGCTGCCGGTGCGCGAAGCCACTGCTGGCCGACCGTCCGGAGCACGTTTTCGAACGCGGCGCGCGCGACCGGCATGCCGGCCGACAACAAGTGGGGCTTCCGCATGGTGGTTCCGCGAGGCGCTCTACAACAAGGGCGAACTCTACAACCTGAGCGTCGCCCGCGGCACGCTGTCGGAAGAAGAGCGCTACAAGATCAACGAGCACATCGTGCAGACCCTGATCATGCTCAGCGAGCTGCCTTTCCCCAAGCACCTGCGCAACGTCCCGGAAATTGCCGCCGGCCACCACGAGAAGATGGACGGCACCGGCTACCCGCGCCGCCTGACCCGCGACGAGATGAGTCCGGTCGCGCGCATGATGGCGATCGCCGACATCTTCGAGGCGCTGACCGCCGTCGACCGCCCGTACAAGAAGGGCAAGACGCTCTCGGAAGCGATCCGGATCATGTCGTTCATGAAAAAGGACCAGCACATCGATCCCGACCTGTTCGACCTCTTTCTGCGCTCCGGCGTCTATCGCGACTATGCCGAGCGCTTCATGAAACCCGAGCAGATCGACAGCGTCAACATCGGCGCCTATCTCGACAAGCCAGTTGGCTGATCGAGTGCGAGCGTTTGCAGCACGAACGCGGCGACCGCGGCCGGGTCGTTGATGTCGAGCTGGGGCAGGGCAGTGGCCAACGGCACATTGCTGGCGACTGCAATTACGCAAGGGTCGTCGGGGTAGAGCGCAGGCTTGCCGATTTCCGGGCGATAGATTTCGATCTTTGGTATCGGCTCGTGCTTGAAGCCCTCGACCAGCACAACATCGCACGGCGCAAGCTGGCTCAACGCCTCACTCAGCGTCAGTTCGGAGCGTCCACGCAACTCATGCATCATTGCCCAGCGCTTGGCCGAGGTGACCAATACCTCGCGGCAACCAGCGTGGCGATGGCGGTGCGAATCCTTGCCCGGATAGTCGATCTCGAATTCGTGATGGGCGTGCTTGATCAGTGAAACGACCAGTCCGCACGCTTCGAGGACAGTGATTACCTGTTCGATGAGGGTTGTCTTGCCGCTACCCGACCAACCGGCAAAGCCGATGAATTTCATCAAGATGTACCACTTGTCCGTCGAAATTGAAGTGCCGCAATTATCCACACTTCGCAAATGCCGGTTCGAAGCCAAGCGTGAAATATTTCATGGTGCAGTGCACCACTACTGGCTATACTCAGCTTGCAGGATCAACCAGAAATCAAAAAACGAGAACAGCAATGAACGTCAAAATCCATTATCGAATCACCCAGGACCGCGCCGGTATCCCGATGAATTACACCGGTGCCAGGCACTTTGTGGCAGCGGAAGACCAGGACATCGAGAATACGGTAAGAACCCAGCTGGCAACCGATTATCAGGTCCCGGCCACAGCCGTCGAAATCTGCCGGATCGAGAACTAGCCACCACCACGCTGTGTTGCCCGGTCGATCCGGGTCAGCAGTTCGGAAGCAGCCTTTTCGCCGCCCTGGCGAACCGTGATTTCGACGCGCAGGACGGAAAGCTGCAGCGCACCAATACGTCGTGGCTCCTCGCTGCTCAAGGCGAAATGAAGGCTTGCCCCGTCAGCGTCAACCCGCAATCCCGTAGCGTCCTCGCGCACCGCATCGCCGAACGCATAGCGCATGGTGCGCCGGAACTCTGCCGGCGAGCAGTTGCTCATCATCCGGACGCGATTTCCACTCCAGGGAAACGGCCCGTCAGCCACCGGCAATCGGTGGCCAGACCGCCAGCATGTCATCTTCCTTGAGCGGGGTTGTCGCGCGCGCTTCGGGCGGCACGAAGACGCCATTGACCAGCACCAGATGGGTCAGTCGCTCCGGCAGCGCGAACGGCACCAGAACCGCACTCACCACAGCCGCTTCCGGCACCTCGACCACCGCCCGGTTGTTCTTGCTGCCGGCCGGCAGGTAGTCGCCGAGTGTGGCGTAAAGCTTGACCGTGACCTTCATCGAATCAGCTATTGGGGCGCTGACAGGCGATGAAGGCTTCTACGAAGCGCGTCGGCGTTTCCAGCAGTTTCTGTTTCCATGCGCCAAGTCTTGTCTTCGCCTGGATCAGGCCACGCAGTGCGCCGACGTGTTCGGTGAGGCCGATCGCCGTCGCGCCGACCAGAACATCGCCATCGAACTGCAGGCTGATGTAGCGGCCGCTCGCCTCGTCGGCCCGCTCGACCCCATCACCACCGGCGACCCCCTGCCATTCGCCGAAGGACGACGAAATCATGCCCATCGAATCGAGCACGTTGATCGCCAGAACGCCGTTCATGCGGGCCGCGCTGTTGCCAACCCCACCGGCCATGTTGACCGCCGCGATGCGCGCCTGGTCGGCGGCATTGGGCTGGATGGCGGCAACCAGATGGCGTCCGGAAAACAGGTCTGGCGCTTCCGCCACGTCGCCAGCGGCATAGATGCCCGGCACCGAGGTCTGCATCGTGTCGTCGACCAGGATGCCCTTGGCGACATGCACCGGCGTTCCCTCAAGAAATGCAACATTTGGCGCCACGCCAGCGGCGACGATCAGCAGATCGCAGTCGAGTTTTTCGCCAGTGGACAATGTCACGGTCAACGGTGATTTTTCGCCGATTTCGATGCGCTCGACGCCGGCCTTCGTCACCACCCGCACCCCTTGATTCTCCACCCAGCGCTTGATCATGCTGCCGGCTTCCGGCGTCATCATGCGCGGCACCATGCGGTCGCCCATTTCGACGACGGTCAGTTGCACGCCGCGCTTGACCAGCGATTCCATGATGATGCAACCGATGAAGCCCGCCCCCAGTTGCAGCACGCGCGCACCGGGCTTGGCGTGGGCGGCGATCGCCCGCGCATCGTCGAGCGTCCAGCAGGTTTGCACCTGCGGCAGGTCGATGCCGGGAATCGGCGGCCTTACCGGATGCGAGCCGGTGGCGACCAGCAGCCGGTCAAAAGGCTCGAAATGGCCATCGTCAAACAAAATCCTTCGTTTTTCGCTGTTGACCGCAACAGCCCGCCCGCGCCGCTGGTCGATGCGGAGTTTGGCGAAATGGTCCTCTGCCTTGCGCAGATAAGTGCCGCGCTCATCGATATTGCCTTCCAGCAGGTAGGGAATCGCCATCCGCGAATAGGGTGGCGAAGCCTCGTTGCCGATGAGCAGGATGTCGTCGTCGGGCGCTGCATGGCGCAGGGTTTCGGCGGCGACGACGCCCGCCGGTCCATTGCCGAGAATGATGTGTTTCATCGTTTTCCTCTCCGGAAGGGAAAGAAAAGCGGGGCAGCGCCACGCGCAACCCCGCCATTGCTTACGCCGGGCCTACAAACCCAGACGTTCGAGCGTCCGCCCGTGTATCCGAACGACATCGATCTCGTGGTCAACGCGAACGTGCTCTACGCGCTCGGCCGTTACAGTCGGCTCGGCACGCCGGGGGTCGCCGACGCCGTCGCGCTCATCAACGAAGCCGTGGCGCTCGGCCTCCATCGCGACCATTTCGAGGAGATCTCCGAGTATTACCCCGACAACCTCGTGTTCCAGTACGCCGTCTCGCGCGCCTATCACGAGGGAGGCGTGACGGGCCTCGCCCCCGCAGTCGAGATCCTAGCGGACGAGCTCGAGGCCTCCGTTATCGTGCGGCTCGACGGCAGCGCGTACTGGGACCGGGGAGCGCCACAGCTCAACACGGCGTTCGCCCTCCTCACGCTACAAAACGCCGGACGTGAGACCCCCCTGCTCGCGGGCGCCGCCGCTTTTCTCGTCGCCGAGCAGCGGCCGTTCGGGGGCTACGCGCCGGCGACGTTCTTCATCGCCCGTACCGATCACGGCCAGGTCTTCGAGTTCTACTCTCCTTCGTTCACCACGGCCATGGCGCTCGAGGCCCTCGCCCGGCACGTCCTCGCGCGCTAGAGCACCGGCCGACGGTCGGGGTTTCAAATCCGGCCGCCGGATTCCTATAATGGTTGTCAAAGCTCCATCCAAGCGTTCGATCCGACCGGCGGGGCGTCTGGGGCTCTGCCGGATCCACGAGTCCCGACCGATGCCAGCGACGCTCTCGATCTCGCCCTCTCGAATCTGTGCCGGCGCCATCGGTCTTCTTCTTCTCGGAGTCCCCTCGCTCGCGACCGCCCTCGACCCGGAAAAGGCGATCACGCAGTACCTGCACGACGTCTGGCAGACGGGTGACGGTCTCCCTCAGAATACGGTGCAAGCCATCGCCCAGACGCGCGACGGCTATCTCTGGTTGGGCACTCGGGACGGGCTCGTTCGCTTCGACGGCCTGCGCTTCACCGTGTTCGACACGGACCATGTGCCCGAGATCGGGCACGACTTCGTGAGCTGCCTCCTCGCGGACGAGGACGGGCGTCTCTGGGTGGGAACGGCCGGCGGGGGGCTCGCGCGCTACGAGGACGGTCGGTTCACCCGTTTCTCGACGGCGGAGGGACTGCCGAGCGACCAGGTGTCCACACTCTACGAAGACCGCCGCGGACGGCTCTGGGTGGGAACCGATGGCGGGGGCCTCGCCCGACTCGAGGGGGATCGGTTCGTGCAAGAGCCGTCGCGGGGCGCCCTCGGCACTCGTATCCGCGCGCTCGCCGAGGACTCGGAGGGCCTCTGGATCGGCACAGAAGCGGGGCTCGCCCGGCTTCGCGACGACGGCACGTTGAGCTCGTTCACTCCGGAAGAGGGACTGTCGCGTCTGAGCGTCCGCGCCCTGCTCGTCGACCGGCAAGGCGTCCTCTGGGTCGGGACCGATCTCGGGCTCAACCGATGGGAGAACGGCCGGTTCACCGTCTTCACCCGGGACGACGGGCTCTCGCACGACGTCATCTGGTCCCTCTACGAAGACCACGACGGGAGCCTGTGGATCGGCACCGACGGCGGCGGGCTGAATCGACGCCGGGACGGACGCTTCACGTCGTTCCGGAGCGGGCAAGGACTGTCGAACGACAGCGTCTACGCTCTCTACGAAGACCGCGAGGGGAGCCTCTGGATCGGCACGAACCTGGGAGGGCTCAACCGGCTGAGGGACGGACGCTTCACTCCCTTCACCACCGCTGAGGGTCTCTCCAATGATTTCGTCCGCTCCGTTTACGAGGACCGCGAGGGCACGCTCTGGATCGGAACCGAGGGTGGCGGCATCAACCGCATGAGAGAGGGCCACTTCACCGCGTTTACCACGGACGACGGACTCTCGAACGACGTCATCTTCTCGATCCTCGAGGATCGACAGGGGAGCCTCTGGATCGGCACGGACAGCGGGCTCACGCGGCTCCGCGATGGTCGCTTCGACGTCATGACTGCCAACATGGGCTTGACGAACGACAGCGTCCTCGCGCTCTACGAGGACCGCGACGGAAGCCTCTGGATTGGCACCTACGCGGGCGGGCTCAACCGCCTCGAGAACGGGCGCTTGACCGCCTTCACCACGAAGGAAGGCCTTTCGAGCGACACCGTCAACGTCATCCTCGAGGATCGCCGGGGCGACCTCTGGATCGGGACCCGGGGCGGCGGGCTCAACCGCCTCCGGGACGGAGAGATCACGGTGTTCACGACGAAGGACGGTCTGTCCGATGACCTCGTCTTCGCGCTCTACGAAGACGACGAGGGAAGCCTCTGGATCGGCACGTATGGCGGAGGATTGAACCGGCTGAAGGACGGCCGTTTCACCGCCATTACCGAAAAGGAGGGCCTCTACGACAACGTCATCCATCGGCTCATCGAGGACGGCCTGGGCAACGTGTGGATGAGCTCGAACAGCGGCATCTCTCGCGTCGTCCAAGAAGGAGTCTCGACGAGGTCGCCGACGGGACCCGCGAGCGGGTCGAGCCCGTCGCCTACGGGACCCCGACGGGATGAAAAACGCCGAGTGCAATGGCGGGGCGAGCGCCGGGCGTGAGGACCCGGGACGGAAAGATCTGGTTCCCGACGATCGAGGGGGTCGTTCGGATCGACCCGGAGCACCTCCCGACCAATCGAGTCGAGCCGCCCGTCGCGATCGAAGAGGTGCTCGTCGACGATCGTCTCGTCGAGCCCGCCGAGCTCCGGCAGCTCGCCTTCGGGCACCCGTTCGCTCGAGATCCACTACACCGCCTTGAGTCTCACCGCTCCGGAGGCGATACGGTTTCGGTATCGTCTCGAGGGATACGAAGACGCATGGGTGGAGGCGGGTAGCCGCCGAGCTGCGTACTACACGAAGCTTCCCCCGGGCCGCTACCGCTTCCGCGTCATCGCCGCGAACGACGACGGCTTGTGGAACGAGCAGGGCGCCACGCTGTCGGTCGCGGCGCGCCCCGTTATTACGAGACTCTCTGGTTCCGTGGATTCGCGGTGCTCTTCTTCCTTTCAGCGGGCCCGCTCTTCCACCGCTTTCGGATCGCCGCCTCACTCGCCAGAAAGCGGAGCTCGAACGGCTCGTCGCCGAGAGAACCGCCGAGGTGGAAGCCGCGAACGCGCGCCTCGCCCAGCTGGCTCGAGAGGACGGCTTGACCGGGGTCTTGAACCGCCGCGCCTTCGATGACGCTCTCGACGAGGAATGCCGTCGCGCCAGCCGCGCGCAGACGCCTCTCGCGCTCGTGCTCCTCGACATCGACTCGTTCAAGGCGTACAACGATCGCTTCGGGCACCAGGCGGGCGACGTGGGTCTGCGCGCGGTGGCGCAGGCCGTCGCTGGCGCCCACAAGCGAGCGGGAGAGCTCGTCGCTCGCTACGGCGGAGAGGAGTTCGCCGTGATCCTCCCCGGGGCGACACGACAGGGTGTGGGCGCGACGGCAGAGAACCTCCGGCACCGCGTCCTCGATCTGCAGCTCTCGAACCCGCAGGCGGACCCCGTCCCCTTCGTGACGGTGAGCGTCGGGGTCGCCTGCGCCGAGGCGGGCGCCGGCGATTTGAAGCCCTCGGACCTCGTCGCGGCTGCGGACCGTGCGCTCTATCGAGCGAAGCAGCGAGGTCGAAATTGCGTCGAAGTCAGTCCCGACGCCGTCGAGAGGCGATCGGTGGAGCTGCGAGGTGAGGTCGAAGCGCGGAGCTGAGAGAGCGCTCAGCTCGCTCGGTGGGCTCGTGCGAAGTCCTCCACACGACGTCGAAACGCCGCGGGGTCGATTGCCGGAAATCGATAGAGCTGTTCTTCGATGGCCTCGAAGAGCTCGACGAGCCGATGGGTCTCGACCCAGCCGTCCTCGTGCATTCTTTCGACGTCGTCGAGGTCCTTGGCGTGGGCGCGCTGCAGCTTCGACAACGCCTGAGAGTAGAAGTCGAAGTGGTAGTACGTGACGCGACCTTCCCGCGCGATGAGCTTGCTTCGCTCTCGCCAGCCGGGCAGCTCAGGGATGAAGTCGGGCGGCGATGCGATCTCGACGTTGAGCTCGAGCTTCTCCTTGAGCTCGGGAATCGCGCGGAACAGCGCGTCTCGGTCCGGAAACATGCAGAGGTCGACGTCGATGGTCGCCGTCCGCCATCCGAGCAGAACGGCCGTCGCGCCGCCGGTGAAGTAGATCCTCGTCTGCTCGCGCGCTTCGGCGGCGAGCGCCCGCATGAAAGCGCGGAGGCGCTCCGAGTCTAATGGCCGACGCACTCGGCGGCATCCTCGAAGCTGACGAGCCGACGCACCAGGGCGTTGTACCTGGAGTGAGCGGAGTCCTCGTTCTCCGCGGCGAGCAGGTCGTAGAGTTGGCGCTCGGGGTCTGGCCACGTCCGCTCGGGCACGGGAACACCCGCGTCTCTCAAGCGCCGCGCTCCCATCGAGACGAGAAAAGCTTCCGGGGTCGCCAGGCCCTCGGCGAGATCGCGAAGGCCTTTCTCGACGAGGTCACCGCCCGGGAGCGCCGCGTAGTCCATGCTTCATGATAGCAGCGGCGACGGAGACGGACGCCGGCCCGTTGGTCAACGCCGCGACTGCAAGAGCGACCAGATCGTCTCCGGCGTCAGCGGGGTGTCGACGTGGTCGATGCCGAGGTGCGACAAGGCGTCCACGACGGCGTTCACCACCGCGGGGGTCGAGCCGATCGTCGCCGCCTCGCCGATGCCCTTGACCCCGAGGGCGTTGTGGGGCGTCGGGGTCTCGGTGCGGTGGGTCTCGTACGACGGCAGCATGTCCGCCCGCGGCACCGCGTACTCCATGAGGTTCCCGGTGACGAGCGTCCCCGACTCGTCGTACAGGGCGTTCTCCCATAGCGCCTGGGCAATGCCCTGGGCGATCCCGCCGTGAACCTGCCCCTGGACGAGGAGAGGGTTGATGACGCGGCCGCAGTCGTCGACGGTGAGGAAGCGCTCGATTGAGATCTCGCCCGTCTCGGGATCGATCTCGACAACAGAGACATGAGTTCCGAAAGGATAGGTCTCCCCGGGAGGAGCGAACTCGCTCTCGCCTTCGAGCTTCCCGCGAAGCTCCTCGGGGAGCGACTCCGCATAGGCCTCGGCGGCCACCTCGCGCCAGCTCACGCCCGCTCCCGGGGACTCCCACGACCTGGAAGCGTCCCGACTCGAGCGACATGTCGGCCGCCGCGGCCTCGAGCAGATGCGCCGCTACCTCCTTCGCGCCCTCGCGCACCTTCTCGGCGCCCTCGAGAACGGCGCTCCCGCCCACGGGGGCGCTGCGGCTCCCGAAGGTGCCAATTCCCTTGGGCACGATCTTCGTGTCCCCGTGGAGCACCTCGATGTCGTCGAGGTCGACCTGGAGCGTCTCGGCGACGATTCTGGGCCCAGCTCGTCTCGTGCCCCTGACCGTGGGGAGACGTCCCCGTCAGCACGCGGACCTTGCCGTCCGGTCCGACGCGCACGGAGCCCAGCTCCCAGGGACCGAAGCCGCAGATCTCGACGTAGGTGGCGATCCCGATACCGAGGAGCCTCCCGCCTCTCTCCCGTTGTTCTCGCTGTCTCGCGCGGAGCTTCGGGTAGTCGACGCGCTCGAGCGCGTCTTCGAGCGAACGGGCATATTCGCCGCTGTCATAGGTGAGTCCGGTCGCGGTCGCGTAAGGGAAGCTCGCGGGCGAAATGAAGTTCCTGCGGCGGAGCTCGGCGGGATCGATCGCGAGCTCGCGCGCCAGGAGATCCATGCCCCGCTCGATGAGATACGCGGCCTCCGGCCGGCCCGCCCCCCGGTAGGGCTCGCTCATGCTCTTGTTCGTGAAGACCCCCCTCGCCCGCGCGCGCACGTTCGCGACGTCGTAGACGCCGGGGATCATCACCCCGGTGAGCGCGGGGATGATGGGCGTCACCCGGCTGTAGTAGGCCCCGCAATCCATGACGAGCTCGAGGTCGATGCCGAGGAGCCTGCCAGAGGCGTCGGAAGCGAGGCGCAGCACCGCGCGCTGATCGCGCCCATGGCTGGTGGCGAGGTAGTCCTCGGAGCGCGTCGCCGCCCAGCGGACCGAGCGCTTCAAGTGGCGGGCGAGGAGCACGGCGATCACGTCCTCGCCGTAGACGTTGACCTTGGCGCCGAAGCCGCCTCCCACTTCGGGTGCGACGACGCGCAGCTCGTCGCGGTCGAGGCCGAGCATCTCGACGAGCTCGTCTCGGAGCGAGTGGGGTATCTGCGTCGTGGACCAGAGCGTGCACCCTTCGTCTCGGTCGAAGGAGCAGGTGGAGGCGCGGGGCTCCATGGCGTTCGGGACGAGCCTTTGAATCTTCGCTTGAAGCTCGACGACTTTCGTCGCCGAGGCGAAGGCCCCCTCCACGTCGCCTCCCGACACGCTCCAAGAGAACGCGCGATTGGTACCGAAATCGGGATGGACGAGCGGAGCCCCCTTTTCGAGCGCGGCCTCCGGGTCGACGACGGTGTCGAGCGGCTCGTAGTCCACCTCGACCGCCTCGACGGCGTCCGCCGCCACGTAGGCGTCTTCGGCGACGACGACGGCGACGGGCTCGCCCACGTACCGCACGCGATCGAGCGCGAGCGGTGGCCGTTCTGGCAGGTGCAGCTCGTCGAACCTTCCCTGGTCGGACTCGGTGGCGACACTGAAAGGCTGGCGCAGCTGCGAGCGCAGGTCCGCGGCCGTGAAGACGCTCAACACCCCTCGAATCGAGAGAGCACGATTGGTCTTCACGGAGAGCACCTTCGCGTGAGCGTAGGGGCTTCGCACGAAAGCGAGGGTCGCGGCACCTTCGAGGGAAACGTCAGCGGTATAGAGACCGCGGCCCGTGACGAGCGCGGGGTCTTCGCGACGCCTGACGCTAGCGCCGATGAACTGCGGGATCTGGCTCTTCATGAGTCTCCAAGAGGTCGCGGCCCTCGGCGCCCGGAAGCGGGATGCCGAGGAGTCCGGCGAGCGTCGGCGCGATGTCGCGGATGTCGATGCGTCCGAGGTCGAGCCCGGGCGGGATGCCTCGGCCGGCGAGAAAGAACGCCGAGTCCATCTCCGTCGTCTCGGGAAGGTAGCCGTGCGTTCCCTCGACGGGCCCCGAGCGAACGACAGGCCCGGTGAGCTCGCCGCCGGTGCGGTAGCCAGGCTCGAGGCCGACGACGAAGTCGTTGTCTTCCACTCGCTCGAAAAAGCGGCGGATGCCGTTCGCGGGCACGGACGCGAGGCGGGAGAGGACATCTCGCACCCGGTCGCGCAGCCCATCGTCGCGTCGGGCGAGGTGCACGACGGCGAGGCCGCCGTGATTCCACGCAAAGGCCTGCCAGTCCCGCAAGCCCCCGTCCGGATCGAGCTCCAGAAGACCCGCGTCACCGAGCGCAGCGTTCAAGTGGACCTCCTCGTCCGTGCGCGCGAACCCGTGGTCCGAGACGAGGCAGAAAACCTCCGCAGCGGTCCGGAGGCGCCCGACGAGCTCGTCCAGTCCTTCGAGCGTCTCGAACGTGCCCGGACTGTAGGGTCCGCTCGCGTGCTCCTCGGTGTCGAGGCCGGCGAAGTAGGCCGTCATGAAGCGCGGCTTTTTTTCCTCGAGGATCCGGAGCGTGAAGCGGATCGACGCCGGTCGGCCGAAAGGCCGTAGTCGTCGCCGTCGGGATAGGGTCCGAGAGCGCGCTCCGCCTCTTCCAGGAGGCCGGGCGTCGAGAGCGCCCGAATGAGCTTGACGTCCTCGGAGTTGCCGGCGCGCCAGTACTGCGCGATCTCGTGAGTCACGGGAGCTCCGACGCTGACGGGCCAATCGACGCTCGCCGTTGAAAGGCCCGCGGTGCGAGCCGCGTCCCAGAGCGTCTCGGCGTGGATGTCGGCGGCGTACCAGAACCAGCCGCCGAGATTGGTGCCGAACGGGTCGAACGGACGGTTGCCGGTAATACCGTGCTTCGCCGGGGAGACTCCCGTCAGAAGTGTCGCATGGCTCGGATACGTGACCGTCGGGAGCACGCCCGAAACGGCGGTCGCGTGGACTCCTTCGGCGAGGAGACGACGCAGATTGGGGATGCGCAGCCCGTACCGATTGGCCTCGAGCACGTAGTCGGGCTTCAGGCCATCAATCGACAACAGGACGACCGGTCCCGTTTGCGCGGAGCAGACAAGGGCCGAAGCGAGGAGGCCGGCCACCGTGAGAACGAGCTTCATGCGGGCAGAGACCATTCGAAGAAAGGCGCGCATTGTATAATGATTGGGTTCCACGAAAAAACCGAAAAGCTGGAGGAATCCATGAAGACGAGGTGCCGTCTCGCCTGTCTCTTCGTCGCCGGAGCGAGCCTCGCTCCCCTCAACGTCGCACGGGCTTCCGACGAGAAGCTGCCCACCTCGAGCGGTGAGTATCAGATTCGCCTCGACGGTGAGCGCATCGGCCAGGAGCAGTTCCGCGTGTTCAAGGACAAGCGCGTCGTCCTGGAGGCGACGCGGACGATGTACTGGCCCGAGCCGAGCCGCCAGGAGCTCCGGTATGAGATGGAGCGCTCGCTCGAGCCCCGGAAGCTCGAGCTCATCGCGACCCGGGGCGGCGTCGTCACCGAGCTCGAGCTCGAGTCCAAGGGCCAGAACTGGAGAGTCGAGGTTGACGGCCAGGGCCGCAAGAAGAAGAAGCACGAGCTCGGCCGCCGCGCGGGCACGGTCGTCGACTTCGACTCGCCTCTGTTCAACGCGCTCGCTCTCCAGCAGCTGAAGCTCGGCGCGGGAGAAGAGCGCCGGGTGGAAGCCGTGACGCTTCAGCTCCCCGATATCTCGGGGGAGCGCGTCCAGCAGACTTACCGCCGGGTCGACTCCGAGCCTCTCGAGACGGAGTTCGCCGGGACGGTGGATGCGACGGTCTACGAGCTCGACCAGTCCGAAGCGACCCATCGGCTCTGGGTGGACGCGAGCGGTTTGGTGCTGAAGGGTCTGTTCGACCGGCCTGGAGGCGAGATTCGAGATCGTCCTCGTGCGCCTGAAGTCCACCCCCGGCCGCTGGCCGTAGCGAGAGACCTCGATCGCTTCGGCCCCAGGAAGAATTGGCAGCCTGGGCGGTGGCGCGCCAATAATGCGGGGTCATGCTATCTCTGCTACCAGCGCTTCTCGGCGTCGCGCTCGCGCAGCAGACGGAGCTCTCGCTCGCCTCGCTCCGGGACGTCTCGCTTCCCGACCAGTACGGGGCGGAAGACTGTCTCCGGGCGCACGAGGGCCGGCCCGTCGTCGTCTTCGTCGTCTCGGCGGAGAGGCTGCGCGGCCTCCGACCCTGGGAGGAGACGCTCCGGGAGCGCTTCGGTGAACGGGTCGATTACCTCCGAATCGCGGACGTCGCAACAGACGGGGCGACGACCCGCGAGCGCGTCGCCGAAAAGCTCAGAGAGCGGGTCCCCGAGGCCGTTTCCATCCAGATCGACCTGGACCGGCGCTGGTCGGCGGAGCTCGGGCTCGCGACCGACCTACCGAATCTGCTCATCGTCGACGCCCGGGGGAGACTCGTCGCCCAATATCGGGGCCGCCGCGACCCCGTTCTCGCGGAGCTCGTCGCCCAGCGCCTCGAGAGCCTCCTGGAAGCGTCATGAAGACGGACGTCGTTCTCGTCGGCGGCGGCCTCGCCAACGGGCTCGTCGCGCTCGCCCTCGCGCGACGCCGACCCGACGCCCGGTTCGTGCTGCTCGAGCGGGGCGCCGCTCTCGGCGGCCGGCACACGTGGTCCTTCCACGAGACGGACCTCGACGCTTCTGCGCGCGCGCTCGTCGAGCCTCTCGTCGTTCGCTCCTGGCCCGCCCACGACGTGCGCTTCCCCGGGCTCGAGCGCCGATTGAGCGGGTCGTACCACGCCGTCGACTCCGAGCGCCTGCACGACGTGCTCGTCGAGCAGTGCGGCGAGTGTATCCACCTCGAGGCCGACGTCGCCGAGGTCGGCCCGACCGCCGTACGCCTCGCGGACGGCGCGCGAATCGAGTCGCGGAGCGTTCTGGACGGCCGTGGCTTCGTCGACTCGCCCCACCTCGAGCTCGGCTACCAGAAGTTCCTGGGACGGTTTTTGGATCTCGAGCGTCCCCACGGTCTCGAGCGGCCCATCCTCATGGACGCCACGGTCGAGCAGCGGGGCGGATTCCGTTTCTTCTACGTGCTCCCCTTTTCCGAGAGCTCTCTTCTCATCGAGGACACGCGCTACAGTGACAGCTTCGAGCTTCCCCGCGAAGCGATGCGCTCCGAGAATCGGTCTCTACGCCGAAACTCTAGGTCTCCAAGTGGCCCGGGTCGCGAGCGAAGAAGAGGGCGTGCTGCCCGTCGTGCTCGGCGGAGACATCGACGCTTTCTGGGAGGCGGGCGGCGCCGTGGCCCGCTCGGGACTGAGAGCCGCTCTCTTCCATCCCACGACGGGCTACTCGCTCGCCGAGGCGACGGGCCTCGCTCTCGCCGTCACGGGAGCCGATCTCGAGGCGAGGAGCCTCCTCGAGCTGACCCGCGGCCGGTCGACGGCGCTCTGGCGCCGAAGCGGCTTTCTCCGCTTTTTGAACCGCATGCTGTTCAGAGCCGCCCTGCCCGAGGAGCGGTACCGGGTGCTGCGCCGTTTCTACACGCTGTCCGAGCCTCTCATCGAGCGGTTCTACGCGAACCGCCCGAAGCTCGCCGACAAGGTGCGCTTGCTAGCGGGGCGCCCGCCCGTCCCCGTAGGACGCGCTCTCGGGTGCCTCCTGCCGAGCCGTCCGCCGCGCTCTTCCATGGCCGGGAGCCCGCCGTGAGCCGCCCGCGCGTCGCGGTGATCGGAAGCGGCTTTGGCGGCCTCGCCCTTGCGGTGCGCCTCCAGGCGGCGGGCGCTCAGACGACGCTCGTCGAAAGACGGGATCGCCCGGGGGGCCGCGCCTATGTGTACAAGGACCAGGGCTTCACGTTCGACGCGGGCCCGACGGTGATTACCGCCCCCACGTGCCTCGAAGAAGTGTTCCAGGCCGCGGGAAAGGCCCTCGAGGACTACGTCGAGCTCCTTCCCGTCCAGCCCTTCTACCAGCTCTGCTGGGAGGACGGCTACCGCTTCGACTACACGGACGATCTCGAGCGGGTCAACGCGCAGATCGCGAGGAAGAGCCCGAGAGACGTCGAAGGCTACGCCCGGTTCCGCGCCTACGCCGAAGAAGTCTTCGCGGAAGGCTACGAAAAGCTCGCTCACGTTCCGTTTCTCGACTGGTGGAGCATGGTGCGCGCGGGTCCCGAGCTCGTGCGCCTCCAGGCCTACCGGAGCGTTTACGACGTCGTCTCGCGCTTCATCCACGACGAGCAGCTCCGGCAGGCCTTCAGCTTCCATTCGCTCCTCGTCGGCGGCAACCCCTACTCGACCTCGGCCATCTATGCTCTGATTCACGCCCTGGAGAGAAAGTGGGGCGTCTTCTTTCCTCGCGGCGGCACGGGTGCGCTCGTCGAGGCCTTCGTCCAGCTGTTCCAGGAGCTGGGGGGGGCGGTGCAGCTCGACACGTCCATCGAAGCGATCCGGACGCGAGACGGGATGGTCACCGGGCTTCAGGCTTCGAACGGCTGGAGCGGCGACTTCGACGCCGTCGCCAGCAACGCCGACGTCGTTCACACCTACAAGAAGCTCCTGCGCGCCGAGCCCAAAGCTCTCGGACCCGCGAGGCGGCTCGCGCAGAAGCGCTTCAGCATGTCGCTCTTTCTCATCTACTTCGGCACGAAACGGCGCCATCCCGAGATCGCGCACCACAGCGTCCTCTTCGGGCCGCGCTATCGGGAGCTCCTTCACGACATCTTCGAGCGAGGTGTCCTCGCCGACGACTTCTCCCTCTATCTGCATGCGCCCACCGTGACCGACCCCTCGCTCGCCCCCGAGGGCTGCGAGGCTTTCTACGTTCTCGCTCCGGTGCCCCACCTCGGCAAGGCGCCCATCGATTGGCAGAGCGAAGGGCCTCGCTACCGCGACCGCATCCTCGACTATCTCGACCAACGCTACATCCCGGGCCTCAAGAAGGACCTCGTCACGACTCGCATCTTCACGCCCGAGGACTTCGAGACGGAGCTCGGCGCCCACCATGGCTCGGCGTTCTCGCTCGAGCCCGTCCTCACGCAGAGTGCCTACTTTCGAGTGCACAATCGCGATGATCGCATCGGGGGGCTCTACTTCGTCGGCGCGGGCACCCACCCGGGGGCGGGCGTCCCCGGGGTCGTCAACTCGGCCAAAGCGACGGCGGGGCTGATGATCGAGGACCTCGACCTGAGCCCGCGTGCCTGATCGCGACCGTATTGCCCGGGAGAGTCGGCTCGTCATCGAGCGGGGCTCGAAGAGCTTCGCGCTCGCGTCGCTCCTGTTTGACGAGCACACGCGCGAGAGCGCCCACCTTCTCTACGCCTGGTGCCGCTACTGCGACGACGTCATCGACGGCCAGGAGCTCGGCTTCACTGCCGAGACCACCTCCGACATCGGGGAGCGGGAGCGCCTCTTCGAGCTCGAGACGAAGACGCGAAGCGCCATCGCGGGCTCGCCTACCGACGAGCCCATTTTCATCGCGCTTTCTCGTGTCCTCGCTCGGCACGAGATCCCCCCGCGCCACCCCCTCGAGCTCCTCGAGGGGTTCGCCATGGACGTCGAGGGCGTGACGTACTCCACTCTCGAGGACACGCTGCGCTACTGCTATCACGTCGCCGGGGTCGTCGGCGTCATGATGGCTTACGTGATGGGCGTCCGGGACCGAGAAACGTTGAACCGGGCCTCCGACCTCGGCATCGCGCTTCAGCTCACGAACATTGCCCGCGACGTCGTGGAGGACGCCGAGATGGGACGGGTCTACCTGCCCGGGGACTGGCTCTCCGAAGCTGGTCTCGAGAGAGAGCCTCGCCGAGCCCGGGGCTCGCTCTTCGCTGTTCGCCGTCGTCGACCGCCTCCTAACCGAGGCCGACCGCTACTACCGTTCGGGAGAGGACGGCGTGACGCACCTGCCACTTCGCTCCGCGTGGGCCATCGCGACCGCGGCCGCCGTGTATCGCGACATCGGGCGGATCGTCCGCGCACGCGGACCGCGAGCGTGGGACGCGCGCGCGATCGTGAGTCGAAGCCGCAAGATCCAGCTCACGCTCGTGGGCGCGGGACGGGCAGTCGCGAGTCGCGGACGGGTTACCGAGAGCCCTCGAGAGGGGCTCTGGACCAAGCCGAACCTCGGGACTTGAGACGCTCGAGCGGGGGGGCGTACAGGAATCCGTACGAGACAGCACCCTCGCGCGTCGTCGTCCGGTGGTGCATGAGGTGGGCCTGAACGATGCGTTTCAGATAGCGACCCCGGACCCGAAACGGAATGCGCAGGCGGCGGTGGACGAGGACGTCGTGGAAGCCGAAGTAGACGGCGCCGTAGGCCGTCATGCCGAGCCCGACCCAAAGGAGCGACGGATAGCCGTTCGTCCCCAGGTAGATCAGGACGATCGACGGAACGCTGAAGAACAGGCCGAAGAGGTCGTTCTTCTCGAAGGCGCTCTCTCGGGGCTGGTGATGCGACGCGTGAAGGCACCACAGCGGCCCGTGCATGAGAAAGCGGTGCGTGACATAGGCCACGCCTTCCATCGCGACGAGCGCCCCGATGAACCAGAGCGCGCTCACCATCCAACCCGGCATCGTTTCAGTTTAGACACATTCCCAGCGGCGTGCCCAGCGGCGCGAAAGCCAAAGCCCCACGGCCGCGGTGGCGACGAGGGCGAGACAAGGCCAGGCGAGCGACGAGATCGGCTCATCGCGCCAGAAGATCGAGGTATAAGCTTCGAGGGCCCACGTGTTCGGCGTTACCCAGCCGAGCTTTTGCAGGAAGGGCGGCATGAAGAAACGGGGCACCATGCTGCCCCCGAGAGCCGAGAGCACGAGGATCGCGATATTAGCGAAGGTCTGCGCCTGGCGTTTCGTCCGGCAAGGCGTCACGATCGCGAGCGCCAGTCCCGAGGCCGCCGCGGCGGTCGCGAGCGTGGCGAGAGCCCAGGGGAAAAGGTGCCCCGGGACGTCGACCCCGAAGACCGCCCAGGCCACGGCGAAGAGCACGCTCATCTGAACGAAGCCCTGCACCAGCAGGAACAGGAATCGCCCGTCGACGAGGACCGAGCTTCCGGCGGGACCGCTCAAAACGCGCTCCATGAGCCCACTCTCCTTTTCCTCGAGGAGCGTGAGCGCTCCGTGAACGCAGGAGAAGAGCAAGAACAAAACCGCTACGGCCCCGGCGTAATAGGCGACGTGGTTGAGCGCCGCCGACTGGCCCGTCACGTTCTCGCGCTCGAACAGGTCCTGCGCGCTCCACCCCACGACGACTCCCGTCCCCTCGGCGGTGATGGACTCCTCGCGGAGATCAGCGAGACCCGCGTCCAGCGAGGCTCGCTGATCCTCGGTGAGCGTCACCATCTCCTGCTCGATGAGATCCATCACGCTCCTCAGGGCGACATCCGGCAGCGCACCGAAATAGGCCTTCTGGACGAGCCCCGAAAGCAACGGGACGGCGACCCCTCGTGCCGGGTCGCTCACGATCACGATGGGCGCGAGGCCGAAGCCGCCGAAGGACTCGAGAGACTCACCGCCCGCGCGGACGATGAGCCCCACATCCGCCGTGCCCCGCCGAACGAGGGCGCGTACCTCGTCTCCCGTGAGCGCGGCTCCCGCCACGGGCCGCACCGCGGGCTCCCGCAGTAGCGCCCGCAAGAGCCTGCCCGAGGTCTCGCTATGCACCTCGTCGGCGAAGGCGACCCCAAGGCGGATTTGTTCGCCGGAGGCACCGGAGAAGATCGACGCGAAAATCAGAAAGAATACGACGGGAAGCAGGAAGCTCATGAGGAGCGCGGCGCGGTCGCGCAGCAGACCGAGCAGCATCGCCCGGAAAACGGCGCCGCTCATCGCGGGAGCTCCATGCCGGTGAGCTGAAAAAAAACGCTTCGGAGGCCGGGCTCGCGAACCCGAACCTCTTCGAGCCCGAGCCCCGCGGCTTCGGCGCGGCGAGCGAGCTTCGAGACGTCTTCGAGGTCTCCCTCGAGCGGGCCGGTAAAGACCCGACTCCCCGAGACCGGCGCGAGGCCCTCGCGCGCGAGAAAGGCTTCTCCCGAGCGTTCCGGATCGCTCGCGAGGACGACTCTGAGCTCTTTGGCGCCGGAGAACGCGTCCCGGACGAGCGCGTCGAGCGTACCCTCGGCACGTATCCGACCCTCGACGAGGAAGGCGAGGCGGTCGGCGAGCTCGGTCGCCTGCTCGAGATCGTGGGTCGCGAGCAGGACGCCGAGTCCTCGGCGGCGCAGCTCCACGAGCATGGCGTGGATGGCCTCGCGCGCAGCGGGGTCGACGCCCACGGTGGGCTCGTCGAGAAGGAGCAGACGCGGACGGTGGAGGAGCGCCGCGCCTATGTTGAGCCGGCGCTGCATCCCACCGGAGAGCGTACCGACGACGTCTCGGGCGCGCGGGGCGAGCCCGATGACGGCCAGCGTCTCTTCGACGGCAACGCGAAGCTCCCCCCCGCGGACGCCGGCGAGCCGGCCGAGGACCTCCAGGTTTTCGCGAGCCGTGAGCTCGCGATAGAGGGCGATCTCCTGCGGTACGAGACCGAAAGCCCTCCGGGCCTCGCGTTCGCGCGGGTCGCGCCCGAGGATCCGAACGCTCCCGGCCTCGAGAGCGAGACGCCCCGAGATCGCGCGGACGAGGCTCGTCTTGCCCGCGCCGTTCGGTCCGAGGAGAACGAGGATTTCTCCCTCGTGGAGGCTCAGGTGCACGTCGTCGAGCACGGCGCGGGCGCCGAGGAGCCGGCACGCCCCTCGGACCTGAAGGATCTCTCGCGGCGCCAGGAATTCAGGGACGCTCGGCCCGCTTCCCCTCTCCATGGAGGGAGTAGATATCACGAGGTGTGCATCATGAGCTCGCGGCAGGCCCGGCCCAGACCGCGACCGTTCGGTCCGAGGGGCTCGAGCGCCGCCGTCGCCGAGTCGAGGAGCTCTTCGAAGAGGGTTTTCGAGCGCTCCGCGCCGAGAAGCGAGACGAGCGTCATCTTGCCCGCATCCTGACGCACGTCCTTTCCCGCGGTCTCGCGCCGGCCGACGGCGTCGATCCAATCGTCACGAAGCTGGAAGGCGAGCCCCAGGTCCCAGGCGAAGCGCCGAATCGGCTCGAGCTCTTCGTCCGCGAGTCCGGCGACGAGGGCGCCGCTCTCCACCGCCGCGATGAAGAGCGCGGACGTCTTGAGGCCTTCGACCTGACTGAGGGTCTCGACGTCGCACACCTCGCTCCCGTCGAGATCGCGACACTGCCCCGCCACGGCGCCGTTGCTTCCGATGGCGCGCGACAGGAGGGCGACGAGCCCGGTGCGAACCCGGGGCGACAGCTCGCTCGATTCGGCGAGAACGCCATACGCGCGATTCAGGAGCGCGACGGCAGCAAGAGTCGCCGTCGCCTCCCCGTGAAGCCTGTGGTTGGCGGGACGCCCGCGCCGCAGCGTGGCGTCATCCATGCACGGAAGATCGTCGAGGATGAGCGACGCCGTATGGACCATCTCGACGGCGCAGGCCGGGTCGAGCGCCGCTTCCTCGGCGCCGCCGAAGGCCGACGCGGTGGCGAGCGTCAGGACCGGGCGAAGTCGTTTTCCGGGGGCGAAGAGGCTGAAGCGCATCGCTCGGTGGAGACCTTTGGGCTCAGCGGTCTCGGGAGGCACGAGGGACTCGAGGCGTGCTTCAATCGAGCCTCGCGCTCGGTCGAACAGACCAAGGCCCCTTCCGCCGGTCCAATCGCCCGTAAGAGATGGCGAAGAGATGCCGACGCGCGCCACTCTTTCCAATCCGTCAGTCAGCATTGAGAACATCTCCTGCAGATCTTGCTCCCCGAGTATCATTGGCACCGGATGTAGCGCACCGCCAGAAGGGCGGTCTATAAATTTGGTAGGTGTCTCCAAATAGCCCATCAGCCTTCGCGCGGACTCTATCGTCCGAGAACCCGTCGCCTGAAGGCCGCCGGTGGCGGTACGTCCCCTACGATCAGCTCTCGATGGAGATGGGCCCGCTGTCTCGGGACCCGCGGCAGGAGCTCGGGGTCGTGCTCGTGGAGAGCCAGTGGAAAGCGGAGCAACGCCCCTATCACCAGCAAAAGCTCGCGCTCTTGCTCTCGAACCAGCGGCACTTCGCGCTCGAGCTCGCCCGGGCCGGCGTCGCCGTCCGCTACCTCTTCTCGAGGGGACCCTACGGCGATGCCCTCCGCGCGGCGGCGGAAGAGCTCGGCGCGCTGTCCATGATGCGTCCGGCCGAGCGCGAGCTGAGGCGCGAGCTCCAGCCCCTCGTCGAGGAGGGCGTCGTCACCGAAGAGCCCCACGAGGGATGGCTCTCGACGGGCGAGCAGTTTCGCCGCCTGAAAGGACCCCCCTGGCGCATGGACGCTTTCTACCGCCAGGTTCGGCGCGAACGAGGCGTCCTCGTGTCCAGGGGCAAGCCCGTCGGCGGCAAGTGGAGCTTCGACGCGTCGAACCGCAAACCCTGGCGCGGCGAGCCGGAGCCGCCGACACCGCCGACGCTCGAGCCCGACGCGATCACCCGAGAGGTCGCGGATCTCGTCGAGCAGCGGTTCGGGCACCACCCCGGGGCCGTGGATCGAAAGAGCCTTCCCGCAACGCGAGACGACGCCGAGCGCTGGTGGCGGTGGGCCAGACGATCCTGCCTGCCTCACTTTGGACCGTACGAGGACGCCATGAGCGTCGCCTCGAAAGGGCTCTTCCACACGCGGATCGCACCACTCATCAACCTCCATCGGCTCCTCCCGAGCGAGATCCTCGAGGGTGCCCTCGCGCTCGACGTCCCCCTTCCGTCCAAGGAAGGCTTCGTCCGCCAGGTTCTCGGCTGGCGGGAGTTCGTGCATCACGTTCACGAGGCCACGGACGGTTTTCGGGACCTCGCCGAGGCGGAGCCGCCAAGGGCTTCCGCTGGCGATGGAGGCTGGTCGCGCTGGGCGGCAAAGGACTGGACGCCACCCGCGCCCCCGGCCGAGGGCGGCGCGCGGCCGAACGTCCTCGACGCACGGGTGGCGTTGCCTCCCGCGTTCTGGGGCCAGACGTCGGGCCTCCGCTGTCTGGACGAGGTCGTCTCGGACGTCTGGTCGGAGGGCTGGAGTCATCACATCACCCGCCTCATGGTGCTCTCGAACGTGGCGACGCTCCTCGACATCGATCCGCGCGAGCTCACCGACTGGTTCTGGGTCGCGTACATCGACGCGTACGACTGGGTGGTGGAACCGAACGTCCTCGCCATGGGCACCTTCGCGACGGGCGAGCTCATGACGACGAAGCCCTACGTCTCGGGCGCCGCCTATATCCACCGCATGAGCGACTACTGCGGCGAGTGTGCCTTCGACCCGAGGTCGAGCTGTCCGCTCACCCGGCTCTACTGGGCTTTTCTCGCTCGCAAAAAGAGCGTCCTCCAAGGAAACCCCCGCATGGCCCTTCCCTTGCGATCGCTCGCGAAGCGCGACGGCGACGAGAAGAAGCGCGACGCGGAGACCTTCGAGCGCGTCGTCGCGGCCCTCGCCGCGGGCGAGCGGCTCACCCCTTTGTAATCCCGGGGAAAGCGCGATATAGACCAGTCGTTCGTCTTTTCGACATCATCCGAACCAAGAGGTAATTCCATGCTGCAAGTGCTCGCGAAATACTGGTGGACCTTCACGCTCCGCGGCGCGCTCGCCGTTGCCTTCGGACTCGCCGCCTTCTTCTGGCCCGCGCTGACGCTCTCCTCGCTCGTCATACTCTTTGGCGCTTTCGTCTTCGCGGACGGGGTGCTGGCGATCGTGAATGCGCTTCGGGGAAGCGGTGGAGGACATCGGTGGGTCTATCTTCTCGAGGGCCTCGCGGGCATCGGCACGGGCGTCCTCACGTTCTTCTGGCCCGGCGTCACCGCGGTGATGCTGCTCATGTTCGTCGCCGCCTGGGCGATCCTTACCGGTATCTCCGAGATCGTCGCCGCGGTTCGACTGCGGAAAGAGATCGAAGGAGAGTGGGCGCTCGGACTCTCGGGACTCCTCTCGATCGGATTCGGGGTCGCGCTCGCCGCCCGGCCGGGAATCGGAGCGCTCGCCGTTACCTGGCTCATCGGCGCCTACGCGATCGCCTTCGGCATCGTGCTACTCGTCCTCGGATTCCGCTTGAAGGGACTTTCGAGAAAGGTGCACGAGGCGATCGCTTGACGTAGAAACCTCTCTTGAAGATTGGACTGGTCGTCTACGGAAACCTCGACGAGGTCTCCGGGGGCAATCTCTACGACCGAAATCTCGTCGAGCACCTCCGCGAGAGAGACCATCCCGTCGACGTCGTCTCGCTCCCTCACCGGAGCTACGTTTACGCGCTATTCGACAACCTCCGCCCTGGTCTGGTGCGCCGACTCTCGGACGCCTCGTTCGACGTTTTGCTGGAGGACGAGCTCCTCCACCCCTCTCTGTTTCGCCTGAATCGCGCGATTGCGAGCGGGGCGCGGGCCCCGATCGTCTCGATCGTGCATCACCTGCGCTCGAGCGAGGCCCGGGCGGAATGGCAGAACGATCTCTACCGCCGCGTCGAGAAGGCGTATCTGACTTCCGTCGATGCCTTCGTCTTCAACAGCCACACGACGCGAGAGACGGTGGAGGAGCTCCTTCAGAGAAAGACGCTCAACGTCGTCGCGACACCCGGTGGGGACCGTCTCGAGGCGAAGCTCTCTGCCGAAGAGATCGAGGCCCGCGCGAGAGAGCCGGGCCCGCTGCGGGTGCTCTTCGTCGGCAACGTGATCGAGCGAAAGGGACTCGCCACCCTGCTCGAGGCGCTGGCGAGCCTCGCGCCCGACGGTTTCCACCTCGACGTGGCGGGCAGCCTCGACCGGGACCGAGGCTATGTCGCCCGCATCCGCCGCGAGCTCGACCGGCTCGACCTCGAGGACCGAGTCGCGCTCCACGGCGTCCTCGACGGCGAAGCGCTTGCCGAGCGCTTCCGGAAGAGCCAGGTGCTGGCGGTGCCTTCGACCTACGAGGGATTCGGTATCGTCTACCTCGAGGCGATGGGCTTTGGCCTGCCTGTCGTCGCGAGCAACGCGGGCGCGACCGACGAAGTCGTCGGCCACGAGTCCACCGGCTTTCTCGTCCAACCCGGCGACGCGCGCTCGGTCGCCTATCAGCTCGAGAGGCTCGCCTCGGACCGGGCTCTCCTCGCGCGTATGAGCGTCACCGCTCTCGAGTCTTTCCGGGCGCGCCCGAGCTGGGCCCGGTCGATGTCGGACATCGAGCGCTTCCTCGACGAAGTCACGAAACTTTCACGCAAATAGCACGCGGCGGGCACGCGATCCGTGCTACGCTCCAGTCACCGTAATGAAACCCTGGGGTATGGCCGCGCTTGCCGCTCTGGGAACGCTGTCGCTCGGTCAGCTCTCGGAGGCGGAGAATCTCCGCAGCGACGACTACCGCGAGGCCAGCTTCGCGGGCGCCGACTATCTGTACCGCCTGGAGCACGACGCGGCAATCCGCTACTTCGAGCGGCTCGAGGAAGAGTTTCCCTCGCATCCCGGTCCCCCGCTCTCGCGCGCCGTCTCCATCTGGCTCCGAGAGCTCTTCGACCGCGAAGAGCTCGACCTCGAGCGCTTCATCTCGCCGGGTTATTTCAACCGTCCCGCGGAGCGAGCGATGCGCGAGGAGGACCGCCGCGCCTTCTTCGAGGGACTCGACCGGAGCCAACGACTCGCGGACGGCTACCTGAAAACACAC
This sequence comes from uncultured delta proteobacterium, assembly GCA_963786865.1. Classification (GTDB taxonomy): domain Bacteria; phylum Myxococcota_A; class Polyangia; order Polyangiales; family Houyiibacteriaceae; genus SG8-38. The sequence goes on along the minus strand of CAWBAV010000013.1, from coordinate 95,098 downwards.
CCGGGCTCGCCCGAAGCGCGCTACTACCTCGGGGCGCGGGAAGGCGCGCTCGGCGCCTTCGCGTTCACCATCGATCGCGACTACCGCGCGGCGCTCGGGCACGGAAAGAAGGCCTACGAGATCCAGCGCGGCATCCTCGACGAGCATCCCGACTTCAACGACTCGTACCTGACGGTAGGCACCTACGAGTACATCGTCGGGAACCTCCCGTGGTACATCAAGTGGCTCGCGACGATCGCGGGCTACCGCGGCAGCGAGCGTCGCGGTTTCGAGTACCTGGTGAGATCGGCGGAGCGCGGCGAGCTGAGCTCGACGGACGCCCGGCTCCTGCTCATGGTGCTCTACGTGCGCGAAGAGCAGTACGACTACGCGCTCGACGTGGCAACCCAGCTCCATCGACGCTACCCCGAGAACTTCGTGCTCCACCTCAATCGAGCCCAGATCCTCGAGCGTATGGGACACCGAGAAGAATCCGCGGCGATGCTCGCCGACGTCGTCGCGCGAGCCCAGAGCGGGACGAAAAACTATCAGAAGATCCCGCTTTCGCAGCTCCGCTACGCGCTCGGGACGCGGTTCTTCGACCTCGGCCACCGCGACGTCGCTCTCGCCCAGTTTCAGGACACCGTCGGCGATCCCGGCGCTTCGGGGCGCGATCTCGTTCTAGCTCACCTGAAGGCGGGACAGATCCTCGATCTCCTCGGCCGGCGCGACGAGGCGCTCACCCACTACCGCGCGGTGCAGCGGCTCGACGAGTACGACGGCTCCCACGCGAGCGCCGAGCGCTACCTGCTCGCACCCTACCGCGACGACGAGTAAGAGCTCGACCGGCTCGCCCCCGACGCGAGCGCCCGCAGCCCCCAAACGAGACCGACCGTCCCCAGGAGCACGTCTCGGAAGCGGATGACGAGGCTCAGGCTCACGCCCAGGTGCGGCGGAAAGCCCATCGCCGTCACCGCCGCGATCTGCCCCGCCTCGAAGACGCCGAGCGCGGCGGGAAAGACGAGAAGGTAGGCGACGCGCGCTGCGCTCAAGCCGAGCACGAGCTCCTCGAGCCCGAGCGGCATCCCGAGAAGCGAGGCGAGAAGACCGTACTCGAAGAGCATGAGACTGAAGCCCGCGAGCGTCGCGAGGAGGGCGAGCGCGAGATGCCCCGGATGGGCGCGGCAGAAACGGCCCGCCTCGGCCTCGCTTCCCGCGACGAGGCGGACCACTCTTTCGAAGCGCGCCGCGCCCCCGAGCGCTTCGAGTAGACGGGTCACCGGCCGCTCGCCTCCGAAAAGCAGGGCGAGGTACAGCACGGGCAGCACCGCGAGCGCCCCGAGAAAGAGCGTGGCCCTGTCGCGAAGCAAGTAGAGTCCCGCCGCGAGCAGGAAGGCGAGGTTGACGGCAGCGTCGACGAGCCGGTCCAAAGCGACGGAAGCCACGGCGCGGTCGAGCGGAACGGAGTGCCGGCGCTCCAAGAGCAGCACCTGAACGGGCTCGCCCCCCATCTGGGGCCCGGGGGTGAAATAGCTGAAGCCGAAGGCCCCGAGCCGATAGAGGCTCGCGCGGAGAATCCCGACGCGATAGCCGAGCCCGCGAAGGATCACCCACCACCTCACGGTGAAGAGCAAGAGCGCAAAGAGGTTGACAGCGGCGAGAGCGGCGATGCCCCCCGCGTCGAGCCGCAGCACGGCGCGAAACGCCTCGAGGAGCTCGACTCGGCGGAGCGCCCAGACGACGAGAGCGATGCCCGTGACCCAGAGAGCGGCCCGGACGAGCCGTCGCCGCATGGTGGCTAGACCGGATCGCGCGAAGCGAAGCGGAAGTCGCGCCAGAACATCCCGAGCGTGGCGCCCCCGAAGAGGACCGAGGCCGCCCGGGTGAGCTCGAGGGGCACGACGGGCCAGAGGGCGACGGCGAGAAAGCCCATCTGGCAGCCCGCGAGCACGCGGCGCAGATCGCTCGAGTCGAGCGCTCGCACCCCAAGACCGAGTCGATCCCGCAGCCGCAGCCCCGCGACGAAGACGTAGCGCGCGAGACCGACGGCGAGATAACCGACGCCGAGCTTGCCGAAGTGGATCGCGACCGCGGTCGCGACGAGGATGCCGAGGGCGTCGATCTCCATGTCGAGCCTCGCTCCGAGGCGCGTCGTGCGACCGAGGCGCCGCGCGAGACGGCCGTCCACGTGGTCGAGGACCGCGGCGACGGAATAGGCGGCGGCTCCCAGGAGAGGCGAGAGCACTGCCGAGCCCGCGAGAAGCGCGATCAGCAGACCCCGGGCCAGCGTCACCGCGGTGGGCCAGCCGAGCGTGAGCGCGAGCACGTCTGTCGCTCGCCCGCGGTTCTCCTCGAGCCCGCGGAAGAGGATCAGAGAGGCAGATCGCCCAGACGGGAATAGAGAGGACGAGCGAGAGCGGGCGGGTCACGCCCGCGCCGCCGAGAACGACGAAGCCCCCGAGAGCGACGAGCGCCCACTGGCGCCTGAGAGAGGCCACCGCCACTTCCGCGGAACAAGGGACCGCGGGCACGTTCAATTCGCCTCCCGAGCGTCGAAGATCTCGAGGAAACAAGCCATGAAGTCCGCCATCCGGAGACGGTTGGGAGACCGGGGCACGAGCCCGGGCTCGAAGCCGAGCGCGTCGAAGGCACGGACGAGATCCGCACGCTTGCTGAAGACGTGGATGGGGACCGCCCAGCTTCCGCTGTCGTGCATCGCGAGCTTCGGAGGCTGGTGGTCTCCCAGAACGATGACGAGCGAGTTCTCGGGGACGTAGTCGAGGAGAAAACCCTGGAGGTTGTCGAGCTCGTAGCGAAAAGCGTCGACGTACCAGCTCGAGAGCTCGCGCAGGTCCTTGTAGGCGTCATGCGCCACGGAGTGAAGCCCCGTCTCGAAAGCGGTGCCGTCATCGAAGCGCGACCAGTCGGCAACGTAGGCGGGCACCGGGTAGTAAGGGATGTGGGTCATGATCAGCGAGAATTTCGCGAAAAGGGGGCGTTTCGCGCCGCGGACCTCGTCCTTGTAGATGCGATAGAGCGTGAACTGGTCGGGGATCTTCCACCAGCCCATCGAAGGGCCCCGATAGTCGAGCGCGTCGAAATCGTAGATCTTGTCGAAACCGTAGAAGAGCCCGTCGGGCCAGAACCACTTGATGCCGGGCTCGGCGGCGACCGTGCGGTAGCCGTGCTCCCTCATCACCGAAACGAGGGTCGTCCGGCCCGACGCGAGAAGCGCGTCGTAGACGTGCTGGGAGTCGACCTGCACCCCGGAGAGCAGGCTCGCGTGCGCGCGCCAGGAGCCGCCGCCGAAGGTAGGCGACTGGATCTGGCTCGAGGCGAACACGTAGCCCGCGCCGCGCAGTCTTTCCTCCAGCTCCCGGTACCGCGGTGCGATGGCCTCGTAGTGCTGCGAGTCCTCGATCAGAGTCACGCCGTAGGACTCGAGAAAGATGACGAAGACGTTCGCGCCGTGCAGGCGGGCGAGGTTCGACGCGCGAGCCTCCGGGGGGAGCTCCACGGCGTCGACAGCGAGCCGGGCGGTCTCGCCCCCTCTGAGGTTTCCGACCTGACGAAAGACGATGCCGCCCACCGTCGTCGAGAAGCCGCCGCCTCCTCCCAGGCAAAAAGCGGCCGCGGCCACCGGAGCGGCGACGAGGGCGAGACGCCTCGGCAGGGAAGCCTCGAAAGCCCGCTCCAGGGCGCGGATCGCGCCCCAGTCGAGCGCGAGGGCGACGAGGGCGACGAGCGCCACGACGGCGACGACGGGGACCATCGTCGTCCAGGGCAAGGCGTCCCAGAACATGGCGAAGACGCGGTGCAGGTGCGGGAAGTCCCCGTAGAGGTCGAACTCGCGCCCGAGGACCCCTTTCGCCGTCACGTCGACGTAGCGGACGAGGGTCGCGAGGAGCAGCAGGACCGATAGCGACCCGACCGCCAGGCGGGAGAGCCGGAAGCCGAGGGCCTTCGCGAGCGCGAGCCCCATGATGATGAGCAGCAGCTCGAACGAAAGCCTCGGCGCGAGGGTGAGAGCCGGCGTCGAGGGGACGTTCTCGAAGGTGAAGAGAGCGTTCAGGTAGACGAGCGCCGCGATGGGGAGAAGAGAGGTTCTCATTGCCGGTGGGCTTCGAGCTCGAGGAGGAGCTCGACCTCGTCTCCCACGAGCCCGTCGGCCACCCCGTAGGTGATGCCGAACTCGCTGCGCCGCACGCTCCCACGGGCGGACATGCCGGCGACGTAGGGCTCTCCGGGCAGGGGCGAGACCCCGCTCTTGTTCCACGTCACGTCGAGCGTGAGCGTTCGCGGCGAGCCGCGGATCGTGAGCACGCCCGTGAGGCTTCCCTTCCGCTCGACGAGCGTCGTTCCCGGCGACGTGAAGACCATCTCGGGGTGGTTCTCCACGTCGAGAAAATCCGCACTGCGCAGGTGTCGATCGCGAGGCGCGACCGACGTGTCGACGCTCGCCGTCTTCACCGTAACGCGCACGTTCTCGATCCGGGCGGCGTCCTCGTCGAAATCGAAGCTCCCTTCGACCTCGGTAAAGCGGCCGAACACCTTGGCGAAGCCGAGGTGCTCCACGAGAAAACCCATGGTCAAGTGCTGGGGGTCGATGACGTAGCGACGGGTCTCGGCGAGGCTCGACGAGGCGAGCCCGAGCCCCAGAGCGACGGCGACGGAAACGATGCGAAGCCGATTCGGCATGACCGCGTCATGATACCTCGCTCTTTCGAAAGCCCGAGAACCCGTGGCGATGCCGCCCGGTTTCAGGGCTCACCGAAGAGGCCCTGCCGCACGAGCTCGTCCAGCCGCCGGACGGTGGCGCGCGTCGCCGGCAGCCGCATCGCGAGCCCGGCCGCGGGGGCGAGCTGGCGAACGGCGGCGATGAGGGCTTTGGTCGCATATTGCCCCGGACTCTTGTCCAGAAGCCACCAAAGAACGATGGCCAGATGAGCGACGTACAGGAGCCGCCCGAGCGCGGCGGCGTCTCGCGGGGCGAGCTTCTCCCGTGATCCGCGGACCGCCTCGACGAAGGCACCCTGGACCCGCGAGCGCGAGAACGCCGTGCGCTCGGAGAACAGGCCTTGCTCGGGATCGCCCACGAGAACGGGCGTGAGCGCGGCGAGCGTCGATCGGTGGGGCGCCAAGACGCCGAGGCTCGTCTCGAGGACGAAGAACGCTCGGTCGCGCCAGGGGCCCGGTTTCATCGCTCGAGTCCGGCTCCGGAGCTCCGCAGAAAGCTCGTCGTAGAGCGCGAGCACGACGGCGCTCTTGCTCGGGAAATACTTGTAGAGGAGGCCGGGGCTCACTCCCGCCGCCGTCGCGATCTGCCGGAGCGTCGTCCGCTCGTAGCCCCGCTCCTCGAAGAGCCGGATCGCCGTTCGATAGAGCTCGGCCCGGGCCTGTAACCCCTTTTCAGTGCGCCCTTTCGGTCTCCCTCTCAAGGTCCTGGCCACTCCTTGCTATTTGTGGTAAACGTGTTTACTATAATTACAGACTCGCCCTGGCCAAAGCAAGTGAGGAGCCAACGATGAAGATCGTCATTCCAGGCGGCAGCGGACATCTCGGTCGACTCGTCTCCCGGGCCTTCGGGGCGCGCGGAGACGAAGTCGTGATCTTGAGTCGGGGCCGGGGGACCCCGCCGGGCGCCACTCCACGCAGCGTTTCTTGGGACGGCAGGACGCTCGGGCCCTGGGCGGAGGAGATCGACGGGGCCGACGTCGTTATCAACCTCGCGGGCCGGAGCGTCGACTGCCGCTATACGGTCGCCAACCTCCGGGAGATGATGGATTCTCGGGTCGAGTCCACACGCGCCGTCGGCGAAGCGATCGCCTCCGCTCGAACGCCGCCCCACACCTGGCTCCAGATGAGCACCGCGACGATCTACGCCCACCGTTTCGACGCGGACAACGACGAAGCCTCCGGCATCCTGGGCGGCGACGAGCCCGGCGCCCCCGCGTACTGGCGCTACAGCATCGACATCGCGCGCGCGTGGGAGCGCACCCTCGGCGAAGCCCGGACGCCGCGGACGCGCAAGATGGCGCTGCGAACCGCCATGGTGATGAGCCCCGAGCCCGGAGGACCCTTCGACGTCCTGCTGCGGCTCACGCGTTTCGGCCTCGGCGGCAGAATCGGCGACGGGCGACAGTACATGTCCTGGATTCACGACGAGGACTTCGTGGGCGCCCTTCGTTTTCTCGTCGAACGCACCGAGCTCGAGGGCCCGGTGAACCTCGCGGCGCCCTCTCCCGTCACTCAGGAGGCGTTCATGGCGGCCCTCCGCGAGGCGTGGGGCCGGAGGCTCGCCCTGCCAGCGACGAAGTGGATGCTCGAGGTCGGAGCTTTCTTCCTTCGCACCGACTCGGAGCTCGTCCTCAAGAGTCGCCGCGTCGTGCCGGGACGCCTCCTGGACAGCGGCTTCGAGCTCCAATTCCCGGAGTGGCGCCTCGCCGCGAACGATCTCGTGCAGCGCTTTCGGGCCCGAGGCGTCGCGGAGACGAGAAGATCGGCCTGAGCTCCTGCCGCGTTCGGGAGTCCGTTTTTCATCTTCCGATCTGTCGGATACAATGTCCTACTATGGCGAAAACGAAGATCTCCGTGACGGTAGACTCCGGGCTCGTGCGACGGATCGACGAGCTCGCGGTCGATGCGTCTCGAAGCGAGATCGTCGAGATCGCGCTAGCGCGCTGGCTCCGAGACAGGAAGGCCGAATCGTTGGAGCACGCCACCGAGGCGTACTACCGAGAGCTCACCAACGAGGACGAGAAAGAGGATGCCGAGTGGGCGGCTCACTCGGCGGGCGCGGTGCATGAGACCTGGAAGTGACGAGTATCCGCGGCGCGGCTGCCTGTACTGGGTGACGATTCCGGGCGAGCCTGGGCGCAAGCGCCGTCCCGCGCTCGTGATCTCGATCGACGCGCGCAACCGCTTCGCGAGCAATGTTCTCGTCATCCCGTGCTCGACGACCGATCGCCCGGCGCCCACTCACGTCCGTCTTCGCAAGCGTGACGGGGGGATCGAGAAGGCGTCCATGCTGAAGTGCGAGCAAATCACGACGCTTCCGAAGGACTACCTTCTTCCGTCGGCTCTAGGGGGGCCGCTTCCGAAACGCGTGCTCGAGCAGGTGGAAGTTGGAGTCCTCCGCGCCATCGGCGTTCCCATCGGAATGTAGGGAGCGCTCGTCACGAAACCTCGCGCTTTCGCCAGACCCGGAACCGGTACGTGACGAAGCCTCGCTTCAAGCACTGGCGGAGCGCGTTGCCGCCGAGAAGTGCGAGGAATCCCGGGCTCGAGAGCCCGACAGGGCGCCCGAGCGCAACGGCGACGCGGATGGCGCGGTCGCGAGGGCGGTCGACATCCAGAAATCGCGTGAGGTCGCGGTCGGCGAGGAGCTCGAGCCCGTGCGGCTCGGCGAGGGCGTCCGCCTCCGCGGGAACGAGTAGCGAGCTCGCGTGCCAGCCGAGACGGAACTCCCGCACCCAGGTCTCCTCGCCGTGTCCCGCCGTCAGAAAATCGTCGCAGAGGGCGAGGCGGCCTCCCGGGCGGAGCGAGCCCGCCGCGTTGCGGAAGAAGGCGCCGGCGTCCCGAGCGTGCACGAAGGACTCGATGCCGAAGCCGAGATCGATCCCGTCCGGAAGAGACGTCGTCTCGAAGTCCCCCTCGAGAAAGGAGGCCCGACCGGAGGCGCGCTCGCGCGCGAGCGCCGCCTGGACGGCGCTGATGGTGACGCCGTACCCCTCCCCCTCGCGCATCGAGAGCAAGTAGAGGAGGCTCGCGCCCACCCCGCACCCGAGGTCGAGGATCCGAGGCCGCAGCGCCTCGGTCGACTCCAGCTCCTCGAGGAGCAGCGAGTGCACGTAGTGCATCGCCTCGGCGCGGGTGCGAACGCCCTCGGCCCAGACGGCGCGGTGGATGACCCCTTCGGAGCCCCCCTCGCCGCGCGCGAGAAACCGCAGCGTGTTCCGGTCGTAGTACTGCGAGACCGAGGAAGGCTTGTCGCTCATCCGGAAGGCGCGACGGCCTGCAGACCGAGGAGGAGCTCCGCCGTCACGTAGAGCCACGCATCTTTCGGAATGCGCCACGTCCGGCCCGCGTTCGAGACGAGGAAGTCGTAGAACGGCCCGAGCGCGTCCCTCCGGTCGAGCGCGATCGAGAGACGCACGAGCGAGGCCCAGGCCTCGATGCCGGGCCGCTTGTCGCGCGCCACCTCGGACGTCCGGCCATAGTACGTGCCACGAAGGCCCGGCATGCGCTCGAAGCAGAACTCCACGATGCGCCGTCCGATCTCGGGCCGGCCCCGCACCGCGCCCGCAGCGATCGTCGCCGAGTTCGAGACCTGGATGGCGTCGTTCGGCGAGAAGACGACCAAGCGGTCGTCATCGAGGAGCGTCGTCACCTCCGGCTGGATCACGGCGTAGAGGAGTCCCGAGGGCGATTGCGCCCGCTCGATGAGCGCGTACGACTTCTCGGCAATCTCGGCGAGGACCGGGTCGCCGGTCTCTTCGGCGACCTCCGCGACGAAGTCGGGCGCGTAGTCGACGAGATAGGAGTTCGTCGCGAAGCTCCGGGTGCCGAGGTTGAAGTAGTTGCGGATGAGCCACACGCCTTGCTCCTCGGCAGCATGTTTGGCGTAGCCCGCGAGAATGGCGAGCGCCCAGACGCGATCCTCGTCCCGGCCGAAGGCCTTGGCGCCTCGCCAGAGCCCCTCCGCGACACGAAGCGCCTCCGTCGTTCCTGACGCGTCCGCGTCGAAGCCGTCCCGATAGCGCCAGGCGACGAAACCGCGCGTGTAGGGATCCTCCGGATCGTCGAGGACGAGGTGCTCGAGAGCGAAGTCGCTGAGGGAACGGTACATCGCGGCGTCTCCCTCGCCGGCGGAGAAGATCATGAGGAGCGCGACATCGATGGCGTACACGTAGCCGTCGGTGCGGTGGAGCATTCCCGCTTCCACCCGCGCCCGGACGAGCTCGTGGAGCTCGCCTTTGGCCGCACGCGCCCCCGCGGGCTCGTCGGGAGAGTGACTCGCGCAGAAGGCGAGCGCCAGCGCGGCGAGACCGGTACCGAAGACCCCTCCTCTCATCGAGCTCGCGACTATAGCACTTTGTACGGAGTGGCTCGTTCGCAGCATAATCGCGCCGCCATGAAAGGTACCGCTCTCGCCGCCGTGACGTTCCTCGCCGCCACCGTCGTTCACGCGCAGGACCCACCCGGGCTCGAGGACCTCTTCGCGCCCGGAGGGGTCCTCGAGGACCGGAACGGTGACGGATTCGTCGACTTCGTGAACGCCTCACTCGATTCCTCGGAGAAGAGCCTTCGCCGGACGTCCTTGCCGCGGCTGCCGACGTGGCCGCTCGTCTCGGCTTCGAGACGATGGCGATGGACCTTCCGCTCACCGAGCGCTCCGAGGGCGTTGCCATCCGCTTCCGAGTCGACGCGTCCGATCTCCGCGCCGGGAGAGGGACGGATCGAGCTCGGCGCCGGCGGCCTCGTGCTGTCGGGCGCGGACGGGGCGGGGCTCCGCGCCGCGGCGAAGATGGTGGCGGGCCGGCTCCCGCATCTCTGGGACGTCGAGGGTCCGACCTTCGAGACCCTCATCGCCGACGCGGCCGCGGCGCTCGGCGTCGAAACGGTCGGCACGCGCATCGGCAGGTTGCGCGTGCGGGCAGACGGCGTCGAGAGGCTCGCCCTCGAGATCGAGCTCGCTGCTCCGGCGACGCGAGACGCGCGCGCCGCTCTCGAACGGGCGCTCACCTACCCCGGTGTGCGCGAGATCGCCGTCACGCTCGTCGCGGGCGGAACGTCCCAGTCGTTCCGCGTGACCCGTGCGCCCGAGCCTCCGGAGGCGGGTCCCCTACCCGCTCGACCGGGCGCCGGCGCGAAGCGGAGCCTCGACCTCTCGAATCTGTACACCCCCGACGGTCTGCTCGGCGACAGCTGACGCAGAACCTCATCGCCGACCGCGTCGACGCGGTGCTGAGCCCGGCGGGGAGCTTCCGCGGCACCGTCGACCTTGCCGCCCGCCTCGGCCTCGAGGCCGCGGGCATATCCATCCCGATCGTAGCTCCCCGAAGAGATCGCGGACGCCGGCGCGCGAGCCCACGCTCCGCTGATCGGCGACCATCCCCTCGTCGAAGACCGCCAGACGCTCGACGCCGGGCGAGGGGCGTATTCGCGTCGTCCCCGACGCGTTCGGACCCGAGCTCCGCGCTCGTCGTCGACGGCGGCGACGAGGCGGGCGTCGACCGCGCGCTCGAGCAGCTCGCGGTCCACTTCCCCAACTCGGGGAGCGCGGCAAGGACCGCCCGACCGTCGACGACGTCGAGATCGAGCTGTGGAAGTTCTTCTCCGGGCGCTCCCCCGCCGGCCAGGCGGCGACGGCGCTCTACAAGCTCGACCGCTCGTCGAGCGTCTCGAAGGGCGCGAGCTCGCCTCCGTCCGCGCCCTGGTCTCGTCGAGAAGAGCCGACCCCGGCTTCGCGGAGCTCGTCCGCGAGCGCGTCGCGAAGCTCGGTGGCCGGAACGGTCGAAGTCGTGATCGACGACCGCGACGTGCAGAACGCGAGCGTCGATCTTCGACGAAACGCTTCGCCATTCCCTCGGAAGTCGACGAGCTGCTGGCGTCTCGTCCGCGTCCGGCTGCTGCCCGGGTGCGGCGCGGCCGTCCCGTCGTCGTCGAGGCTCCGCCTCTCGGAGCCGCCCGACGTGCGTCGCGCCAGAAGCCGGCTCGAGGCGTCCTTGCGAGACAAAGGCGGCACGCGACCCAGACGTGCGCGTCCTCTCCGCCTACAAGCAGGGCTACAGCTGGCTCTACGACGGTCGTGCCCGCCTCGAAGGCACGGGGCGTCTCCGAGCTCACGATTCGATTCGCGCGAGTACGCACCCCCGACGAGTGGCCCCAGCAGGCGATGCAGCACGCCGATGCGCTGGCTGCAGGAGGCCTTCCCCATCGACGAGATCCTCGCGCGCGAGCTCGGCGTTCGACCTCGAGCGATCCGCTTCGAGATGGCGCCTCACGAGGCCCCGGCCTACGAGGTCATCGCCACCGCGACGGACGGCAGCGAGATGTTGCGCGAGAGCTTCGAGCCGAAGCTCGTGCTGCGCCCCTACTTCGACCGCTTCCGCGACTACGAGATGGTGAGCGTCACCACGGGCTGGGTAACGGCGCACGTCGGCGACGAGACGCGTGCTCGACCAGCGCATCGTGACCGACCCGGAGCGCTTCTGGGATCACTTTCAGAGCCAAACGCTCCCGCGCGTCTACGACTACGTGATGGAGCGCCACGAGGGCAACCCGCGCGGCGACGGCAAGGACGCGCCGTACTTCGGAGAGCTCGCGGTCGAGCTCGAGCTGTGCGAGCCCGACTACCAGATCGACGTCGACAGAGAGATCGTCTCGTCGATGGACGCGCTTCACGAGGACATCTACTTCACGACGCTCACATTCTTCCGTCTGCTCGGCCGAAACGCCCGCGGAGAAGAGCTCACCTACCCGGGTCGGAGTGCTCCCGCGCGTCCGTGCCGAAGAGCGGACGGCGGCGCCGGGACGGCGCGCATTCGCTTCACCGGGTTCGCGACGAGCCGACCCGCCGTGGTGCGTCGACTACGAGCGAGCGCGACGGCACGCAGGCGAGCTTCGGCTCGACATTCCCAAGGTCGCCGTGGACCGTCCCGAGTGCGCTGGCCGCCTGGGTGCGCGACGGCGAGCCCGGCCTCGCGCGTCTCGAGCTGCGCGTCAGAAGGTCGACACCGAGAACGACGAGCGCGACGAGCTCAAGATCGCGCGCGCTCGGAGAACGTCGACGAGCGCATCCTCTCCGCCGGTCAGGCGGTCGCGATGCTCCGCGAACCTCGAGCGAGCTGACGCGCGCGTGCTCTACGCGGACGAGCTTGCTATCCCGGACGCTCGGCGAGCTCGACGTGACGCTCAGGGCCTGGGAGCACCGAAGCGACGGAGACGGAGCGTGTCGCGACGCTCCCGCGAACGGCTGAGCCCGCGCCGCTGCCGGACATCGCCCGCTTTCCCGGCGCCGTCCCGCCGGCGACGGCGATCGTGCAGTGGGACACGCCCATGCCGCCGCCCGAGGCCTACGGGGTGCTCGCGGAGATGGCGAGCTTCGACGAAGCCACCGTCTACAGCGTCGGTGAGAGCTACCTCGGCCAGGACGATCTGGGCCATGGACCTGATGGCGCCGATCGAGGCCTCGCACTTGTCGCAGGCACAAGGCGACGACGCTCAAGCCGACGGTGGTCTACTCGGCGCGCCAGCACGCCAACGAGGTCTCCTCGACCTCCCACGTGCTCAAGCTCGCGCGAGCTCCTGCTCACCGACCCCGAGCGAGCGGAAGCAAGCTCGACAAGGTCAACGTCGTCATCCATCCGATCACGAACCCCGACGGCGCGCAGCTCGCCTACGACCTCTACCGAGATACGCCGGAGCTACATCCTGCACGCGGGCTACTACGCGCTCGCTCGGCATGCGACGTGACCTCGGACGGCTCCGAGCCGATGCCCATCTACCCCGAGTCCACGCGTGCGGCCGACGCCTCTGGAACACGTGGCTCCCGGACATCTTCCTCAACCCTCACGGCTATCCGTCCCACCAGCTCGTGCAGCTCTTCTCCGAGTACACCGGCCTCGTTCGCCGCGGCCGCATCACCGAGCGCAACTGGAGCATGAACAAGGGCTGGTTCATGCCCGGCTTCGGCTATACGGACGACCCGCGCTTTCCCCGCCACAAGGACGCCGCGTTCGAGATCCGCGACTACATCACCGAGGCGATCAACGCGAGCCCCGGACGTCTACGCCATGAACCAGCGGAACTACGATCGCTACCGTCGCTACGGCGCGCGCCTTCGACGACGACGAGGTGTTCAAGCTTCCCATGGTGAACGACGTCATGATCCACACCGCGATCAAGGGAGACCGCGCGCCCTCGCCCGGCTCGACCGGGCGGCTACAATCCCAAGATCACCGTCTGGAGCGGCACGACCGAGGCGCCGGACGAGACCGCCCACGGCGACTGGATGAAGCTCGTCGCCACCGCCGGGCTCGAGCTGGGACCGGGCGATCCTGCAGTACCTCGTCGACGGCGACCACCGCGTCGAGCGCAAGGCTCGAGCTTTTTCGGGGGGCGTGAGCATGAGCCTCGATCGGCCGCGCCCGCCCAAGCCCGCAGATGAAGAGGAGTCCGAAAATCCATGACCCATCGAAGGTCTCTCGCTCTGGCTTTCGCTTTCGCCCTCGCGCTCGCAGTGGCCGCGCCTTCCGTGCTCTCGGCGCAGAGCGCCGCGGGTTGGCCCACGAAGGGCTGGAAGACGTCGACCCCGGAGGTCCAGGGACTCGACCCCGCCGTCCTGAAGGCGTTCGACGCCGAGCTCGGCTCGGGAGCGCACGGCTACGTCGACGGGATGCTCGTCGTCAAGAATGGCTTCGTCGTCTACGAGGCGTCCTACACGCACGACTACGACGCCCTCTTCGAAAAAGAAGGCGGCGCGCGCGGGCCCTACAACTACTACGACCCCGACTGGCATCCTTACTACGAGAAAGGGCCGCTCCATACGATGCAGTCCGTCTCGAAGAGCGTCACGTCGGCGCTCATCGGCATCGCCATCGGCCAGGGCAAGATCCCCGGCGTCGAAGTGAAGGTCCTCCCCTACTTCGCACGGTTCCAAACCCGGGAGGACCCCGGCTGGGCCGCGATGACCCTAGGGGACCTCCTCACCATGACGTCGGGTATCGAGTGGGACGAGAGCACCGTCACCTATACCGATCCGAAGAACAGCTGCGCCCGCATGGAAGCGAGCGACGACTGGATCCAGTTCGTCGTGGGAGAGCCCATGGCGGCGACCCCGGGCGAGCGGTTCGTCTACAACAGCGGCGTCACCATGCTCCTTGCCCAGATCCTTCTCGAGGCCACGGGCGACCAGGCTGACGTTTACGCCGAGAAGCACCTGTTCGGCCCGCTCGGTATCGACAGCTACTACTGGAAGAAGACCCCGACGGGACTTCTCGACTGCGAGGGCGGGCTCTACCTCACCACGCGCGACCTCGCCAAGATCGGCTATCTGTATCAGCACGACGGTATCTGGGAGGGAAAACGCGGCTTACCCGAAGGCTGGGTTGCCGCTTCCACGAAGCCCGCCGTCACTGCCGGCGAAGAGAGCGCCTATCAATACGGGTATCAATGGTGGCTCCTCCCGAACGATGGCGGGAAGGCGCCCTACGTCGCCGCCGCGCGCGGCTACGGAGGCCAGTATCTCCTCGTCGTGCCCGAGCGCGATCTCATCGCCGTCTTCACGGGATGGAACATCTACGACCAGCCCGCGCTCAACCCGAAGCTCGCGCTCCACCGCGTCCTCGAAGCCGTGAGATAACGTCAGGCCCACGACGCGGCTCGAGGACGACACGATCCGGGCACGCCCCGGAGGGCGGGCGCCCCTGGTCGGCCTCGCGGCAGAACCGTCCGTGCTCCTCCTCGGCGAACAGCCTGTCCGGCTTTGCCGCAGTCCTGCGTTCTCATCAAAGAGACCACAACAAACGAGGAGGACTCTCATGGCAAACGTTCACGTTGATCTGGACAGCGTCAAAGTGCTCGAGGGGCAAGGCATCGGTGAAGGCAACTTCGAGCTGAACATCAAGGCACAAGAGGGCGGCAACGTCGTCCACTGGCCCGATCCGTACCCGGCCTCGAGCAAGGTCGACCAGGGCGGCGGCGTCCAATCGATTGGCAAACGGATTGCCACCTATACCGTTGCCAGCGGGACGTTGAGCAAGAAGTTCACCATCACCGCGAGAGAGATCGACAAAGGCACGCTCGGCCAGGACGACGAAGGCGTGGGCTGGGTCACCTTCGACCTGACATCGACGATGGCGCCCGTCACCAAGTCCGCCAAGATCGAGCTCAAGCGGCCGAACATGAAAAAGACGCTCGGCGAGGTCAAGGTGACTCTGACGGCCCAACGCGTGTAGGGCAGCGGGGCGATAGGCTCGTGTGCCTGGCACCGACCGGATCTCTGGCGGTCGGTGCCGGGTCGCGCCTTTTTTCGCCCTCGCGGCGAAGGGCATGGAGACTCGGCCGTACTCGTCGGAGTAGAATCGGCGTTGTCACAGCGCTGGAGGAACGACATCACGAGACGGAGGGCACTGCGGTGAAAGCATCGGTCTTCGTTGGGACGAGCGTCGACGGCTTCATTGCTCGCGTCCACGGTGAGCTGGATTTCCTGCCGGCGGACGGGGGCGAGCCTCATGGCTTCGAGGAGTTCATGGCCAGCGTCGACGCGCTCGTGATCGGTCGGAATACACTGGAGACCGTCCTGGCCTTCGGCGCGTGGCCTTACGCAGACAAGCCCGTCTTCGCGCTCAGCACCCGCACCCTCCCTCCCGTCCCGGACGGGGTCATCGTCGAGCATCTCTCGGGAGAACCGGCGAAGATCGTCGCAGCGCTCGACGCTCGCGGCATACGCCATGCTTACGTCGACGGCGGGATCACGATCCAGCGTTTTCTCCGGGCCGGGCTCATTCAACGCCTCGTCATCACGCGCGTTCCCGTGCTCATCGGCGCCGGAATCCCGCTCTTCGGCGAGCTGGACCAAGACATCCTGCTCGAGCACGTGGCGACGCGGCAGTACGACAGCGGCCTCGTCCAGAGCGAGTACGCGGTTCGCTCTCGCTGAGGCCGCCTCGCACGCACGCCTGGACGCATCCTGGACAGCGACCGCCAGCGTGCGGGGCGAGCTCCCCGAGGCGCGCCTCCTGTTGGGGCAACGGACTCCTGTTGTGAGCTGAATGGCGCACGGCCCCCGCGGCCCGGGTTTGAAGTTGCGTCGTGCCTCGCAACAACCCTCGCCACGCCCCCAGGCACCCTTCATCCCGCGGCATGGAACCAGACATCTGAATAGGGCTCGCGCCGCGGTCCGTGGCACGCCCTTTGCTTGTTGAAAGTGGAAGGCTCGAGACGATCGAGCCATCGTACGTTGAGACGGGCCTTCGGGGGCGAGCGGTTGCCGAAAGGAGGACAGCCGTGAAACAGATGGCGCGTTTCCTTCTCCCCGTTGCGATGAGCTCGGCTTTCTCGTGGAACGCCTGGCCCGGTGACGACCTTCGCTCGTCATCGCGCCGGATCTCTCTCGTCGAGTTCCCCGTGAGTAGCACCCTTCGAATCGAGGCGCCTGCCGCGACGGCACCCGAACTCGACGAGGAGCCGGAAGCTCGACGGTCGCCAACCCGGCCCTATGCTTACGGGAACGTCGCCGCCGGCCGCTGCAACCATGGGTACTCGATCTTCGGCGGCGGCGGAGGCGGCGAAGCGTTTCCAATTGGCCGGCTGGGCATTGGTGGCGATCTGGGGTACTACCAGTTCGTCGACGACGTCAGTTTCGGCCTCTTCTCGGCCAACGTCGCGCTTCATCTCGGTGACCGGAGCGAGACGGCGCGCGCCGATCCGTACTTCAGCGTGTCGCCGGGTTTTTACACGGCTGGCGAGAATGGCTCGGGAGCCTCGTTCGGCCTGGGCGGCGGATTCAACTACTGGTTCGGCGAGCGGATTGGGCTCCACACCGACCTGCGCTTCGCCGCGCTCGGCACCGAGGAGGCCGTGACGCTGTTCCGCGTCGGAGTCGCCTTTCACTGAGCCGACGGAGGGGTGCGTCTACGAAGCCGGTATCGTTTTCTCTTGCTCTCGAACCCAACGAACGACGGGTTCTCAGGGACGTCGACCGCTCCGTCGGCGCTCCCTCGCCCAGAGCCGGGGCAGCGGCACACGTGTGCCGCTCCGTCGAGCTCCGGTCGGTATACTGTCGCCATGACCGAGGTCCGGCACGCGGAGCCCGCGGACGCTTCGGTCTGGCTCCAGATGCGGCGAGCGCTCTGGCCCGAGGGGTCGGAGGAAGAGCACGCCGGCGAGATCGCGCGCTACTTCGCGGGCGAAGCTCGGGAGCCGCTCACCTTCCTGAGTGCGGTCGGCGGTGAAGGGCGGGCGCTCGGTCTCGCCGAGCCCTCCATCCGGCCCTCCGCGGAAGAATGCCGCTCCCAGCGCGTCGCCTACCTCGGAGGCTGGTACGTCACGCCTGAAGCTCGGCGGCGTGGGGCGGGCGCGGCACTCGTGTCGGCCTCCGAGGGCTGGGCGCGATCACGGGGCTGCACCGAGCTCGCGTCGGATACCGCGCCCGACAACGAAGCGAGCGCGGCGGCCCACCTTGTACTCGGTTTCGAGGACGCCGGGGTCGTGCGTTGTTTCCGGAAGGACCTGTAGCTTGGGCGCCACTCGCCCCCCGACGTCGGCATCGTCCCGAGATCACCTCGCGCTCGTGGGAGCCACGATTCACGCCGCTCCGGCCGAGGAGCCCATCCCGGACGGCGTCGTTCTCATCGAAGGAGGAAAGATCGCCGCGACGGGTCCTCGAAGCTCGGTCGAGCTCCCCTCAGACTTCCAGCGGCTCGACTGCACGGGGTGCACCCTGACGGCCGGGTTCTGGAACAGCCACGTGCACTTCTTCGAGCGGAAGTGGGCCAACGCGGCGACGCTCCCGGCGCCCGAGCTCAGCCGGCAGCTCGAGGACATGCTCACCCGCTACGGTTTCACGAGCGTCTTCGACACCGGGTCGACGTGGGACAACACGCGCGCGCTCCGGGATCGCGTCGAGTCGGGAGAGATACCCGGTCCGCGGATTCGCTCGACGGGAGAAGCCCTCATCGCCCAGGGCGCGGCCCCGCCCGACGTCGTTCTGAGGCTCATGGGGCTGATGCCAGCTTTCCGCCCCCGAGATCGCCGACGCCGCGGGAGCCGCGGCCGCCACGAGAAAGCTCCTCGACGCCGGCGTCGACGGCATCAAGCTCCACCTGCAGGCGCCTCCGTCGCCACACTCTCCCTTTCCCGAGAGCGCCATGGCGGCCGCCGTCGTCGAAGCCCATCGCTCCGAGCGACCGGTCTTCGCGCACCCGAATACCGGAGCGGACGTGCTCGCCGCCGCTTCGCGCTGGAGTCGATGTCGTCGGCCATACGACGCCTCAGTCCGGCCCCTGGGACGACGAGATCCTCACGAACATCGGGGAACGCCGCGTCGCGCTCACCCCCACCCTCGCCCTCTGGAAGTTCTTCCTGAGGCACGACCGCCTCTCGGCGCAGGAAGCGATGGTCGCAACGGCCCTCGACCAGCTGCGTGCCTTTCGGGCCGCGGGCGGCATCGTTTTGTTCGGAACCGACCTTGGCGCCGTCGGCTACGATCCGAGCGACGAGTATCGTCTGATGGCCGAGGCCGGCATGGGCTATCGAGAGATTCTCGCTTCGCTCACGACGGCTCCTGCCGAGCTCTTTGGAGCAGCGAAGACGCTCGGACGGATCGCGCCCGGTCGAGCCGCCGATGTCGTCGTGCTGGAAGGTGACCCGGCCAAAGACCTGGGCGCGCTCAAGAGCGTGAGGTACACGTTGCGCGGGGGGAAGTTGATCTACCGCGCCGACACCGGGCTCGAGCGATCGAGCTCGCCCGAGCCGAAACACTGGCGGCAGACCGCTAGAAGCGAAAGAGCTTCGTCAATTTGACCACGAAGGTCCGATTGGCGAGGAAAGGCGTCAACGAAAGACCCTCACGTCCTTCGCTGTAGACGACGAAGAGATCGCTTCCCGGCTCGTACTCCCATCGGAAGCGAACGCTGGTGCTCAGGGAGTCGGACCGTGAATTGTACTGAATGAAGCTGCTGACGACCATCCGCGGGCTGAACGTGTAGTTCACTCGCGTGCTGACGAGGCGGGTCTCGAAGTCCCCCTCCGGCAAACGCACCCAGTTGAGCGACAGCCGCGGCTCGAGGGAGAACTTGGGCGAGACCTCGACGCGACCGTTGAAGTTGAGAGTGTCGCGGTCGCCGCTCCAGAAGCTCCCCGTTCGGTACTCGAATCGTCGACGGCACGAGCCGCTGGGCGCCGAAGCTGTACTGGACCTTGATGTCCTGGAAGCGATATTCGCCCACGGGGAGAATCACGCCATCCGAGATCTCGAACTCTTCGGAGAGGACCTCGACGTTGTTGGTGTACTCGATCTGCGCCTGGTCCGAGTTCTCGAACTCGACGCGGAATTGCCCCTGGAGCGGTCCGGGTCTCGAGCTGGCCGCCGGGGTCGGTGATGCGATCGAGATCCGCCTGCCACATCGAGCGCGGATCGCGCGATCGATCGGGGACGGGGACTGAAGCGGCCCTGGAGGTAGTTTCGCCGAAAGGCTTCCCGTCGCAAGAAATCCCAGCTCGGGCTGGAAGTTCTCGCCGACGTACAGGTGCTCGAGGACGACTCCGTAGCGATCGCCTCCGTAGTCCAGCTTGCCCGTGTAGCTCTGCGTCGTCGTCGCCGGCGTCGTTCCCCCCTGATCGAAGACGGGTCCGGCTCAGCGGCGTAGTAGGCGTTCAGCCGCAGATTCTGAAAGAAGGCGAAGTTCCCGTCGAAGCCGAAGACGCCGTTGCGAGCCGGCGCCTTCGGTGGGAGAGGTGTTCCGATAGGTGGCGATCACGCCCGATGTCGCTGCGCCGAAGTACGTCGCGCTTCACCCGCAAGCACCGAGAAATTCGTCGCGGGGATCGAGGGGATTGTCCTCGACGCCGCGGGTCTGGATGTTCATAGCGCCGATCTGGAATCGGCCGGCGCGGCCCGTGACCCGGCCGCCGGCGCGGATCGGATCCTCGCCCTCGTCGGTCAGTCCGATGCGGCGGCTGAAGAACATGATGGGCGTGAGATCTCCGCCTGCCCCGGTCGCCGACCCGTCCGCCGAAGGCGAAGATCGACTGGCCTTCGAGAAAGAACTCGCGCTTCTCCGGGAAACAAGCAGATTGAAGCGGGTCAGGTTGACCTCTTGCTGATCCTCCTCCACCTGGGCGAAATCGGTGTTGTAGGTGAAGTCCGCGATGAGCCCGCTGGTCAGACCGTACTTGGCGTCGAAGCCGAAGTCCGCGTCGGGGTCGTTCGAGACACGGCACATCGGCGTTTGGTCCGTCGTCAGCGAGGACAGGCCGTAGGGCTTGAGCTCGAGGTTCCGGTTCGAGCCCGGAACCTCGACGCCGACCAGGGTGGCCGCCTCGGAGAAGACGAACAAGGCCCGACCGCCCTGGGCGGCGGGAATCGGCGCGAGCGAGGAGGTCTCGTTCTTCCACTTCACGTTGCGGCGCAGGTTGAAGCTCCAGACCTGGGGGCCGGTGTGCTTGAACCGCAGTGACTTGAAGGGAATGGCCATCTCGAACGTCCAGCCCTGCTCGTCCATGGACGCCTTGACGTCCCAGACCGTGTTCCAGTCGAGGTTGTTGGTTCTGACCTTCGTCGCCGATCGACTGGTCCCGGATGGCGCCCAGGGGATTGGTCGCGAAGTAGAATCCGTTCCGCCGGTCGTAGTCGGTGTCGAACACCACGCGAAAGTTCTCGTTCTGGCGGATGTTGCGGTGGTCGCGACGCATCTCGTTCGCCACCATCCGCTCCGGATGGCTGTCCCAGCAGCGGGCGGAGACGTAAAGGTTGCGCTCGTCGAAGAAGACCCACGCCTCGCTGTCCTCTCGGTGGCCGGCTCGCCTTCGTAGCGGTTCCTGCTGGATGAAACCGTTGATCGGTTTGACGCCGGAGTAGACCGGGTCGTCCAGTCTGCCGTCGACGACGATGGGCTCCGCGAGGCGGGTCGCCCTCGCCGTGATGCGTCCCTCGGAGTCCCGTGAGACGACGTCCGGCGCCAGGGGCGCGGGCGGGGAGAACGGCGGAAGCTCGGCGTTCGACTCCCGAGTCCCGGGGTTGAGACGCTCCGTCGTCTCGAGATCGAAGTCGACCCGTGGAACCGACTGACGTTCGCCATCGAGCAGCGTCAACACGACGACCTCGTCTCTCAGCTCGTACCCCTGAACGTCGAGCCGAGTCCCGTCCCTGAGCGCCACGACCTCGGCGACGGCGGTGCTGGAAAACAGAATGAGCGACATCGCCAAGATCAAGTCGAAGCGCCACATCCCGTTTCATTATCGGCGCGACGAGGCGGGTCGGAGCGGGCCTAACGGAATCCTTACAATTGATTGCATTTACGGGGATAGACCCGATGCGTGGGCCTCGCTCCTGGAGAAGGATCTGGCTGACGCCTCGATAACGACCAGTGAAGGTTCACGTCATTGGCGATCTCTCAACGGGAGCATCTCCACTTCGGATCCGTGCTCGCTATTGGACCTCGACGGGCCTCGTGTAGGCCACCTCGCCCCCGATAACCGTCATGTCTGGCGCGATCTTCCAGATATCCTCGGCCGGTATGGTCATGTAATCCACGGGGATGACCACGAAATCGGCGAGCTTTCCCACCTCGATGGATCCGAGGATGTCCTCCGCGTGCATGGCGTAGGCACCGGCCATGGTGGCCGCCCGCAAAGCCTCTTCTCGGCTCATCGCTTCCTCGGGGAACCAGCCGCCTGGAGGATTGTTGTTCCTGTCCTGTCGGGTGACCGCCGCATGCAGCGTGTAGAACGGGTTGTAAGGCGAGACGGAATAATCCGTCCCGGTCGCGACCACGACGCCGAGCTTCAGCAGTGTTTTCCAGATGTAAGCACCCTTCAGGCGCTCGGGTCCCAACCGGGCTTCGGCAAAGTGCATGTCCTCGGTGGCATGCAGCGGCTGCATCGAAGCGATCACCCCTAGCTCGGCGAGTCTGGGGATGTCTTTGCGACTGAGCACCTGGCAGTGCTCGAGAGCGAACCGGACGTCTTTGCCGTCTTTCCCGGTTGCCTTCAGAGCCCTTTCGAACGCATTGAGTGCGGTCCGGTTGGCGGCGTCACCAATGGTGTGGATCCTCATGTTGAAGCCAATATCGAGCAGATCGATCGCCGCTCGAGCGGTTTCGTCCTCTGAGGCTCGAGGTTCCCCGTAGAAATCCGGGTAGTCGGCGTACTCCTCGAGGAAGTGGGCGCCCCTCGACCCCAGCGCTCCGTCCAGAAGCGTCTTGACCGATTGCACGAAGAATCTATTCTCGTAGTTCATCGGCTTGCCCAGCTTCTTCGCCGTTTCCTCGTTGACCATTTGGTTGATCCGTATCCTGAGCAGACCCACTTCGTAGAGCTTCAGCTCCCTTTGGACGTCATCGTAATTCGTGCCGCTGCTGGCGCCGTGAAGCGTGGTGAGTCCGCTGGCGAGGGCCAATTGAGTCCCTTCGACGAGGTTTCGGCTCAGCTCGTAGTCGGTCATGGGGGACAGGGGTGGAATGAGGTCGAGTAGTTGCCGCGGTGCTCTCTCGACGAACTCACCGGTGGGCTCCCCGTTCTCGTCCTTCTTGATGTGCCCGCCCTCGGGGTCGGGAGTGTCGCGGGTGATGCCCGCGAGCTCCAAGGCTTTGCTATTCGCGGCGCTGCCATGCGTGTACCGGATGATGTAGACGGGATTGTCCGGGGCCACGGCGTCGATCAGCTCCTTGCGGAACACCGGCGGGTCCCAAACATCCGACATCCAGCCGATCAAGACGAGCCACCGCGGCTCGGGCCCGGGCCGCATTCCATCTCCGGTAGCCAGGGAGCGCTTGATCACTTCCTGCATTCGCTCTACGGAAGCCCATTCACCAATGGACGGCCTGATGTCCGGAATTCGCGGGTACAGCTCCCTTTCTCCGAGCCGGATGTGGATGTGAGCATCATGCAAGCCTGGAATGACGGTTTTGCCCTCCAGATCGACGACGAAAGTGAGAGGACCCACATGGGCCCGGGCGCCCGCGTCGTCGCCGACATAGATGAAAGCACCATCTTTCACCGCAAAGGCGGAGGCTTTGCTGAAATCTTCATCGACGGTATAGACGTTACCGTTGACGTACACCCTATCGGCTTGCTGCGCGACACTGACCGACGCCAATGCCGGTACCAACGCCACGAGCAGAACGAGAATGGAGAGGCCTTTCATCTGCTGGTTCATCCGCTCCCTCTTTCCTGAATGACGAACGAAGATGTTTTGTCATACCCCCGGTGATTCTTTCAAGGCCGTACGTGGATCGCCCGGGTAGCGCCTGAGTGAGGGACACCAAAGCGCGAGGGAAGGCCGAACTACCGCGCCGGCCCTCGACCTTCGAGCTCTTTCCGTCGCCTCACCGCTCCCGGCGAGACGCCCCTCACGCGCTTGAACGCCCGGCTGAACGCGGCTTCCGACTCGTAGCCCAGTCGCTCTGCGATCTCGGCGAGGCTGTCGTCGTCCTGCTCGAGCCAACGCGTCGCGACGAGCATCCGCCAGCGCGTCACGTAGCGCATGGCGGGCTCGCCCACGAGCTCGGTGAAGCGGGCGGCGAAAGCCGAGCGCGACATGGCGACCTCGGTCGCGAGCGATTCGACCGACCAGGCGCGCGCAGGCGCGCGGTGGACGGCCGTGATGGCCGCTCCAATCCGCGGGTCGCGCAGGGCGCCCAGCCAGCCCCGGCGCGCAGAAGGGTCGTGCGACACCCAGGACCGGAGGGCGTAGACGACGAGGATGTCGGCGAGGCGCGTCAACACCGTCTCGCCCCCGGGACGGAGCTCGTTCGCTTCCAGCTCGATGAGCCGTAGCGTGCTCGAGACCCAGTCCATCTCGGGTGAGCTCCACGCCTCGAGGTGGATCGCGGGCGGCAGAAGCTCGACGAGCCGCTCGGCCGCGGGATGGTCGAACCGCACCGCGCAGCACATCATCCTCGTCCCGGTCCCGCCACCGCCGTGCCGGAGGATCTCGTAACGCTCGCTCACCTCCTCGCGCGGCAGGTCGAACAACGGGGCGGCGGGCGCGCTCGGCTCGCTCGAGAGGCGATGCCCCGCCCCGTGCGGCACGAGCGCGAGGTCGCCGCGGTCGAGCCGTCGGGGCTCTCCACTCCCAACCTCGAGCCAGCACTGACCCGCGGTCACGACGTGGAACATCAACGTGCCCGGCATCGGGGGCAGGTCGAGTCCCCAGGGCGCGGTGAAGTGGGAGCGACAGTAGAACGTCCCGCTCATCCGGAACAGGTGCAGGACTTCACCAAGCGGGTCGGAAGGCGTCCCCGGGACCTGTCGCTCCATCGTCCCATCATGCATTCCTGCGACCCGGATGTCCAGATTCAAAGACGAATGAGCATTAACTTCGGACGAACAACCATTGTCCGTCCGTCCAGATGAATGGATGATGGACGTCAGGCAAGAACCCCGAAGGAGGCAAAATGAACTCGATACCCAAGCGGATGTTGGTCGTTGGCGCGACGGGAGGCTCCGGGCGCGCCACGGTGGAAAGGCTCCTCTCCCTCGGTCATGAGGTCACCGCCTTCTCGCGACACGCCGACGAGCTCCGGAACGGTCGCGACAGCCTGAAGACCGTCTCGGGAGACGTCCAGGACCAGGAGGCGGTGGACGCCGCCGTCGAAGGCCAGGACGCCGTCGTCGTCACGCTCGGCATCACCGAGAATCCGCTGAGAGTGCGCCTTTTCGGAACTGCGGGCACGCCCATGGACGTCCGTTCGAAAGGGACGAGCAACGTCATCTCGGCGATGAAGAAGCGCGGTGTCACGCGGCTCGTCGTCCAGACCAGCTACGGCGTCGGCGAGACGCGAGACCGGCTCCGCTTCGTCGATCGCGCGCTCTTCCGGCTGGTCCTCCACCCGCAGATCCGCGACACGGAAGCCCAGGAGCTCGAAGTTCGTGTGAGCGGACTCGAATGGGTGCTCGTCCAGCCCGTCCACCTCACCGACCGACCCACGGACGACCCTCCCTTCGTTTCGCTCGAGGGCGAGACGCGCCGGATGGAGGTCAGCCGGGGGCAGGTCGCCCGCTTTCTGACCGCTGCCGCGGAGAGCCCGGAATACGTCGGCAAATCGGTCGCCGTGTCGGGATAGCGTCCCCGAGCTGAAAGCCTCACCCTGGCCGTCGCGGAGCCGCTCGCGGATTCGTCGATGCTACTGAGGCTCCGTGGGATTCGTCCGCGTCCCGGCCAAGGGCGAAAGGGTGACCGCGTAAAAAGCGGCCACGTCTTTCTTGAGCTTCGCGAGCATGTCGGGATGGATGTACATCATGTGGCCAGCTTCGTAGTAGGTCATCTCCACCCGCTCTCGATAGGTGGGCTCGAACCCGAGGTGGTCGAACGTCCATTCGGTCGCGGCAAAGGGAGTCGCGGAGTCGTAATACCCGTTCGCGACGAGCACTCTCAGGAACGGATTGCGCGCCATCGCCGTCCGGAGCGAATCGAGAAGGTTCAGGTAGTGCGCTCGATATTGGGTGTTGTAGTCCCAGGGGCGCACGTCGCCGCTCGTCTCGTAGGGCAGGTCGGTGTCCCATCCGAGCTCGTTTCGTACGTAGTCGAGAAACAGCGCCGTATACGCGCCCTGGAGCGCCGTGTTCGACGGATCGAACTCCTGGCGCTCCCCCGCGGCGTCGGCGTCGATCGCGGTGAAGCGGCCGTCGAGCCTCCCGATCACGAGCCGCTCGTCGCGCAGCAGCTCCTTCCGGAACCGCGCCGGGTTGACGCGGAGGTTGGCGCTCTCGACGTACTCCTTCGACAACCCCGTGAATTTCGCGACCCGAGCCGCGATCTCCGAGGTCTCCTGGGGCGTCAGGCGATTACCTTTCGTGAGCGCGAGGAGATAGTCGCCGAAAGCGAACTCGCGCGACTGTTCGAGCGCGCTCTCGAGCGAGCCCGCGAGCTCCGGGGGCAGCTTCTTGTGGTACCAGGCGGCGGCGGTATAGGTCGGAAGAAAGGCTACATAGTGCAGGTCGTTTCCCGGCGCCTCCCGGAGCGTCGAAAAATCGATGACCGACGAGACGAGGACGATTCCGTTGAGCTCGATGCCATAGCGGGACTGGAGCTTCTCCGACAGACCCGCCGAGCGCACCGTCCCGTAGCTCTCGCCGAAGAGGTACTTGGGCGACGCCCAGCGATCGAACTTCGTGAGATAGAGACGGATGAACTCGGAGAACGCATCGAGGTCCTGCTCGACGCCGTGGAACTGTTTGGGGTCCTCGCCGTCGACGGCGCGGCTGAATCCCGTGGAGATCGCGTCGATGGCGACGACGTCGGTCACGTCGAGGATCGTGTGCTCGTTGTCGACGAGACGATAAGGCGGAGCGGGCTGGAATCCCTCCAGGGCCATCTGAACCCGCTTGGGGCCGAGGACACCCATGTGCAGCCAGACCGTGGCCGAGCCCGGCCCCCCGTTGTACGCGAAGGTGATGGGCCGCGACCTCTCGTCGGTCACGCCGCTTTTCGTGTAGGCGACGAAGAACATGTTGGCGCGCGCCTTGCCCTTTTCGCCGCGAAGCACGAGCTGGCCCGCGGTGGCGGTATAAGGAATCTCCACGCCGCCCACCCGCGCGCGATGCTCGGTCGTCGAGAGCTTCTCCTCGGCCAGAATCGGCTTGTCCGCCGCGGATACTTTCTCGCTCGATTCTTTCTCTTGATCCTGCGCAAGCGCCGCGACGGCCATGAGTCCGACGAGCATCGTGAGTCCGGTAGCACGTAGCCGCATCCTGTCTCCTTCTCGATTCGAGCTGGCGGCAGTGTAACAGGGTAGGGGCGTCGCGCTAAAGCAAGCCGCCGGAGGCGCGAACCGGAAGGTCCGTTGCCACTGGCCGTA
The DNA here is from genome assembly GCA_963786865.1 of uncultured delta proteobacterium. Classification (GTDB taxonomy): domain Bacteria; phylum Myxococcota_A; class Polyangia; order Polyangiales; family Houyiibacteriaceae; genus SG8-38. The sequence continues at coordinate 68,594 of CAWBAV010000013.1, read as the reverse complement.
CGGACGGGCATGCCGAGGTGCATCCCCGGTGCGGACGAAGAGGTCTCCGAAGACTGGCAAAGTACAAGGAAGGAGGCGAGCCTCCAGCCGCCCTCGCGGAACCTTCGCGATGCATCCGGTGTCGAACGGGTATGTCGTTCTCGCTCATCGACATCTGCCACGGATGCGGACTCACGATCGAGGATTGGGTTCGTTCCGGGATCGTCGCCCACGTGATCGGAGTGATCTTGGGTCTGGTTCGTTATTGGATGGGCGCAGGCGTGGCCATTGGCGCCGAGCGATAGTCCATGAGTTTCTCGCTCTGCGACGACTGCGGCACATGGGCGAGCTCGCTCGAGAGCATGGTCGGCATCGCGCTTTTCGCCGGCGCCGTCTATCTCGTTGCCCGGTTGCTGTTGGACATCCGCGACCGTATTTAGAGGGTAGCGGGACCGCCGCCGGATCCGAATCCACTCGCGGACAGCGAGTGTCCGATCGGCGGCGTTCCAATGCACGGAGCTGCCACGGATTCCCCGGGGCCGCCTCGCCGCCGTGCTTGCACCGCCCCCGGCCCTGCACTAACAATGGGGGCCTGCAACACAAAGGAGGCATCACGATGAGACGCCTGATGTGGACGGCGGCGTTTCTCCTCCTCGCGAGCTCCGTCTGGGCGCAGTCCCTCGCCGAGGTCGCGCGGAAGGAGAAAGAGCGCCGCAAGAAAGTCGAGGCTTCCGGAAGCCACAACTACACGGAGGCCGACCTCCGGTACGCGGAAGGCCCGATGACCCAGGTGACGGGCGCGAGCACCGCCGCGAGCTCGACCGAAGAAGGGTCCGAAACGGAAGCGACGGCGGCCGAAACCGAAGAGAGCGCTACGGCGGGAGAAGATCCGACGCGTACCGAGGCCTACTGGCGGGGCCGCCTCGACCCTCTGGACGCGAGGATCCGCGACCTCGAGGCCCAGCTCCAGCGTCCCGAGTACAACGAGAACATGTCGGGCGGGACGGCGCGGCAGGCGCTCGAGCAGCGGCTCGAGCAGGCGCGCAGTCAGAAGCAGGCGGTCATCGAAGAAGGAAGGCGCGCGGGCGTGCCTCCCGGCTGGCTCCGCTAGCCCCGATCCGAAGAAAATGGACGGTGGGGATCACCGAAAAGTCGGCCTGTGGGCTTCGATTCCCGGTTCGGCGGCACGCTAACAAGCTCACCGTATGTGACTCTGGCGGACCGAGCCTTTTCGCTTCTTCCGACCTGGGTTTTTCAAGCGATCTCGCATCGACCATACCCTCGAGAAAGTCGGATCGGGGCTAGCGGTCACCTTCGCGCGAGCACGAGGCTCGGCTCGGCGGCGTCGAGAAAGCTCGAGACGGTCGTCGCGAGCTTTCGATAGTCGCTCGCCGAGCCTCGCGCCTGAGGTCTCAAGCTCTCGAGGCGCACGACGAGCTCGTCTCGCGAGCTTTCGGTCGAGACCCGCCAGCGTACGAGGTCGGGATCGGTCGCCTCGTCAGACCTGGGCTCGGAAGCGAGCACATAGCCCTCGGGGAGCGTGACGTGCACCTCGCTTTGGACCGAGAGCGGGTAGGCGAGCCGATAAGGCGTCCTGCGATCCGGCTCCCAGGGCACCTCCAGGAGGGTCTTCTCCCAGGCGGCGGGAATCCTGCCGATGAGCTTGTCGTCCGCTTCGTGCAGCACTCCGTGGAGGCGGTACCGCAGGCGGAAGACGAGCGCCTTTTTCGGGTCGGCGAGGTTGTCGATCTCGAGCTCGTCGACCGTCACCCGGCGGCCGGTGTCGAGATAGCGGAGCACGCGCTCGCGGCGCGCCGCGGCGTCGCTGCTCTTGAAGCCCGAGCGCATCCAGGCGCCGTAGTAGCCCTCGAAGGAGATCTCCTCGCTCACGAGGAGGTCCTCGCCATCGACCGTCAGGGTCCGCGTGGCCCGCGCCCGGCTGCTGTCGTCGGGATAGTCGGGAATCTGGACGAGCCGCGGGCGCTGCGGGTCCAACAAGAGCGCGCTCTTCCCCCCGAGCCCGAGCGGAGGCAGGGTGGCGAGATCGTGGTTCTTGTCGGTGAGGTCGAAGAAGTGCCCTCCTCCGTAGCTCGGCGCGAAGACGATCATGTGGTTGAACTGATCCATGGAGGGCACTTCGGGCTGGATCTCCGTGGTCGTGCTCACGAGGACGAGCTCGGCGGGCTCGTCGAGCGCTCTCAGCAGGAGGTAGAAAAGAGCCGCGTGGTCTTTGCAGTCGCCGTAGCGGTTCTCGACGATCTGGCTCGGAGGGCTCGGGAGCCAGGCACGCCGGCCGAACTCGATGGCCTTGTAGGTCAGGCTCGCCTGCACGTAGTCGGCGAGGGCTTCGATCTTCGCCTCTCGCGTCGTCTGGTTCCGGACGAGCTCGCGCGCGAGCTCGCGCGTCTTTTCGTCGACGACGAGACGCTCCTCGATGTCCGCGAGGTAGTCGCGACCGATGGCCTCCCAGTTCTCGCCGCTCGAGCCCACCCAGACGAAGGGAAGAAAACGCTCGACGAACTCGGAGTAGTCCTCGGTGCGATAGAGGGGAGGGGACTCGACCGTCCAGAGCGCTCCGCCTTCGGCCCGAGTATCCGCCTCCGCGCCCACGGCCTCGTAGCGCACCGCGCCGAGATCTCCCGACAGGTAGAGGCTCGAGCGAAGCGCCGGAAACCCCGAAGAAAAGGTGTGGCGGACGAAAGGCATCTCGCTCGGAGCCTTCAGCCGCTCGAGCGTCACCGTGAGCGTGAGCGTCGTTCCCACGGAGAGGCCGGGCACGGGAACGTTCAAGAGCTTGTCGGACGTCGCCATGCCGTCCGACGCGTCATCAGTGACGTAGTAGCTCGAGAGCTCGCCTTCGGCGACGGTTCGGCCCTCCCCGTCCGTGACTCGCAGCTCGTTCACGAAGAGGCGCTCGGTGAGAGGGTCGAGCTCGAACGCGAAGGAGCTGAACGTATCGATGGCCTTTTGGTCGGTGAGGCGGACGACGTAGCGATCGGTCCGCCGATAGTCCTCGCCCGGGCGGAAAGCGATCGCCGTCGAGCGGTCGAGATAGAAGGCGCCGTAGTCGCGGCTCGCCTCCGCGAAGGCCTCTCCGGGCTCGGGAGGCCCGCCGAGACTCGCGGGAAGAGAGACGGGCTCGACGGGACGCCGCGCGAGCTCGTGATCTCCCTGGCCGAGGAGCCCCGAAACGTAGTCGAGATAGTCGCGCGCGTCGCCGTCTTTGGGATCGGCCTCGAGCGCTGCCGCGAACGCGACCTTCGCTTCTTTCATCTGGCCGAGCGCGAGCTGCGCTTGCCCGCTCCGAAGGTAGATTGGCCCCGGTGCAGCGGACTTGGCGGTGAGCCCGGCCGCCTCGTCCACGACGTCCTGGTAGCGTCCCGCGTCGTAGTAGGCATCGAGCAGGTCGAGCGTCACCTTGGTCTCGGACGGATAGGCGACGTGCGCCGTTTGGAGGATCTCGATGGCGCGGTCGTAGCGCTCCGCGCGCTCGTGAAGCTGCGCCTCGAGACGCGTGGCCGAGACCGAATCTCGGTCCTTGCGATATCGAACGACCTCCGCGAGCGCCTCGTCGGCCCGTTCCAAATCTAGCAGCAGGTTCGCGTAGTCCCACAAGATCCGAGTCGTTCTGGTACCCGTTCGCAAACAGCTCGTGGTAGAGCTTCGTGGCTTCCTCGCCCCGGCCGAGCTTGGCGAGGAGGAAGGGGCGGTAGGACTGCACGTCCACGTTGTCCGCGAACGCGGCTCCCCTTCCGTCCAGGAGCTCCAGCGCCTCCGCGAAGCGCGACGTGAAGCTGAGCGCGGTGAGCTCGTAGAGGAAGGACTCGCTGTCCGTCGGTCGCAACTCGGAAGCGGTCCGGAAGTAGCCCTCGCTGAGCCCGTACTGATCGTCCTCGAAGTACTGCAGACCGATGTCGTGAAGGATGACGCCCTGCCAGTGCTTCTCGCGGTCCGTCAGGCCGGAGGGTGGCGGCGGCACGTGCTCGGGATCGAAGTCGAACCGCGAGAGCACGGGGTCGAGCGACTCCGCGCCTCCCTCCGAGGTCCACGCGGCAACGAGGTAGCCGACGTGCCGACCTTTCCAGACGTGGAGACGATAAGTGTAGTCCGTCTCCTCGACGCTCCTGCGGTAGTCCATCGTCCGCCCGCGCCGGACGGCGTCTCCGAGACCCTCGCCGTCTCGCCCGCCCGGAGACGGCCCATCGATCTCGAGCCGCTTCAGGAGCGCCGCGGTGAGCGCGTCGAGCGAGGGGTCGAGATCGCCGAGCTGAACCGGCACGACGAGAAACGCGGAGCTCCCGCGAAGCCCCCCCAGGTCCGCTTCCGGCGCGCTCGTTTCGAGGTCGTTCCAGGGCATCCAGGAGGCGCCGGAGAGACGCATGGTATAGCCGTACCGCTCGGAGCGAACGTCGGTGAGCAGATCGGTCGCAACGACGGTGGCGGGACTCGCCGTCTCGAGCGTCCGAAAACCGGGATAGAGACCCTCGGCCTCGGCGGTCAACGTCTCGAGATCGAGCTCCTTCTTCGTTCCCCAGGCGACGAGCTGATACACGGAGCCGCCCGTCGAGTAGATCCAGTGCACGTAGTACGCGGGCTGACCCGCGAGGACGGACTCCGAGCTCATACGCACGCCGTCCATGTCGGAAACGGTCCAGGGCTCCTCCGAGAGGAACCGGTAATCCTTGCTGCCAGCCTCGAGATTGGCGCGAGCGATGGAGGTCGCCGCCTCGCTCGACATTCCTGCCAGGTCCGGGTCGTGCTCGGAGACGATCATGAAGCCGATCTGTGGGTTGCGGCGGAGGTAGCCGAGAACGGCGTGATTGTTGAAGCGCTTCACGTCGAACGGCGCCCAGCCGGTCGCGGGCGCGGTAAACTCGAAGTTGCAATCCGCGAAGCTCAGCGTCTGGGCGCTTGGCTGCTCGACGCCGGCATAGTTCTCGCTCAGGCGAACGACGGCGGCGCCCGCGGCGCCCCCCGCGGCGCGATAGACGGCGGCGAGCGACGCGCGGAGTGCGGTCCCGACGTTCCGGCCGTCGGGAGACTCCCAGAAGCGGACGTAGGGCTCGAGCTCGGCGTCGCTCAGCAATCGGTAGGCGCGCAGAAGAGCGGTCTCGATCTCCCTCTCCGTCGTCCCGTCGCCGGACTCGAGCTGGCGCCAGTCTGCGGAGTCGAAGAGACCCGCGACCGACTCGGGGGCCACCGCCGTCATGCTTCGGATCATCTCGGCGAGGCCGCCGACGAAGGCCGGGTAGAAGCCGCCCAACGGATGGCCCGCCAAAAGGAGCCTCTGCACCTGGTTCTCCCGCAAACGGGAGTCGCCGCCTTCGGGGTTGGGCTCGTTCATCAAACGCACCCATTCCTCCTGTGGCACGACCCTTCGCGCCGTCGGAGACTCGAGCCATTTCAACCAGACGTCGACCGAGCGGGCGTCGGCGCGAGTGAGAAACTCGGACTGGACGCGATCAAAAAAGGAAGCCGGCTCGAAGGGCGCTCGAAAGGCCTCCCTCAACGCATCGTCGAGGTCGGCGGGGAGCGCCGCCCCTCCACGATCCATCCCGGACTCCATGCCGCGCCCGAACATCTGCAGCAGTTCCTGCATCCCGAAGTGCTCGAGCGCCCACCGGAGCCTCGCCTCACGATCGTCGGGGATGGCTGCGGCGGCAGAGGCGGCCGGGCCGACGTCGGAGACGGGGTCTCCCGGAGTCCCGGGGCGCGTCGGGGCCGCTTCGGCCCCACGAGACGCCTCGAGATCCACGTAGGACAGAGGAAAGGACCGCAGCTTGCCCTCGAGCGTCCGAATGACGACGACGGTTCCCTGGACATCGTAAGACGCGACGGACATCCGGTTTCCGTCGGCGAGGACGAGCACTTCTTCGGCCGAGACCTCGACGGACAGCGCGAGGGCGAGGACGAGTGCGCGGGGAACGAGCCTCATGGCACAACTCCGTTCTCTGCGGAGATTCGCGAAGCGCCGGGGACGCTCCGCGGAGCCCGCAGCCACCTAGCCGAGGCCCGTCGGGGAAGAAGGCCTGTGGGGCGACTGAAGATGTTTTGGTTTACGTCCAGGCTACCGTATTTCAGAGAGAATTGCACCTGGGGATTTCGTTTGCCAACGAAGACGCCGTGTCGTTGGGATCACGGTGACGCGCCGGTAGAGAGACCCGACACAATCCGACGTCGAGGTCACTCGGAGGACGCCTGAGAGAGAAAACCCGAGATCGACGCGGTAGAGAGCCGCTCGCGAGTGCTATTGCTGCCGGTAGTACGTCTCGACGGCCGACTGGGTGGACCTCAAGTACGCCTCGAGGCCCTTTCGCACCGGCTCTTGAAGAGTGCGCAGGAGCATCTTCCCGAACATCCCTCCTGAACCATCGGTGCGCTCGCGCAGCACCGTCACGAGATAAAAGGCCGTTTCATCGCTTCGCCGATCGCGGGCGAGAACGTTCAGCTCGAGTCCGGTGACGAAGTAGTGACTGAAGAAGATCTGCTTGGCGGCGATGATGACCGAGGCGTTCTCGCCTTCTTCCAGCGGGTAGATGGTGACGTGGCTCATGCGCAGGAGCGGCTTCGACGCGAGATCGTACTCGCCCCAGTAGAGAAAGTCTTCCGCGCCCTCGAGGCGCGCCGCAGGATAGTCGAGGAGGTAGCGGTGAAGCTCGGGGCGGTAGTCGAGAACATAGGGCGACTGGCGCAGGAGGATCTCGAACTCCGTCGCGATGTAGGAGGGCTGACGCTTGTCCCGATACACGCCGAGAGCGCTCGCTCCTTCCTCGGTATAGGCCTTCGCGAAGGCGAGGGCCTGCTCGCGTAAGATGGACTCGGCCACGGACGAGGCGTTCGGAGTCGCCCAGTCCACCTCGCTCTGGAAGCGCTCGAGAGTGGGCTCACCTAGCTTCACGTCGCAGGCGTCGACGCGGCAGGTCTCGAGCGACTTCAAATCCGCCGCGGGGATGCGCATCGTGGCGAAATCCTCGGGGCGGGGCGGAGAGGAGATCTTCTTCGCGCGCGTCGCCGCGGTATCGAACCGCTCGATGTCCCGAAACATACGCAGATAGAAATCGGTGGTAGCGCGGATGCGAGCGACACCGACGATCGCGACCTCCCGGGCGTCCCCCGTGTCGAGCACTTTGACGACGACGCCGCCCTCGTCCATGGAGCGCAGCTCGGCGGCGGTGAACCCCGCATGGGTCTCGAGAAATCGATGGGGCTCGCCTTCCCGAGTTTGAGCGGCGAGCGTGAAGGCGCTCAGGACGACGAGGCTGGTCACGGCCATTCTCACGAATCTCTCCTGGACGAAACGGGTATCAATCGACGGGCTCGGGCCGCCCCCCGTTGCGCGCCGAGCGGTAAAGCGCCGAAATAGCGCGCATATTGGCGGCCGCCTCGGCGGCCGAGAACCGCAGCGGGTGCCCGTTCAGGACGGCACCGGCGAAGTGCTCGACCATGAGGCGATACTCATCGGCTCCCTCGACGGCGTGGCGGTTCACTCCCCCGCGGCCTCGGTGCTCGACAATCTCCGTCTCGGCGGTGCCGGGGAGAAACGCCGAGGCGATCGACGAGGTAGCCCTCGGGTCCGGCGGCGACGTAGGACTCCCGGCGCTCGAGAGTGAGAGCGCAGTCGAGCTGCGCGAAGAGGCCGTCCTCGAAGCGGAGCGTGCCCGCCATCTGGGCGTCGACCCCCGTCTCCGCCCAGGCGGCGAAGGCCTGGGCCTCGACGGGCTCCGCGGCGGCGAGCGTCCGGGCGACGTTCACGCAGTAGCAGCCCACATCCATCAGCGCGCCGCCTCCGAGATCGGGCCTGCAGGCGAATGTTGTCGGGCCTCGGTGAGCCGGAAGGAGAACGAGGCCGAGATCGCGCGAAGAGGTCCGACGGCGCCTGCGCGAACGAGCTCGAGGACCCGCTCGGTGCGCGGGTGGAAGCGGTACATGAACGCCTCCATGAGCGTCGACCCCGTGCTCGGCCGCCGCGGCCTCCATCTCGTCGCACTCCGAGGCGTCGAGCGCGAGAGGCTTCTCGCAGAGCACGTGCTTTCTCGCCTCGGCGGCCCTGACGGTCCACTCGCGGTGCAGGCTGTTCGGAAGCGGAATGTAGACGGCATCGATCTCCTCGCTCTCGAGGAGCGCCTCGTAGCTCCCGTAGTGCGAGGGAATCGCCGAGCGTCGCCGCGAACTCCCGCGCGCGATCGCCGTCGCGGCTCGCCACCGCGACGACCTTGCCGTTACTCGAAGCCTGAATCGCGGGAATCACCGCCGCCCGACCGATATTGGCGGTGCCGAGGATGCCGAAGCGGAGCTCGTCCTTGCGCAAGACGAGGCGAGGTTAACCGAACCGCGCGCCCGTGCGCCACCGGTCGTCGAGAGGCGCTACCAGCTCCCGCCCCCGCCCCCGCCGAAGCCCCCCCCGCTCGAGCCGCCGCCGCCAAATCCGCTGAAGCCTCCGCCTCCCCCGCTGCTGCGCCAGCTGCCCCCGCCGCTGCTCGAGCTCGCGCTCGGACGAGAGGTGAGGGTCGACCCCATGGCGTGCAGGCTCTGACCGATGTTCGTGACCATCGCGCGAGAAAAGAGGCTCCCGGCAGCGAGAGAAGGCGAGACGTACCACGACGGTGGCTCGGTCAAGAGATCCTCGAATCGCTCGGCCCACTCGTCGGCGACCCCGAGCACGACGGCATACGGGAGGACCCGCTCGAAGAGCGTCGGGTCGCTCTTCGCCAGGCTCACGAGTCGATCCTTCTCCACCCGCTCGATGAACTCTTTGAGCCCCAGGCAGTACCGCGCGAGCTTCGCTCCCTTGGGTGTCTTCGAGGGCATGACTCTCGAGAAGATACCGAAGATGAGAACGGTGAGAGCGAGCGACAGCAGCAGGAACAGGAAGAAGCTGCCGGGATCGGGCGGAATCAGTGCCTCTACCGCGTGCGTCGAAAGAAGGACGAGCCCCAGAACCAGGGGCAACGCGGCGACGGTGCATCCGATGCTGCGATAGAGCTGGCGCACTCTCTCGGGGTCGCGGGGAAAGAGGTCCTTTTCGAGCATCTGCGCCGCGATCGCCTTGCGGATCGTCGGAATCGTCGCGTAGAAGCTGTTCTTCAGGCTCGAGAGCAGGACCACGTCCTCGGAGGCGAACAGCGCCTCCAGAAACGTCCTTTCGTGCCCCGAGAGGAAGTCGTCGGCCGGCTTCACCTTCTCGAAGATGTAGTCCTTCTGGGTCAGAAACAGGAGCTTCGTCGTCTCGACTTCGCGGATCTTCAGATAGCCGCGGACCGCGAGATCGAGCACCGTCGAGACGATGTCGGGCGTATCGATCCTCTCGTCCAGAAGGCTCCCCACTTCCGCAGGAGAGAGCTCCACCGGAGGCTCGTACTCCACGACGATCGGCATCTTCCGGCCCGGGTCGCGCCCGACCGTCAGGTAGAGGTAGGAGAGGACGAGCAGGGAGACGAGGGGCAGGAGCGCGGCGAGAACGTAGCCGACGTTGTCCGATAGAGTCCACCAGAGCTCCCTCGCCGCCGAGGGCGGCTGGAGCACTCCCTTGGGGAGGCCGAGGACGACGGTGAGTCCTTCGGACGGCCCCAGCCCCCCGACGGTGGCGCGATACGTTCGGCCTTCGAAGCTCTCCGAGGCCCGAGTCGTCTTCGAGCCCATGGGACCCGTGAAGGTCTCATGCAGCACCTGGTCTTCCGTCACTCCCTCGGGGAGGTGGACCTGGACACCCGCCTCGTGGATCGGCCAGTCCCATTCCGTCCCGGTGACGTTCCAGTAGAGCTCGTCGTGGCCCTCGAAGCGGTTGATGGCCCGCTGGACCCGGTAGGTGATCACGTAGGTGACGGGCCCGGTCACGGTGCGGTCGGGGTCGCCGATGCGAAGAAAGACGTCCCGCCCCTGACGGGAGACCGTGTACGGGTAGCGCTCGTCCCTCTCGTTTTGCACCGAGAGCACCCAGAGCCGGATCGAGTACCGAGTCGAGATCGGGGCGCCGGCGACGTTCTCCGTCCGGCCGTAGTCGACGGGGATCGTTCGAAAGATACCGTGCTTGTGCAGATCGCCGAAGTCGACCTGGAGGGTCTCGGTCACGTAGAAAGTGCTGTCGGGGTCGAGAAGAATGGTGACGCCGAAACGGTCGATCTCGATGGCGGCGGCGTCTCTTGCGGTGAGTCCGTACGCGAGCGCCAGAACGACAGCGAGACCGACGCGGCCGAGACCGGTCACGGTCACCTTCGCGAAAACACCCATGTCTCCCGCTTCGAGAGGAGAGTCGAGATCAGGTCGTGTCGCTCAGATCGCCCTTCTCGATCAAGATCGATTCGATCGCGTGCGGCGAGATATAGAGGTTGTTCTCCTCGCGCCGGAACCGAACCCAGCCGTTCGAGAGAAGGTGAACGTCTTCCGAAGAGATGCTCCCTGCGTCGCCGAGGAGGCGCTTGACTGTCGCCGTCACGCTCTGCGAGCCCTCCGCGATATCGATACTGACCCGTGCCGACATGAAAACCTCCCGGAAAGAAGGCTATCACGACAGCGCGTCACCCGCGCCGAAAGGCGGTCATCGCAGGCGCGACGATGGGGTCGAGAAGAGAGTGACCAGCACTTCCAGGTCGGGGGTCCGCGCCCGGATCCTCAGACTCTGATTCGATGCAAACCCCGGATTGAGCTCGTCGTCCGCCATCTCCAAGGGGACTGCCCCCCCGGCGTGACGAGAAACGAGTCGTGCAGATCTAGGAAGGGCAGATGTCGCTCGGGCGCCTGGTGGTACACCGAGACCGCCCAAACCGCAACGAGCGCCAATCCCGCGAGGATCACGGCAGCCACAATGCCAAGCATCCACACCCATCGCCTCGAGCTTCCTTCGCGGCCTTACGATCCCCGGGGTCTCCGGAACGAATGATACATGGGCCTCGCGGGAGAAGACCGGCTTGTCTCCATGGGCTGATGGCGATTCCGTCGGCGCGGTGAATCCGTTCTCGCCAAACGCGCGCTGACGGTCAGGCCATCGTTCGGTTGGTGTCGTGGGTTTTTCGGACACGAGCTCAGAGATGCGCGCTCACGCTCGGGAGCCGCATCTTCCAGAGAAAGCCGTCGTAGTAGAAGTGAACGAGCGACTGGAAGACGCTCCAGTAGAACGCCCATCGCTCCCACGTCGTTCCGAGCAGCACCGGCGGGTCGCGCCTCGGGGACGATGGCGTATCCCCAGAAGCGCGCGAGCAGATAGGGCAACCGTGATGCCGAGGGTGAAGCCCCGTAGGCGACGACGGGGCGCTTTAGCCAGCGCCCGAGAAGCGGATCGTGCGCGAGCGGCCCCGGTACCTCCGCCGCAGGTAAGCCCAGACGAAGACCATGTACTCGACGGCGTGGCTGAAGGCGAACGCCATGAAGACCCGCACCGGGTCGACGAAGAGAAACGACGCGGAGAGCGCGCTCGTACCCGCCGCCATCGCGAGCCGCGGGGCGTTGCCGAACCGGGACGCGCGCCACTCGGCGACGAGAAACACGAGCATCGAGAGCCCCGACGACCGCGACGGCGGGCGGCACGAGGAACGGTTGCAGCCGGCCGAGGACGTCGATCGCGGGAAGGGCGAGATCGGCGACGGTGGGAAAGCTCCGCGCGACCGTCTCCCGATGGGTGGGTCCGAGCCAGACGAGATAGAGAGGGGGCCAGCACAGAAGCAGCGCGAGGTCGGCGCCGCGGGGCTCTTCTCCGTCGAGCCCGCTTTCGCGGCGTAGAGCCGCAGGACACCGAACTTCTGCATGTAGACGTGCCACACGTTCCACGCTCCGGCGAAGAACACGACCGCCGCCACCGCGACGCGCGCCCGCGTGTTCCAGAGCCAGGGGGTCGCGGCGAACCCGGCGAGCATGAGGAGTGGAAAGAGCGTGAAGCGGCGCGGATGGCGCTCGAAGATCTCGCGGTCCAGATACACGTACAGGCAGGGTGTAGTGCCGGTGGGCAAACGTGAGCCCGACGATCAGGAGCAGGAGCGTGACCTGCGCGTCGCGTCCTTTCAGGAGCTCGAGCGCGAGCAGGATGGGAAGCCAGCTGAAGGCATAAGCAAGCAAATCGACGGCGGGACTCACGTGCCACGAGGCGTTGCTCGTGCCACTCATTTCGGGAGCGACTCCCGGTAGAGCTTCCGGAGGGCGGCATCCCCGCTCGCTTCTACCGCGCCTTCGACCCGCTCGCGGATCTCCTCGCTGTAGAGAAAGGGTGCGAGAGCGGCGAGCGCATCCTTCGAGGAGGCCCCGCGCTCCTCCGAGATGCGTACGAGCAGATGCTCGGTCGCTTCCTCCGAGCGGAGGAGCGCCATGGCGACGGTGAGGGCGCGCCTCAAAGACGGTTGAAGCGATCGTTCCCAATGGGCTTTGAGGACCAGGAATGCGCCCGGCACGCGCGTTCCGCCGAGCGCGATCGCCGCCGTCTCGGCGACCGCGGTGTCGGTGCCACCGAAAAGGGTCTCGATGAATGGGAGCGACTCGCCTGGAGGCGCGATTTCGAGATAGGCCTGCAGGACCTCCGCCGTCACCTCGAGCTCGGGGTCGCCGTGGTGGAGCGCGAGGCGGAGGACGAGCGCCCCCTCGTAGCGGCCGAGCTGGGCGAAGGCGCGGGCGGCCCCGATACGCGCCGCTTTCTCACCGTCGGCGAGCAGATCCACGAGATAGAGAGACGCCTCGGGATGGCCCGACTGCACGAGTCCCGCCGCCGCGAGGCCGCGGAGCTCGGCAGCGGCGTCGACGGAGCCTCCCCAGGCGGGCTCGCGCTGCACGTGGCGGATGGCGTCGAGATACACGGCGAAGCTCGCGTGCTCGAGCCGGATCAGCGCCTCGAGGATGGCCGTCTTGCCGAGACAGCCCTTGTCGGACTTCACCGCGTCCACACGAAGACGCTCGAAGGCCGCCTCGAGCTCGGGGGCGAGCGCGCGGAGCTCGAGCTCGGCGGCGATCGCGGCCGCCCGGGCGACGACGATCTGCACGCGATCGGAAAGGCCCCGGCGCAGGATCTCGAGCGCCTCCGATTCGGGCGCCTCGCGGGCCTCGTTCAGCCGGGCTCGCCGGCGCTCGACGGCGTCCAGCTTGCGCGGGCTCACGTCCGCAGGCACCGATCCCGCAGCTCGCGAGCGAGCCCGGCGACGTCCCCCCAGGCGACGCCGCGAGCGGCCTCGTTCCACTCCCCGATGCCTCCGCTGTTCCAGGCGGCGACAGGAGCCCCCATCGACAGGGCCTCGAGGCCAGCGATGCCAAAGGGCTCCTGCCAACGCGACGGCATGAGAACGCAGGCGGCGCGGCGATAGAGCGACGCCATGCGCGCGTGCGGTACCCAGCCGAGCACCTCGAAGCCTCCCTCCTCGAGCGGCTTTCTCAGAGGGCCCGTGCCCACGAAGACGAGCGGGAGCGAGAGGCTCGCGAGGCGCCACGCGGCGACGGCGTCCCAGACGCCTTTCGCCTCGACGAGACGGCCGACGAAGAGGACCGATCGAGGACCGTCCGGCTCGGCGGCCGCGTCGAGACCGTCGACCGCCGGACGAACGACTCGAATCGCCTCGTCGCGCAGCCCCGCCGCGACGAGCTCGCGCCTCATGTACTCCGAGAGCACCTCCACCCGGAACGACGCGAGCGTGCGGAGACGGGCCTCGGTCAGCGCGAAGATCTTCTCGAAGTAGGCGGCGTCCGAGAAGCACCCGGAGCAGAGCTCCCGCGACATCGTCTCTTCGCAGACGCGCCCGTCGGCCGTCCACTTCCCTCTCCCGGGACAAAACGACCGGTGGTCCTGAACGACGATGCTCTTGTCGATCCCTTCGAGCCGGGCCGCGGCCTCGAGCGTCTCCGGGTTGACGACATTGTGGAGCTGCACCGCGTCGGGCTCGAAGCGCGCCGCCAGCGTATCGAGCGATACGGGACGGCGCTCACGCGCGTCGAGGCCGGAGAGGAGCGACGTCTCGCATGCGGCACGCGCCGTTTCGTCGTCACGACCCACGGCGAGGTGGACCCGGTGCTCGGACACCTGCCTCGCGATGACGCCGAGCAAATGCCGGTACGCGCCCCCTCGATCGGTGAGCCGGTCCGCGAGGTGCAGGATGCGCATCGCGAGAATGGTACGTCGAGAGCGCTCGCGATGCACGCCCGCGCGCATCATCTTGTCCCCGCGACCGTCACAGTCGATACTGGTCGTTGCAAGCCATGACGGACGGAGGATTCGCACGGACCTACGGCGTCGAGCTCCTGTTCTCGACCCCGCCCGTGCTCGGGAAACGAGCGGTGCTCGATGCTCTCGCCTCTCGCTGCCCCGGGGTGGCTCCGCTCGACGGAGATCGAGAGGGCGGCCTCCTCGCCTTCGTTCACCCAGGGCACAAGATCCGGCTCACCGACAAGTGGATGTACGCCCAGACCCTCGTCGCGGAGGCCTCGGGTCCGCCGGAGGTCGACAAACTGGAACGCTCGCTCGGGCAGTCGTGGGACTTTCCGCAAGCGCGAGCTCGAGCAGAACGGGCAACGTCGGCCGTGCTCGTGACCGACATCCTTTCGTCGTGGCTCGAGTACCGCGAACGCCTCGACCTCGTGCAGCGAGCCGTGCTCGCTCTCGTAGAGCTCACCCGCCCGGGCGCGATCCACTGGCATCCGAGCCTGCACGTCGTCGACCCCGACGCGTTCGTCCAGGCTTCGACGGAGTCCCCCGCCGCGCTCTTTCTCACGGGAGCGCTCAACGTCCGGCTCTTCAACATCGAGGGGTCGGAGGACGAGCTCGTCATGGACACGCTCGGACTCGCCGCCCTCGGCTTGCCCGACGTCCAGTGTCACTTTCGCGGGCTGGAGCCGAACGCGGTCGCTTCTCTCCTCTACAACACCGGTCTGTATCTCTTCGACCATGGTGACGTCATCGAGGACGGGCACACGGTCGAAGGGCTCGAGCCAGAGAGCCGGTGGCGTTGCCAGCACGAGACCGCCCTCGTCGAGCCAGAGCGCGAGGTCGTCGACGTGAGCCCGGGCGCACCCTTCGCGGCGGGAAACCGCAACTCCTGAGAGAACGGGCGCTCGCGCTATTTGTCGCTCACCGTGCGGTGCGGGTAGACATCGATGGTCTCGCCGATCCGGATCGTCATCAGATCGTAGCCGACAGCGAGGGGTCCGTCGTAAGTCTCGCGGGTCGGAGGAAGGAGGTCCTCGGCGACAGCGGGAGAGGGCACGATGTGCGAATAGACGGCGAGGCGCGGCTTCACCTGGGCGAAGATGCGCCCGACCTGCTCGGGACTCGCGTGATGGGCGATGACCCGATCGATGGCGTTCTCGTCCACCTGCGCCCGGCGCAGCTCGACCTCGGGGCTGATGACCTCGTGAACGAGGACGTCCACCCCTCGCGCCGCCTCCACGATCGGCTCGTAGTATCGCGTGTCGCCCGAGAACGCGGCGGAGCGACCGCGGTAATCGACGCGGTAGCCGTACGCGGGCGCGACCCCGCCGCCGTGATCGACGGCGAAGGCCGTCACCTTCAGGCCGTCCCGCTCGTAGACGATGCCTGGCGGGACGTCTTTCACGTCGAGCAGGATCCCTTCGGCGTGGTACCCCTCGTCGTTCTCGCGCGCCTTCTTGTCGAAGGCGAAAGCCTGCTCGAGGTGCCGGCACATGGACTCCGTGCCCGGCGGACCCATCACGGCCACGGGCCGGTCGCGCCCGAAGATCCAGCCGGTGAGCCAGAGGTCGGGAAAGCCGACGACGTGATCCGAGTGCAGGTGGGTAAAGAGGACGAGATCCACCGCCCGCACCTCGGCCGCGGACCCGATCTGGAAGAGACGCTGGATCGCTCCCCGGCCCGCGTCGACGAGGAGAGTGGTCTCTCCCGCCTCGACGAGGATCGCCGGGCCGAAGCGATCCATCGTGGGGCGCGGGTTGCCCGTGCCGAGAAGCGTCACCTGGAGATCGTCCTGCGCCCGTAGCAGGCTCGGCGCGACCAGAAGCAGCCACAGCACCGTCCATCTCATCCGGACCCTCCCTTCGATGCCCCGGTCCAGCCCGCTTCGGGGCGCTCGAACCAGACGTGCACCTGGCCCGTCCCCGTCGCGTTCTCATAGTCGGAGAAGAGCTCGCCGCGCGCGGTGACGGTCTCGCCTCCGAGCGCTCCCAACATCATCAAGTAGTGTCCGAAGCGGCCCTCGGGCGCGAAGCGCGCGTAGTCGTTCATGCTCGCGACGATGGCGTCGTGGCGGCCCGCCTTCATCCACTGGAGACGCATTTCGTCGGCGGCGCGCGCTTCCGGCGTGCGGACGTGGATGGGATCCGAGGCCTCGTGCTTCTCGAGCTCTTTGAGGGGCCAGAACCGGTGGCTCATGCCCCCCGAAGCCATGAGGACGACGCGGCGCTCGAGCCGTCCGATCGCCTCGCCGAGCGCCTCGCCGAGCGCGAGAAAGTCCTCGGGCTCTCCCGTCTGTACGACGCTCACCGAGACGACGCGCTCGCCCGCGTGCAGATAGGCGAGAAGATTGATGGTGGGATAGTGCACTGGCAGGTAGGGGTCGTCCGTCGGGTAGGTGCGCGCGCCTCCGGCGTTCGCGATTTCCGCTGCGAGCCGGGCGAGCTCGGGGTCGCCCGCGTAGTCGTAGGGAAGACCGCTCATGCCGCGAGGCAGCTCGTCGGAGGTGAACTTTCCCGAGCGACGCGCGTGCGCCGAGATCAGGTGCTCGACGGTGGAGAACCAGTGGGTGTCGAAGACGACGAAGGTGTCGGCCTCTAGTCGATCGAGCACGTCGCGGCGCAGTCGCCGAAGACCGGGGACGAGGCTGATCTCTTTTCCCTCGTTGAGCTCGAAGCGCGTCGCCTCTGGGAGCATGATGGTGGGCACGTGAGAGAGGAGCCCCGCGCCCACGATCTCACCCACGGGTAGCTTCCAGCGTCGTCCCGGAGCGCCACGTCGCGCCGACGCTCCGGTAGTATCCCGCGATCGTCTCTTTCGGCTCGAGCCGAGCGAGCTCTTCGGTGGGCGCCTCGTAGAGTCGGAGCTCCGGCTCGCCGCGCCACGCGGGACCGAGCTCGACGTCCTCGCCACGCATCGTGACGATCTCGTGGAGCGCGTCGCGGCCGTCCGACTCGATGGCGGGCATGAGCCGGTGGTGCAGCATGGGCAGAGCGTTCACGAAGCCTCCCGTCTCCGAGGGTCCCGTGAGGTCGAGCTCCGCTTCGGCAAGTCGTCTCCCCGCGGCAGAGAGCGTGGCGCCAAAGCGACCGCCGGTCGCGAGCTTCGGACCGGCCCGGCCGACGGTGACGGGACGCGTCATCCAGATCTCGCCGAGCTTCTTCGGGTAGCCTTGGTGGTAGCCGCGCGCGAGCGCGAAGTCCTTGTCGACCCAGATGTAGACGCAGCGCGAATAGGTCGTGCCCCGAAAACGACACCGGACGACGGCGAAGCACTCCTTGTACTGAGAGCGGACGGGATCGAGGATCTCCTCGAAAGAGTCGGAGCAGGACTGCCAGTCCGCCCAGATGAGCGCGACGGCGCCGGGGTCCTCCTCGGCGAGCTCGAGAGGCTCGGGCAGGAGCTCGGCGACGCGCTCGGGGTCGGTGCGGTACTCGACGGTGAGGAGCTCGCCCGAGTAGTGCCACGGAGGCGCGGGCACGATCGAGGCCTTCCCTTCCGGGGTCCTCGGAAACATGAACCCTCGCACGGGTCTAGGCATCCCACCGCACCCGCAGCGAGCGCGGCCCGCGGAACTCGAAGCCTTCGAGCTCGACGCGCTCGTCGGGATGGAGCCTCAGTCCCGGAAGCCGCGCGAAGAGCCGCTCGGTGCCGACGGCGACCTCCTGGCGGCCGAGCCACTCTCCGAGACACCGATGCGCGCCGAGAGCGAAAGCTGCGTGTCCGCCCTCGGCGCGCCCGAGGTCCACACGGGTCGGGTGCGACCATCGCCTCTCGTCGAGGTTCGCCGAGCGGAGCACGCCCGCGACGAGAGCGCCTTCCGGGATCGTCGCTCCCGAGAGCGCGACGGGTCGCGTCGTTTGGCGGGTGATGGTGCCGACAGGCGTGAACCGGCGGAGCACTTCGTCCACGAGCCTCCGCCACAGTCTCGGATCGGCGAGGACCCGCTCGCGGAGCGCGGCGTCTCCCAGAAGCACCCAGGTGGTGAAGCCGATGCCGTCCCGGGGCTCGTTGACGCCGCCCGAGATCATGAGCCGAACGTTGTTCACGATCTCCTCGCGGGTGAGCTCGCGCGAGAGCAGGTGCGAGATCGCCGAGCCGTCCGGGTGATCGGAGAGGGCCGCGATCCTCCGGTCGAGAGCTTCCTCGATGGCTCGTTTCGCGCTCTGACCGAGCGCCGCCTTCTCGGGGTCGTCCTCGAAATTGGCGATGTCGGCACACAGACCGCGGCACCACTCCCAGACCTCCCGCCAGCTCGCGTCGTCGAGCCCGAGCACCGTCTTCAGCGAGCCCGCGCTCACCGGGCTGGCGTAGGCGGCCA
Source organism: uncultured delta proteobacterium (assembly GCA_963786865.1). Lineage (GTDB taxonomy): Bacteria > Myxococcota_A > Polyangia > Polyangiales > Houyiibacteriaceae > SG8-38. The sequence continues at coordinate 50,190 of CAWBAV010000013.1, read as the reverse complement.
TGAGATCCGCCTCCCCCTCCTCGTAAAAGGCGTCGATGAGCGCGTCGCACATCTCGGGAAGAACCTCGGCGGCAAAGCGGCCGCTTGCGCCGCTTCGCTGAAAAGGAGGCATCATCGCCGTCTTGAGCCGCGTCGCCTCGGGCGGGTCGAGCGTCATCATGTTGACCCCGAGGGCGCGGCGGAGAAACGAGGGCTCGGTCGTCGCGCTGAAGAGCTCGGGGTGCTGGTCCACGAACTCCACGTCGTCCCACCGCGTGACGAGCCAGAGCCCGAGCTTCGGAGCCCAGGCGACCGGCTCCTCCTCGCGAAGGCGTGCGAGGATGGGCTCGGGGTCGCGGTCGAGCTCTTCGAGAACGAGGGATTCGCCGATGCTCATAGGAAGTGGAGGTACTCGTCGAGCTCCCAGTCCGTCGTGTACGCCTGGTAGCGCTCCCACTCCGCGCGTTTCACCGTGACGAAAGCGTCGACAAAGTCGTTGCCGAGAGCTTCGACGATCGCGGTGTCCCGCTCGAGATTGTCGAGCGCCTCCGAGAGGGTGCGGCCGGAGCGCCTCTCGGTATCCACGCGCTCCCAGCCGTCGCCCGTCTCCGCGGGCGGTGGATCGATCTCGTGGACAACCCCGAGCCGTGCCGCCTGGAGCAAGGCCGCGGTGGCGATGTGGGGGCCCACGGCGCCGTCCGAGAGCCGGTGCTCGAGCCGCGTCGAGGCACCCCGCGCGGGCGGGATCCGCACTGCCACGCCCCGGTGATCGTAGCCCCAGTTCGCCCACACGCCCACCATCTGGCCCGGCCGGAGCCGTTTGTAGGCGTTGACGGTAGGAGCGCAGACGGCCGTGATGCCAGGGTGGTGATGCAAAAGCCCTCCCGTCGCCCGGCGGGCGAGCTGGGACAAGCCGTCCTCGGCGCCATCGTCCGCGAAAGCGTTCTTCCCATCTTTCTCGAGGCTCAAGTTGACGTGGGTGCCGCTCCCCCCGCGATCGGTGATCGGTTTTCCCAGGAAGGTGAGGAGAACGCCGTGCCGGTGGGCGACCTCGCGGGCCAGCACCTTGAAGACGAAGGCGTCGTCGCAGGCCGCGAGAGGCTCGTCGTGCTCGAGGGTCAGCTCGAACTGACCGTTGTCGTACTCGCTGTGGACCGACTCGAGCCGTATGCCGGCGCGCTCGCACGTGTCCATGAGATCGTCGATGACGCCGTCCGGGTCGACGGCGCGACCCGTACCGTAGACGTAGGCGCCCGGAGTGTCGATGGGGCGGAACCCACCCGCTCCGTCGGAGACGAGGAGATAGGCTTCGAGCTCGAGGCCCACTTTCGGACGGACGCCGAGCGCCTCCCAGTCGGCCACGGCTTTTCTCAGCACGTGCCGCGGGGCCATGCGGACCGGCTCTTCACCCTTATAAAGATCCGGGAGGACGATCCCGACGCCCTCCTCCCAGCCGGGACGGACGTCCTCGCGTCGGAACCGCGCCTCCATGTCGGGAGTGCCGTCGTGGTAGTGGGCGCCCGCGTGCGGCGTCATGTTCCGATCGAACCCGAGAGCGAAGAGAGAAATGCAGTGGCCCGTGCTCGTCCGACCCGTTCCCGCGGGGAGCACCTTGCCGCGGGCGAGACCCAGGTGGTCGGGCCACATCAGGCGGAGCCGGCGCACGTCGTTCACGGGCGCCACCCCCCGGGCGAGCTCACCGTGTTCTTGATGTCGCAGTAGAAGTCGAAGCTCCAGTTGCCTCCTTCGCGACCGATGCCCGAGACACGCGAACCGCCGAAGGGGGCTCTGAGGTCGCGAACGAAGAAGCAGTTCACCCAGACGGTGCCGGCGACGAGGCGCGAGCTCACCCGCTCCGCCCGGCCGCGATCTCCCGTGTACAAAACGGCGGCGAGCCCGTATTCCGTGCCGTTGGCGAGCGCCACCGCTTCGTCCTCGCTGGCGAAGGACTGGAGGGTGAGAACGGGGCCAAAGACCTCCTCCCGCAAGATCTCCGAGCCGTCGGGCGCGTCCACGAAGAGCGTAGGCCGGAAGTAGAGACCACCGAGCTCCTCGTTCGGTCCGCCTCCGAGGAGGCATCGGGCTCCGTCCCGCTCCGCGCGCTCGACGAAACCACGAACGCGCTCGAAGTGCTCGCGGCTCACCTGGGGACCGATGTCGGTCGTCTCCTCGCGAGGATCTCCCTGGACGAGGGCGAGGGCTCTTTCGAGAAAGCGCTCGAGGAAGGCGTCTACGATCGAGGCCTCGACGAGGAGGCGCGTTCCCGCAAGACAGACCTGGCCCGCGTTGTCGTACTGATTCACCGCCTGGGCGACGGCAGCGTCGAGATCCGCGTCGGCGAAGACGAGGAAGGGAGACTTCCCGCCGAGCTCGAGGCTCACCGGCGTGAGCTCACGCCCGGCTTCGGCAGCCACGAGGCGTCCCGTCGCGACGGAGCCCGTGAAGCTCACCCGCGCCACGTCGGGATGACCGACGAGATGCGGTCCGACCTCCTCCCCGATGCCCTGCACGACGTCGAGGACGCCGTCGGGGAGGCCCGCGTCACGCGCGATGTCCGCGAGGAGCGAGGCGGTGAGCGGCGACCACTCGGCGGGCTTGAGGACGACGGTGTTCCCCGCCGCGAGCGCCGGTGCGACTTTCCACGTCGCGAGCATGAGGGGCGCGTTCCACGGCGTGATGCAAACCGTGACCCCCGCCGGGTCCCAGCTCACGTGGTTACGGTGGCCGCGGGTCTCGAAATCGTCGTGGTGGAGCTCCTGCAGCCAGTCGGCGAAGAAGCGAAAGTTGTGGGCGGCCCGGGGGATGACGCCGCGACGGTGCGAGCGCAGGAGCGCGCCGTTGTCCATCGTCTCCACGACGGCGAGCTCCTCGACGCGCGCCTCGATCCCCTCCGCGATCCGGTGGAGCACGGCAGCGCGCTCCACCGGCGGCGCGGCTCCCCAGACGGAGAAAGCCTGGAGGGCGGCCTCGACCGCGAGCTCCGCCTCCTGCTGTCCCCCTCGAGCGACGTCACCGAGGTGAGATCCGTCGACGGGCGAGACGTCCACGAAGGTCGCCGACGACGATACCCGCCGCCCCCCAATCCAATGATCGAGAGAAACGTCGACCCCACCCACCGTAACCGTCCGCCCCATGGGAAGCGATTCTACCCCACCTGAAAAGAGGGACAGGCACGGATTTCACTTCGAAAACAATGCCTTCCGTTCGTTCCTCACACCGGACCCGCCTGGGCGCCGAGACGGTTCAGCTCCTCGCGAAGGTCGACCTCGCGAATCCGGCGCACGAGCCGGTAGTGCAGGTAGAGACTGAACAGAAGGACGGAGACGAGGATGGCGAGAAAGAAGATCACCATGTTCCTCAAGCCCGCCTGCACCGGAGCGGTCGCCTCGTCGAGGTGCTGCTGGACGACGATGTACCAGTCCAGGTTCGGAGACGGCGTGGGCTCGGGGAGCCGCGAGAAGCCTGCGAGCCAGATTTCACCGTCTTCTCCTTGCGTCGAGAAGAACGCGCGGCTGCTAGCGAGCGCCTCGCGTAAAAGCGTCATTCCCGAGTACTGTCGCTTCAGCACGTCGTCGGGACCGGTCCCGACGATGACCGTGCCGTCGCCGCGCACGAGGATCGCTTGCCCGCTCTCACCGCGATGCACCGAGCCGACGACGGAAGCGAGATCGCTCACCTCGATGACGGCCTTGAGGACTCCGATCACCTGAAGCTCGCCGCCCCCGATGGGCTCGCGCAGAGGCACGGCGATCTCCAGCGCGTTGGCGCCCGCGCTCTGGTCGTACTGAACGTCGCTCAGAAACATCGTTCCCGTCGTGCCGTCCCCGTAGGCGTCGCGCCACCAGGATTCGTCGCCCTGATAGTAGTCGGTGGTGATGTTCGTCGCGGCGACGAGCGCGCCCTGCGCGTCGGTGATGAGAATCTCGGTGTACGTCGGGCTCAGCCGCTGGACCCGCCTCAGAAACTCCGAGGTCTCGGTCGCCACGAGGTCGATGGCGAACTGAGAGGTCCCTCGCGTCTCGACCCACTCCTCGTCGATTCCCTCAAGGCGGTTCAGGGTGTCCGCCGCGCTCGTGCCGTAGCGACGATTCGAGGCGTCCACCGCGTCGTGCAGCGAGGGCGTGGCGGCGAGCACGGAGACGTTGGTCATGTTGTGCAGCAGGTAGCTGTCGAGATAGCGCGACGTGTCCGCTGCGGCGCCCGCGAGCTGTTTGTCGCCGATCATCTCGGTGAACTCGGTGCGCAGGGAGCCGAGGATGAAGATGGAGCCGATGAGAGCGATGGGTCCAGCGATGAAGAGGTAGAGGAGCAGCAAACGGGGCTCGAACTCCAAGAGATGAGGTCCGGATTCTTCACGGGGCATGGAAGCTCCTTTCCCGGCGTGCCGCGGAGGTGCAGGCGGACGCGACGGCTCTCGGAACTTGCGGCCCAACCTCGAAACCACTGCAAGGAACGGGCGGTGGTGCTTTGATGTGACCGCAAGGGTCGGCGCCCGTCGAAGCCGAGAGAAGACCGCGTCCCCTCTGGGCGAGACAAGCCGTTGAAGTCCTTGTACATCGTGTCCGCGGTAGAGTCAAATCGTCGAGCGAGCCGCGGGACATCTCGAGCGGTCGCTCGTGGACCTCGCCCCCCGAGACATGCTGTAATAACCGCTCTCGACTCGAGGTCTCCCCATGCGAGCAAGAACGAACCACTCTCCGAGCGGACCCGCTCTCCGGTATTTCGGAGCTCGTCTCGGGTTCGCGTTGCTACTCTCCGTCCTCGCCTCCGCGAGCGCCTTCGCCGAGAGCTCCTGGCGGCAGTGGGGCGGGCCGCACCGCGACTTCCTCGTCGAGACGACGGGGCTCGCGGAGAGCTGGCCGGAATCCGGACCGCCCGTCCTCTGGAGTCGGTCGCTCGGCACGGGACACTCGGGCATCGTGGCCGACGCGGGCCGGCTCTTCACGATGTACCGCGTGGGAAACGGCCGCGAGCGCGCCGGTCCGTGGGAGGAGGAGGAGACGGTCGTGGCGCTCGACGCCTCTACGGGACGAACCCTATGGGAGCACACGTACCCCTCGAAGCTCCAGGACTTCAACTTCGGAGCGGGCCCGCACGCGAGCCCGCTCCTCGCAGGCGGGCGCCTCTTCACCATCGGCACGAACAAAAGAATGCACGCCTTCGACGCACGCACGGGGGGCCTCCTCTGGTCGCACGACTTCGTGAGCGAGCTCGGAGCTCCCTCCCTCCTCATCCGCCCCACGGTGAAGGCGGGCTACGGATGCAGCCCGATCGCCTACGAGCAGACCGTCATCTGCAGCGTGGGCGGCCCCGGTCAGTCGGTCGTCGCCTTTCGTCAGGACGACGGCAGTATCGCGTGGAGAAGCGGTGACTTCCTCGTCTCGGAAGCACCCCCGATTCTGATCGAGGTCGAGGGTCAGACCCAGCTCGTCGTCGTCGGAGGCGGCGGCATCCACGGACTCGACCCGGACGACGGCCGGCTGCTGTGGTCCCTGCCTCACGACCCCGGAAACGATCTCAACTGCAGCACGCCCCTCTTTGGCCCCGACGACGTGCTGTTCGTGTCCTCCGCGTACAAGGCCGGTAGCCGAGCGATCCGACTCACGATAGAGGGAGGGGCGACCCTCGCCGAAGAGCTCTGGTTCACGGATCGCGTGCGTTTCATGTTCTTGAGCGCGGTGCGGCTCGGCGACTACGTCTACGGCACGAGCGGCGACTTTGGACCCCAGTTCCTCACCGCGCTCGACCTGAAGACGGGCGAGGCCGCCTGGCGGCACCGGGGCTTCGGGCGCGGGAGCCTTCTCTACGCGGACGGCAAGGCCATCCTTCTCGACGAGGACGGGGACCTCGCGCTGCTGTCGCTGTCGCCGGACGGCGTCACCGTCCTCTCCGAGTCCAAGGTGTTCGAAACGACGTCGTGGACGGCGCCCATCCTCGTGGGGACGACGCTCTACGCGCGCGATCGAGAGAAGATCCTGGCGCTCGATCTGAAAGCGACGGAGCCATGAAGCGCGCCCCGACCTTGGCCCTCTTCTGTATCGGGCTCGTTTCGGCGGCCGCCACTCTCGCTCAAACCCCCGATTTTTCGGGAACGTGGCGCCTCGACGAAAGCCGGAGCCGTGTCGATGGGGCCGCCCCCTTCGCGGGGCTCGTCGCCTCCGGCGCGCCGGACACGCTCCACGTGAGCCAGCCCGCGAACGGCACGCTTCTCGTGGAGAGTGAGGTGAACGAGAGCCACGCCCGCCTCTACCTGCCCGGTCGAAAGAGCACGACTCCCGTGTTTCTCGGCCAGGCCGGCCGCATCACGATGACGACGCAATGGGAGGGGTCGTCCCTCGTGAGCGAGGGACGCCGCGAGTCAGGCTCCGACGCCGCCGCGGTCGACGTGAAGGAAGTGTTCGCGCGGCCCGGGGACGGTGGAGCTCTCGAGGTCGAGATCACGGTGTCGGGTTCCGACGGCGAGAGCAGGAGCCTTTTGGTCTACACGCGCATCGACGATTCGGGCCCTTGCGAGAGCTGGCCCACTCCCTGCAAACCGCCGAACTAGCCCCGACCGGAGGGGAACGGAGCTGCGGCTGAGAGCCGTCAGTCCGAGCTCAGGTGGGCGAGTCGAGCCGCGCCGTAAAGGGCGCAGTGCTCGTTCAAGATCACGCGCAGGGGCACGCGCTCGAGAAGCGGCCTCATGCGTCCCTTGGCCACGAACCGCGCGAGGAACCGGCCTTCCCTCAGCTTCGGGAGAATCTTCGGAGCGATGCCGCCGCCGACGAAGACCCCCGCCGTGGCCAGGACCTTGAGAGCGAGGTTGCCCGCTTCGCCGCCGTAGATCTCGACGAAGAGATCGAGCGCGGCGGCGCAGAGCTCGGAGCGGCCGGAGAGGCCGTGACGCGAGATCACGGGCGAGGGGTCGTGGGCCTCATCGAGCTCCTGGCCCAGCCAATCGGGCTCCTCGCCTCGGCCCGAGCTTCTGAGAAAGCGATAAATATTGAGAAGCCCGGGCCCCGAGACGACGCGCTCGTAGCTGACACGGGCGTAATCGTTCCAGAGATAGGTGAGAAGATCGACCTCGGTCTCGTTCGTGGGGGCGAAATCGACGTGGCCGCCCTCGGAGGGGAAGGGGCGGTGCCAATTGCCCTCCCAGTGAAGCCCTGCCTCGCCGAGCCCCGTGCCCGCAGCGATGAGCGCTTCGTTGCCGTCGGGCTCGACCCGGCCCTCGTTGAGGACGGCGAAGTCCGAGGGACCGAGCGATGCGATGCCGTAAGCATAGACCTCGAGGTCGTTCGCCACGACGACGTCGGAGAGGCCGAGACGCTCTCGGAGCTCGTCGGCGCGGACCTCCCACGGGAGGTTCGAGATTTTGGCGCGCCCATCCCGTACCGGACCGGCGACGCCGAAGCAGGCGGCCTCGACGTCGTTCGGGTGCTCCGCGACGAAGTCCGCGACAATCTCTCCGAGGTCGCCGTGCTCGCGGCTCTCGTAGTGGCTCACCGCCGCGAGATCGACCTGGGTCTCCGACACAGCGCACCAGGCGAGCCGGGTGTTCGTTCCACCGATGTCGCCAGCGAGGATCATGTTGCCTCGATCGTCTTTTCGCGGTCCACCATCACCCTCCCCTCGAGCTTCTCGGTTCTGCGCCAGTATGTACACGCGGTGGCAGTCGCATCAATTTCCTCCCGGAAACGGGCCCCGAGCTCGCGGCCTGTTGTAGAATCACGCCGAGTCGAGTCGGCATGAGCCACTTTTTCGCCTATCTGTCGCGCATGAAGTTCATTCAGCGCTGGGGCCTCATGCACAACACCTATTCGGAGAACGTGCAGGAGCACAGCCTCCGCGTCGCGCAGATCGCCCACGCGCTCGCGCTGATTCGAAACCGGAAGTTCGGCGGCTCCCTCCTCCCCGATCGCGTCGCGGTCCTCGCCATCTATCACGACGCGAGCGAGGTGCTGACGGGGGACCTGCCCTCCCCCATCAAGTACTTCAACCCCGAGATCCGCGACGCCTACCACCGGATCGAGACCTCCGCGGCCGAGAAGCTCGCGGGATGGTCCCGCAAGAGCTGGCGTCCGATTATCTCCCGGTGCTGAAGCCCGGCGCCGACGAGGAGGCCCACGTCAAGCTCGTCAAGGCCGCGGACAAGATCTGCGCCTACCTGAAGTGCCTCGAGGAGACGGCGGCCGGCAACAAGGAGTTCGCGCAGGCGGAGCAGTCGCTCCACGACGGGTCGACGGGCATCGACCTTCCCGAAGTGAACTTCTTCCTCGACACCTTCGTGCCGAGCTTCCGCCTCACGCTCGACGAGCTCGGCTGAGGGGCGAGGAAACGATGCAAACCACGACGAATCCTGCTCGAGGCGCGTTCCGACGGACGTCGACGAAAGGCGAGACGCTCGTCGCCGGCGACGGTCGACGCGTTCGAACTTCCGACGCACGGCACCTCCCTCCCGTCGAGCCCTCCAAGATCCTCTGCGTGCACCTGAACTACGAGAGCCGGGTGAACGAGTTCGGCGCGAAGCTGCCGGCGGCCCCGACCTACTTCCAGAAGCCGACGAGCGCCCTGAACGCTCACGGCGGTCAGGTCGTGCGCCCTCGGCGCTGCCAGTACCTCAACTACGAGGGCGAGATCGTCGATCGTCATCGGCCGCACCTGCCGGAACGTCTCGCCCGAGGAGTCGGGCGACTACATCGCGGGCTACACGATCGGCAACGACTTCGGGCTTCACGACTTCCGGGACACCGACGCCGGCTCGATGCTCCGCGTCAAGGGGTCGGACACGCTCTGTCCCGTGGGGCCGGGCCTCGTGGAAGGCTGGGATTTTCGCGGCAAGCGCATCCGGACGCTCGTCAACGGTGAGCTTCGCCAGGACGGCAACACGTCCGAGATGCAGTGGGACATGCACTACCTCGTGAGCGACCTCGCCCGCAACATCACCCTCTCTCCCGGCGACCTGATCTTCTCCGGCACTCCCGCGGGCTCGCGGCCCGTGGCCCCCGGCGACGAGGTCGTCGTCGAGGTCGAGGGCCTCGGCGCGCTCGCGAACGTCGTCGTAGAGGGCCCGACGCCCATTCGCGAGGACGTCGGCGCTCAACCGAGCGCCTCGGAAGAAGTCCTCTCGACGGCGCTCGGCGGGGACTGGGAGTTCCGCGGCATTCGTCCGCCGAGGAGGTCCTCTTGAGCGAGACGCCCCGGGGTCAGCTGTCTCTGCGAACCCTCGCCATGCCTCGCGACGCCAACCCGAGCGGGGACATCTTCGGAGGGTGGGTCATCTCCCAGATGGACATCGCCGCGGGAATGCACGCGGGCCAGCGCTCGCACGGCCGGGTAGCCACCGTCGCCATCGACGCCATGTTGTTCACGCTCCCGGTCTTCATCGGCGACATCCTCTGCGTCTACACGGACATGCTGCGCATCGGGACGACATCGATGACGATCCACGTGGAGGCCTGGGCGCTTCGCGACAAGCTCGGCGAGCGCGTGAAGGTGACCGAGGGCCAGTTCACCTTCGTCGCCATCGACGCGAATCGAAGGCCTCGTCCCGTCCCTCCAGATTGACCGACAGGTGGCCGCGCGCTCGTCACGGCGTGAAACGTGCGATACTGGCCGAGCATGTCGAACGTGATGCTCGCGTCCGGCCTGTTCGTCGCCCTCTTGCTGCCCGTCGAGACGAACGTCACGAACGACGGGCTCGGTCAGAGACTCGCGGTTGAGCTCGGCGCCCGGATTCCCCCGAGGCGCGCGGACGCCGTGGCTGGGACGGCCTTTGGGGCCCGCATCCGGGGGCTCAAAGGACGCGATAGGGACGACGTCATCGTGGGCGAGCTCTCGGCGGGCAACCTGCCTGCCTTTCTACGCGAGCTCGAGCGCGTTTATCTCTCGGCCCGCGACTCCAAAGGCACCCTGCACCAGGCGGTCGTCTTCGTCAGTCCCGACTACCTCGCCGTGGGATCGAACGAGGACTTCCTGCGGGTGCCGCTGGGATTCGACGCCGCCGTCGCCATCGCCCACGAGTTCGGCTTCGTGCTGCCGACCCGCAAGATCGTCGACACCATCTACCAGCAGTCGGCCCTTCGACTCGCGCCCGAGCCGATGACCCCGGGCCCGCAGATGACGAGCACCGACTACTTCGTCGAGCACAACCGGATCATCGAGGGGCAGCGCCAGGGACAGCCGCTCGGCCAGCTCGTCTCCGGCCACAAGAAGGACCTCGTGCTGACCAAGCGGCTGCTCTCGAAGCGCGGCCGGGTCGCCATCTACGGCTGGCATCGGAGGAGCGGACGCCCCATCCAGCCGCTCAGCACCGTCCACGTCGCCCGCTACGCCGACTACAGCCACGGCGTGCGGCTCGTGAGCACGCACCGTCCTCCTCGACGGCCGCCCCTGCTCCATCTTCGAGATTCTCGAGAACCACGAGCTCGCCCCCATCCTGACCTACGAGGGCGTCGATTCGCGGCGCCGAGCGCCTCATGGCAGCTGCGGACGCAGGCGACGACCGGAAGCGACGTCGACTCGATCGTCTTGCAGCAGCGGAAGCCCAGGTGGTAGTTGTGGTGGCTCTTCGGGTCCATCACCCGGCTGCCGTGCCAGAAGGGCGCGCGCCAGCGGCACGAGTCCTCGTGGGCCTTGTAGCGTGTCGAAGATGAACCAGCTCCCCTTCATCTCGGTGTAGCCGAGCTCCGTGCTGCCCGCGGCTCGCCATCTGGTCGGGCTCCAGCGGCAGGTTCATGTGCTCGGCGGCGTTGCCGTGCAGGTCGTAGACGCCGAGCGGGCTCCGGCAGTCGGGAAAGGCCCCGGTGGGAAAGGTGTTCGAGCCGCACCGCGGCCCAGCCGCCGCCGTCGCAGCCCGCGGTCTTGACGCTCGTGGCGGCGCAGACGCCGGTGCGGTAGGCGGGGCCGTAGCTCCAGACCTTCTTGGCGATCGTCGACGCGGTTGTGGGCGGCGCGCATGGCGCGCACGCCGGACGCCGGAGCGAGACCGCGGGCGAGGTCGAAGCGGTAGTCCGGCGGCTCCGAGGCTCCCCGCGCAGGCCCCTTCCCACTCGTGCGCGTCGCACAGCCGCTTGCCCATCGCCTCGCAGATGAGCGGCCGCCTCGCGGGCCCGCACCCAGACGACCGGGTAGGCGCAGGGGATGTCGGGAAACTCGAACTGGTCGATGCAGGCGCGGGCGTCCTCGGGCGTCTCGCGTCGCGGGATCGTAGAGCGGCGCCATGTACTTGCGCGCCGCAGATCGCTCTCGAACTCCGGATCCTCGTAGTCGATCCCCGCCTCGCTCGAGCTTCGTCGCGCACTCGCCGGGGCTCATCGGGTGGACCGTGACCGCCGGGTTGCCCTGGCCGATGACGGGCGAGCCGGCGAACACGGCGCGAAGCGAGCCGTCTGCGACCTGCGCGTCGGATGCGTGTGCGTCCTCGGATCAGCTGCTCGAAGGAGAGCCTCGTTCTGCTCGCGCAAGCGACGGCTCCCGGCTGGAGGCGACGAGCGGCAGGCTCGCGAGACACGAGACGGCGATCCGACATCAGCATGGCGTCGTGTCGCGACTCACCTCGGCTTCGACTTCATCCGAGAAGCGCTCTCCTCGAGCGGACGTAGAAGAAGTCCCGGTTGTCGGCGAAGCCGAGGAAGCGGGGAAGGACCTGGTCCGTCGACCGTCTTGTCGAGGACCTCCATGCCCTGGACCAGGTGCTGCGATCCGCGAGACTCGGATGCCTCGGCGTGATACATCGCCAGATAGGTGTGCTCGAGAGCGTTCATGTCGAGGAGCATCGCGTAGCGCACAGCCGTAGGCCTGGAAGACCCGCGCCATCGCCGAGGGCGTCGCGGTGGAGAAGTACGCGTAGATGAGGAATCGCTTGTCGCCCGACTCCTGGAGCGCGGCACCGGCCCGCACGGTGCGGAACTTCCTGTCCTGGGAGCCGGACCAGTTGCCCGCGGCCCACTGTGAGACGCGCGCGCCCGGGCACGGGCGCGCCGGTCGCGGGTCGGGCTCGATGATGGGCACGCCGTTCTGGCGCGCGAAGCGAATCCGCGGGAGAAGGGCGTCGTCCTCCTCGGTCCAGGTCGTCGAACCGCACCTCGTCCGTCGTCGAGGACGAAGAGGGTCGCGAGCCCCGGCTGGAGCTTGCTCAGGATCGCGCCGCTCTCGATGAAGCCGTAGTGGCTGCCGTGGTTGCGGGTCGCGAGCTCGGAGACGCGGAAGGCGCCGTGGTCGCGCTTGAAGCCGCCGGTGAAGGTCGCGACCGTACTGTCGGCATAGGACCGCGGGACGATGCCGGTCGCGCACGAGCGGCGCGATGTCGCCGATGCCGTCCGGGCCGGGAAGCGCCGGGTCGCGCGATCCGTCGGGCACGCGCTCGGACCAGCCGACGCGCGGGTGCTCGGTGCCGAGAGCGAAGCCGAGGTCGAAGCTGATCCAGATCGAAGGCGACCAGATAGACGAGCGCCTCCCGCTCCACGTCGTCGAGCCGAGACGACGACCTCGCGCTCGGTGCGAAAGACTTCCGGGTCGAGGAGGTTTGGACGCACGACGCTGGCGAAGACGCCGGGATGGAACTGCACGCGGTGCCAGCGGCCCGGGGCGACCTGTCCCGCGACCGTGCCTTCGAGCGCGATCCCGAGCTCTTCGGGTGGAGCAAGGCCGAGGCGACCTCGCCCGAAAGAGCCGCGCTCCGGGGCGCTTCCGCCCCTTCGGCAACGACGGGCGTCCCTGCTGCCCCCAGGACGAGGTCCGAGGTGCTCAGGTAGGCGTCCTGGAAGAAGCTCTGGCGAACGAAGACGGTGATCTTCTCCCCGCCCCAGACGTTGTCGCGCAGGAAGTCGGTCGCCCACTCGAGCGTCGTTCTGCGGCCCGGGGTCTTCAAGCGCAGCACCACTTCATCGCCGCAAAGAGAGACGTAGGGAGACGTCGACGTCGCCGCGAGCTCCAGCGTCGGCCGGGCCTCGTCCGACAGGAGGTCGCAGGCGCGCTTCGACTGAGTGTCGACAATGGTAATCCCGCTGGGATTGCCAGGGTCGAGAACGAGGTCCTGGATCGCGGGATGCACGTTCACCAGGTGGTAAGCCCCCTCGTGCCCGTCCGCCCACTGGAGGAGAAGGAGGTACCAGCTATTGAGCGTGGGATTGAGGTTGACGAGCGTCGCCTTGCCCTCCATCCGTCCGGCTCCGACGACGTCCATCGACGTGGTGGTGCGAAAGGGCTGGAGCTCGACGACGCTCTTGGCCCGGTCGGCTCGAAACGCTTCCCACTGGTACGCCACCGCCTCGGGGTCGTCTCCGGGCCGCGGCTGGCGAGCTGGCGGTTTCGGGGACTCGACGATGTCCGGCCGAAGAAGCTCCTCCGGGGGGAGCTCCTTCGCGGGAAGGTCGGCGGGGCTGGAAGCTTCCCGGCGGGCGACGACGAGCAGGCTTTTCTTGACCTCCTCCCACTCGACCCGGCTCAGGACCGACCGCTCTCCGGTCACTCGGAGATAGAGAGCGACCGCACCGAGGGCCGAGGCTCCGACGGCGAGGGCAAGCCCGAGAACGGCGACGCTCAGCTTCAGGCGCTGGAACTTCCGGAGCGAGCGCGAACGCCCGCCTGGTTCTGCCACGAACGCAGACTACACCAAGTCGAGTCTCCGCCAAGAGAGTCGAATATCTCGACCTACGGGCCGGATGGCCCCGCGAGGCCGAGCTCCGCCGACGCCAACTCGCGCAGCCGGAACTTCTGGACCTTTCCCGTCACGGTCATGGGGAATCCGTCCACGAGCTTCCAGTACTTCGGGATCTTGAAGTCGCGATCTTCCCTCGGCAGTAGCTCGCGAGCTCCTCGGGGCTCAAGCTCGCCCCGGGCTTGGCTTTCACGAAGGCCATCACCTCTTCACCGTATTTCTCGGAGGGAACGCCCACGACCTGGACGTCCTCGACCCCGGGGTGGCCGTGGAGAAACTCCTCGACCTCACGCGGATAGACGTTGTCCCCGCCCCGAATGATCATGTCCTTTATGCGCCCGACGATCCTCACGTAGCCCTCCTCGTCGAGGGTCGCGAGGTCACCCGTGTGCATCCACCGCCCGGCGTCGATGGCGGCGGCAGTCGCCGCCTCGTCGTTCCAATAGCCGAGCATGACGCTGTAGCCGCGAGTGCAAAGCTCGCCAGGTTTGCCGCGGGGAACGAGTCGGCCTGTCTCCGGGTCCACGATCCGAATCTCCACGTGCGGATGGATCCGCCCCACCGTCGCCACGCGCCGGTCCACGGGATCGTCGACGCGCGTCTGTGTCGAAACGGGAGAGGTCTCCGTCATGCCGTAGGCGATCGTGATCTCGCGCAGGTTCATCTTCTCCCGCACCTGGCGCATGATCTCGACGGGACAGGGGGCGCCCGCCATGACGCCGGTGCGGAGCGAGCCGAAGTCGGTGGCCTCGAAGTCGGGGTGGTGGAGCTGGGCGATGAACATCGTGGGGACGCCGTAGAGCGACGTGCACTTCTCGGCTTCGACCGTCCCGAGCGTCGCTCCGGCATCGAAAGCCTCGCCGGGAACGACGATCGCGGCGCCATGGCTCGTGCAGGCGAGGTTCCCGATGACCATGCCGAAGCAGTGATAGAAGGGCACCGGGATACAAACCCGGTCGGCCTCCGTGTAGTGCAGGAGCTCGCCGCAGAAGAACCCATTGTTGAGAATGTTGTGGTGCGAGAGCGTGGCGCCCTTGGGTGCGCCCGTCGTTCCCGAGGTGTACTGGATGTTGATTGGATCGTCGAAGCCGAGCGCCGCCTCCCGGCTCGCGAGCTCCGCTTCGCTCGTCCCCGAGGCTTCCCCGAGGAGCGCGTCCCAATCCTCGTCGATCACGACGACCTGCTCGAGCTCCGTTGCCGACCCCCGAACCTCGCTCAGGATGGAGGTATAGTCCGTGGCGCGGAACCCGCGGGACAGGAACAGCAGGCGCAGGCCGGACTGCTTCAGCGCGTGCTCGAGCTCGCGCGCCTTGTAGGCAGGGTTGACGTTGACGAGGACGGCGCCGATCCTCGCGGTCGCGTATTGAATCTGGACCCATTCGAATCGGTTGGGAGACCAGATCCCGACGCGGTCGCCCTTTTCGATACCGCGCGCGACGAGGGCCCGAGCGAGCTCCGTCGTCTGCTCCCAGAGCTCGCGATAGGTCGCCCGATAGCTCTGAGACCGCACGACGAGCGCTTCGCGTTTGCCGAACCGCTCCGCGGTCCGCCTCAAGTTCTCGCCGATGGTCTCGCCGAGAAGAGGAACGTCGCTCGCCCCGTGGACGTAGGACAGCTCGGTTTGGGTCACCGGGACGTGAAGCTATCAGAGGGGCCGGGGGGGGTTCAAGCCATCGGTAGCACGAACGCGAGGCGTTCGTGCCACGGGCGAGCGCGCTCCCGAAGCTCGTCGACGGCGGCGGACAGGTCAGCGCGACAGATGTCGGCGAGTGAGGTTCCGGTGGCCGTCGTCCGTGACGGAGACGTTGTCCTCGATCCGGATGCCTCCGAGAGGAGACAGCTCGTCGATGAGCGGCCAGTTGAAGCTGGCGCTCGAGGCCCCCTCGCGAAACGGGCGGAGCAGCATCTGGATGAAATAGAGGCCGGGCTCCATCGTGAACACCTGGCGCGGCTCGATGGTACGCGTAATCCGCAGGTAGGGATGCCCCTCGGGCGGCGCAACGTCGCCTCCATCGGGACCCGCGAGACGTCCGCCGACGTCGTGCACCTGGAGGCCGAGGAAATGCCCGAGCCCATGGGGAAGGAAGGGGGCGGTCAGTCCCGTCGCGGCAGCCTCTTCCGGTTCCGCGCGCAGGATGTCGGCCGCCCTCAGGAGCTCCGCGACCTTCCGGTGCGCCTCGAGGTGGAGCTCGGGAAAGGGGCGGCCCGGTCCGATCTCGTCGCAAAGCTCCCGCTGCAGGCTGTCGACGCCGTCTCGGAGCGCGACGAATCGCGGATCGCAGGCCTTCGAAACGCGCGTCCGCGTGATGTCGGAGGCATAGCCGTGGCTCGCGGCACCCGCGTCGATCAGGAGCACCTTGCCGTCACCGACGCTGCGCTTCGCCTCGTAATGGAGAAATGCCGACTTCTCGTCGAGCGCGACGATGCTCGTATACGGAAGCTCGGTGTCGGTGACGCCCATCGCGTGGACGAAAGCGTAGTGAATCTCGAGCTCGGAGCCTCCCGCCTCGAAGGCCGCCGTCGCCGCCTCGTGCCCTTTGGCTCCGAGGGCGCTCGCCTCGTCGAGGCATTGGAGCTCGTAGTCCGTCTTGTAGGCACGGTCCCAGTCCAGCCGGGTGACGAGCGCCGCTGGATTCGGAGAGAAACCTGCCGACTCGGCGCGGTCCGTCTCGTTGCCGATATAGGCGGCGTTGTCGGGCTTACCCACGCGCTCCCACACGGCGTCGACCGTCCCTCCCTCCTCGAGCTGTACCTGATCCAACCAGAAGGGGTTTCCGAGGGCGGCGGGCTCGTACCAGTAGTCCTCGGGGGCGTAGCGAACGAGCCGGGGTCTTCCGCCGGGCGCGACGACGAGAACGTGATGGGGCCCGGCGAGCGGGCACCAGTGCCGGAAATGCGCCGCGGTGCGAAAGGGCGCGTCTTGGTCGTCCCCGAAGTAAGGGGTCGGCGCGCCGCTCGAGAGGACGAGAGCATCGAAGCCCGTGGCCTCGAGCGCCTCGGCGAGCTTCGACTGGCGCTCCTTGAGGTGCGCATGGAACAAATCGTGGAGGTTCATCACGGCCCATTCTGCCAGAGCTGAGCTATGATTGGTAAGCGCTTATCCCATGGTCGAATTCATTCTTACCGCCATGCTCTCTGGCCTAGCCACCGGAAACGACGTGCCCGAGTACGGCTACGCCGTCAAGAACGTCTTTCCCCACGATCCATTCGCTTTTACGCAGGGTCTCGTGTACCGGGACGGTGTCCTCTACGAGAGCACGGGTCTCGAGGGACGCTCGAGTCTGAGGCGGGTGGAGCTCGCCTCGGGTCGCGTGCTCGACAAGGCGAGCCTCCTCCCCATGTTCTTCGGCGAAGGGATCGCCGTTCTCGGAGACCGCATCTACCAGCTCACGTGGACGTCGGGGGTCGGCTTCATCTACGATCGCGAGAGCTTCAAGCTCCTGCGCGAGTTCCGCTACGCCGTCGAGGGCTGGGGCATGACCCATGACGGCAAACGCCTCATCGTGAGCGACGGCTCGTCCGAGCTCTACTTCTGGGACCCCGAGACCCTCGTCGAGACGAGCCGCATCACCGTACGCGACCAAGGCCGGGCCGTGGACGACTTGAACGAGCTCGAGTATATCGACGGCGAGATCTGGGCGAACATCTGGCAGCAGGACCGCATCGCCCGCATCTCGCCCGAGACGGGCAAGGTGGTCGGGTGGATCGACCTCGCCGGGATCCTGCCCCATGCGGACCGCCGCGGGCGGGAGGACGTTCTGAACGGCATCGCCTACGACGCCGCCGCGGGCCGCATCTTCGTCACCGGGAAGCTCTGGCCCAAGCTCTTCGAGATCGAGATCGTCCCCAAACCCTGAAGAGAGCAAAGTCATGCCGTCGTCGAGCGATGCCGTTGGGACGCTCGCCCGGAGCGCATGGCAACTCGTTCTCGACGCGCTCCCACCGCTTCAGGGACTCGACGTCGTCGACGTCGGCTGCGGCGAGAGAGTGCAGGCGGCGGAGCTCGCCGTCCGCGGCGCCCGAGTCCTCGGACTCGACATGAATCCGGATTCCCTGCGCGAGGCGCGCCGGCGGGAGATCGTCGGCGCCGAGTTTCGCGACGTCGACCTTCGTCTTCCCCTGGACCGGGACCGGGATGTCGACGGCCTCTGGTGCAGCTATGTCGCCGAGATGCTCGTGACGTGGCGCGAGCTCCTCGAGTGCCTGGCCCGTCCAGACCATCATTCCCCCGCGAGAGCCCACGCCTGCCTCGCGATCCGTTCGATGCCGACTCCGGGGCGATAACTCGGAGCCACCACGAGGAACGAGGACGACATGAAAGCTGCATGGTACGAGCGACAGGGGCCGGCGGACGACGTCCTCGTCGTCGGTGAAATGGACGAGCCCATTCCGGCCCCAGGGGAGGTACGGATTCGAGTGTCCCACTCTGGGATCAGCCCCGGCGACGTGAAGAAGCGAGGCGATACTTTCGCGGTGGGGATGCCCTATCCACGCGTCGTTCCACACAGTGACGGCGCAGGCGTGGTGGACCGCGTAGGGGAAGGCGTCGCCTCTGACTGGCTGGGACGCGCGGTGTGGTGCTTCGGGGCGCAGAGCTATCGACCGTTCGGCACGGCCGCCGAGTATACGGTCGTGCCCGTGAGTCAGGCGTTGCCGCTCGCGGACACCGCCTCTTTCGAGCAAGCCGCCTCCATCGGGATTCCCGGCATTACCGCCCATCGCGCCGTCCACGCCGGCGGGCCCGTCGAGGGTAAGACGGTCCTCGTCCAAGGTGGTGCGGGCGCCGTAGGAGCCTGCGCCGTTCATCTCGCCCGGCGGGCGGGAGCGCGCGTCCTCGCGACGGTGCGCTCGCCCGAGGACGCCGGCGTGGCGACAGCGGCGGGAGCCGAGCACGTCGTCCTTTCCGATGCAGACGCGATCGCGGGCCTGACCGCTCTCGCTCCTTCAGGCATCGACCACATCGTCGAGGTCGCTTTTGGCGCGAACATCGCCATGGACTCTCGGGTGCTGAAGCTCGGCGGCTCCATCGCAACTTATGCTTCGAACGTGCCCGAGCCCACCATTCCCTTCTGGCCTCTCGTCTTCGACAACATCCGCATCGCTTTTCTCGGTAGCGACGACTTCTCCGAAGCTGACAAGGCGGCAGCGGCGAGAGAGATCACCGCCGCCCTCGACGCGGGCTGGACGCCGTTCACGATCGCCGAGCGTTTCGCTCTCGACGGGATCGCGAAGGCACACGAGGCCGTCGAGCAGTCGAGAGGTCGAGGGCGGATCCTGATCGATCTCCGCTAGTTGGCCGCGGTCGTGGGGTCGATGGTGCGCTTGATCTCGGTGATCTTGTTCGCGGGGAAGCCCGAGATCTCGGCGTGTTTCTTGATGATGGCTTCGTCCTTGGCGAGGTAGACGCAAAACGTCTTGTTGTCCGCGACGTAGGACTCGACCCACTGGATGTCCGGAGCGAGCGCGGCGAGCGCTTCGTTCGACTTCTGCGCCGCTTGCTTGAGCTGCTCGCGTTCCAGGCTCCCCACCTGGGGAAGGTCCCGCTCGATGACGTATCTACGAAGGCTCATGACGAATCATCCTTTCTCGTCGCCGGGAGGCGAGAACCGCCCTTCCGTGTGAAAACCACGGTGCCTACACTAGCAGCATCGAGGCCGGCGAGACCACTCCCGCTGCCGGCTCAGTCCGCCTTCAACGCGACGGCGGGATCCACGCGGGCGGCGCGGAGAGCGGGGAACGCGCTTCCGACGAGTGCGGCGGCGAGGAGCACGAGGGGCACGAGCACGAAGGTCACGGGGTCGCGAGGGCCCACGCCGTAGAGCACGTTCGCCATCGTGCCGGTGACGGCGACGGCGGCGGCGGAGCCCGCGGCGATGCCGAGAGCGGCGAGCAACAGGCCTTGCCCGACGACCATGCGGAGCACGCTCGCCGGGCTCGCGCCGAGCGCCATGCGCAGACCAATCTCGGACGTCCGCTGGCTCACGAGGAACGACACGACCCCGTAGACGCCGACCATGGCGAGCGCGAGCGCGAGGGTCGAGAAGAGAACGAGGAGCGCCATCGTGAATCGGGAGGCAGCGACGGCGCTCGCGACCACGTCCTCCAGAGTGCGCACCTCGGCGAGCGGCAGATCGGGATCGAGGCCTCGAACGACGCTCCGCACCGGGCCGGTCAGAGATTCGGGCGGCACCGTCGTGCCCACGGTCAGGGTCATCGCCCGCGGGGTGAAGCCAGACGACTGATGGAATTGGCTCAAGGGTCGGTACCACTTCTGCTTGATCTCGGCGGTGATGCCGTTGTGGCGGACGTCGCCCACGACGCCGACGATACGCACCATGGGCGGGTCCTCCGCACCGCCCATGAGGATGCGCTCTCCGAG
The DNA here is from genome assembly GCA_963786865.1 of uncultured delta proteobacterium. Classification (GTDB taxonomy): domain Bacteria; phylum Myxococcota_A; class Polyangia; order Polyangiales; family Houyiibacteriaceae; genus SG8-38. The sequence goes on along the minus strand of CAWBAV010000013.1, from coordinate 30,193 downwards.
GGCGCTCCCGCCAGGCCAGTAGCGCTCCGCGAAGGCGCGGTTGACAACGGCGACGGGCTCCGAATCGGCACGGTCCGCGGGCGTGAAGGTGCGTCCCTCGAGCAAGGGGATCTCCATCGTCTCGAAGTAGTCGTCCGTCGCGACCTGCCAGTCGGCGGCAGGGCTCTCTCCCGGAGGAGGCACGTAGCCCTCGATGCGGGTTCCCCAGTCTCCGATCTGAGCCGCGAGCGGGAGAACCCTCACCGCGGCGGCATGCTCGACGCCGGGGAGCTGGCGCACGCGCTCGAGGAGGCGATCGTAGAACGCGATGATGCTCGTCGAGTCGGGATAGCTCTCCGAGGGGAGCGAGACGCGCAGAGTGAGCACGTCCTCGACCCGGAAGCCAGGGTCGATGCGCACGAGGGTCGCGAAGGTGCGGATCATGAGACCGGCTCCCGCCACGAGCACGACCGCCATCGCCATCTGGACGACGACGAGGGCGCCCCGGAATCGCTGGCTCGTTGCGCCGCCCGATCCGGCGCGCGCGCGCGCCTTCGACGAGAGCGCTCCTCAAGTTGGCTCGCGAGCTCGTGAGGGCGGGTAGCACCCCGAAGAGAATCGCGGTCGAAAGCGTGAGCCCGAGCGCAACGAGAAGCACCGCCCCATCGACCCGGCCTCCCCGAGCCTCGGAATGCTTCCGGGCTCGAGCACGATGAGCGCCTTCAGACTGAAGCGAGCGACCACGAGGCCCGCGGCCCCGCCGACCATCGAGAGCACGAGACTTTCCACCATGAGCTGCCGAAAGACCCGGGCCCCGCCGGCTCCAAGGGCGATCCGGAGCGCGATCTCTCGGCGGCGCTCCTGGCCTCGCGACAGCAGGACGTTGGCGACGTTCGTGCAAGCGATCAGGAGCACGAAGCCCACGGCTCCGAGGAGGAGCAGCAGCGCCGACCGAACGTCTCCGAGGATGTCCTCGGCGATGGGGACGACGAGCGTTCGAAACCGCATTTCCTCGGGGTAGACGCCGTCGCGCTCCGCGCGAGCGTTGAGGGCTCGCACCTCCGCGCGTGCCGTCTCGAGATCGACGCCCGAGGCGAGCCGCGCCACCACGAAGTACGAGTGACTCCCTCCGAGCTCGGGGAGCGGCTCCGCCCCGGGAGGGATGTCGCCCGGGAGAAACACGTCGGTTCGAGTCTCGGCGTGGAAGTCGGTGGGAAGCTGGAAGCCGTCCGGCAGGATGCCGACGACGGTGCGAGGATGGCCGTCGAGCTCGATGGGGCGACCCACGAGATCTCGGATCGCCGCCGTAACGCCGCCGCCACAGACCGTGAGAGACGATGACGACGCCCCCGTCTTTTTGCGTCGCGTCCTCCGCGGTGAAGGCGCGACCCATGGACGGAGAAACGCCGAGGACGTCGAAGAGATTGACCGTCACCTCGGCGAGCCCGATCCATTGGGGATCGTCCTCGCCCGTGAGATTCCCCTCATCCGAGTAGTAGAGAGCCACGGACTCGAAGCTCTCCATCTCTTCACGGTAGTGTCGATACTCTTCCAACGACACCCACGTCTTGGGAAAGCCCGTCCACTGGCTCCACACGCCGACGACGCGATCTTGGTCACCATAGGGGAGCGGCCGCAGCAGCACCGCATTCACGACGCTCACGAGCGCGACGTTCGCGCCAATCCCGAGCCCGAGGGTGAGCACCATCACGAGCGCGAAGCCCGGGCTTCGACGGAAAGACCGCAGAGCAAAGACGGCGTCCTGGGAGAACGAGTGCACGAGCTCCTCCTCTGGAGTTGGACGAGACTAGGGAGGGAGAGGTTGCTGTTCGCCGAGGAGATTCTCTGGCGAGCCCCACAGCGCGCTCGAGCTCGGCCAACGCGGGGCGGCCGCGGATCGCTGACCAGCGGGGGTCGACGCGAAGGACGGGCAGCCAGAGGCTTCGCTGCGAGACGGCTTCGCGGAGGTGCTCCAGAGCGTCCTGCTCCCGGCCGAGGCGAAGCGCGGCGAGGCCCGCGTCGTAAGGACCGCGCTTCGACTCGAGACGCGAGCGCCAGAGCGCGTCGAGATCCTCGAAGCGACGGCCCGCGAATCGAGAGGCCTCCCGGAGCGCCTTCTCCTGCTCTCCGAGCGCGAGGTAGCACTCGACGATACAGTCCTCGGCGAGCACGAAGCCGGGCTCGAGCTCGAGCGTCCGGCGGCTCGCGGCGAGCGCCTCGTCGTAGCGGCCAGCGAAGAAGTAGAACCACCCGACGTCCGATTGGATCGGGGGCGAGAGCGGGTCGAGCTCCCGGGCGCGCTCGAATCTCGGCGAGAGCTTCCTCGTGACGGCCGAGGCCGCTGAGGTAATAAGCGTACCAGTGATGGGCCCGGGCGAGCTCGGGGCTCTCGGCGAGCGCGCGCTCGAACTGCTCGCCCGCACCCTCCCAGTCCCAGCGGCCATACCAGACGCCCATCGCGCGGATGAAGTGCGCGCCAGACGAGGGGGCCAGCGCGAGCGCGCGCTCGGAAGCGGCGATCGCGGCCTCGTAGGCATCGCGGTCCCCAGACCCGAGGGCCCGACGGAGATGCACTTCGCCGAGCCCCTCGTGTGCCTCGGCGAGATCCGCTTCGAGCGCAAGGGCGTCGCGGAAATAGCGCTCGGCCGCGTCGAGGCTCTCCAAACCGCGATTCTCGAGGAGGTAGCGCGCCTTGAGGAGCGCCTCGTGGGTCTCCGGCGAGACTTTCTGCCCTCCTCGCGACACGGAGATCATCGCGGGCAGGAGAACTGCGACGGCGGCCACGGTCGCCGCGAGCGTGCCGATGAATCGGGCCCTCGGGCTTTTCTTGCGCGGGTCCGCCAGAAAGCGATATCCGCGCCGGGGCAGCGTCTCGATGAATCGTGGGGCGCTCGCGTCGTCGCCAAGAGCGGCCCGGACCTGCTTGATGCAGGAGTGCAGGCTCCCTTCGAAATGAACGTGGGTCTCCTCGCCCCAGAGCTCGCGGCGCAGCTCCTCGCGGGTCACGACTTCGCCCGGCCGGCGCGCGAGGACGGCGAGGACCCGAACCGGCTGAGGGGGAAGCTTCAGGGGCTCCCCGTTCCGGTGGAGCTCCAGAGCGGTCAAGTCCAGCTCGAAACCATCGAATGTGATCCGCTCGGCCATCGGAGCTTCATTCTATCCTGCGGCAAATCAGGGAAAAATCAGGGCCGCCGCTTCGCTCCTCGGGTAGTCTGGCCTCGGAGGTACGAAGACATGAGCTCGATTCTCCTCGCACTCGCCCTTCTGTCATCACCGCAAACGGACCCTCTCGAGGAGGCCGTCCGGCTGTTCGCGGCGGAGGATTGGGAGGGCGCCTCGGCGGCGTATCGAAAGCTCGTCGCCGACTCCCCCGACGACGGTCGGGCCTGGCTCCGGCTGGGCATCGCCCTGCAGCGCCTCGACCGGCACGAGGAGGCGGTCGCGGCGCTGCGCCGGGCCGACGCGCTCGGTTTCCTCCCTCCCATCACCCGTTTCGAGATTGCGCGCTCGAGCGCTCTTCTCGGCAACGCCGAGTCGGCGCTCGACTTTCTCGAAGGGGCTGTCGAGGCGGGATACGCTCAGCCCGACCAGCTCGCGGACACGACCGCCTTCGCGAGCCTCTCCGAGAGCGCCCGCTTCCAGGCGGCGGTCGCAAGGGCCCGGGTCAACGCCGAGCCCTGCGAGCACATCCCGGAGTTTCGGCAGTTCGACTTCTGGCTAGGCGATTGGAACGTCACCGCTCGAGGCTCGCAGGCGGGGACGAACCGCATCGAGAAGCTCGAGGGCGGCTGTCTGCTCCAAGAGAATTGGAGCTCGAGCCTCGGCGGCACCGGTACGAGCATGAACTACTACGACGCCGTGAAGAAGAAGTGGGTCCAGGTCTGGGTCGACAGCTCCGGGACCTCCATCCACGCCGAAGCGGAGCTCCGCGACGGGGCCATGCGATTCGAGGGCGAGCACCACTACCCGGACGGCCGGGTCGAGCTCTACAAGATGACGTTCACTCCGAACGAAGACGGCTCGGTCCGCCAGTTCATCGAGCAGTCGAACGACGGCGGCGAGAGCTGGTACGTCTGGTTCGACGGGCTGTACGAGAAGAACTGAAGACCGTTTACTTGGGCCGGGACGCTTCCCGGATAGCTCGGAACTCGCTCGTCTCGCTCCACTGGGGACAGGCGTCGCTGGTCGCGAGGCGATGTCCCATTTCGAAGAAGAGCTCGAGATCCCGAACCGCGCCCGAGAGATCGAACCAGTCCTTCACTTCGTCCGAGGGCTTGTGGTAGTCCTCGGCGACGTAGCGCCGGCGCCGCTCGCTGCCCCAGCCTTCCGGGCGGCCCACGAAGTCGAGGCCCACGTCCGCGTAAAAGGCGGGGACCCCGACTTTGGCTAACTCGAAGTGATCGGAGCGGTAGTAGTAACCCTCTCCGGTCTCGGGGTCGGGCAGGAGCACCCTTCCTTCCTCCGCGGCGACCTCCCGGGCGAGATCGTCTAGTGAGGACTGCCCCATCCCGATGACGGTGACGTCTTTCGTGGGACCCCAGACGTTGAGCCCGTCCATGTTGATGGCGGCCACGGTCTCGGAAAGGGGGTAGAGCGGGTGCTCCGCGTAGTACCGGGAGCCGAGGAGCCCTTGCTCCTCGGCGGTAACGGCGAGAAAGAGCACGGAGCGGCGCGGCCGCTCGAAAAGCTCGCCATAGACCCGCGCGAGCTCCAAGAGGCCCGCCGTGCCCGTCGCGTTGTCGTAGGCCCCGTTGAAGATGTTGTCGCCCTTGAGACCCTCCTGCGTCCCCAGATGATCCCAGTGCGCCACGTAGAGGACGGTCTCCTCCGGCACTTCCGAGCCCTCGAGCCGCGCGACGACGTTCGCGGAATCGACGTCTCGGAGCTCGTTATAGATGTTGGCCGAGAGGGTCACGCCCAGGGGAAGCGGCCGGAAATCGCGGCGAGCCGCGCTCGACTTCGCCTCGGCGAGATCGAGGCCCGCTTTCTGGAAGAGCGCACGGGCGGCCGCCTGTGAGAGCCAGCCTTCCACGGCAACCCGTCCCTCGTTCTTGTCGGGCGTCTGTAGGTCGAACTGCTCGCCCATCCAGCTCCCCGTGACGACGTCCCAGGGATAGCCCGCCGGGCCCCTCTCGTGGATGATGAAAGCACCCGCCGCCCCCTTCTCCGCCGCGATCTCGAACTTGTACGTCCAGCGGCCGTAGTACGTCATCGCCTCGTCCCCGAAGAGGCCCTCGACGGGAGGATCGTTCACGAGCATCACGAGGATCTTTCCAGCGACATCGACGCCCTCGTAGTCATCCCAGTCGTACTCCGGCGCGACGACGCCGTAGCCGACGAAGACGAGCTCCCCCTCCGTGGACACTTCTTCGACGACGCGCTTCGTCCAGGCGACATACCCTAGTCCGGCGGCGAGCTCTTCCCGGTCGCGGCCCGTCCCGAGGTAGACGCGGCTGCGGTCGGTCGCGGTGATGCCGACGAGAGGCACCTTTTGGACGAACGTCCCGTCGGGATTCCCTGGCGCGAGGCCATAGGCGCGGAAGGCCTCCGTGACGTAGGCGACGGTCTTCCTCTCACCCTCCGAGCCCGGTGCGCGGCCGCCGAAGTCGTCCGCCGACAGCGCACGGACGTGCGCCATCAATCTCTCCGCCGAGATCGCCGTGCCGCTCGTGGTCTCGCCGCGAGGCTGGCATCCCGAGAGGAGTCCTCCGGCGAAGGTGGCGACGAAAAGAGCGCCATGACGTTGCATGTCGGAGCCTTCCTTTCGCCGCGAATACTACTCCATCGCGCGCACACGGTCCTCCGCGGGCAACCGCTATGTAGGGAGCGCGGTTCTGCTTTACAATCCCGCCCTCCGATGAGCGTTCCGGTAAGCCTCTCCGTCGCCCTCGACGCGGTGCGCCGCAACGCGCTTCGGACGGCTCTTGCCGTCCTCGGCCTCGTCATCGGGGTCGCCGCCGTCGTCACCATGGTGGCGCTCGGACGGGGCGCCCGCGCGAGCGTCTCGGACGAGGTGACGTCCGCCGGGGCGAACCTCGTCTTCGTCCGTGCCGGCAACTACACGCGGGGTGGCGACGCCGTGAACATCCCCTCCGGACTCGGCAAGGCGACGACGCTCGTCCCCGACGACGCCCGAGCCATCGAGGCGGTCCGGGGGGTCGAGCACGTGACCGCGGAGGTCGAGGACCGCGCCCCCATGCGGGCGGGCGAGAGCCTCGTCGTTCGGCCCGGTGCGAGGCTTGGAAGCGAGCGCCGCGCTCGTCTATGGCTGGACGTCGATCGAGGGGACCTTCTTCTCGGGAGCGCAGGTCGAGGCGGGCGCTCCCGTCGCGGTGCTCGGTTCGAAGCTCGCGCGCGATCTCTTTGGCGAGCGTAAAACGGCGGTGGGCCGCCGAGTACTCCTCCGCGATCGCGAGCTCGAGGTCCTGGGCGTTCTTCAGACGGACGACGCCGTCGACGCGGAGTCCATCTTCGTGCCCTATACGACGCTTTCGAGCCTCCTCGGCATCGACTACCTGCACGGCGTCACCGTCTTCGTCGAGACCGCGGGCGAGACGACGCGCGTCGCCGAGGAGATTCGCTCGCTCCTCCGGGATCGTCACGGCCTCGACGCGCCAGGCCGGACCGCGCCTCAGGGCCCGAGCCCCTTCGCGCTGCGGCGCTCGAGCCTCATCCCCGACGACTTCACCGTGCGTACCGAGGCCTCGCGGGCGTTGACGCGCGGGCTCTATACGACCGCCGCCGCTTTCGTGCTCGCGAGCATGCCGCGCCTCGACGAGGTCACCTCAGAGGAGATGGTGAACACGCTCGAGCGAGCGAATCGAACGATGACGCTCCTCCTCGCCGGCATCGCCACCATCGCTCTCGTCGTCGGCGGCATCGGCATCATGAACGTGATGCTCCTCGCCGTCACGGAGCGCACGCGAGAGATCGGCCTTCGCGTCTCCGTAGGCGCGAAGCGGCGCGACATTCTCTACCAGTTCCTCCTCGAGGCCGTGGCGCTTTGTCTCTTTGGAGGCCTCTTCGGCATCGCCGTCGGTTTCGGGAGCGCCGCGGCACTCACCGCGCTTCTCGGCTGGCCGACGGAGGTCTCGGGGGCCGCCGTCGCCCTCGCGTTCGGGCTGTCGTTCGCCGTGGGAGTGCTCTTCGGCTACTACCCCGCCCACCGCGCCTCGCGCCTCGATCCCATCGACGCGCTGCGCTACGAGTAGCCCCGTTACTCGGGGGGGCCGGCGCCGGGGTGCGGATCGGGCGCCCCCGGCTCGAGCGGCAGGGTGTCGAAGGGGAACTCGAGCTCGTAGGGCTCTCCGCGATAGACGAAGCCCACGATGGCGGTCGTCTCGGCGGGGCGCTCGACGGGCGCGCCCTGTCCGACCCAGCTCTCCCCGTACTCGTCGATCTGGAGAGAGACTCTCTCCTCCTCTCCGCCTTCGCCTCGTCGGAGGGTCACCGCGACGTCCGATCCGACGGCGGCGGGAAGGTCCTCGCGCACGGCATCGCTGAAGTAGACCCGGTATTCGCCCGAAGGGCTCAGCACGACCTCGAAGTGGAGATCGTCGCTCTGCATCCAGACGACGCCGCCGTGGCGCGCGAAGTGATCGCCGTGCGACACCATGGGAGGCGCCTCGGCCTGGTCGGCCGGCTCCGGAACGGGAGCCGGACGGGCGTCTCTCTCGGGCTCGCCGCCGCAAGCGAAGAGCAGGGCGAAGGGCAGAGTCCAGCGGATGCTCAAGGCGCCTCCAGATCGAAGTCGTTGGGTTCCGTCCACATCGCGACGAGCGCCGCCCAGGCCGATGGGGCGGCCCCGACGCGCCGACGCAAGATCGATGCGCCGAGAGTGTATCCGAGGATCTGCGTCCTTTCACGCCAGGCGAACTCGAGCGTCGACCGGGCGTCGGGCAAAAGAGCGTGCTCCTCGAGCCAGAGCGCCGCGGAGTAGCGGTCGAGCGCTCCGTCGAGGTTGAGCCTCGCCCCCTCGACGACCGCCGGGGCGAGCCCCTGGACCGCGCGCCGAACGGCGTCGTACCTCGCTGCCTCTTCGGAGGGTAGTCCGGCGAGAGGGAAGAGCACGTCGCGCTCGAAGACCACACGCTCGTCCGGGGGAAAGACGAGCTCGACACCGTAGGTCGCTGCCGCTTCCGACGCGAAGGCGCGCGGGCCTCGCGCGGCGAGGAGCGCGTATTCGACCATGCCGCGCGCCTCGACGAGCTCGCGCTCGGCGAGGACTTGCTGCACGTGGTGGCCGGGATAGCCCTCGTGACACATCTCGTCGATGGCGCGCTCGACGTGGAAAGGCGGCCCCCGATTCACACGCACGAGGCTCCGGTAGCCTCCTTGATAGGTGTGGTAGGCGGCCCAGGGCGCGCCGTCGACGAGCTCGAGCCTCACGGTCTCGGACACGGGGAGATCCACGTGACGCTGGGTTTTCGCCCGGCACTCTTCGAGAGCTCGCCGCAGCACGGCCTCGACGCGCCCCTCCGGGACGACGAAGCGCCCTCGATAGTCCCGGTAGCGTTTCACGAGCGGCCCCTCGCCGGGCAAGAGCTCGTCGATGCCCTCCAGGAGCGACGCGTTCCCGTCTTCCTGGAAAGGCGGCGCGACGACGCCGAGAACACGTCTCGACTCGTCGTCGAAGCGCGACCAATGTCCCGACAAGAGCTCGGCGCGGGCGAGAAGAGCGACGGTCTCCCGGAGGAGGGCACGACTTCGCGGGGTGCCGACGAGAGCGATCGCGTCGACGAGCGTGCGAGCACGAGCTTCGATCTCGCGGAGCGTGAGCGCCTGGGGCGCCGGTTCCGTCCCATTGTAGGCATCGACATAGCCGGGGTCGAGGCGATCGAGAGCGCGCGCGAGCGCCACGTAATCCCGCGCCAGAGCGTCCACTCCCCGAGCTCCGCCGCACCCGAGCAGAAGGACGAGCGCGGCGGCACTGAAGCGTCTCACGGGGCGCCGAGACTAGCATCGCGGGGTTCGGGCCGTCAAAAAGTTTGACATCGATCGATGCCGGTCCTAGCATGCCGCAACCGCCCGCGACAGGAGGTCCCACGATGCGCTGGCTCGCTGCAACTAGTCTCCTTCTCGTCTCGTCGTTCTGTGCTCCCCCGCCCGAATCCGGAGAAGACGCTTCGAAGCCCGCCGTGGCGCCCGCGTCCGGGGTTGCTGGACTCGGCGTCCGACCCGCGGGAGACGAAGAGGTCGCGCCCGACCTTTCCCGGGTTCCCGATGAGCTGAAACGGATCTTCGAGCACATCGACGACGAACGTCGACGCGCACGTCGGCAATCTGCAGCGGTGGATCCAGCAGCCGAGCGTCTCGAACTCGGGCGAGGGTATTCCCGAGTCGGCGCAGATGGTGAAGGGATTCTTCGAGCAGCTCGGCTGCCAGGAGTCGCGCGTGTACGAGGTCCCGATGACCGAGTGGGGCCAGCCGGGCAACCCGGTCGTGTACGCCAAGTGCGACTTCGGCGCGCCGAGGACGCTCCTCATCTACTGGATGTACGACACCATGCCGGTCACCCAGCCCGACCTCTGGGTCTCGCCGCCCTTCGAAGCGCGGCTCATGGAGTACGGCCCCTTCAAGAAGGTCCTCATCGGCCGGGGCGCCACGAACTCCAAGGGCCCGCAGATGGTGCAGTGGAACGCCTTCATGTCGGTGAGAGAGGTCACGGGGACGCTTCCGGTCAATCTGATCTTCGTCGCCGAGGGCGACGAGGAGCGGATGTCGATCGGACTCCGGCAGTTCGTGCGCGAGCATCCCGACCTCTTCGCGGAGGCCGAGGCGATGTTCCGGTTCGGCGGCCAGGCCAGAAGCGGCGGCGGAGAGCTCTCGGGCGGCTCCGAGGGCTGTGTCTACATCGAGCTCACGACGAGCGGTGAGCGGTGGGGCCGCGGGCCGGTGGCCTCGAACATCCACGGCGCTTTCAAGCGTTCCGTGGACGCCCCCGCGTGGCGGCACATCAAGATGATCAGCACCCTCGTCGCCGACAACGGCAACGACGTGCTCGTGCCCGGCTTCTACGACGGCGTCGAGCCCCTGACGCCGGCGGAGGAGAGCATGCTTCGCAAGCGCTCCGAGACAGTCGACATGAAGGTGGCGGCGGAGAACATCGGCGTCGCGCGATTCATCTCCGATGATCCATTCGAGTACATGAAAATGGCCAACTACGGCCTCTCGCTGAATCTCGACGGCATCTGGGGCGGCAACATGTACCCCGCGGGAGCGGGAGCGATCTTGCCCAACAAGATCACGTCCAAGCACAACATCCGCTACCTGCCCCATCAGGACGGGCTCGATATCGTCCGCAAGATCAGGGCCTATCTCGACGCGAAGGGCTACGAGGACGTCGAGATGACGGTGATCGGTGACGTTCCCTGGTCGAAGATGAACTACGACACCGACGTCGCGAGAGCACTCATGACGACCTACGACATCTTCGACATCGCCTACGGCGAGACGGTCTCGGAGCCCTCCATCCTCGGTCCCTACTGGCCGGCCTATCTCTTCGTCAATGACGAGAAGACCGGCATCCACATCCCCATCGTGGGCGGAGCCGCGGGACACGGCGACGGAGCGCACGCCGCCAACGAGTTCTGGGTCATCGAGGGCGCGGGCAAAGTCTACGGGATGGCGGGCGCGGAGAAATCGGTGGCGACCTTCCTGTACGCCTTCGCCGACAAGCTCCCGCCCGCGCCGGAAGCCGCCTCGCAGGGAGAGGGAGAGTAGCTCTTTGGCGCTCATCTCGGTACGGAAGCTCGAGAAGCGCTATGTGATGGGCGAGGTGACCGTGCCCGCGCTTCGCGGGGTGAGCCTCGACGTCGACGAGGGTGAGTTCGTCACCGTCGTCGGGCCCTCCGGATCGGGAAAGTCGACGTTCATGCACATTCTCGGCTGCCTCGATCGGCCGACGAGCGGCAGCTACGTCCTCGAGGGCCGCGACGTCTCGAACCTCTCTCGAGACGAGCTCGCCGAGGTGAGGAACCAGAAGATCGGATTCGTCTTTCAGAGCTTCAACCTCCTGCCGCGATCTTCGGCTCTCGACAACGTGGAGCTTCCGCTTCTCTACGGGCCACGCCGTCTGTCCCGGGCGGAGCGGCGGCAGCGCGCCCTCGCCGCCATCGAGGCCGTGGGCCTCGGCGACCGCGCCGAGCACCACCCCAACCAGCTCTCCGGGGGCCAGCAGCAGCGCGTCGCCATCGCCCGCGCGCTCATGAACGAGCCCGCCATTCTTCTCGCCGACGAGCCCACGGGCAATCTGGACAGCAAGACGAGCGCGGAGATCATGGGAGTTTTTCGCGAGCTCAACCGCGAGCGGGGTCTCACCCTCGTGCTCATCACCCACGAGCGCGTCGTGGCGGAGTACGGGACGCGAGCGATCGAGTTCGCGGACGGTTGCGTGGTGGCAGATACCCGGCTGACCGCGGCGTGAAAGGCAGAGAAGAATAGCTCGAGAAGTCCGGTGCTACAATCTCGGGAGGGACGATGAGAAATACGCTCGCGATCGCGTTCCAGGGCCTTCGTCGCTTCCGCCTGCGCGCGGGGCTCGCCTTTCTCGGACTCACCATCGGCGTCGGTGCCGTTCTCACGACCATCGCCCTCGGAACGGGAGCCCAGAGCTCGATTCGCGAGCAGGTGCAGGCCGCCGGGCTCAACGTCATCATCGTCAAGGCGGGAAACTATCGCACCCAATTGGACGATGGCGGAGGGGTCGAGGCCCCTCACGCGCGGCTTCGTCCGGGTCTTCTCGAGCGAGCGCGCGAGCTTCTCACCTTCGTCCCCGTCGCGCACGCGCACTTCGAGAACAACCCCATGGAGAAGCACGACCACCCCACGGCGGCCGAGCGCCTCGGCGATGCCGAAGCGGGCCTCGGAGCGGCGGCCACCCTCACCGTGGAGGACGCCGAGGCCATCCGGTTGCTCGAGGGCGTCGAGAACGTCGCGCCGGGACTGCACGAGAATGCAAAGGTCTTCTACGGCGAGACGCGGTGGTTCACCCGACTCCACGGAACGGACGTGAACCTCACGGACATTCGCCGGGCCCATCGCGTCGTGCAGGGACGTTTCTTCGACGAGCGCGAGCTCGAAGAGGCCCGGCAGGTGATGGTCCTGGGGAGCGTCGTCAAGGAGAAGCTTTTCGGAGCTGAAGTGAGTCCGGTGGGCGAGACGGTGACGCTCTGGAATCAACCGTTCGAGGTGGTCGGGGTGACGACGAGCTCGAACTACCTGACTCCGGGCGCCCCCGGCGACGACAACTTCGACGCCGTTTACGTGCCCTATACGACGGTGCACCGCCTGTTGAACCTCTCGATGCTCAACACCATCACCATCACCGCGGAGTCGTCGGGCGAGGTCACGCGCCTCTCGAAGGAGATTACCGAATTGCTCCGCCTCCGCCACGAGATCGGGAGCACCGCCCCTGACGACTTCACCGTCACCACCCAGGCCTCGGAGGCCCTCGCCAAAGGTCTCCACCCCAATGTCGCCCGGGTCGTCGTGGGCAATTTGCCCAACCTGGAGAACGCGACGCTCGAGCAGCTCTCCGGTACCCTCGAGCGATCGAGCCGCACGATGACGGCCCTTCTCGCCGCGATCGCCGCCGTCTCGCTCGTCGTCGGCGGGATCGGGATCACGAACGTCATGCTCTTGTCCGTGACCGAGCGGACGCGCGAGATCGGACTCCGGCTCTCCGTGGGCGCGCGCTCCCGGGACGTCCGGGCTCAGTTCGTCGCGGAAGCGCTCCTTCTCAGCCTGACGGGTGGTCTCGCCGGCGTCGGGCTCGGCATCGCTGTCTCCTTCATGCTGAGAGAAAGCTTCGGCTGGTCGACGACGCTCTCCCCGGGAGCCATCGCGCTCGCGTTCGGAGTCGCCGCCGCCATCGGCGTCGTCTCGGGATTCTACCCGGCGAAGCAGGCGTCCTCGCTGGACCCGATCCAGGCGCTGCGCTACGAGTGAGCTTCGAGGGGACCGTCCCCCATCACGGCTCGGCGGCTCGTGGAATCATACGAAGTCAGAGTGTGGTGAAGCACCTTTGGAGAAATGCCAGCACACCCAGAAGTAGCATGGCGTAAAGCATGGGTCGTTCTATCACTTCACTCGATCTCCAGCCTTTGTGACGAAGCAGAGAAGTTGCCAGGGGCAAGCAAGACAAGACGAGGAGGCCCCGATATCCAAAAGGAAGCATGCTCGTCAATCTTCCCGCGCTCGGTAGGAAGAATAGACCCACAAAGAGAAACACAGGGAGCACGGATCGGCCGTCGAGCACGCGGCGAATGTGAACCCCCGCGGCGATACACAGGAAGGGAAAGATCGGGATGATGTAAAACCCGTAGAGGTTGCCGGAATTGATCGTAGCCATGAGGATCAACAGGTAGGCCACGACCGGGATCGATATCGCCTTGTAACGGATGAGGAAAGGGAGCGACAACCAACCGAGCAAGATCCACCCGTCGACCATGGGAGTGCCCGCCGCTATTTTGTGCTCCAGAATGAGCCTGGGAAGGATGAGGAACTTGTCCGCCGCGTCCTCCAACGGGTAACGCTGGCTCAGCCAGGAGAACTCACTCAGGTAGGTGGAGGCGTCGAGCAACAGACCGTAGAGTGGGTACAGAGCTCCAACGCCCAGCGACGTGCCGAGGATTCGCACGGCGCGTTTGACGTTCGGCGGCCCATCGGCCAGTGCCACGACGGCGAATGCGGGCCCAAGCGCGTTTCCATGGATCTTCGTGAGAGCGGCGAGGCCGAGCATCGCGCCGCAGAGATAATCGAGGCGTGGAGTCTCCCTCCCCCTCATGAACTTCAGGTACAAATAAAGACCAACCAGCCAGAAAAGCAGGACCAGGTTTTCTTCTTTCGCAAGTCGGGAATTGAAGACCACGAGAGGCGACGCTGCCATCAACACCCCTGCCAGAAACGCAGTTTGGAAATCCAGGAGAGTCTCGCAGACCAAGAACAGCATTACGACGCCTAGCGACCCGATGAGGACCATCAGGGGGCGAATGCGGGCCGGCGTGCACTGGTACATGTTCTGTGCGCCAAGAAGGGTCGCAGTTCCCCCCACCAAAACGGGAAGCAGCGGAGCATGTCCGAAAGAGGCGGGAACGATTGTGAAGCGGAAAGAAAACCACGTTATCGGCTCTTTGGATGGATAGACAGGGCCGCGGGACCACGTTTTGGGACTGCCTTCATGGAGAAGGTTCCATCCGGCCCATGCGTTGTGAAACTCGTCTCCGCCGGCGCGGGGATAGTAAGCGGCGTTGCTGCTCCGTACCGCGAGGGCCAGCAGCCCCAGCAGACACGCGGCCAGAGCTTTCTCACGCCAGGAAATCGGTCCTTGGGCGCCGAAGATCCAGCGAAGGATCAGGTACCCCACCAGCAATCCGCCGATCCAGAGCATCGGTGAAGAGACGACCGTACCGAGCTCGTGTAGAAACGGCCTCGTTGCCGTAGTCAGGTCGGCGGGGGTCACCGGTCTCAGCTTCTGGGTTGGAGAGCTCCAGAGGAGTCGAAGGCCTCCCTGCCTGCCGGAGGGCTGAACCGTCAACCGGACGGCGTGAACTCCGGGTGTCAACCGGATCTCGCCGATTCCTTCCGTGCCGGGATGAAAAGGTCCGCTGCCGAATACGTGCTGCTCGCCGATGTCCAATGCGCCGAACCACGGTGAGTCGAGCTCGAAGCCATGTACCCCCTCTTCCGATACGACCAGGTTCATCCGCATCGTGACACGGAACTGCGGCTGCTCGGGGAAAGGCAGTGGTGGAAACTCATAGCCGTCCATCATGGCTGCTCTGAAAAAGCCCGTTGCTTCGACGGCGGGGGCTTGGAACGAGCCGCTCCAGTAGACTTGGGAAGGATTCCTCCTGTCGTGGACCTGTACGGTAACTGCAGCGGGCCGGAGGGCGAGCCCCACGGCGATCAGAAGAAACCCCGACAACCACGGGAGAACTTCGGTGACTCGCTGAGGCCAAACGTATCTGTTCATACGATGAGCACCCTGAGAGCAGGGTTTAGGTTTGACAATTCAAATAGTACCCGAGCTTTACGCGAGTTCCCGACCGCGGCTGAAAACAATTGGCAGCAGTTCGGAGTTGCTCACAAGTACGTGGCCATGTTTCCTCGTCAACGGAGTCCGGATTGCCTCGAAGCGGGAACCGAAGAGCGCCCATCTACCGATAGAGATGCTCTCACGCTCAGCTCGTGACCGCACCCCGGGACGTCCACGCGGACTCGCCATCGACCAAAACACGAACTCGCCCAACGTCAGGCCTCGGCGGTGATGGGTCCTTCTTGACCCAGTTGTCTTGCTCTCTCGCTCCTCAGCGGCTCCTTGTCCCTCTCTTGGAGACTGGTCTTCTCAGTCACCCATTCTCAGGATGGCCAAGGAGCCGGCTACCTTGATTTCGACAACGGCTGACATCGCCCAGGGCTACGCGAGGACCTTTTGCGCAACGTAGAGCTTGATATCGCCGAACTTGAAAGAAACGTGGAACTTGCTCAAACGGAGATTTGTCGACATCGTTCTGAAAATGCGAGCGCCCGGGAGTCCCAGAGCCACCAGCTTCAATAGGAAGTAGTCCAACGTTATGACGTGGCGATACGGTCGAGCGAGAACACAGCGAAATCCTGCGCGAGTTAGAATCTGCTTCATGATCTCTTCAGTAAAATAGTAAAGGTGCATGTCCATCAGCCATGGCCATCGTCTGCCCATTATTCTCGGAAGCCAGTTGGCGATGTCGAGCGTCGAGAGAATGAGAAAACCACCCGGCCGGAGCCTCGAGTGTATCCGTAGAAGCTCCTCGACCGGCGCTTTCATATGCTCGAGCACGTCCCACATCGTTACGATGTCGAAGTCGGTCATGTGAGGGGGCAGGTTCTTCACAGTCCCCTCTACGACCTTTTGCTCCAGAACCTCTCTCGCGTATCGGGCCGCCCAGGCCGAGGGCTCGACGCCCATTGCGTCGTATCCAAGCTCTTCAGCAACTTTCAGAAAGCCGCCACAATGCGCTCCTACGTCGAGAAGAGTGCCGGCTGGGGGAAGAATGCCAGCAAGCTGGGACAGGTTGTGACGAAAGGTCCGGTATCTTGCGTCTAGATTCTCGGCGTAGGTTTGATCCTCGACAGCGGAGTAGATCTGCGTAATCCTCTCGTCGGTCAGGTCGGTGTCGCTGTAAACGAGGCCACACCGAAGACACTGCACGATGCTGCCGTGGGAGTTGTGTCCGGTACTGGTACAGCGATATGCGGCGGTCTCGGTGGTGCGGTGGCCGTCGGTCGGTTCGTAGAGCTCCGTCTTGTATATCGACCCGCAGTTGATGCAGGCGGACGGGGAAATCGTCCAGGGCTTGGTGAGGCGCTGCGGGAGAGCACGCCGACGAAGGCGCTTTGTCAGAAGCAAGAGAAGCTTGTAGACGCCCTTGAGTATCTCTACGTAGGATATCTTGGATTGGCCCGCTCTTCGGTCCTCGAAGCATATGGGGAACTCGGCCATCCTTTTGGTTAGCAGGGAAGTGTAATAGATGGATTCCAGGAAGAAAGAATAGCCCTCCGATACAAGGTTGTTCGTATTTAGCGCCCTGAGCAGCGATACTCTGAAGCCGCGGTAAGAGGTCGTGCATTCACGAAGCGGTATGTTCAGAAATAGTCTCGCGCACGTGTTGGCTGTGCGACTCAGAACCCGCCGGAACAGGCCATACTGGCATTCGCCTCCCCGCGCATAGCGTGAGCCCGTTACGAAGTCATTGTCCTCGAGCGCCTCTGCCACACGTGGCAGGTATTTGGGATGATGTGAGAAATCAGCGTCCATGGTGATGAGGAAGTCATAGTCATTAATCAGCGCGTGCTCCATGGCAAGGCGATGAGCCGAGCCGATTCCCAGTTTCGTCGGCCGGTGTATTACCCGTATCTCGGGATTTGCCGTAGCGAGCTCGTCTAGGATCGCTCCCGTGCCGTCGGGTGAGGAGTCATCTACAAAAAGAATGTCCTGCCCTGGTAGATATTGTTGAATACCGCGTATCAGCTCTTCTACATTTTCCGCTTCGTTATAAGTTGCTGTAAAGATCAGAAATCTAACCATTTAGCGTCGTCTCGTCTGGAGGGCGTTTTGCAAAAACGAGCATTTCTCCGCTTAAAGTCAATGGAATCAATATATTGCGTACTCCGACCACATTAAAGATCGGTCTCAGGAGTCGCCCCATCTTGTAGCGCCCCAGGCTGCGGCCGAGAGAAGATAGGTCGAAGTAGGTAGTGTGCTTTTCGACTACCACGTCCGTGAATCCTACGGTCTCCAGCATCCTCCGTAGCGTGGAAGCTGAGAAGTAGTACAAATGCATGCCCATAATGTGCCACCACCTCTTCTTGAGGACTTGGGGCAGCCATCCACCTAGATCAGGCGTGTACAAGACAACGATGCCCCCTTCCTTCAGGAGGCGATATACGTGACGGAGTTCTCCAGCGGGATCAGAGAAATGTTCGACCACACCAAAGAGAGTCACAACGTCGTATTTCGGGGCAAGACTGAGCTGCGACAAGGGTTTGTCATAGACGATGTGACGCTTCGAAGATTCGTTGCGTGCCCAGCGAGACAATTCGATTCCCTCGACGTCGAAATACCGCGAGGCGACATCGAGGAAGATGCCGGTGGCGCAGCCAATATCCAACAAACTGCCGCCCTTCTTGTGTTTGATGATCTTTTGAGCGGATCTCTCGGCAGTCGCCACTCTCGATTTCGATGAAGCCGTATAAACGTCGTCGGCGACGGTCTCGTAGGCGCCGCCGATATCCGGCATAGGATTCGTAAACACCAGACCGCAGGAGTTGCACTTGACGATCTGATACGTCTTCCGTGTATCCGGAGAGAAATTGTAATCAAGGGGAGGTAACAAATCACCAAGTTCGTCCTCGTATACTATGGTGTATCGCTTCGCGTTGCACAGATTGCAGGGAATGAGCTTCTTCTCGACCATGCTCAGCTCTATTCAGGTGGCCCCAATCTCGGGCACGGCGAGGAGGGGCTATCAGCGATAGGACAATCGGGGATCGATGCGGCAGTTCCAGGACAACGGGCGGCGCAGAAGCGGAGACCGAAATAGAACGAGGCGATCATCTTGGCGGCAGTGCGGTCCTTTCCGTGGAACGAAGGCGAACGGAGCTTGTCGAACAACGTTCCTATCCGTCTTTCGTGCTCGGCGGCCCTGCTCGGGTGCTGCAAGATACACGCCTGGCACCGAGATTTCAATCGTCAGGCTCAGGAGGATTTGACCCTGGTCCGCATCCTCACGCGACAAGGATGCCTCGTCGAGGGAATCCGGAGTGTCTCGAAGCGCGCCCATCTTGCCGAACCAGGGCATCGAGATGAGGGGCGAGGCCGTGACCGCTCGCTTTTTCACAACACTGGGAGGAAAAGAGTCAGAACGTCATCACGACCGAGAAGGTCACGACCGAGTCGAGGTTCTTCTTCCGAACGAGGGCCACGCCCGTTGCCGGCCCTTCCTCCACGGCGCGCAAATCGAGCTCCTCGAAGGCCGGGAGGCCCTGATAGAGGAACTGGACGCCGAAGCGCAGCGCGAAGACCGAGCTCAGGTTCGTCGTCACCGAGTTGAGGGTGTTGAAACGAGTATCGCTTCCGTCCTTCACGTTCACGAAGAAGACGAAGTCGCTGTTGAACTGTGTCTTGGCGGCGAAGTGGTGCTCGTAGTCCCAGGAGAAGCGCGCCTCCGAGTAGCTCTCGTCGCGCTCGGGGTCGGGGATGACGTCGGTGCGCCGCGTGAAGGTGATCGCGTAGTCGGTCTTGAACCGGATGTGGTCGTCGCTCCGCCAGGTATTGCCGAGCCCCCCCCAGACGAGGGCCCGACTGTCGATACCGGCATTGGCATCACGGTCCCAGCCCCCGCCGACGACCCAGAAGAGCCTCTCGGTGATGTCGCGATCGTAGCGGCCGAAGAGATAGTAGCGCTCCTGGTCGAGGGCACGCGTCCCATCCTCGACGACGACGAAGTCGTCCGCGGTGCCCACGGCGAAGCGGTCGTCCGCGGTCTTCACCCGGAGCGCCCCGCCCTGGAACGTCAGTTGTGCGTTCTCCCAGGTGCGGCTGAGCTTGTCGTCGATCGAGAGGGTCGAGGTGGACGAGTTCCCGGAGGTGACGACGAAACCGACGTTGGCGGTGTTGCTCCAACCATATTCACGCTCTTCGTCGCGGATCTCTCTCGACGGCGGTCTGGGGCTCCTGAGCGGAAGCGAGGGTGGGGAAAGCGAGCAGCAGCAAGAACGAGAGTCTCAAAGTCATTCTCCTCGATAGGAAAGAAAATCAGCGAATGTCGGCCTCGGGGGGCGGCTCCCTCGTGTCCGCTCCCAACCAGATCGAGGCCTCCAACAAGAGTCGCTCGATCGAGCCGAGCCCGGCGCGGTCGGCAATGACGCTTCTCGCGAGCGCTGGCTCGTCGGTGATGACCCCGTCCACGCCGCGGCTCATCATCGTGGACATATTGACGGGATCGTTGACGGTCCAGACGTAGACGTCCTTGCCGCTGTGGTGAGCACGGCGAACGAAGGCGGGGTCCACCATCCCGACGTGGACGGCCAGGAAATCGGCGTCCGCGCGCGTCAGCTCTCCAACGGCTTTCGCCGTGAGGAGGCCGACGGTCCACTCGGGGCGAAGACGTCGCACCTTCGCGACCATGTCCGCCTTCAGGGACATGATCACGACGTCCGACGCCATTCCCGCGGATTCGACGAGCTCGACGACGCGCTCCTCGAGGCGCTCGTTGTGCCCGTAGTACTTGAGCTCGATGTCGAGGCGGGCCCCGCGGCGCTTGGCGAGCGCGAGGACCTCCTCGAGGGTGGGGAGGCGCTCGGAGGAGAATGCGGGGGAGAACCAGCTCCCGATGTCGAAGGCGCGAAGCTCTTCGAGATTTCCGTCCCAGACCTTTACGCGCTCGCCCGCGATCTTCATGAAATCGCTGTCGTGGATCACCACGACGACGCCGTCTCTCGTCTCCTGCACGTCGAGCTCGAGAAGGTCGGCGCCGTCGTCGATGGCGGCCTCGAACGACGCGAGGGTGTTCTCGGGCGCCCGCCCCGCGGCGCCCCGGTGCGCGATCACGAGCACGTCGTCATCGGTGCGAACCGACTTCAGCAAGAAGTAGCCGACCGCGCCCGCCGCTACGGTGGCCGCCAGGAGACCTCCGAGCACGCCCGTGAGGGCGAGCCCCGAGCGGGCGTCTCCCGTAAGCGATCCCTTCGCTTCGGTGGGAAGTCGGGCAGCTTTCGTGCTCCCGTACCCCTCATAGAGCCGGGCGACGAGGAGCGCGAGGCTCGACGCCTGAAGGAGCGTCACGAGCGCGTGCACGACGTACCAAAAGAGCAGCAGCCCGCCCATCACGAGCAGCAGGACACTGATCGAGCCCTGAGCTCTCGGCACGAGAACGCGACCGAGGAAGGTCGCGACGCCCAGCGCCACCGCGTTGAGCAACACCGACACGAGGGCCCACCCCGCGAGCACCGTCGCGATGGTCGAGCGGTTCCCCTGCGCCCGCCGCGCGCTCTCGGCGAGCGCGCGGCCCGGTGAAACGTCCTCGAACAGGTGCAGAGGGAGGACATAGACCCAACCGAGGAGCCTGGGCACGAGCAGCCAGGCGAGCGCGAGCAGGGTGGCGCCGATGAGGGCCGCCGCGAGCCAGAACGGCGGCGGCTTGTGGGTCAAGTAGTAATTGATGTCGAGCTCGGTCAAGAGAGACCAGTACGCAAGACCGCATGCCCCCAGAAACGGCGCCGCTACGAGAAGGACCCGGCCTACGAGCCGCGCCGCGATCGCCAGGATCGAGCCCAGATGGCGAGCGGCGACCGAGAGCGCCTCCCTCACCTCGACTCGAGTGTCCCGGACCGCGCCGAAGCCGATGGTGAGGAGGGCGGATTGCTCGGCCGCGACGACGGCGAGGCCCGCCGCCGCAACGACGACGAGCGTGACGAGGCCGATGGGACTCAAGACGAAGAAGAGGATGTCCTCATCGGCGAGCACGGATCGCCCCGCGAGTGACAGGGACGTGCGGAACCCCACGCCGATGAGCGGCGTCAGGAGGATGAAGGCGACGAGCTGGTAGAGGATGTCCGTGACGAGCAGCTTCGGCCAGGTGCGACCGAAATCAGTCCAGGCTGCGGCGAAGAGGCTCGCTACGGGCATGTCGGCAGGCTGTCGATCGGGCTCGCCGCCTTCTTCGATCCTAGGAGATGGGTGGGATCCTGAGCACCTGACCCGGATAGATCTTGTCGGGATCCTTGAGCATCGGCTTGTTCGCTTCGAAGATCGTGGGGTACTTCATCGCGTCCCCGTAGTGCTCTTTCGCGATCTTGGAGAGGCTGTCACCCGACTTGACGGTGTAGAACTTGGCCTCGGGCTCGGGCTTCGCCTCGGCGACCTCCGTCTTGGCGACCTCCATCCGGTCGTCGACCTTGGCGATACCCTGGGTGTTGCCCACGGCGAGGACGACTTTCTCCCGGTCCATCTGCGAGTGGACTTTGCCGTGTACCGTGGCGGCGTCGCCCTTGACGTCGACCTTGAGGAGCTCGACCTCGAGGCCGAGCTGTCGGACGTGGTTCTCGAGCTTCGCCGAGCGCTCCTGGTCGGACTCGGCTTTGACTTTCTCTCCCGAGCCGAAAATGAAATCGAAGATACCCATGACTAATTTCCTTTCTTATCTTATGGATGATGGAACGAACCACCCACTCTACCTCACGGGTGAGAACGGCTCTTACCTCGCTACTCGACGCGGAAGGCGATCTTGCAGGTGGTGTGGTACTCGCTGATCTCCCCGTCTTTGACTCTGGCCGTGTGCGAAACGACCTCGACCCCCGTGATGTTTCGAACGGACTTGTGCGCTTCTTTGACCGCTTCCATCGCGGCGTCGGACCACGATTTCTTGGACGTTCCCATGATCTCAGAATCTTGACGGCTGCCATGTCGTTCTCCTCGGGTTAATCTCCGGTCTCTCAATATTGCCGAGCGTCTCTCGATTCGCCAGTTCGGGAAGCTCTCGGCTCCAGTCCTCAGGAAGGTTTCGACTCTCCGCGGGGCGTGAACCTGAGACGCTGGATGCGTCGCAGAGAAACCGCCTCGATCCTGGCCATGAATCGACCGATGGGAACCTCGTCTCCCACCTTGGGAAGTCTCCCGATGCGCCCGGTGACCAGGCCTGCAATGGTCTCCGCTTCGACGTCCGACTCGAGGTCCGTGAGCGCGAGGAGATCGATGGCCTTGGGGAGCGCGAGCCCTCCCGGGAGCAGCAGGCTGCCGTCCTCGAGCTTCTCGATCTCGGTCGGTCGGGGCTCGTCAAATTCGTCGTGGATCGGCCCCACGATCTCTTCGAGCGCGTCCTCGAAGAAAACGAGGCCGGTGCAAGAGCCGTGCTCGTCGACGGCGATGGCGACGTGATTTCTCGCGCTCTGCATCACGGCGATGAGTCGCGAGATTGGTTGGGTCTCGGGAACGAAGGTCGCCTGCCGAGCCAGGTCCTTGAGATCCACGACCTGGCTCGGATCGTCCGTCAGACGATGAAACAGGTCTCTCGTGTGAACGATCCCCACGACGGTGTCGAGGTCCACCTCGCAGAGAGGAAATCGGGAGTGGCCGCTCGTGCGAATGAGCTCGAGGTTCTCCTGGAAACTCTTCTGGAGACTCAGATACTGGACGTCCATCCGAGGCACGAGAATGTGACGGACCTCGAAGCCCATGATGCCGAAAATGTTCTGGGCGAGCTGCGACTGCCGGGTGGAGATATACCCCGCCCGAGCCGCGGTGGCCACGATGTTCCGGAGCTCGGACACGTCCCGGACGTCTTCGGCGTTGAAGTGCTCCGGTGCCAGGCCGAGCAACCGAAGGATGCGGTTCGAAGCCCCGTTGATGACCCAGATGAGAGGCCGGAACAGGGCGGCAAAGATTCTCAGCGGATAAGCCGAGAAGAGCGCCGTCGACTCCGCGCGGTGAATCGCCCATATCTTCGGAGCCTGTTCTCCGAAAACCATGTGCAGCCCCGTGACGATCGTGAGCGCGATGAAGAGAGCCACGCCGTGGACGACGGGACTCGTCTCAGAGAGCTCGACGCCGGCGGACCGCACGCCCGCGAGGAGGAGCTCGGCGATCGCGGGCTCGGCCAGCCAGCCCAGAATGAGACTCGACAGCGTGATCCCGAGCTGGCAGGCCGAGAGATAGCTGTCGAGATAGCCGAGAATGTGCCGTACCACCATGGCAGAGCGGTGCCCCTCTTCGGCCAGAGCCTCGATTCGCGTCGCGCGCACCTTGACCAGCGCGAATTCGGCCGCCACGAAGAACCCGTTCAGCGCGACGAAGAGCACGGTCACGCCGAGCCGAAGTACGTAAGTCGTCGTATCGATCGTCGCTGATCCGGTCATGGTCTTTCGTGGGTACTCCGATTACGGGTGATTCCGAGCCGCTGGTCCGACAGTGAGCTCAACAGTCTACCTTCTTTCTACCCTGCCGGACTGTATCAGAGTGACAACAACTCGACCTCTGCGTCGTGTCGTGCCCGCCTGAGAGATGGGCAGATGACCGCCCTGCGCTCGAGACCCGGAAATCGGTTACGATGCTGCGCTGAGCGACGAGATGAGCTCCCCGAGAGCTGGGGCTCAGCGACCGGCGAGCGTGAGCCCCGCCGTCTCGAGCCCGCTCGAGCTCGCCCGCGTGAGAGCACGGGGCGCGAAGAGGTAGTGCGAGACGAGCCACTCGTTGCCGCCCGCAAAGCCCCACAGCTCAGCGCAGGCCATGAAGAACACGCGCCATCGCTCGACCCATTTATCCGCGCCGGCGTCGCCATAGACCTCCGCGAAGATCGCGCGGACGGCGGGGCGGTTCCGATCCAGGTTCTCTAGCCACGCCTCGGCGGTCTTCTCGTAATGGGTGCCGGAGAGCGTCCAGTGATTGAGGATGCGGACGTCGTCCTGAAAATAGAGGAGCAGGTCGTCGGACGGCATCGTGCCGCCCGTGAAAAAGTGCCTGCCCATCCAGTCGTCGTCACCCTCCGTCTCGAAGGCGTAGGCGAAGCGATGATGCGTGAAGATGTGGACGAACAGGCGGCCATCGGGACGAAGCCACCGAGCCACATTACCGAGGAGGCGCTGGTAGTTCTTCATGTGCTCGAACATCTCGATCGAGAGCACGCGATTGAAGCGGCGCTCCGTCTCGAAGACGTTGATGTCCGCGGTCACGACCTCGAGATTGACGAGACGCCGCTCCGACGCCTTCCTCTCGATGAAGCGCCTCTGGGGCGACGAGTTGGAGAGCGCGAGCACGCGGCTCCGGGGATACCGCTCCGCGAGCCAGAGCGAGAGCGAGCCCCAGCCGCAGCCGAGGTCGAGGAGATCCAACCCGTCACGGAGCTCGGCGCGCTCCGCGTAGAGCGAGAGCATCGCCTCTTCCGCTTCACCGAGAGTGGAGACCCCCTCCGGCCAGTACGCCGAGCTGTACTTCCGCCTCGGGCCGAGCACGAGGTCGAAGAACTCGGGGGGCACTTCGTAGTGCTGCTCGTTCGCCTCATCGGTAGCGACGGCAATCGGGCTTCGCCTCAGCTCTGCGACGAAGCTACGCAGCGACTCCTGCTCGAGCTCCGGGTCGTTTCGGGACTGACGGTCCAGCCGATTCCGACAAATCCTGCGAATACCGGCGCGAACCATCCCGTCCGGGACCAGTCCCCGGTCGATGAGATCGAAAGCGAGGTTCCAAATCACGTCGTCGCCTCCCGTCGCGGAAACCAGGGAACGAAGGCGCTCGTCTGCTCCTGGTAAGATTCGTAGTCCCGTCCGCGGCTCCGTAGCGCTCTCGCCTCAGCGGGCGGGATGCCGGTGACGCAAACGATCAGGTAGAGCAGGATGAGTGGGCTGCCGAGACCGAGGAAGCCCCACGGAGCTCCGAGCGCGGCGACCCCGAAACCACACCACAGGATCCATTCAAAAAAATAGTTCGGATGGCGAGAATATCGCCACAGCCCGGAACGACAGGTGCGGCCCCGATTCTCGGGATTCGCGCGATGGGAGGCGAGCTGGGCGTCGGCGACCGACTCGCCGACGAGGCCGAGCGCCGAAACCGATACCCCCGCGAGCTCGAGGAGCCGGAAGCCTGGCTCGGGATCGAAAGCGATGAGCAGAAACGGTACGGAGAGAACCGCCGCGAGCAGCCCCTGCGCTTGATAGAACACGAAGAAGAAACGATGCGCGGTGTCTGGCCGGCTGTCACGAAGCTCGCGATAACGCGCGTCCTCCTCACCCGAGCTCGCATGGCGGCGCGCGATGTAAAAAGCGAGACGGAGCGACCAGGCACCGACGACGATGGCGAGGGCGACGCGTCTCGGGGGCCAGCCGGGCGAAGCGAGCGCGTCGAACGCAGCGAGGAGACCGAGGCCCGCCGCCCAGGTGGCGTCGACGAGGCTCGCGTCGTTCTGGCGCACCTCGACGAGCCACATGACGACAAACGCCAGGGCGACGAGAGCCCACCCGGCGAGCCAGACGGCCCCGCGCGTGTCCCACAGAAGTGTCACAGAGCCGCTTCCAAACTTGAACCGACGCCCATAATCACGATAAGTCTATAAAAAATTGTTGACAATGTCAAGGATTGTGTCTAACAATGCTGTGTGATCGACAGACATCCGATTCAAGTCGTGGCGCGTAGAACGGGTCTGAGTCCGCACGTCATCCGTGCGTGGGAACGACGATACGGGGCGGTCACGCCGCGGCGGACGGACACCAATCGGAGAGTGTTCACTTCCAGGGACATCGAGAGGCTCATCCGCCTCCGGCGCGCTGTTCGAGCCGGGCATCGCATCGGGGACATCGCCGCTCTCCCCGACGGTGAGCTCGACCAGCTGATTCAGCGCTCCGAGCCGACGACGAGCGCTCCGGTGACAGTCGTGGATTCGGAAAGCTGGCCACGCTCCGAGGCAGAAAGTGCCGAGCTCGTCGATGGGGCCATCCGCGCGGTCGACGCGCTCGATGGCGAGCTTCTCGACGCCGTCCTCACGCGCGCCGCCGTCCGCCTCAGCCGACCAGCCTTGATGGAGCAGATCGTGCTGCCGCTCATGAAGTATGTAGGCGACGGATGGAGAGAGGGCCGCCTGCGGGTCGCCCACGAGCACCTGGCGACCGCCTGCGTGCGCTCCTACCTGGGGACCCTCGATCACACTTATCCATCCGAGTCGTCTGCGCCAGGCATCATCGTCGCGACTCCCGCCGGACAGGTCCATGAGCTCGGGGCGCTCGCGGCCGCTGCGACGGCGGCCTCCGAAGGATTTCGCGTCATCTACCTCGGCATGAGCCTCCCCGCGGAGGACATCGTCGCCGCCTGCGAGCTTCGCAACTGCCGGGCCATCGCGCTGTCCATCACCTACCCCGCGGACGACCCGACGCTTCCAGGCGAGCTGCGACGGCTCGGCAGAGGCCTCGGGCCCGGCGTCACGCTCATCGTCGGAGGACAGAGCGCCCAGGCCTACCGCGACACCCTCGAGGAGATCGGGGCCGTCGTCATCGGCGACCTCGGATCGATGCGCCTGGCGCTCGAGCGGCTCCGCCTCGAGCCCTGCGGGTGGCTCGTATGAGATTCGCGGTCGTCGGCGGCGGTATCTCCGGTCTCACGGCCGCCTATCTCCTCTCGCAGCGCCACGAAGTCACGCTCTTCGAGGCCGCCCAACGGATCGGTGGCCATACGCATAGCGTCGACGTCGAGGACGACACCGGACGGCACGTCGTGGACATGGGCTTCATCGTCTTCAACGAGAAGAACTACCCGGGATTCGTGCGCCTGATGGAACGGCTCGGGGTGCGCTCGCAGCCGAGCGACATGAGCTTTTCGATGAGCTCGAAGCGGAACGGGCTCGAGTACCGTGCGACGTCCCTCGCGACCCTTTTTGCGCAGAGGTCGAACCTGCTGCGGCCCTCCTTCCATCGGATGCTCTTCGACATTCTCCGGTTCAACAAGAAATCGCGCGAGCTCCTCCGGGGGTCGAATGGCTACAATCCCACCTTGGAGGAATACGTCGCCGCGGGTCGCTACTCGCGTCAGTTTCTCGATAACTATCTCGTCCCCCTCGGCGCGTCCGTCTGGTCCGCCGACCCGACCCAGATGCAGAGCTTCCCTGCGCGCTACCTGGTCCAGTTCTTCGCCAACCACGGTTTTCTCGAGTCGAACGCCGAGCCCGCGTGGCGGACAATCGTTGGAGGCTCTCGGAGCTACCTCGAGCCCATCCAGAAACCCTTCGCCCAGCGGGTCCGCACCGGCACCCCGGTCCGCGCCCTCCGCCGCTTCGACGACCGCGTCGAAGTGTCGACGGACTCCGGAACGGAATGCTTCGACCACGTCGTCGTCGCGGCCCACGGCGATCAGGCCCTTCGCATGCTCGCCGACCCCAGTCCCCTCGAGAGTCAGTTGCTCGGAGCCATTCGGTACCAGCCGAACGAGACGGTGCTGCACACGGACGCCTCGGTGCTTCCCCGCAGCCGGCGCGCCTGGGCGAGCTGGAACTATACCGTGCCCCGCGAGAAACGAGATCGCGTCGCGATCACCTATTATTCCAACCTGCTCCAATCGATCGAGAGCCCTTCGAGCTACTGCGTGACGCTGAACCGTACCCAAGAGATTCGTCCCGACACCGTTCTCGAGAGCACGCTCTTCGAGCATCCCGTCTATTCCTTCGCCGCTCTCGAGGCCCAGCGCCGCGCCAGCGAGCTGAACGGGCAAAGGCGAACCTCTTACTGCGGCGCGTACTGGGGCTATGGTTTCCACGAAGATGGGGTCCAGAGCGCGATAGCGGCCACCCGCGCCTTTGGAGTCGAGCTCTGATGGAAAGCGCCATCTACGAAGGTCGGCTGCGGCACCGGCGGACGCGCCCCGTCGCGAACGCGTTCGACTATCCGCTCTTCATGCTCTATCTCGACCTCGACGAGCTGGACCAAATCTTCACTCGCCGCTTTCTCTGGTCCCACCGCCGTCCTGCGCTCGCGCGGTTCCGGCCCTCGGATCACCTCGTGAACTGGCGAGCCCCCGGCGAAGCTCTTCCCGACGCGGTCAAGAGGCTCGTCGAGTGGGAGACGGGCGTCCAGCTCAGGGGACCGATTCGGCTCCTCACCCACCTCCGCTATTTCGGGTACGGGTTCAACCCGGTCAGCTTTTTCTATTGTTTCGACCCCGACGGCGACAAACTCGAGGCGATCGTCGCGGAGATCAACAACACTCCCTGGGGCGAGCAGCACTGCTACGTACTGACCGGAGGGATCGACTCTCGACGCGACGACCGTCAGCGGTTCCGATTCAGCAAGACGTTTCACGTGTCGCCTTTCATGGAGATGAACTTGGGCTACGACTGGCGCTTCAATACTCCTGGGAGCGGGCTGACGGTTCACATGGAGAACCTGGACGGGGACGGCAAGCTCTTCGACGCGACCCTGCTCTTGAAACGAGTCGAGCTGAGCACTTGGAGCCTGAACTGGCGCCTTCTCCGCTACCCCTTGATGACGCTCCAGGTGATGGGGCGGATCTACTGGCAGGCGCTCAAGCTCTGGTGGAAGAAATGTCCCTACGTCCCGCGCGCGTCGGAGCCGAATCGTACCGAGGAGGCAGTCTCGCGATGAAAGACACCCTCGTCCTGTCGACCGTCGCCCGCTCGGGGGACTCGATCCTCGACCGTTGGGCGCGACACGCCATTCACCGCTCTTTCGCCCGCATCACCCGCGGACGGGTGACTCTCATCGACCATGGCCAGGCGCTCTCCTTCGGAAGCGACGTCGCCGACAATCTCGAGGCCACCATCCACGTGCACGACGCCTCCGCCTACCGGGCCATCGCCTTCGGCGGCACCATCGGCGCGGGCCGGGCCTATATGGACGGCTTCTGGTCGTGCGACGACCTCCCGAGCCTCGTCCGGATTTTCGCCCTCAACGTCGGAGCTCATTACGGCCTCGAGGGCGGGCTCGCGGTCCTCGCACGCCCTTTCTACGCCGTTTACCATTTCCTGAGGCGCAATACCCGGCGGGGCAGCCAGCGCAACATCTCGGATCACTACGACCTCGGCAACAGCTTTTATCGTCTCTTCCTCGACGAGACGATGATGTACTCCTGCGGTATCTTCGAGCGCGAGGACGCCACGATGCGCGAGGCTTCGGAGACGAAACTGCAGAGGATCTGCGAGAAGCTCGACCTTTCTCCCACCGATCATCTGCTCGAGATTGGCACGGGCTGGGGCGGACTCGCTCTTCACGCCGCCTCGAACTTCGGGTGCCGGGTGACGACGACCACCATCTCGAAAGAGCAGCATCAGCTCGCCTCGCGCCGGATCGCCGAGGCCGGGCTCGCGGACCGCGTGGAGGTTCTCCTCTCCGACTACCGGGACCTCGAGGGCACCTACGACAAGCTCGTTTCCGTCGAGATGATCGAGGCCGTCGGCCACCACTACTTCGATACTTTTTTTCAGAAATGCGCGTCGCTCCTGCGCCCCCAAGGCAAGATGCTGCTACAAGCGATCACCATCGCCGATCAGGACTTCGAGCGACACCGCAAGGACGTCGATTTCATCAAGCGATACATCTTCCCGGGCTGCTGCATCCCATCCGTCACCGCGCTCGTCGACTCGATGACGCGAGCGAGCGACCTGCGCCTCTTCCACATGGACGACATCACCCGCCACTACGTCACGACGCTCCAGAAGTGGCGGGAGGCGTTCCACGCCCGCATCGACCAGGTGCGCGAGCTCGGCTACCCGAACCGATTCGTGCGCATGTGGGACTTCTACCTCGGCTACTGCGAGGGAGGGTTCGCCGAGCGCTACCTCGGCGACGTCCAGATGCTTCTCGTCAAGCCGGAGTGGCGGCCCGAGGCCGGCCGATGACGACGGCGGCCGCTTGAGGACGCTTCTCAATATCGTTATCTTTCAAGTCGGCTGGTTCGCCTGCGTGCTCGGGGCGGCGGCCGGTTACGCCTGGGTCGGGCCCCTCGTCGTCGCGCTCGCCCTCGGCATCCACCTCGTCGCGCTCGGCCATCGAGACGAGATCGGTCTCGTGGGATGGAGCGCGCTCTCCGGCGCGGTGGCAGATTCGCTTCTCGCGGGGAGCGGGCTCGTGACCTATCAGGCCCACGCCGGGCCTGGATTCATCGCTCCCGTCTGGATCGTGGCGATGTGGGCCAACTTCGCCATCACTCTGCGGCACTCGCTCTCCTGGCTCTCCGGACGCTCGTTCC
>CAWBAV010000012.1:0-263298 GCA_963786865.1 uncultured delta proteobacterium | reverse complement strand
GCGGACTTCGTACGGCGAGCCGTCTCAAGCCCCGTCATGCGGAACTTCGAAAACTGGTTTCATGACGCGTACACGGAGCTCCGAGGTGCCGGCGAGGCCAGTTTGGCGCACCCATGCCACATGATTCTCCCGCACCGCAACGATGCCGACGGTGTGGTTGCGGTGCTGGCGGTTCCGAGCCGAGATCGCATTGGGCGCGAGTTCCCGATCGTGGCGGCGACGTTCGTTCCGCGCGACATGGTGCCTCCACGTGCCGCTACGCTCATGTTCGGACTTACACGGTATTGGGAGTCGGCGTCTTCCGTCATCGAGACGCATCAGGATGGGGAGCCGGAGGCGCTCTGGGAGGCGTTGGAATCATTGGCGCTCCCAACTGCGGCCGAGTTATCGGAGGCAGAACAGCGCTGCGGGGAGCTGCTTGAGAACCTCGGAGCACGGCAAATGGAGGAGGAATGTTTCTCCGATGCCGACGATCGTTTCTACGCTTATCACACCCTCAGGCTCGCGGTCCGCGATGTGCGCGAGAACCGCGTACTGATGTGTCCCGCAGCCGGCCACCCGGGTTACCGCGCGTTTTGGGTGGAAGCGATCGAGCGCGCGACATCGCAGAAGGTGCCGCTACCTCTCACCTGGCTCAACGGTCCCGGCGCTCCCGGAGGCATCCTGGTGGCCCTTGGGAAGGCACCAAACGGCGCGCTCCGGTACATCGCTGGCCGTGGACGCCAGTCGAGCACGCTTTGGCCCCTGACCACCGAGAACGCGGCGGCCCGTCAGCGCTCCAAGATTGCGCTTGCGGGTCAGGAATGGGACGATGCTGAACAGACGTTAAGTAGACTGATTGATGTGGTTTTGGGTACTGAGTTGTAAGCAGTCATCGTTTCACAGCGCGACGGCAAGAGATGATCGATCCAACCCTACAGGCGGACACCGCAGAGCCTTCGACCCCGCAGCCTCAGCCGGGGTCGGGCGCTACCTCTGAGGCCCCCGTTGCATCGGCTTCGGCGGCGGATTCCACTGTCGCGAAGCTCGCCGATTTGTCGAACCGATTCGCGGCTCCGATCCCGGGCGCGAGCCCAGCGGGGGAAAACGCCCGGCACGACGACCGCCGCGAGGCCATCCGAAACGAAGTGGATAAGCTCGGAAGGCCTGAGGGCGAGCGCGTCAACTGGGAGCTCATCTACGACGCGGGCCGTGCGCTCCTCACCGAGAAATCGAAGGACTACCTCGTCGCAAGCTATTTCGCAGTCGCAGCGTTCATGCGCGCCGGCCCACCAGGCCTCATCGAGGGTATCGCGGCGATCTCTGCCCTCCTAGAGAAGTATTGGGAAAACGGCTTCCCTCCGGTCGACCGAGTTCGTGCGAGGGTCAACGCCATCGACTGGTTCGTCGAGCGAGTGGGCTCGCTGCGGGAACAGGCACCGACGGCCGCTCAGCCCGGCGATTTGCAGCTGCTGAACCTCGCCGCGAAGAAGCTCGAGGAACTGGTCCTCGACCGCTTCCAAGACGACATGCCGAACATCTATGGGCTGAGGGAGACGCTACAGCGAATCGAGCTCTCGATTGCTGCTCACGGCGGTTCTACACCCGACCCCGGTGCGGCGCCGGCTTCGACGCAAGCGCCACATGCTTCCCGAGGTTCAAATTCCGCTTCGCCAGCACAGGCGGCGGTGACACACGTAAGCGGCGCTTCATCCGTTACGGCTTCATCAGGAGCGAGCGCGATGGCTGGCACGCCCGAAGCAAGGCTTGCGGAGCTGGGAAGCCCCTTCGCGAGTCCCATCCCGGGCGGAAACCGGGCGGGTGAAAACGCTCGATTCGATGAGCGGCACGAGACGATTCCGACACGAGGTCGACAAGCTAGGAAAGCCGACTGCGGATCCGATAAACTGGGAGCTCGTCCGCGAGGCGGGCCGGGACATCCTGACGACGAAGTCCAAGGACTTCCTCGATCGGCAGCTATTTCGCGACGGCCTCGTTCCTGCGTGAGGGGCCGAAGGGGGCTGATTGTCGGGCTTGCGGCACTCTGCGGCACTCTCGCGGGACTATTGGGACGACGGCGTCTCCAGCCTCGACGCGCGTTCGCGCGCGAGCCAATGCCATCGACTGGTTCATCGATCGCGTCAACTCGCTTCGGGAGCTTGCGCCGAAAACCGCGGAGCAGGGCGACCTGCAACTGCTCAGCCTCGCAGCCAAGGAGATCGAGGCACTGGTGCTTGATCGCTTCCGAGAGGAGACGCCGAACATTTACGGCCTGAAGGAGACGTTACAGCGAATCGAGCTTTCCATCGTCAAGCAGGCTCCGACACCGGCATCGTCGGCTCAGCAATCGGCAGCCCCAGCGCAGTCCGCAACGACTCCGACGACGACCGGTCTGCCCAAACCTGCCGTTGCCGCCGGTCACGATTCTGCGCCGCTGCCGAAATTGGCTGATCCCGCAGAGGTCAACAAGTCCTCAAGCAGGTCGGCGAGTCGCTGTACAAGGCTTCCGCGTGCGCTCTTCAAAGCGTCCAAAGGAGATCCATTGGCATACCGTCTTTGTCGCCAGGGCCTGTACATGCAGTTGCAAGGGGCCCCTCCGGCATCGAGTGGGAACCAGACCACGGTGCCCCCACCTCCGCAAGATCGCGACACGCAGCTCAAAGCGCTTGTGGGCTCACAGAATTGGGATGTGCTGTTGGACGAAGCGGAATCTGGTCTCGCCGGCACCCGTTTCTGGATCGATACGCATCGCTACGTCGCCCTTGCGCTCGGCGGCCTCGGGCATGAACAAGCGCGCGACACCGTCCTCGCGGAAACGGCCGCGCTGGTGCAGCGTTTCCCGGAGCTTCTGGAGCGAACATTCAGCGACGGCCAACCGTTCGCAAGCCCAGCGACTCGTGAGTGGCTCAGCACCGTCGCTCCAGTTGGCGGAGGCACCACTAGGTCGGTCGTCACCGACGGTGGTCGAGTCCGGTGCGTTCGAGGACCAGCTAGCGGAAGCGCGCAAGCTGGCAGTCGGCGGGAAGCTCGACGAGGCCGTGGAGAACCTGAACACCCTGATACGTTCCGACGCGGCAGGCGGCCGCAATCGGCTTCCGTGCGAAGCTCGCAATGGCCCGACGCCTGCTTCGGCGGCCGGGGCTCCTGCCCTGGCGGAGGGGATTCTTGCTGGTTTGACGGCGGAAATTCAGCAGTTTCGGGCTGGAAGAATGGGAACCTAAGATCGCCGAAGCATGTTATCGTTCGCGCTACGAGGCCCTGGCAACCATGGCAGGTGAGAGCGCAAAATCGAGAGACGAGCTCGTGGATGTGTACCGCCAACTGTGTGCGGTAGCCCCCGACGGTCGCGCTGAAGCTCATCAAACCCCCGGGCCGAGCGTGAGGATAAGCGAGTCGCCGTTTTCGAGAGGAGCAAGCAATGGCCAATAAAGAGCAAACGGTAGCGCCCAAAGAGCGCGTCAATATCACCTACAAAGCCAAGGTCGGCGACGCGCAGGAGGAGCGAGAGCTGCCTCTCAAAATCTTGGCAGTGGGCGACTGACACGGGACAGACCGATGAGCGGCAGCTGGAAGACCGTGACCCGATCAACATCGACAAGGACAACTTCAACTCGGTCATGGCAGAACAGAAACTTGGCGCCGAAGTTTCAGTCCCCGAACCGTGTCACCGGAGACGGTGAACCTCGGGTATCACTGAAATTCGAATCGCTCAAGGACTTTGGGCCGCGGGGATCGCAAAACAGATTCCCGAGCTGCAAGATCTGTTGGCGATCCGCGAAGCCCTCGTGGCAGTACGCGGGCCGCTCGGAGGATTTCCGAAGTTTCGCCGCGCGGTGGAAGCGATTCTCAAAGACCCGGAGAAGGTAGAACGACTCATGGCCGAGCTTCGCGATGAGGAGGTGGCTCCGCCAACCGCAGGGGCGAGGCGCACCAGTGCCATCGGAAGCTGAAGCACCGACCCCCAGTGAGGGGGGCGGTGGTGAGGCCGGCGACACCGAGCCAGGTAGCGAAGAACCCTCCGGTGAGGACCCCCAGCAGGGTTGATGGGTAGCGTCACCGCGACGCCTCGAAAGCGTAGAAGGATTTGGAGAGCACATATGGCCGAACAAAAGGAACAAGCAAAACAAGTCATCGTGGAGGAGGGTTCGCTGCTCGAACAGATGCTCGAAGATGCCAAAGTCCGGCCCCACGACGAGGCGTACGGTACGACTGCCCTCGGCCTCAAGCAGCTCCTAAGGGAGATGCTCGCGCCCGACAAGAAGGGCGAGAGGGTCGACAAGAACGCAGTCGACAAGATGATTGCAGAAATCGACGAACAGCTCACGAAGCAGGTGAACGCGGTTCTTCATCACCCTGATGTGCAGAAGCTCGAATCGGCGTGGCGCGGATTGAAGTACCTGGTCGACAACGTCGAATTTTCGAGAGAACACCAAAGTCGAGTTCGTGAATGTCTCCAAGGATGACTTGGCGGCTGACTTCGAAGATACGCCAGAGATTCCGAAATCAGGACTCTACCAAAAGGTGTACGCACGGGAATATGGTGTCTTTGGGGGCTCCCCTGTAGGTTTAATCGTAGGGAACTACGACTTCGATCAGAGTCAGGGTGACATTGAGCTCCTCCGCAACTGCGCAGCTGTCGCAGCGATGGCCCATGCACCCTTTGTGACCAACGCGTCTCCGAAGTTCTTCGGCTGCGATAGCTGGCTCGAGGTGCCAAAGCTTCGTGACCTTCAGGCAATTTTCCGAGAGTCCCAAATACGCGGCTTGGAATTCCTTCCGCGAAAGCGAAGACGCTCGGTATGTTGGGCTGACCGGCCCGCGCTTTCTGTTACGACGCGTGTACGGCAAAGAGAACATTCAGGTCAAGGAGTTCAACTTCGAGGAAGAGGTTGTAGGCAATCATGATGCGTACCTTTGGGGTGGATCGGCGTACGCGTTCGCTACGCGTGTAGCCGACTCGTTCGCGAAGTTCCGATGGTGCCCAAACATCATCGGCCCGAATGCAGGCGGCGCGGTCGAAAACCTGCCACTGCATCAATACGAGGCGATGGGCGAGCTGCAAACCAGAATCCCCACGGAGGTCCAGTTGACCCTGCGTCGCGAGTTCGAGATGTCGGAGCAGGGTTTCATTGGCCTCACGTACCGCAAGGATACGGACAACGCTGCGTTCTTCTCCGCGAACTCGGCGCAGAAGCCCAAGCAATTCCCGGACACTCCTGAAGGTAAGGCAGCCGAGACGAACTATCGCTTAGGCACGATGTTGCCGTATGTGTTCATCATCGCGCGACTCGCGCACTATTTGAAAGTGCTTCAGACTGAGCATATTGGCAGCTGGAAGGAGCGCGCCGATCTCGAGCGGGAACTCAACAAGTGGATCTCGCAGTACGTGACGCAGATGGACAACCCGGCGCCGGCCATTCGGGCGCGCAAGCCCCTGCGTGAAGCACGCGTCGTCGTTGAAGACGTTGCGGGACAGCCTGGCTGGTACAGATGCAAGCTAGAGGTGAGGCCGTTCTTCAAGTACATGGGGGCGGACTTCACCCTGTCGTTGGTGGGTAAACTCGATAAGGAGTAGCCGGGCGTCAGTTTTTCGGCTCGGCGGGATACTGGAGCAGCGCGGTGTCGGTTCTTGGCCCATCGGGCCAATAGACCGTGCGCATTCGTTCGACCAGCAAAGGCTTGTATCGGTCCTCGGGATCGCCCTGTTGGGTCGCGGTAGTGATCTCGATGACCGGCACCTTGTGGCCGGACCAAAGCTCTATGCTGAGTGCTCCTGCTCTCGCATCCCCGCGAATGCGTACGTAGTCGTTGTAGGGGTTGCGAATGCGCAAATCCTTCAGGCCCCATGCGACCGCGGTGTCGAAGCCTCGGCCTGCGTATCGGGGGCGCTTGGAGTGAACGTAGTGCTCCATGATCTCAAAACCCGCCTTGAGGGCAGCGGCGTGCAGAGCTGTGGCGACTTGGCAAACGCCACCTCCGATGCCATCGACGACGCGGCCTCGAGCGATTTCGTTGGCGGGCATGAAGCCTCGCTGAAAGCTGCGGTCTCCCACAACCTCATTGAAGGACAGCTCACCGTGAGGTTCAATGACCACGCCGTCGAGCGCCTTCGCAGCCTGCTCGATGTTGTAGCCCCTGCTCCAGGATCGACCGACCTTGCGATAGGTCGAGGTGTGGCCGGCAAGCTTCTGCGAGAAGGTCCCAGGCCGGGCGCCAGCGACAAGGCCCCGCAGGACTGGCTTACGGGTGGGCAAGACGGCGATGACCCCGGAGGTCGGCAGCATCTGCTTCAGCAGCTTCAGCGCTCCATGAAGATCGAGAGTCCGCTTGCCTGGAGCGCTATGGCCCTCCTCGTCGACGGGAGCAATCTGCTCGCGAAGCGCGAAGGTCGTGGCTAGGAGCGCAGCGTGGTCGACTTCCGGCGTCCAGTACACGATCGATGTTTCGGGGCCAGAATCCGTATTGTCGATTCTTCCAATCGCAGCGCTGAGCTCATCCTTGAACAGGTGCGCCCCTAAGGCCGCCCGACTCCGCCGGTAGGGTCGACCATCGACCACGAGGGTCACCTCTGTCGACTCCCAACGTGCACGATAGACTTCAGCCCACTGGTGCCACTGAGTGCGCGGGATCAGCAGATCATTGACGCGAATGATGTCGATTGTAAGGGCTTCGCTAATCGCAGCGAATCCACCAATGACGAGGAGCGCCGCGGTGAGGATGACGGTACGGCGCACGAACGCCGCCCTCCGTCGCTGGCGGGTGAAGCGCGTTTGGGCCTTTCGGATCACGTGCCGAACGATACCGAGAGTCGGTCCACGTCTCAAGCGAGGTCCGTATAAATCCCCCAACGGTCGGGCGATTCCGGTACACTCCTCTTCCGTGGTGCAATACGATGCGAGCCGAGTAATTGACCAGCTGCTTCGTCAGCACGAGGCGGGTCTGAAGATGTATCTGGTCTGCCGGTTGGGTGGGGCGGAGCGGCTTTCGCGGGCGTACGACAGCTTCGGAGAGCTCCTCTCAAAGGGAGCATCCAACGAGCTACAGAAGGCGCCCAGCCTGGCAGCGTACGCGTATGCGATGGCCAGGCGCGCCGCGTCGCAGCAGGACGAGGACTCGAGGGCCGACTTGAGCTCGATCCCATGGGTCCCGACCCCGCAAGACGGTTCACCGCGTTACGGTGAGGTGCTGGATCGCCTACGGAGCCAGCTTCCTAGTGACATCGCCGAGGCAATGGAGCTTCATTTTGCAAGGGGTCTGAGTGCTGACGAGGTAGCGTACGTCATGGGGACGAGCCCGCCAATCGCGGTGCAGTCCATCGCGGATGGGACGAAACTTGCCGAAAGCATTGCGAGTGGGCCGGATTGGGAACTGAACTTGGACCGCCTCGTGCGAGACGCCTTTCAACCCCGGACAGTCTCAGATTCAATGGACGCGAAGCGGCTCCATGCACGGCCAACACGCTTGGCAGAAGGATCTCTGATCGGCGGGCGGTTCGAGGTTTCTTCTGCCGGGCATACGAGGGCATCGGGATCTATCTACCTTGCGGAGGACTCGAGCGTTCCCGGACAATCGGTGATCCTCCACCTCTTGCACCGCACGGTTCCGACGACGGCCGCGCGTAACGGCATGCTTCGCAAGATGCGACTTCTCGGTTCAGTGGTCCACGCGTCGATCGGGCGGATCCTCGATTACGGGTGGCATGCCGATCGGCTTTGGTACGCGACGCCCTGGTACGAGGGACACACCCTCGAGCAACTCGTTCAACAGGGGTCGTTGTCACCCATCGAAGCGATCGATATTTTCGTGCCCTTGGCCGGGGCATTGTCCGCGATGCATCAGCAGGGTGTGGTTCATCGAGACATCACGGAGAGCAAGATCTTGATTCTTCGGGTCGGAACGAAAGGAGCCTACGAAGCGCTCCCGCTGCTTACTGGGTTTGACAGCTGGCTGCTGGGCGAGGTGCCGATGGCAGACGAGCCTCGGGCGCTTGCACCAGAGGTCGCCAAGCGGGTATCACAGGGCGCCGAGACCGGTGCCGCAGCCCCTGGTGAAGACGTGTTCGCGCTCGCGCTGGCGCTTCTGCGTTCGCTCGATTCCAGCGCTCGAAGGAAGACCGAAGAGCCCTGGTCAGCGTTCTTGGCGCGACGCGCCGGGTCTTCCGTCGAAGTCGGTGACTCCGCCCGTGTCGCGCCCTTTGCCCGGACTCTCCGGAGGGCGCTTTCCCTCAATCCCGAAGAGCGCCCAACGGCAGCGGAGCTTGCGAAAGCGCTGGAGGAAGCAAAGCCCCGGGTTGCGGAAGATCGGAGCCGTCGTGGGCTCCTCGTACCGCTTGCGATTGTCGTAGCGGCGGCCGCCCTGATCCTGGTGACCTACTTCGTCCGCCAATCTCGGCTACGCCTGATCGACGAGACTCACAAGGCCGCCGACGCCGAGGTGCTCGAAGAAGAGCTGGAAGCGGAGAGGGCGCGGTCCAAACAACTCGAGGAACAGCTCAGTTCGGAGGGCCGGTCACCTCCCTGAGCTGCCTAGTCACGGTAGCTTTGACTCTTGTTGGTCTGGAGGTCGCCCCGCACCTCACGCATCGTCAGCCATAGCGATTCCTGCTCATAAACGAAGTAAGCGCCCGTAAACTCGAGGAGCCGTCTCGCGTCGGATTTGCGGAATAACCGGGCATTGTCTTCGCTGCCGTCTGGCGGCCTATCCGTAGCCACCAGCTGCTCATTGACCAGAAGGCCGTTGGCCGTGATTTCGTAGTTGGATACGAGCTCGAAGCGCCGTAGCCATCCCGACTTCAAGCGGACGTCTTGAGAACGGGCTAGGTCGATGACCGTTTCTCCGTGACAGCGGCTGTCCGCGTCACGTAGCTCGAGCGGCACGAAACGGCCTTCGTGTAGCAGCAACAGCTTCAGGGTTCGATCGCACTTTCCCGAGTCCGGGCCGGAGCGGCACTCTGCACCCCGTGCAAACAGAAGCGCTTCGCCGCGCATCATCTGAAGCTCCAAATCTATCTGCGCAGGTGGCAAGCGTACCGCGCCAATGCCGAGCACCGATAGAGCCTTCTTGGAGGTGTGGACATGTGCCACCAGCACCGTCCTGTCGCCGTTCGTGAACTCTTCGACCGGAAGAGAGACGATGCCGAAGCCGTCGGGAAGGGTTCTCACACCGAGTTCTTCGGCCCGAATCGGCAGGTCTCTCGGCGACCCTGGACGGGCTGCGTTGGCGCAGCGCAACGGAAGCTCTACCGGATCAAACGCGCGCCCCCCGCAATCGTGGCGCGGTTGATCTTGGCTCATCAGGAGACGAATCCACTCGCCCGAGGGGACCTCGTCCACGCTCCCGTACGCCCGGGGGACCTCTTGCGTGCACATCACGTACCTCGATCCGAGCGAGTTTCGTGCGCAAGCGGCGGTGACAAACAGCCCAACCAGAAACAATGCAGATTTCGTCATTGTCTTCACTTTGTGTCTTGGCTTCCCATGAGCGCGAGGTAGGCGCGGATGAATTTTCGACCAAAGAGCTGGCGCGTGAAGCGGTCTTCCTCCGTCGTGGATTCGTATCGCTTCTTGTATCGAGACCACGACACAATGGGTGCGATCGGCCACACCTTCATGAGGAGAGAAACGAGATCCTGGCTCCGCACAACCATCGAAGCGCCGCCCTTCGATGGCTTAAGAGCGTTGGCGCTGATCGAGCTAGGGGAGAAGCCTTCTAGAAGCTCGCGCGCCCCCTCTACCGAAGCGCCTAGGAGCGCGACCTGGTGGAGCGCAAACCCCGCGAACGCACGCCTCAAGTCATTGAGCCGCTCCGTTCGGTCTGCGCCCGGTTCCATGAGGTGTGCGATGACCTCGTCGAGAGCCTGCGCTTGTTCCAGGGCTGACTGATCGTAGGTCAGGTGCAGGCCCATTTCTTTTCCGAACTGGTCGTAGCCTTTTCGAAGCTCGAGGAAGGAGTCCGCAAATACTTCCAGCATCGCCCCGACGTGTTCCATTGCGATCGCAGGACTAGTCTTCTTGGCTGAGGAGATCTGCGTGTCGTGAGTCAATCGCTGCAGCCAGTCCTCGATATCAAAGCAGCCGGCCATCATTCGGTCGATCCCCATTTCGCTCAGCATGTATCCGAACTCCGGCTCGCGGGTGACCTGCGGGAAATTCGCTCGCCATGAAAAATGCCGTCATCTCGCGCATGGCAGGCGGGGATGATTCGATCTTGTGGCGAAGCGCAGAGAGGCAACGCGTCCAGCTCTGGCGATACGCTTCGTAGTAGGTCTTCATCTCGTGCACCGCCACCAAGGGCGCGTCCAACGCGGGGCTTTGCTCGGTTGCGTCCCGTGCTCTTGCCTCGGTGTCCGGTGCAACCGGCGGAGGATACGCCCCGGCTAGGCTCGATGAAGCGG
Source organism: uncultured delta proteobacterium (assembly GCA_963786865.1). Lineage (GTDB taxonomy): Bacteria > Myxococcota_A > Polyangia > Polyangiales > Houyiibacteriaceae > SG8-38. The sequence continues at coordinate 252,926 of CAWBAV010000012.1, read as the reverse complement.
GCGGCGCCACCGGTGGCGTGGGGGGCACCCCCGATCCGAAGCCGCTCCCAAACGCCGCGGTCCCGGGCCCTCCGCCGAGGGCGCTCGCTGGCAGGCTGGTCACGAATTGAGTCTTGATCTTCGGCCTGGGCGCGACGCCCCCTTCGACCCCATCGGTCCACTCGAGCCGAAACTCGAGCCTACCGATCGACAGCTTGGATCCAGGTCCGACGACGCGCACCGGCGTTCTTTCCTGCACACGCAAGCCGTCCAACTGAGTGCCGTTCGTCGACCCGAGGTCAACGTAGGCAATGTCGCTCCGGTCGAATTTGATCACCCCGTGCCACTGGGAGACGAAGCCATAATCGAGCGCAAGGTCGTTCAGCGGATTCCTCCCGATCCGTACAGGCGCCGACGGGAACACGAAGGTTTCCTCCGGTGCCTGCGGACCTTCCCGAAAGCGAACGAGTAGCGCCATGGTTGGTCGGGAGCTTACACCGAGACTACGTCTACGCGAAAGGCGCCATCATCTCCGAGGGAGATATTCACGTCTCTAATCTTCGCCCCGGTCGACATCATCGTGAGGAGCTCCTTCGCCAGGAGCGGCGTCAGGCTTCCCCGCATGATGTGATCCACGTTGCGAGCTCCAGTCTCGACTTCCGTGCACCGCTTGGCGATTTCGTCGACGACCTGATCCGACACCGATGGACGGACTCCATGGGACTCCTCGATGCGGTCTCCGAGCTTTTTCAGCTTGAGTGTCGTAATCGAGTGAAGGGTATCCGGATCGAGCGGTCGGAATGGCACCACCGTCATTCGGCCGACGAGCGCCGGCTTGAAGTGCAGATTCAGCTCAGGGCGGATCATGGAGGTGACGTCTTCAGGGTTGACCTCCTCGTTGGAATCGAAGATCTGCATGATCGTGTTGGTGGCTAGGTTGCTCGTCATGATGATCATCGTGTTCCGGAAGTTGATCTGCCGCCCCTCGCCGTCATTGCAGAAGCCCTTGTCGAAGATCTGGTAAAACAGGTTCATCACTTGAGGGTCTGCCTTCTCACACTCGTCGAGAAGCACGACCGAGTACGGGCGCTGCCGAACGGCTTCGGTAAGCAGGCCACCCTCTCCGTAGCCGACGTAGCCCGGGGGAGAACCGATGAGCCTCGAGACGGTATGCTTTTCGGTGAACTCTGTCATGTTGATCGTCGTCACGAATCGCTCATGGCCATAGAGGAAATCGGTCAAAGCCAACGCGGTTTCCGTCTTTCCGACGCCGCTGGGCCCCACGAACAGCATCACGCCGATTGGGCTGTCTGGGTCACGAATCCCCGCGTACGATGAGCGCACCGCTTCGGCGACGGCCGCCAGCGCATGGTCCTGGCCCTTGACGCGCTCCCGAAGGCGCTCCTCGAGCTCCACCACGATAGGGAGGTTGCTTCGCTGCATCTTACCGAGCGGGACTCCGGTCCACGACGACACGGTGCGGGCGACCGCGTCGGCGGTCACATCGACGCTGATGAGTGCGTCATCTTCGGAGCCTTTCCGTAGCGGCGAAACTGGTGCCGTAGTGCCATCGGCCTTTCCTTCTTCCGCGTCTTTTCGGTGCTGGAGAAGGGCGGTCACGTCCTCCTTCTCCAGTCTCCAGCGCTCTAACAACGTGTCCCGTTCAGTTCGAGTCGCACTGAGCTTTGCTTCGGTCGCTGAAATTCGAGACCCGAGGTCGGCGTAGCCCTGGCTTTGATCCCGGTTCAGCGCTGCGAGCTCGCGCTCGAGGGCGGCGACTGCCTCATCGAGCTCTACCAACCCCTCGGGCCTTGCTTCGTATTCCACGCGGACTCGTGCCGACGTTGTGTCGATCAAGTCGACGGCTTTGTCGGGAAGTTGGCGTCCGGAAATATATCGATGGGACAGCTCAGCTGCCGCAACAACCGCTTCATCGAGGATCCGCACGCCGTGCGCTTTCTCGTAGATGCCCTTGAGCCCCCGTAGCATCACCATGGTGTCCTCCGTCGAAGGCTCGTCGACCTTCACGGGTTGAAAACGTCGTTCGAGGGCGGCGTCCTTTTCGAAATATTTCTTGTACTCGGACCATGTGGTCGCAGCGACAGTGCGGAGCTCACCCCTCGCAAGCGCTGGCTTGAGCAGGTTGGCTGCGTCCGATCCGCCAGCCTGTCCGCCGGCGCCAATCAGTGTATGAGCTTCGTCGATGAAGAGTATGGTCGGCTTTTCTGAACCTTTGATCTCTTCGAGCACACCTTTGAGACGGTTCTCGAACTCGCCGCGGACGCTCGCGCCGGCCTGCAGGAGGCCCAGGTCAAGCCCGTAGATCTCCGTGTTTCTCAGGTTTTCAGGCACCCCGCCAGCGACGATTTGAAGCGCGAGCCCCTCGACCAGGGCGGTCTTTCCGACCCCAGGCTCGCCGACGATGATCGGGTTGTTCTTTCGCCGCCGGCAAAGAATGTCGATCGCCTGACGGATCTCTCGGTGCCTCCCAAAGATTGGATCGATCTTTCCGGCGCGTGCCTTTTCCGTGAAGTTCTCACAGAAACGCTCGATAGCCCCGGCGCGGCCGGCCGGTGCTCTTCGAGCACCGGGTTTTGCCTCTGAGACGGGCTCGGCTTCCGGTGCCTCCTTCGATAGAGACAGAAGCTCGACGATTTCCTTGCCGAGCGTCTCGGCGGAAATCGCCCTGAGCTCGGGCACCTTGGTGGCGAGGTAGCGGTCGGGCTCCCTTATGAGTTGGTATACGAGCATCCCGGTGCGGATCGATGTCTCGCCATGCTCCACGCTGGCCGTGATCCAGGTGTCTTCGAACCAACGAAACAGGTTCGGTGAGAATACGGGACGCGCCGTAGATCCCGTGGGGGCCCGCCGAAGCGCGTCTTCCAAGCGTTGCAGCAGCGATTCCCGGTTCTGCGCGTACTGGTGCAGGATGCCCGAAGCTTCGCCTTCGGGATCGGACAATAGCTGTTCGAGCAAGTGTTCGACGGTGGCTTCAGCGTGCTGCGAGGATGCGGCGCGCCCGACCGCAGCGTTCAGCATACGCTGAGCTGTGGGGGTCATGATCTGAACGAGCTTTGCGGGATCTGTTCGCACTGCGGCCTCCAATTCTGGTTCACACGAGGGATCGATTCACCCCCGAAATCCTTCCAACGTCGCGCATTATCAGTACTTCACTCCCCCGGAAACCGGCTAGCCGCGCTGTGCCGAGGTGTGAAAAACCCATTCTCATCGTCTGCACCGCGTCTGCATCGAGCTCGAGCTCCAGATCATATTCGAGCGGATCGCGAAGCACGAGGCTCACCGTTGCTCGCAAGCGGTCCAATAGTAGTTGACCCTCACAAAACATTCCGGCTTGCTCCCGGCTCAGGATGCCAAAACAGATGGCGAACCTGCCGCGCCGATCGTAGACGCGGCGGCCGAGAACCGTGTGTTCCCCTAGCGCGTGGTTCCTAGTGCCAAGGCGGGTGTGCTGATCCTCGTCCACGTCGAGCCAATGTCCGGCGAGCTCACGAATCCGGACGTCGAGACCGGGCAACTCGTCACGCAGCACGGCCCTGAGGGCCACGCGCAGGGCATTCGCTCCGCGAGCCCGTTTCACGAGAATCGGTATGAGAACCATCAAGTGCCGAGCTTGAAGGGCGAGGCTCGGGTCGGTGTGGACGCCTGCGAGCCCCAGCAATCGAAGCAGCCACGGATCGGAGGCGTCGGACCGGTGCTCTCGCGCGGGATCGAGCCGAAGGACGCCGCGGTATAAGAGCGACATGGCGCGGTGATGAAAGAGATCGAGAAAGTCTCGCTGGGTGGCTTGTTCAAATGTATCGAAGAGCACGCCCTCCGCGATGTGAGGAGGGAGCGGGGATGCCGTTCCCGACAACCCGAGGAACGTTGTCACCACTTCAAACCGGCGGGGGTCCCCGACGATCTCTACGCTTCGAACGTCGGCTGAGTGGAAGCCCAAGTCCGGATCGTGACGAAAACGGATTGCCTCACGATGAACCGGGCCGGCGCCCCCCACCGGGCTCGCACCAGCCGTGACTCGCTCGAGAAAGGACACGAGCCCAAAGAACGAATGCGGTGCAGACGCACGGTATTCGTCCCATGTCAGAGAAGCGGCTGCGTCCCGGTCTCTGGCTTCCATGCGATGCTCTGGCTGGATGGGTGGAGGTGGATGGTGAGTCTGTGAAAGCAGTTGATCGGACTTTCGGTGGCAAACAGCCGCTGTAATGCGCACCCAAACAGAAAAGCGTCCCCAACGCCCGCGAAACCCGTCTCATCCAGCTCGATCTCGGTGTGAAGGCCGACCATGGGAACCCGTTCGAACACGCGACGCTCTCGAGTGGCACGGGCGCTTCGTATCGAGGCAATTCGGAGGCGGTTGGCCTCGTAGAGCCGCTGGTCGGTTTCTTCGTGCACGTTGTAGAGAGTGAGCAAGGAGCTCAGCACCGACGCATCGGCGAGGCTCCGCGTGTTGAGAGCGAGATGAGAGATCAGGCGCCAGTGTTTTTCGGCTCCAATCGGAGGACGAGTGGGGCGCGTGACGGGCGTGATGTTTCGGAACCCAGCCACAGTCGGCGAGCTCGCAGTGGGCTGCGAGATGTCCCCAGGCCGGAGCTCTGCTGGCAATTGCCGGTTCGTGCAAGTCAGCTCGATCGACAAGACCTGTTCCTCGAGGTCTGGGGTCACGTCCGACGGGGTGAGGACCGAAAGATACGTATCGATGGCATTGTCGATGGGCGAGCGGTCTCTGCGGATGCTGTAGTAGCGCTGATCCTCACGCGGACGGTTCAGATGGGCGAAAGCGAAAAAAGGGTCGTACGTGATCCGTCGGGCCCCCCGTTGATCCATCCCCGTCACCAAGTTGACGCTGTAGATCTCGGTGTGGTGTGGGTCACGGTTCAATGCCCGCAGCAGATGCTCGTGGACCTTCGAGCTGTGCTTGATCGGGGCACCGTCCGCCTCGAACAGGTTTACGACCGGCACGCAGTGAGGCTGGAACAACTGCGAAGTCAGCCTCTCCGGTAGCTTCGGCGGGTCGTCGAAGTGCAGGACGATGTCGAAGTTGCTTCCGACTGACCCGTCGGGGAGGGCCGCAAACCCCGGAACGTCGACGAACAGTAGCTTCCCCGGAAGGGTGAAGTACTCTTGCAACAGACACAGGCCGTCTGGCACTGTCTCGGGCCAAGGTAGCAGGCGCATGGCGGGAGCTAGTCCCGGGGTGTCTACCCGATTGGCCAGAAGACGAGTCTGTCCCTTGGACTCGAGCTCGGCCGCGGTCAGATGTCTTGCCAGCCACAAGAAGACGGTCGACGTCAACCCGAGCGGCCCGTCGAGAAACAACCTAAGGCGCCCGTGGTTCGGCCATTTGGGCTCGTTTTCCGCCCGAAAGCGCAGGCGAATGATGGGTCGACTTTCCGTCGACGGGTCCATCGATGCCCCCTCGAGACGTATGGGCAAGAGGTCGAGCGGTGCGACCGTTTGAAACGTACACTGAGTCCCCTGAACCGCACGGCTGGCAAGCCCGATCCCAGCCTCGACCCGGTAGTGGCCGCGAATGGATGTCACATTCGGTGAGAACTGTACGATGGAGCAAGCGGGAACCTGACGGAAAAGCTGAGGCACCGTCAGCTGGCCGAGTGATTCGATGACTTCGGGCAGCGCATCGTCGATCCGCTCCCGGATGCGCGCCGAAAGAAACGCGAAGCCCTCCAGTAGTCGTTCGACTTCGGGATCTCCCTCTCGATCGCCAAGCGCGCCGCTCAACGAAGGGTTTGAACGCGCGAACTCTTGACCCAGCTCGCGCAGATACGTCAACTCGCTTTGGTAGTACTTGCTGAACATCTCAGCTCGTTACCTCGAAGTGATTTCCTGGATGCATGGAGGTTCGAACGTGAAACGGGGTCTTGGCGGCATCGTTGCGCCGTGCGGATATGTCGAAGGAGAGGACGAAAGCATCATCGGAGGGGGCGAACCGGACCTTCACCTTGGATAGCCTTGGCTCGTACTTCATGATGGCATCTCGAATCGCGTTCTGAATCGCTTGTACGCCGTCAGGAAGCATGTGTACGATGTCGGTCAGGTCGGGGAGCCCGAAATCGGGATTGGTCACAGAAAGACCTTCGCGCGTGTTCAGCAACAACTGAAGGTGCTCGGTGATGGATTGCGCATTGTCCATGCCTCGACTGTCTTTGCCGAGGCGCCGCAAGAAACGCTGGCTCATCGTGCGCGCTCCGTGCTCTCCGCACTGGCTCTCATGCGTAGCCGATCCATTCGACTGATTAGGCTCGTTCGCGAAACGGCCAGCTCTCGGGCCGTTTTGGCGACGACTCCTTCGCACTCCTGCAGCGCAGCCTCGATGATTTCGCGTTCGAGTGCGTCGAGTGCCGCACGCTGTTCCGCCAATTGCTCCCAGCGCTCTCGAGCGGCCTGCGGGGGGATCTTCTCTGGTGTGGCGGTCGCAACCGCTTGGTCTGCCGCCCGCCAACTGCGCTTGACCGGGAGATCCAAATGCCGCCCCTCGATGATTTCGGCTTCCTCGTCAGTTGCGGTGGCTCGGTTTCTGGCACGTTCGAGCACCGCTTCAAGCTCCCGGATGTTACCTGTCCACTCCAGGTGTGGGGCTAGGAGCAGCCCAAGTGCATCGTCCTCGAGACACCAGTTCTTGCCAGGGTCCTTTCTCTTCAAATAGCGATGCGCAATTTCAGGAATGTCGCAGCGTCTGTCCCGCAGTGGAGGGACGATCAGAGGGACGGTTGCGACCCGGAAGTAGAGATCTTGGCGGAATCGCGTGTCCGCGATTGCTCTGCCCATGTCACCATTGGTGACCGAGATAAGCCGCACCTGCGCTTTCTTGGGCTCGAGCCCCTGGTGGCCTAACGGCCGGTACGTCCCGAACTGAGTAAAGTCGAGAAGGAGCTGCTGGGCATGACTCGGGAGATTCAGAACCTCATCCAGTATCAGGGTGCCGTTGTCGGCGTATTCGACAAGACCTTTGCGCTTGGAGACCGCCCCCGAAAACGATCCCCGCTCGTGGCCGAACAGCTCTGAGGTGATGGTGTTCAAGTCGTCGCTGGACCCAAGCGTGGCCCGCACGATCGGAGTCCGGTTGCTGGCTCGTGCGATCGCGGTGGCGAGCTGTGTCTTGCCCGTCCCCGACTCGCCAAGGATGAGAATCGAAGCGTTACCTCGAATCGCTGCGCGAACCTCATCTCGGATCGCCCGCATGCTCTTGGGCGCAAGCAACTCGTCCAGTTCCAGGTACGGCGGGAGATCGTGTTTGGCCCGTTGCTCCCGTAGGTTCTCACGCTCTCTTTCCACCAAAGCCTGCTGCGCGATCACCGCGCCGAGTAATCCCGTCGCGCACTCCAGGAACTCGAGCACCGCCTTGTTGGTTCCTTGGTCTTGGGGGAAATCGAGATAGATGGCGCCTACCAAACGAAAGCTGCCTCGAGGGCTAGGAGGTTCCGACCAAAGGGGGAGCGCCACAAATGAACCAGATTCGGCGTACGGAACCGAACCGGCCAGAGTTCGCCGTTGAATTGGTATTTCGTTGAGCACTCGAGTGACGTGTTCGGCAACGATTGCCGGGGCGGACCCGTAGAAGTTGCTCGTACGGGTACGCTGGACCGGCCCAGCTTGTTTCGACTCCAACGTGCTCCATGCCGAGGTGGCGCCTAATGTTCTACACAAGGCGTCCAGTGTTTCCTCGATGAAGCGCCCACGTTGCAGCCCCGCGGTGACGGCCGCCGTCACGGCTCGCATATGCACCCACGGATATGTGTTGTCAGGCGTCGGCATCGGCCCCACACGAGATTACATCCTCGTGGCCTTCCCGACTACAGGTTCCTCAGTCCAGGATAGTGAGCCGAACCCCAGGCCTAAATGCATGAGATTACAGCTGTCTCGTCCAGCCTGCCATCGTAGGCCGCGGCGTGCGTGCTTGACTGGCTCGGTGGGTTCTCGGTGGATCCCACTCAGGAAGAGGTACGGGTGCACGGTTCTCACTGCTGGATTGTTTGGGCTGCCGGGCTTGCCGTAGTGATATCGGGCTGCGCGCAGAGCGCGAACGTCACCTGCTCTGCTGGCCAACAGCTAAGCGCCGACGGAATCGGTTGCGAGTCCATCACTTGCATCCGGGGGGCAAGTTGGGGGCAACGGCTGCGTTTGTCCCAGCGATCAGATTGCCAGATCGCGCGATCTGCCGGGACCCAGACGACCCTTGTATCGAAATTGAATGCAATGACACGAACCGTTGGACCAACGACGTGTGCGCCGAAGCCGCCTGCTCCTTTGAGCCGGTCGCCGATGGAAGGCGGTGCCAGGTAGCTGGTGGAGCTACAGTCTGCTTGTCAGGAAGTTGCGAACAAGACCCGTGTGCGCGCGTTGATTGCGATGCCGGAAATGAATGCACCGTCGATGGTGTTTGTGATTCGGCGACAGCCACATGCAAGGGAGGGCGAGACGCAGCCGACCGGGCTGCTTGCCGCTTCGGTTCGTTGCCCGGCGTCTCCGATTCGAGAGTATGCGTCGATGCCATGCTATGCGCCGGGCAGGACTGTGATGATGGCGACCCATGCACCGATGACCCTTGCGACCCTGGCACCGGACAGTGTTCCAATCCGCCCGTACCCGAACTCAGTTAGTGCGAGCTTGACGGTGTGCCTGGAGAGTGCATCGACCAAATGTGCGTGGGCCTTTGCGAGGACGCGGCTACCCGATGCGACGATGGCGGCGCCTGTACGATCGATCGCTGCGGTCTCGTAACCGGCCGTTAGAATGCTCCGAAGAACTGCAGCGACGGGAACTCGCGCGCCGGCGAGGGGTGCCCAGAGAGTCTCGGGCGGGCTAGCCGCGTGGAGCCGAGGAGGGCACAAGCAACCCACCGACCAGGGACTCGCGAACGAAGGCTAGGACGCGACTCTGGACCTCGCCCACGGTTGCCGAGGCCGCTGCTGCGAAATGCTCGACGACGTGGTCTAGCGGACGCGATCCTCGAACCGAGTCGATGACGACGAGCGCGGCTTCGCTCAGCTCCCGGTCGGAGAAGCGATGGTGCGCGAACGCACCACCGCGCGGCGCGGGCTCGCGCCTTCGAGCGGACGTTCCTCAACGATCCGACAGTCGGGTGCTATGGTAACGGCCTCCTCTAACAAGGCTCCGTCAGGCAGGGCCGCAAGCCGTGCTGCGTCGCGAAGCCGGCCCAGCGTGTCGGCGTTCCATCCGGACAAGTCAGGGACCCGCAGAGATGCCGATAACTGTGGTTCATCTGCGTCTAGACGCCACAGCAGAAGCAGCACATGGTGTAGCCGCTCAATCGACAGCGATGCGAGATGCTGTCGGTAAGCGGCAACCTCGTCCGCATACACCGCGCCAAGGCCCGGATGCCGGACCGCGGCGTAGCCAAGTGACGCGGTATCCGCGTCGTGTCCAGGGGCGACCAAGGTCAACTGGGAGCTCGACGGGGCATGTTGCCGACTGTGTCTCTCACGCTGTCGCGAAGGTGTTCGCCATGCAATGGCGTATCAAACAGCACCACAGCGCGACCGCCGGGAAAAAGGGATGCGGGAAGCTCGGACACCAGCCGAAAGGAAAGCTCATGTCCGCGTTGTCCACCATGCAGATAGGTGGCTGTCTCGATGCCTGGCGGTGTGATCACGAACGGGGGTTGAGAGACGATAAGTCGAACACCCGATCTCGAACCGGCTCGAGCAGGTCGCCTGCAAGAAATCTGGCATCCAGCCTATTGAGTCGCGCGTGTTTAGCTCCGAGAAATCGATAGCACGTGACTGTAGGTCAACCCCAACGGCGGCAGCTCCTTGTTTCGCCGCGACGAGCGCGAGTGTCCCCGCCCCACACCCCACGTCGAGCACCCGGTCGCCGGGCTGGCACCGCATCATCCGAGCCAACTCGAGCGTCGTCGCGCCAGGTCCCATCACCGGGTCCCCGGCGGCATCCATCTCATCCGAAAGAATCAGGAGCCCTTCGAATGGGATCAGCCGAAGGGCCGAGCGAATGCGTCCGTTGATCTCTCGCAGTACACCGGTGCCCAGCAGAGCGGACCGAACGGAAGTGGGAAGGCACTCCTCGAGGTCCTTCTCGGAAAGCGAATCGCGGTAGGCGAAGAGACGCGCCAAACGAGAAGCGCGATCGTCGCTTCTGCGAAGCGCTTGGTGAACCACTGGCAAGCGCACTTGATCGAACAGCCGCGGTGCAATGCGCTCATACTTGGCGATGCACGCCTCGTCGAACCCTGCGTCGGCTCATCCAGAACGGACAGGGCAATGTTGGCCAGCAGCGGTGACAGGATTCCGCCCTGGGGAGTGCCGGTGATCATCTCACGTCGGTAGCCCTCACGCGTGAGGACCCCGGCTCGCAAGAAAGCCTTCACCAGGCCCAAGACGCGCTTATCTCCGACCTCGACGTTCGCACCCGATCCATAAGGGCCGTGTGCTTGATCTCGTCGAAGCACGCCTCGATATCTCCCTCGAACACCCAGTCGTATTTCCGGCACGGTGCCGCGAGGTAGTGAATCTCGGCGATGGCATCTTGAGCTAGGCGTTTCGGGCGGAAGCCATAGGGACACCGGCTTGAAGTCCGCTTCGAAGATCGGTCCGAGCACCAGCTTGAGTGAGGCTTGCACGATCCGGTCAACGGTCATCGGGATCCCCAAGCGACGGACTTTGCCAGACGCTTTGAGGATCGCCGTCTCCCGAACCCGCTGAGGCGCAAACTGGACTTCGCCCGCTCCGGTAGACACCTCGAAGAGAAATTGGATCTTGGAGGTGACGATGAGCAATCACAAGTACGCAGCGGAGTTCCGGGAGGAGGCCGTGCGGCAAGTCCTCGAGCGCGGCTACTCGGTCAAAGAGGTTGCGGACAATCTCGGGGTCTCGCGCCATAGCCTCTACAAGTGGGTGCGAGAGGCGAAGCCGAGGCCCCAGAAGCACAAGGACGAAGAGCTGCTCGAGGCCAAGCACGAGGTGCTGAAGCTTCGGGCCGAGCTTCGCCGGGTGCAGGAAGAGCGAGACATCCTAAAAAAAGCGGCGGCGCGATCAATGGGTCACCGCAACACCATGACCACGCACACTCTGCGAAAGGATATGGTGACGGATGCAAAGACGAACGAGACGGCCTCTGTCCGGAGCGGAAACCGCGGAGCTCTGGCGTCGGTGGCGGGAGGGAGACTCCCTAAGCGACATTTCACGATCGTTGGACCGAAAGCCGGGCTCTATCTACCGTCACCTCACCGAGGCCGGCGGCTTTCCGCCAGCGCCCCGTCGACGCAATCCCTTACATCTGTCTTCTGCGGAACGCGAAGAGATCTCGAGGGGGCTTTGTGCGGGGTGCTCGCTTCGAAGCGTGGCTGAAGCTCTTGGTCGAGCTCCTTCGACCGTGTCGCGAGAAGTGCGGCGTAACGGTGGCCGCAAAGCGTATCGAGCCAACGCCGCCGATTCCCGAGCGCAGGAGCAGGCAAGGAGACCCAAGCCCTGCAAGCTCGAGACTCACGCTCGCCTTCGCCATGTGGTCGCCGCGAAACTCCGACTAGAATGGTCGCCGGAGCAGATTGCAGGCTGGCTCCGGGCGCGCTCTGCACACGACGAGATGAACGTGTCTCACGAAACCATCTACAAGAGCTTGTTCGTCCAATCCCGGGGCGTTCTCAATAAGGAGCTGCGGCAACACTTGAGGACGCGGCGGAAACTCCGACGCTCCCAACATGCCAGTACGCGAGGGCAGCCACGGGGTCAGATTATCGATGCAGTCGCGATTCGTGAGCGGCCCGCCGAGGCGGCCGACCGCGCCATTCCCGGCCACTGGGAGGGCGACCTTCTGACCGGGGCGAGAAACAGTCACATCGCTACGCTGGTCGAGCGACGGTCGCGATTCACGATCCTGGTCCAAGTGGATGGCAAGGACACGGAGTCCGTCGTCAAGGGACTCGTCCGGCAGGTGCGAAAGCTACCGGCGGAGCTTCGCAGGACTCTCACGTGGGACCGGGGCATGGAGCTCGCTCGGCACAAAGACTTCAGCGTCGCCACGGACGTGCAGGTCTTCTTCTGCGATCCACAAAGCCCTTGGCAACGAGGCACGAATGAGAATACCAACCGCCTCCTGCGACAGTACTTCCCCTACGGCATGGAACTGTCGAGTTTATCTCAAGCCGATCTGAACAAGGTCGCTCGTCGGCTCAACCAACGTCCACGAAAGACCTTGGGCTTCAAGACGCCCGCTGATATCTTCTCGGACGGCGTTGCGCTGACCGGTTGATGCCACAGCGTACTTTGCCAGGGAGCCCGAGTGAAGTACGCGTTCATCGAGGCGCACCGCAAGAAGCATCGCATACAAACGATGTGCCGGATCTTAGGCGTGGCGCGCAGTGGGTTCTACGCGTGGCTTCATCGACCGCTGTCGGACCGAGGCCGTGAAGACCGCCGCCTGCTCGAGCTGATCCGCGCGTCTTCGTTCGCCAGTGGCCGCATTTACGGTAGCCCCCGCGTCTGGGGCGACCTGCGCGAGTCGGGCATCCGTTGCGGCAAGAAGCGCGTTGCCCGCATCATGAAAGAGCACAGAATCCGGGCTGTCCGGGGCTACGAGCGACCGCGTCACCGACCCGGTCGTCCGACCGCGCTCGCTCCCAATCGGTTGCAGCAGCAGTTCACGATGCACCGACCCGACGAAGCCTGGGTCACCGACATCACCTACCTGCGTACCTGGCAGGGCTGGCTCTACTTGGCGGTGGTCATCGACCTGTACTCGCGTCGGGTTGTCGGATGGTCGATGAAATCCTCCCTGCACCGTGAGATCGTGCTCGATGCGCTCCTGATGGCAGTGTGGCAACGCAAGCCTCGACAACACGTCGTTGTGCATTCTGATCAAGGCACGCAGTCCGGCGGCGCTTCTGCCGAGCGCACCGACTGCAGACGAGCATGAGCCGCCGCGGCAACTGCTACGACAATGCGGTCGCCGAGTCGTTCTTCAGCAGCTTGAAGAAGGAACGGATTCGTAGGAAAATCTACAGAACCCGGGCCGAAGCCCGGGCCAATGTGTTCGACTATATCGAGGTCTTCTCCAATCGAAAGCGGCGCCACAGCCACATCGGAGCATCAGTCCCGCGGCCTTCGAGGCCGTCCCCAGCAACCCTAGCCGGGTGCTACGGAAGCGGGGTAAGCCCAGAGCACCCGACAAAGTGTCCGCACGGAGTAGATGGCCTGATGCGCTCGAGTGGCACACCGTGTGCCGAAAGCGTCGTTCGATGGCGCTATGGAGCCGCTGCTGACTGCGCTCTTCCGCGAAACGATTGAACAAACCTGGTGTCGGAGCCTGTTGCTGCGGATTAAAAGTCCACTGCTCTACCAACTGAGCTAACGGCCCGACGAATGGCCCGGGGCTGTCTAACATGCCGATCGGTGGGGTCAAGTCAGCCTTGCTGCTAGCCTCGCGGAGCCGAGAGCGAGAATGATGACGATCGACTGCGAAGAGCGGGCCCAAGGGGCTCAGGTTTCAGGGGCTTCGCGGGAGGCGATCGCCTCGTTGAAGGCGAGCTACTGTGAGTCCCTGGACGCGAAGCAATGGGATCGCTGGGCGTCACTGTTCACGGAAGACGCGGTCTTGCAGCTCGGGCCTTCGACGGACGCACGGGTCCGCGGGCGCGCCGCCATTCGGAGGCTTCTGACGCGGCAGTTGAGAGGGGCGCGAACCCACCACGAGGCGACGAAGCCCGAGATGCACGAAGAAGGCCCGGGCCGCGTGCGCGCGATCTGGGAGATGAGGGACTCGGTCGAAACTCCCCTCTACGTCCTCGATGGCGCGGGCTTCTACGAGGACCGTTACGTCCAAACGAGCGCAGGATGGAAGATCGCTGCGCTTCGTTTGCATCGAACCAAGGTCGAGCTCCGGCCGAAGTCGTTCGTCATGCGCGCGCTCCTTTGGATGCATGCGCGCGGCTGGCTTGCGCGCTTGGCCCCGGGTACGGACCGATTGCTCACAGAAGCGCTTCACGTAGGCCTCGAGCCAGGACAGCGGCCATGAAGACCACCGCACTGCTCACCGGAGCATCCGGCAAAGTCGGCAAGTACGTGATCGGGGCGCTCTCACGACGCGGCATCGAGGTGGTGGCGACCGACCTCGTCTCCAACTCGATCCCCCCGGAGACTCGATTCGAGCTCTGCGACCTCACGGACGCCGATGCGGTCCTGCGGCTCGTCGCTCGGGTGAAGCCCGACGTGGTCGTTCATTGCGCGGCCGTGGTCGCGCCTATCGCCTACGCGGAACCGGATCTCGCCGAGGCGGTGAACCTCGGTGCTACGCGGCACCTGATCGACGCGACGCGGAAGCATGCACGCGATGCATTCTTCGTATTCGTGTCGAGCTGTGCGGCGTTCGGCCCTTGCGGCCCGCAAGATCCGAATCGCCAATCGACCGACCCTTGCTGGCCCGACGACAACTACGGCCTGCAGAAGCTCACCGCCGAAAGCTGGCTCCGCTTTTCAGGACTGCGCCAGTGCTCGCTTCGGCTCGGCGCGGTCATGGACCTACGCGACATGATGCCCAAGCACCCGAGCTACCGACCCTTCGTGTTCATGGTGTCGCTCGATCAGCCGGAGCACGGCATCGACGCGCGCGATGTGGCGCGGGCGATTGCATCGGCGGCGGTCGTGCAGCCGGACGGCCACGTCTTGCTCATCGGCGGGGACGATTCCTGGAAGCTACCCGCAGGCGAGCTCCGCAAGGACATGTTCGGTGCCCTCGGTCTACCCGTCCCGCCAGAACGTGCATTTCGGCCTGCTGCCGACCCCGCGACGAACAGCGGATGGTTCTACGAGTGCTGGATGGATGCAAAGCAAAGCGAGCAGCTCCTCGGCTTTCAGCGGATCAGCCACGACGCCTTCATGGACGAGCTCCGCAAGCGGTCGCGGGCGCAGCGGGTTGCGCTCGCGCCCTTGAGACCGTTCGTGTCCTGGGCCCTCGTCGCCGCATCTCCGTACACGGGCAAGAACGCGATGGAGCCCGGCCCGACGATCTGGGACGACATATGCAGAGTCTACGACATCCCCGAAAGCGTTGCCCGCAACCGCAGCAGCGTCCCACCGCCCCCGCCTCCATTCGGCTAGGACGCGCTGAAGCGGGTCACTCCTCCGCGCGCAATCGCGAAAGCACTGCTCCCGTGAACGAAGGCCGCAAGTAGAATCCGCGCGGCATCGTCCACTGCACCGCGCCTTCTTCATCGGGTGCACGGCGACGGCTTCGCCCATGAGGAGCCTTTGGCCGGACCTGCAAGACCTCGCCGAGGTGCCCGGTGATTCGTTCGACGTCGCCGACAGCGATCATCTCGGCGAGCCGCTCCCAGTCGCTTCGGAGCAAACGCTTCTCCTGATCGGTCGGCGTCCAGAGGTACGCACGGCCCACGCGCCGCTCGCGCAGGGGCGTCGCCGATGCGGCCTCGACGGGGACGAACAGGACCTTGGCCAGCTTCTTCAGAACCGTGCTCTGCTCCCATTCGGTGTCGGCCATCGCCGAGAGCGAAATCGAACAAACGAACGTCGACTCCTTGGGCTTCCCGCTCGCGTCGAGTGGAATCGTCTTGAGCTCGATCCCGAGCCCGACGAAATCCGGTTCCGCCTTCGAAGCCGCCGTCGCGCCCAAGACTCTTTCGAGAATCTGTCCCGCGATCCCTTTTGCGCGCACGGCTTCATCCGGAACTTCGAGACCGACCTGCGCAGCGAGCTCCGCGAGGCTCAACCCGGCGACCCGTGAGGCACGGGACAAGAGCTCGTCCACGGAGCCCGGAGGTTCGATCGGCCATGCGACCGAGGGGCCTGACCCCGCTCCCATCAGTGAAGCTCGCAGACCTTGCTGCCGAATAGCCGCTCGAGGCCGGTCAGAAGCGCGTCGCTCGGATCGACGAAGAGTCCGGTCTCGGCGAGATTCACGCGCCAGTCCCCAGGGGAGTTGAGCTCCAGGGTCACGGGGCAGGGCCCCGGGTATTGCTCGAGCATCGATCGAAGCGAGTCGAGCTTGCCACGGTCGATGGTTTCGACGCTGAGGCGGACCGTAATCGACGTCGTCCGCGCTTGAAGCGCCTCACTCAGCAAGGTCGCCTCCTCGAGCAGAATCTTTGCCTCGGGCACGGCGCTTTCATCGTTGCGGTCCTGTTCGTGCTTGATGCGGCCGGTGAGCAAGATCGGCTCCCCCGCCTTGAGCGCTTCCCGAAGGCCCCTTTGCTCGAGAGGCTTGGGTCGTACGATCACCTCGATCCGCCCGTACGCGTCCTCGATGTGAAAGAACGCCATCGTGTGCCCCATCTTCGTTCGGCGTTCCCGGTAGCCCTCGACCGTACCGCCCACGGTGATCTGCCGGTTGTTGCTGAGCTGCGCGGCGCTCTCGGTCGTCGCATCACAGAAGCGCAAGAGCTCGCCGCGATACCGGTCGAGCGGATGTCCCGATACGTAGAACCCGAGCGTGCTCTTCTCCCGCGAGAGCTGGTCCCGCGAATCCCAGGGTGCGAGCACGGGAAAGCTACCGCCGGGGTGCTGGTACGCCTGCGAGTCTTCCTCGCCGCCCATCAATCCAAAGAGGCTTTCCTGGCCGCTCGAGCGCTCGGACTGCATGCGCTTGCCGCGCTCGATCGCTTGCTCGATCGCCACGAACGCCTGTGAGCGGTGCACGCCGATCGCATGGTGCACGGTGTCGAACGCGCCGCACTGAACCAGCGCCTCGATCACGCTCTTGTTGACCCGCCTCAGATCCACCCGCGCACAAAAATCGAACAGATCCACGAATGGTCGTTCGGGCGCTTCTCCGCCTTCTACCTCGGGAGTCCCTTGCCGCGCTTCGAGGATCGCTTCGACGGCGCCGGTGCCCACGCCCTTGATGGCCCCGAGGCCAAAGCGGATTTTGGGACCCATCGGGTCGTGGACCTCGCCGTTGTAGCAAACCGGTTTGTGCCGCAGCCTGGCCACGTCTTGTGCGTCGTCCGGATTGTAGACGACCGTGAAATCGATCTCCGATTCGTTCACGTCGGGCGGCAGCACCGTGATTCCCATCGATCGCGCTTCGGCAACGGTACGAACGACCTTGTCGATCTTTTCTTTGTCGGCCGTGAGCGTCGCGCAGGTGAACTCGACCGGGTAGTGCGACTTCAGATACGCCGTCTGGTACGTGATCAGCGCGTAAGCCGCGGAGTGGCTCTTGTTGAACCCGTACCCAGCGAAGTATGCCATCAAGTCGAAGACTTCCTCGGCTTTCTCCTGCGTATGGCCGCGCTCGGTAGCTCCCTTGATGAAGATGGCCTTTTGCGTCTCCATCTCGGAGGCCTTCTTCTTGCCCATCGCGCGCCGCAAGAGGTCCGCGCCCCCGAGCGAGTAGCCCGCCATCTCCTGAGCGATCTGCATGACCTGCTCCTGGTAGACGATGACGCCGCGCGTCTCTTCGAGAATACCCTCGAGCGAGGGATGCGGATACTGAACCCGCTGTCGACCGTGCTTGCGATGCACGAAGTCCTTGTCCATCTGCGCGCCCATCGGCCCCGGCCGATAGAGTGCGACCGCTGCGACGATGTCGTCGAATCGGTCGGGCCGCAGCTGCTTGAACAAGCTCTGCATGCCGCTCGATTCGAGTTGGAAGACGTTGGTCGTTTCGCCCGATTGCAAGAGGGCGTAGGTCGCGTCGTCGTCCATCAAGATCTGGTCGATGCGAAAAGGCTCGTCCTGGTGGTCCGGGCGCCTATCGATCATCTTGGTCGCGATGTCGATCACCGTGAGCGTCCGAAGCCCGAGAAAGTCGAACTTCACCAGCCCGGCCGCCTCCACGTCGTCTTTGTGGAACTGCGTGACGTAGACGTCCTTTTCGGGACAAAACACGGGCACATGGTCCCATATCGGGCCCTCGCTGATGACGACGCCCGCAGCGTGCATGCCGGCGTGTCGCGTGAGGTTCTCGAGCTCTTGCGCCGTATCGAGCAAATCGTGCGCTTCCTTGTCTTGCTCGTAGGCCGCCTTGAGGCGCGCCTCTTGTTCGAGCGCATCGCGGATCGACACGCTCTTGCCGCCCACCGGTTCGGGAATCATCGTGGCGAGCAAGCCCGCCTCGCCGGGCGTCATGCCCATGACGCGCCCCACGTCGCGCACGACGCTTCGGCTCTTGAGCTGATGGAAGGTGGCGATTTGTCCGACGCTCGCTTGCCCGTACTTTTCGCGCACGTACTGGATGACGCGATCGCGCTGGTCCATGCAAAAGTCGATGTCGAAGTCCGGCATCGACACGCGTTCCGGGTTGAGGAATCGCTCGAACAGCAGACCGTGCGTGATCGGGTTCAAGTCGGTGATGCGGAGCGCCCAGGCAACGAGCGACCCGGCGCCGGAGCCCCGTCCAGGACCGACCGGCACGCCGTTGTCTTTTGCCCAGTTGATGAAGTCCTGAACGATCAGGAAGTACCCGGCAAAGCCCATCTTCAAGATCACACCGAGCTCGAGATCGAGGCGGCTGTGGTACCGCTGCTCTTCGAAGACCTCGCCGCGGCCGCGCATCTCCACCATGCGGCGCCCCAAACCCGCAACGGAGAGCGCCCGCAGGAAATTTTCCTCGCTCGCACCGCCCGGCACGGTGAATCGCGGTAGCTTTGGTTCCGCGAGCGGCGTTGCCCTGCCAGCGCACATCTCGGCGATCAAGAGAGTGTTCTTCGCCGCATCGGGCACGTGCGCGAAGAGGTTCACCATTTGCTCGGGCGTCTTCAGATAGAGCTCCGAGGAATGGTGATGCACCGCTTCCATTTCACGCACGCTGCGACCGGCGCCGATGCATTGAAGCACGAGCTGAGCGTGCGCGGACTGCCGCTCGAGGTAGTGACAGTCGTTGGTTGCGACGAGCGGAAGATCGAGATCTCCGGCAAGCCTGCCCAGGACTTCGTTGAGCGGTCGATTCTCGGGAAAACCGTGATCCTGTAGCTCGACGAAGAAGTAGCCCGGATCGAACGAGTCGCGAAGCTTCGCGAGGGCTTCACGCCCGACCGCAGGCCCCTTGTTCAAGATCTCCTGCGCCAGGTAGCCGCCCATGCACGCGCTCAGGCCCACGACTCCTTTGCTGTGTCTGTGGAGCACCTCGAAGTCGATGCGGGGCTCGTCGTAGACGGCCATTCCGTCCACCCAGCCTGCGCTCACCAGGCGCACGAGATTTTGATAGCCTTCTTGCGAGCCCGCTAGAAGCAGCAGGTGATGAAGCTCGTGGTTGTTTGGATCGCGTCGGTCGCCCGATGTGAAGTTGACCTCGCAGCCGAGGATGGGCTTCACGTTGGTCTTGCCGCACTCCCGGACGAGCTGGACGGCTCCGAACATGTTGCCACTGTCGGTGACCGCGACGGCGGGCATGTCCATCTTGCCGACTTGCTCGACGAGCTGGGGAATCCGAATGGCCCCGTCCAGCATCGAGAACTCGCTGTGAACGTGCAGGTGAACGAATTCAGCAGCCATGTGCGGGCTGACTCTACTGCGCGGACTGGATCGAATCCACCGGACTTTCCTTCAAAGCAGCGCGTCGAGTAGGGCGCCCATGTGGGCGCGCCGGCGCTTTCGGTCATCCTCGGTGAATCGGTTCTCTCCGAAGAGGCTCTTGATCGCTGGATCACGGAAGAAGTAGACGACCAGAGCGCCCAGTATCGACACATATACGTCGCGAGGGTCCCATCCCGATTCGCAGTCCGAGGGTTCGCTCTCGGCAAGACCGGCGAGCGTGCTGGCCATCACGTCGTAGAAGCGGCGCATGGCGCGTTCGACGCGATCGTCGCCCGAGGCCATCTCCCAGAGCATGATCCGTACTTGATTGGGATGTTCCCAGAACAAATCAAAGCTCTGGAGCACGACCTCACGCGCGCTCGGCTCGTTTCCGCCGGCGGCCAAACCTTGGAACAAACGGAGGTGACGATCGAAGAGGCGGCCCACCACCTCCTCGTACAGGCGATCCTTCGAATCGAAATAGTAGTGTAGAAGCCCGTGGGTGACGCCGGCACGCTTGGCGATGGCCATCATGCGGGTGCCGTGAAAGCCATGGTCGGCAAACTCGTCTTCGGCGGCATTGAGAATCGTAGCCCTAGTCAGCTCCGCGGTCGGCGTCCTTGGGTCGTCCCATCGTTAGTTCGAGCCCCGCGAAAGCCGATCGATCGCGGTCTGGTATGCACGCGCAAAGTCGTTGTCGAAGGGATCGTCGATCTCGTAGAGCAGGCCGCCAAAGGCCAGCAGCGCCATGATGATGACGAGCGCTCCGGCACCTACGGGCAGCCAGAACCCGGGCCGCGCCGAATCCATTGCGGCGCATGGACACCGAGCACGCCGAGCGCGACCGGAACCCCGTAGAAGAGGTGGTAGAGCCCCGCGATGCCCAGAAGGGCGTAGTACGGATAGAAGAACCAGGGCACGAAGCTCATCGAGAACGAGACACCTCCGAAGAACGGAGGTGCGTCGGCGAGGAGCGCAGGAAGGCGAGTCGCGGCCATGTGACCGAACACGAAGAGCGCGAGGTAGTACGCGGCGTAGCGGTGAAGCCGCAAGCGAAGCGGAGGCCTGGCTTTCGACCCACGCCTGCCGCGCATCCGAAGAACCCCCGAGACGACGTGAACGATCAGGGCCGCGACGAGCGCCAGCTCGAGCGGCGGCCACTGGTAGATGCCGCGGGCCGAGCTCTGAAAGCCGTCGTAGAGATCGGCGCCAAGGACGGCGAGGGCGGTGTTCGTGAGGTGGACCAGGGCGAAGAGGGAGAACAGGAGCCCCGAAACGGCCTGGACCCGGGCTAGCTGTGGATTATTCACAAGGCTGTTAGTAACAGGACTGTTAATAATGGTCAAGCCGTTGCGACCCCTCCAATCTCAACCTGGGAAGATTCGCTTGGCGGCTTGCGTAGGAGGGTCTCCGTGCTAATCCGGGCGCTCCCCAGGCCAGAAAAACCGGGCTTTTGGGCCGAGGTGCACGTGATGAGCAAGTCCCCTCTGTCGATTGTGAAAGCGCGCTTCGGAGACGATCCGAAGAAAGCAAAAGAGAAACTGGTCGCCGCCGTGAAAAAGGTCGCCGGCAAGGACCTCTGGCTCGAGCGCGTGAACGAGGGCAAGGGCCTGAATCACGTGTCCAACAAAAAGTTGCTCCACCTCGAGCAGGTCTTCAGCGCGGTCAGCAAAGAGGTCGGTTCGCGCGACAAGTTGATCAGCGAAATCGCCAACCTTCAGGGTCGGGCGAAGGACGCGGACTACAAGGCGCGCCTGGCCAAGGAGTCAACGCCGGCCTTGTGGGATCGCTTCCAGGCGGTACAATCCAACTCTTCCGAATAGCCGGAATCGAATTGAAGCACCGCCACGGCACGGCGCCGCGTCGGCTGCACAGTGAAAGAGTTGACCATGAGTAAGAGACTGTTCTGCGGTGGGCTCGCCTGGGCCACGACCACTGAAGACCTCCAGGATGCGTTCGCGCCTTTCGGTGAGGTCGCCGATGCCAAGGTCGTGACCGACCGTGAGACCGGCCGTTCGCGCGGCTTTGGATTCGTGACCTTCACGACGGAAGAGGCGGCCGCGGCAGCACGCGATCAGATGGACGGCGCCTCGCTCGGCGGCCGCACCATCCGCGTCGACCTTGCGCGTGAGCGCGAAGGTGGCGGCGGTGGTGGCGGCGGTGGCGGTGCGTGGCCGCGGCGGCTACCGTCGCTAGGCTCATCGCTGCAGCAGTCCGAAGTACCAGCGGAGTATCGCGTCTCCCGCGAGAAGGTACTCGAGCGCGCCGAGCGCGAGAAACGGACCAAAGGGGAGCTTGAGTTGCCCAACGCGGCTCGTGTCGGGCTCTTCGGGAGCTTCGATGAGCTCGCCATCGATGAAGCGCTCCTCGATCTCGGGCCTCAGCTTGCGTCCGGTCAGCAATGCAAACGCTGCGAACAGCAGCCCTTGCATGGACCCGGCCACGACGCTGAAGAGCGCGCCTTTCCAGCCGAGGAAGGCGCCGATCATCATCAGCAACTTCGAATCCCCTTCGCCCATGCCGCGCCGTCCGGCGATCCGCTCGTAGCCCCAGACGAAGATCAGCTGTACGCAGAGGTACGCTACCCCAGCGCCCACGGCAGCGGACCAAAGCCCGGGCTCCGCCCTAAACGGTGCGCTCGCGAGCCCCAGGGCCGCGCAGGGCAGGCTCACCTCGTCGGGTATCTCCATCCACTCCAGATCGACGAACGTGGCGATCAGGAGCCCGCCCGCGAAGACGAAGTAGAGGATGGCTTCGATGCTGGCGTGAAGGAGCAGGGTTTCAGGCCCGGCGCGCACGACCCAGATTTCGGCGATCGCGACCGCCAGAACCGCGGTGAGCAGCTCGACCAAGGGGTAGCGGGGCGAGATCGCGGAGCCGCAGCAGGAGGCTTTACCCCGCAAGAAGAGCCAGCCGAGGATCGGCACGTTGTTCCAAACGCGAATCGGCTGGCCGCAGCCCGGACAGTGGCTCGGCGGGCTGACCACGGACATCCCCCGAGGCCAGCGGTAGATCGCAACGTTGAAGAAGCTTCCCCAGGCGGCCCCCCAAGCAAAAGCAAAAAGCCAGACGAACCAGCGTGCCACCTCCCCCGCAAGCATTCCACAATGCTACCAGCGAAAAGGCGACTGTCCCCTTTTTCGCTCGCTGGTTGCAGGGTCGTCGGCAGAATGCGATTCAGTGGGCAACCCATGAACGACCAGGACACCAGAACCGCGCTCCGCGACTGCAAGCGAATCGTGGTCAAAATTGGCAGTCGCGCGCTTTGCGCAGATGGGGGGCGGTTCGCGCAGATTGCCAAGCAGGTGTCCACCGAGGTGAAGGCAGGGCGCCGACTCGTGCTCGTCTCCTCGGGCGCGGTCGCCTTGGGCAGAGAGCGTCTGGGGCTCACCGAGCGCCCAAAGAAGATCTCGCTCCTTCAAGCTGCGGCGGCCACCGGCCAGTCCTTGCTCATGCGCGCGTACGAAGATGCCTTCGAGCCGCTCGGGATTCACGTTGCGCAGGTTCTGCTGACCCACGATGTGGTCACCGATCGCGATCGATACCTGCACGCGCGACAAGCGATCGACGAGCTCTTGAAGCTGGGCGTGGTTCCGATCATCAACGAGAACGACACGGTTTCGATCGACGAGCTCCGCTTTGGCGATAACGATCAACTGGCGGCCATGGTCTGCACACTGGTCGGAGCCGACCTGCTGATCTTGCTGAGCGACGTCGTCGGAATCCTCGACGATCGGAGCGAGCGCATCTCGCTGGTGCACGATGTTTCAGAGATCGATCGCTTCATCAGGCCGCCCGAGGGCGATGTCGGGCTCGGCGGGATGCAATCCAAAGTCGAAGCCGCACGGCGTGCCACGCTGCACGGTCTTCCCGTCGTCATCGGCCCGGCTGGCTCGTCGAATTTCCTCGGTGCTCTCATGCGCGGCGACGACGTGGGAACCTTGCTCTTGCCGCACGGCTCACCGCTAGCCAGTCGAAAGCATTGGATCGCCTACACGCTCAAGCCGCGCGGCCGCATCGTCGTCGACGCTGGCGCATGTCGCGCCCTCGAGAAGCGCAACTCCAGCCTGCTCGCAGCGGGCATCGTTTCGGTCACGGGCTCGTTCAAGGTCGGCGACTCCGTGTCGATCGTGAGCGAGTCGGGCGAGGAGCTCGCCAGGGGCCTCGCCCGCTACAGCGCCGAGGACGTGAGCCTGCTCGCGGGCGGGCACAGTCATCAGATCGCGGAGCGAATCGGCAACCACACGGGCGACGAAATCGTGCATCGCGACGACATCGTTCTCACCGGTCGCGGGGGCTGAGGGGCAGGGCTCCCGCGCCCCCAAAAAGGTGCTACGGTCACGGGCTATGAGCGATGACCTGAAAGAGCTCGTCACCGGACTGGCCCGGCGGGCCAAGAGCGCCTCGCGAGTGCTTGCGACGGCGAGCACCGAGCGAAAGAACACAGTTTTGCGTCGGGCAGCCAAGGCGTTGCGCGGCGAGGCCGGTGACCGTGTGCTCGACGCCAACGTGAAGGACATGACAGCGGCCGAGGAGATGGGTCTCTCGAAGGCCATGCTCGATCGCCTCGGGCTCGATCGCAAACGCCTGGACTCGGTCGCGGACGGGCTCGATCAGGTCGCCGATCTCCCGGATCCGGTCGGCACCGTCGTCGAGGAGCGTGTCCTCGCCAACGGACTTCGTGTCGGGAAGATGCGTGCGCCTCTCGGCTTGATCGGAATCATCTATGAGTCCCGTCCAAACGTCACCGCGGACGCGGCTTCTCTCTGCCTGAAGAGCGGCAACGCGGTTCTCCTACGCGGCGGGAAAGAGGCGTTTCACAGCAACACCGCGATCGCCGAGATCTTCACACGAGCGCTCCAAGCCGAAGGACTCCCACCCGAAGCCGTCACACTCTTGCCCACCACGGATCGAGAAGCGACTTTGGTGATGATCGGTCTTGATGGTATCCTCGACATGGTCATACCGAGAGGTGGAGAAGGATTGATTCGGTTCGTCGCCGAGAACGCTAGAGTCCCCGTCATCCAGCACTACAAAGGCGTGTGTCACGTCTTTGTCGACCGCACCGCCGACCCCGAAATGGCATTGCAGATCGCCTTGAACGCCAAGGTCCAGCGCCCGGGGGTCTGCAACTCGATGGAAACCCTTCTGGTCGATGCAGAGGTCGCGCCGACCTTCCTGCCGAAGCTGGGCGCCGCGATGCGCGCCGAAGGCGTCGAGATTCACGCCGACGACCGCGCTGCGAAGCACCTCAACGGCGTGAAGAAGGCGACCGAAGCCGACTGGGACACCGAGTATCTCGATTTGATTCTCAATGTGGGCGTAGTCGACGGGATCGACGGCGCGATCGCGCACGTCGCCAAGCATGGCTCGAACCACACCGAGGCGATCGTCACGAACGACTCGGTCAACGCCGATCGCTGGACGCGCGAAGTCGACGCGAGCCTCGTTCTCGTGAACGCCTCCACGCGTTTCAACGACGGCTACGCGCTCGGCCTTGGAGCCGAGATCGGAATTTCGACAACAAAGCTTCACGCATATGGTCCAATGGGCTTGGCTGAGCTCTGTACTCTCAAATGGGTTGGCCGCGGAGAGGGCCAAATTCGTCAGTGAAGGAGGAAGCTAGTTGGTGAAACAAGCAGAAGGTGCACGACGGAAATCGAGCCCAAGTCCCACATCGAGCGACGAGCCAGTAGTTGGCCGTGAGCTGGCATTGAAGGTCGCCGAGGCCGGGCTCGACAAGAAGGCAAGCCACATCGAGATCATCGATGTTCGCGACAAAGTCGACTACACCGACTACGTCGTCGTGATGAGCGGGCGGAGCGACCGTCAAGTGTCGGCGATCGCGCGCGGCATCGAAGAGGACCTCAAGCTCAAGTACGGCGCTCGCTGCTCGGGAGTCGAAGGCCTTCCCCAAGGCAACTGGGTGCTTCTCGACTTCGGTGATGTGGTCGTGCACATCTTCCACCAAGATACGCGCGGTTACTACGACATCGAAGGTCTTTGGCTCGACGCCGATCGAGTCGAATTCGAAGATCAGCAAGCCGACGAGGGCTTCGTCTTTCCATAGCCCCTCTCCACGTGCGCGTACGAATCATCGCCGTTGGCAAAGCAAAGGACCGTGATCTGCGGTCGCTGCTCGGCGACTACTACGCGCGCATAGATCGGTACGCGAAGCTCGAAGAGATCGAAATCAAAGACGGACCGGCTGACGAGGTCGCCGCTCGTCTCGCACGATCCATTCCGGATCGATCGCGGGTCGTGGCGCTCGAGGTCGACGGCCGTGCACTCAGCAGCCACGATCTCGCCCAATGGATCGGACGCGCCGAAAGCGAATCGGTCCAGACCGTCGTCTTCCTGATCGGCGGCTCCTACGGTCTGCCGCAGGCACTCTCCAAGCAAGCCGATTTGCGCCTATCGCTATCCGCCATGACATTACCCCACCGCCTCGCGCGCCTTTTCCTAGCCGAGCAGATTTACCGAGGCTTCTCGATCCTCCGCGGCGAGCCATATGATCACTGACCCAGGGTCAGTGCCAGCGGCTGTGTCGCGCAACAGGGTCACCGGAGGACAGCTCGCGACGTGCGTGCTCGCGATTGGGGCCCGCTCGGCGTCTCTCTACGACTCCGTACGTGTAGCCTCCCGCCCAATCGCTGCGCTGCCCATCCCGCGCCGTCCTCCTCTGTACGCGTCGATGCACGCGCACTAGCGCTGGCACGGGCGCTGCCACTGGCCCTGACGCTGCCCCCTGCTCTCAGCGCCAGTGCCAGCGCAACCGTTGGTGGAACCCGTCCGATACGGCCGTCATGCGCCCCATCCTCGACGGCTTCCTCACCTTGCTAGCCCCGCTGCGATGCGCGGGCTGCGATGAGCCCATCGACGGCCCGGCCGCTTTCTGCGACGCGTGCTCCAGCTCCGCCGAGCGCGCGACTCTACCGGGCGCTGTATTCGACTACGGCGGTCCCGTCGCCGAGGCGATCCAGCGCTTCAAGTACGAGGGGCGGAGCGAGCTTGCCGTGGCGCTCGGCGCGCTGATGGCCGCAGACGCGCTCCGTTGGAGAGGAAGGGTCGATGCCGTCGTGTCCGTTCCTCTTCATTGGCGCAGGCGCCGGGCCCGTGGCTACGACCAGGCCGTTCTGCTCGCCAAGCCTGTGGCAAGGGCCGTCGCGGCACCGCTCTTGCTGCGGGCGCTGCGCCGCGTTCGAAACACCCCGAGCCAGGTGGATCTGCCGTTTCGCGACCGCCAGCGAAACATGAAGCGCGCATTTGCACCGTGGCGGCTCCGCGGAATCCGAAGCGTTCTGCTCGTCGACGACGTGCGCACGACGGGAGCGACGATTCGTGCCGCATCCGAGGCCCTGAAGGTCGGCGGTGTGCTCGAAGTCCACAGCCTAGTGCTGGCGGCTCGCGTTCTCGACGAAGCGACGTAAAGTATCGACGTGCGTTTCCTGATTCTCTGCTGCGCGTTCCTCTCGTCCTGCGTACAGACCGAACCGGTTCAAGATCCGCTCGATTATCTCCGCGTCGGTGTCGATCCCGCGCCTGAAGCGGACGCCATCATCGCAGATCTGGAGCGCCACGGATTCCAAATCGGACGTCGCGCCGAGCAATCCGATTTCGTGGCTTTTGACGCGGTCCGCGGCGCCGATTCGACGGTCCGGGTGGTGACCTCGCGCGGACCGTCGTTTGCGATTCAGGTTCCCGACGCGCGTTGGCCCGAGAGGCTCCGCGTCGAGCTCGATGATCACCCGGCACCCGATTTCGATCGTGATGGACGCCACGATGTCGTCGTCGCGATTCACGAGCACGGGCGCACATGTCTCGCCTGGGCTGAGGTCGACACGCGCGGTTTCGTCGCAGAAATATTCCGAGCCAACGCCGACTGGGGGGAATCGCCCTGCGTCGTCGAAATCGATCCCGAGTGGCCGCGCTTGCTGCTCGAAGTCTCTGTCCCTGATTCGCCGGTTCCAAATGCCAGGGTTCGCTTGCCCGTGAAGGCGGCGGCACGAGCCTGGGTCTTGGACCAGTCGCCGTCAGCCAGTGCGCGTTGGGAACGTGAGCATCAGGAGCGCGAAGAGGCGCTCCAGTCCGCGGAGTCGCGCGACGACTTCAGCACTGCCGAGCGCTTGCGCGTCGAGCTCGGCTGGCTCGAGCAACTTCGCAAAGCCAAGGAGCCCGTGCTAGAGCCCGCAAGCGATGTCGAAGAAGCGCGTTGACAAAGGGGTTCCGGGGATGGAGCTCCTGGTATGCCGCAATCCGAAGGCTGCCCAGCGCTATGACATCGACGAGCGACTCGAGGCTGGAATGGTGCTCTACGGCACCGAAGTGAAGAGCTTGCGTGCGCGTCGCGCAAACCTCGAAGGCGCGTACTGCCGAATCGACCACGACGAGCTCTTTCTCTACAACATGCACATCGCCCCGTATGAGCAAGGCGGCCATTCGGGTCACGAGACGCAACGTCGCCGCAAGCTCTTGGTACACCAACGCGAGATCGAAAACCTTCGCGGACGCCTCACGATGCGCGGTTACGCTTTGGTTCCGCTCCAAGTCTACTTCAAGAACGGTGTCGCTAAAGTTCAGTTGGGCCTCGGCCGCGGCAAGAAGAAGGGCGACGATCGCGAAGAGATTCGCCGCCAAGAAGATCTGAAAGAGGCGCGTGCGGCCATGCAGCGTAACAAGGGATGATTCGGTGAGGCTTCGCTTGGCGAGCGGCGAAGACGCAGAGGCACGCGCGTTCGATGGAAGCGTGCTGACGCTCGTTGGCCCCCGCGCGTTCGCGCCGGGCTCTCCGATTCGGTTTTCGGCAAAATTCGAGGAGGGCGAGTGTCCCTTGGAGGGTCGCGCGATCGGATCCAAACGCATCGACGCGCGGAGCTTCGAGGTGCGCCTGCGCTTCGTCAACCTGCGGCGCGAGGATCGCGAGCGCCTGATGGAACGGCTCTAGGGCGGTCCTCTCGAGAAGCCGACTGGCCGCTCAAAGGGCGCGCCTTTCGAGCTCGCGGAACACGGCGGACTTGACCGCTTCGAACTCGCTCGGAAGGTGCACAGGTCGGTTCGGGTGCTTGCTTTCGACGTCGGGAATTTCGTTCTCGTGGTAGCGGATCTTGAACTGCGTGAACTTCAGCCCGTTTGCCGTGGAGATGACCACGACGCGTTGACCGGGCTCGATCATTCCCTTCGCTCGGAGCTTCTCGAGGGCGGCGAGCGCCACTCCGGTGTGCGGGCAGGTGTAGCTTCCTGCTCGGTCGGCCGCCGCGGACGCTTCGGCGAGCTCGGACTCACTCGCTTGCTCGACCACACCGTCGAATGCCTGCAGCGCGCGAATGGCGCGGCGCACGCTCACGGGATTGCCGATTCGAATCGCGCTGGCCTCGGTGTCGCCTGCGGTGATCGGCTCGAAGGTGTCCCAGCCCTGCTTGTACGCGCGATAGAGCGGATTCGCCTTTTCGGCTTGCGCGAGGCAAATTCGCGGGCGCTTCGAGGTGAGCCCGAGGTCGAACATCATGTCGAAGCCCGCAGCGAGCGCGGCCACGTTGCCCAAGTTTCCGCCGGGGATGATCACCCAGTCGGGCACCTGCCAGTCGAACTGCTGCACGATCTCGATGGCGACGGTCTTCTGCCCCTCGAGGCGCAGCGAGTTCATGGAATTCGCGAGATAGATCCCTTGCTCGGTCGTCAGCTTCTGAACGATCTCCATGCAACCGTCGAAGTCGGTATCGAGCGCGCAGACCAGCGCACCGTTCGCCAAGGGCTGAACCAGCTGAGCGGTCGTCACTTTCCCCTTCGGCAGCAAGACGACCGAAGGAATCCCAGCCGATGCACAGTACGCGGCGAGCGCCGCCGAGGTATCGCCGGTCGACGCGCACGCGATCGCTCGAATCGGCGTCCCATCCTCGATCATCTGTTTCACCGTGCTCACCAGTACCGTCATCCCGAGGTCCTTGAACGAGCCGGTATGGCTGTTGCCGCAGTTCTTGATCCAGACCTCATCGAGACCGAGCGTCTTGCCGTATCGCTCTGCCCAGAACAAGTTCGTTCCACCCTCGGCGGTCGAGACGACGTTCTCCTCGCGCAGATTCGGCTGGACCCATTCCTTCTTTCCCCAGACTCCGCTGCCGTAGGGCCAGTCGCGCGTCATCCAGCGCTGATCAAACAACTTGATCCACGCCGATCCGCTCCGATCCTTCAAGGCCTGCATGTCGTGATGGACTTCGAGAAGCTCACCGCAGTTGGGACAGGAGTAGATGACCTGATTGAGAGAGTAGGTGCCCGGACACCCTGCGACGCAACGAAATGACGCACTATAGCTCATGACGAGATCAGTATAGGCGCTCCGTCAAGGAGCGCACCTCGCCGTCGGGACCTCAGGCGCCCTTCTTGTGTTGCGGCTCGGGGATGAGGGAAAAGGCCGGTTCGCTCGGGCGCCGCGCGAGCTCCTCGAGGTGCGCGACCATCTTCGGGTGCGCAGCGACGAGCGCATGAAAACGTCGGGCCGACATCCGCAGCAACAGGACATCGGTCGCCGCTTGTGCGGTCAGAGGCGAGGGGGTTCGGGTCAGCATCGAATGTTGGCCGAGCGCACGCCCGAGCTTGAGGCTTCCGATCTCTTGGCCGTTCGCATCGGTGGCCGTGAGTGCGCCGATCATCGGAATGTAGAGACCATCGGCCTTCTTTCCAGCCTCGAGTATCGTCGTTCCCTGGTTTGCGCGCCGAACCTCGAACATGCCCGCGACCTTCAACCGTGTGTCGCTGTCGAAGCTGGCGAAGATCGGCGATGTCCGAACCAGGGTCGCGACTAGACGCCGGCCGAGAATCTCGAGCAAGATGTCTTCGAGCTCGGGGTGCTCGGCTACGAGTCGATCGAGCAGGAGCTTGCTGATCCTGAGTGCACGCACATTCGTGCGAGCGGTCGCGTCGCCTTCATAACAAACTCGATTGAGTAGGCAAGAGATGCCGACCACGTCGCCTTCCGACAAGACGACGGCGTCGACGTCCGCAGCGCGGATCGCCTGAACGCTTCCCTCCACGAGAACGAAAAGCGCATCGGCCGTGGTGCCTCTTTCGATGAGGTTCTCACCGGGTTCCAGATCGACCAAGGTCGACTCGCTGATGATCCTCGAGAGAACCGACTCGGGCACCTCGGCGAAAAGAGGCATCGACGGAAGTTGCGCGAGGTACTCCGCCGAAGGGGTCTCGCCCGCATCTTCGCCCGAGGGCTCGGGGCGTTCTCGAAGCTCTGCGTCCGAGATGACGAGCTCGAGAGTGAGGTGGCGCGCCGCTGGCGGGCTCGAGAACCTCAGCGTGTCCCCGGTCGCTGGCCCGTGAGCGACCAATGGCTCCGCCTCCGTCGAGAGGCGCCTGGCTTGCGGGATGAGGGTGTCCGCGCTGAAGCTCTTGCCTCTGGCCGAGCGGTGGAGCTTGCGCGCCGGGCTGGGATTGACGCGCTCGAGCACGTCTCGCCGATCCGGATCGATCCCGATGACGACTCTTGCCATCGCGGCCGCACGAGCGACGAATCCTTGCTGCGCGTAGAGCCCAACCGCCTTCTCGTATGCGACCACGGCCTGCTGCGGTCGTCCCAGGCGTTTCAAGAGGTCGCCTTTGCGGTGCGGCCAGCGTGGCTCGCTCGGCTCGAGCAGCTCCAAAGTTTCGTAGTAGCCGAGGGCCTCCCTCAGACGCTCCTTACGGAGCGCCGCGTTGAGCTTTTCTCTGAGACTTCGACTTCGGCTACCCGACACGACCCTCGAACCTTATACCGATTACCGCCCGCCCTAAAGCACTGGGACTTCGCCCAATCGCTGCTACGCTCCCCTCGACGCCCAACTCTATGAGTCTCTTCATTCGCCTCGTACGTGCCCAGCTGATTTTTGGCGTCATTTTTGCCGACTACTTGCTGCAGTGGGCGCTCTATAAGGTCTTTCGTCGCTGGCGGAAGGACCCCTCGACCGGCCATGAGGAGCCCATCGTTCCCGCCTGGCTGCGGCGACGGCAGGGCCGCCTCGACGAACGGAACTCCAAACGGATGCTCGAGGGCATGTTGAGCTTGCGGGGGGTGTACATCAAGCTCGGCCAGGTTCTGTCGATCATGGGCGCGTTCTTGCCGGCGGTCTACATCAAGCGCCTCGAGACCTTGCAGGACGCCGTGCCGCCGCACAGTTTCGACGAAATCGAGAAGGCGTTCATCAAGAGCATGGGGGCACGGCCCGAGGCGTTTTTTCGAAGCATCGACCGGGAGCCGGTGGCGGCGGCTTCACTGGGGCAGGTGCATGTCGCTTACATGGACGATGGACTCAAGGTTGCGGTCAAGGTGCTCTATCCCGGCATTCGCGACGTCGTTCGCGTCGACATGCGCGTGATCAAGCTGATGGTCCGCGTCTACAAGTGGTTCGTGCCCGTGCAGAACATCGAAGCCGTTCACTCGTCGCTCGAAGATCTTCTGCATCGCGAAACGGATTATCTGCACGAGGCGAATTGCATGCGACGCATGTCGGCGAACTTCGCCGACGACGATCACATCCTCTTTCCAGCGGTTATCGAGCAAGTCACGACCGCGGACGTGCTCACGATGACCTTCATGGAGGGCATCAAGATCACGCGACTGGATGAGATCCGAAGCCGCGGAGTGGACCTCCACAAGCTTGCCGAGCGACTGGTGAAGAGCTTCTACAAGCAGGTCTTCGTCGATCGTTTCTTCCACGCCGATCCGCATCCGGGAAATTTCCTCGTTCAGTTCGTCGAAGGATCGGACGACGCCAAGCTCGTCGTGCTCGACTTTGGGGCGATCAGCGAGGTCGACGACAAGACCGTGTTCGGCATGGTGGACGTCCTGCGAGGGTTCTTCGAGCAGAACGACGCGCTCGCACTCCAAGGTATCGAGGCGATTGGGTTCGTCGCCGAGGGTGGGGATCGCGCGCTCCTCGAGCAAACCGTGAAGGTGTACTTCCAGAAGCTGCTCAAGCTCGAGGCGCGCACGCCCGGCGCTCTGATGAACACAAACGCTAAAGAGCTCGAAGCCTTGGCCGACCCCGAAGTCGAACGTCGCGAGCTCCGGAACCTGATGCGAAGCTTCCACTATCCGGACGGCTGGTTCTACGTCGAACGAGCGGCCGTCATGATGTTCTGGCTTGCCGGTCAGATCGCGCCCGATCTCGATCAGTTTCAAGTGGGCTTTCCCTACGTCTTGCCGCTGCTGAGTCAGCGTATCGCCTCCGAACGCCCACCCCCGTCCACCGATGATGGCATACGGCCCTTGGCGGGAGGCTGAAGTGGCGCGGATCGTCGGCATCGACCCCGGGGAGGCTCGCATTGGACTTGCCATTTCCGACGAGGATGCGTCCATCGCTTTCCCACGGGAGACGATTGTCGCGCGCGGCGGTACCGCGGAGGCCGTCAGTCGGATTCGGCGGGCCCTTTCCGACGACGAAATTTCTCTGGCCGTGGTCGGGCTGCCGCTGCGTCTAGACGGGAGCGAGGGCGAGGCGGCTCGACGCGCAAGGGCTTTTGGCGAGGCTCTCGGGGCTGCCCTCGAAATCGAGGTGGTATTCTGGGACGAGCGACTCACGACCGTGGCGGCAGAGCGCTCCTTGCGGGAGATGGGCCGGAGAGGGTCCAGGCAGCGCGAGGTCGTCGACCAGTCGGCAGCCACCATCTTGCTGCAAGGCTATCTAGACGCCAATAAGAGTGAGAAGTGGAAGGACCCAGACGACCAATAAAGATCGAGAGCGATGTGGGGCGGACAATCGCTCGCCTGCTGAGCCTCGTCACGCTCCTGGCCGTTCTCGGTCTTCTCGGCGTTCTGGGCTGGTTGTTCGTGATCTACCCGGATACGAGCGGTCCGCAGACCGAAGTCCAAGAGGTCATCGTCGAGGTGTCCGAAGGCATGACGCTTCAGAAGCTCGCCATGGAGCTGAAGAACCAGGGCGTCATCAAGGACGCCGAGGTCTGGACGCTCTACATGAGAATGCGGGGTCTCGATCGACACCTTCGACAGGGAAAAGTTCGCTTCCCCGTGCCGATGACGCCCGAGGCGGTGGCGCGCCACGCGACCACCCGACTCGGACGCATTCAGGTGCGCATCCTGATACCCGAGGGGTTCTCTAGATTCGAGATCGCGAACCGCCTCGAAGAGTACGGGGTTTGCTCGGCAGGGGATTTTCTGGCTGCGACCGAAGATGCCTCCCTCCTGGCCAGCTATGGAGTCGAAGCGAACGACGCCGAAGGTTATCTCTTCCCCGACACCTATGAGTTCGACGACCAGACCAAGCCGAGGCGAGTGGCCGAGCGCATGTTGGCGAACTGGAGCCGCAAGTACGAAGAAGTTCAACGTGAATACGCCGCGCAGCTGAGTCGAATGAAGAGCTGGACGACACACGACATCATGACCTTGGCATCGATCGTCGAAAAAGAGGCCGCAGTGCCTTCGGAGCGACCACGGATCGCCGGCGTGTTTTGGAATCGCTTGAACTCGCGGAGCTTCTTGCCGCGACGCAGACTGCAGGCCGACCCCACCGTTCAGTACGGATGCGTCGCCGCGCCCGATGCAGCACCGTCCTGTGCAGGCTTCGACGGGCATATCACGCGCGCGATGCTCGATGATTCCGAAAACCCATACAACACGTACCGGCATTCGGGGCTGCCTCCCGGTCCGATCAGCAATCCGGGTTTGGCATCGATTCTGGCGGTCGTCGATCCCGAGGTTCACGAGTTTTACTACTTCGTGGCGAGCGGAAACGGCCACCACGATTTCAGCAAAACGCTTCGACAGCACAACATGGCAATCCGGCGTAACAGTCAAAAATGAGCCGGCGCCGACCTCAGAAGGGCCAGCTCTTCGGCAAAGAGGATGCGCAGCTCGACCTATTCGATCGAGCCGCGCCCGATGCCCTCGATCCCCCCGCGAACGCGAAGAGCGAGCTTGCATCGCTCGGGGCGCGGCTTCCCGCCAAGCTTCGGTTCGGGACGTCCAGCTGGACGTTTCCCGGATGGGCCGGCCTCGTCTATCACAGGCGGTACCCCAATCAGCGCAGCTTTCTTCGAGACTCGCTTCGCGAGTATGCGGAGCATCCCCTGATGCGCACGGTCGGCATCGACCGTGGCTACTACACCCCGGTTCCGTCAGAAGACCTAGCGCATTACGCGAGCCAGTTGCCCGACGATTTCCGCGCCGCGATGAAAGTCTGGCAGGGTGTCACGATGCCCGGGTTTCCGAGGCATCCGCGGTACGGGGCGAGCGCCGGAAAAGAAAACCCCGAGTTCCTCGATGTGGAGCTGTTTGCGCGCGCGGTGCACGAGCCCGCTCGCGTCGCCTTCTCGCGAAACATGGGTCCGTGGATCCTCGAGATCGCTCCCGCACCATCGCCAATCGATCCGGCTTGGTTCTGCGAGCGTCTCGACGCTTTTCTCGAACACGCACCCAGGGACTTTCCGTTCGCGGTCGAGCTGCGCGACCGAAAGCTCCTCACTGACCAGTACGTGCACACGCTGAGGAAGCACGGCGCGTCCCACGTCTTCAATTTCTGGTCGAAGATGCCTCCTCTTGGGCGTCAGATGGCAGTCGAAGGGTTGCTCGAGAGCTCCCTCATCGTCGTTCGCTTGCTCTTGCCTCCGGGCGGACGCTACGCCGAGCTCAAGGACGCCTATGCTCCGTTCGATCGACTCGTCGCACCTCAGCCCGAGATGCGGAGAGACGTCGTGCGGCTGGTTCAGGCGGCGCTCGATCGAGACAAGGAATGCTACATAATCGTCAACAACAAGGCGGAAGGCTCGTCGCCGCTCACGGTGAGGTCTCTCGCCGAGCTGATAGCCGGCTAGCTTGCTCGCACCCCGAGCGGGGCTATGTTGGCGCCATGAGCGAGCCCAAGTCCGAGAACCTCACCTGGCACATCGGCGAAGTCGACCGAGAGGCTCGTGCGACAGCACACGGACATCGCGGCGCGGTGCTTTGGCTTACCGGTTTATCCGGCTCTGGGAAGAGCACCATCGGGCACCGAGTCGAGCGAATGCTGGTCGAGCGTGGCGCCTTTGCATATGTTCTCGATGGAGACAACATCCGACACGGGCTCAACCGGGATCTAGGCTTTTCGCCCGAGGACAGGGTCGAAAACATTCGCCGCATCGGAGAGGTGGCGCGCTTGTTCGCCGACGCTGGCGGTCTCGTTCTGTCCGCGTTCATTTCTCCATACCGTGAGGACCGGGACCGCGTGCGAGCACTCATGGGGCCCGGAGAGTTCATCGAAGTGTTCGTCGACACGCCCCTCGAGATCTGCGAGGCCCGGGACCCGAAGGGCCTTTACAAGAAGGCCCGGGCCGGTGAGATTTCCAATTTCACGGGGCTTGATGCACCATACGAAGCTCCGGAGAATCCCGAAGTCCACCTCGAGACCGCGGAGCTGTCCGTCGACGAAGCCGCCGCTCAGGTCATCAGATATCTCGAACAACACCAGATACTAGGAGCGCCTTGATGCCTACTCGCGAAGAAATGTGGGACAAGGTTCCGGAAGAAGTCGATCTCATCGTCATTGGCGGCGGGATCACGGGCGCCGGAATCGTGAGGGACGCGGCGCGTCGCGGCCTGCGCGTCGTGCTCTTCGAGCAAAACGACATCGCATACGGCACGAGCTCGAGGTCGAGCAAGCTCATACACGGAGGGCTTCGATACCTCGAGAGCTACGAGTTCAGCTTGGTGTTCGAGTCCGTCAGCGAGCGCCGCGTCGTGATGGACTTAGCGCCTCATCTGGTCAACCCGCTCGCCTTCTTGTTCCCCGTCTATCAGGGCTCGCGAAAGAGCCTCCGGATGATCAGCGCTGGCATGTGGCTCTACGACGGGCTCGCCTTGTTTCGTTCGCCCAAACGTCATCGGACACTGAAGCCAGCCGAAGTCGCGCAAGAAGAGCCATTGCTCAAGCAGGAGGGCCTGCAAGGCGCTCCGGTCTACTACGACTGCTCCACGGACGATGCTCGCCTGACGCTCGAAACCATCATCGACGCCATCCAGAACGGTGGCGTTGCGGTGAACTGGGCCCGAGTCGACGCGCTGACCAAGAACGAGCAAGGCCGTGTTTCGGGCGTCGTGGTCAAGAACGTTCGCGATGGGAGCCTACGCGAGGTCAAGGCGCATACGGTCATCAATGCCACCGGTCCTTGGACGGACGAGGTCCTCGCGATGAGTGGCGCCCGAAAGGTTAAAGTGCTGCGTCCCACCAAGGGCATCCACATCGTCGTCGAACGAGAAAAGCTTCCGGTAGAGCATGCCGTGGTTTTGTTCCATCCGACGGACAAGCGAGTCCTTTTCGCGCTGCCGTGGGGCGAGCGCACCTACGTGGGCACGACGGACACGGACTACGACGGCGCACCTGGTGAGGAAGCCGCCACACTCGAAGACGTTGACTATCTGATCGCTGCTGCAAACCATTACTTCCCAACCAAGCAGATCTCGCGCAGCGATGTGATCTCGACCTGGGCAGGGCTCCGACCGCTGATCGCGCCGGAGCCGGAGGTGGGCGAGATGGCGGAGTCGCAGGTGAGCCGCGAACATCAGATCATGATCGGCGAAGATGGCTTGATCACCATCGCTGGCGGTAAGCTCACCACCTATCGCAAGATGGCCAAGGAGTGCGTCGATGTCGCCGTCAATCTACTGAAGCTCTCTGGCCAGCTGCCAGAAGAAATTCATTCCGGCCAGACCTTCAAGTTTCCGCTTCCGGGCGCAGTCGGTTGGCCCGAAGACGACGATCATCAGAAGGTGGCGGACGAGCTCGCTCGGTTGTGTGAATGCGACCTTTCCGACGAAGCCAGGCTTCACCTGGTCGACACCTACGGGATGCGCGCCCTGGAGCTCGCCAAACTTTGCGCCAGCGATTCCTCGCTGATCGAGGCGATCGTACCCGGGCGCGTCGAGATCATGGCGCAGGTGGATTTCGGCGTGAAGGAGGAGCTCGCGGCCAGCGTGAGCGACATCATGATTCGGCGTACGCAGATCTTCTTTCGAGACTACCAGCAGGGGCTCGGCTCGGTCGAAAAGGTAGCCGCTCGGATGGCGCAGCTGATCGGCTGGTCCGACCAAGAGAAGCAGAAGCAGATCGACGACTACAAAGCCGAGGTTGCACTGTCGCAGCGTTGGCGAGACGAGATCTAGGGCGTCAGTTGCGGTAGCTTGAGCTTCAGCGCAAGCCCGCCCGGCTCGACCCAAATCGACTCGAGCTCGAGGACGTCAAAGATCATCGCCGCGGTCTGCGTCGAGGCGAGCTTCCGCACGGCCGGTATGCTTCGAAGGTCGACCCGCAGTCGTCCCGCGCTTTCGCGCTCGACGATGGCTCCTCCCATGTCGACGGCATCCGCGGAGGCGAGCATGGGCCAGGTCGCCTTCGCGATACATCCAACTAGAGCTCCCACGATCGAGCTATCGTGCGCGTCAGGCGGCTCGACCTCGAACGAGATCTCTTTGGCCCCGCGTGGTGCGAAGCGTACCGAAATCGGGATCAAGCTGAACTGGACTTCTCTTCCGTTCGCCATCGAGGCGTCGACGAAGAGGCGTCCGGAATGACAGGCGACCATCGCCGAATCGACTCCATGGGCATGTGCTGCTGCCGCCGTGAGCGTTTCGTCGCTGAGCCTCCAGCGCTGCTTCGTGAGGCGCTCGACGAATTGCTTCGTGGCGGCGGCAACTCGGGTGCTCGCGAGGCGATCGACGGCGCGATCTGCCGCCGCGCGCAACAAGCTTCGGACGATGTCGAAACGGTCTGTCATTCGGCAGCCTGAAGAGAGGGTTTGACCCGGAGGAGCTCGAGCTGCAACGGCGCGACCCGACCGGTGGGCCGGTTCGCGAACACGCCGCATCGGACGACGCGAGGGGCGAGCTCGTCGATCCCCGTGAGGGCACGAAGCGTCTCGCCAGGCCTGGGCGTCGTCTTGCCTCCAATGCGAAGGGTCAACCGGATCGAAAGCAGGTCTCCCGTGAAACCCGCCCGAGCGAGAGCGGTCTGACCCTCGCCGACACGGAGGTCGATCAGGGCTGCCCCAACGTCGATTCGCTTCTTCACTCCCCGGATCTCCCGGTCGATGAAAACCTCGCTCGGACGCTCGCTGAGCATGCGCCCGAGGGCGTCTTCGTCCTCGATGCCGAGCGATCGAAGCTCCTG
Organism: uncultured delta proteobacterium; assembly: GCA_963786865.1. Lineage (GTDB taxonomy): Bacteria > Myxococcota_A > Polyangia > Polyangiales > Houyiibacteriaceae > SG8-38. The sequence continues at coordinate 214,330 of CAWBAV010000012.1, read as the reverse complement.
CCTCGAGAACGCCGCGACGTAGTCCGCCTCCTCGATCACCCGGTTGAGGGCCGCGTCCCCTGGGCCGAGTACGCGGTGCCCGAAAAACTCGATTCCGTCGATGGCTGCTTCGTTCAGCCGCGCGCAGAGCCGATCCAGGTCGGGGTTCTCGTCGGCGCGAAGTCGGACGTCGACATGTTCGCAAAGGCTCGCAGTGCCAACCGGAAGGGCTGGCCCGAAAGTCATCCTCGGCAAGGGCCGAAAGCCCTCGCTATAGAAGAGCGGAAGGCCGACGCGCCGAAGCATCCGCGGGAAGGTGCGCACCAAGTCGAGCTGGGACGTGTACGCGGTTCGACCGAGCTTGCGATAACCGATCCGAACGCGCATCGGAGCCCCTTGGTCGACTCCGTGAAAGGGCCGCCTGTCGGTCGTGTCGTTCTCATCCGCCGAATCTGTCCGAGCGAGTGCCTCTCTGGGCTCGAACGCGTTCACGCTTTCTAGGAAGCGGATGCGCTCGCTCTTCATCGCAGTGAGATCACAGGCGATGCCGCAGTCATAGCAAACCAGCCGACGGTTCTCCTCGATTGCCTCCTTCGCATTCGTGTGATGCACGAAGCTGCCGACGGTCTTGCCGCATGGGGGGCTCAGGCGATTGCGGAGCGATTTGCGATACTCGCGTCCGAGGAAGCCCTGCTCGAGCCCGACGTCGATGTGTGACCAGGGCAGCCGGGCAGAGATGGGAATGGTCCCCAGAAACCAGGCAGGATCGATCCCTGCCTCATCGATGGAAGCCGTCCAATGGGCGAGGTCGAGTCTCTCGTCCCAGGAGTCGAATCGCGCGCCCCGGGCGTAGGCGCCCTGAACGACGTCCGCCAGGCGTCGGTCTCCCCGTGCAAGCATGCCTTCGAGCCATGAGCCGGCGGAGCTGTGCATCTTGAGCTGCACACGAGCCGTCGACGCTTCATTGCGCAGAACGGACTGTTTGCGCTTGATTTCGTCGTGCGAGTCCATGGCGCACCACTGAAACGGGGTATGGGGCTTCGGAACATGCGTCGAAACGCTCACAGTGACGCGCGCACGCTTGTTTCGCTGCACGCGCCGCGCGACCTCGAGTGCGCGAGCCCCGGTTCGAACGATGTCTCGGACATCCTCGTCCTCTTCGGTGGGCAGTCCGATCATGAAATAGAGCTTCATCTTGCTCCAGCCGCGGGAAAAAACTCTCTCGGCGGTTTCCATGAGCTGCGCGTCGGTCACGTTCTTGTTGACCACGTCGCGCATCCGCTGACTGCCGGCTTCCGGAGCGAAGGTGAGACCGCTCGCGCGCTGACGCTTCATGTCGTCGAGCACGTCCTCGCTCAGGCCGTAAGCGCGAAGGGAGGAGACGCTGAGCGAGACTTGATACGGGGCGAGGGCGTCGATCGACTGGCGCACGAGCGGAGCGATCGCGCTGTAGTCAGCGGTGGAAAGAGATGTGAGGGAGGCTTCGTCGTACCCTGCTTCGGAGACCGAGCGCAGCATCGCGTCGATGATCGCCTGGGGTTCGCGCTCGCGGACGGGGCGGTAGATCATGCCGGCCTGGCAAAATCGACAACCTTCGGTGCAGCCACGCGCGACCTCGATCGATGCTCGGTCGAAGACCGTTTGGCAATTGGCGATCGGGCCATCCACCGGGAACGGATAGTCGTTGAGGTCGGCCACGATTGAGCGCTGGACGGGGAAGGGCGCCTCGGGGTGAAGCGGCTCGACGACGTGCATTTTCGTCTCGTCGACGGGAACGCTTTGGTAGAGGGCAGGCACGTAGAAACCGCCCAGCTTGGCTATTCTCAGCAGGCGTTCGTCTCGGGGGACTTCCCCATCCCGCATTTCGGCCCAGGACTGCATGAGCTCAGGCAGCTTCGCTTCGCCGTCTCCGATGAGGAACACATCGACGAAGGGGGCCATGGGTTCTGCGTGCGTGGCCGTAGGACCACCGGCCACGATCAGTGGGTCTGCATTCGTTCTATTCTCGCTCCGATGGGGAATCTTTCCGAGGTCGAGGATCTGGAGAACGTTGGTATAGGTGAGCTCGTACTGAAGCGAGAAGCCCACGATGTCGAAGTCGCGGAGCGGCCGTGCACTTTCGAGCGAGCAGAGCGATTGTTCGCACGCGCGGAGCTCGCGCTCCATGTCGTCCCATACGGCATAAGCGCGCTCGGCCAGGAACGAGGGGTTGCGATTGACGATGTCGTAGAGGATCTTGTAGCCGAGGTGGCTCATTCCGATCTCGTACAGATCCGGGAACGCCAAACAAATTCGGCAGTCGACCTCGTTCCAGCCTTTGCGCGCCTCCCCCTGCTCCCCGCCTAGATATTGAGCCGGTTTGTGCACTCGGTCGATGAAGGGCGCGTAGGGATGGTCTCGCATGACGGAGGCTCGGGCGATGGACTAGTTTGACGCTTCCCGAGCAGTTTGACACGCTCGCATCATGGCCTCGAAGCCGCAACCCAACCTCTCGACTCGGCTGCGTCGAGCGCCCACGCGATACGAACCGACCCAGCGAATTGCGGTCGGTGGCATGGCCGAGGTCTGGCGCGCGAATGCGATCTTCGACGACGGCGGCCTGCATCCAGTTGCGATCAAACGGGTGATCCCCTCAATTGGTGACCCGATGTTTCGCGCCATGTTCCTCGACGAGGCGCGACTTGGGATGCGCTTGCGCCACCCCAACATCGTCCGCGTCTACGACGCGCGTGACATCGATGGAACGTACATCATGGTGATGGAGCTCGTCGACGGACAGTCCCTTCGCTCGCTGACCCGGGTGGCCCAGGCTGAGAATCGTTCGATGGGGATCCCGCTTGCCGCGTGGATCGCGCAAGAGGTTGCGAAGGCGCTTGCGTACGCCCATCGAGCGCGCGACGCGGCAGGACGTGGGCTCGGTATCGTGCACCGGGACGTATCGCCGCAGAACATCCTTCTCGGTGTCAACGGGGAAGTTAAGCTCGCCGACTTCGGATTGGCCGATGCGACGGTTCACGAGCATGTGCGCGCCCAGGACATGATCGGAGGCAAGATCGCTTATCTCGCGCCGGAGGTCTTGCGCGGCGAGGGGGGCGACCACCGCACGGACCTGTTCGCCCTCGGCGTCGTCTTTTGGGAGATGGTTGCCGGACGCCAATTGTTCTTCGGGGACAACGACGTGCACACCATCCGCCAGATCGCAAAGTGTGAAGTCCCACCGCTGGCAGACTTGGTTTCGGGAGGCGATGAGGCGGATACGCTCATTCGACGTCTCGTCACGCGCGACCCGGACGACCGAATTCACGACGCGGCGATTCTCGCGTCGCAGCTTCGACACTGGATCAAGCGGAAACAATGGCAGGTCGGCCCCGAAGACGTGGCGACTGGAGTTCGGACGTACCGAGCGGAGAAGAGCCGCATGAGTCAGGTGCCGCCCGTTTCTACGCTTCTTGCCGATGAGCTCGAGAAGTTCGCGGAGGCGACGGCCGACACGCCGTTCGACTTGGGCGCGTCCCCGCTCGATCCAGCGAGCTTCTAGGCTCACCGCAGACGAGGGCCTTCGGGAGTGACGACGAAGACGGCAGGCGACACCGGATGCGGCGCGCGGCGCGCAGCGTCGTGAGATCGCCGGTTCAGCACATCGCCGGCGGTCTCTTCGGCTAGGAGCAGCACGTCGCGATGGGGAGCAGAAGCCAGCCAGGTGCCTCGGCGGAGCTTCGCGAGACGTGCATGGAGGTCGGGCAGGAGGAGCCGTGCGCCATCCAATCCATCGCCCTGCCTGACGCGTAGAATGCCCTCCTCGACGCGTTCGATCCGGAGCTCGCGTGACTTCGAGACGAGGTTCCTGGTGGCGTGTTCGCGAGCATCGGCGTCCGCGAGCGCCCAGGCGTCGACCTCGGCGCGGCGCACATAACGGGCACGAGTCCCGTACCGAAGCTGAAGCGAGAGGTGCACGTCGCCGCCGATCGGACGCAAGTAGAGGTCCTGTTCGCTCGGCAATGATGCGACGAACTTCTCCGAGACGAGACGCGGAAGGAGCCGTAGAGCCGCTTCTTCCCAATTCGTTTCCTCCCGAGCGTTGGAGCCCGGCAACATGCTGATGATTCTGCGGGCGGCTTCGGTCGCCGCGTCCTCGTCAGCGACTTCCCGCGCAATCCGTTCGAGACGCGTGAGGTCCACGGTCGCTCCATTGGTGAGATCGACCGTGAGCTCAAACTGCGACTCGATGTCGAGATCGGGCCGGGCGCGGCCGAGGGCATCTGCAAACACCCGCACGGTGCGGGACACGGGTCCGTTCGCATCCGCTTCGCGCTCCGCCATGCCGAGGTACTCTGCGAAGCACGCGCGCGGATCCTCCGCGTCCAGAATCTCTTGAATCGCACCGAAGGGGTCGAACCAGCCAAACCGCCCGAGCTGGACGCGATGGCTGCCGTCGCGTTCGCGCGCCCTTCCGCCTAGGTGGTCGATGAGCAAGAGACCGAGAAGCGCCCCGGCGCCCTCGACGAAGCGATCGTCCTCCGGCGTGTCGGTCTCCCGATCGACGAAATCCTCGAGTTGCTCCGCCAGCCAGCGAATTCCCTTGGCTCCGGTTCCCGGGAGCGGAGGGCGCTGGGAGTCCACGAAATTTTTGGCCGCCGGCACGAGACGGCCACCCAGGTCCTCAAGAGAATCGAGCCAGTCCGCTTCGAGCATCTGCGCTTCGGCGAAGTTAACATGACTCGGCTTGCGCGCCTAGACCGTAGGACGAATGAATTGCTCGGTGAGCGGGCGCGGAAAAGAACTAGCATTGGACCAGCTCGTGAGAGTGCTCGACCGAGTCCCTTTGGTATCGAGCATCAAGAACGATCTCGGCGGACTTCGTTCACTGCTTCTGCGTCGCCGAGCGCCTCGCATTGCCGCCCTCGGGCTCGCAAGCAGCGGCCGCTCGACCCTGCTGCGCGCACTGATCGAGCGACGGCCGACGAGAGACCCACTCGACACCGAGCATGGTCAGTGGGTTCATCTCGAGCACGAGGGCGCGAAGCTGCACTGGCTGGAGATCGACGTCGATGATGAAAGGGCACGCTCACAGTGGAAGGCAGCGCTCGATCGAGAGCTGCCGGATCTCGTATTCCTCGCCTTCGAGCCCAGGAACGCCGCGGACCTCGAGCGAATCATCGATCGCGCCAAGAGCCTGCTGCGCGATCTGCCCGAGGGAACGGGAGCGCTGCGCGTATTCCCGATACTCACACACTCCGACTTGATCGGCAGGGGTCCGAGCGACGTCGAAGCCGCCCGGAACGAGCTTGCCGCCAAGCTTCAGGATCGCGGGCTTCTTGCGGACCCACCACGGGCCGTTTCCGCGATCAGCGGTGATGGCCTCGCGAGTCTCTCGGAGGCCATGGTCTTGGCACTGCCCGACGAGAGTAGACTCGAGGCGGCGAGGGCGCTGACTCGCGCCAAGGAGGCTCGTCTGCGCATTGGCAACGAGATCGTCCAATCGTGTACGGCGGTCTCGGTGACGGTCGGGCTCACACCGATTCCGTTCTCGGACATGGTCCTTCTCGGGCCCCTCCAAGCGATGATGGTGAGCTCCTTGGCCTACTTGAGCGGTCGCAGCTGGGGGAAGAAAACGGTGGCCGAGTGGCTAGGGAGCCTCGGGCTCGTAGGGGGTCTCGGCCTGGGCCTTCGATTCTCGGCGCAGACGATCGCCAAGTTCGTTCCGGGTGCCGGAAACGTGGTTTCGGCGGGCGTTGCCGGCGCCGGAACGACCGCCATGGGTCAGAGCGCGATCAAGTACTTCCTCAAAGGCTGACACCGCCGGGCATGGCGTCCTGCCATTCGATTTCCGCGTCGTATTGCACTGCGAAGTGAGCGGCCAGCAGCTCGAGCGCCGTGTCCATCGAGACCTCGTGACCGAGCTCGGCGGAAATCGAAGTGACGCCCCTGTCTTGGATGCCGCAGGGAACGATCCATTCGAAATGCTCGAGCTTGCTGTTCACGTTGAGGGCAAGGCCGTGCATCGTGACCCAGCGGCCAATGCGCACACCCACGGCGCCCACTTTGCGATCGCCGATCCAAGCCCCATTCAGACCCTCGATGCGGTTCGCCCGGAGGCCGAAGTCCGCGCAGGTCCGGATCATGGTTTCCTCGAGTGAGCGGACGTATTTGCGGACGTCTTTCCGATTGGGCTTGAGATCGATGATGGGATAGGCCACGAGCTGCCCCGGGCCGTGATACGTCACGTCGCCGCCGCGTCCGACTTCGTGCAGCTCGACGCCCAATGCCTCGAGCTCGGATTTGGACGCGAGGACATGTCGTGCCTTCGCCGATCGCCCCATGGTGAGGACGGCGGGGTGCTCGAGAAGCAAGACGATGTCGCCAATCTCGCCGGCGATCCGTTTGGCGTGCAGCTCCGTTTGGACGCGATGTGCTTCGGCGTAGTCGACGGTTCCGAGGCGGCAGAAGAGCACGGTGCGCCTAGCGGTTCATGATGTGAATGGCTTCGCCCAAGGCGTGCTTGAAGGCCTCCATCACACCTTCTCCGAGGGTCGGATGGGGGTGGACGGTCAGCGCGACATCCTCGGCGTACGCGCACATCTCGAGGGCGAGCGCCGACTCGCTGATCAGGTCGCTGGCCTCCGGGCCGACGATCGCCACCCCGAGCAATTGATGGTCCGACTCGTCGATGACTACCTTGATGAATCCATCGGTCTCGCTCACGGCCATCGCTCGCCCGGAGGCTGCAAACGGGAACTTGCCGACCTTGACCTTCTTACCTTGCGCCTTCGCTTCGCTCTCACTCATGCCAACGGTCGCGATTTCGGGATCGGTGAAGATGGCAGCGGGCATCCCCCGGTAGTCGCGCGCCGACTTGTGCCCGGCGATGACCTCAGCCGCGATTTCGCCTTCCTTCGATGCCTTGTGTGCCAAGTACGGCATGCCCGCGACGTCGCCAATCGCAAAAACCGTCTTCACGTTGGTGCGCATTTGCTCGTCGATCACGATGTGGCCGCGCGGATCGAGCTTCACACCCACGTCCTCGAGCCCGAGGCCAGCCGAATTGGGCTTGAAGCCGACGGCAACGAGAACCTTTTCGGCTTCGACGACCTGCTCCTTGCCCTCGGTGTCGATGGTGACTTTGGCGCGACCGCCGCTCTTTTCGAGCTTGGCTGCCTTACTCTTGAGGTGAATGATCGCGCCATCTTGCTTGAGATGTTTTTGAACCACGCGAACCAGATCGGGATCCGTGCCTGGAAGCAACTGGTCCATCAGCTCGACGACCGTGATCTTCGTTCCGAGCTTCTGGTATACCATCCCGAGCTCGAGGCCGATGACGCCGCCGCCGATCAGCACCATGCTTTCGGGCGCGCTTTGAAGGCTCACCGCTTCACGCGCGGTGATCACGACGTCTCCATCGGGTTCGAAGCCCGGGATCTGAATCATCTGCGCGCCGGTAGCGACGATGATGCCCTTGCTCGCGGTATAGGTTTCCTTCTTGCCGTCCGCGCTCGTCACCTCGACGGAGCTTGGTCCGCTGAGGGTGGCCGTGCCCATGACGATCGTGCCGCCGCTGCCTTTGACCAAGCTGCTCACGCCGCTGGTGAGCTTCTTGACGATGCTTTCTTTCCAGACCTGCATCTTGGCGACGTCGACCTCGAGGTCTTTGACGGTGATCCCCATGTGGCCGGCGTTGCGAACTTTGTTGGCGAGGTTGGCCGCAGCGATCAAAGCCTTCGAGGGAATACAGCCCCAGTTGAGGCAAACCCCGCCCATCGCTTCTTTCTCGACGCAAAGCGTCTTCACGCCCAGCTGTCCAAGTCGAATTGCAGCGACATAGCCCCCCGGGCCGCCGCCTATGACAATCGCTTCGTACTCAGTGCCCATCGCGAGCCAGTCTGCATCACCCTCGGCGCCAGTGCCAGCGACGGTGTTGCGCAAGAGAGTACCGGAGGACGGCTCGCGACGGGCGTGCTCGCGATTGGGGCCCGCTCGGCCGTCGCCTCGAGGTTCTCCACGGCTAGCCTCCCGCCCAATCGCTGTGCTGCCCATCCCGAGCCGTCCTCCTCTGTACGCGTCGATGCACTGGCGCTGGCAGTGGCGCTGGCGCTGCGGGTGACACTGCCGTACGGAGGGGCACGGGCGAACGCGATGTGGGGTGGAGTCGACGTCGCGAATGACAATCGGCAAGCGAGCAACCAGCTCCGATTGGCGTGAGCGCCGAGGCGAGGCTTGCGTGGTCCAACCCCTCCAGTGCATCCGACCACAATTGCAAGCCGAGCCGTTCGATGGAACCCCGCGTCGCGTTCGCCCGTGCCCCGTTCGTTCAGCCCCAGTGTCGGTGATATACTCACCGGCAGCATGCGTTATCTCCACACGATGATCCGCGTGAGCGACTTGGAAGCATCGCTCGATTTCTTCTGCAACAAGCTCGGCCTCATCGAGCACCGCCGTCACGACAGTGAGGCAGGGCGCTACACGCTCGTCTTCCTTGCGGCGCCCGGTGACCGCAATCGTGCTGTGAATGAGGCGTCACCCTTGCTGGAGCTCACTTACAACTGGGACCCCGAGGAATACAGCGGCGGCCGCAATTTCGGTCACCTCGCGTTCGAGACCGAGAACATCTATGCGCTCTGTCGAGAGCTGATGGACGAGGGCGTCACCATCAACCGCCCGCCACGCGACGGGCGCATGGCGTTCATTCGCTCCCCCGATGGAATCTCGATCGAGCTTCTGCAGAAGGGTGAAGCACTCGAAATCGAAGAACCCTGGGCATCGATGCAGAACACCGGGGTCTGGTAGCCAGCTCGGCTCACGTCGGCCGTGCGCCGCCGCCCTTCGCCGGTTCCAGGGACTAGCTCGTATTCATCGATGTCGTCGCCGTCACGGCCGAGAAACCGTAGGCGATACTTTTTGCCGTGCCGGCGCGTAACAAGCCAATGCCCGGTCGACCTTTCCGTTTCGATCGAAATGGAACGTCTCCGCGGATGCGCCGCGTGGGCCTCGGTAGAGCAGGGTGATCGTGTCGATGCCAGTCAGCACTTCGTCCAGATCGAAGCGAAGGTCGGGCTGTCGGGCCAGTGCCTTCGTCCAGTACTCGCGAATCGCAGGCTTGCCGCGGAGCGTGCCACTCGCTTCACCCGCGACGTCGATGATTACCGGAGACGAGAACTCGAAGTCGTCTGTGTAGTGCGCCAGGACTGCATCGAGGTCGCGCCGGTTCCAAGCGTCGATCCAGTCGCTTGCGAAGGCGCGTGCGAAGTTCTGTTCCAATCTCGGCACGCTCCTCTCCGTCAGTCGATCGCTTCGAAGAGGCCCGCCGCACCCATTCCGCCGCCTATGCACATCGTGACGACGGCGTACTTGCCGCCGCGACGCCTGAGCTCGTTGAGCGCCGTAGCCGTGAGCTTGGCGCCCGTGCAGCCCAAGGGATGACCCAGGGCGATCGCCCCACCATTGACGTTGAGCTTGTCGTTCGGGATGCCGAGCTCCTTCTGGACGTAGACCGCCTGACTGGCGAAGGCCTCGTTGATTTCGAAGATGTCGATGTCGTCGATGCTGAGGTCGTTCTTGCGAAGGAGCTTCTGGACCGCCGGTAGCGGGCCGATGCCCATGATCGACGGGTCGACCCCGACCGTCACGAACGACTTGAAAATCGCCATGGGTGTGATGCCGAGCTTCTCGGCCCGCTTCTTCTTCATCACGATGGCCGCGGCCGCTCCGTCCGAAAGGGGAGAGGAGTTGCCCGCGGTGACGCTGCCCTTGGCGGCAAACACCGGCCGCAGTTGCGACAAGGCTTCCACCGTCGTGCCGGGGCGCGGCATCTCGTCGACCTTGAACTCGAACATCTGACGCTCGCCCTTCTCGTCGAACGTCACGCCGTGCACCGGCACGATCTCGTCGACGAAGGCGCCCCGTTCGATGGCCGCGAGGGCCTTCTCGTGGCTCCAGGCCGCGAACTCGTCCTGCTCCGTACGGCTGATCTTGAACCGATTGGCCACGTTCTCCGCAGTGATCCCCATCGGCGTGTACGTCTCGGGGTACTTCTCCATGACCTCGGGCGATGCGCTCGGCTTGTTCCCGGTCATCGGAACCATGGTCATCGACTCCATGCCGCCCGCGATCACGACGTCGTCGAAGCCCGCCTTCACGGAGCCTGCGGCCAAGGCGATGGCCTGGAGCCCGCTAGAGCAGAAGCGGTTGATCGTCATGCCCGAGCTCTCCTCTGGGAGACCTCCGAGTCTGCCGACCATGCGCGCGACGTTCATGCCTTGCTCCCCTTCGGGGAAGGCGCAGCCGAGAACCAAGTCTTCGACAGTGGCAGGATCCACCTGAGGATTCCGGGCCATCAGGCCGCGAATGACCTCACCCGCAAGCTCGTCCGGACGGCGATTGGCCAAGGACCCTTTTTTGGCGCGCCCAACAGCGCTTCGAACCGCATCTACGACGACAATCTTACCCATGTCTTTACTCCTGCTTACTGGTTGGCTCGGCGTCCCGGGTTGGCCTAGTTCCTCAACGGCTTGTTGGTGGTGAGCATGTGCTGCATGCGCTCCTGGCTCTTTGGCTCGCCGCAAAGGCTGACGAATGCCTCGCGCTCGAGCTCGAGCATCTGCTCCTCGGTGACCTCGTGGGCGTTGCCCGACGGGCCGCCACAAAGCACGGTCGCGACCTTGCGCGCGATCAGGGCATCGTGGGCGCTCGCGAAACCGCCCGCTTCGAGCGAGTCGATCATCATCTCGAGCGTTGCGATGCCGCTTTCACCGGGCAACCGGTACGCGCGTCGGACCGGCGGATGGTAGCCCGCTTCAGCCATGCCGATCGCGCGGCCCTTGGCCTCGGTGAGCAAGCGCGCCTTGTCGAAGGAGATGCCGTCCGACTTTCGGAAGTAGCCGAACTCCCGCGCCTCTCCTGCGCCGGTGGCCACCCGGGCCATCGCGATGTTTTGGAAGGTGCGTGAAACGAAGGGCAGGGTGTCGACGTCGGTGCCGTCGGGAATCCCCTCGAGCGCTCGCCAGAGCATGTTCATGTTGCCTGCACCGCCCGGAAGAAGGCCAACGCCCACTTCTACGAGGCCGACGTAGGTCTCGGAGGCCGCTTGTACGGCGTCTGCTCCCATGCACACCTCGAATCCGCCGCCAACGGTCATCCCAAACGGGGCCGCCACGACCGGGATGGTCGAGTACTTCATCCGCTGAAGGCCGTTCTGCAAGCCACTGATGGTTGCGCGGAGCTGATCCCAGGCCTTCTGCTGCGCTGCCATCACCACTGCAAAGAGGTTGGCGCCGACGCAGAAGTGGTCGCCCTCGTTGTAGATCACCATGCCGCGGAAATCGCTTTCGGCGATCTCGACTGCCTTCGTGATTCCCTCGATCACGGTGTCGTCGATGCTGTTCGCCTTCGTGGTGAAGGTAAGACCCAGAATACCGTCGCCGAGATCCCAGGCTTCGCTTCCGCGGTTGCCGAACACCGGCGCGTCACCTTGACGCATGACCGTGAGACTCGCGTTGCGCGGGTCGATCTCGCGGGCTTCGTACGTGCCGGTGACGAGGCTGAACACGCGCCCGTCGTCGGTATAGAAGCTCTTGGCGCCCGACGCTGCCATCCGGTCGACCGACGCGGGGAGCGAGAGACCGTCCGCTTTCATGCGCTCGTACGCGGCCTTGAAGCCGATCGCGTCCCAGGCCTCGAACGGACCGAGATCCCAGTTGTAGCCCCACTTCATCGCGTTATCGACGGCTTCCACCTCGTCGGCGATCTCGCCGATCATCGTCGCGGAGTATGCCAGCGTGCGCGAGAGCACGTTCCAGGCGAACTTGCCCGCAGGACCGTCGTTCGCGACGAGCGCCTTCACGCGGTCCGCCGGCGAGCCCTTGAGGCCTTTACAGAATTTCTTGATATCCTCATCGCCTGCTTTCGGACGGTACTCGAGCTTGACCGGGTCGAAGGTTTCGATGCCTTCACGCGTCTTCCTGTAGAAGCCGCCGCGGGTCTTGTTGCCGAGGATTTTTTGCTCGACCATCGCCGCGAGGAAGTGCGGCGGCTTGAAAACGTCGCGCTCCGGATCATCGACGAGGGCCTCGTAGCAGTTGTCGGACACGTGCTTGAACGTGTCGAGACCAACCATGTCGGCGGTCCGGAAGCTCGCGCTCTTTGGGTGACCCATTGGCGGCCCGGTGATCGCGTCCACGTCCTCCGGTGTGAGGCCGGCGTCGATCATCTCGTTCATCGTGAGCGACATGGAGTAGCAACCGATACGGTTGCCGACGAAGTTCGGCGTATCCTTGCCGATGACGATTCCCTTGCCGAGCTGGTTTTCGCCGAAGACCTTCATGCGCTCCACGGTGGCAGCGTCGGTTTCCTCGCCGGCGACGAGCTCGAGGAGCTTCATGTAACGGACCGGGTTGAAGAAGTGCATCACCAGGAAGTTCTTGCGGAACGCATCACCACGGCCCTGTAACATGTCGGCGATCCGGAGCCCTGACGTGTTCGACGCGACGACGGTCCCCTCGTCGAGCGTGCTCTCGAGCTTCTGGAAGAGGCTGCGCTTGATGTCGATGTTCTCGATAATCGCCTCGATGACGAGGTCGCAACCCTTGAGGAGGTCGATGTCGTCTTCCAGGTTGCCGACGGTCACGCGCTTGGCGTAGCTCGGATGGAAGAATGCAGCCGGCTTCGCCTTGAGCGCGCCCTGCAGACCTCCCGCGGCAAATTGATTGCGCTTCGCGGGGTTCTTCTTCTCTGCATCGCTCAGCCCCGGGGGCACGATGTCGAGCATCACCACGTCGACCCCGGCGTTGGCAAAGTGCGCCATGATGCCGCTGCCCATAACGCCCGCTCCGATCACACCTGCTCGCCGTACTGGTTTCGTCATACTTCTCTCCTGAGGTTCGGGCGGGGGAACCTTCCGCAAGACGCGCTCGAAAGCAAGCCGTTACGTCGATCGCCCGGATTGCGCCGCTATTTGTAAGGAGTGGAGTTGAGAGCCGCGACCAACTCGTCGTGAATGATACCGTTGCTCGCGATGGCTCCGCCTCCGTAGATCGTCTCTTCACCGCGGAAGGAAGTGAGCCTCCCTCCCGCCTCGCGGATCAGCACCGCGGGCGCGCAGATGTCGTAGGGCTGAACACCCGGATCGACCATGGCGTCCGAGCGTCCCAGAAGGATCTGCCTGTATCCGTCGAAGTCGGGGCAGCCTCGTGCGATATCGCAAACGTCCGACAGGCGGAGGAGCGCCTCGCCGACCCCGGTCATCGTGAATTGTTGAAGGCCGCCATGGGTCACTGTCGCGTCCGAAAGCGTGGAAACCTTCGATACACGAACGGTCCTCCCGTTGTGCGTTGCGCCCGAGCCCTGCACGGCCACGAAGAAATCGCCAGCGGCGGGCATGTAGGCGATCCCCACCACGGGAACGCCATCCGCCTCGACTCCCAGGAGCACGGACCAGGTTGACCATCCGCGCACGAACGCGCGTGTTCCATCGATCGGATCAACGATGAAACGGATCCCCGTGCTGCCTTTGTGCGTTCCTGTTTCCTCGCCGAGGAAGCCCGCGTCCGGATGTGCGACGAGCACGTGGTCGCGGATGATCTGCTCCGCCTCGCGATCCGCGATCGTGACGGGACTGCGGTCCGGTTTCTTTTCCGGCAGCACGCCTTGCTGAAAATGTTTCAACGCGGCGTGCCCTGCGCGGCGCGTGACGTCTTCCAACGCGCGCAACCCGTCGGGTCCACCGATACGACGGATGTCGAAGCCGTGACTCATGCGCGAAGCATGACCTGTCTAGCCGGTTCCGTGAAGTGACAGCGTCGGGAAGATGTAACGTGGATTCCGATTGACGCGTGCGGCTTCTGTCTACACGATGCCTGCATGGCGCAAGGGGGCTCGATCGTGCCATTCGCCGGCTGGCGCCGGAGTCGGTTGCGGGGGGAGTCACCTCTGCGCCAAGCGGTTCGATCCGTCGGCGACCGGGTCGTCCGATTCGCCGAAGAGGTGGTTGGGCAAGACATCGACGCGCGGATCGCCGGCATCAGCACCCACCTCAACGAGGTCGGCCACGATCCATTTGGATTCGACCCGGAGACCAGCCGCTACGCGCTCGCCTTGGCAGCCCTCTTGCATCGCCGCTACTTCCGCACGGAAGTCTTTGGGATCGAGCGCGTACCGCAGGGCAGGGTGCTCATCGTAGCGAATCACTCGGGCCAGCTCCCCATCGACGCCGTGATGATCGCGAGCGCCCTGATGCTCGACGCAGATCCCCCGCGCTTTCCTCGAAGCATGGTCGAAACTTGGACCGCCGAGCTTCCTTTCATTTCTACCCTTTACCCGCGACTCGGCCAGGTGGTCGGCTCACCGGAGAACGCCAGGCGCCTCCTTCGCCAGGAAGAAACCCTCATCGTCTTTCCGGAGGGCGCCCGCGGCATCAGCAAGACCTTCGACCAGCGCTATCAGCTCACCGACTTCGGTCTCGGGTTCGTCCGACTGGCCCTCGAGACCGGCACTCCCATCGTTCCCGTCGCCGTCATCGGCGGCGAGGAGCAGTATCCGTCGATCGCGGACTTCAAGCCCCTTGCGCGCCTCCTGAAGATGCCGGCGTTCCCAGTGATGCCTCAGATCTTTTTCGGCATGATCGCTCCGTTGCCGACGAAGTACCGACTCTACTTCGGAGAGCCCTTCCTCTTTCACGGTGATCCCGACGACGACGACCGCGCGATCGAAGAGAAGGTTTGGCTCGTGAAGAGCACGATTCAAAGCATGGTGAACCGCGGCTTGCGCGAACGCAAAGGTGTGTTCATCTAAGCGAGATCCGGCCAATGCCCAATTCTCAGACCACAAACCGAAACAAGCCGAGCGCACGTCGCGGACGGGGCCCCATCGACGAGCGCCCGTCCGCTAGAGCACCGGTCGCACGGGGAGTGTTCGGGCATGAAACCGAACCCGTGAAGAACCTCGAACCGCTGGCGTCGACCGAACCGACCACCGGCGCCCGCCCGAAGCCTGCGACCGACGGCGCCGTGCTGGTCACCGGAGTCTGCGGCCGCCTCGGGAAGCTACTCGCCCGGGAGCTCCACCGCAGCGATCGGGTAGTGGGGGTGGACAGGCGCTCCTTTGACGACCGGCCCAAGGACATCGTCCACCACCAGATCGATATGCGGCGAAAGAAGATGCAAGACATCTTCCGGGGTCGGGACATCCGAGCCGTGGTCCACCTGGGCATCATCCACGATCCAAGGCGAAGCGATAGCGAAAGGCATTCCTGGAACATCGTCGCCTTTCAGAAGCTCCTCGACTACATGACCCAGTACGAGGTGCCGAAGCTCGTCGTGCTTTCGGGGGCCAATGTCTACGGTCCGCAGCCGAACAATCCGCAGTTCCTCACGGAGGATGCACCCTTGCTCGGCGCCCAGCATTTCGGCGGCATGCGTGATCTCGTCGAGCTCGACATGCTCGCACAGAGCTTCTTCTGGAAGAACCCCAACACCGAGACGGTCGTGTTGCGCCCCTGCCACATCGTCGGGCGCGTTCACAACGCCGCGAGCAACTATCTGAGGCTCGAGCGTCCGGTGATGGTCATGGGCTTCGATCCGATGATGCAGGTCGTGCACGAGCGGGACGTCGTCCGCGCGATACAGCTCGCGCTCCGCCCTGGCGTCCGTGGCATCTTCAACATTCGCGGCCCCGGCGAGCTGCCGCTGTCGCACTTGGTCCGCAAGGCGGGTGCGCGGCCTCGCCTCGTTCCTTCACCCCTGGCGAGGGTAGCGCTCGATCAGCTTTGGAAGCTCCGGCTCAGCTCGTTCCCATCGCAAGAGCTCGACCACCTCCGGTACGTCTGCATGGTCGACGACGCACGGGCCCGCGCCGAGCTGGGATATGAGCCCGTCCATTCGATCGACCGCGCGCTCAGGGACGTGCGAAGAGAGCGCTACCAAATGGCCTAGCGGCACTTGCCGTCGAGGCAATCCTGCCCCTCCGCGCAATCCGACTGGATCCGGCACTCACTCTCGACTTCACTTTCGGCGTAGCAGAGGTTGTCTGCCCCACAGAGGGGAAGCTGGCCATCGTAGGAAGCGCAGATCGCATCGGGGTCGGGCGCGCCGCTGTCGCATGCGGTCCGGCACATCCCCTCCACGCACAGAGTGCCATCGCAGTCTGCGTCGATGCGGCAAAAGGGTGCAGGTGCCTGGGGGTCGGGGAGAGTGCGCGGACGGCAGAAGCCCTCCGAGTCGCAAAGCTCGGTCGCGGGGTTGCAGCCTTCGTTGCAGCGGAGCAGGCAGGCTCCTTCGACGCAATTGGTCTTCAGGTCGGGGCACTCGCTGCTGTCGATGCACTCCCCGATGATCGGCTGGCAGAGGCTCTCCTCGCAGGCTGTACCGGAAGGACAGCGCGTGTCCTGGCCACAGAGCATGCGGCAGCGGTTGTTGGCGCAGCTGAACCCCGCAGCGCACTGGAAGTCGAACTGGCAGGTCTCCGCGATCGGCGTGCAGAGGTTTTCGATGCAGAGCGAACCGCTCGAGCAATCGGCGTCGACCAGGCAGGCACTTTCGACTCGGGGCCGGCAGCTATCTCGGAAGTCGCATTCGAAGCCGGACATGCAGTCACGATCAGCCGTGCACAGAGCGATTCCCGGGATGTAGCAGCCGCCATCGGAGCGATCGCAGTAGCTGCCGACCGGGCAGTCGCCGTCTGTGAGACAGATTCCAAAATCGTAGGCCGCGCAAGCGTTTGTGCCGGGATCGCAGAACGCATCTGAGGGGCAATCGATGTCGTCCACACAGGAAACCTGGACCTCGCGCTGTACCGGCTCGGGCCCGTAGACGGGGCAGCCAGCGAGGAGCAGAAGGATTGGGAGAAGGGAGCTCGCGCGTAGATTGGCCATGTGGCTCGGACGCAGCCCCGCCGGGGGTATTCAAGCAAAATGGCACTAGCCCAGAAAGGTGTCATCGAGCGCACGGTTCTGACGCAAGGCCTCGTATAGGATGATCGCCACCGCGTTGCTGAGATTGAGACTGCGGACCGCGCCCAGGGTGGGGATCGCCCAGACGTTCTGTCGGTCCTCCAGCAGCTCACTCGGGAGCCCAACCGACTCACGACCGAAGACCAGAGCGTCGCCCGGCTCGAAAGCCGCTTGAAGATAGGACTTCGATGCACCTGCGGAAAAGAAATGAATTCGGCAGTCTGGTTGGGATTCTTCAAAAGCCCCGAAGGAATCATGCCGATGGATCTCGACCAGGTCCCAGTAATCCAGGCCCGCGCGTCGAACCGCGTGCTCGTCGATCTGGAAGCCCAAGGGTCCCACCAGGTGCAGCGACGATTGGGTGGCTCCGCAGGTACGGGCGATCGCGCCGGTGTTAGGCGGGATCTCCGGCTCGACAAGGACCACCTGGAACGGCTTTGCGATCGGCTGGGCTCGGAGCTTGAGGCCTTGGGGCATGCGCGTTCTTACGATAGAGGGTACGGACATGGCAAAGAGGGGTTGGTTCTGGGTCGTCTTGGGGGCGCTCGTGGCGGTGCTGGTTTGGCGAGAAAGCCGGCCCAAGCCCTCGGCCGCGCTCCTGCAATGGACAAACGTCGTTGCGCTCGTCTCTCCGCCCCGGGGCACGGGCTGGGAGCCGGTCGCGACGCACCCGGCGGTGTCGGAAGCGATTCGCGGCACTGACCCCGATCGACTTCGTGAGACGATGCGAGACGCTGGCCTCGAGGGCATATGGGTTGCAGTCGAGCCGGAATCGCCGTCGGGGCCGGAGCTGCCGCTCGCAGCTCGTTTTGCTGCAGGTGGGGTGGTGCGTGGGTTTCGTGGAAAGCGATTCACGTCCGAGGGGCTTCTCTACGTCGTCGACGAGACGAGCTGGCCCGTAGTTCTATCGGACCGTGCGCTCGCGCGGGTGGCACGCGGCATTCTCGAGGGAAGCAAACCCCCTCCGCTCGATGCGTTCCCCGAGGTGTTCACTCGGTCACAGGCAGTCGAAGTTCTCGTCGTGCTCACGGGAGGCCGAGGGCCACGTCTGTGGCGATTGGCGCGTGCGCAATCGATCGCGGAGGCGCTCACCACGGCGTCGCTCGCGGCGCGTGAGCGATGGGAGGAGCGGACCGAAACGATGGGCGGGCCGCTCGGAGAGAGTCTCGAACAGCTCGACGTCGAGGTGGCGTTCCTCATCGACGACGGCACGTTCGATGCGACGGCGGTCTCGTTGATCGACGCTCTCGTGAAACCACAGCACGGCGTCGCCTATGAGCAGCCGGCGCGTTGGCGCTACCTTTTGCCGCGCGCGACGCAGGACGCCGGGACTCCCACCGAGGCGTTTCGTCGACTGTTCCGGGACAACGGCCTCCCCGATGAGAGCTTCGAACGAGCCGACCTTCGACTCTATCGCTTTCGAATGCAGACCATTTCGATCGATCAGGGCTCGACCGGCTCGAGGCGCACCGGAGCTCCATCCGGCTCCGACGACTGAGCGTGCGCGCGTTCCGCTTCGAATGTGTCGAGCTGAGGATCGCCCTCGGCCGGCAGCAGAATGACGAACGTGGTGCCGAACCCTTCACGACTCCGAACGTCGATTCGGCCGCCAGCCTCGGACACGATGCGTTGGGAGATCGCGAGCCCGAGCCCGGTGCCTTGCTGTTTGGTCGTCACGAAGGGAACGAAGAGGTTGGCGAGCAACCCTGGCGCGATTCCGGGTCCGGTGTCACGCACGCTGATCTGGACCCATCGCCGAACGCCGCCGCCAATCCGAAAGCGGTCCTGGATGCCCGTTTCGACGAAGATTTCTCCTCCGCTGGGCATGGCTTGCACGGCGTTCTGAACGAGGTTGATCAGCACCTGTCGTAGATGCTCCACGTCGATTCGAACCGTGGGCAGGTCCGGCTCCATCACGACGTGCAGGACGACTTCGGCGGCATCGCACTCGGGACGGAGGAGCTGTAGGGTGAGCTGAACCGCGGAATTCACCTGGATCGGTACCGGGTCGGTGTGACCGGGCCGCGCGTAGTCGAGGAAGGAGCTCACGACTCGATTCAAGCGGTCGACCTCGTCGACGATGATTCCCAGGAACTCGCTCGCGTCGCCTGGCGTTTCGGAAGTCTCGGCCAGGTACTGGGCGCTCGCTTTGATCGAGCCGAGGGGATTTCGGATCTCGTGTGCCAGGCCCGCCGCCATCTCCCCGAGCGCGGCGAGTCGATCCTTCTCTTTCATCTGCTGGTAGAGCTGCGAGTTCTCCAGGGTGACCGCCACCTGAGTGGCCAGGCCGGCGAGCAACTGAACCTCCTCCCGAGAGAAGGCGTCACGCAGGCGGTCGTCCCGAAGCGTCAGAAATCCGTAGAGATCCCCCGCGTCGCCCCGGAGCCCGAGGCATAGGGACGACTGAAGCGCACGCATGGTCACCGCGATGTCGTGTGCGGTTTCAGCTTCTCGGTCGTCGCCCAAGAGTCGTCGCTCCTCGAACTCACGCTCGGCGTTTTCCAGTACTGCGGCGCCGATTTTCGAAATGCGATCGAGGAGGGGGCGCGCTGGCGCCATTTCGACGCGGTCCGCTGGTTTGGGGCCGAAGTGGTTCTTCAAGATGAACGCGCGTGCATCCGGGCCGAGCAAGTAGAGCGCGCCCTGAGTGAACCGGGGCGAGGCATCGAGCCCGTCGATCAGCAACTGACCGAGCTCGGAGACGTCGAGGACGTTCGTGAGCGACCTGCGCAGGGCGAGAATGGTGCGTTCGAGCTCGAAACGCTCGTGGAAGAACACCTGCGAGATCCAAACTTGCACCTTGGTGCGCACTGGGTCGAAGAGGATGAGGACGACGAACGCAGAGACCACGACGTGCAGAAAGAGCTGCTCACCCGAGACCAGCCGCATGAGCCACAAGATGAAGGCCAGCACGAATGCGAGCGCGGTCAGCACGCCCAGACGTCCCGCGAGCTCGTAGAGATCGATCAAGCGGTAGTGCGTGATCGATTGAGAGAGGGCGTAGAGGAAGACCAGGATGAGGACCGTGCCCACCGGGGGGATGTCGAGGCCCGCGTAGGGGAGATACTCGATCAAGGTAAACAGCCCGCCGGCGCCACCCACGAGCGCGATGTAGCGAAGACGAGCGCCTTCGACGCGCGAGTCGGTTTCCAAGCCGAACTTGTAGAGGTATCCGAGGGCCAGCGAGAGAAAGACCGTCACGTAGCTGAGGAGGCCGCCGACGACGAGCGCGTGGTCGTAGAAAGGCGTCAGCATGGCGCCGAGCAGCACCGCGGCGACCACGACCGAAGCCCGTCCGAGGAAACGGGTTCGGGCGGTTTCCCAGGGGACCATGACGCCGAAGAATCGAACCGCGGAGAGCGGCAAGAGTACGCCGCAGATCAAGTTGAACCGCTCCCAGAAGGGAACGCGGCCGACGACGCCGAGCATGAAGGTGCTCACGTACCAAAGTCCCGTATTGGTCGCGAGGATGCCGAAAAGCCATCGGTCACGTTGGCGGTGCGTACGTAGAAGAACGCTCGCGGCGAGCGCGAAGCAGAGTAGCGCAGCGATGAACGAGGTCTGGGTTCTCGCGTCCACCGGCAGAGCGTAACAGCTCCCTTTCACCCGGTCAGTTGCTAGAGTACGTGTCGGGATGAGCGTACAGATTCTGGATGGGGCGATCGGTACCGAGCTGGTTTCCCGGGGCTTGGAGCTCAGAGCGCCCGAGTGGAGCGCGCGGGCGGTCTGGGATGCGCCCGATCTGCTCGCTGAGGTGCACGCCGAGTATGCGCAGGCAGGCGCAACGCTTCACACAGCCAACACCTTCCGGACGCAACCGCGTGCTCTTGGGCCTGCCTGGGAATCGGTCCTCGGGAGAGCCGTTCGCATCGCACGCGAGTCGGTGATGCCCGGTCAGAGCGTGCTCGGAAGCATGGCCCCCATCGAGGATTGCTACCGGCCCGATCTCAGTCCAGGCGCTGCGGCTCGGGCCGAGCACCGCGCGGTGGCCTCCGCGCTCGCAAAGGCAGGTTGCGACCGGATTCTCTGCGAGACCTTTGCGCACGGAACCGAGGCCTCGGTCGCTGCAGAGGAGGCATTGGCGACCGGCTTGCCGGTGTGGGTGTCCTTGACCGCAGGGCCGTTTGGCGATCTCCTCTCGCCAAGGGCGCTTGCCGAGATCGCGGAAGCCCTGGCTTCGAGCGGTATCGAGCGACTGCTGCTCAACTGCATCGCCGCGACGCGGATGGATGCGTATCTCGACGCGTTGGGCTCGCTTTCCGTACCGATTGGGGTCTATGCCAACGCTGGACGAGAAGAGGAGGCCCTTGGCTGGGGCTCGAGCGGTCCCCGCGCCGCACAAGCCTATGCGGACCTCGCGGAACGCTGGACGAACGCAGGCGCAACCGTCGTCGGCGGCTGCTGCGGCACCGGCCCGCTTCACATTCGAGCGATCTCGGAGCGGTTCGCCTAAGAGCCGGCCGCGTTACGGGTCCCCGCATCAGAGTCGATCAGCTCGCGCACCGTGAGAAGAAGATCAGATGGATCAAAGGGCTTGCGAAGCCAGCGTTCGGGCTGGCCATCGGGGTCCGCATCCGCCGGTGGGGGCGCACCGCTCATGATCCCAGCGCGCATGACCTGCCCCTTCTTGCGGAGTTTTCCGAGCAGGATGTCGCCACGCTCGTCGGGGAGCGTGAGATCGATGAGTGCGGCCGAAAACCGCCCAGAGCATGCAAGTGCCTCGGCAGCCGTTCCAACGCAGGTCGAGGAGACGCCGCTCAGCGCTAGCGTCATCGAGATCAGACCCCGCACTCCTTCGTCATCTTCGACGACGAGCACGCGTGTACTCTCCGATTGCTCGGGCTTCATGACACGGCTGATCCGAGTTGGCTTGGGCACCAACTGGGATTCACGCTTCATGTCGGCCTCCGGAAGCTGGATTCGAAATTGTGCACCTCGTCCTGGCGAGGTGTCGAGCCGGATCCGGCCCCCGAGTGATTCCACCGTGCCGCGCACGATCGACAAGCCGAGGCCCGTGCCTTCAGCACGGGTCGTGTAATAGGGTTCGAAGGCGCGCACCTTCTGGGACGCCGACATGCCCGGTCCGTTGTCCCGCACTTCCAGGTCGATCAACTTCCCGTGAGTGCGGGTGTGAATCGACACCTCTCCACCCGGAGGAACCATCTGCACAGCGTTGTGCGCGAGGTTCCAGACGATCGAGAATAGCTGCGATCGCTTCCCATCGACCCAGCAAGAATCCTCGACCTCGGCGCGAACCTGGACACGCTTGGACTGCGCTTCGGGTCGCAGCAGTCGAACGACGTCGCGAATGACTGCCGAAAGATCGGTACGGGTTCGTTCGTGATTGCTGTGTCGAACCATCCGCAAGAGATCTTGAGTGGCGTCGCGTGCGACCTGCGCGCTCTTCTCGATCAGCGCAAGAGCTTCCTCGGGCGGGGCCTTGTCCGGCCGCTCGCGCGCGACCTGCGCCCAGCCGACGATTGCGCTGAGCGCGTTGGCGACCTCATGGGACACGCCTGCGGCGAGGTCGGCGGCAGCAGCCTTGGCCTGCACGCTTTCGGCGACCGGGCTCTCCTGCGAAGTGATCAAGAGCGCCGCGCGACCCGCGCCAGCGGGGATGGCCAAGACCTGCACGCCGGGTCGCGGTGCGAAAGTCGCCTCCTTCCCTGAGCGCGCGCTCTCGATCACCCTCATGAGGTCGGTCGAGTCGAAGCGGCCGAGAAGTTGCTCCGCGCCGGACCGCAGGTCGGTCGGCGCCGTGCCGCCGAGCCGCTCGAGCGCATACAGGTTTGCGGCGACCGCACCGCTCTCCTCTTCTTCCAGGAGGGCCAGTCGGAGTTGGTTAGCGATCCAACGGATTATTTCTGATGACACCGCAAACGTCCGTTTCAAGCAAAATGTAAGCTGCTTTGGCCCACCTCGTCAATCGAAAGGCATGTTTTGGTTAGTGAATACGCAGACCTCGCCTCAAAGAAGGGATCTGCTACCTTCGGCGCCCCATGGCGGACGCAAAAATCACCCTCGAGCAGGTTTTGCACGTCGCGAAGCTCGCCAGGTTGATGCTCTCCGAGGACGAGGCGCAGCAGATGCAGGCGCAGCTGGATGCGATCCTCGGCTACATGGAAGGACTCGACGAGCTCGATGTCTCGGACGTGCCTCCAACGTTTCATTCGATTCCGATGAACGCTCCGCTCAGGCCCGATGTGCCGGAGCGCTGCAGCGACCGTTCGGAAACCCTCGCGCAGGCGCCCGAAAGCGAGGCCGGCGGGTTCGCTGTGCCGCTGGTCCTCGAGGTCGACCCATGAGCGAGTTCCCTTGGCAAAGCGCGTTCGAAGTCCGCGCGCAGGTCGCCGACGGCATCACGAGCGCAGTCGATGTCACGCGGGCCTATCTGGACCGCGCCGAAACGCTCAACCCGAAGCTTTCGTGCTTTCTGACGATCGACCACGAGGGCGCGCTCGCCGCTGCGGCGCAGGTCGATCGTGCGCGGGCGGCCGGTGAAACGCTCGGTCCGCTGGCGGGCGTACCGATCGCCGTGAAGGACAACCTCTGCACTCGCGGCTTGCGCACCACCTGCGCTTCCAAGATTTTGGGGGACTACATCCCGCCCTACGATGCGCATGCGATCAAGGCCTTGCGCGCATCGGGCGCGGTGATCCTGGGAAAGACCAATCTCGACGAGTTTGCGATGGGGTCATCGAACGAGAACTCCGCCTTCGCGAACGTGCACAATCCCTGGGCGCTCGATCGCGCTCCCGGCGGGTCCTCGGGCGGTTCGGCTTGCGCCACCGCGGCCGGTCTAACTCCCATCGCGTTGGGAAGCGATACTGGCGGATCGGTTCGACAGCCGGCGGCGTTCTGCGGAATCACTGCGATCAAGCCGACCTATGGCCGAGTATCGCGCTATGGCCTCATCGCGTTCGCTTCTTCGCTCGACCAGATCGGGCCGATGGCGCGCTCGGTTCGCGAAGCCGCGCAGCTGCTCGAAATCATCGCCGGCCACGATCGGCGTGACGCAACGTCGGCCGACCGTGAGACCGGAGCGTACCTCTCCGCCTGTGATCGTGGCGTCAAAGGACTCCGGGTGGGCGTCGTTCGCGATCTCATCGAAGGACTTCAGGATCCCGACGTTCGCACTCGCGTGGAGGCGGCCCTGCGCGTGCTCGAAGAAGAGGGTGCGAGCTTGGTCGATGTGGCGCTTCCGCATGCCAAGCACGCGGTTTCAGTCTACTACCTAATCGCAACGGCCGAGGCGTCTAGCAACCTCGCGCGCTTCGACGGCATTCGCTATGGGCTTCGGGTGCGCGGCGAAGACCTCACCGAGACGTACACGAAGACGCGGGCCCAGGGCTTTGGCCCTGAAGTCAGGCGACGCATCATGCTCGGGACATACGCGCTTTCAGCGGGCTACTACGATGCCTTCTATCTCAAGGCGCAAAGAGTCCGTACGCTGATCCGCCGGGACTACGACACGGCATTCGAACGCTGCGACGTCGTCTGCACGCCCACGACGCCGACGCCCGCGTTTGCCCTGGGCGAAAAGACGGGCGACCCACTCGAGATGTATCTCGCCGACATCTTCACGCTGCCCCCGAGTCTGGCAGGTCTGCCCGCCATCAGCACCCCTTGCGGCCTCTCTTCGGGCGGGCTCCCCATCGGGCTGCAGCTCGTCGCGCCGCCCTTCGAGGAAGAGATCCTGTGCAGCGCCTCGCAGGCTGTCGAAGACGGCTCCGGCTTGGCGGCGGCGTATCCTGCTGCGCTCGGCTGAGGGCTACTTGCTCTCAGCGTGCTCGGCCTCGTCGTCGTCCACCGTGGCGACGATCCTCGACGCGCTGCTACGACGTTCTTCCCCTGCGACTTCGACCCGGTTCCGTCCCCGCGCCTTCGCTCGGTACAGGGCCTGATCCGCCTGCTCGATCAGCGCCTCGGCCGTGACTCCGGCGTGAAGCATGGCGAGCCCGATGCTCACGCTGATCTGCTCGGGACCACCTTCGACCTGTGGGGTGCTTGCCAGCCGCCCTCGAAGCCGCTCGGCGACGATTCGTGCGGCAGTGAGCTTGATCTCGGAAAAAATCACCAGAAACTCCTCGCCACCCCAACGGGCGACGATGTCGTTGCGTCTGACGTACTCGGTGAGCGATCCCGCGATCGCTTGCAGCACACGGTCGCCGGCGCTGTGTCCGAATTCGTCGTTGATCGCCTTGAAGTGGTCGACGTCGCACATCGCGACGCAAAGGCCGGTGCTATTGCGGCGCGCGCGCGCGATCTCCTCTTCGAGTCGCTTGCTTGCGTGCCGTCGGTTGTAGAGCCCTGTGAGTCCGTCCGTCAGGGCGAGTAGCTGTGTTTCTTCGACGAGAAACAAGGACTTCACCACGACTCCCAGTGCATCGGCGATGAGCTCGGCGCTACGCACGTCTACGGGCGCGCATACGGCGGGGCCTCCGAAGACGCGCAACGCGCCGAGCTTCTCGTCCCTCACGCGGATGTCGAAGGTGTTCGAACGACCTGCCACCACGTGCTGACCGGATCCGAATTTCGTCGCGGGCTCGATGGTCGTATATGTGGATCCGAGGCTCCGCTCTGGGATCCCGAGCGCCGCCAAACCGGCCGTCGACTCACCGTCTGGCCACGGTCCGCGGGCGCGGATGGCATAAGTGGGGCCACCAGGCCCGAGAAGCTCCAGGACGAAATATGGGCAGCCGATCACCTCCGCTGCGAGCTCGAGCACCTTGTTGCCGAACTCGATCCGATCGTGGACGTAGTCCATCAAACGGCGCACTTCCGACTGCACGACGACGTCGAAGAGATGGTCGTCGAGCACGGCGCTCACGCGCTCGAGCGGGGTGCCGGTCAGCTCCGGGCGAACGCTGGCGCGGGGCTTGCGGCCTTTCATGAGCGTTTCGATCGCCGGTAGGAGCTTTTCGTCCATCTCTTCCTTCGCGAGGTAGACGTCGGCGCCGGCGTTGCGACCCCAGAAACGTGTCTTGGTTTCCTGGGCCGCCGTGAGCAGAACGAAGGCGACGTCGCTCATGCCGGGGTCACCGCGAAAGACTCGGCAGAGTTGGACGCCCGTGATCGCACCCATTTCGATGTCGCTCACGACGAGGTCGAAGGTTTGCTCCAGCGTGAGCGCGAGCGCCTCTTCTCCGGAGCTCGCCTCGGTGATGTGGAAATCCATCGCCTCGAGCTTCTGTACGACACGCCGGCGAATCGACGCGCTGTCGTCGACCACCAGAACCCGAAACGTTTCGGGCGATTCCCCCCCTTGCCTAGATCCCGAAGGCATTTGTACCCTCCTCCATGATGGGCAAATCCCTAAGGAAATGCCAATGTATCTCTGGCTGGGACGCCGTAGCCTTCTGACCCCGGTGCGCTATAACCCGCCGGCATGACCAGCTATGAGCCCGTGATTGGACTCGAAGTGCACGCACAGATGCGTTCACGAACCAAGCTCTTTTGTGGCTGCCCCACCGACTACGGGGCTCCGCCCAATGAGCAGACATGTCCAGTCTGTCTGGCCCTCCCAGGAGCGCTCCCCGTTCCGAACGCGAAGGCTATCGAGCTGGCAGTGCAAGCCGGATTGGCGCTCCAATGTGAGGTTGCCTCACATAGTGTGTTCGCGCGAAAGAACTATTTCTATCCCGATCTGCCGAAGGGCTACCAGATCTCCCAGTTCGAGCTTCCACTGAACGGAAGGGGCCATCTGGACATCGAGATCGACGGCGGAACCAAGCGGATCGGCATCACCCGCATCCACGTCGAGGAGGACGCGGCCAAGAACATTCACGGCTCGGGGTCTAGCGCGGTCACCCTGGTGGACTTCAATCGCGGCGGCACTCCCTTGGTGGAGATCGTGAGTGAGCCGGACCTTCGAAGCGCCGAGGAGGCCGAGGCGTACCTCCGAAAGCTTCGCGACCTGCTGATGTTCATCGGCGTCAACGACGGGAACCTCGAAGAAGGCTCCTTTCGCTGCGACGCCAACGTGTCGATTCGCCCCGTTGGCCAAGAGGAGCTCGGGACCCGGGCCGAGCTCAAGAACATCAACTCGTTTCGATTCGTGAAGAAAGCGATCGAGCACGAGATCGCCCGTCAGGAAGGCGTCCTGCAGAGCGGTGGCACGGTGGTTCAGGAGACTCGCACCTGGAGCGAGGCGCAGAGCAGGACGATTTCGATGCGCGGCAAGGAAGAAGCGCACGACTATCGCTACTTCCCCGATCCAGACTTGCCGCCGATCGTGGTGACCGAAGAGCGCATAGCCGAGCTTCGTGCAGCCCTTCCCGAGCTTCCCGACGCGAAGCGCGCGCGCTGGCAGGAAGACCTCGGAATCACCGAGTACGATGCTGGCGTGCTTTCGGGTCATCCGGAGGTTGCCAAGTACTTCGAAGAAGCCACGAATCTGTTCGTCGAGATGAGCGGCGCGAAGCCGAGCGATGCGGGGAAGAAGGTCGGCAACTTCGTTCAGTCCGAGGTGCTTCGTCACACGAGCACCGACGGGCTCGAGGCCTTGTTTCCAGTAGCCCCCAAGGCGATCGCCGAGCTGCTCACGTCCGTCGAGGACGGAACGATCAACGGCAAGATCGCGAAGAAGGTGTTTGCTTCGATGGTCGAGACAGGGAGCGCACCGAAGACGATCATCGAACAGCAAGGTTTGGCCCAGGTAACCGACACAGGAGCCATCGAGGGTGCGGTGCGCCGTATTCTCGAAGCCAGCCCGTCCCAAGTGGCACAATACAAGGACGGGAAGACCAGCATCATGGGCTACTTCGTGGGCCAGGTGATGAAGGAGACGAAGGGCGCGGCCAATCCCAAAGCCGTGAACGAGATCCTTCGGCGCCTCCTGGACGAGCAATGAGCAGCGACCTTTCGCGCGCACCGCTCAGTGGCGCCGAATGGTTTGCAGTCGAGTTTGACCCCCGCACCGAAGAAGTCGTGATGCTCGATCAGCGCCTTCTTCCAGGGCAGGTGAGGTATCGGCGCTATCGAAAGCCTGACGAAGTCGCTGACGCCATCCGCGAAATGGTCGTTCGCGGTGCCCCTGCAATTGGGATCTCCGCGGCGTATGCGCTCGCATTGGTGGCTCGAAACGAAACCGGCGATGCCAAGATGTTCTTGATCGCAAACGGAGTGGCCGGCCGCATCCTGAATGGAGCTCGACCTACCGCGGTCAACCTCGGCTGGGCGATCGCGCGCATGTCCCGCAAGGCGGGGGAGGTTTGCGAGCTGGCGCCTGAGATTCGATACCAGCGTATGCTCGAAGCCGCGGAGGCCATTCATCGCGAGGATGTCGCCTCGTGTCGCCGGATCGGAGAGATCGGCGCCGCGGACGTGCCCGAAGGCGCGCTGATTTTGACGCATTGCAACGCGGGCGCTTTGGCGACTGGAGGCTATGGCACTGCGCTCGGCGTCATTCGCGCGGCCCATGCGGCAGGTAAGAACGTCCGAGTACTGGCTGGTGAGACGCGACCCTATCTTCAGGGCGCGCGCTTGACCGCCTGGGAGCTTCATCGAGATGGCATCCCCGTCGAGGTCATCACCGACAGCATGGCAGGGCATTTCTTTCAGATGGGTCAAATCCAGTTCGTCGTGGTCGGAAGCGATCGAATCGCCGCCAATTCCGACGTGGCGAACAAGATCGGAACGTACCCACTGGCTGTGCTTGCGAATCAGCACGGGGTGCCTTTCACGGTGGCGGCGCCCTGGAGCACGGTTGATCTCAGATCGCGTTCCGGGGCCGACATTCCGATCGAGGAACGTTCGCGCGAGGAGGTGGCGAGGCTCGGCGGGATCACGATCGTCGAGGACGGGATTCCCTGCAGGCATCCCGCGTTCGATATCACGCCCGCGCGGCTCATCGATGCGATCTACACCGAACGCGGAGTCGTTCGTCCGAAGATCGGCGAACGCCCCGACGTGTTGCGCGTATGATCGATCAGAGGCGCAATAGGGCAGCGCCCCAGTTGAGACCCGCACCGAGTGCGAGAAAACACACGAGGTCGCCCTCGCGAATCGTTCCATCGCGACGCAGCTCGTCGGTCAGGATCCCTATCGTAGCCGCCGAGGTGTTGCCGTAGCGGGCGATGTTCGAAGGAATCTTCTCAACGGGAATTTGAAGTGCCTTGCGCACGGCCTGATTGATGCGGTCGTTGGCCTGGTGCGCGATGAAACAATCGATCTCGTCTTGGTCGATCGCGTGAGTCTCGCAGAGTGATTTCACGGTTCGCGAAAGCGTCCGGACCGCTTTCTTCAGCAAGGATGGGCCTCGCATCTGCGGGATGTGCTGGTCTTCGAGCAACGCCTCGGCCGTGACATAAGGAACGCTCCGAAAGCCGCAGCCGGGTACGAAGAGATGATCGAACGCGTCGCCGTCGCTGTGGAGCTCCGCGCCGATGAAGCCACCGTTCTGCGCGCTGCTCTTTCGCAACACCATGGCCGCGGCGCCGTCGCCGAAAACGACGGCGAGCCCCCTGTGCCTGGTGGCTCGCTCGTATGCCTCGGGCGATACCGAGCGATTTCCGCGGCCGCGGATCAGATCCCAATCGGTCCAGGGCATGAACCCGGAGTGGACCTCCGCGCCTACCAAGAGGATCGTGTTGGCCGCGTGGGACTGCACCAGACCATTGGCGAGCTGAAGCGCGTACGGCACGGCCGCGCACTGCTGCCTGATGTCGAGCGCAGGCACGCCGGCGATGCCCAGTTTCGCACCGAGGAGTGGTCCTGACCCGGGGAAGAAATAGTCCGGGGTCATCGTGGCAAAGATGATGTAATCGACGTCGGTGGCGGCAAGGCTTGCGTCTTCGAGCGCCGTCTTCGCGGCTTCGACGGCCAGATCGCTCGGGCCTTCCCCATCGCGCGCGAAATACCGCTGTTCGATTCCCGTGCGCGCTCGGATCCACTCGTCGCTGGTGTCCATGACCAGGGCAAGGGCATCATTGGGGACCGGCGCGCCAGGCAGGTGGCGTCCGGTTCCAACGATCGTCACCCCGCTCATTCGAGAATCTCGCCCTGCCACAGCGCCTCTGGACCGCTGCGCCGGCGCACGAGGCGCGAACGGGCACCGTCGACGAGAACCTCCGGCGGCAAGGAGCGCGCGTTGTACATGCTTTGCATCTCTCGCCCGTAGGCCCCTGCACCGCGGATCGCCAGCAGGTCCCCTGGCTCGACATCGGGGAGAGCGCGGTCCTTCGCAACGAAGTCGCCGGACTCGCACACCGGCCCGACGACGTCGACGGAGACCAACGCGGCGTCCGGATCAGGCTCGATGATCGGCATGATGGCATGGTAGGCGCCGTAGAGCGCTGGGCGAATCAATTCGGTCATCGCAGCATCGACGATCACGAATCGGCGCGCGCCCTGCGTCTTGGTATAGAGGACGCGGGTGAGAAGCACGCCTGCATCGCCTACGAGTGCCCGTCCGGGCTCGGTGATGATCTCGATTCCTGGTTGAAGCATCCCCGAGGCTTCGAGGCCTCCGCGGATCGCCTCTCCAAAGCGGGCGGCCGGCGGGTATGCGTCCACTTCCTGCCCGTAATGCATCGGCCAGCCGCCACCCACGTCGATCGCGCGCAAGGCCGCGCCTCGGTCCATGCAGTACCTGGCAAAGCCGCCGAGGATTTCGATCGCTTCCCGCAGGGGTCGCGGAGAGGAGAGTTGCGAGCCGATGTGACAGGCCACGGCTTCCAGCTCCAGGTACGGGCTATTCAAGATCCGCGGAACTAGCGATTCGGCCAAGGGAATGCCCAGACCGAACTTCGATTCGCGAAGTCCCG
The DNA here is from genome assembly GCA_963786865.1 of uncultured delta proteobacterium. GTDB lineage: Bacteria > Myxococcota_A > Polyangia > Polyangiales > Houyiibacteriaceae > SG8-38. Next base: position 183,652 of record CAWBAV010000012.1, on the reverse strand, counting down.
TTGCGATGTATGGGTGCGTCTTGGCGTCGACGTCGGGGTTGACCCGCAATCCAATCGCGAGGGGCCGCCCGATCTCCTGCGCGACGCTCTCGACGACATCGAGCTCCTGAACGTTCTCGACGTGGAGCGCGCGTATGCCCGCTTTGGCAGCTGCCACGATCTCTTCACGACGCTTGCCCACACCGCTGTAGACGATCCGCTCGGCTGGGAACCCGGCCTTGAGCGCGCGCAGCATTTCGCCGACGGACACGATGTCTGCGCCGCAGCCCTGGGAAGCGAGCCGGGCAAGCACGGAGAGGTTTCCGTTCGCCTTGACCGCATACGCGATCAGATGTGGCGCGAAGGACAGCGCCTCGTCGATCGAGCGGTACGCCTCGTCGATGGACGCCCCCGAGTAGACGAACGCCGGAGTGCCGACCTCGGTCGCGATCGATTCGAGCGGGACACCCTCGCTGTGAAGTGTTCCGTGCTTGTACGAGAACCAGCGCGATTCCGGAATGTGCACGTTGGACATGGCCGACCCTTATGAGTCCCGTCGGGTCTGCAGTCGACCCCGCAACTCTGCGATCGCATCCAAGACACGTCCGCGTGCCGGTCCGCCGACGACGTCTCTCCGCTCGACCGCGGTTTCCATGCCCAGGGCCTGGAAGATCGTCTCGTCGAAGGCCGGATGAGCCGACCGATATACGGAAAGCGGAAGCTCGGGAAGCGTCTTGCGCTCCTGAATCGCTTGCTGAACCAGCTTGCCGGCGACGTGATGGGCCTCTCGGAAGGGCACGCCACGCGACGCCAGCCAATCGGCAACCTCGGTGGCATCGAGAAAGCCCGCCTGAAGGGCGGTGGCCATGCGCTCCCTGTCGAACTTGGCCGAGTCGATGGCCCCGCTGAGCACGGCCAGGCAATCGTGCACCGTGTCGAACGCGTCGAAAACCGGGGCCTTGTCCTCCTGAAGATCGCGGTTGTACGCAAGCGGAAGACCCTTGAGCATGACGATCAAGCTCACCAGAGAGCCAACCACCCGTCCGGTCTTGCCGCGAACCAGCTCAGGCATGTCGGGGTTCTTCTTTTGCGGCATGATCGAGGAGCCAGTCGTGAATGCGTCGCTCATCTGCACGAAGGCGAACTCCTGACTCGACCAAAGGACGAGCTCTTCGGCGATCCGCGAGAGATGCACCGAGCAGATCGCCAGGGCGCTCACCGCTTCGAGCAGGAAGTCCCTGCTTGCGACGGCGTCGAGCGAGTTGCGCATGGGGCGGTCGAAGTGGAGCGCCTTGGCGGTCGCTTCACGGTCGATCGGGAACGTCGTGCCGGCCAGCGCAGCGCTGCCGAGTGGAGATTCGTTCATGCGTTTCGCAGCGTCCACGAGACGTCCTCGGTCTCGATCGAGCATTTCGGCCCAGGCCAGTAGGTGATGTGCCAAGCGCACGGGCTGTGCGCGCTGCAGGTGCGTGTACCCCGGCATCAGGAAGTCGAGGTGCCCATCTGCCTTGGCGACCAGAACCTCGAGTAGGGCGTCGATGTCGCCGATGATCGCGGTGCAAGCCTCACGCGTCCAAAGACGCATGTCCGTCGCGACCTGGTCGTTTCGGCTTCGTCCGGTGTGAAGGCGTCCCCCGGCTTCTCCGACGGCCTCGGTCAAGGCCGCCTCGATGTTCATGTGGACGTCTTCCTTGCTTTCGTCCCAGTCGAATTCACCACGTTCAATCGACGCGCGGATGGTTTCCAAACCAGCCACGATCCGATCTGCGTCGGCCGTCGACAAGATCTTGCGGTCCGCGAGCATGCGAACGTGCGCGATCGAACCCTCGATGTCCTGCGGCCAGAGGCGGCCATCGACATCCACGCTTGCGCTGAATCTCGCTGCGATGGCGTCCAACTCCTGCTCGAAGCGGCCGCCCCATGCCTTGTCGCTCATCGTTCGTACTCCGCTATTGCTGCATCGGCACCCGAAGGTCTACACGTCGAAGCAGGCGGGAGCCAGCCCGAAGCGTCCATGCGTCGGTCGCCAGCGCGCATAGAGCGGCAATCAGAGGCGTCATCCATCCAAAACCGGCACCAAGAGCCACCAGGACCGCGCCAAGCAACGATGCGCCGAGGCTACGCCACGTCGCGCGCCGGACCGCTCGGGCGACCCACAGCGCGCCGGCTGCGTCTCGGACGTCTCGACTGGCAATCACGACTCCGCGGTCTTCGAGCGCGGAGCCGACCAGTCGGAGGGACACCGGGACATCGGCGGCCGCCAGGACGGCATCGTCGTCGCCGCCCCGTCCGATGGCGGCCGTGACGCCACCGGTCTCGCGAAGCGCCCGCACCTCGGCGACGCGTTCATGAGGAAGCAGCGGAGCCTTGACGCGCGAGGCGCCGAGCTGGGAAGCGATGCGCTCGACCGTACGGCGATCGTCGCCCGACAGGATCACGACCTCGCAGGGCAGGTCGGCGATGCGCTGAACTGCGTCGCGAGCGCCCACATGCGTGGGATCGAGAATGGCGAGCAAGGCCTCGAGACGCCCGTCCACGGCGATGAAGATCGGAGTGAGACCTTCGCTTTCGATGTGCGTCGCATCGCTGTCCGCGGTTGCGACGCTGATCCCCTGGTCGAGCAGTAGCTGCCGACGACCGACCACGATGGGGACTCCGTGTGACGTTGCGGCGGTCACGCCGAGCCCCGGATGTAGTCGCTCCCGGCGCACCGAAGGCAGAGGCTGGCCGTGATCCCTCACGTAACTCTGGATCGCTCGCGCGATCGGATGGTCTCCCGCCGCGTTTTCCGCCGCGGCGGCCAGTGCGACGGCACGGTTGGGATCCAGCGTTCCGAGTGCCTGAACTTGCTGCACGATCGGCTCCCCGGCGGTGAGGGCGCCGCGAAGCAGAATTGCCGTGGTGCTCGTCCGTCCGGCGTCGTGCAACGCACGAGAGCTTCCAAAGAGCATTCCCCGCCGCGCAGAGGCCAGGGCACCCGCCTCGAGTGGGACGTCGACGGAAAAGAGCAGCGCCAGCAAGGGTGCGCCGAGCAGGAGCATCGCGGCGCCCGCCGGCCCGGCCCAAACGAGTGCCGCGATGGCCCCAGGCGCGAGTAGCAACCAGCTCCAATGAGCTACCGCGAAGCGAAGTCGTGAGGCCATTGCGCGATCCTGTTGCATTCGGCTGCCGAGCTCTATGGCGCGCACGATTCCACGCTCCGGTCCCGTCCGTCGCACTCGGATCGTGATTGCGCCTTCGAGCATTCGCGCTCCAGCGAGAATGAAGTCGCCCTCGATGAACGGTCTCGAATGGGTCGCCTTTGGGTAGCGCAGGCCGAGACCGGCGCCTTCTTCGACGACACCGTCAGCCGGTGCGCGCTCACCCTCTAGGACGACGACGAGGTCGCCTTGTCGCAGGCTCGCCGCCGCGACTTCCTCGTAGCCGAAAGCAACATCGGTGGGGATGCGCGCACGGAGGGGCAGGGTGCTCCGAAGCGACTGCGCAGCAATGCGTAGAGGAGAAGCGAGCGCCGCGTTAACCCAGCTGCGAATCGAAACGAGGAAGGCTGCGCCCGCCGCGCTCATGAGCGCCGAGCGCTGGGCCTCTGGACCAGCAGTCAGCAGAGCGCCGAGGGCGGCGAGCGCCAAGCCGAGCGGTGCGACGATGCGCAGCGAGCGCGTCACCCCCGGCGCGGGGAGCGGAATACGCGCGTTGATGGCCGCGCAGAGCAAGACGAGGCACGCCGCCAACCAACCCAGATGGCGGTTTGAGGAGATCAGGAGCACGGCCAAAGCCAACAGAGCGAGCCCAGTGGCAAGCAACGGATCGAAGCGTTTCGCGCCAGTGCCTTCGCGCTTCCCGTCCTTGTTCACCTCCCGCACGAGCGTAGCCTCTCGAACCAGGTCGGGGATCGACGGGCGCTCGACGCTCGGTCGCGTGCTCGGAGGGCGCGCAGGGACATCGAAGGCACGGTCGCCGGCGAGGAATCGCGTACGGCAGTCTTCGCCGCAGAGGAACCGGGCGCCGCTTTCGAGCCAAAGAACACGCGGTGCTCTGAGTGGGTCGACTTCCTGCCCACACGACGGACAAGGTTGCGATGGCAGCTGTGGTCGCGCCGGGAGCATATGAGAAGGCTCCTACGAGGAATCGACATCGGGTCAAGGACGCGGTAAGGGAGCGCCCGGAGGCAAGATGAAGACGCGTGTGGAAACCGATTCGATGGGCCCGATCGAGGTGCCCGCGGACAAGTACTACGGCGCACAGACCATGAGGTCCCGCATGAACTTCCGAATCGGCACGGAGACGATGCCGATCGAGCTGGTTCGTGCTTTTGGAATCCTCAAGAAGGCAGCTGCGCTCACGAATCACGAGCTCGACAACCTCGACGAGGACGTATGCGACTTGATCGTGCGCGCGGCGGACGAGGTGATCGCGGGCAAGCTCGACGATCACTTCCCGCTCGTCGTTTGGCAGACGGGGTCCGGGACGCAGTCCAACATGAACGTCAACGAGGTCATCTCCAATCGCGCGATCGAGCTCGCGGGCGGCGAGATGGGTAGCAAGAAGCCGGTTCATCCCAACGATCACGTCAATCGGTCTCAGTCCTCCAACGATACCTTTCCAACCGCCATGCACATCGCGGCGGTCATGGCCGTCGAGGAGATGCTGCCGAAGGTTCGGTCGCTTCGCGACACCTTGGACGGGAAGGCCAAAGCGTTTGCTCAGATCGTGAAGATTGGGCGCACACATCTCCAGGACGCGACGCCGCTCACGCTGGGTCAGGAGATCAGCGGATGGGTCGCACAGATCGACCACGGCGTATCGGCGGTGAAGGCGACGATGCCGCAGCTTCGGGAGATCGCGCTCGGCGGGACGGCAGTCGGAACGGGTCTCAACACGCATCCACAGTATGCCGATCGGGTTGCCGCAAAGATCGCCGAGCTCAGTGGCACGGCCTTCGCGTCGGCGCCAAACAAGTTTGCGGCGCTTGCCGCGCACGATGCCTTCGTCGGCACGAGCGGTGCGCTGAAGCAGCTCGCCGTCGCTCTGATGAAGATCGCCAACGACGTTCGCTGGCTGTCCTCCGGTCCGCGCTCGGGCATTGGCGAGCTCCGAATTCCGGAGAATGAGCCAGGAAGCTCGATCATGCCCGGCAAGGTCAATCCGACTCAGTGCGAAGCGATGACCATGGTGTGCACGCAGGTCATGGGAAACGACGCCACGATCGGAATCGCGGGCTCTCAGGGGAATTTCGAGCTCAACGTCTACAAGCCTGTGATGGCCTACAACCTTCTCCAGTCGATCCGATTGCTCGGCGATTCCTGTCAGAGCTTCAACGACCATTGCGCCGTCGGAATCGAGCCCAACTTGGAGACTATCGACGACAAATTGCGCCGGTCATTGATGCTGGTGACCGCCCTGAACCCGCTGATCGGGTACGACAACGCGGCCAAGGTCGCGAAGCATGCGTACAAGAGCAACACGACTCTCCGGGACGCCGCCATCGAGCTCGGTCTTCTGACTGGCGAGCAGTTCGACGAGGCGGTGCAGCCCGAAGACATGGTAGGTCCGCTCAAGATATGACCGTGGAGGTCAAGGAGCATCGGCCTGGAGAAGACCTGAAGGATTTCATTCAGGTGGCCTTCGAGGTCTATCGCGATGATCCGTTCTGGGTGGCGCCCCTCGACATGGAGATCCACGATCGGCTCACCCCGGAGAAGAATCCATTCTTCGAGCATGCCGAGGTCGCACTCTTCACCGCTTGGAAGGATGGCAAGGCAGTCGGCCGCATCTCGGCGCAGATCGACCACGAGCATCTTCGAATTCACAAAGACGAGGTCGGTTTTTTCGGCTTCTTCGACACCCTGGACGATCAGGAGGTGGCATCGGCCTTGGTCGACGCTGCCGAGCGCTGGCTCGCAGACCGGGGCATGAAATCGATGCGTGGGCCGTTCTCTCTGTCGATCAACGAAGAGACCGGCATGCTGGTGGAGGGGTTCGACTCACCGCCGACGATCATGTCTCCGCATCATCGCCCCTATCAGGGCGCGCTCGCGGAAGGCGCAGGTCTGCGGAAGGCGAAGGATTGCTACGGCTGGAAGTACGAGGTAGCCCCGGCACCGGCCCGAGCTCAGAGGGCATGGGAGACCATCACGAGTCTTCCAGAAGTGCGATTCCGCTCCGTCAAGCCCCGACATCTCAAGCAGGAAGTCCACGACATCCTCGACGTCTTCAACGACGCCTGGCAGCACAACTGGGGGTTCGTTCCCGCCACCGATGCCGAGGCCAAGAAGATGGCGGCCGACTTGCAGCGCATTCTGGACAAGGAGCTCTCGTTCTTCGCGGAGATCGACGGCAAGCCTGTGGCGATATGCGTCTGCTTGCCGAACCTCAACGAAGTCATTCGCGATTTCGGCGGGAAGCTCGGCCCGGTCAACGTCGCCAAGCTGATTTGGCGATTGAAGATCAAGCGGCCGAAGTCGGCGCGCCTCATGCTGCTAGGCATCCGGACGGAGCTTCGTGGGAAGAAGCGTTACGCTCCGCTCGCTACGGCTGTCATCGCGGAGCTCGTGCGGCGTGGGCTCAAGCAAGGGTATGAGTGGGCGGAGCTCGGTTGGACGCTCGAAGACAATCGCCTCATCAACGCCGCAATTCAAGGCATGGGCGCGACGGTCTACAAGCGGTATCGGCTGTTCGAGAGACCGATCCGCGCCTAGCGGCGGATCTCGAGATTCTCGCCGTCGGTGCTGACAATCACTCCGCCGTGAGTGTCGGTTCTGAATACCGTAGCATCCGTGCGACGCAGGCGTGCAATGACGTCTGCGCTCGGATGCCCGTAACGGTTCCCTGCGCCGCTGCTGATGACGGCGATGTCTGCGCGAACGGCCGCGAGGAAGTCTGCCGAGCTCGATGTCTTCGATCCATGGTGAGCGACCTTGAGCACGTCGGCCGGCCGAATTCGCTTTCCATCGAGGAGCAACTGCTCTGCTTCGCGCTCGATGTCGCCCGTGAAGAGAAAGGCACGACGGCCGAAATCGAGTCGAAAGGAGATCGAATTGTCGTTGAGGCCGAGCCCCGGGTCGTATCGCGGGCAGGGCCAAAGGACTTCGAGCTGCGCCCCGCCGAATGACTGAGTCGAACCGCAGAGATCGGGAGCGAAGCGGAGCTTGGTACCCCGCGCCATTGCCTCCGTCATCAGGCGGGACATGGCGCCGTCTAGCTCCTCGGTGAGCAGTTGACCGTTGAGCCAGATCTCACCGATTTCTACCGTGTCGAGGAGCTGGGGGACGGCCCCGTAGTGGTCGGGATGACCGTGAGTGATGATCAGCAGGTCGATCCGCGAACGGCGACGAGCCGCGAGAAGCCCCGTGAGCTCCCGGACGGCCGGGTGTCGGCCACCTTGCCCCGTGTCGACCAGGGCTAGCCGTCCGTCCGGAAGGTCGATCAAGCTCGCGTCCCCCTGACCGACGTCGACGAATGAAACACGGAGTAGACCCCGAGGTTGCTCGCGGGCGACGAGCGCCTGGTTTGCAACGAGCCAGAGCAGACCGGAGATCGCGAGCGTGACGAGGCGCGAACGCCAGCTCCGGCTGAGCAACAGCAAGAGACACCCGGCGAGCACGATCAAGCCCTGAGCCAGATCGAGGGGCGGGAGATGCTGGGTGATCGCAAGGGGCGCGAATACGTCGCAGAGCGAAAGCAGCGCATGGACGGCAACGGTCAAGGCCGTGCCCATGGGCTCGGTGAGTGCGGGGAAGGGCGCACTGAGCGCGAACAGGTGCGCCAAGGGGATGACGAGCCCGCTGCCGAGCGGGAGGACCAGGATGTTGGTCACCCAGCCGATGAGCGGGACGCCGCCGAACCACCACCAGACCATCGGCGTGGTAGCGACCAGCGTCCGTGCGCTCAGACTTGCGGCAGTGCGAAGCCTCGACCAGGGCTCCGACCTCGAAATCCGGGGTGCTCCGAGAATGGCGGAAGTCGCGACGATCGAAAGCAGGAACGCCGGACGAAGCGCCATGGCCGGCTCGGGCGCCGAGAGGAGCAAGGCCGCGGCGGCGGTGACGGAGCTCGCAGAGGGACGCCGTCCGGCCGCGACCAGGGACCAGGTCAGCGCGGCGGTGATCGCAGCGCGCCAGGCGCTCGGTGAGCCGCCTGCAAAAAAGGCGTGCAACAAGGTGAGCGGAACGCCCAGGGCCGCGGCCAGGCGTCGAGGGTCGACTGAGATCATCGCGCCACGGAACAGCCAGTGGAGCGCCCGCACGAGCGTTCCGCTCACCAAGGCAACGTGTAGGCCGGAAACAGCAAAGAGATGCGCGAGGCCGACCGCAGCGATCGTCTGCCTCTGCGCGTAGTCGAGCGCGGCGCCATCGCCGAGAACCAATGCCCGCGCCACTCCGGCGACTTCTTGCGGGAGCGCTTCATTCATCTTTGCCCGCACGCGGGCTCGGGCCGCGTCGACAGCGACTCCCCAGGGGGAGACACGAACCAGCTGCACAGCGCCGCGGTCTCTCCAACGCGCCCAGCATGCGGCGCCCCGCTCTGGAAGGAGCGTTGGGTGTGGTGAAGGATTGCGGAGCTCGGTTCGCGGAGCGAGATCGGCCTCGAGAGCGACCACGCTCCCGGGCGGAGGCGCCCAAGTGTCCATGACCGCTGCGTAGAGCTCGAGCCCAGCCCCGAGTGCGTGTTCCGTCGCGAGCGAACGACCTTCGAGAACGCGCAACCGGACCCGCGCTTCTCCGGTCCCGTGACGAACCGATTCGACCTTCGCGCGCAATCGTGCCGCTCCGCGTATCGAGCAGGGCTCCGACGCGGCGTGTTCAACCGCGAGCCCGCACGAGAACGCCATGATCGATAGGGGCACGAACCAGAGCCGCGCCTTCAATTCCGCGCGCGACGTGCTGATCAGCAGCGATCCTGCGAACGCGAGGGCGATGAGGAGCGACCCGAGGGACGGCTGCCACTGGGCCCCGAGGAACAGACCGCCGAGCCAGGCCGCTGCGATCCAGGGAAGCATCCGCGTTGTCCAGCAAACGCCGTGCCGGGAAGAACTGCGCGAAATGGCGGAGCGGATTGGCTTCCGCGTTGGCGACCGCCGCCGGTCCCTGGCTGGGCGCCAAGCGCGCGGGGTCGGGGCTCAGCGATAGTTCTAGTGTCGCGCGTCGTTGCACCGACACGCGCACTTGGGTAAAGGCCTCATCAGGGCGCCGCGTGCGCCGAAAGGGGCTCCGATGACGACGAAGTGGGTCTACACACTCGATGAGATCGATGAGGCGAAGGCGGCCGTCGATGGTGACTGGGATCGGGTACGCGGGCTTCTTGGAGGCAAGGGCGCAAATCTCGGTGAGATGAACCAGCTTGGCGTACCCGTTCCGCCTGGTTTCACCATCACGACCGAGGCCTGCAATGCGTATCTTGCAGGGGGCAACGAGTTCCCCTCCGGCCTCTGGGATCAGACGCTAGCGGCCCTCCGCACGATGGAGAAGAAGACCGGCAAGCGGTTTGGAGATGCCTCGAATCCTCTGCTCGTCTCCTGCCGCTCGGGCGCCAAGTTCTCGATGCCTGGCATGATGGACACGGTGCTCGACATCGGCCTCAACGACGAGGTCACCGAGGGGATGATCAAGCTCACTGGCAACGAGCACTTTGCGTTCGATTCGTATAGGCGCCTGATCCAGATGTTTGGCACCGTCGTCCTCGGAGTGCGAGACGAGCCGTTCGAAAACGTGCTCGCGCAGCACCGTGAACGCCGTGGCGTCGCGACGGACGCGGATCTCACGGGAGCGGACCTCCGCTCGATCGTACGCGAGTTCAAAGAGATCGTTCGTCGGAATGCGCGCATCGAGTTTCCGTCCAGCGCGGAAGAACAGCTTCGCATGGCCGTCGAAGCGGTCTTCCGGAGTTGGAACGGCAAGCGCGCACGCGATTACCGGCAAGCTGCTCAAATCGCGCACGACCTCGGCACGGGCGTCAATGTGATCACCATGGTGTACGGAAACCTCGGGGATGGATCGGCGACGGGCGTCGCCATGTCCCGCAACGCGACCAGCGGCGAGAACGTGCTCGAAGGCGACTACCTCACCAATGCCCAGGGTGAGGATGTGGTCGCGGGGACGCGCCCCACCAAGCCACTCGAACAGCTCAGCACCGAAATGCCGGAGGTCTATGCGCAGTTCGAAGGGATCGCGCGGCGCCTCGAAAAGCACTACCGCGACATGCAGGACATGGAGTTCACCGTCGAGCGGGGCAAGCTTTGGATTTTGCAAACACGAACGGGCAAGCGAACGGCGCAGGCCGCCGTCCGGATCGCGGTGGAGTTCGCGGACGAAGGCTTGATCAGCCGCGAGGAGGCCGTTCTGCGTGTCGCCCCCGAGCAGATCGATTTCTTCCTTCATCCGCAGTTCTCGATGGAGGCAAAGGCGGGGCACCCCGTGATCGCTCGCGGATTGAACGTATCGCCCGGGGCAGCGACCGGCGTCGTGGCCTTCGATCCCGACCTTGCCGAGCGTTGGGCGAAAGAGAACAAGCGCGAGGTCTTGCTCGTGCGACCCGAAACCAAGCCCGATGACGTGCACGGCATGCTCGCCGCAAAAGGCATTCTCACTTCGAGCGGCGGACGGACCAGCCACGCAGCGTTGGTCGCTCGCCAGTTCGGCAAGCCTGCTGTGGTCGGCGCAGCCACACTCGACATCGATGTCCGCGCCCGGGTGATGCGCGTGGGCGACCTCGAGGTCCATGAAGGCGAATGGATCTCGATCGACGGAACCACCGGCGAGGTGTTTGTCGGCAAGCTCGAAACCGTGGTGCCCGACATGGATGACGAATGGCTCGCGCGCCTCATGGGTTGGGCCGACGAGTTCCGGCGCCTCGGGGTTCGCGCCAACGCCGACTATCCCGAGGACGCCGTGCGGGCGCGCAAGTACGGTGCGGAGGGTATCGGCCTCTGCCGGACCGAGCACATGTTCTTCCAACCCGAGCGTCTGCCCACCGTCCAGCGCATGATCACCACCCGCTCGCCGGCCGAGCGGCGCGAGGCGGTCGACGCCCTGCTTCCCTTTCAGCGCTCCGACTTCGCGGGCCTCTTCCGGGCGATGGACGGGCTACCGGTCATCATCCGGCTCATCGATCCTCCGCTCCATGAGTTCCTTCCGAGCTTCGAGGAGCTGAGCCGAGAGCTCACCGATCTGCAGATTCGGATCACAGGTGCCCGCAATCTCCAAGAAGTCGAGGAAATCACCGGAAAGCTCTCGGAAACACAAGCGATGTTGGACAAGGTCCAATCGCTGCGCGAGTCGAATCCGATGCTGGGTCTCCGCGGCGTGCGGCTTGCGAATTCTCATCCCTGAGCTCACACGAATGCAGGTGCGGGCGGTCTTCGAGGCGGCCTGCGAGGTGACCCGGGAGGGTCACAAACCGATCCCCGAGATCATGATTCCGCTGACCAGTCACGTGAACGAGCTCCGTCGGCAGCGTGAGGTTCTCGAGGCGGAGGCCCACGATGTGATGAAGGAGCAGGGCATCGAGGTCAGCTATCAGTTCGGCACGATGGTGGAGGTTCCCCGCGCCGCCCTGACCGCCGATCAGATCGCGGAGTACGCGGAGTTCCTCTCGTTCGGTACCAACGACCTCACGCAGACCACCTTCGCCATGAGTCGCGACGACGCCGAATCAGGCTTCCTGATGCGCTATCTGGCAGATGGCATTTTGCCAGCGAACCCCTTTGCGACCCTCGACGAGGATGGCGTGGCGAAGCTCATGGGGATCGCCGTCACCGAGGCGAGAAAGACCCGGCCGGACATCGAGACAGGCGTCTGCGGGGAGCACGGAGGGGACCCTGCATCGATTGCGATCTGCGACCGACTGGGGCTCGACTACGTGAGTTGCTCACCCTACCGCATCCCGATCGCCCGGCTCTCGGCGGCACAGTCTGCGCTGCGGGCCCGGTCCTAGGCGTAGTATGCGATCGCAACCAGTGTCACCGCGTAGGTGATCAAGAGCAGGACGGCGTCGGGTTCGAGCCGGCGGAAACGGGTCTTTTCCGATTCGCCGACGATGGCGGCGACGGCCATGGCCATGAGCAGGATCGCACCGAACGCCGAGACGACCTGGCTCTGAGACACGGCAGCTAGAATCGGTCCCTCGGTATACGCGAGGTCGGCGAACAGAAGGATGCTCATGTTGGCGACGTTGCTGCCGAACAGGTTGCCGACGGCCATGTCGTAGGCACCGATGCGCACCGAGGCAACCGAAGCGATGAGCTCGGGCAAGGAGGTCGTGACGGCCAGAAGGGCAGCGCCGAGGAACGTTTGCGCGATCCCGGTCGCGTCGGCGATCACTTTGACGCTCATGGTGACTATCGGCGCGGTGAACAGAATCACCGTGGCCGCGACCGCGAAGCGAGCCCAGAGGTTCCGAGTCGATTGTGCCGCCGCTCTCTCACTCCATCCGGTCGGCTTCTGAACCGCTATCTTCGGAGCCTCGAGGCCCGGCCGCGCAAGCAGTGGCATGCGCCTGAACCATGCTACCGATGCGACGTAGATCGCGGCAATCACAATGGGCGTGATGCCGACCCATCCGATTCCGATGCTGGATCGCGTGAAGATGCTCAGTGCGGCAATCGCGGTGAGCCCGATGCCCACCGCGGCCACACGCGCATGACCCAGCTCGACCGCAGGCCAGACCTGTCCCCGGTAGAGCAAGTCGATGACCGCGAGGATCGCCATGTTCGCCATCGAGGAGCCGAACAAATCACCGAGCGCGAGATCGGGAGCGCCCGCCCTCGCCGCGGTGACTTCGGTGACGAGCTCGGGAAGGGAGGTCGCGAACGCCAGGAGAAGCGTGCCGACGAAGAGCCGGCTCATCTTCGTCCGCTCCGCGATCTCGTCGGCGTATCCGGCCAATGAGGACCCTGCCCGGACCAGGACCGCAGCGCTCGCCAGGAAAACCAGAATCGCCTGCCACAAGCTCATCTTGCCCCTCTTAGCACGAGGCATTGCCGACACGGCCGCCTCAAACGCCCCGGCATTTCCAGTGCCAGAGAATCGTCATAAATCACACTTTAGGGTGCAATTGGGTCGACCCACGCCCTTCGGTTTGGAATCCTTCTGAGGATGTTCGGACGCACCGCCCTGCTGATCGGGTTCGCCACGCTTCTCGCCTGTGATGCTCAAATCGGTCAAACGGTCGACAGGGCGGGCCCGCCTGCGGTGGATCCGATTCTGGCGGTCGAGAGCGGGGCGCGTCGGCTCACGCAGGTCGAGCTCGACAATACACTGCGCGATCTTCTGGGCGATATCACAGCGCCGGCGTCGCGTTTGCTGAACGAGGACGAGTTTCGGCCCTTCGACAACGACTACACGATTCAGCAGGCGTCCGACGCGTTGATCACCTCGCTCGAGTTGCTCGCTGAGCAAGTCGCACAGAGCGTCGTTGCAGATCCGGCGCGGCGTGCCGCCTTGGTTCCTTGCACTCCCGCGAACGCTGGCGACGAGGCGTGCTTTCGCGAGTTTCTAGCGTCGTTCTTGCCCCGCGCCTTTCGTCGAGGCGTGAGCTCCGAAGACATCGACGCCTACATCCCCTTGCTCGCCTTCGCTTCCGAAGACAACGCGGTTGTTGAAAACGACTTCTATACCGCAGTGCGGCTGGCGATTTCAGCGAGCTTGCAGGATCCCGAGCTACTCTATCGCGTAGAACGAGGTAGCCCGGGCGACACGGCAGGCGTCCTCGAGCTCGATGGCTACGAGCTCGCAAGCCGCATGTCGTATCTCTTGTGGGCGAGCATGCCGGACGACGCGCTCTTCGCAGCCGCTGCGGCTGGCAGTCTCGAGAGCCCTCAGGGGCGGCGCGCCGAAGCACTGCGCATGCTCGACGATCCCAAGGCGCGTGCGCAGCTGCATCGCTTCCACTCCATGTGGCTCGGCTACCGGTCCATCCCCCAGAGCCCCGAGCTCGTGGCAGCGTTCAACCGTGAAACCTCGGCGCTCATCGATCGCGTGATTCTCGAGGAGCCGGGAAGTTACCTCCGCCTGTTCACCATGGACGAGACCTTCGTCGATGATGCGCTGGCCGATCACTATGGACTCCCACGTCCCCCGGACGGCCGGGGCTGGGTCTCGTACGACGGAACGGGGCGAGCTGGGATTCTGGGCCATGGCAGCCTCCTCGCCGCGTTCAGCAAGTTCGAAGACACCAGTCCGACCCAGCGCGGGATCCTCGTCCGCACGCGCTTGATGTGTGAGGACGTGCCGAGGCCGCCGCCCAACGTCGACACGGATCAGCCACCTCAGTCGGCGATGGATGCGCTCTGCAAGTACGAGCGTTATGCCGAGCATCGCGACCAATCGAGCAGCTGCGCCGGATGCCACAGCCTGGTCGATCCGATCGGCTTCGGCCTCGAGAACTACGACATGGCTGGCCGCTACCGCGAGCACGACGAGGGAATGCCCGAGTGCGTCATCGAGGGCTCCGGTGAGATTGTCGGCGTTGGCTCGTTCGAAGGACCGGGCGAGCTCTCTCAGCTCCTGGTCGACAACGACTATGTCGACGCTTGCGCCGTGCAGCAGTTGCTCACTTTTGCCTTGGGCCGCTCGACGAGCGAATACGAAGCGGAGCTTCTCAAGGAGATGATCGACGCATTTCGTAACGGAGGGCACGACTTCAAGGCGTTCATCGTCGAATTCGTCGCGTCGGATCGTTTCGCGCGGCGTGCCGAGGAGAGACTCTGATCATGGCCATGAAGATCAATCGCAGAGCGATTCTAAGAGGCGTGGCCGGCGCCGCGGTTTCGTTGCCATTTCTAGAATGCATGCTCCCCGTTCGAACGGGCAGGGCCCAGACTCCACCCGCGCGCTACGCGATCTTGTTTGCTGGTCAGGCGCTCGGTTGCGACAACTACGCCAAGAATCAAAGCCGCATCGATGGCCAGAACGTAACCGAAGGCGGTCACTACATCGCCGACACGAGCTACGGACGCGGGTTTGCGCTCACGACGCCGCTCCTGCCACTTCGAGGCATGGAGAACGAGCTCACGATGGTCTCGAACCTGGCGATTCCGTTCAACGCGAGCTCTACCGATGGGAGCGCAGTTCCGGCGGGCGGCGCCTATCGCGATTTCCATGGCGGTGGCTGCAGCCCGCTCTTGTCGGGCACTCGCTCGACGTCCGCGGAATACGTCTGCAATGGGATCACCTCGGACCAGGTGATCGCCGAGCTCAACGCAGGCCAAACGACGCACAAGTCCCTGGTGGTCCGCGCGCAGCCCGGCTTCTACGTGAGCGGCTACAGCTTTGCCGGTCGGCAGTACATCTCCTATGGACCGGGGGGAGGGCGCAATGCCCGTATCGAAGCGCAGGCGAGTCCTCAGGTCGCGTTCCGATCGCTCTTCACGGGCTTCGTCCCGGACGATGACGACGAGGCCGCACGCTTCGACTTCGAGATGCGCGCGCGGCGAAGCGTGCTCGATCTCGTGCTCGAGAAGCGCGCCAAGCTCTTGAACAACGTTGGCCGCGCCGACCAGGAGCGGCTCGAGCGGCACTTCGACGAGATCCGAGATCTGGAGATCCGCATCAACGCCTTGCCGCCGGTCGCGGGCGGTCAATGCCTCGTCCCAACCGACCCTGGCGACGATCCGCCCATCGGTGGAGACCATGAAGGGGGCGGCAGCGGATCGGTGACTCCGGGCTCGGGCTACAGCGACGAACATACGCGGTCCCGGGTCTTCGCGGACCTGATCCACATGGCCTTCGTCTGCGATCTCACGCGCTCGGCGTCGCTTCAGATCACGGCCTTCCAATCCCACATGAACGCGCGCCCGATCGCCGACGGCCTCGGCGTTCTCGCGGGCACCACACGACCCGCGCGTTGGGCCTCGGTCGGCGGAGACCTGCACGAGGTCGGTCACAACGGAGACCCCGACAACCGGGGACAGATTCCGAACGCAGGGTTGCTCCAGTGGCACGTCTCCCATTACGCGTACTTGATCGACAAGCTTCGCAACACCCCCGAGGCTGGTGGCACCGTGCTCGACAACAGCGTGATCGTCTTCACCCCTGAGGCCGGTCACGGGATCCAGCTCAACGACGGCAGCTCGCAAAACCAGACGCACTCGGTCGAGAACATGGTCATGCTCATGGCGGGCCGCGCCGGAGGCTTGAACCCAGGCGAGCACCTCGACGGCAATCGCGCCCATCCAGCCACCGTCCTGATCCGTGCGATGCAAGCGGCCGGCTATCAGGGCAACAGCCTAGGCGACGTCTCCCTCTAGGAGGGAGGCACGGGCGGGCAGTTGTGCCCGCATGCAGCGGGCGCGGCGCGTCTACTTTCAGTGCCGCATCGGTCCGTAATGTACCGCGGTCGGACGGCGGTATTGGCGATGCTGTTTGCATCGGTGAACGCGACCTCACACCCCCAGCGTTCCAACGTGGAGCACAGTTCCGTGTCGGTCAGGTCGTATTCCCAACAGTCGGCGTTCCAGTAGTCAGGAGACGCTGGCTTGTCCCCCCATGCCCAGGGAAGCCAACCGAAACCGCGGAGGTTCGCTTCGGCGGTGATGTCCTTGTAGAGCAGTGGCGCTCCGGTGCATGGTGTTGGGTAGGTGACGCTGCCGGTGGGTTCCTTGTTTGCAAACTCTGAAACAATGACGGGAAGCCCTGTGGAAGCCAGGCGATCCATTCTGGTTCGGAGCTGTGCAGCGGACCATGGCGTGTACGGGTGCCAGCTCATGACGAGATTGTCGATCGGATCGGCCGCAATCCAAGCCGGTGCGCCAGCGACCAACGAGGCACTATCGCGACCCCACTCGTCCGCGTCGATCATGATCGGAGCCGTGTAACAAGGATCGCCTGCAGCACAGGAGCGGAGCCGCGTGATCGCATCCGCGTACGAACTGATGTAGCTGGTGTACGGAGACCCAGTCCCCGGTCCTGCTTCGACGGCGAGGTTGAGAATCAGGTACTCACTTCGGAGGTGGCCATTGGCGTCTGCGCCATTGACCCAAGCGACGGTTGCTGGAGCTTCCCACCATTGAACGATCGTCTCCAACTCCCCCCAGTTGGCAGGACCGATTGCGTCATACAGGGCGACGATGGGAATGAGCCCTGCGTCGATGGCAGCTTGAACCTGTACGTCGAGTTGGGTGAGGGTGAAACCTGGATGGGCGTCATTGCTTGGCGTGCCCCATGCAATCTTGACAGCGTTCGCCCCAGTCTTGGCAATCTCGACAAATGATGTGGCGTCCAGGTTGGGAGGTGGCCCGCCGTACTCAGGCCCGTTGATGAAGCCATGGTGGTCGACGCCGACGGGAACAAAGGCAGAGCCGCAGGCATCGTATAGGTCGCCGGCGAAGGCGTAGATCGAAGGGTGCGCCAGCGATGCCATACCGCCAGACCCTCCAACTCCAGCCGTACCGCCAGTGCCCGCGTCGCCACCGCTCCCCGCTTCACCACCCGGGCCGCCAGAACCGCCCGAGCCGCCAGAACCACCCGAGTCCTCGATACCACCGACGCCACCACCAACCGCGCCTGATCCACCGCACCCGCCGGCAACGAGCAGGAGCGGGAACAACAAAGCCCCCTGCATCTTCATGATGCGCTTACGTAGCATCCGAGAGGCCCTAGCCCTAGCGCACAGTTGCCGCGGGAGTCGCTCGAGGCCATTCGACATGCTGCAGGCGCTTTCGCCGACTGAGTTGGCAGCGCTCTAGGTGTCCTTACGCATTTCCGTCCCGCGTCGCCGCGGCTTGCGGTCGAAAAGCGCGCGAAGTATGCAAAGTTGGCGCTTGGCTCAAGAAAGGACGCGTAGCTCAGTTGGATAGAGCGCTGCCCTCCGGAGGCAGAAGTCGCAGGTTCGAATCCTGCCGCGTCCGCTACGATCTCAATGAGTTGCCGGTTTTGCGGCGACGCGCCGACGCCTGAACCAATCCTCCCGACCCTCGCGGATCACCGTTGCAGTGGGTGCGGCATTCTCCTCAGTTCTTCGATCGCGCGCTCCGCTCGGTACTCCTCTACGAAGCTCAGCATCAGGGCGAACAGCACGATAGCGGCGATGGCTTCGACGCCGTGTCCGACAAAGGGGAGATCGGCCAAGCGCTCAGCGGCGGAGCGAAGATGCGACACGACTGCATCGACAGGGAGGGTGTGCCATACGGGCGGGATTTCGTCGGGTGATGCGTCGAGCTCCACTTTCGATTTCGGTCGACCTGGGTCAGTCAGTGCGGTTCCCCGCGAATAGCGCCAGCACTCCGAGAACGACGAACAACGCCGCCGCGACCCAGCGCATCACCTTCATGTTCACGCGATGAGCCAGTGTTTCGCCCAACCACACAGCAGGGACATTTGCGATCATCATACCAAGCGTCGTTCCTAGTACGACGGCGAACAGGGACTCGTAGCGCGCGGCTAGCGCGATGGTCGCGAGCTGGGTCTTGTCGCCCATCTCCACCATGAAGAAGGCCACGAGGGTCGTAAGGAACACGCCGGTGCCACGGAGCTTTTTGTTTTCGTCGAGCGTATCGGGCTTGAGCGCCCACAGAGCGAAGACAAAAAACGATACGGCGATGATCCATCTCAGAGCTTCGGGCGACACCAGGGCGGCGAGCCATGTGCCCACGTAGCCGGCGAGGGCGTGATTGGCGAGCGTTGCGAACAGAATTCCAAGTGCGATAGGCACTTTGCGTTTGAGCTTTGCTGCGAGAACAAAGGACAGCAGTTGGGTCTTGTCGCCCATCTCCGCCAGTGCGACCACCGTCATGGAGAAAAACAAAGCTTCCAAGAACAGCCTCCGGGGGAAGCGCCGGTATCGAGAACGCTGGGCTGCGTATAACGACCGTCGGTCATGATTTCAAGGACTGTCTTCCCGACCGGATGCTGCTCGAACCGAGCGCTACCGAGTGCGACTGACGCCGAGCGTCGAGGGCGCGCCAGCGGCGAAAACCGCATGTCTGCGGTGATGCTGCCTATTGCAGGAGACACGGTCGGGTTCGTCGCGTCTCGGATCGAATCCGAAGCTCACGGCATCACGCTGCCGGGCTCGGAGACCCGGGTCGTGAAGCTCATGATGCTCGAGAGACTTCCGTGGTGTCAGTTGCAGGGTGGAAGGCCCGACGCGTGTCCGCAGTGCAGATTTCTGTCGGGACTACCGGGCGCGGCGTCCATCGCGAAGCCCAAGTGCTGCTCGACGCAGGTCACACGCGCGGCATCCTCGGTGTTGTAGAAGTCGAGGCAGTCGGCACGGTTCTCGAACTCGTAGTCGACGTAGTTGCAGGTCGCCTCGAAGCCGTCGCAGAACGCCGCCGCGGCATCCGTGCCGCCGGTCCCGCCGGTCCCTCCGACGCCGCCCGTACCGCCGCTGCCGCCCGACCCAGCTGAGCCACCGGTTCCGCCCGTACCGCCGCTGCCGCCCGACCCAGCTGAGCCCCCTGAGCCGCCGCTTCCGTCGTCACTGCTGCCACACCCGAGGAGCCCGAGCGTTCCGCTCACGACCAGTATCACGATCATTCTCATGTCCAACCCTCCCATGACGGCCATGCCTTACACAAGCCAAGTTGAACGCTACCACAAGCGGGGGGAAAGTCGCCCCGCTGTTCATGGCATCTGCACCTCACCTGGCTTGCTTGCTCCACGCTCAGGGCTAGAGAAGGGGGGTGCAGGAGCCGGTCCGCATCGTTGGGAGCTATCTTTCCCCGTATGTGCGCAAGGTCTTGGTCGTCTTGGACCTCAAGGGGATCGCCTACGAGATCGATCCAATCATTCCCTTCATGGGTGATGATCGATTCTCGCAGATCAGCCCGGTCCGCAGAGTGCCCGTCCTCATGGACGATCTCGTGACGCTCGCCGACTCCTCGGTCATCTGCCAGTATCTAGAAGAGCGTTACCCCGCTCCAGCGCTCTATCCGACCGATCTTGCAGAGCGCGCCCAGGCTCGATGGCTCGAGGAATACGCTGATACGCGGATGGGGGACGTAATCATCTGGCGCCTCTTCAACGCCGTCGCGATCAATCCCTATGTTTGGGGGACCAAGGCCGATCCGCGAGAGTTGGAGAAGATTCGTCTCGAAGAGATGCCGCTCGTATTCGATTATCTGGAATCCCAGCTCCCTTCGAGCGGGTACGTGTTCGGAGAGTTCTCGATCGCCGATATCGCGATCGCATCCTTTTTCCGAAATGTCGCGTTTTCCCGCTACACCTTGGATGCGGTGCGGTGGCCGCGGACGACGGCTTTCGCGGAGCGAGTGCTCGCGCTCGAAAGCTTTCGGAAGCTCATGCCGTTCGAAGAAAGACTCATGCGCACCCCCATTGTCCAGCACCGCGAGGCCTTGTCTGCGATCGGGCGCGCCCTTGATGGCGGACACGTACGGCACGCTCAAGCCCCGTCCTGGGATCCTGCCGACCTAGGCAACCAGCTCCGTTCGGATGGCATCGAGCCCCTGTTGCAGCCAGCGTTTGAAGCACAAGACGATCGGAACGGCGATCGGATAGGCGAGAGGGGACGTCAGGCCGAACGTATAGGTCCAGACGATGCGCGTGCCGCCTTCCGTTTCGATGAAGTCCCAGTTGCCGGTGCCACTCCGTACGAGCAACGAGAACGGAAACTTGGCGCCGCCCGTCCAGCGGTAGCGATGACGGACCGGAGGGTCGTAGTCGAGGATGACTTCCTCGAGAACCGTGCCGTCGGTCATGAACACGCGGCGCCTCGAGCCCTTCGCAAGCGTTTGTCCTTCGTGCATCTCGACTTTGCTGATCCCCGCGAACGGCCCACGGGAGCGTAGGGTTTGGGGCGTATTCGTGCTGTCGGTGGCCCGTGCAAACACTTCCTCGCGCGGGCGGGGGATGAGAACCGAAGCCGAGGTCGAGATCTGCATCATCGTGCGGGAAGCTAGCACGAGAGCGCAGGCCTTGGTTCTTCAGTCGTCCCGGTTGCAACCTTCGATCGGTTTGGCGGTGAGTCGAATCACGCCCGAACCGGAGAACACGGCATCGGTGGACATGGCGCGCCATCCGACTCGGCGATCAACTCTCCGGAATCCACCGTCATCCCTCAGCAAAGTCGCTTCGCCCATTCAAGCGGAGGCGGCCGTCGGCGAGGCGAATGCCCCCCGCCCCCGATAGACCGATCGGCGTAGTGCAGGACGAAGAGCCATCCACCTCGGACGGGGCGTTGTCGAAGATCTTGACGATCAGATCGCCTCGATCGTCCCATCGCGTACGCGCCGATGTCTCCGGATCGCAGCTCTTCGAAACGGGTCACGGGCGCAATCGGCGCTGCGATTGGAGCACGGCCTCGTGCAAGGGGGACACCGTATCGACGACGAAGCGCACCCAGCCGGAGCAGTCCGTCGAAGCGAGTCCCGAGTGCGTCTCGGTGGGAACCAGGTACACCGGTGGCTCGGCGCGCTCGTCCGGACCGTAGGCGGTTTCGTAGCTGTAGCTATTGCTGGGAGCTGGCGTGGCGGAGCCGCTTTGCAGCCGGCGCCTGAGAGACGCACGAAAGGAAGTGCATGCTCAGCGCCAGGCACGTCATCGACTGCGCGCAAAATGAAACGATCCGTTGAATCACGTTGGTCCAGCTCGGTTCGAACACTATGAGGCCGCGAGCTCGATCGGGCCCTTGCCGCAGCTGGTCAGGGAGATTTTCCTCGGGATCATTCAAGGGCAGATTCGGCTTCCCAGTCGAAGATCGTCGCGGTCCAGATGCGCTCGAATGGCATCCCCGACGTACGCTGTAGTGTGCGCACGGCCTCGGCGTCGGGAGCTTCGTATTCGCAGATCATGCGCTTTCTGTCCCGGGAGAAGTAGCTTCGAATGAAGGTGACCTGGTGCTGCTCGGCGCACCAGGCAAAACTCACCTCTTGTGCCTGGAGGTCGTCGAACGATTCTGCCTGGTCGAACCTCCGTTCCACCATCACGCGTGCCATCACTCTGCCTCCATTTCGCGTAACTCTGTTCCTGAGATGGCTGCCGCCGCGGCGAGCTCGCATTCGACGATTTCACCGACGTGTTTGGCGTAGCCGCTGATCGCGCGGAGCTCTTGCATTCGTTCGTGCATCGCAGCCTTGTCACCTCGTTCTCGTGCGATCCGCAGCAAGACTGCGCTTGCAAGAGCGGACTCACTGGGCTGTTGGAGGATTCGTCCGAGTTTTTCTGCCTCGGCCGCGCGCGTCGCCGCGCTTTGAAGATTGCCTCGCTCCGCTTCGACCGCCGCGGCTTGCGTGAGCACGAACGCGAGGCGTTGCTTCGCGTCGACGTCGCGGAGCTCTTGCAAGGCTTCCTCGAGCCCCGAGCGATCCTCGATCTCTCCCTTCTTGTACCGGCACAGAACCAGCATCGCCCTTGCGAGCGGGCGCTCGCTGCCCTCACGTAGCTTTTCTCCGATGACGGCGAGCTCTTTCGCGTAGCGACATGCCTCGTCAGGGTCTCGGCGGTGGATGGACGTCATGACGAGGTGCTCGAGCGCCATGAACTCCTGCAGCCGATTCCCGGTCTTCTTGGCGAGCATCCATGCCTGCTCGAACGCTGCCTTTGCATCACTCAAAGCGCCCGCATGCAATCGGAGCAAGCCGACGCCGTCGAAAATGGCCCAGTTGGACTCTCCCGAGCGCTCCGACAAGGCCCGTGCCTCCAACAAGAGCGCCTCGGCCTGCGCGAGGTCCCGTTCCAGAATGACCAGGCAACGGGCCGTCTCGGCGATGCCAGCGGCGCGGTGCTGGTCGTTCGTTCCCCGGCTCGCCAGCTCCGCTCGCAGTGACAATCGATGTGCGTCGCTCAGTGAGCCTTCGTGCCAGCGAAGTGTGCTTACCAATGTGAAGGCCACTCGCGCATGCTCGGGGCAGCCTGCGTCGAGGGCCTGCTCCGCGAGAGCCTCGATGCGACGGGATTCCGCGTCCGGGTCTTCGGGCCAGTGTGCGCCGAGACTGATCTGCTCGAGCTCGATGCGGAGCTTTGCGCGCTCCGGGTCTTCGAGCTGATCGACGAGACGAAGCCCCCGGCGCGCGTGCGCGTACGCTTCGGCGTTTGCGAACACGCGAAGGCAGCGCGTCCCGGCGGTCACGCACGCGCGGACGGCCATCGCTGCGTCACCTCCAACCGAAGCATGGTGAGCAAGCTCGAGGGAGATCACACCGTCCGGGTCGTTTGCGGCAGCAAGGAGTCGCGCGACTCGGAGGTGCATGAGCTTTCGGCGAGGTTCCGAGATTTCCGAGTAGACGACACGGTGGACCAGGGCGTGATGAAATGCATACATGTTCGCAGAGCTGACCGAGCTCTCGAGGAGGGCATGGCGCTCGAGCTCCCTCAGTGCGTTCATGAGATCGTCGAGCTCGAGCGAAACCAGCTCGGATAGGCGCGAAACGTCGAAAGCCGTTCCTAGAACGGCACACCATCGAAGGACGTCGCCGGATTCAGGAGACAGCCGTTCGATTCGATCGCCGATCAGTTCCTTGAGGGATCTTGGCACCGTTTCGCCCGTGTCCGACGCCCGGGCGAGCTCACGCGCCATGAGTGCATTGCCACCGCTCAGGTTGAACACCTCGGTGGCGTCTGCGGTGCCGTCGAGGGATCGAATCAGCGCCGCGATGTCTCTTTCGGAAAACGGGAGCAACAGATGTTCGTCGATCAGCCCCTCGCGGCGAAAGCTGCGCAGCATTTTCATGACGGACTCGTTGTCGACCAGCTCTCCGTCCCGAGCGCCGAGCACCACGAGTAAAGGCTGGGCCAGGCTCGTTCGCACGACGTAGTGGAGAAGCGCTGCGGACGCATCGTCGCACCAGTGGATGTCGTCGAACAAAAGTACTGCGGGCGCATCGGGCCGGGCCCTCGTCGTCACGAGGTCCAGGACCGCGCCGAACAATCGATCGCGGCTTGCCCCGGCTTCAGCAGATGTGCCTAGCTCGGGTAGAAGCGGAGAGAGAGCGTCGCCGTTGGCGTCGGAAACCGCATCGGCAGGCAATCGTCGGAGCGCATCGATCCATGGTCCGTAGGGACGACCGGCCTCGGCCTCGTACGCTGTGGCCTCGAATACCGTACACCCTCTGCGACGCGCCTCTGCGTTCAGTTCCGCGAGGAGCCGGGTCTTTCCGATGCCGGACTCCCCTTTGAGCATGAAGACGGACAAGTGTCCGCGGTTCGCATCATCCAAGAGCGAAAGGAGCCGGCTCCGCTCCGATTCGCGGCCGATGAACACGTCGCGGCTCGGAGGACTGGGCGAGAGCCTGACGCGGGCGGACATCGTTGGACCGCTGGTCTTTGGTTTTGCCGTCAGCGGCGGCTCGCTTGACGAGCCTCCCTCACGATTGACTTCTCGCCATGCAGATTCCAGCGGTCCAGTTGCCGTCGCGCCGAGCTCCTTCAGCATGCGCGCGGCGCTCTCGTACTGTGCCTTGGCTTCGTTTCTTCTCCCGGCGCGCGCGAGGAGCCGAATCAAGTCGGCTCTCGCGTCTTCGTTGATCGGATCGATTCGAACCAGCTCCCGCGAGTACGGCAAGGCGTCGCTCGGCGTGGACTCGAATCGCGCAACCAGCGTCTCCAAGACTTTGCTGTGCAATTTGCGCGCGTGCTCTCGCTCCGCCGCGCACCAGACGGTGAACTCGTCGAAGTCGGTGAGATCGAGCCCCTCGAGCAACTCGCCTCCGAACACGGATTCGAGCTGCTGCAAACGCTCGGTCGACATGGAATTCAATCCAGATGCGAGCTCGCGCCGGATCCAACTCCAGTCGAGCCATGCATCCCCGAGTTTGAGCTCGACGCTCTCGCGGTCGGCGATGAGGCGACGAGTCGCCTCCGTGTCGACCACGGGCCGTATCTTGGAGAGGCTCCAGCGCAAGGCTCCGCGGGGGTCGTCGGCAACGTCCCAGAATAGGGAACAGAGCCGGTCACGCCGATGGGCGCGACCGGTGATCGCCAGGTATGCGAGCAAGGCACGTGTCTTTTTCGATTGAGGCAGACCC
Source organism: uncultured delta proteobacterium (assembly GCA_963786865.1). GTDB lineage: Bacteria > Myxococcota_A > Polyangia > Polyangiales > Houyiibacteriaceae > SG8-38. The sequence goes on along the minus strand of CAWBAV010000012.1, from coordinate 158,757 downwards.
GCCGGCTCACCGTCTCGAAGAACGGAGAGTGGCCCGAGAACTTGGACCTGCAGCGCGGCGACGCTCACTCCGGGAAGGCTGCCCGCGACCGAATCCGGCGTCAAACCATCGTTTGGCACTCCAATCGCCCGCACCTTGGTGATATCTTCGTGCCATGGAGTACGTCGTTCTAGAGCGCGAATTCTCCGAGCCCCTGAGCTCGGAGGAGGTTCGGAAGATGGCCGCCGAAATCCAGTGCCTGGACCTCTATCGGGTGAAGCCGGTCCGAAGCTACCTGATGCTCGGAGGGAAACGCATGGTCTGTGTTTTCGAGGCGCCGGATGCCGAAGCATTGCGCGCGGTCGGCCGATCCAACGGATTCTCGAACGCCGTGATCTGGTCATCGACGGTCCATACCCCATGATTTCGGTCACTTAGCGAAAAGCATCCGGCTGCGATTTTTCCACGGTCCTTCACACGCGGGCTCACACGGTGCCTCCGTAGATTGATTGGTGTCGACGGGAACAGGTCCCGTCACCCAACTCAAACCGAAGAGGAAACCATGGAAAGCAACGCAACCACATCAGCTCAGACCAGCAATCCGAAGCCCCGCCGCGAGAAGCGCGCGATGAACGGCGTCGACGTTCCCACGTTATTGGCAACCATCAACGCCGTCGGCGAGCAGCCGGCGCTCGCACAGTTCCAGTTCCGCGCGTCGAATGAGTGGGTCAAGGGCACCCACAGCCGCACCCGCATCGAGGGGTTCCATGGCGCGGGCGGCGAGCACGAGCAGACGGCAGACTTCGTTTACGAGGCGGACCATCCGCCGGTGCTTTGCGGCAAGGGCAATGCTCCGACGCCGGTCGAGTTCCTTCTCCACGCCCTCGCGACGTGCATCACGGCGGGCATCGGGAACATCGCCTCCGCACGAGGCATCGAGCTCGAATCGGTCGAGTGCTCGGTCGAAGGCGACCTCGACGTGCAGGGTCTGCTGGGACTCTCGGACACGGTCCGCAACGGCTACCAGGGAATTCGCCTCAGCTACAAGGTGAGGGGCGACGCCGACGCAGAGACGCTTCGCAAGGTCGTCGCGCAATCGCAAGCGCGTTCTGCCGTGTACGACGTTCTCACCAACGGCGTCTCCGTGTCGATCGAAGTGGACGCCGCGTGATGGAGCGGTCGACGGAGCATGCCGACCGGCCTGACTAGTGCAGGCCGGTCGGCGGACCCCGCCGGCAGAGAGGAGAAGGTCATGAAGCGCACAGACACCATCATCATTGGAGGCGGCCAAGCTGGCTTGGCAATGAGCCGATGTCTGTCCCAAAAAGGAATCGACCACGTGGTGCTCGAGCGAGGCAGGGTTGCCGAGCGCTGGCGCAGCGAGCGCTGGGATTCGCTCCGGCTGCTGAGTCCGAACTGGCACACGCGGCTTCCCGGTTTTCGATATCAGGGCGCAGATCCGGATGGCTTCATGACGATGCCCGAAATCGTCTCGTACCTAGAGCGCTACGCGCTGGCGTCCAGTGCTCCGGTGCAAGACGAGACGACAGTGCTGAGCGTGAAACGAGGCGGTCTGGGCTATCGGGTGCGAACCGACCAAGGTGACTGGGAAGCGCCCACCGTCGTGTTGGCGACAGGTCACTGCGACCGGCCTTTCGTTCCCGAGGTCGCCGGGGGCCTCTCGTCCCACCTTCATCAAGTCGTGCCTTCCGATTACAGGAATCCCGATCAACTTCCAGATGCTGGTGTGCTCGTCGTGGGCGCCTCGGCGTCCGGTATTCAGCTCGCCCAGGAAATCCACCGTTCAGGGCGTCCCGTGACGCTCGCGGTTGGGCGCCATGTTCGCATGCCGCGGCGCTACCGAGGGCGGGACATCGCCTGGTGGCTCGAAGCGAGTGGCATTCTCGGGGAGCGCGCGGAGCATGCATTCGACCTCGAGTCCGCGCGCCGACAGCCGTCGCTGCAGCTCGTTGGCACTCCGGACCAGAGAACGATCGATCTCGCAGTCCTTCGAGAGGAAGGTGTGAGCCTCATCGGCCGCGTCGCGGGAGCCGACGGAGCGCGGATGTCCTTCCTCAACGACCTTCGGCGCAACGTCGATGCCGCCGAGCACAAGCTCGATCGAGTGCTCGACCGGATCGACCGATTCATCGACGAGACGTGCATGGATGCCGAGATCTCCGACCGTCGCCCCGCGATCGAGGTTTCCGATACGCCCACCGAGCTCGATCTGAGGGACGCCGGCATCGGCAGCGTCCTTTGGGCGACGGGGTACCGCCGCAGCTACTCGTGGCTGCACGTGCCGGTGCTCAACATCCGCGGCGAGATCATTCACGACGCGGGTATCACCCCCGCCAGGGGCCTCTACGTGCTCGGGCTCAATTTTCAGCGCACCCGCAAATCGAGCTTCATCGACGGCGTTGGGGACGACGCGCGCGCCGTTGCCGAGCGCCTCAGCGAGAGTTTTCACCGTTCTTCCATTGCCGCCTAGGAGTCAGGACCATGATCATGCAACCCATCCACAATGCCTATGACGTCGTCATCGTAGGAGCCCGCTGCGCGGGCGCCGCCACCGCCATGCTTCTCGCAGCGCTTGGTTTGCGCGTGCTCGTGGTAGACAAGAGCCGCCTCGGGTCTGACACCGTGTCGACGCACGCGCTCATGCGACCCGCCGTGTTGCTGCTGCACCGATGGGGACTTGCCGATCGGCTCGAACGAGAAGGCACACCCCGCATCGAAAGAACGACTTTCCTCTACACCGATGATAGCCGGAACGAGATGATAGCGGTCGCCATCAAGCCGCGGCACGGCGTCGATGCGCTCTACGCCCCTCGCCGGACCGTGCTCGATCGCATGCTCGCGGAAGCCGCCCGCGACGAGGGAGCCGAGGTTCACCACGGAGTCCAAATGCTCGATCTGCTTCGGTCGAAGACCGGACGTGTGTCGGGTGTCCGCCTGCGCGACGAATCGGGAAACGTCAGCGATGTCCGTGCGGGTCTCGTCATCGGCGCGGATGGCCGGCGTTCGAAGGTCGCGCAGCTGGTGGGAGCGACCCCCTATGTCTTGGCGCGCCACGCCACGAGTTGCGCATTTGGGTACTTCCGAGATCTTCCGGTCGACGGGAACCGTTGGTACTACCGCCCGGGCATGGGAGCGGGCGCCATTCCGACCAACCATGAGCAAACGTTGCTTTTCACCGCGGTCTCGAATGATTTCTCGGCGGTGTCCGCCGCGGAGCGCGACCGCGCCTTCGTTCGCGTGATCGAGCAGACCGCGCCAGACGTCGGAGCGCGTCTTCGGGCCGCCGAGCAGGTCGGCAAGCTCCGTTTCTTCCCGGGGATGCGAGGCTTTGTTCGTCAGCCATGGGGCGAGGGCTGGGCCCTCGTAGGTGACGCCGGATACATGACCGACCCGATCACTGCACACGGGATCACCAGTGCGCTGCGAGACGCGGACATCCTTGCCCGCACCATCGGCCACGGTGGCGACCTGGCCGACTACCAGATGGCGAGGGACGATCTATCGTTGAAGTTCTTCGAGCTCTCCGATCGCGTCGCATCGTACGACTGGGACATCCCCACCGTGCAGCAATATCATCGAATGATGAGCCAGGAGATGGGCCGTGAAGAGGAGGCCTTGATCGCGATGGAGACCGCCTCAGCTAGCGCTGCTTAGACTCGCGGTCCCGGGGTCACCGACGCAGAGGCATCGTATAGCAAAGGGCCTCCCCGGCGAGCACTACGGTTCCATCGTTCCGGACCACTTCGGTCTTCAGCTTGGTGATCGGCTTGTCCGTCCTGACCTCGAGGACTTCTACCTGACCGGTGATCCGATCGCCGGGGCGGACCGGCGCCTTGAAGCTCCAGTCGACGTGCAGGAAAACCGTGCCCGGTCCGGGCAGGTCCTCGGCTACGACCGCGTTGAGAATCGCGCTCGTAACGCCGCCCTGGACCACGATTTCGCCGAACCGGGTCTCCTTGGCGATCGCCTCGTCGTAGTGCAATGGATTGTGATCGCCCGAGATCTCGGTGAATAGCTCGATGTCCCGCTTCTCGACGGCGCGCGTGCGCTCTGCGCGTTGTCCTACGGCGGGCGTGCCCCTGGGCCAAACTTCGTGAATTTCTGTGCTCATGGTCGGCCATAGTCACCGCTCCGTCGAATCCTCGCAAGGGTCGAGCGCAGGTCCACGTTCGCGGGCCAGGATGGCGCCACCCACTCCGCCGAGGATCATCAGGCTGGCGATGGCGAGGCGGGCGCTCGGCTCCTCTCCGAGTACGACGATTCCGGCAGCGGCTGCGATCACGGGAACGGCGAGCTGCACGATCGCCGCCCGGGTCGCCGTCAAGTCACGAAGCGCGATGTACCAGATCACGTACCCGAGGCCCGAGGTGAGCGCTCCCGAAATCATCGCGAGAGCCGCTCCGCGTGCCGAAGTTTGTAGCACGTTCCACGACATGAAGAGACCCACGATCACCCATGCGATTGCAAGCGCGAGGGCCCGGGCGAAATTTCCCGCGGTCGCGGCCACCGGTGCCGAGCTCCCGTTGCCGCGGAGCGAATACACCCCCCATCCAACGCCCGACGCGATCATCATCACCGCCCCGAGGGGATTCGGCGCCGTCATGCCTGGCAGCACCAGGTAGACGAGCCCGGCCATGGCAACGACAAGACCCACCCATTCCTGGGGTCTAGGACGTTCGCCCTGGTGCAGGGCGGCGCCGATCATGGTCGCCTGCACCGAGCCGAAGAGGATCAAGGCGCCCACGCCCGTTTCGAGTGATACGTAGGCCATCGAGAACGCCATCGCGTAGATGAATAGCGCCAGGCCGGATTTCCAAGACCCGGACGGGCGCGCCTCTTGTCTGGGGTCCGACATCAAAGCAGACAAGGGGGCGAGAATCGCGACGCCGCTGCCGAGGCGAATCACCGTGAATAGCTGAGGATCGATGAGATTGGGCGCCAACGCCATCCTGCAAAGCAGCGAGTTCGCAGCAAACGCGACGAGGGTGATCCCAGTGAGTCCTACGGCGCGAAGGGTCACGAGCCGGAGAATACCACTCGCCCGGAGGCCGCTGCGGCGATCGCCGGCCAAGTGACAAGCAACCAGAGAGCAGTCGCGACCGCCATTTTGTCCGAGCAAGCGCTGAAAAGTCCCACGGTACCCATCGTTCGCCCGTATGCTATCAGGTCTCCGAGGATCGCATGAAGTTCAAGTCGTCGCTCAACCGTCTGCTCGCATTCGTGCCTGAGCTATCACACTGAGAGCCACGCGTAGCAACTCGGACATGCTTGCGGTTCTTGGTTCCTGTGCGATTAGAGCGTGGCCCGGGGAATCATGAGCATCCTGTCCACCGACGTCACTTGCGAGCTGCGGCTCACACTCGATGAATCGCAGAGCCCCGAGGCCATGCGCGAGCTCGCGGCCAAGAAGCTTGCGGTGCCGCTCGAAGATCTTCCGGAGCTTCACGTCCTTCGTCGCGCCATCGATGCGCGTGGGCAGGGCGCCCATGTTCAAGTACTCGTCGGTGTGGGTCCTGCGGTTCCCCCTGAAGACTGGGCGCTTCCGCATCCCCGAGAAGTTGGTCTCCCCGCGCGGGTGGTGATCGTAGGGTCGGGGCCTGCAGGCCTGTTCTGCGCGTACGAGCTGGCGCGGCGTGGCATCGCCAGCAGAATCATCGACCGAGGCAAGCGAGTCCAACCTCGTCGCCGCGATATCGCACTGCTCAATCGCGAGGGCAAGGTCGACCCCGACAGCAACTACTGCTTCGGCGAAGGCGGGGCGGGGACCTACAGCGACGGCAAGCTCTACACGAGGGCCCACAAGAGAGGTTCGGTTCGCGACGTGCTCGAAATCCTCGCATTGCACGGGGCTCCTGCGGCGATTCTAGAGGACGCGCGGCCGCACATCGGAAGCAACAAGTTGCCCAAGGTCGTGACCGCGCTGCGCGAGCGGCTCGAGGCAGTGGGGGTGGAGCTCCACTTCGAGGCGAAGCTCAAACGGATCCTGGTCGAAGGGCGGGGGCACGATCGCAGAGTGAGCGCGGTCGAGCTCGCCGATGGACGGTCCTTCGAGGCGAATGCCGTCGTCCTGGCAACCGGGCATTCGGCACGGGATGTATACGAGATGCTGGACGCGATGGACGTCGCGTTGGAGCCCAAGGCATTCGCCATGGGCGTTCGCATCGAGCATCCGCAGGCGCTGATCAACAAGATCCAATACGGCCGCGACGTGGGTCACGCGGCGCTTCCAAGCGCGTACTACCGACTGTCGGCGACGGTGGAGGACCGTGGCGTATTCACATTCTGTATGTGTCCGGGCGGATGGATCGTCCCCGCCACCACCGAGCCGGGCGCCCAGGTCGTCAACGGCATGAGCCTCTCGAAGCGAGATTCTCCCTTCGCCAACTCGGGCATCGTCGCGGGGATCGAGCCGGCGGATTGGCAAGCTGTGGGTTTCGATGGACCACTCGGAGGCATCCGGTTTCAGCAAAAGATCGAACGAGCTGCCTACGAGGCCGGCGGCGGAGATCTCAAAGCGCCGGCCGCCATGATGAAGGACTTCCTCGCCGGCCGCGGCTCGAGCGCGGTTCCGAAGAGCAGCTACAAGCCAGGACTCACGGCCACGAGTCTCGACGAGGTGCTGGACTGTACTGGGGTTCGAATCTCGGAGATGCTTCGAGGGGGACTCGAGCAATTCGCCCGCCGCATGCCAGGATTTCTCAGTCACGCCGGCGTTCTCTTGGGCGTCGAGTCGAGAACGAGCTCGCCAATCCGCATCCCACGCACGGACGACACACTCGAGTCGCCGGACTTACGAGGCCTGTACCCGTCTGGCGAAGGTGCCGGCTATGCGGGTGGAATTGTGAGCGCCGCGCTCGACGGCAAGCGCATCGCGGAGGCGCTTCAGCGGCAGCTCGCGCCGGGTCTTTCGCTCACTTGAGTTGGATGGTCACCTTCTCGATGCTGCCCGTGAACTCGCTGCTCGAGCGCGTGTAGTCTTCCGACACTGGAGTTTCCGTGTCGACCCCGACGCCCGCCGTTTCGTCTGCAGAGAATACCGCGAACTCGGTCTTCGCAACCTTGGCGGAGCCGACGGACTTGTCATTGATGTAAAGGGTGGCCGTCCCGCCTGCTCCCGGTTTGCCACCGTCGTAGGCGAAGTCCATCTTCACGGTCGACTTGCCTTTGGGCAGCGTCGCGCTCGACGTCGCCGCGGAACGCTCGATTCCGAGGTAGTTGTACATGAAGACCGGCTTGCCTTCCTTGACGTAGAGGCTCCAGCCACCGAAGCGGCCGCCCTGAGCGACGATCACACCGTTCACCGGTTTGTCGCCCGTTTCAACCTCGGCGACGATCTCGAAAGAGGTATTTTTGACGTTGATGAAGTCGTTTTCGAGGAGGCCATTCATGCCCTCGTAAAGGGTGAGGCTCTTCCGCCCAAACATCAGGTCGGGACGCCCGGCCAACTTCGGATTGAACAGCTCCTGTCGCCGGTCGTCGAGAGGGAGCACCTTGTACTTGAGGGCCTCCGCAAGAAATACCTTCTGAAGCTCGCTCAGGATCTCGGGGTGCTTCTTCGCGAGGTTCTTGGACATGCTGAAGTCCTCCTCGACGTGATAAAGCTCCCAGGTGTCTTCGGGGAAACGGTTTTCCACTTTTCCCCAGGGCGTGACGTGCACTGTCCCAGCGAACCAGCCGTCGAAGTAGACACCGCGATTGCCGAACATCTCGAAGTATTGGATCTGGTGGCGACTGGGTGAGCGGGCGTCGTTCCAGCTGTAGACCATGCTCACGCCCTCGATGGGTCGCTGCGGCGTGCCGTTGACGATGCGCGGCTCCGGCAGTCCTGCGGCTTCGAGAATGGTCGGGACCACGTCGATCACGTGGTGCCACTGCGAGCGGACCTCGCCTTTCGCTTTGATGCGGTCTGGCCAGTGGATGACCATGGCGTTGCGGGTGCCCCCGTAGTTCGACGCGATCTGCTTGGTCCAGGTGAACGGCGCGTCGAAAGCCACTGCCCAGCCGGCCGCCATGTGTGGATAAGTCGTCGGATCGCCCCAGCTGTCGTAGTGCTCGAGCATGAAGTCGACGTCCGAGCCGCGGGGCTCGTCGTTGAAGTACGTCATCTCGTTGTAGAGCCCGGTCATTCCGCCTTCGGCGCTCGTGCCATTGTCGCCTGCGATGTAGAAGATGAGCGTGTTGTCGAGCTCGCCCATGTCCTCGATGGCTTGGATGACTCGGCCCGTTTCTTGGTCGGTCATGTCGAGATACGCTGCAAAGACCTCGGCCTGGCGTGCGAAGAGCTTCTTTTCTTTGGCCGAGAGGCGCTTCCAGTCCTTGATGTCTTTGGGTTTGTCGGCAAGCTTCGTGCCGCGCGGGATGATGCCGAGCTTCTTCTGCTGCTCGAAGATGCGCTTTCGAATCACGTCCCAACCTTCATCGAAGCGGCCCTTTTGCTTGTCGATGTAGGACTTCGGCACGTGGTGCGGAGCGTGCACCGCCCCCGGCGCGAAGTAGACGAAGAAAGGCCTTTCCGGTGTGAGCGCCTGCTGGAAATGGATCCACTCGATGGTCCGCGTCGCCATGTCGTTCATGAAGTGATAACTGGGATCGTCCGGGGTCTCGACGCGATTGAAGTTGTGATAGACCGCGGGTGCCCACTGGTTCGTCTCGCCGCCGAGGAAGCCATAGAACTCGTCGAAGCCCTGTAGGTTCGGCCAGCGGGCGAAGGGCCCCGAGGGGCTGATCTCCCAAACCGCCGTCTCGTGCCACTTGCCGAACGCGGCGGTGCTATAGCCGTTGAGCCGCAGCATCTCTCCGATGCCGGCCACGTCGTTCGGGAGCATCCCCGTCGCACCCGGGAAGGACGTCGCGACTTCGGTGATCTTTGCCTGATTGGCCGAGTGATGGTTGCGGCCCGTCTTCAGCGCCTGACGGGTTGGCGAGCAGAGTGCCGTGGTGTGGAACTGGTTGTACATCAGGCCCTGGCTCGCGAGCCGATCGATGTGCGGCGTTTCGATCACGCCACCGAACGCGCTGGTTCCGCCGAAGCCGAGGTCGTCTAGCAGGATGACGACGACGTTCGGCGCGCCTTTCGGCGCCGTCACTTCGAAGACCGGCGGCGCCTTCGCATCGCGCGCATCGAGCGTCGTGATGGGCGGGTACCAAGGGCCCTTGATCGGAAGCTCCGTGCGGTCGACCTGAGCTTCTTGCGCCGTGCCCGCGGTCGCGAAGAGGCCGTGTGTCATCAGTAAAGCAATCGCCGCTCCAAACAGCCGTGTCGTTCTCATTCTTCCTCCCGCCAAAAAAAGTGCTTCCAAGACACGCTTCCCCTACACCAGTCAGGGATCGAACGCATCCCGCAAGACGTGGATGCTCTCGCGCGATGGATTGGAATGGGTCCCTGGTGTACGCTCGGCGCCGACCCGACCAGGAGAGGGATGAAGCCAGCTGAGATCATCGCGGCCTTGGGCCTGGTTCCCCATCCCGAGGGAGGCCACTACCGGGAGACCTGGCGGCATGGGAACGGCGAGGAACGCGGATCGGGAACCGCGATTTACTATCTCCTCCAGGCTGGGGAGCGGTCACACTGGCATCGCGTCGATGCAGCGGAGGTCTGGCATTTCTATGCGGGGTCGCCGCTCGAGCTTCTCACCCATGTCGCGGGAGCCGAAGTGGTGCGTCAGTTGCTTGGGCCGGACATCGCAGCTGGGGAGCGACCGCAGATCATCGTACCGGCGAACGTATGGCAGGCGGCCTGCTCACTGGGGGACTGGACGCTCGTTGGCTGCACGGTGTCGCCGGCGTTCGAGCTCGGGGGGTTCGAGTTGGCCGCAGAAGACTGGAGCCCCAGGGGGCGATGACGACCCCTCGGAGTCATATGCCTCAGTAGAGGAGCTCCACCCAGCGACCGCCCGCGCTGAGCTCGGCTTTCCGTCGCGCCCATTTCTGATCGGAGCCGGCGATCTCCTTGAAGGCCTCGTCGAGCTCCCCGCGCATCTTCTCGAGGCCCGCGACGTAGACATACGTGTTCGGTTGCTCGAGGAGCCTCCAGAGCTCTGCGCCACGCTGGGCGAGGGCGCCGTCCCAATCGATCGGAGCCGCCCAAGACGGGCGGGGGCTGAGGGCCTTGAATGCCTTGAAGGTCTCGCGATCGTAGTACTGGGCGAAGTCGTCCCTCTCGTCGTTCATGTAAAGAAGCTCGAGCCCGCTTCGAGCGCCGTAGAAGAGCGTGACCGTCCCTTTCCAATCCGGGACGTTCTTGTACAAGTGCTTGATGAATGCCCTGAACGGGGCGATTCCGGTGCCCGTCCCGATCAGGATCAGGTTCGCGTCCATCTCCTCGGGTAACTTGAACGCGAGGCCGTACGGACCCGACATCGTGATGCGGTCGCCCGGCACGAGATCGCAGAGGTAGTTGCTTGCGACGCCGGGGTATTCCTCGCCGCTGTACTTGTCCACGTAGCTCGTTCGGCGCACGACGATCTTGATCCGCGGCAGGCCGCTGCTTCCACGCTCGGGAAGGTCCGCCACGCTGTACAGACGGAAGTGGTGCTTCTGCCCGAATTCCTTGTTGCCCGGCGCGAGCACTCCGATGCTTTGGCCGAGCACGAATTCGAAGTCGGGTTTCTGGACGTCCAGCGTGAGCTCTCGGACCTCGATGCCGGAGACCTCCGATGTGATTCGCTCGCTTTCGACCACGACCGCCTGGAACTGCTGTTCGGTATCGTAGTCCTCAAGATGGGTGACTGTACTATTCATCGCATCTCCTCCTGAGCGTCACACGCTTCACTCCTCGCTCGATCGTCGCAGCCCGATGACTTGCCGCAGCCCTGGCACCCCATGCGTCCGGCCAACGCGTCTGGGTCGCCGCTGGCGTCGGAAAACGACTTCATCCATGCGCGCTGCACGCCGATCCAAGCCGCAGACAGGATCAGAAACGCTCCGACGCCAATGATGTACTGATGCAGCATCGTCTCAGCCTCCGAGGCCTCCGAAACCCATGAACGCTACCGAAAGCAGTCCGGCGAGCATCAAAGCCATGGCGGTCCCCTTGGTCACGTCCGGCACTTCCGCGAGATCGAGCTTCTCGCGCAGTCCGGCCATCAGCACCAGAGCCAAGGTAAATCCGGCCCCCGCGCCGAGCGCAAAGACGATGCACTGCATGAAGCCGTATCCCTTGTTGGTCTGAAACAGCGCGAGCCCCAGGATGGCGCAGTTGGTGGTAATCAGCGGGAGGAAGATGCCGAGCGCTCGAAAAAGCACGGGGCTGAACTTCTTGATCAGCATCTCGACCAACTGCACGGTGGATGCGATGACCGCGATGAACGAGATCAGCTTTAGGTAGGGAGCATCGATCGCGACCAGCAATGCCTGAATTCCGAAGGCACAGATAGAGCTGACCAGCATGACGAAGGTCACCGCGCCACCCATGCGCGTCGCCGTCTCGAGCTTGGACGATACGCCCAGGAACGGACAGATGCCCAGGAAGTACGCCAGTACGAAGTTGTTGACGAGCGAGGCATTGACGAAGATCGACCAGAGGGATTCATTCGCCATCACACCACCTCCTCACCGAGCTCGAGCGCTGCGGCCTTGGCTTTGCGCTGCTTGATCCAGTTGAAGAGCAGCAACCAGCCGGCCAGGGTGAAGAAGCCCCCGCTAGGCAGGATCATCACGACCCAATCTTGGAAGCGGTCGTGGAAAAGCTGAACGCCGAAGAGCGATCCAGCGCCGAGGATTTCACGCACCGCTCCAAGGCAGAGGAGCGCGAACGCAAACCCTATCCCCATGCCCAGGCCGTCCATCGTGGATCGCCACACCGTGTTCTTGGACGCAAACGCTTCGGCTCGGCCCAGGATCACGCAATTGACCACGATGAGGGAGATGAACGCCCCGAGCGCCTTGTAGAGATCGAGGCTGACGGCCTGAATCACGTAGTCCACGACCGTCACGAAAGTTGCGATGACCAAAATGTAGGTTGCAATCCGAACCTCCTTCGGAATGAAGTTGCGGAGCGACGAGACGACGATGTTGGACATGACCAAGACGAATGCCGTCGCCAAGCCCATCGCGAGCGCATTGATCGCCGTATTCGAAACCGCGAGCACCGGGCACATCCCGAGAACCTGAACGAAGACGGGGTTCTCGTTCCAAAGCCCTTTGACGAGCTCGTCGGTGCTGCTTTTCGTCGGGGTGGCCACGTTCTAGTCCCCTCCCTGCAAGTCTTGCAGGTTGCCCTTGATCCGAGGCACCCAGAGCTCGGCGCTTCGGTTCAGAATGTCAGCGATCGCCTTGGAGGATATCGTAGCTCCGGTGATGCCGTCGATTTCCCAGGGGTGGGTCTTCTTGCCATGACTGACGGCCGCGATTGGGTTGGCGAGGTTCGACTGGTCGTCCAGCAAAGATACGTCGAGCCGTTCGAAGTTCTCGAGAAAATCTGGATCGTTTTCGATTCTGTCACCCAGTCCTGGAGTCTCTTTGCTCTCGAGAACCTGTACTCCGATGATCGCGTCGTCTGCGTACGAGTACCCGTAAATCAACCGGATCACGTCTTGGTACCCCATGCCCTGCGCCTCGACCGCGAGCCCCACGAGCTTCTCGTTCTCGTCGTAGCCGGCGTAGATCCGGGCGGCGCCCTGGTCTTTGTCCTCCAAGACTTCGAATCCAGCTGCCTCGTCGAAGCGAAAGGTGGCGCTCACGCGGGCTTCGGGAAGAACGTGCAAGATCGCGGCCTGCAAAGCCTCTGCCTTGTTCTGCTCGATGACTGGAAAGGTGACTTGGTACACCGAGACGATCAGAAGTCCGCAGCAGACGCCCACGCCCACCATGGCGCGGTACATGTGCCAGGCACTCGTGGGGGCAGGGCCGATGGCGAGCTCGGACCGGCTCATGATGCAGCCTCCTTACCCCGCGTGCCGTAGACCTTGTGCCGTGTCCATCTATCGAGGTGCGGGGTGAGGGCGTTGCCAAGGAGGATCGCGTACATCACACCCTCCGGTAGGCCGCCCCAGGTACGGATGAGCACCGTGACTAGGCCGATGAGCGCACCGTAGAGGTAGCACCCGCGCGACGTCATCGGCGATCCCACCATGTCGCTTGCCATGAACATGGCGCCAAGCATCAAGCCGCCCGAGAAGAGCATGAACATGGGGGAGGCGTAGCGGCTCGGGTCCGCGAGATGAAGAGCGCCGCTGAACACGGCGACGGTCGCGAAGATCGATGCGGGAATCCGCCAGTTCATCATGTTGCGGGCGATCAGATAAATGCCACCCAATAGGATGAGCACGCTCGAGGTCTCGCCCGCGGAACCGCTGACGAAGCCCATGGAGAGCTCGAAGGTTGGCGTCGCCTCCCGGCTGAACTTCCACATCGCGAGGGGGGTGGCGCTGGTGATTGCATCCACCGCCGGCTCGGTGAAGGGCAAGGTCAGCGTCGATGCTGGCAACGAGGAAAACCGACCGGCCACAAAGCCCGGCATCCAGGTGGTCATCGCCACTGGAAAGGCTGCCTGCAATACCGCCCGGCCCACCAGCGCTGGATTGAAGGTGTTGTATCCGAGACCTCCAAACAGCGCCTTGCCCATCGCGACGCAGATCAGTCCTCCGACCGCCACCATCCAGAGCGGCAGCCCGGGGGGAAGAGTGAGGCCGTAGAGCAAGCCGGTGATGGTCACCGACCAGTCCCCAATGGTGCTGGGCTTTCCCGTTGCGCGGCAGATCGAGTGCTCGGTGAGCACGCAAGAGGCCAGAGCCGTGGATAGCGTGAGCAAGCCGGCCAGACCGAACGCAAAGACGGCGAACACGGTCACCGGTAGCAGTGCGAGGACCACGTTGAACATGATCGTGTCGACGCTGTAGCCGCTGAGGATGTGCGGAGAGGTGCGAATCTCAAGCGTTTTTCCGGGCGTCGTCATCAGGCCGCCCCCGCTTTGGGCGCGCTGGCTTTCCGCAGCGCGGTCTTGGCCGCGCGAAAGCGCTGAACGAGAGGGATGTGCGACGGACAAACGAAGGAGCAGGAGCCGCATTCGAAGCAGTCCATGAGATTGTGCCGCTCTGCCATGACGGAAAACTCTTCGTTCGCCGCCAACCGTCCCAGCAGAGACGGATCGAGAAAGATGGGACAGGCATCCACGCAGTAGCCGCATCGGATGCAGGGGTACACGGGGCTATGAGTCCTCTCGGCGGCGGAATCCGTGAAGGCGGTCACTCCCGATGTCCCCTTGGTGATCGAGATCTCCAAGCTGGAGGCCGCCGCGCCCATCATTGGGCCGCCGAGGAACACGCGATTCACGTCTTCTGCGACGCCTACGTGCTCGAGCAAGAAACGGAGCGGAGTCCCGATTGGGATCCGGTAGTTGCCTTTCCGTTTCACCGCAGGTCCCGTCACGGTAATGACCCGTTCCTGAATGCCGCGTCCGAGAGGCAAGAGACGACCGATCTCTGCGGTGGTGGCCACGTTGCAGCAGAGGGCATGAATGTCCAGAGGCAGTCCCCCGGAGGGTACCTCCCGCCCGAGAAGCGCTGCGAACAACATCTTCTCGGCGCCTTGAGGATACTTGACTTGGAGTACCTCGACGGACCCGATCAGGTCGCCCGGGAAGTTCTTTCTCAGATGTTCGGCCGCATCGGGTTTGTTCGCTTCGACGGCAATGATCACCTTCTTCGCCCCAGAGACCTTGAGGAGGTATCGGATGCCCATGAACACGTCGTCGCTTTGTTCCAACATCACCCGATGATCGGTCGTGAGGTACGGCTCGCACTCCACGCCGTTGATGATCAGCGTATCGACGAACTTGCCTTCGGGGACCCGCAGCTTGACGTGGGTTGGGAACGCCGCGCCCCCGAGGCCGACCACGCCAGCTTCTTGGATGGCCGCGATGATCTCATCTGAAGTCGAGGTTTCGAGCGGGCAGGGTGTGCCGTCTTCGACTTCCTGGGTGGAGCCCGGAAAAGGCTCCAGATAGACCGCGGGGACCATGCGTCCGCTGATGCTGGGCGCGAGGGCGATTCTTCGCACGATGCCTGAAGCGGAGGCATGCATCGAGACGGACATGAAGCCGTCGGCGCGAGCAATTCGCTGGCCTCTCGACACTTCTTCCCCTTCGGCCACCACTGGAATCGACGGCGCGCCCATGTGCTGAACCAGAGGAATGATCAGCACCGGGGCGAACGGGAACTGACGAATCGGCAGGCCGCTCGTCTCGTCCTTCGACTCCGGGGGGTGCACCCCGTGCCGGAAGGTCTTTGTCCCCAAAAGTCTCATCGATCTCGTCCGAGCTCGTTCCTCAGTTGTACTTCTCGCCGCGCTTGATCCACTTTTCGATGCCTTTTTCGCTTCTATTCCTAGGCAAGCCTGGGTGAATGACCCGCGCCGTACAGCGCTCCGCGGCCTTCACCAGATCCTTGTACGAGCCCGCTTCGGCGTTCTTGATGATGGCTTTCTTGTCCGCGTTGTAGACGAACACCTTGGAGTTGAGCTGGATGCACTCATCGCAGGCGGTGCAGTTGGGTGTATCGATCCAAGGTGCCAAGTAGTCGCCCGCAGCTCCCGTGGCCGGCGCTCCCGCTTTCGCAGCCGCGGGCGCCACTGCGGGCATCCCCGTTGCGGCGAGCTCGGGAGTTTCCAGCGTCGAAAAACCCTCCCCGGATCCAGTCGCGATCTGCATGAGCTCGGAGACGAGCTTTTCGACGACGCCCTGACGCGCCTGTTCCACCAGCGAGTCAGTCGAGGGCTGATCCGCACCGACGAGTGACCGAAGCATGTTCCAGAAATCGAGACGGTCTTCACAGGACTCGACGATGGGCTTAGCGACGAGCAGCCGTGTGAGGTGCTGTTCCTTGTCGACCATCCACACGAAGGGGAAAAGGCCTTCTCGATCTTCCTCGTCCATTTCGAGGAACTCAGCCAAGGGCACCATGTTTTCGTTCCAGGTATCAGGCGGCGCGACCCGGAACTGCTTTCGGAATCGCGTCTCGGTGATCGCGAAGTCGGCGAAGGTGAGCGGAAGCTCCATCTCCTTTTCGACGCCGTCTTCCTGATACTTGATTCGGTAGAGGGGCCAGTTCTCATCGGCGTCGGGGTTGCCCTCCAGGTCCAAACACTCCTGAGGGGTCTTGCCCGCATCGGGGTCGTATCGGAAGAGCGGATATGCGCGTGATTCGACAGCGAGCTTCGACTGCGCGGTGCTCATGTCGTCGCCGATGCCGTGCTCGGGTTGGCAGGTGCTGTAGATGTTGAAGAGCGCAGGCCGACGCGCCTTGAGACCTCGTATGAAGCCTTCGATCATGTGGCTGGAGTGAGCGATCGTGCTCTGCATCACGTAGGTGTTGCGATGCGCCATGGCGATCAGCCCGATCTCCTTGCGAGGCTCCTGCTTGCCTTGGATGGCCTTTCCAAACTGGGCCATGTCGGAAACCTGGCCGATGAAACCAGAGGTGCAGGCTTGACCACCGGTGTTCGAATAGACCTGAGTGTCTACCACGACGACCTTGATGGGCTTGCCCGACGCCATGAGCCGGGAGAGGTTCTGGAACCCGATGTCGTACATGGCGCCATCGCCACCCACGGCCACGACGGGCGGGCAGAGCTCCCACTCCTCGTCGCTGAATTGGCGCCAATCGAAATAGGTGAAGAACGTGTCGTGCTCGGCGGGCTTGTACTTGTCTTCTAGCTCCAGCTCGGCGGTGCGGACGGCTTTGAAGCCCTCGGCCATCTTGGCCATGTGTCCCTCGAAAATTCCCATCGCCATCGACGGGGAGTCCTGAAAGAGATGGTTGGCCCAGGGGAAGGGATACGGATTGAACGGATACGTGCTGCCCCACACCGAAGTGCAACCCGTGCTGTTGACCATGCCCATGTTGGTTCGGCCTCGGCCCGTGGTTCCATCGGTGTACCTCCACTTGAGCGTTTCCAGCTTGGTCAGGAGCTCGGTCATGCGCCGAAGCCAGTCCTGATCGATTGGCTGGCCGCCCCCCATGCTCTCGATCCGTTCGGCGATGACGGAAAGCGTGACGTCCCGATCGCCCATGTCGTCCATGACCTTGCTCATGACTTTGGCGTCGCTCACGTTGATCTCTTCGGCGAGCCGAAGCTGAATGTGCTTCCTCAGCCGGCCGATGAGCTCCGTGAGGTGGCTGAGATGCTTTGCAATCCGCGGTTGCATCAGGGCATCCACGGTGGCGACGAAGAGATGCAGCGCGGTCTTCTCCGAGCAACCGAGGCAGGCTCCATCCCCGCTCGTGAACGGCAGGTAGTTCGACTTCTCGAGTAAGATCGATTCGAGTGTGCCGACGCCTTCTTCCAAGTCGTCGACTCGGATGTACTTCTTGGGAGTCGTGGGTAAATCCGTCCAGAGATCCCAGTTGTCGCGGAGCTTCTGCACCGACTCGTCGGTTTGCTTCACCGACCGGAGCGCGTCGTCGTTGCAGACCTCGACGCACTCCATGCAACCCTTGCAGGTGTAAGGGTTCACCGTAATGGAGAGGAGCCCGCCGCTCCCCGCCTGATCCTTCTCGGGCAACGTGTAGTGCGGCCGAGTCAGAGCGAACTGGAATCCGTTGAGCTCCTCCTTGAAGTAGTCGAGCTCCTTTCTGAGCTTCTCCTTCTCAGCGCCTTGGAGCTCGCTCTGCTTCAGGGTCTGCGCCATGGCCTCGTCCATGAGCACGGCGACGGAGTCGGTCTCCTCTGCCTTCTTGAACAAGGCGTGCAGGTTCCGTTCCATGACTCTGGCCGCCTTGGGTAGATGCTCGATCTCGGCGCTGCGGCCGTTCTTGCGCACTCGTGCGACCACGGTGTCGAGCACCTGTCCAACCTCGTTCACCAGGCCGGGGAGGGCCGTATCGGGGCAGGCCGTGTAGCACTTCCCGCACGCGGTGCAGTTCTCGGGCACCCATTCGGGATGGTTGAACCGGATGCCTGTCATATCCCGAAACAGCGCCGAGGAGGGTGGCATCACGCCGAGACCGATGAACGGATCGGCGAGGTTGTCGTTGCCCATCCCGCGCGCGTAGAAGCTGCCTGTCTGCTCCCAGAAGCGGTGGATGTCGGTCATGGGAGCCGTGCTCTGGGGGAGAGACTTCACCATCATCGGAAGCCGCGGTCCGGCGCGTCCGCTCTCTGCCTTGCGACGGGTGATCGGCCCGGGAACTAGCTCGCGAATCTCGTCGAAACCACGCTTCACGACGCGGATGTTGTCCTCGACGACTCGCCGCCCCTTCGAGCCGAACTTCTCCTGAAGCTGATCGTGTATGGCGTCGAGGAGCTGCTCCTCAGTGAGCCCAGCTTGTTTGATCACTGGCGAAGCGGCGAAGAACGCACCTTGGAAGGCGATGCCCTGCATTCGGAGCTGAAGGTCGGGGTCGGTGGCTTCATCCCGGGCGATCTTGAACGCGTCGAGGTAATAGACCTTGATCTTATTGTCGATGATGATCTTCTGATAGATGGGCGGGATGCTCTCCCACATCTCCTCGGGCGATTCCTTGTCGCTCTGAATGATGAAGACGCCACCTTCTTTCAGTCCCGCGAGCGCATTGGTGTGCCCGAAGACGTTTGGATCCGGAGAGAGAACGACGTCGACGTAGAAGTACTCGCAGTTGATCTTGATCGGCTCCGGCGCCGCTGACAGATAGTATGTCGTGGGCTGGCCCTTCTTCTCCGATCCGTACTTCGGGTTGGCCTTCATGTGGTAACCGAGAAGGTCGAAGAGCGTCATCGCCAGGTTCTTGCCTGTGGTGATCGCCCCCCAGCCGCCGATGGAGTGAAAGCGGACCGTGATGCTGTTTTTGGGCATCAGGTTGGGATTCTCGGAACCGCGAACCACGAGCGCTTTCACGTTCGGATAGAACTCCTCGATCGTCTGCTGATACATCTCCTGCTTCGGCGTGATCGCCTCGTCGCGAATGAAGTCGATCGAGAGGTAGAAGAGCTTCTTGCGTGCCCCCTTTTCCAGCATGTTCTCGACCGCACCGACGATGCCCTCGGGCTGCAGGTCACGGCTGCCCATGCCGAACGAGCCGGAGTAGAGGGGCGGTGCATCCTGGAGTGACGCATAGGTCGCGAGCTCCGGGAAGGCCGGATGCTTTGGGTCCCTGGCATTCTCCAGGCACTTGCTCACGGTCGCGCGAATCTCGCGCATCAGCGGAAGGTCCACCGCGAGCGGCTGATCCAGTCGCTCGAGGACGGCTACGCCTTTCTTGCCCCGAATGATCCGCCCGACCAAATCGCTCGGGAAGGGCCGAAACATGAGCATGTCCACGACGCCGACCTTCAAACCTCGAGTCTCGCGTAGGTAGTCGACGACGGCTTCGGCCGAGGGAACCATGCTGCCCTGGCCAACGATGAGGTAGTCTGCGTCGTCGGCTCGGTACGTCATCACGCGCTCGTAGCGACGGCCCGTGAGCTCGTAGTACTCCTCGAATGCCTGTTCGGTCAGAGCTTGAATGTGATCGAAGAAGAACGGTCGCTGAGCGGCAACGCTCTGCATGTACGAGTCCTGGTTCTGAACCAGTCCCGCCATCACCGGGTTATCCACGTCCCAGAGCATGGGAATGCGGCGTCGCGTTTCACCGTAGATGATCTTCTGAGCCGGAGTGGGAGTCTCGATGATGTCATCGGGGCGCCCCAGGTACTCGGCGATGAGCTCGCGTTCGGGCACCATGAGCGACTCGATCAGGTGGGTGGTGAGAAAGCCGTCCTGCGCGATGATCCCGGGCGTGAGTGACAGCTCCGCAATTCGATGGCTTATGACGTTCAGATCGGCCGCAGCTTGTGCGTTCTTAGCGAACATCTGAAAGAAACCCGTGTCGTCGACGCAGTGATAGTCGTCATGCCCCGCATGCACGTTGAGCGTCGCCTTGGTCATCGCCCGCGCGCCGATGTTCAGGACGTACGTCAGCCTCTTTCCCGTTGCCGCGTAGAGCGACTCGTGCATGTACGCGATGCCTTGGCCGGAGGAGAAGTTCGCCGCACGCATCCCCGTCATCGACATTCCAGCGGTGACCGCCGCGGCAGCGTGCTCGCCTTCGGGCTCGATGAAGATCAGCGGACGCCCCGAGACGTTGATGTGGCCAGCCGCGGTGGCTTCCGCCCAGAACTCGCCCATCTGCGTCGAAGGAGTGATGGGGTACGCGCCAGCGGCGTCGGTCGATTCCCGCTCGCACATGATCACGGCGCTGTTTCCGTCGAGTGCGGCGCGAGAGCCGGGATACTTGAATTTGCGATCGCCGCGTGGGCCTTGCTCTTGGTTTTTCTTGCCGAAGAATCGTGGGGACATCGAAATCACCTGTCGGGCTTTCGCGCTGGTATCTAGGTCGGGGCGTCGTGGAGGGTGCCTTTGCGAATGATCTTCTTGGCGGCAGGGCCCTTCACCGGCCCGGACTTGGCATCAATCCAGACGATAGCCCCTGTCGGGCAGCGTTCAATCGGAGATCGTGTCTGATGGGGCCGGTCGTAGTCCACCACGGGAAGGTTCTTTCGCATCGTGATGAGGCCCCGAGGCGCATCCATTTCGCAACGGCCGCAAGTCGTGCACGCGACCTCGCAGTCTTCCAGGACTTCGTCGCCGGCCTCTTGGGAGCTGCAGGCAACCCAGAGCCGATGGCTCAACTTGTGAAGGGAGAACAAATCCTTGGGACAGACTTCGACGCAGTCCCCACAGGCCGTGCACTTCGCCTCATCGACGACAGGCAGATTGTGTGCGTTCATGTGGATGGCGTCGAAGTCGCAGGCACGAGCGCAGTCTCCCAGGCCGAGACAGCCCCAGAAGCATCCCTTGCCGCCCCCTGCCACCCGCGCGGCGGCGCGACAGCTTTGTTCTCCGTGGTACCGGGCGTGATTGCGGGCAACGTTGCTGCCGCCCGCGCAGGCGAGTCGCGCGACTACCTTCTCTTCGGCGCCTAGGGCGACCCCCAGGAACTCCGCAATCTTAGCTCGGTCTTCATCGCTGCTCACCGTGCATTTGCCGGGCAGAGCCTGCCCGTTGGTCAGGGCCTCGGCGAATGGTCGACACCCAGGGAAACCGCAGGCGCCGCAGTTCGCGTGAGGAAGCATCTCCTCGACCAGATCGATCCGCGGATCCTCGTAAACATAGAGCTTCTTGTTGGCCAGGACCAGAGCCGAGGCGAGGATGACTGTGAGGCCGCTGATGGCCGCAACTGCGGTGAGGAACAGCATCATTGAGAAAGTAGGCGCAGTCTCCGGCTGAGATTCGCCGCTCCGCTGCGGAGTGTAGCTTCAGTTACCGGACTGGTCGATGCGGGTGAGGCGGGCCACGAGCTTCTGCACCGCAGAGACCACGGCAGCCTTTTCGCGCCTGGCGACGTCTTTTTCCAATTCCCCACGCAGGCCCTCGAGCTCTGCCTCGTGTGCGGCGGTCAACTCGTTTCGGAGCGTCGTTTGGCCCCGCTTCACATGCGGATTTTCGATTCCGGAGATCTCTTGAAGCATCCGCCAGAGGCCGATGCGTTCCGAGCATCGAAGAACGATCGCTGAGGAAACGACTTTTCGAACGAAGGCGCCCTCCTCGTCGAGGAGAGTGATGTACGGATGCTTCCCGATGCGCTGCCTTCGTGAGAACCCGAGATAGTCGCTCAGCGATACCAGATCATCGGAGCTAGCAGGCGGGTCCGTGAGCTCCGGTGCCAGCTCCGGTTCCGAAGCGGCGAACTGGGCGAAGGTGAACGGCTGCGCGATCTCGATCGCCTGCCCATTCGAGTCGTGACCGGAAAGCCTCTCCGTAGTCCACGGCAGATCCGGCGACGGATTCGAGGAGAGGTCGACACACATGACGAAGCTCGGATCACGGTCGGGATCGTAGACGCAAATGGGGAACGCGCGGGAACGAACGGCACGCTCCGCGCGGGTTCGAAACGCCGCCGCCTCCTCGTCGCCGCGCGGGCAAAGCAGCGAAATCACCCCGGGACGCGGCGAGGCGAGGCCCGCGAGCACTTGCGTCTCGAACTCCGGAGCGACGGCACAGCTCTGGACGAAATGAACGCCGCGCATCGCCAGCGGAAGCGTCTCGATGGTCAGCCCCGTTGACACGTCGTGGACACCAGGCCCGGATCGGACGACACGAAACCCCGAGCGAAGGGCGACGACCTTGAGTGGCATGCCCGTGTCGAGCAGCGAAATCAGCCTGTGGAGTCGCGTGCCCGCGTTGCCGTCCATGCGCGTCACGACGAGAAAGGGCGGGGCCGCCCGGAGCTCGCCTGGGCCGAGCTGTCGCCAGTCGAAGTCGGCGAAGACGGCGTCGTGGGTCTTCGACTCGTATTTCGAGCGTACCTCGAGTTGGGTGATGCGCAGTGCGCGAAAGGCCAGCGCGAGCCGATCCAAGTAGGCTTCGGCGCGCTTGCGGACTTCGTCCTCGTTTTCGTCCATCTCGATGGAGGCTTCATCGAGCGCGGTGTTCGACCAGAGCTCCTTCATCTTGCCAAGAGTCGGGATGAGCGCTTTGACGCGCTCGATTCGCTCCGGCGCCATCCCAGCGGAGCGGGCGCCGTGGCCGAGCACGCGGGACAGTGAACCGAGATCGAGGTTCGCGCTGGCGAGCGGCCCGAGAGCGCGCTCGAGCTGCTCGGGATCGTGTCCATGTCTCAGATGCTCGTCGAGTCGAAGAAGGTTCTCGAGCGCCTCGATCGCTTCGGCGAGCGCATCCTCGAGCGCGGCGCGATGTTGACGCCACACCTCGTCGATGGTTACTAGAATCTGCTCTTTCATCGTGGACACATGAGTTACGTCACCGTGTATCGGTCTAGCGCGGAATCGAGCCGCTGGAGGAAAGTGGCTCGGTCCGGCCGATCCTGACGCTGCCATCGGATTTCTTCGTAGGCTGGGACGTCGGGGTTCTGGTAGATGAGACCCATCGGGGCAGGGTCCACGGTCACGGCGATGCGCTGAGCCTCGTGGATGTCCCGATGGTCGTGCGCCTGCGCGCGGCCGCGCTTGAGCAGCAAGGGATGAACCGGGATGCCGTCTTCATGCTCGAGGAACAGCACCGGAAAGTTCAGTCCACCCTCACCAAATGCCTTGGGCATGAACACGGGGCAACGCTGCAGAATGCGCACGAAGGAGAGCCCATGATGGTTCCAGGCCTTTTCGATGGTTTCGTCGAGGTGGGCGGGAAGCCAGGTGGCGCTCTGGGCAACGAAGGAAACGTTGGTTATGCCCATGACCACGCTGAGAGGGTTCAGCGGGTGAAGGTAGGTGCCATGTGGCGTGGTGTTGGTCTTCCAGCCGTCCGGCGTGGTAGGCGAGGCCTGCATCTTGGTGAGCGCATAGACCTCGTTGTCGAGCACTAGGACGAGCGCATTGATGTTGTAGCGGATCGCATGCAGCCAATGGTTGCCGCCGATGCTGAAACAGTCTCCGTCGCCCATGATCACGATGACGGGTAGCTCCGGACGCGCGAGACGGACGCCGGTAGCAATCGGCAAGGCCCGGCCATGGATTCCATGAAATCCGTAGGTCTTGAGATAGTGGGGGAGGCGGCTCGAGCATCCGATGCCAGAAACCGAAACCACGTTTTCGGGCTCGAGGTTGTTCTTGCGAAGCACGCGCTGAAGAGAGGCGAGCACACCATGGTCGCCACATCCCTTGCACCATCGGGGCTGCTCGGATTCGTACTCGTCGAGGGAGTGCGTCTCGATGGCGCAGATCTCGAGCAGACTTTCTTCGGCAAGCATCGATATCATCCGTTTGCTCCCTCGTGGGCGGCAAGTCTCTGGGAAGGGCCTTCGAGCTCTGATTGCTCGTCGAGCGTGCGCCTGATCACGCCGAGAATCTCCACCGGCATGTAGGGACGGCCGGGGACCTCGGCGAAGCAGTCGATGTCACGGAGTGTGGCCGCCCGAAGGATCCACGCCAGCTGTCCGTAGCGGCGATTCTCAGTCGTGATCAACGGGTCGTTCAAGTCATCGCTGTAGTTGAGCTCGACGGTGATGACCTTGCGGAAATTCGCGAAGATATCGCGGAGCCCTGGGGGTAGGGGACTGAGGAACTGAATGTGGACGGAGGAAACCCGGAGGCCCTCACTGCGCGCCGCGTCGACGGCTTCCTCGATCGCACCTCTCGTGCTCCCCCAGCCCACGAGAAGAAGGTCGCCCTCGGGCGCTCCGTGCACGATCGGCGCCTGCAGGCTCTGCTGCAACGCAGCGAGCTTCCGGCTACGCATGCTGTGACCGCGTTGATTCCGGTCGGCGTCGTAACAGGCCTTTCCGTCGCGGTCGTGGTTGAGAGAGGTCGTGACTCCCATCCCGCCAGGCTGCCCGGGGATGAGACGCTGGGAAAGCCCCGTCGTTGGATCCCAGTCGTAGGGCAGCGTTCCGGCCGGCACCGGACTGAGATCCAGTGGCGGGCGCCGTGGTGTTGCGGCAACATCGGGCCGATCGAAGAGCTGCTGACCCGTGGCCAAGTTGGCGTCAGACAGGACGATGACCAGCATGCGGAACTCCTCCGCGATCTTTCGCGCGATCGCCAGAATGTAATAACACTCTTCGATCGTGCTCGGCGCGATCACGACCTTCGGCGCGTCGCCCGGAGCGCCGTAGAGTGCGTGAAGGAGATCCGACTGTTCGATCTTGGTCGGCAAACCGGTGCTAGGCCCTCCGCGTTGAACATCGACGATGACGAGCGGCGTTTCGGTCATCACGGCCAAGCCCTGGAACTCCGTCTTCAGGGCCATCCCCGGCCCGGAGGTGATCGTAAGCGCGGTCTTTCCTGCGTAGGAAGCGCCGAGAGCCACCCCAATCGCGGCGATTTCGTCTTCAGCCTGATGAACGAAGCCGCCGAAGTCTTCGAAGATCTCGGACAGGGCATGCGAAGCCGAAGTGGCCGGGGTGATCGGGTACATCGAGCAGAGCTCGAATCCAGCGGAGATCGCCCCGAGCGCAAGCGCGGTGTTTCCGTTCATCGCCACTTTCGGGACATCGCTAGGGCGAGCTGCGATTTCGAAGCACTCTTCGAACTTGGCGACTCCATATTGATAGCCGGCGGCCGCGAGCCTCACGGCGAGCTCGATGGCATCAGAGCTCTTGTTCTTGAAGATGACGCGAATCACGTCGTCGAGCGCATCGAGATCCTTGCTGTAGAGGGCGCACAAGAGACCCACCGCGAACATGTTCTTGCCCTGCTGTGTATCTTCGGCGTGACGGAGGGTTTCCCGTTCCATCGGGACTTCGATGATCGTCGCTCCGCGTGCACGGAAGGAATCGAGCACCTCACGGTACGAGATCCGATACTGCTCGACCTCGTGGGTCGCCCACTGATCGTCGATGAGCACGAGAACGTCGTCCGCGAGGCTTCCTGCTTCCAGGCGGGAGAGCAGGGCCATCTCGTTGAACGCCAGCACGACGTTGGCTTGGTTGCCTGCGTTGGTGACCCGGTCGCGCTCTGCCAGGCGGATCCGGTTGCCACTCGCGCTTCCGGTCGTATGCGGTGGCGGACGGATCTCGGAAGGTATGATCTCCACGGTCCAAAGGCCGTTTCCTGCCTTCGCGCAGACTTGAGCGAAGGCGACAGCGGCCTTCTGTGCGCCTTCCCCAGCGTCGCTGACGATCTCGACCGTATGCTCTGGGAGCCGAACGCGACGGGGACCACTCATGAGACTTCCTTCTAAGCCCGGAGTCTCTAACACGAACGTTCCGTGGCGAGCAATCCGACCGCCTGGAGTCCGGGGCGGGCCTCGCATAGAATCTCGCGGGGAGGTTCCGTGACGCAACCGAATGCACATCATCGTCGTCATCGCTATCATCGGCATCGCGCCCTCGGCCTGCGGGGGTGACGACAGCAATTGCGACGCTTTCTGTTCGGTCATCGCCTCGTGCACCGATCAGAGCGCTCAGTCCTGCTTGGACCAATGTGAGGAAGATTTCAGCGAAGCAAGCGACTTCTCGAGCGCCTGCGGAACCGCCGTGAACGACAGGTCGACCTGCGTCGCTGGTCTGACCTGTGAGGAGCTCGAGGCATGGATGGGACAGGTCCCCCCAGAAAGCTATCCCTGTAGAGACGAAGAGATCGCGGTGGACGACGAGTGCTAGTCCCTGCGCCTCGCCGACTCAGATGCGAACTCAGAACCCAGACTCACGTCTCTTTGGGCCTGGGAACGAAGCTCTCGTCATGAAAGCCGTCGATGCCGTCCTCGCGAAGTACCCGCCGGCGCCGGGCGGTGCCGCGAAGTAGCGTGGCATTGGCGAGCGAGCCGCCGCGGTCATTCCGTCCAGCGCTCGGCTCCTTCTTTTTCGTCCAGCTCGTATCCTTCGATCTCTCTCGGCTTCGGGCCTGCGATCGGGACACCCTTGGGGCCTTCAACGGGGTCGCCGCGAGGCCCGACCGGCGAATCCGAAGGCAGCTTCTCGATGGGAACCCCGCTCGGTGTAATGGTATCGAAGCTTCCGCCCTCGATGTCCCTGACGCCCTGCAGCTTCGGATTCGGCAATCCGACATCGGCCTCCTCCACGGGGCCTCCGCCGGCGACGAGATCCACATAGGTCGAAACGGGTCGCGAAGCCTCCGCCTCGAATGGCGCCAATACGATATCGCCGACACGCTGCTCGATGCATCGACGGTCGTTCGCCGAAAGTCCTGCGCCGCTCGCGCTCGGCTCGATGACGAGTCCCGACTGTCGAACGATTGCGCTGATGCGCACTCGGACGACCGTGCCTGCGCTGGGTCGATAGTCATTGAGACAGTCCACCGGGCTTCCCACCGCGGCTCGGAGCTCGGCCGCTAGGTCGCGCGTGGGCGGGGCTGCCGCCTCTCGAGCGTCCGCGCCCTCTGGCCTAACGTCGGCCTCTTGGTCGAGATCAAAGTCCTTGCTGCCCTCGAGCTCGTCGGCGGCCGGGAGCTCGCTGGGCTCTTTCGATCCCTCGTCGGTCGTTGCAACAGGTGCTTCGTCACCCGTCGGGACCGCGCTCGGTTCCTCGCGGCCCTTGCACCCCAAGACTACGAAGAGCAGGGCGGCGAAAACTAGGACTCGACTCATCACGTGAGTTTAGCGCTCCGAGGGCGAGAACGACACTCGGATCGTCGAGCCTCCTCGATTGGAATGCCTCAGTTGCCAATGTAGGCGCTGACGCCGAGAACCACGCCGAAGTAGGTCTTTCCGTTCGCAACCCGGTCGCCAGTGCTCGGATCCGTCGTCGAGCTTCGAGTGAAGAACAGCTCCTGGGGGGAGATCTCGAAGCGGGGTTCGAGTGAGATAACGAGGTACTGGACGGGGATGTACCGGACGGCTGCCGTGACGGTAGTGAGATCAGGATCCTTGGCCGATGTGAGAGGCACCGTTCCGACGAGGTACTCGACTCGCGCGCCCACACGCCAGTGCGGGTGGACCTCCATGTCCCCCGAGAGCGCTCCGCCATGGGAACGCCGATCGCCGTCGACCGGAGGGTCGATCGTGGTGTTGGCGTTGAAGATCAAGGTGAAGCGCCGGATCTTCGCGCTCGCGATGAGATCGAAGAACTGACCCCAGGCGCGGTTTCCGTTCAGCCCGCTCGCACCGGTCAAATACCCGAGCTCGATCTTCACCGCATCGATCGGCAGGAGGTCCAGCCGTGCGCCGAAAGCCGGCGTCGCGGTCTGATCGATCGACGAACCCGACGTTCGTCCAACGCCCACCTCTTCGTTTACCACCAGCAGCTTCAACGCGACCCGCTCAGTAAACGTTGCCGAAATCCGCAAGCCTAAATGGTTGAACGGTTGCTGCAGGAAGTAGAGCGCGCCACGCGTGAACGTCGGGTTCTGCCACTCGTCTGCAACCTCGGCTCCGTAGATGGTGTCGAACCAGCCGAAATCCAGAGTGAGCTTTCGATGTGGCATCCAACTTGCGAACCCCTGCTTGATGGGGTCCAATGCGCTCAATTGAGCGGCTCCACTTCCGAAGCGAAGGCCGATGGTGATCCGAAATTCTCGCCGGTATAGCTGAGGTCTCCGCCTGCGAAGTTGAGCCCGAACCCCATGTAGCCGGTATAGGGGTAGTCGAGGTTGTTATAGGGGCCGGCGACGAGATTCGAGTTGAAGAGGTAGAATCCGCTCGCCATCACCTGCCAGTCGAGGCCGTCGAGAAACGAGCCTTGCGCTGCCTCGTCCGCGATGACGGGTTCGTCCTGGGCCGAGGCCGACTGGAGGGTCAAAAGTCCGCAGACGATGCCGAGTGTCAGCACTCGGGCCAGAGGCGATCGAGCTCGCTTGCATCTGTTCATCGAGCGGCGCGCGTGCTCCATGCGAGTCCCCGGAGACGTCGATGACTACTCTGCAATTACGATCGAGTACAGCCCAGAAGTCGCCCGGGCGGCCTCCCGACGCGTGGGCAGCTCAAGCGCAGCGGGCGTCCGCGGAGCGGGTGCGGGGGCGCTTGGCCTTTGCGCTCGAGTCCCAGCGTCGAAACTTGGCGCGTGGGTTTCGCTTGTCTGGACGCGCCACGGCGCGTTCGAAGCGCTGAGCCTCGCTCGCCACGATGTCCACCGTCGAGCTGTTCGAAGCAACGCGAATCGACCCCACCAGCTCGCTCGACACGCCGCCTCGTCGGCAGACCATGGCGAGAAGCCGCCGCGTGTCGGCTCCCGCCTGTTCGCCCCAGCTGACTTGATAGGTGATGAAGTCCCCTTGCGGACGCTGCCGTGATTGCGACCTCGGGCTAGCCTTGCGTGGCCTTGCTTCGCGATGGGCAGGCGGCGAATCATCTCGGACCTGCTTTGGCGTTCCCATGCTGCGTTCTGCTTCGCGCCTGAGAAGGCACGCGACCAGCTCGGCGGGCGAGTGCTTGGCGAGCAGACGTTCGGCAAGACCCCGGGCGCGGTCGTTGGTTTCGCCGGATTGGCTGTCGAGGTCCTGCAAGAAGCTCTCGCCGATGCGCTCGTCGGCGGCGGCGAAGATCTCTTCGGGAGTCGGAATCGGCATCAGCGTTGCTTCCACTCCCGCTGCGCGCAACGTGTTCTTCACGCGAGATGCGGAGCGCGACGCCGCGAAGAGCACGTTCGTACCCTTTCGCCCAGCTCGACCCGTGCGTCCACTTCGATGGGTGAACACGTCGGCATTGTCGGGAAGGTCGACTTGAATGACCCGCCCGATGTCTTGGACGTCGAGTCCGCGCGCCGCCACATCGGTTGCGACCAGGTAGCGAATCGTGCCCTTTCGAAATTGCGTGAACGTGGCAGTTCGCTCGCGTTGGGTCATCTCCCCATTCAGGGCGCGCGCGGCGAGTCCCGCTGCGCAGAGCTCGTCGGCGAGCCGTACCGTCTCCGTTCGTGTGCGCACGAAGAGCAGCGTCTTGTCTTCGGGGTAGCGAAGGAGGACGTTGATCGCCGCATTGAATCGGTCGGCCTGTCGGACGTGCATCACCAGGTGCTCGATGTCGGCATTCGCTTTTCCGAGTGTCGTTCCCTGAACCGAGACGGGGGCTTCTTGAAGGCGGTCCGCGAGCCTCACGACCTCGCGAGGGAACGTGGCAGAGACGAGGTGCGTCCTTCGCGCCTCGGGTGCAAATCCGAGAATCCCGTCCAGCTCTTCCTCGAAATTCATGTCGAGCATCTCGTCCGCCTCGTCGAGCGCGAGTGTTTCGAGCTCATCGAGGTTCATGGCTCCGGCCCGCAGATGATCGAGGAGGCGGCCAGGGGTGCCGATCACGACATGGGGAAGCGAGTAGAGCTGGGACCGCTCCTGCACGACGCTGGTTCCACCCGTAACGACGACGACACGAGCTCCGAGCGGTTCGTAGAGCCAGTGGAGCTCACGCCCGAGCTGCCCTGCAAGCTCGCGGGTCGGAGCGATGAGTAGGGCGACGGGGGAGGCCGGGGCTGACTTGCGGGACTTCCGCGGGCGCGCGTCCGCAGCGGCGATCTGGACGCTCGGTGCGAGGAGGAGACCGAGCGCGACGGTCTTGCCGGAGCCGGTCTGGGAGGAGATCCGCAGGTCGCGGCCTGCCAGCTCCGGCTGCAAGATCGCTTGCTGGATCGCGGTAAAGGTCTCGAATCCGGCGTTGCGCAGCGCTGCGCCGAGGCCCGCAGGGGCCTGCTCTAGGCTAAGTTGCTCAGACATGGAGCGCGGGGCCTAGCACAATCTCAAAGAAGCACACACCGAAGGCCTTCGAGGGGGCTCTCGGGAGCGAGGCCCGGCGACTTGGCGGTCACGATGCCCCTGCTCAGCATCGCTTCGATCGATTCCTCTGAGTAACCGGCCTCGGCGAGCACCTCTCGACTGTGCTCCCCGGCGCGTGGCACTGGACGGCGTAAACCAAGACGCTTTCCGTCCATTTCGAGGGGTAGAGCGGGAAGCTTGGCTTCGTGCCCTCGTCGAATCGCTCCTCGGGCCGCGCGATCGGCGCCGCGGCCTCTCCAGTGAGATCGCGTTGCAGAAGGGCCGCGCGAACGCCATCGCGGTTCGCGCTTCGTACGGACCGGCAAGGAACCCCTTTTCGGAACGGTAGATCAGTCGCTTGTTGCGGTTGTAGGCCGGAAAGCAGCCGGCGCCGGAGCCAGTCAACGAGCGCATCTTGTCACCGTCGGTGGGCTCGAGCTTGATCACGTCTGCCCCTAGGTCCGCCAGCATCAAACCCGCGGCCGGGCCCATCAGCACGTGGGTGAATTCGATCATTCTGATGCCTGCCAAGAGAAGTGGCTGTTCGTCGCTCATCGTCGTGCTTGCTCCGCTGAGGTTCCTCGCCGCCCTCGCGCGCAGGGCGGACAAGAACTCTGTTGCTACGAACCGTTGCACAACCAGCCACATGGACTTCGAGGATGTGCTCCGACTGCGTGGCAGTGGGCGGATGATCACCGGGAGCTGGACCCGTTCCGGTTCCTGGAGGAAGACGGATCACCGCTGGGTATTTCGAGGGCTGAGAGGACAGGACGATGAGTCTCAATGGATTGGGTGAGCTGATGACTGGCCTTGGCCTTGCCGTTCTACTCGTCGGAGAATGGAAAGATCGGCCGGTCTTGCGTTCGCTCGGCAAGCCGTTTGCATCGATGGGGTTCATCGTGGCCGCGATCGGATTCGGAGCGCTCGAGTCTCGCTACGGGAAGACGATCCTAGCCGGCTTGATCCTCGGCGCGATCGGCGACGTGTGCTTGCTCGGAAGGGCCAGGCAATACTTCCTCGCCGGTCTGGTTTCGTTCCTGCTCGGTCACGTGGCCTATGTCTTCGGGTTTGGCTTGCTCCCACTGAGCGCGTCCTACGCTTGGCTCGCCGGCTTGGCGATGGGCGTGCTCGTGTTCTTGATTGCGCGGTGGGTCTTCCCGCACGCGACTGAGATGCGCGTCCCGATTGGCATCTACATGCTGGTCATCGCCATCATGTGCGTCGTCGCGGTCGGCGCCGGTGGGGCAGGTGCGCCCTGGATGGTTCCCGTTGGGGCGCTGATGTTCACCGCCTCTGACATCGCAGTGGTCCGCGATCGCTTCGTCGATCGAGGCTTCGTGAACCGGCTCTGGGGCTTGCCGCTATACTACGCGGCCCAGCTCATCATCGCCTGGAGTATCGCCATGACAAACGCCTGAGCGTCTCCCGGCCGCTCGTCGGTTCGGGTCCTACCGCTGGAGCCAGTAAACCGCCGCCTTCACTGCGCTTTTCAATTTCGTGTCCCAGTTTGTCCGTGCGTTTGTCCCAACCGACGCTCGCGGCGAGCGGCAACTGCACCACGTTGTCCCTCGGCCATTCGACGTTCAAACACAGCACCGCCTCGCAGAGCGCGGGCCAGATGCCATCCGGGTCGGGCGCTTTGGAGGTCCTGCCGGGCGTGAGCGCCTGCATGGTGCGTGCATCGGGGCAGATGAAGTCGTCGGGCCTTGGGGGCCGGCCGTAGCGCTGGGCAAAGCCTTGAAGCTTCCAGCGACGAAGCAAGCGCCCGAGATCCGGGTCTCCCGCATGGCTGCCTCACTCGATTGCTTGTTCCATCTTGGCATCAGACACTCCTGCCGAGAGCCCACGCTCTCGCAAAGTGTCTCTTAACTCAACACCCCTTCGTGTCCGAGTTCTGCTGACGGGCTACAAACTGCGCCCAATTAGCCGTGGGCTCTCGGGCCTCGCGGCCGTCCCCTTAGTCCAGGAACTCGACTTCGCCCGTTTTCATGTCGTAGACGCCCCCGAGGATCATCAGATCTCCCGCGGCTTCCATTTCCCGCACGATTTCGCTTCGCTGTCGAATGTCTCGGATGGTTTGGCGAACGTTCTCTTCTGTGACCAAGTGAACGAACTCGTGGCTCTTGCTGGACTTGTCGCCTTCGTATTGGTTCGAGACGGTCTGCACCGCGGGCTGGATGTTCGCCAGCATGGGGGTGATGTTGCCGAGCTCGACCCCATCGATGGCGCCCATGACCGCGCCGCAGTCCTCATGGCCAAGCACTAAAATGACCTTGGCCCCCACGACTTTGGTCCCGAACTCCATGCTGCCGAGGATGTCGATGTTCTCGAAATTCCCCGCCACTCGCGCGACGAAGATGTCCCCAATCCCTCGATCGAACACATCCTCGACGGGCACTCTCGAGTCGAGACAAGAGAGGACGACCGCTTTCGGAAACTGGCCGAGCGCGGCAGCCCGAACTTGCCTCGAGTGGTCTCGCACGGTCAGGTCACCGCGCATGAATCGGCGATTCCCATCTCGAAACGACTCGACGATCTCATCCGGTGTGAGATTGTCTCGCTCCTCCTGGGTAAGCACGGTCTCGACTCGCGGGGTCGGCGTCGTCTTGGCCGCGTCTTTCTCGCATCCTTGCGACAGCAAGACGACAATGGCAGCAGCGGTGGTCAATCGTATCGTCATTAGTAACTCCTTTTGATGGCAGAACTGAGTCTAGGGTCTATTGGGTCTCCTGCGCGCTCGGGGAGCGTCCGCCGTACGAGACGAAGAAGTTCAGCGATAGGGCGTGTGCGATCCGATTGGGCTCACGCGACAAGAAGACATTGAGGTAGCCGACCTCGACGCGGAAGAGGGCTTCGAGAGCGAAGACAGCGAGCCCCAAGAAGGCGCGGTTCTGATCGAAGCCCTGCGCCGCCCAGCCCGCTCCGCGGATACCAAGGAAGACCTCGTCGAAGAATGCGATCCCGATGGGCAGCCGCTGCGTCGGCCGGTAGTTCAACCGGACGAACTCACGAAAACGGTGGGAGGTTCCGGACGAATCCGGTTGAAAGCGCTGCTCCAAGCGAGTGCGCGACTGCAGGAGAAGGCCCGGGACCCGCCTGAAATCGAGTGTGAGCTGCTCCCAAATGCGATGCTCGTCGAGCAGCCCTCCCGTCGCATCGAGCCACGTCGGCGTCCAAGCGTAGCCTAGCCAAAGACTCGCCCACGGCGCCAACGCGACGCCTACGCCGGGCCGAAGAATGAGGACCGTGCCCACCTCACTTCGACGCGCTTGCGCATCGAACCACAAGGTCGGGGTTGGCGTGTCGGAGAAGAGCTGGCCCGTGAAGAACGCGGCCGTCCAGATCTCGAAGTCCGACTCGGTCTGGGCCGAAGCGCTTGCCTCGGTAGCCAGGCCGATGCCGACCAACAGGACGAACATTCGCTGACAAGCGCCTCGGTGGGAACCCCTTCTCATGGCCGGCCTCTTACCAGGTCACCTGACGAGGGTACATTCCTCGCCTGGGGCCAAGCCGACCGATCCAGGGAAGGTCGGGGGGTCAAACTGTTCCGCGCCAATGCTTGCTACATACTCTTGCACGGCTCCCCAGATGGCCGTGAAGTCCTGCTCCGCGTCCGTCTTGGCATTCGGATCTTCGGGGCCTTCGCGCGATGCCATGAGCTCATTTCGGGCATCGAGAAGCACGTCCAGCGCTTCGTCGGGCCATGTCGCCAGGGTCATCGCTGCGCTCACCGGGTTCCCGTCGATCGATCGCACTGTGCCGTCGACGTTGCGCTGATCGATCCCTTGGTTGATGTCGAGGATGTTCTGCAGCCTTTCGCATTGGATCGAGTCAGTGGTGTCGTACGATTCGAGCAGCGCGTCTTTTGCCGCGCGCTCGATGGCCTCTTGCTGGGCAGCGCTGAGTCCATTCCAGACGTCTTTGTCGATGTGTATCCACGCCATCAAGTACGGCTGATGCCAGCCCGGGCTATGGACGTAGCGTCCACCGACCTGACCGATGTTTTGCGAGCAGTTGGATACAGTGCCATCGGGGATCGGGAACGGGAGGGCTGGACTACAATCCAAATCACCGGCATCGGGATTGCCGAGCGGTGATTCAGCGGTGGCCTCCTTGATCGGGAAGAACTCGATCAAATCGTCAGACGGGACCGTGAACTCGAAGCCCTGGATGACGCGTCTTTGCATTGGCAGCAGCACCGATTGCCCTCCCACGGGTGGGAAGAACGTCAGCGTTCTCTCGGGAATCGCCTGACGATCGACGAGCAAGTCGCAGGCGATATCCAAGACCTCTTCGGGTTCGTTCAGGTAACGGAGTCTCCAGCCCGAAGTACATAGGCCTTCGATGCCAACACCGTCCCCCTGACTCGCGCACTCCGCATCGCCCTCGCTGCAGTCGGGTGTCCCGATCGGCTGCGGGAAATAACCCGACACTTGCTCAGTACTGCCGATCACCGGCAGAACGATCTGTGTTCCACCCCGCCTATCGAGTATGAACTGGGCCAGCTCGATCCCGTTGCCGCTGAAGCCGTCAAGCTCGATCTCAGCCTCATACAGGAAGTCGACCATCTGCTCGAACCGAACGCCAAATGGCCACGAGTTGTAGATGAAGCCCCAGCTCAGTCTCGAAAAGAGCGGCTCGGGCCCATTCTTGTTGGCAAACTGAATGCCCGCTTGGAGGGCGTTGACTTCACGGCCCGTGCTCTGATCGGGTTGGAAGACGACCCTTCCGATGTCTTTCGTGTACTCCTCGACGTTCTCGATGAAAAAGCGCATTGCGCCGTATCCAGGATCCCGCGGATCCGTGGACGTGCCGGTGCCGCGCCCGATGCTGGGAGTGCTGCTGTACTCGTTGTAGGGAATGATGACGTCGTCGCCGACGCCGTCGTCGGAACATCCAAGGGCTGATGCGCCAATCAGGGCCAGGAACCACAAAGGGGAAAAACGCGTGGGCATGTTGCACTCCTTCTAAGCTGGGCGAGTGCTATGGATGTCGATGGCAAAGTCGGCTACGTAATTTCGGCTAGTTGAAGCAGCCGGAACCTGGGATATGCTTTTTTGACCCTAGGAGGGATCAGGATGACGTCTCTCATCTACAACGAATTCGAAGCGTTCGCCGAGACGATACGGGAAGCGTCCGTGGTGATCCGGCTACGGTCTTTGGACGAGCCACGATGGACCTTGCGATCTGCGACGGCTGGCTCACTCGAGCTTCGGCAAGCCTACGAAGGCGGTGGTAGCGTGGCCGCGGGGGCGACAGACAGTCATGGGTGGACGTTTTACCATCAATCGCATGCAGGCCTCGCCAATGGGCAAGTCATCGATGATCGTCAGGTTTTCGTGGATCCACCCGGTGGCGAGTTCTGTTTCGCCTGCCACGAAAGCCACGAGTGGCTCGCGGTGCATATCCCGACTTCGGTACTGTTTCCATCATGGCAAGAGTCGGAGCTCGCGTCCTCCGTCAAGGCACGTCTGCTCAAAGCGCCACAGGACGTGACCGGACGTTTCACGTCTCTGGTGCGCCGTTTCCTTTCGTCCGTCGAATCCCACCCTCAGCTCTTGGATTCTCCAGTTGCGAAGACCTCTTTTGAAAATGAAATGCTGGAGGCAGCCAATGAACTTTTTGCGGGGAGCCAGCATTCCTCGAGTCGTCACTTCGTCCGTTGGCATCGCCAATCCAAGGCAGCCGTAGAGCTCGCCATGGGCTATCCCGACCAACCGCTGTCCATCCCGGATCTGGCTCGACAAAGCGGCATACCTGAGCGGACTCTTCGAAGTGCCTTTCAAAAATGCTACGGCGTCTCGCCCGCAGAATACCTTCGCGTCCATCGTCTGCATCAAGCCCGGCGACTTCTTCGCGCGAGCTGCCCAGAGGAGACGACCGTCACCAGGATCGCCTTCGGACTGGGTTTTTGGGATCTCGGGCGGTTCGCCGGTGCGTATCATCGACTGTTCGGGGAA
Source organism: uncultured delta proteobacterium (assembly GCA_963786865.1). GTDB lineage: Bacteria > Myxococcota_A > Polyangia > Polyangiales > Houyiibacteriaceae > SG8-38. The sequence goes on along the minus strand of CAWBAV010000012.1, from coordinate 122,749 downwards.
CGCCCGTCCGAGACGCTTCGGTTGGATAGTCGAACGGCGCAACCACCGAACCGAAGCGCGGGCGGCCTTGCGGTAGGTGACCGGCAAGGCCATCGACCCTAGACTCCCGCCAACAAAGGGAAGTCATGCATATGACCGCGGTTACCCTGTTGATTTTGCTCGTTGGTGCCATGGGCTGCACATCGAAGAACACGGAGCCGACCCAACCCAAAGCGGCTGAGCCCGCGACTGGGGAGTCGGCTGACACTGAAAATCCGAGCTACGCGTTCTCGAAAAAGCTCGAAGGCGTCTCGATGGAGGAGGCGCTTCGAAGAGTAGAGGATGCGCTCCAAGCGAACGGATTCGGCGTGCTCACTAAGATCGACATTCAGGACACATTCAAGACGAAGATTGACGTCGATTTCAGGCTGTCGCTCCTCAAAACGTCATCCGTCGCGAGATGATAGCCCCCAATGTCCGCGAAGGCGATCAAGCGGACGGGGCGCGAGCCTTCACGTGCGTTGGTCACGGCTCCAAACGCGCAAGCCAAACACGGCGTTTTTTCTGAGCTCCGCACAATGCGGGCAGCTCGAGCTCACGCTCGACGTTCGTCGTGAGACCGAAACGCTCGCTCAGGCTGCGACTCGGGTGTAGCGACGATGCAAGCCGCCGACCATCGGGAGGGCGATGACTTTGCCTTGATCGATGGATTCGCGCTTACGCGGCGCCGGAGCGTCCTTGTCGAGCGCGAGGTGGGTCCGGGAGCTATGATAGTATTCGAGGTATCTCCGGAGGATGCGCCGTAGGTGCTGCTCTCCGAGGACGATGACGTGGTCGAGGCACTCCCTCCGAAGGGTTCCGATCACGCGCTCGCAGTAGGGATTCTGCCACGGAGACCGAGGCGCGGTGAGGACATGCTCGATTCCCATCGCACGCACGCGACGAACGAAGGCCGCGCCATAGATCTTGTCTCGGTCCCGGATGAGATACTTCGGCGCCGAGTCGTAGGGGAAGGCGTTCACCAATTGCTGACCTGTCCACCGGGCGGACGGAGCCTCGGTGACGTTGAAGTGTACGATGCGTCGACGCTCGTGCTCAAGCACGAGGACCACGTACAGGACGCGGAATGTGGCCGTGGGCACAACGAAGAAGTCGATGGAAACGAGGCCCAGGGTGTGGTTGCGGAGAAACGAACGCCAGGTCTGGGACGGTGGCTTTCGCCGACGCGGCATGTACCTCGACACCGTAGCTTCAGCGACCTCGAAGCCGAGCTTGAGCAATTCGCCGTGGATGCGAGGCGCTCCCCAAGTCGGATTCTCGCGGGCCATTCGACGGATGAGCGACCGGATCTCCGGATCGATCCGTGGACGACCAGCTCGCTTTCGGTTCTTCCAGGTCCAGTAGAGCTTGAAGCCCTTACGATGCCAGCCGATTACGATCTCAGGCTTAACGAGGATCAGGGCGTGTTCCCAGCCTGTCCACAGACGCGAAAGCGCAACCCAGAATACGCGGTCCGTGTCGTTCAGTTTGGGGCGCCCAGTCTTGCGCTTCAGAATGGCGAGCTGTTGTCGCAAGGCGAGGTTTTCGAGGGCGAGCTCGCGCTGCGACTTCAGGCTCGATCGGGCAGTGGCGAGTAGGGCGCACAAGAGATGACGCATCAAGGTGGCGAGCCTGACCCGGAGCTCGAAAACGTCAACGATTGCGTGCTGGACGGGGTTTTGACGAGGCACAGCGTCCCCACAGGAACCTCGATCCCCGTGGTCGCAGTTCTCTCCATCGCGTCGTGGGAAGGCGCATCGGAGAAGCCGACCAGCACCGGGCAACAACCGTACTTTGCGGTCATGGACGACGTGACGAACCGCGACGGCACCGTGGTCGTTCACAAGGGAACGGTCGTGATGGCGAGCATCGAGCGTCGGAAGAACCCACGCATCGGCCGACCCGGATGGATGGAGGTGTCATTCAAGAGCACGACGGATGCAAACGGCAGCGTCGTACGTCTCGACGACTCACCACAACGCTTCGAAGGAAAGAGTCGCATCAAGGGCTCGGTGACCTTGGCGGTTCTGACCTACGGGCTAGGGCTTCTACGCACCGGTGGTGACGTCACGCTCCCCGAGGGCACGAGCCTCGTGGCGCGGGTCGTGGATTGATGTGGCGCGCAGTCGGGTTCTCGGGATGCTGCCAAGGCCCAAGAGCGCCCCGCTCGTTCTCACGTCGGTCGAGCTCCCAGAGGAAGGTCTGAAGGTGGTCGCGGACGACGCGGTGGAGCACCCCACGCTCCGGAGCGCGACGCACGTACGATCGAGAAATCGTCTCGCTCGTTGCTGCGGCGTGTAGCTCCACGACGACGGTGCACTATCAAGACCCGTGCCGTGGCTCCCGACCGCGTATTCAACGCATTTCGAAGAGCCCGACGCGAAGCAACGTCGCGAGCAGCACCGGAATAGTGGCGGCCGCCAACTCAGAAGCCCTCCTCTGAACTCCTGACCCACCCTTCGCTTGCTCAGATCACACGCATGGCTCCCCATGTAAGACGCGCATGCGCGAGGATTGCATCAATCGTGTCCGAGTCCGCGACACGTGTCCCGAGTAGAGCCGTCAATCGGGATTCACTGCGTTTCGGCGAGGTCGTCCGATCCGCACCTTGCCGCGCAATCGCTACTGAATCGTCCGAGCCAAGATGTTCTGGCGACTGTTCAAGTCCTTCCGCTCGTGCCCGGCCCATAATTCTGCAGCGCTCTAGTGCTTCTGCGCACCGAGGGAAGGTGCTATCCTCGCACGGAGCGAGGCAAGAGATGACTACCGTAGCTCAGTTGCTCGAGCGGAAGGGCCACAACGTGGAAGCGATTGCGCCGGGCGCAACGGTCTTGGAAGCCATTAGACGGATGTCCGATCTCGACATCGGAGCTCTCGTGGTACGCGAGGATGGCAAGGTGATCGGAATGATCACGGAACGCGACTATGCGCGCAACGTCTTCCTCAAGGGAAAGGCTTCTCCGACCACCCCCGTACGCGAAGCGATGGATGATGAAGTCCTGTCGGTAGGCCTCGATAAAACGACGCGCGACTGCATGGCCATCATGACGGGTAAGCGAACGAGGCACTTGCTCGTCATGGAAGACGACGAGTTGCACGGCATTCTTTCCATCGGGGACCTCGTCCGCAGCATCGTTTCCGAGCAAGACATGACGATCGAGCAGCTCGAGCAGTACATCCTCCGCGGCTAGGACATGGCGAAGAGCGGCAAGGCCTGGCTCGAGCAGTTCAGCACGGACGAGATCCGGGAGTTACGGGTCATCCGCGCGCATCGGGCCTGGTTCACCATAATCGTCAACTACCTGCTCGTCGCTGCGTCGATGGCGATGGTTGCGTTGCTGCCCAACGTGCTCACGATCGTGCTGGGCTTGTTCGTCATTGGAGCGCGACAGCTCGGGTTTGCGGTGGTGATGCACGAGAGCGCGCATCGAACACTCTTCGAGAACCGCGGGCTCAACGACTTCGTGGGCAATTGGCTCTGCGGATATCCGATTTATCTCAGCGCAGACATGTACCGAGCTCATCATCTGGAGCATCACGCGAAGACCTGGACGGAGGGCGATCCAGATCTGGTCCTTGCAACCGCATTTCCGGTTTCGAAGCGAAGCATGGCGCGAAAGGTAGCGCGCGATCTGCTCGGCATCACGGGGCTCAAGCAGCTGCTCGGAACGAGCTATCTGGTCGTCAAAGTCCTACGCGGCGAGCAAGTCGACTCGGGGACCTTGCCGCTCCGCCTCGAGCGCGGGCCTGCGATTCGGATGGTCGTGGGTACATTGGTCAGCAATCTCGTTCTCTTTGGCTTCCTCTGGGCAATCGGGCAGCCGCTGCTCTATCTGCTTTGGCTCGGGGCCTGGCTCACGACCAACAAGCTAGTCGCGCGCATCCGCTCGATTGCCGAGCACGCGGTCGTGCCCGATCCGGGTGACCCTATCGGTCAAACGAGAACCGTTCTTGCGGGCCCTTTCGAGCGACTGTTCATCGCTCCGAACCGAGTGCAGTTTCATCTGGAGCACCACCTTCTGATGACCGTCCCCCACTACAACCTCCCGAGGTTCCACGCGATGCTGAGGGAGCGGGGCATCCTCGAGAGCGCATGCGTGGCCTCTGGGTACGCCGAGGTTCTCAGCTTAGCGTCGCGACCAGTAGCGCGATCGCCAGCGTAGCGCCCCAATAGAGCATGGACACACGAGCGTGTGACCAGCCCGATTGATTGAGCCGCTGATAGACGTGCGATTTGTGGGCGACGAAGACATTTTCCCGTTTGGAGATGCGTCGGATGAGAGTGAAAGCCGCATCTCCTAGAATCGGGGCTGTGACGGCGCCGGCCCACCACATGCTTGGCGCGCTTGGGGCTCGAAGCAGCGCAAGGGCAACTGCTGCGCCGAGGACCGTGCTGCCGGAGTCGCCCATGAAGATCTTCGCAGGTGGCCAGTTCCACAGCAGGAACCCCGCGAGGGCGGCGACCAGCAGCCACCAACCGGGCTGTCCGAGATAGCTCGCGAAGAATGCAAGTTGAATCGCCGAGCTGCCCGCCACGAGTCCGTCCAGACCATCCATGAAATTGTAGAAATTGATGATCGCCGTAGCCGCGATGACGCTGAGCATGACGCTTGCCCAGGGCGGAGCCAGACTCTGCAGGACTGCGTCGAATCCGGGGAAAGGACCGAACCAGAAGACGGCGAGGGAAGCTGCGGCCAGTTGAACGACGAAGCGCACGCTGGTTGCGACGCCACGTGCATCGTCCGCAGCACCGACGAGCCACAGTGGCAATAGGACGAACGGAACCCTTGCGAAGAGGCGATCGCCCGCTGTGTGCTCCGGGCATGATCGCAGCCGCCACGCCGAGCGCGACGAAGAATGCTCCGACGAACGCGATTCCACCACCTCGGGGGGTCGGCATCGTATGTGAGCTCCTCGCGTTGGGCACGTCGATGAGCCTGTCCGAGAGGCGCCGAACGATTTGCCGAGCGCCGATCCAGCTCAGGCTGAACGCGAGCAGGGAGGTGAGCGTCAAGACTAGGATGGGCTCAGCATGCATCTCAGGCCTTGGTCGAGGCTGAACGGCGGGGTCCAACCGAGTGTGACCCGCAGGGGCTCGACGTCCACATAAAGCGAGGATTGGAGGCGTTGAAGCGTTGCCGTGTCGAAGGGAAGAGACATCGTGGTCAGTGCGCTCAGCGCGTCGGCCCCGCGAGCCAGACCGCGAAGCAAGGGGAGGGGAACCGATACGACGCGGGTGCGTGACTCGGCAAGCGCCGCGATGCGCCGAACTAGCTCGGGAGTCGAGACGTCCTGTCCGTCAGCAACCAGGAAAGTAGAATTGTCCGCACCCGGGTGGGCCAGGGCCGCGAGAGTTACGCTCACGAGATTGCCCACGTAGGTCAGGCTTCGACGGTTCCGGATGGCCCCTAGCGGCAGAGGCACACCGCGTCGTACCAACGAAATCAGCCGTTCCATGTTGCCCGGGTTTCCGGGCCCGTAGACCAGCGTAGGACGAAGGATCGTCCAGGCCATTGGCGTCCCCTTCGCCCGTTCCTTCAGAGCCCTCTCGCCTGCCAACTTGCTTCGCCCGTAGGCCGTCTCTGGCTCGCATTGGGTTTCGATGGTGATGCGCGCGTCGCAGGCCGAGGTCACGGCTCCGATCGAGCTCATGAGAATGAAGCGGCCGACGCCAGCTTCCATGGATTGCTCTACCAAGCGAGCAGTGCCGTCCGCGTTGACTCGCAGGAATGCCGCTTCGTCGTCAGCGCCTCTTCCGAGCTGATGGGCGTGAGCTGCCAGATGAATCACCGCGTCCACGCCTTCGAGTGCCTGACGCCAATCGGTGTACGCATCGACTTCGCCGACGACGATCGTGCGTGCCGCGGTGCGCAGAGTAGGAGCCAACTGGCACGCGGACTCCGCCTTGCGCAACCCGATCGAAACCGAATGCCCGACCGCTGCGAGGGGAGGCAGCAGATGCCCGCCGACGAAACCCGTTGCCCCGGTGACCAAGACTCTCACGCGAAGCTCACCCCGAGCTCGCGATAGAAGGTCTCGAGGCGCGCAAAGACGAAGCGCTCGTCGAAGGCCGCGGCGACTCGAGCGCGCCCAGCTCTTCCGAAGCGCAGGCCCAACTCCGGATTCGATGCGATTCGCCCGATCGCGGATGCGAGCTGGTGGCTATCCTTGGTTGGCACGAGCAGTCCCGTGACTCCGTCCAACACGGCCTCACGGCATCCGCGGATGTTCGTCGCTACCACGGGACGTTCCATCGCCATCGCCTCGAGCACGGATCTAGGGAGCCCTTCTCGATACGACGGTAGGACGAAGACATCGAGAAGCCCGAGCAGGTCCTCGACGTCTTCGCGAAAGCCAGCGAACGTGACGTACGCGTCGAGGTCCCGCTCCGTGATGAAATCGACCAATGCGTCTTCGAACGCGTCGCGCTCGGTCGATAGCTGTCCGCCGATGACCAGGAGATGCGCACTGGGGAAGTCGCTTCGAAGTAGAGAGAGCGCTTCGACGAGCTCGCCGAACCCCTTTTCGCGGGTGATCCGGCCAGTGATGCCGACGATGGGCCAGCGGCCGTCGGGTATGCCGAGGTCGCGCCGGAGGGCAGCGCGCGACTCTCCGCTGGAGCCGGCGGGGTCGAAGCGAGCCAGGTCGATCCCGTTGCCGAGATACCGAATCTTTGCGGCGCTCGCGAGGCCGCTGGTCACAGCGGTGTCGTAGTCCTCCTGGCTCTGAACCAGTATCAGGTCGGTGATCCTTGCAACCGATTTCTCGATGCCATGATAGAGGGCGTACTTGCTGCGCGGCATGTTCTCGTGAAAGTAAAAGCCATGGGCCGTATAGACGATTCGTTCGACCCCCGCGAGCTTGGCGGCAACGCGCCCGAGCACCGAGGCGACCGGTGCGTGCGTATGTACCAGATCGTACCGCTCGGCTCGCATGAGCCGAACCAAGGCGGCGACGCTCTTCGAATTGCCGAGCGGCGCGATCTTTCGGTCGATCGCGATCTCGTGGATCTTGTACCCGCGGGCGCGCATCCCTTCTACCCGCGGATCCGGCGAGCACGCTGCCTCCACCTCTAGACCGAGGTTCCTCAGATGGTCAATCTGCGGCAACAGCAGCGTCTCGAGCCCAAACGCCACCGCGCAGACGTGCAGCACCTTCATGACGCACGGAAGTCTAGCAGCACCCTGGAGAACCGGCACAAACCGTCGTACGATGCGGAACGCCGATGGAAGAAGGATGGATAACGGCTCTCTTGTGGCTTCTCTTCGGCGGAACCCATGTCGGGCTCACGATGCGTCCGGTGCGAGAGCGGCTCGTGCGACGGCTCGGTGAGGGCGGATTCGTTCTTGGTTATTCGTTCATCGCGATCCTCACTTTCGCGGCGCTGGTTCACTACGTTGCGCAACACCGGATCGCCGAGCTACGGGCTCCACTGCTCGTGACGATTCCCCCGGTGCGGGGCGCGTTGATCGCACTTTCGGTCGCCGGCTTTTCGCTGTTCATCACCGCGGTTTTGGTCTACCCGCGCCTGCCGATGGCCACATTCCGCCACCGCGTCGTGCCCGCACGCGGCGTTCAGCAGGTGACTCGTCATCCGTTTTTTTCAGGCATCGCAATTTGGGCGGCTGCCCATGCGCTCCTCGCACCCGCACCGGCGCCATTCGTTTTCTTCGTCGGCGCTGTCGTTCTTTCGTTGGTCGGGGGGCTGCACCAAGATCGGAGGCTCATCGAAGAGATGGGAGAGCCGTACCGGTCTTACGTCGCATCGACTTCGTTTTGGCCTCTGGTCGCGCTCCTCACCAAGCGTCAGAAGATGCGTTGGCGTGAGCAGCCTTGGTTTGCCTATGGTCTGGGAATTGGAACCAGCCTCGCTCTCTACGAAGTGCACGCGAACATCTTGAGCCACGGCGGCGCCTACGTGATCGGTTTCGTGAGCGTCGGTTCCATCATCGCGATTCTCAACTCCCGGGCCCGCAGGTCGCATCCGCACGACGAGGCGGGGTGAAGGTGAAGCGCAGTGTTTGACGACTATGTTCACTACGATGGGCTCGGGCTCGCCGAGCTCGTTGCACGAGGAGACGTGCAACCGAAGGAGATCTTGGAGGCTGCAATCCTTCGTGCGGAGAAGCTGAACCCGGAGCTCAACGCCATCGTCACTCCGCTCTACGAGTATGCGCACACCAGGCTTCGCGACGAGCTCCGCGGTCCGTTCCGAGGGGTGCCCTTCTTGCTCAAAGACGCACACCACGCGCTTCAGGGCACGCCGATGAGCAATGGGAGCCGGCTCCACAAGGGGGAGATCTCCCAGCACACCGCTGAAATCGTCCGTCGCTTCCTCGATGCCGGCGTGGTCGTGTTCGGAAAGACCAACACTCCGGAATACAAGCTCTCGGTCTTCACCATGCCGAAGGCCTGGGGGCCGACTCGAAACCCCTGGGACGTGACCCGTTCGGCAGGGGGCTCGAGCGGGGGCTCGGCGGCGGCGGTGGCCGCTGGCATCGTTCCGATGGCCTCGGCCAGCGATGAAGGGGGCTCGATCCGGATGCCCGCCGCGGCCTGCGGCGTCTTCGGCCTCAAGCCCAGCCGTGGTCGGAACCCAATCGGACCCGACTTCAGCTGGGACTATGAGGGACAGTCCACGTCCCACGTCATCAGCCGGAGCGTCCGGGACTCCGCCGCGATGCTCGATGCCACGGCCGGAGCCGAGCGCGGTTCGCCTTGCTTGGCCCCGGGCCCGACCGGCTTTCTGGACCGACTGAGCCGCGATCCGGCGCAATTGCGTGTCGGTATATCGACAGCCGCCGACGTTTTTGGTGCGGCGATGGAGCCTCCGGCAGTGCAGGCGGTGCGCCAAACTGCCATTCTTTTGGAGGACTTAGGGCATATCGTGGAGGAGGTCCCGCTTCCTTACGACGAGTGGGAGGTGCTCCAGGCCTCGATCATTCTGGGTGCCACGAACACGGCGGCATTGGTGAGCGCTCTCGAGGCGAAATACGGCTCCGCCAAGGTCCGGGGCTCGCTCGAGGAGGTCGTCCTTCTGCTCGCAGCGGTCGGGCGTGCGCTTCCCGCCGAGCGCGTCGGCGCCTCACGGCTCCTCGGACTGCGCATCGGTCTGGCGCTCTCTGAATTCTACGAGCGATATGATCTGCTCGTCACCCCCACCCTCGGCCGGGTGCCCGTGCGCCTAGAGGATGCGGAGCCCCGGCCCGGGGAGCAGAGACTGCTTCGCTTCATGGTGTCCCGGGCCGCCGCGGGGCTCTTTCATCTCCCTCAACTTCGGGAACGCGTCATGGAGGCCCAGATGCAGGCTTTTTCGCAGCAGGTCCTCCATCGCACGATGGTCGCGAATCTGACCGGGGTTCCCGCGATGTCCGTGCCCCTCCACAGAACGGAGAACGGTTTGCCGGTCGGAGTCCAGTTCATCGCTCGCTTTGGCGACGAGGCGACCCTGTTGACCTTGGCTGCTCAGCTCGAACGGGCGCAGCCTTGGCGCGTTCGCCGCTGAACGACCTTCAAGAGAAGCTCATGTGGAGCAATCGGCCGGCCACGTAGAGGACCAGCACGGCCGTGAGCCGCTTCACCATCCGACCCGAGAGCGCCTGGGCGCTCAGGCGGCTGCCTAGCTGACCGCCAATCAGAACGGCGATGCCAAGCCAGACGTAGTCCGCAAGTTGCACGAGGTACGCCGCGGTGCCCTGTTTGGTCGCTTGGCCGACGAGGCCAGCGATCGAATTCACCATGATGAAGAAGCTCGACGTTGCAGCGATGCGCTTGGGGTCGCCGAGCCGAAGCAGGTGCAAGGCGGGGGCGAGGAAGATCCCGCCCCCGATGCCGACCATTCCCGAAAGAAAACCGATCGCAGCTCCCATGGGTAGGCCTACGAACCAAAGCACCAGCGCGGAACCCGGCGGCGCCGCCTTCGATTCGGGCGCTTGAAACCACATGACGAGGCCTGATGCGAGCAACGAGAAGCCGAGGAGGATGATGAACGTGTCGCGTTGGATTGGAACGCTGCCCCCAAACCAGGCAAGCGGGATCGAGAGCGCGACGAAGGGCAAAGCGAAGCCCAGGTTCAGGTCGCCCGAGCGCCGGTACTGCCAGGCGCCGCCTGCAACGACGATGAGATTACAGACCAGAGCGACCGACGGAAGGATGCGGTAGTCCGTGTCCGCCAATACCAAGAGCGCGTTGTAAGTGGAACCGCCTCCAAACCCGACCGAGGCGTAGAGCGCGGCCGTCAGCAGAAACAGGAGCGCGAGCACCGGCATTCGCGCTCGATACGGTAGGCTGCGGGTCCGCGCAACTGCGACGCTAGCTCGCGCGACTCTCGGCGCAGCGGGCGCTCGCGGTGGCGACGGCCACGGGGCGCAGGTCTCCGGGGATGCGTCCACCGAAGCAATTGGTCACGATGGCGACACCGAGCTCCCTTTCGGGATCCGCCCATGCGCCGGAGCCTCCGAACCCGAAGTGCCCGAAGGCGTGTGGGTTCGGCAGCCCGAGGTCGAACTGGCGTCTTCCGAGCGAGACGCGCAGGCCGAGCGAGACCGGACGCATGTAGCCGACCTTGAATCGTAGGGGAAAAGGGATCACGCGTCCGATTGGCGAATTCTGATCCTCGGTTGCTTCGGCGATCGCCGAAGCGGAGAGCAATCGCACGCCGTTGAGAGCACCGCCTCGGCTGAGCGCACCATACAAACGCGCGAGAGAGTGCGCATTGAATACGCCGTTGCCGGATGGAATCACCGAAGTGAGCCATCGCGGATCGCCCAGCACGTCGCCAAGACCAGGCGGAATCATTGCGTCGACGACCTGGCCAACCCCCGAGTGCCAGCGAGCGGTGCTCGATGCTGTGCGACGGACCTGCGCGCGCACACCGCGCCGCCGTCCTCGTAGGATCCTGCGCGGAATGCCCGGGATCAGAAACTCGGCGACGCGCGGCAGCTCGCTTTCTGGCAAGCCCATGTAAAGACCGTCGAGCTCGAGCGGATCGGCTAGGTTTTCTTTGAGAAGCTCGGGAAAGCTCTTTCCGCTGACTCTTTGAAGCACTTCACCGATGATCCAACCCCCCGTCCACGCATGGTACCCGAAGTCGGTGTCGGGCTTGTGTACGGGCCACATGTCTTCGATGACATGCACCATGTGCTGCCAGTCGAACATCTCCTCCGACGAATCGATGATTCGCGCGATCGAGTAGAGGCCCGCGCGATGCGAAGCAGCTTGCCTGAGGGTAATCGTCCCCTTACCGTTCCTCCCGAACTCCGGCCAGTACTTCGCAACCGGTGCCTCGAGATCGACGAGGCCGCGGTCGACCATCTGGTGGAGCAGGGTGGCCATCACGCCTTTGCCGGTCGACATGCTGAGGGCGAGCGTCTCCGGCTCGAAGGGGCGTCCCTGCCGATCTCGGGTTCCGCAAGCGAGATCCGCGACCAGCTCCCCGCGGTGATACACGGAAATCGCTGCGCCGCCTGGGCCGCGGGCCGGCACGCACCATTTGATCACCTCGCGCATCGCACGGAAGTCGGGATGACTGTAGCCGAGGACCTGCATGTGCCTACGCAATGACCTCGATCTCATGGAGAAAACGCAGCGCCCGATCGGTTACGCGTCGCTTGTCGAAATAAAGGATGTGGCCTCCGCAGCTCCAGTATACCTCGGGCCGCCCAAAGTGTTCCCAGAGGGCTTCGGTGTGGACAGCAGGTATGATCCCGTCGTTGCCGCTTGCGACCAAGAGCACTCTGTCCTTCGGAATGCTGAGTCGGTGGGAGAGCGGGGTGAATGGCGCCAAGATCTTTCGGAGCTCGCGGATCATCATCGCTGGCTCATCGAGCGCATCTTCGAAGAACGAACGCGTCGGCCAGCTCATCACCAAGTCTGCAATGCTGACGACGGGCGCAACGCTCACGATGAAGTCGGTCCGAGGTTCCAGGCATGCCAGCATGGAAGCATGGAAGCCGCCCCAGCTGTAGCCCATGATGCCAACCTTCGGCGCGCCTCGCTTCACCAGATGATCGACCAGGATGCGGAGATCCATCACCCCCTGCGCGCAGGCCTCGCTCAGTCGCCAGAGGGATGGCTGTATGAGCGCGGTGCCGTGATAGGCCGCCGACCTCGGCATGCGTCCACCGTGTAGCGGGAGGTTCATGAAGACCACGTCGAGACCCGCGTCGTAGAATTTCTGCGCGGAGAACCACATCTTGTTGATTCGGTAATCCGGCGCCGAGAAGCCGTGAAGAAAGATGATCACCGGGCGCGGCCCGTCTCTATGGAACCAGGCGCGAGACTCGACGCGGTCGTTCGGTTCGAGCGCCGCGTATTCCGTTCGGAAGCGCGGATCGAGCGTTTGAAAAGGGCTGTAGAAGTCGATGCTTGCCAGCGATGCGTGCTTCGGATCCCAGGAACGGCGTCGTGTTGCGCGTTCGACGACCGAGTGCCCGTCGGGTGGCGTAGCGAAAGCAGTGCCGGGCGCATCGAGGAAACTGCGCTGCGAGTAGAACGCGTGGTAGTCGATATACTCCTGCAGCGTGGTGTCGGAGAGGTGCGGATGGATCTTGCGCTTGTAAGGCACCGACATCGCCGTCGCCGCGAGCCGGTCGAGCCCGTAAGCGAACCTACCGATCATGGGGCACTCGTCACTGCTCTTCCTCAGGAAGGAGTGCCCAGAGAAATCAGCGCAGAGACCGTCGATCCAGGCCGTGCTCGACGCCCCCTCGGGCGCACCTGGGAACGCGTTGCCGTGGGCATGAAGTACTGGGTTCACAAGACCTTTCTTGACGCGCAAAGTCGCGCACCCTACCTCGTTGCAATTCGGGTGCCGTTACTCAGCAGCTTGCCGCTTCGATTGGGAATTCAGCAATTTCCCGTCAAAGGGCAGCGCAGAAATTGCGTCACGTCAAATCGCTCGCGCAGTCGTTGCGCGATGGATGGCGAGACCGGTGTCAGCCTCGAAGCAAATCGAGCGATTGGGGTCCGAGCTCCTCGACTCGACGATTTCCGGTGAGCGCCATGGCGACCTTCATCTCGTCTCGGATGATGCGAAGCACGTGTGCGACTCCTGCTTCACCGTCTCCTGCAACTGCATACGCCCACGCGCGCCCGATGAGGCATGCCTTGGCTCCGAGCGCGATCATCTTCACGACGTCGAGCCCGCTTTGGACTCCGCCGTCTACGAGAATCTCGAGCCGGTCGCCCACCGCGTCTCGGATTCGAGGTAACGCGGATGCCGTCGACCGGACCTCATCGAGTTGCCGGCCTCCGTGATTCGAGACCACGATGGCGTCGGCGCCAACTCGCGCAGCCTCCTTCGCATCCTCGGGGTCGAGAACGCCCTTGAGCACGAGCTTCCCGGGCCAATGCTGACGCACCCAGTCTAGGTCGCTCCAGGTGACGCTCGGGTCGAACTGGCTGTCGACCCAATCCTTGAACTGATTGGGGGAACGCGCCCCCGGCACCGCCGCCTCGAGGTTGCCGAACGTCAGCGGTTTTCCGCGCACCGCCACGTCCCAGACCCAGCTCGGATGCGAGAGAAGGTCCCAGGCCCGAACCAGCTTCTTCCGCGCCGGGATGGGCGCGGTCATCCCGTTGCGTGCGTCCCGGTATCGCGCGCCCACGACGGCCAAGTCGACGGTCAAAACCAGCGTCGAGCACCCAGCCCCTCGTGCACGTTCCATGAGCGAGGCCGCATAGCCACGGTCTCGCATGACGTAGAGCTGAAACCAGAGCGGCGCGTTCGTCGCCTGGCTCACCTCTTCTATGGCGCAGATTGAGACGGTCGACTCACAGAACGGAACGCCCTCTCCCTCGGCGGCTCTCGCCGCCTGCACCTCGCCCCGGCGCGCGAACATCCCGGCGAGACCCACCGGCGCGAGGACTACGGGGAGGGAGAGCCGTTTGCCGAGCACTTCCGCGCTCAGATCGATCTCGGAAACGTCTCGAAGCACCCGTTGTCGCAGACGAACGTCGCCTAAGTCCTCCACGTTCGTCCGCATCGTCGTCTCTCGGTAAGCGCCTCCATCGATGTAGTCGAAGAGCTGTCGGGGCAGCTTCCTGCGAGCCAACTCACGGTAATCTGCGACGCTTGCAGGGGCGAGATTGAGCGGTCGATCTTCCATGGACCGGCACGATCTCCCGCGTCATCCAGTTCGTCAAGAGGCCCGGCTCTGGGTGGAACGGCGCTCGAACGATGCTGAACAAAGAAACGAGCTGAGGTAGACTTCGGCGCATGTCGCAGCATTCGCCTTCGGAGCCGTTCGAGAGTTTCGAGGACTTGGCTTCAGTCTTCCGCGAGCACGTCGCACCCAACAAGCTCGCGTACTACCAGCGCATGGGCCTTCAAATGGTCATGGGAAAGCGCGAAGGCATCTGGTTCGAAGACGCCTATACCAAGCTTCGCCTGATCAACTGCCACGGCAATGGCGGGGTCTTCAGCCTCGGTCACTGCAATCCGCGTGTGACCGGCGCAGTAGCTGCGGCGCTCGGCAAGCTCGATATCGGCAACCACCACTTCGTATCGACTCAGCGCGCGCAGCTGGCCGCACGGCTCTCCGCGACGCTTGGCGATGCCCTTCCACGAGTCGTGTTCGGAGTATCCGGCGGCGAAGCGGTCGACGTCGCGATCAAAGCAGCACGAGGTGCGACTCGGCGCATTGGAATCATATCTGTAGGGGGCGCGTATCACGGACACACCGGGCTAGCCTTGGCGGCGGGCGATGCGCAGTTCCGGGATCCTTTCGGTCCAAATCTTCCGGGGTTCGTTCAGGTCCCCTTCAACGACATCGAGACGATGGAGCGTGCGATCGACGATCAAACCGCGGCCGTCATCCTCGAAGCCATCCCCGCAACCTTGGGCATGCCGATTCCAGAGCCGGGCTATTTTGCTGCGGTCCGAAGGCTCTGCAGCGAGCGCGGTGCGAAACTCCTCGTCGACGAGGTGCAGACGGGGCTCGGGCGCACGGGTCGCTGGTGGGGGGTGCAGCACGAAGGTGTGACCCCGGATGCAGTCATCAGCGGCAAAGGGCTCTCTGGGGGAATCTACCCCATTACCGCAACGCTTCTGACGCGTGAGATGCACGAAGTTCTCGATTCGGAGGCGAATCCGTTCATCCACATCTCGACGTTCGGTGGCGCCGAGCTTGGATGCGTGGCCGCACAGGCGGTTCTCGACATCGTGGGCGAGTCAGGGTTCCTCGAACGCGTAGGTACGCTGTCCGAGCGGTTCGCCGAGGCATTCGATCCGCTTCCCTTCGAGTTGAGGCGGCGGGGTCTCTTCATGGGGCTGCGGTTCGGCAGTGAAATGGAGGCCCTAGGCACGCTTCTGCGCTTGCTGCAGCAAGGTGTGTTCTGTTTTCCCGCGGGCAACGACCGACAGGTGCTGCAGTTCCTGCCGCCTTTGATTCTGACCGACGATGAAGCGGACGATTTGATTTCCCGAGTCACCAGGGCCTTTGCTTGATGGCCTTGGTGAGCACAGCGGAGATCGAAGCCTTCGAGCAGCGCCTCGCGGCGGCCGTGCGCGATGGCCACGCGGACGACCTCGATGTGATCGGCTACGGCGAAGTCACGATCGCGGTCAAGCTGACGACGAAGCACGGAAGCTTCGCTTGCAAGCGGCTCGTCCCGTTCTCCTCGCGAGCCGTGGCCCAGCAGGCTGCGAGTCTGATCGCATCGTACATCGAGCAACTCGGACGCTGCGGGATCGATGTCCTCGAGACCGAAACTCCGATCGTCGAATGCCCCGAGGGTAACGTGCTCTATTGCGTTCAACCATTGTTGAAGCCAGGTACGCTCGGGCCCGACTACCTACGTGGCAAATCTGCCGAGGAAGCGGCTCCCCACGTTCGGCGGATTTTCGAGCTCATCCGCGGCGCGGTCTCGCCGTCGTTGGCTCCCGACGGACAACTGTCGAACTGGGCATTCGAAGGCGAACGACTGCGCTATCTCGACGTTGGAACGCCGTTTCTCCGCGATTCAAAGGGGAACGACCTCTTCGACTTCACCGAACAGACGCGCGCGCTTCCGGCTCCGGTGCGCGTGATCGTCAATCGCTTCCTCCTGCGGGGCATTCTCGACAACTATCATTCGACACGCGGTCAGGCACTCGATTTCCTCGGCAACCTCGTGAAGGAGGGCCTTGGAGAGATCTTCCCACACTTGGTTCCCGTCGCGAACGACGTGTTCGCTCTCAAACCGGAGATTACCGAGGATGAAGTGCGAGCCCATTACAAGAGTGACGCGCAAACCTACGCCTTCATACAGGCCGCGCGACGGGCGGATCGTTGGTTCTTTCGCAACGTCTTGCGCAAGCCGTACCCCTACTTGCTACCGCCACGCATCGACCGCTTCGGGGAAGGCGGGTAGGGCGTCCCGCTTCAGAAAGGTCGGAAGATCGCCAGGGTGATCACGACGATCGCGAGGACGGAGATGATCCAGGCCAGGCGGCCGAAGATCTTTGCAGACACTTCTTCGCCCTCCGCCCATCGCCGAAGCTTCCCGGTGAGCACACCCGTCGCGGCGGCAAGAGCCAGCAGGAGCGTCAGCTTTGCGTGTATCCAGCCCTGCTTCGCATAGGTCTCGGCGAAGCTCGGAATCAACATCCCGAAACCGCCTGCGAAGGCAAAGAGCATGGCCGGCGTCGTCACCCGGACTGTGACTTTGCGAAGCGCTTGAGCGATTCCACTCTCCCATGGTGTCGGCGCGGACGCCGCGATAGCGACCGCAACCGCTGTGCCTATCCAGAACGTGATCCCGAGAAAATGAAGGTACCGAAAGATGATCGTGCTCATTGCATGCTCCTCAGCGGGGCAGAGTCTAGCTGCCATACACGAGCGGCACAAAGACGCACCGACAAAGGTCTTCCGATTCCAGCGCATCAGCGCGCTTGCGCAAAACCCGAAGTGATTGGCCCCAACTTCCCCCGACGGGGATCACGAGCCGACCGCCTTCTTTGAGCTGCTCGACCAGCGCCGGAGGGACCTCATCGGCCGCGGCAGCGACCACGATGCCGTCATATGGTGCCCCATCGGGCCAGCCTTTGCGACCATCCGCGCAGATGAGCTCGACGTTGTCGACGCCGAGCGAATCGAGAACCCGGCGCGCATTCGCGACGAGCTCGGGAATGATCTCGATCGCATAGACTTTCTTCGCGAGCCTGGACAGAATCGCTGCTTGGTAGCCCGAGCCTGCGCCGACTTCCAAGACCGTTTCCTCCCCGCCGAGGCGAAGCGCTTCGACCGACATCGCTACCATCAATGGTTGTGAGATCGTTTGTCCGTGGGCGAGAGGAAGAGCGCCGTCGGCGTACGCATCCTTCTTGTGCGCTTCGGGAACGAAAGCGTCACGCGGCACCTCGGCCATCGCAGTCAACACGCGGGCGTCGCAGATTCCGCGGCGTCGGAGCTGCCTCTCCACCATGTTCGCGCGCTCTTTCTCCATCGCCATCGAGTGTCTAGATACCACTCGATCGGCCTTCAGCACCAGCTGGAGCCGGAGCGGCTTGCGGATCTGCTCGTCCGGCGATCATGGCTCCGCCAACACGCGCCAACTGCGCGACAGAGCACGCTTTACGGGCTAGAGTTCGGCCGTCGCAAGTGAGGAGAGACATGGCCAAGACCAATCCGGGCAATTTTTTCGAGGATTTCGAAGTCGGTGCGGAGCTCGTGCATGCTGTGCCGCGAACCATCACCGAGGGTGAAGCTGCCCTCTACATTGGGCTCACTGGCTCGCGCTATCCGCTGCACTGCTCGGCGGAGTTCGCGCGTTCGCTCGGCTACCCTCGGGAAACGATCAACGATATCCTCGTTTTTCACATAGTCTTTGGCAAGACCGTGAATGATGTCTCGCTCAATGCGGTCGCGAATCTCGGCTATGCGGGCGTTCGCTTCCTGTCCCCCGTATACGCAGGCGACACTCTGCGATCCATTTCAACGGTCCTCGGCAAGAAGGAGAACAGCAACGGCAAGACGGGTGTCGTCTGGGTCAAGACCGTGGGGACGAACCAGCACGGAGAACGCGTGCTCGAGTTCTTCCGATGGGTGATGGTCCACAAGCGAGACCCGTCGATGCCGACCGGCGCGAATGACCAGCCTGCCATGCCGAAGGAGGTGACTCCCGCAGAGCTGCAGGTTTCCACGAACCTCGACCTCAGCGGTTATGAGGATTGGCCCAGCGGTGGCAACGCGTACTTCGAAGACTATGAGCCGGGCGAAAAGATCGACCACGTCGACGGGATGACGATCGAAGAGGCCGAGCACGCCATTGCTACGAGGCTCTATCAGAATACCGCGAAGGTTCACTTCGATGCTGTGCAGACGAAAGACACTCGCTTCGGACGCCGACTCATGTACGGCGGCCACGTGATCAGCATCGCGCGCTCGCTCTCCTTCAATGGGATGGAGAAGGTTCTCGGCATCCTTGCCTGGAACGGCGGAGCGCACGCGAACCCGACCTTCGCCGGCGACACGATCTACGCCTACAGCGAGATCCTCCAAAAAGCCGACTTGCCCGGCCGGACCGACTGCGGTGCGCTCCGAGTGCGATTGGTCGGGGTCAAGGACGTCCCCCCCACCGAAGCGGGATTCCCGCTCAAAGTCAGCCAAGACGGTAGGGAAGTCTACGAGAAGAGCGTGGTGCTCGATCTGGACTACTGGCTCCTCATTCCCAGGCGAAACAGGTGATTTCAATCCTGGTGGATCGTGCCTGCCTCGACGGCTTGCGAATCTCCCGGCCATCCCCTAGACCCCGGCCTTAGGAGTCATTCATGTACTTGAACATCGTTAGCAGCGACCGCTCGCGCAAGCGCAACAAGGCCGCCCGCCGCAAGGCCCAGCGCAAGGCGAAGAACCGCCGCCGTGTCAATCGGATGCACGGGCGCAAGCTTGGCCGGCGCGGCTGATCTCCGGCCTCGATGGATGCGAAGGTCATCTACGTCGTCAGCGACTCCACCGGCGAGACCGCGGAGCGAGTCACGCGGGCAACCCTCCTTCAATTCCCCGACCATCGCGTTCGTCTCAAGATCGAGCGACGGGTTCGTGACCGACGGGCCCTGACGGCGATTCTGGAGAATGCCGCTGCGCAGAAAGCGATGGTCGTCTTCACGCTGGTGCGCCCGGAGCTGCGGGACCACTTCAATGACGAAGCCTCTCGGCTACAGGTGCGTCACGTCGACGTGATCGCGTCGATGATCAGTCACATTGGCTACTACCTCGAGGCCGATCCGGTGAACATCCCGACGGCCGAGATGCCGCTGTCCGCGGAGTACTTTCGTCGGGTCGAAGCGATCGAGTTCGCGGTCAAGAGTGATGATGGGAAAGAGCCGCGCAACTTGCACTTGGCCGACCTGGTTCTGGTCGGGGTGAGCCGAACGAGCAAGACGCCGCTTTCGACCTACTTGGCGGGCCGGGGGCTCAAAGTGGCGAACGTGCCGATCGTTCTCGGTGTCGCACCACCAAAGGAGATCTACGAGCTTCCAGGATATCGGGTCGTTGGGCTCACGATCGACGTCGATCAGCTGATGGACATTCGAAAGCAGAGACTCCAGCAACTCGGAATGCCCGCAGATGCGAACTACGGCCTGCGGGACCACGTCAAAGCCGAGCTCGAATACGCGCACACGATTCTCAGAGAGAACCCCCAGTGGATGGTCGTCGACGTAACCAACTGCGCGATCGAGGAGACCGCGACGATCATTCTCGAGGCGCTCAAAGATCGGGAAGAGCTCAAGGGCCTGACCAGACCGCCGCCCAGGGTGCTCTGACCACGGCCCTTCGTCGTCGTTGCCTCAAGGCTTGGGTGGTGCGCCGTATCGGTGTGATAGCGCGGCGTAGAAATGGGCTAGAATTCCATCTGCCACACGAAGACGCCTGCTCAGCTCCCGGGCGACGTTCATGATGAAGAGCGCGTAGTCCTTCACGTCGCGCCGGTACAGGAGGTTCTCTACGTGCTCCGCCGTGACCGAAAGAACCAACGTTGGAGCCACCGCCCGAACGCTTGCAGACCGTGGCTGTACGTCGATGATCGACATCTCTCCAAACCAGTCTCCCGGGCCGAGCACCGCCACGCGCACGTCACCCCCGGACTCGCCGCTCTTGATGACCTCGAGCTCTCCGGCGATGACGACGAACATCTTCGTCGAGGTATCGCCCTCTTCGACGACCATCTCTCCGGCTTCCACCCGGCTGGTCGGTATCGAGGAAGCGAGGATCTCGAGCGTCTCCCGGCTCAGTCCTCCGAAGAGGCCGATGTCGGCCAGGTGGTCCGCAGTGAGCTTTGGTGTGGGTGGTCGACTCATGGCTCAAGCATACGCGAACCATTCGTTTCCGTCATGGAATCGAAATTGGATAGATTGCCCTCGAGCGCTCATGCATCGCTGCGATCTGCCGAGACCCTTCGGGCCCTACACGCTCCTACGGCGGCTTGCCGCAGGCGGGATGGCCGAGGTTTACCTCGCCAAGGCCGAAGGGGCGATCGGGTTCGAGAAGCTCGTCGCGCTCAAACGCATCCACCCGCGGCACGCGCTCGATGAGGGCTTTGGCGAGATGCTCCTCGATGAGGCCCGACTGTCCGCTTCCCTGAGCCACCGAAACATCGTCCAGACCTTGAACCTGGATCGCATCGAGGGCTCCTACGTGATCGTGATGGAGTATGTCGACGGTTACGATACGCATCACGTGCTCGATAGTCTCAGAAGCGACGGTCGGCTCTTTCCGATCGATCTCGCGGCCCATGTCGTTGCCGAGCTCTGCCAGGGGCTGGACTACGCGCATCGGCGCTGTGATGCGAAGGGGCTGCCACGCGGGATCGTCCATCGCGATGTCTCTCCACAGAATCTGCTCTTGAGCTTCGCCGGTGAGGTCAAGATCGCGGATTTCGGGATCGCCAGGGCGAGCTCCAGCCGGCGTGATTCGGAGGCCGGGGTGATCAAGGGAAAGTACTTCTACATGTCACCGGAGCAGGCCCGGGCCGAGCCACTGGATCACCGAAGCGATATCTTCTCGGCAGGCGTCGTGCTCTGGGAGCTGCTCGTGGGCGAGAGGCTTCACCGGGCGGGCGACGTTCGATCCTTGATCGACGCCGTACGCAAAGCCGAGGTGCCGGCGCCCTCGACTCTCCGGAGGGAGGTGCCCGCCGTGTTGGATGCGATCGTGGCCAGAGCTACCGCTCCGAACGCCAAGGATCGATTTGCCGATGCAGGGGCTATGGTGGAGGACTTGCTCGCGTATCTAAGGAGCCGACCTCCCGTTCACGCGCCACGTCGACTCGATGCCTTGCTCCGCAGCGTGTCGCCGCCATGCGCGCCTCCCGAAGGAGCCCCGATCGGGTTTCCCCGGACCCGGGATCACGTCATCACAGAGGCGGGCGCCGATCGCGCAACACCGCCCGAGCCTCCACTTCGTTACGACCTCGATGACGGAGAGCCAACCCTCGCCGGTCGGCGCAGTCCTCGGACGGCGTCGGCCAGTCTCGAACGGTGGTGGCTCCTCATCGCGGCGATCGCGCTCGCCGGGGCGGCCGCTTGGATCTCATACGCGCCATGACCGCGGGGCTCTCAAGGCCTGGAATCTTCTCCAAGCACCACGTTGTCGATCAATCGCGTGCTCCCGAGGTGTGCGGCGACGGCGACGAGCAAGCGACGTGGAGGTTCCACCGGTGCAAGCAAGGTCTCAGGGTCGACGACCGCAACGTAGTCCACACGCTCGAACCCCGACCGGACAGGCTGCTCCGCCAACGCGCGAAGCCGAACCGGATCTCGTTCCCCGTCTTGCCAGGCATCGTGGGCAGCCCGAAGACCCGATACGATTCCGAGTGCCCGCTCGCGTTCCGATGGGCTGAGGAACCGATTGCGTGAGGAGAGAGCCAGCCCATCGGGCTCACGAACGATCGGGCAGCCGACGACCTCGACCGGCATGTCGAGGTCCCTGGCCATCGTCGAGAGGATCCTCCATTGCTGGAAGTCCTTTCGGCCGAACACTGCGGTGCAAGGGCCGGTGAGATTGAACAGCTTGGCCACCACGGTGGTCACGCCGTCGAAGTGAGCCGGGCGGAACTCCCCTTCCAGCGGCTTGCTGATCTCCGCGACCGACACCTCGGTCTGAAATCCATCCGGATACATCGAACCCGTCTCGGGAGCGAAGACCAGATCGACCTTGCGCTCTCGGCAACCGTCCAAGTCGCTTTCGAGGGTTCGCGGGTAGCGTTCGAGGTCCTCGCCCGCTCCGAATTGAAGGGGATTGACGAAGATCGTCACGGCCAGGAAGTCCGCGCGTTTTCGGGCTTCGTCCATGAGCGAGAAGTGCCCTTCATGAAGCGCGCCCATCGTGGGCACGAGCCCGACGCGAGCCGAACTGCGTCGCGCATCCTCGCAGGCCCGCCGTAGCTCGGCAGGCTTGCGCACGAGCTCTGTCATCCCTTGGGACCGTAGGCAGGGTGTGCGGTTCGAACGAGGCTCAAGCTGCTCGCGGTGGCGTCGTCCGCTTTCACGTTGCCGAAGCCGTGTGCCTCACTCGGGAACACACCGGCGCGGACCTCGTCGCGGTAGAGGCAGGCCGCCGCTACGCCGTCTTTGAAGAACTCTGCGTAGCGCTTCACGAACTTGGGCCTAAGGTCGGCCGTGAGGCCCAGTAGGTCGTAACAAACGAGCACCTGTCCGTCGCAGTGAGGCCCTGCGCCGATTCCGATGGTCGGAATGTCGATGCGCTCGGTGATGCGCTTTGCAAGATCCGTCGGGATGCCTTCGAGCACGAGAGAGTAGGCGCCTGCTTCGGCGACGGCAATCGCGTCCGCCAGAACGCGAGCGGCTGCCTCTTCGGTCTTCCCCTGCACGCGGAAGCCGCCCATGGCATGCACGCTCTGTGGAGTGAGCCCTACGTGCGCCATGACCGGAATGCCAGCGTTCACGATGCGCTGGATCGTGCTCGCAGCATCGACTCCGCCCTCGAGCTTCACCGCTTGCGCGCCGCCTTCGGAGAGAAACCGACCCGCGTTGCGAAGCGCTTCCTCTGGGCTCAGCTGCCAACTGAGGAAGGGCATGTCACCGACGATCTGGGCGCGCCGTGTCCCCCGCGCGACTGCGCGGCAGTGGTAGATGACCTCGTCGACCGTGACCGGCAGGGTGGAGCTCTGGCCCTGTACGACCATTCCAAGAGAGTCCCCTACGAGGAGGACATCGATCCCTGCTTCGTCGAAGAGACGAGCAAACGTGGCGTCGTACGCGGTCACCATCGCGATCCGCGTGCCCTCGGACTTCATCTTGCGAAGACGCGGGACCGTCACCGGCCGCTGGTCCGACGCGTGTCCTGTTCCGCTCATGGATTTGGCTCGCTTTGGTCGCGGCCAGGTCGATTCCCGGTCCACGCCGCCACGCCCGATAAAGATAGCACCGATTCGCGGACCGTCATCGGGTCAAATAAGCAGCGTGAAATCAAGGCATTGGGGGGCTACGCCCCAAGAGCGACGCGATTCGTTCGGCGAGCGCGGGATCGGCCTTGGAGCTCAGCGCTTCGGCGCGCGTGAGCATGCGCCGGGCCTCATCGTCGAGCCCGAGGCTCGAGAGGAGCCGGCCTGCCTCGTAGTGATAGAGCCCGTGCCGCTCTCGGTCGCTACCCTCGCTCAGCGTTCGATACATGTCGGCCGCGCGGTCCAGGCGACCCCCGGCCTCGTAGAGCTTGGCAAGCGTAGTCGCCGTCTGCACCGGGAAGTCGCTGATCTGGTGGTTCGTAAAGAATTCGATCACTTGCTCTAGGAACCTCGTGGCATCGTCAGCTTTCCCCGCGAGCTCGGATGCAAGGCCCAGCTCCTCGAGGAGCCGCCAATCGGTCCCCGACGTCTGACCGAGCTCGAGGGAGGTTTGAAGCACCTCGAGTGCCTCCGAAGCGTGTCCGGTCTCCCTCAAGAACGCTCCCATCGCGAGGTAGGGCCGATAGTCCTCGGGCAGTGCGTGTACCGCCGCTTGGAAGTGTTCCATCGCCTCTTCGAACTGGCCGGCGTCATCCGCAAGACGCGCGAGGGCCAAGTTGGCGGCCAACTTCGTCTCCCCCCCTTCGTCATCCTCGAGCGCTCCGAGAAAACGCCGCAGGGCCTCCTTGCCGCCGCTCGTGTCCTCACAGAGCAAGCGGGCGCGCCCGACCTCGAGCCAGAGGTATCGAGGAGAGGGGGCGTCCACGAGCAACGCTTCGAGCTCGCTTCGCGCGCGATCGAACTGTTCTTTTTGCATGGCGAGTAGCGCGTCGAGGAGTGCGTCGCCGTATTGCTCGTACTCTTCGGCCTGGCCTTCGAGCCACTGTCCCATGAGCAGCGCAACTCGATCCTCGTCCGTCATTTCTGGCGTCACGGCCTGCTCCTGCGCCTCTCTGGCTTCGAGGCCGTCGAGCAAGGCCTGGGCTTCACCGCGAAGACCCTCGTCGTGAACGACTTCGAGCGCACCCTCGAGCTCTTGTTCTGCGAGCTCGATCGAGCCCCGCGCCAGGTAGGCTTTCGCTTCTTCGATGCGCTCCTGGGCGATCCGGTCGGTGCAGCGGCGCGCCTTGGCGGCTATGGCCGGTCGATCACTCTCGGGCGAGGCGCCGAGCGCCTTTTCGTAAGCGAGCTTTGCCGGCCCGTAGTCCCCGGCGGCGTACAGCGCGTCCCCCTTCTTTTCGAGGGCTAGAGGGTCGGAGGAGAAGAGTTTCTTCAAGAGGCTCATCGCTTACTCGAATTGCTGGGACCTCCGCTTGGCGGCCTGCTTGAGCGGTCCGGGGATGCCGCGGCTTCGCGACAGAGCTCGCAGGTCGTTTCGGCGAAGATGGTTGAGAAACGTCATCGAAAGCGCGAGCGGTGTCTTCGGGTTGTTGCAGAGGTGACGCTTGATCTCGTAGCTCCGCAGCCACTCGCGTTTCTTGCCGATGTAACGGAGTACTTCCTCGGAAACCTCGCGGCTCTGCGCTGCATTCTTCGCTTCGCTCTCACCCATCGCGGGAGAGGAAATAGCCGCCATGCAGACGACCCGGTTTGGATCCCTCACGAGAATCGATCGAGCTGCCGCGTTCCCGAGAAGCGCCATCCTGATCTTCTCGCCAACGTTCATGCCTCGAATCGCGGCCTGGAGGGGAACGAATTCCTCTTTGGTCTCCTCGGTGCCGTCGACCTCGTCGCGCACGACTGCATCCTCATCGGCATCCTTTTCGAGCGCGTGTGCGAACGCGGCATCGCCGGGTAGCGGTTCGTCGCTCGGCTCCGGAATGAGCTGGCCCTGGACTGCCTTCTTGAGCTCTTCGAACATCGGAATGCCGGGCAGCTCGACCCCGTGGCGGGCGGCAAGCTCGATCAGGCGGTCTGCGGTCGACATTCGGGTGTTGCGGTTCTTGTAGAGCGCCTCGATGATCAGCGGCGCACCGAGGAGGCGTTGCTGGTTCACCGCGATGACTTCGGTGATGCGCTCGGGACAGTGCGCGGAGATCTTGGCGATGGTCGCGTCGGAAACCCCATGGTTGGAAGCGAGCCTCTCGAGAACGTCGTCGTTGGTCGAGAATCGGAGCGCAATCTCGTGGAAGACCGCCGGATGCAGGGAGCCTTCACACGCAGGGAGAAGGACGTTGTCGGGCAATCCGTCGAGCGTCTGGTTTGCCGACTTCGACACCGCCGGATCTGCATCGACGCTGAGCTGGACGAGCAAGAAGACGAGATCACCGCCCTTGACCGGCACCATCCCGCGCGCCGCCATCATTTTCGCCGCCCCTGGGGCCGACGCATCGAGGAAGCGCCTCAGGCCCTGGGGGACCTCTGCTGTCGGAACGGGTAGCGTGGGTACGGCGAGCATCTGTTTTTGCAATGGTGCGTTGGGGGCTATCGACCCGTGAACTCGGGTTCTCGCTTTTCGAGGATTGCGCTCACGCCTTCTTTGGCGTCGTCCGTTTCCAGGCTCGCCGCTTGAAGCCCAGCTTCCTCGACAGCCGCTGCGCGAATCTCCCAACGGAGCCCGCGTCGGATCGACGCCTTCATCTGCTGCACGGCCATTGGAGCAGATGCCGCGATTGCACGAGCCAGCCCCATCGCCGTCGGAAGAACCGCGTCGGCTTCCTCAGCGTGGCTCACGAGACCGATGCGAAGCGCCTCGTGTCCTCGAATCAGCTTGCCAGTGAACAAGAGCTCCGACGCATGCGCCGCGCCGACAAGTCGTGGGAGCAAGTAACTGATGCCGAGTCCAGAATGGATTCCCAAGCGCGCGAAATTGACTCCGTATTTGGCGTCCACGTTGGCAACGCGAATGTCGGCGAGGAGGGTGAGGCCAAAGCCGCCTCCGACGGTGTGGCCGTTCATCGCGGCGATCACCGGCACCTCGACGTCCAGCACCTTCAGGAAGGGCTCGTACATCGCGAACGAGGCTTCCCGGGAGGGTTTGCCCAGATCGCTCCGCTGCATCGAGGAGCGCAGATCGGCGCCCGCGCTGAAACAGCGACCCTTACCCGTCATCACAAGGCAACGGACCCCATCGTCGGCGCGCGCTTCATCGATCGCGTCGGAAAATGCGTCCAAAAGCTCGGGAGTCATGGCATTTCGATCATCGGGACGATTCAGGGTGATCATCCCGACCCGATCCGCCACTTCGTACAAGACCGCTCGCTCGCCCATGGTCGGGGGACTCTAGCCGGACGATGGCCCTCGGCAACCGCGGATTGTTGGCCAATTTCTTGCCCAGGGGCTGCTGAACGGGGTAGCGGGATTCTATGCAGGGAACCAAGGTCGTTCGCCCGTTTCCGTTCTTTCGCGCCGGGGCACGCGCAAGCCAGCCGCAGCTCTCGAAGCCGATTCTCGTTCTCGAGGGCGTCTACAAGTTTTTCCGGCCCGACCAGCCGACGCTACGCGGAGTCGATTTGTCGATCGAACGCGGGGAGTTCGTGTTCATCACCGGGCCGAGCGGCGCTGGGAAGAGCACGCTCCTCAAGCTGGTCTACCGGGAGCTCATGGTCGACGAGGGCCGCGTGCTCTTCTGCGGCCGTGACATCGGCCGCCTGACGGACAAGTCGATCCCCTTTCTGCGCCGCAACCTCGGCGTCGTATTTCAGGATTTCCGAATCATCGACCACTGGACGGTGTTCGAGAACGTAGCCGTTGCCCTGGAGATCGTGTCGATGCCCCAGCGCCTCATTCGATCGCGCGTTGCGGAGGCGCTCGAGCGCGTCGGTCTTGCCGGGCGAGGCCCAGAGCAGACCAGCAATCTATCGGGCGGGGAAAAGCAGCGTGTTGCGGTCGCCCGAGCGATCGTGCCGGAACCGGCGCTGATTCTGGCGGACGAACCCACCGGCAATCTGGACCCGCATTTGGCGATCGACATTCTCACGCTCTTCGAAGAGATCAACTCGACGGGGACGACCGTGCTTTTCGCCACACACGACCACTCCCTGATCTCCAAACGGGATCACCGCTTGATTTCAATCGACGAAGGACGCGTCTCCGAGGCCCAGAAGGGTCTCAAGCATTGGCAGGGAAGCAGTGGAATTCACACGCTGGTGGGGTGAAACGATGGACGTGAAGAACGCATTCACACGCGCGAGGCGAGGGCTCCGCGAGGAGCGACGGCTTTACATCGTGGCGGTCACGAGCCTGGCCGTCGCGTTCATTTGCCTGGGGGCCACGCTTCTCGGCGTCACGAACCTCGATGCCGCCGCGACACGCTGGGGCCAGAGCGGCCGCATCACGCTCTTCTTGAAGGATGACGCGGATCCTCAGGACATCGCGCAGCTTCGGGTCGTGCTCGAAGGGCTTGCTGACGTGAGCGAGGTGACCCACGTCACGCCGGCACAGGCTCGTGAATCGTTCCTGGAAGAGGCGGACGTTGGAGCCGACCTGAGCGCGCTGCCTTCCGAAGTCTTCCCTGCGTCACTCGAAGTGGCGCTCGTTCAAGGCGTCACGCGCGAGCGTAGCGAATCCATCGCGAGTCGACTGGCCCAGTTCCGGGCGGTGAGCGACGTGGAGAGCTACGGAAGCTGGTTCCAGAAGCTCGACCATTTGCTCTGGGGCGCTCGCATGCTGGCGCTCGGACTCGCCTTGCTGGTGATGTTCTGCGTCGTGGCCGTGATCGGCAACACGATTCGATTGGCGGTCGCACGGCGGCGTCAGGAGATCGAGGTCATGAAGCTCTGCGGAGCCACCAACGGTTTCGTTCGAGGACCGTTCGTGCTCGAAGGCGTCTTCCAAGGCTTCGCGTCGGCGCTCCTGGCTGTGCTCGCGCTGCTGGTGGGATATCTGGCGCTCCACGAGTCCATCGACTCGACTCTGGCAGCCTTGACCGGAAGCCGAGTCGTGTTTCTGAGTGCATGGACGCTCGTGTCACTGCTTGCAGGCGGCGCATTGATCGGTGCGATCGGAAGCGCGGTCTCGGTCCGCCGCTATCTCTCGGTGTGATATGAAAATCAAGAGCGGAGTCTGGGTTTGGATCGCAGCGGGAAGCCTCGGAGCGAGTCTGGCGGCCGGAGCCGGCGCGGAGCAGGATCTCGGGGTCGGTGCTCTCACTGACGTCGCGACGGTCGAGGGCAAGATCGCCGAAAGCCTCGCGCGCGTTGAACACGCGCAAACGCGCCAGGCTCAGATCGATACCGAGATTTCGGGCCTCGCGGACAAGCGCGACGAAGCCGAAGCGCGCCTCCATGATCGCGCTCGGGCTCTCTATCGAATTCGGCGCTCCGGGATGTTGCCGGTTGCGGGAGGGTTCGACGCCTTGATGGCGCACCTCGCCCGCGTACAGCGTCTCTCCCGAATGGTGAAGGGCGACCTCGATACGATGGATTTCCTCGGCCAGCGTGGCGCGGCGCTCCGGGTGGAGAAGAGTGAGCTCGCCGAGGCGCTCCGAGAGGCACAGGTCGAGCTTCAGGCCCTCGAAGCCAAGAAGGATGAGCTCGAGCAAAGCAGCCGCAGCGCTTCGCTCTTCGCGGACACGCTTCGCGGCGAACGCGAAGACACCCCAAATGAGGACGTGGGGTACGGACGGATTCGCGTCTCCGGCGACATGGACGACCTAGGCGAAGGTTTTGCCGAGATGCGGGGTCAGCTCGCGCTCCCGGTTCAAGGCTCGATGCGAATCGGCGAAGGGTCTCGTGAGGGAGCTCCGGGGCTCGAGTTCTACGGACGCGCTGGAGGCCCGGTCCGAGCCGCGGCTGACGGTCGAGTGGCCTTCGCGCGCGACTACGGGGCCTATGGGCTGATGGTAATCATCGATCACGGCAACAGTTTCTACACGGTCTACGGTGGCCTTGGCTCCACCGACGTTCAGACGGGTGACTGGGTGGGCATGAGTACCCGGATCGGCACGCTCGACATGGGATCGCCCGAGGCCATCCTCTTCTTCGAGGTCCGACGGGGGACCCGCCCCTTGGATGCCCGCAGTTGGCTGGGACTCTAGAGTCCCAGCGCTCATGCTAAGGTGCTCAGCCTTGGAGGCGAGATGAGCTATCGGGACTTCATCAACAACTTCTCGGTGACCCCCGTGGGGCGCTGGATCGCAAAGACCTTCGCGTCGAAGGTCGATCCATTCCTCTATAGGGTCAGCGGCGGCCGGTTCACGAGCACGGGACCGCTGACCATTCCTCAGCTCACGCTCACGACCATCGGACGCAAGTCCGGCAAGCCACGGACCGTGCAGCTCGGGTACACCGAGGACGGCGACGACGTTCTCATCGTCGCGAGCAATTTCGGCGGCACCAGTCATCCGGCCTGGTCACTCAACCTCGATTCGAATCCCAGCGCCACCATCTTGCTCGGCGCGGAAAGCAAGGAGGTCTTGGCCACACGACTGACCGATTCGGAGAAGGCCATCCTCTGGCCTAAGATCGCCGACACGATTCCGCAGATGAAGTCCTACGTGAAGCGGACCGACCGGAACATCAAGGTGTACCGGCTGTCGACGAAGTAGGGCCAGTACGCGGGATTGCCGGGGTGGGGCTGATAGTGTAAGTGCCGACATCGAGGTACCCCCGATGTCTTTGCTTGTCGCTCCCCGCGCAGGCCGGCTCTTGCTCGCCGCCTGCCTCATCGCCGCCGCGTGCACCAGCGATCCCCCTCCCACCAGCACCGCGCCTGCGTGCAATACGGGTGACTTCGCCTGGCCCGACGAAGCCGAGCCCCTCTGGAACAACATCGAGGTGACCGAGGTCAATCGGGAGCGTCCACGGGCGACCCTCATCCCGATGGCGTCATCGGAAGACGAATTCGATGAATACCGGCTCTCGCTCAACGGATCTTGGCGCTTTCATTTCGCCGAGTCTCCCGACTCGCGGCTTGATGGTTTCGAAGCTCCCGACTTCGACGACTCCCAATGGGAGGAGATCCCGGTGCCCTCCAACGTGGAGTTGTTGGGCCACGGCGAGCCGATCTATTTCAATCTCCACTATCCGTTCGACCCCAGTCTCGAATCCGATTTCGAGTTTCCGGAGATCCCCTCCGAGGGCAATGGCGTAAGCTCGTATCGCCGTAGCTTCGACGTGCCCGATCGGTGGCAGGGCCGTCATGTCCTCATCCATTTCGATGGCGTGGACTCGGCGTTCTACGTTTGGCTCAACGGCGAGCGCGTCGGCTACAGCCAGGACAGCCGGGCAGGTGCCGACTTCGATCTCACCCCGTTTCTCCGCGACGGCGTGAATGTCCTTGCGGTCCAAGTGTATCGCTGGTCCGACGGCACCTGGCTAGAGAAGCAGGACATGTGGAACATGAGCGGGATCTTCCGCGATGTTTATCTTTGGTCCTCTGGTCCCTCACAGATACGAGACATCGAGTTTCAGGCGAAGCTGAACGAGACGTACACCGAGGCTGAAGTCGCCGTGACCCTCGACCTTCGACGACTGGTTCAGAGTGGCGCGGAAGTTAAGGTGGCAGCGGAGCTCGACGGCAGCCTGATCATGGATGAGACCGTGACTCTGGAGTCCTGCGGAGACACCCGCGTCGATCTGTCAGGCGTCGTCTCCCAACCGGCGCTTTGGACCGCGGAGACCCCGAATCTGCACACATTGCTGGTAGGGATCGAGGATGCGTCGGGTCAGAAGGATTTCTTCATTCAGCGCGTCGGCTTCCGCGATGTCGCCATTCGCGACGGCGTGTTGGAAGTCAACGGTGAGCGAGTGTTGATCCGCGGCGTCAACCGGCACGAGCACAACCCGGACACGGGTCACTACGTGACCGAGGAGCAGATGGTCGCCGAGATCAAGCAGCTCAAGCAGAACAACTTCAACGCCGTCCGTCCGGGCCACTATCCCCTCTCACCGCGATGGTACGAGCTTGCCGACGAGTACGGCCTCTACATGGTCGACGAGGCGAACCTCGAGTCCCACGGATTGTGGCAAGAGCTCGGGCTCAACCTCGGGCGGCTTCCCGAGTGGGAACCGATGCACCGCGAGCGTGTCGAGCGCATGGTCGAGCGCGACAAGAACCACCCATCGGTCATCATATGGTCCATGGGGAATGAAGCCGGCGACGGAGCGACGTTCGACGTCATCAGCAACTGGCTTCACGAACGGGACCCGTCTCGCATCGTCTCCTATGAAGGCTCTGCAAAGGGCGGCCCAAGCATCGTCGCGGATCACAGCGACATTCAGTGCCCGATGTACTGGGGCGCTTCGCAGGTCGAGGACTACGTCAGCGAGATCCAGCGCAGGCCGATCATCTTGATCGAATACGCGCATGCCATGGGCAACAGCAGCGGCAACATGAAGGAATTCTGGGACGTCTTTTACGCCTACGAGCAGGCCCAAGGCGGCTTCATATGGGACTGGATCGATCAAGGGATCCGATTGCCGGTTCCAGGTTCCACGACCGAGACGTTCTTCGGATACGGCGGAGACCTCGGACCGAGCGCCCCGGAGGCGGAAGGGTTTGCGGGGATCTACGGCAACAACTTTTGCATGAATGGCCTGCTCGATTCCGATCGCAACGCCCATCCCGGACTCGCGGCGGTGAAGACCGTCATGCAACCTGTCGAGCGTGGACGCTTTCGATTTCGAGGCAGGACAGATGCGCATCACCAACCGCTTCGACCATCTCGACTTGTCCGATCGGCTGGTCGGCCACTACGAATTCACCGTCGATGGCGAGGTCCTCGAGGAAGGGGCATTGGAGCTTCCGAGTCTCGAGCCTGGACGCAGCGTCGTCATCGACGTTCCGTCGATCGCAGTCGCGCCGCCGCCGGGGGCGGAGCCACGGCTTCGATTCTCGTTTCGTTTGAAAGACGATCAGCTCTGGGCCGACGCCGGGCATGAGCTGGCCTGGGCCGACTTCGCTCTGCCCGGGGCCGTCCCCGCGGCGCCCTTCGATCCGTCGGGATCGCCCGCGCTCCTCGTCGCAGAGGACGGGAGCTCGGTCCAGGTAAGCGGCGAAGGATTTTCGATTGGTGTCGACAAATCCAACGGGGCGCTGACTTCGTTCAGCGCGGACGGAAACGAGCTTCTCAGCGAGCCGTTGAGGCCCGATTTCTGGCGCGCCATGACCGACAACGACTTGGGGAATTCTCTTCGCAGCCGCGCAGGCGTTTGGAAAGGCCTGGGCGATCGGCTGAGCGTCAGCTCGGTCGAGGTGAGCTCGATCTCGGAGCAGGAGACGGTGATCACTGTGGAAGCTGAGGCGGCCGAGGTCGACGCGGTCTTCGCGACCCAATACCGAGTGTTCGCGTCGGGAGAGCTGGGAGTCGAGCTGTCGTTCCTCCCCGGTGAGAGCTTGCCCGAGCTGCCGCGTTTCGGCATGCGGACGACCCTCGACGGCGCGTACGACAGGATCCAATGGTTCGGGCCGGGCCCCGGGCCGACTTATGTGGACCGCGTTCTGCAGCCCGTCGGGCTCTACGAGGGGCCCGTGGTCGAGCAGTTCGTCCCGTACGCGCGACCGCAAGAGAGCGGCAACAAGACCGATGTGCGCTTCGCCGCGCTCACCGACTCGCTCGGAAATGGCTTGCTCGCAGTCGGGGAGCCGCTCCTCAGCGTCAACGCGTCGCCGTTTTCGACCGAAGCGCTGGAACAGGCGAAACACCCACACGAGGTCCCAACCGATGGCGGCGTGCACCTGAACCTCGACCGAGCTCAGCGAGGCGTCGGCGGGGACAACTCCTGGGGCAGAGCGCCTCTGAAGGACTACATCATCGACGCGGATCCCCAGAGCTACCGGTTTTGGATCCGAGCGCTCCGCGCCGGGGATGACCCAGCGGAGATCGCGCGGCAGGTCCTGCCCTAGGTCCCGCCCGTATTCCGGGCGCCCAAGCCGGTCTCAGGCGCTAGCGAGCGACTGCGCCGAGCGTTTCCGCGTAGGCGAGGAGCGATTCGAGATCGGCGTCGCTGATCTTGTCCGGGCCGAAGGCAGGCATGTCATCACCGCCGCTTCGAACCCTCCAGCGCATCTGAGAAGGGGAGATGCCTTCACCGGCGATCTTGGGGCCGTCGCCCTTCTCGCCGCCGGGGTGACAGCCCTCGCAGAACTCGGCGAAGGTCGCGGATCCAGCTGCGACGTCGGTCGACACGAGCGGGAAGTCGAAGTCTTCGAGGGAGTACGCGGTCGTGCCGCCAGACTCCTTCGAGCAACCGAATGCAGTCGCCAAGATGCCGATCATCACGCCTAGGATCAGTTTCTTCCCCATCTTCTTACCTTTCTGCGGGTGCGCTTCATACAGTTGGCGCTCCTTCAGTCCCCTTGCGTCGCAACTGTAGCAGCTTTTCCCTCTGAATCCGCAAGGCCTCGGTGTCGTCGCTCACCAAGTCGCTGTGACAGGCCGCTTTTTCCGCGGCGCCAACGGCGTGCTGGGTCTTGCCGGCCAGTCGGTGGATCTCCTCGGGCGATAGATGGCCTCTCGCTCGAAGGATTTCCTGTTGCTCGACCGTGAGCGCAGGTGACTTCATCACGCGTTCGCGCACGAAGCCGCTCGCCTTGCCGGACTCGAACTCGACGATCTCTTTCGAGATGCGCACGGAGCACCAGTCGTGACCGCACATTGCGCAGAAATCAGTATCGACATCGAGATCCTCGTCGTGGAATGCCCGCGCCGTGTCGCTGTCGAACGCGAGGTCGAAGTGTTTCTCCCAGTTGAGCGCAGCCCGGGCTCGTGTGAGGTCGTCGTCCCAGTCGCGTGAGCCCGGAATGCCGAGCGCGACATCGGAGGCATGAGCGGCGATCTTGTAGGCGATGCAACCCTGTTTCACGTCCTCCCGCTTTGGCAGCCCTAGGTGCTCCTTTGGCGTCACGTAACAAAGCATTGCTGCACCGTGGTACCCGGCCGCCGTGGCACCGATCGCGCTCGTGATGTGGTCGTACCCCGGGAACACGTCGGTCACCAACGGGCCGAGGACGTAGAACGGCGCGCCGTGACAGCGTTGTCGCTGGAGCTTCATGTTGTACTCGATTTGATCGAAGGGAACGTGTCCCGGTCCTTCGACCATGACCTGACAGCCCTTGCGCCAGGCGCGTTCGGTGAGCTCGCCGAGCCGATCGAGCTCGCCCAGCTGAGCTTCGTCGGTGGCATCGGCCAGCCCGCCCGGACGAAGGCCGTCGCCCAGCGAAAACGAAACATCGTATTCCCGCATCACGTCGCAGATCGCCTCGAAGTGAGTGAACATCGGGTTCTCCTGGCCGTGGTGCAACATCCACTTGGCGAGCAAGGAGCCCCCTCGTGAGACCACGCCAATGAGGCGCTTGCGGATGAAGGGCAGATGCTCTCGCGCGACCCCGGCGTGAATCGTGAAGTAATCGACTCCCTGCCGCGCCTGGTGGCGAAGCGTTTCGAGAATCACTTCGAGCGTGAGATCTTCGATGCTTCGTCCGATGATCATCGAGTAGATGGGAACGGTCCCGATCGGCACCCGCGCGTTTCGGATGATCGCTTCACGCGTCGCGTCGAGATCCCCTCCGGTCGAAAGGTCCATGACGGTGTCGGCGCCCCAGCGTTCCGCCCAGCGCAGCTTCTCGACTTCCTCTTCGGTGCCAGAGGAAACCGGTGAAGCGCCCATGTTCGCATTGATCTTGGTGAGACCGGCTCGGCCGATGCACATCGGATCGAGCGTATGCCGCAGATGCACCTTGTTGGCCGGAATGATCATTCTGCCCGCCGCGACTTCGTCGCGCACCTGTTCGGCGCTCAAGTGCTTCTCGCGCTCCGCAACGCGATGCATCTCGGCAGTCACTGTGCCGAGCCGTGCATGCTCCAGCTGGGTGACCGGCTCGAAACCGCTCGGAGGTTTCCAGCGTCCGTCCTCGAGGCGCCAATCGTCCGGCATGAAGTCCCATGCGGTCTTGTCGCTCGGCTGGGGCATGCCGGGCGTATCTGGCGACGAGAACGTTCGCGGTCCTCCAATATCGGGAGCGTTCGCAAACGAACCCGGTGTCGTGCCCGCGTGCCCGGTCGATGGATTGTGCGCGCCGCGCAAGGGGATCTTGAAACTGGTCATCTTGCTCCTCTCGTAGGGAAGAGAAGCCGATGGTTCGCTTCCCTACGCCGGTTCAAACCGGATCAGGTTCGACGGGTTCGTCTCAGCCCTTCATGGGCACCCCGAGCGAGTTGGGACTCTAGCATGAGCCCCGGAGCGCAGCTATCCTCGCGATCGCGTCCTCATCAAGGCCATGACCTCACGCCTGGCTCGTCGACGGAGGGTTCTCGATCACCTAGCGCCGATCCCCATCATCATGGACACGCCCAAGCCCATTTCTGTTGCACTCACGTACGGAACGTTTCCGCTCGTCTTCGGAGGCGCGATGGGCCTCGGTGTCTATGGTGTGGGGCAGGGTTGGAATCCCGTCGCCACGGCGATGGGACTGACTGGCGCGGTCGTGCTGCTCCTCCTCGTGCTCGAGCGCGTCCATCCTTACCAAGAGGACTGGTTGCTGAGCCATGGAGACGTCCGGACCGACCTGATCCACAATCTCGTGAACTTCTGGATTCCGGAGCTGTACACCGTGCTCTTCGTCGGCGGATTCACGCTCGCAGGGACGGCGCTGTCGAACGCCCTCGGGATGAAGCTCTGGCCGTCCGACTGGCCATTGCTCGCGCAATTGCTTCTCGCGCTGCTGATCGGTGAGCTCGGAACGTACTGGATTCACCGTCTGATGCACGAGAACCCGTTTCTCTGGCGCTTTCACGCCGCACACCACAGCGCGCCGCGGCTCTACTGGTTCAACGCCGCGAGGTTTCATCCCCTCGACTTGTTTGCACAGCAGTTCTTGGCGGTGACTCCGCTGGTTCTCCTCGGTGCCGACATGCGTATCATCGCGCTCCATACCCTCTTCACGGCCATTCACGGAATGTTCCAGCACTGCAACGTCGACATTCGTCTCGGTCCGCTCAACTGGTTCTTCAGCATGGCGGAGTTGCACCGTTGGCATCATTCGAAGCATCTGGAAGAGGCCAACACGAACTACGGCGCAAACGTCATTTTCTGGGACATCGTCTTCCAGACTCGGTTCCTCCCGCAGGACAGGAATCCGCCGACCGAGATCGGCATCGCTGATCTACCGAGCTTTCCCGGTGGTTATTGGGCGCAGATTCTCTCTCCTTTTCGTTGGAAGGAAGTCGAGGCCTCGGCACGCGCAAACTGAGCACCGCCTGGAGCTTGGGCGCGGCTCGGTTTTCCGCTAGACCTGAGTCATGCGGCGCATCCGCTTCGGGATCTGCTTGGCACCTCTCTTGCTGATCGCCTGCGGCGATGAGGAGCCATCTGGGCCTGCGCTCGAGCCCCGGCCCGAGGTGCAAACCTGCTTGTCCGATTTGTCCGCAGGCATGCCGCAACGCCTCTCCGAGACGGGCTGTTTTCGGGACCTCGAGACCCTCGAGCCCGGCCCGGACCTGATCCCCTACGAGGTCAACTCGGCCCTCTGGACCGACGGTGCATTCAAGCCTCGCTTCATGGTCGTGCCGAGCCCGAAGCGAATCCGAATGGAAGAAGACGGCTCTTGGACGTTTCCCGAGGGCAGTGTCCTGATCAAGGTGTTCGGATTCGAGTTCGATCGGGGTGATCCGGCGAGTCGACGTCCCGTGGAGACGCGCTTCATGGTCTTACGAGGCGGGGTCTGGGAGTACGCCTCGTATCAATGGAACGAGGACGGTACGGAGGCGGAGCTTCTCCATGCGACCAAGACCGTCGAGTACTCCATTCGAGACGGGAACACGGTGAGCCTCATCGAATACCAGTACCCCGACTACGATGCATGCATCACCTGTCATGGCGGCGCGATCAACGAGGTGCTCGGCCCGAAGACCGCGCAGCTCAACCGCGAGCATGACTATGGACGCGTGGTCGCCAATCAGCTGCTGGCAATGGCTTCCATCGATCTTCTGGAGCTCGATGCCGGCGAAGTTCTCGACCCCACGATGGAGCCCAGAATGGCAAATCCGCAGTCAGGCGAGGGGAGCCTCGGGGAACGCGCGCGCGCCTATCTCGACGCGAAC
This sequence comes from uncultured delta proteobacterium, assembly GCA_963786865.1. GTDB lineage: Bacteria > Myxococcota_A > Polyangia > Polyangiales > Houyiibacteriaceae > SG8-38. The sequence continues at coordinate 85,365 of CAWBAV010000012.1, read as the reverse complement.
TGTGCACACTGCCATCGCCCGGGTGGCTGGGCGCCCTCGGACATCGGACTCGACTTGCGGCACCAGGTCGCACTCGAAGATACGGGCATCTGTGCGCCGATGAAGTACTTTGGCTGGGCTGGGATGCCACGAGTGGTGCCTGGCGACCCGGAAGGCTCGGGCCTGGTTCAGCGCGTCACCCAGCAAGATGAGCTGCGAATGCCGTCGCTCGGAACCTCGATCATCGATCCATTCGGCGTCGAGCTGCTCAGCGATTGGATCGCTCGACTCGAGGCCTGTCCGTAGATCGCGGCCTCAGCACGGGCATGCTATGGCAGGCGCGATGACGCGCTACGATCCAGCGACGATTGAGCCCAAGTGGCAGGCCTTCTGGGACGAGGACGACACCTTTCGCACGACCGAGGGCGTGGATCGCCCGAAGGCCTACATCCTCGACATGTTTCCGTATCCCTCGGGATCGGGTCTGCACGTGGGTCATCCGGAGGGCTACACGGCAACCGACATCATGGCCCGTTATCACCGAGCCAAAGGGTATGACGTGCTCCATCCAATGGGCTGGGACGCGTTCGGATTGCCGGCCGAGCAGCATGCGATTCTAACGGGGACGCATCCTCGGGATACGACGTCGCAGAATATCGCCACATTCCGACGACAGCTGAAAATGCTCGGGTTCAGCTACGACTGGCATCGCGAGATCGACACGACTTCGCCCGAGTACGTGAAGTGGACGCAGTGGATCTTTCTCCAGCTCTTCGACCGTGGTCTAGCCTATCAGAGCGAGATACCCGTCAACTGGTGTGCGGCGCTCGGCACCGTGCTCGCCAACGAAGAGGTCGTCGACGGTCTGAGTGAACGAGGCGGGCATCCGGTCGAGCGTGTCCCGCTTCGTCAATGGGTCCTGAAGATCACCGCGTACGCCGACCGCCTCCTCGCGGATCTCGATGGCGTGGACTGGCCGAACAGCACGCGCATCATGCAACAGGAGTGGATCGGTCGCTCGGAAGGCGCCGAGGTGGAGTTCGGCATAGTCGGCCATGACGCTGCGATCGAGGTATTCACGACTCGCCCCGATACGTTGTTCGGTGCGACGTTCATGGTTCTCGCGCCCGAGCACCCTCTGGTCGAGCGAGTCACGACCGATGCGCAGCGTGGCCAGGTGCAAGCATACGTCGAGCAAGCCAAGAACAAGAGCGAGCGCGACCGTCAGTCGAGCAAGGAGAAGACCGGCGTCTTCACCGGTGGATTCGCGATCAATCCCGTCAATGGCGCAGAGATTCCAATCTACATCGCCGACTACGTGCTCTGGGGGTATGGCACCGGCGCGATCATGGCCGTCCCGGCCCACGACGAGCGTGATTTCGAGTTTGCGACGGTTCACGGCATTCCGATCATCGAAGTGGTCAGCAAGTCGGGCACTGCAAGCACGACGCCCTTGGCAGAGGCGATGATCGAGCAAGGGATCGCGGTAAACTCCGGTAAGTACGACGGTCTCTCCACGGCCGAATTCAAGAAACGCGTGACGGTGGACCTCGAGTCGAGCGGCAAGGGGCGAGCCCGCGTCGAGTACAAGCTCCGCGATTGGAACTTCTCGCGCCAGCGATACTGGGGTGAGCCAATTCCCATCTATTTCCCGGTAGAGACATCAGGAGACCCTCGCACGGGTGCTGAGTTCACCATTCGATATGACGCGCCGATCGCGGTCGACACGAGCGAGCTTCCCCTCCGGCTTCCCGAGCTCGACGATTACAAACCCGGAGAGGATCCGGCTGGCGTCCTTGCCCGTGCCACCCAATGGCGCTTTTTCCAGAAGGACGGCCGATGGTTCGCTCGCGAGACCAATACGATGCCCCAGTGGGCAGGGTCCTGTTGGTACTATCTGCGCTTCATCGACCCCCACAACGCCAAGGAGATCTGCTCACCCAAGCTCGCAAAGGAGTGGCTTCCGGTCGACCTCTACGTGGGAGGCGCCGAACACGCGGTGCTTCATCTTCTCTACGCCCGCTTCTGGCACAAAGTGCTCTTCGACGCGGGCGTGGTCCCAACCAAGGAGCCGTTCAAGAAGCTCGTTCATCAAGGCATGATCCTCGGCGAAGGCGGCCAGAAGATGAGCAAGTCACGGGGCAACGTGGTCAATCCAGACGACATCGTCGACGAGTTCGGGGCCGACTCCATGCGAGTCTACGAGATGTTCATGGGGCCGCTCGAGGCGACGAAGCCCTGGAGCACGAGCTCGATCGCAGGTGTGAGACGATTTCTCGATCGTGTGTTCAACGTGACGCTTCGCGCGGCTGCCGGCGCCGAGCCCGACGCTGCGCTCACCCGACTACTGCACCAAACGATTCGTAAAGTCACAGAAGACATCGAGGCCATGCGTTTCAACACGGCCATCAGCGCGATGATGGTCCTCAGCAACGAGCTGATGAAGCTGGAGCGGGTTCCGACGGAGCCCCTGGAGACCCTCGCGAAGCTTCTGCATCCGTTTGCGCCGCATCTGGGCGAGGAGCTCTGGGAGATGCTTGGGCAGCCGGCCAGCATCCAGAAGCAGCCTTGGCCGGTCTACGATCCGGATCTCTGCGAAGAGGACGAGGTCGAGGTTCCGGTCCAGATCAACGGAAGAGTCCGAGGCCGAATCACGCTTCCAAGAGACGCCGATCAAGCCCAAGCGGTCGCCGCTGCCCAGGCGGATCCGGATCTCGCAGCCCACCTCGAGGGCAAGACACTCCGGAAGACGATTTGGGTGCCCGCCAAGATCCTCAACCTGATCGTCTAGGCGCAGGTGGCGCTGCGGCTCAGCGGGCGGCGCCGCGCTTGAGCTCGGTGAGCACGAGCTTGGCGACGGACTTCAGCGTTTCGAAGACGCCTTCGCCCGTGGTGGCTACCGCGCTGAAGTCCGGCACGTCACCGGTGTTGAGCATGTAGCGAAGCTCCTCCACCGAAGAGACGTTGGGCATGTCGCGTTTGTTGTATTGGATGACGTAGGGAAGGGTGTCGAGATTGTACCCTTGCTCCGCGAGGTTGGTGCGGAGATTGTCCATCGATTCAGTGTTGGCCTCGGAACGCAGCATCTGGGAGTCAGCGACGAATACGACGCCATCGACGCCTTTCAAGATCAGCTTTCGGCTCGCGTCGTAGAACACCTGCCCGGGCACGGTGTAGAGATGGAAGCGCGTCTTGAAGCCTCGGATTTCACCAATCTCGAGCGGAAGGAAGTCGAAGAACAGCGTGCGCTCGGTTTCGGTCGCGAGCGAAATCATCTTGCCTTTCGCATCCGGGTTGGTGCGATTGTAGATGTACTGCAGGTTGGTCGTTTTGCCGCAAAGACCTGGACCGTAGTACACGATCTTGCAGTTGATCTCCCGCGATAAGTAGTTGATGAAAGACATCCCCCCAAGCCTCTCCTAGTCAATCATTGAACAAGTTGTCGATGTCGTCATCGGTTATTTCGGTAAACGGCGAATTCTTGAAAGGATCCTGCGCCTTGGCCATGACCATCTCGAAAATCCGAGTCAGATGCTCCGTAGCCCGCTTCACCCGCAAGCGTACCAGACCCAAGCTTGTCCGATTATCGAAGATGACGACAAGAATCACGCGGCCGCTCACCACTTGAATATGGACGTTCTGCCGAACCCCTTCGTGGTATTGCGTCGCGAACTCCTGCTCACGGAGTAGCTGCGCGATGCCCCCGGTCGCCGCGATGTTTCCCGCCGCTAGCGAGGCAAGCGACGTCGTGTCGATATCCCCGATGTCACCCGAGGCGCTGATCAGTTGACCGTTCTTGTCGACCACGAACACGACGCGCGCGTTTGCATCCTGAACCAACCTGTCGGTCACGGCCTGGACCTGGGCAAACTCCTCCTCGTACATCACCATCTGGGGGCTTGCCATGTTTTGAGCCGTGCTCCTTCGCCTTCTTCAGTGCTATGAGTTCCTAGCAGAGCGCTAGTCGCCGGTAAAGATTTCCGGCCCCACCACTTCCAGCATAACAAGCCGTCACTAAAGACAAAAACGATGCTTCGTTGGCTCCTTCGAACGTTCCGAAATCTGCTCTGCATACCCGTTCTGCCGTTCTGGGCGATCGCTCGCTGGCTCTCGCGGCCCAGGGGCCGCTGGATCGCTCTGAGGCTCAAATCACGCCTCGTGGAGGAAATGCAGCCGCTCCCTTGGCTGCAGAGGGTGCTCGACATGGGTTCGCTCAGACGCACCTCATCGCTCGCCGCGATTCGCAAGCTCGCTGATTATGCGATCAGGGATCCCAGGGTGGAGGGCGTCGCATTGGTGTTGCCTCCGCTCCAGGCGGGCTGGTCGGTCTCCGCGGGTCTGCGCGAGCAGATCCTTCGGCTTCGAGAGGCCGGCAAGCGCACGACGGTCCTCCTTCCGCGGGGCGGCGGTCATCGCGAGCTCTACATCGCATCGGCCGCGGAGCGCATCTATCTAGCGCCGCAAGCGACCATCACGCTGCTCGGTCTTTCGGCGCAGTCGCACTACGTCAAACCTCTTCTCGATCGCATGGGAGTCGAGGTCGAGCCATTCGCGCGCAAGGAGTACAAGACCGCGGCCGAACGCATGAGCCGCGACTCCATGAGCGAGCCCCAGCGCGAGCAGTTGCAAGCGTTGATCGACGGGCACACCGAGGCGCTGCTCGATGCGCTGTCGCGACGGACCGGCACCAGCGCAGAGCAAACGCGGGGGCTTTTCGACGTCGGCGTGTTTCGTGGCTCGGACGCAGTCGAAGCGCGTCTTGCGGACGGTCTCGCGTATGAAGACGAGCTGCCGGAGAAGCTGGGCCTCGACGACGAGAAAGAAAAGAAGCGAGGCATCGTCGAAGCCGGTCGCTACCTCGCATACAAAGAAGCCAAGCTCTTCCGCCCCGCGCGGCGAGAACCCTACATCGCCGTGGTCGCGGTCAAGGGCGCCATCTCCGAGTCGGGAGCTCCGAGCGGGCGCCGAGCGTCGATCGTGGCGGCACTTCGAGAGGCGCGCCGCGACCGCCGTGCGCTTGGCGTGCTGCTCTGGGTCGATTCCCCGGGCGGCTCGGCCGAGGCCTCCGATTTGATCCATCGCGAGGTCGTGAGGATCAAACAAAAGAAGCCCGTGGTTGCCTACTTTGGCGAGGTTGCGGCGAGCGGCGGTTACTACGTTGCCGCGCATGCGAACGCGATCGTCGCTCAGCCGCTGGGGCTCACTGGATCGATCGGTGTCGTGTCCGCTCGGCTTCTCGCCTCCCAACTCCTCGAGCGCGTCGGCATCCGCACCGAGGTGCTCCGCACGGGACCCCACGCGGACCTCTTCTCGCCCCACCGTGCGCTCACGGAGCCGGAGCGCGCTCTCATGAACCGAGAGCTCGACGCCTTCTATGACTCATTCGTCGCGCTGGTCGCCGAGGGGAGGGGCCGGCCGGTCGACGAGATCGAGCCGCTGGCTCGGGGGCGGATCTGGCTCGCGGCGGACGCTCATCGCCTTGGTCTGATCGACGAGCTGGGCGGGATGGACGTCGCCCTGGAACGACTCAAGGCCGCCATCGACGCGCCTCCGCGCATCCGTGCGCGGCTTCGCCCGGCGATTCTGGCCAGCTATCGCCTGGAGCCCCCGCCGCCCGCGGCCCAGCTTCGACTCGAGGGATCGGTATTTGAAGGCCTAAAGGACCTGGCCGTGCTCCTAGCCGAGGGGCCCGCGGTCCTCTACCACGTGATTTCGATCCCCAGGATTCGCTGAGCGGCCGAAATTACGCTTTCGTCCGAGGGTCGTTTATCGTGGGGAGCGGGGAGGGAGCAATGAAGGCAAAGCAGATAGCGCTGGCCCTGGTGTTCGGGGTCATCCTCGGCTGCGGGGGCTCGCAGAAGCCGAAAGCCGGTCCGCTGCCCGAGGGAGCGACCTTCTACGGAGTCTGGCAGTCACCGCAGTACGGGAGCATGCACCTCTGCCAGAGCGGCAGGCAGGTCATCGGCGACTACTTGAAGCACGAGCGCGCCGGCCGGATTCAGGGCGATATCGACGGGGACCTGATGATCTTCCAGTGGGAGGATCGCCGTGAGCTGGTGGCTGGAAAGCCACAGATTCGCCGTGGCCGCGGTTACTTCCGAATCGAGCTGGGCGAGGACGGGGATCAGTACCTTCGCGGCGAATGGGGCATGGACGACGAGCTCTCGGGCGGCGGTCCGTGGAACGCCGTCAAGCTTCGCAGAGGCGAACCCGACCGCTGCACCGGTGTCGACGAACCCCTTTCGCTCGACGAGAAGGTTCACCCCTGGGACGCCGAGGACGAGCCGAGCGACTGAGCGCTTGGCGATTTGGGCTATGCAGCCGATTCCGCGCGACGGCAGAAAACGACCGAGCAACTCTTCCGTCGTTCCGCGCTGAGGCGGGCACAGAGCTCAGCCAGGTCGTAGTCGTAGTCGACGACCATGCCCGAGGTGGTTTCGCCCGCGTCGTTGTAGGCGCAGTCGTCGAGCGCGACCCAGCGCCCCTGCCATGAAACGTTTCCGCGGATGTCTTCCCACGCCAGCGAATCCGCTTCGTCGGGTCCGTGGAAGTTGATGAACGAATGTCGTCGCGTTTCAGTCATGTTGCAGCCTTCGAAATGGCCCCGGCACCAACAGCAAAGCTCTCAAAGCGCGCCGAGTCTCCATCTTGTTCCGGGTCGGTGCAAGCGGATTTAAAGGCTGGGTACGATGCTTCATCCGGTCAAGGACTAATCATAAGACTCAAGTGATATCAGCGGTTTATGTGCTCTTGGTCGTCAACTGCAAATCGGCCTCGTGCACGCAGGTCGGAACTTTGCAGCGCGCCTAAGTGCGCCAGAGCGCGATCGGAGCGATGCGGTACCCGCATGGGGGGGTTCTCGACTCCCATCAGGCCGCGAGAGCCAGGAGCAGGCGATCCAGATCCGGCCGGGTATGGAGCTCGGTCACGGCGATGAGTAGGTCCTTGCGCCAGTCTTCCCGGAAGCGGCCGAGATCCACTCCAGCGATGATGTTTTGGCCGAGAAGGCGGCTCACGATCGCGCTGGCATCCGAGCGCTTGCTTCGAATGACGAGCTCGTTGAACACCGGCGCAGCGTACGGAATCTCGAACTCGTCGAGTTTTTCGAAGCCAGCTCGTAGGTAGTGCACAGCGTTTAGGCAGCGTTGACCGGCCTCTTGGAACCCCTGTCGCCCCAGCATGGCGGTTCGCATGCCCATGGCGAGCGCGATCAGTCCGTGGTTCGTGCAGATGTTCGACGTCGCCTTCTCGCGCCGGATGTGCTGCTCGCGGGTCGAGAGCGTGAGCACGTATCCGGGCCGGCCATCCGAGTCCACGGTGCGCCCCACTAGCCGTCCAGGCATCTGTCGAACGAAGGATTGCGAGGCTCCGAACAGGCCGACGCCCGGTCCGCCGTACTGAGGAGGGACGGCCAGGGCCTGCCCTTCTCCTACGCAGATGTCGGCGCCGCACTCGGCGGGCGCCCGGAGGAGTGAAAGGGCGTACGGTTCGGCGGTGGCGGTCAGCAGGAGGGCACCCCGGCTGTCCGCGAGGGCTCGCGCCGCTCCCAGGTCCTCGACGCAGCCGAGGAAATTCGGATAACCGACCACAATGGCGGCGGTTTCATCGCTCATCAGAGCTTCGGCTGCGTCCCAGTCGGTGCGGCCATCTGCGGCGATCGGGGCGACGGTGATCGTCGGCTCCGTGTCGAGCCCCTGCACGTAGGTGCGAATTGTCTCGATGTACTCCGGGTGCAGCGCCTCACTCAAGACCACGTGGGTGCGCCGCTTGATCCGCCGAGCCATCAGCACGGCCTCGGCGGCAGCACTGGCGCCGTCGTACATGGACGCGTTGGCGACGTCGGTGCCGAGGAGCTCGCAAACCACAGTCTGGAACTCGAAAATCGCTTGGAGCGTTCCCTGCGAAAGCTCGGCCTGATAAGGGGTATAGGCGGTGTAGAACTCGCTTCGCTGAAGGAGCTGGTCGACTGCTGGCGGAATGTGGTGCCGGTACATGCCGCCGCCGAGAAACGAGAGCATGTTCGCGCCCGTGCTTGCCTGTGCCAGCGCGCTGAGGTGTTGCATGAGTCGCGGCTCATCGAGTGCGGGCTCGAGGTCCAGCTCGCGGTCCAAACGGTGCGATGCAGGAATCGCAGCGAAGAGGTCGTCGATGCGCTCTACGCCGACTCTCGTCAGCATGGCGCGGATTTCTTGGTCGGTGTGCGGAAGGTATCTCACGTTCGTACCGCTCGCTCAGCCGTCGAGGGTTCCGAGGTATTCCTCGTACCCTGCTGCATCCATGAGCCCTTCGAGCTCACCTTTGTCCGATGGACGGATCGTGATCAACCAGCCTTCATCGTAGGGCGCCTCGTTGACGAGCTCCGGGCTGGACTCGAGCGCTCCGTTGACCTCCACGACCTCCCCGCTGACTGGCGCGAAGAGCTCGCTCACGGTCTTCACGGACTCGATGTCACCGAAGCGCTCGTGCGCCTGAACGTCCTCGCCCGGCGCCGGCATGTCGACCAAGGTCACGTCGCCGAGTTGCTCGACGGCGTACGCGGTGATCCCAACTCGAATGAGATCGCCTTCGATGCGGGCCCACTCGTGCTCTCGCGTGTACTGCAGGTCCCTTGGGTACGTCGTCATTGTCACCTCTTGTAGAAGGGGGTCGTCACTACCACGGCGTCTACGACCTTGCCACGGACCTCGATGCCCAGACCGGTCCCCACCTTGGCTAGCGCCAGGGGCACATAGCCGAGACCGATGTTGCGTCCAACCGTCGGTCCAGGCGAGCCGCTGGTGACCTCTCCAACGGGCTTTCCATCGGCCACGATTGCATAGCCATGACGGGCAATTCCGCGTCCGGTCATCTCGAACCCGACCAGCTTCCTTTGGAGACCCGCAGCCTTGATCGCGCGCAGCGCATCCCGGCCGATGAAGTCGCCCGCATCGAGCTTCACCACCCATCCGAGACCTGCCTCGAAGGGGTGGGTCTCCTCGCTGATGTCGTTCCCGTAGAGCATGAGCTTGGCTTCGAGTCGGAGCGTGTCGCGCGCGCCGAGCCCCACTGGCTCCAGGCCATGCGGCTTTCCGGCTGCGAGGATGGCGCGCCAAAGCTCGACGGCATCATCACTTGCGCAGAAGAGCTCGAAGCCGTCCTCGCCGGTATAGCCGGTTCGAGCGACCCAAAGGTCGACGCCGGCCAGAGTTGCGCGGGTTACGTGGAACGACGGTAGCTCGGTCAGCTCGGAGGTCGCGCCCAGGGACTCGAGCACCGAAACGGCATTTGGGCCCTGCAAGGCAAGAAGCGCCCAGGCGTCCGAGACGTCATTCCAAGGCGTTTGGAGGCTCAGGTTCTTGGAGAAGTGAGTGACGATCTTCTCGCGGTTGGACGCGTTGCAGACCACCAGCACCTTTTCGTCCTCCAATCGGTAGACGATCAGGTCGTCGAGGATGAAGCCAGCCTCGTTGCAGCAAACCGTGTACAGCGCAGATCCCACGGCGAGCTTCGAAACGTCGTTCGTCACCAAGCGATCGACTTCGGACAGGGCACGGGGACCCTCGACGAGGATTTCACCCATGTGCGAGACGTCGAAGAGACCCGCTCGACTCCGCACGGCCTCGTGCTCTTTCTTGATGCCGGCGTACTGGACGGGCATGAGCCAGCCGGCGAAGGGAACTAGGCGTGCACCGAGCGAACGGTGCTCGTCGGCGAGGGTGGTTTCTCTGAGTGATTCGGCCAAGGTGGGCAGAGCTTAGGGACAGTCCGCACTTAGGCAACCGCTGAACGGAGGAGTCGATAAATCCTCGATGCTCCAGGACGATATTCTCTGGTTGTGCCGCGGGGGGCGGCGCGTTCGTTCATTTCATCTCGGCGTGGCGGCGCTCGAGGTCGGCTCGCATCCGGACTGCGACATCGTCGTTCACGCCGCAGGGGTGCCTGCTCGCGCACTCCTTTTTCAACCTCATGGTGGTACGGTCTACGTCTACGACCTAGTCGAGCATCCGGGGCTGGGTTCGCGTGCGCTGGTGCCGATCGGGGGTTGCGTGCCCATTGGATTTGGCTATTCGGTCGTCCGAGCCAAGGGCGAGAAGGCCGAGCCGAGATCGGGCGGCACGGAGATTCTTGGGCCGCACCGATCGGAGGCGCGGGCGCTCACTCTGCTCAACGGGCAGGGCTCCAGTGCGCGAGCCTACCATCTGAGCGATGAGCCGCTGTCGATCGGTTGTGCACCCGACAACGCCATCGCCTTGTCAGATCGGGCCGTCAGTCGGCACCATTGCCGCCTGGAGCCTTCGCTCGGAGGCGTCTCGGTTCGCGATCTCGGAAGCACCAACGGAACCTGGGTCGACGGACTTCGCATCAGGCAACAGCCGCTTCGAGCCGGAGCGGTGCTTCGCATCGGGCGGACGGAGCTTCGCGTGGTGGCGAGGAGCGGCGGTCGGGAGGCGTCCGCGGAGTTCGTGGTCGAGTCGAATGCGATGTTGTCGGTCATGGCCCAAGTCGAGCAATCGGCGGCCTTGCCATGGCCGGTCTTGGTGTATGGAGAGACGGGTGTTGGAAAGGAGCATATCGCCAGGGCGCTGCACGAACGAGGACCGCGGCGCAAGGGTCCATTCGTGCCCCTCAACGGAGGAGGGCTCCCGCGCGAGCTGATCGAAAGCGAGCTCTTCGGCCATGAGAAGGGGGCTTTCACGGGTGCGGTCCGTGCGCGACGCGGAGCGTTCGAACAAGCGCACGGTGGAACCCTCTTTCTAGACGAAGTCGCCGAGCTGCCGGCGGACCTGCAGACGCGTCTTCTCCGAGTGCTCGAAACCTGGCAAGTGCGGCGCGTTGGCAGCGAATCAAGCCGCCGCGTCGACGTCCGATTGGTCTGTGCAACGCATCGCGACTTGCGCGCCATGGTTCACGAGGGTCGCTTCCGCCCCGACCTCTACTATCGAATCCACCGTCTCGTCATCGAGGTTCCGCCCCTTCGCGCTCGTGACGGCGACATTGCGGCGCTGGCGCGGCATTTCATCCGTCGCATGGAGCCCGAGCTCGGTGAGCGGGACCTGGATCCGCATGCGCTAGAACGCCTGCGACGATATCCCTGGCCAGGCAACGTGCGCGAGCTCCGCAACGTGCTCGAGCTAGCCGCCGTGAGCTGCCAAGACGCCTTCCTCGACCTCGATGTGATCGATCGCGCGCTACGGCGCTGCGCCGAGCCATCCCTCTTGCGACCGTCGGGGGATTCGCTGCGCGAGGCGCTCGACCACTATGGTGGCAACATGTCCGCGGCGGCCCGGGCGCTCGGCATGCCCAGGTCGACACTTCGTGACCGACTGAAGAGTCCGGCAGAGCCCGGAAGCTAAGCGTTCCGGGCGAGCGATTCTTTGACGAGCCGAATCCTCAGCGCGAGAAGGTCCTGGGCCACTCCGGCGATTCGCTTGAGCCCGGTGGACTTCGAGCGACCGGATCGTCTGGGTCTGCACTCGATCGTCACGACGGTGCTCGGGACGTGAGCCCCCAGGATCCGAATCGGGAACTCGAAGTTCAAGAAGAAGGTATCGGGCACGAGTTGATCGGGATCGAAGAGAAAACGACGGAAGAGGTAGGGTCCGTCGCTCTGCATGCGAACCCCGTGAACGACGAAGATCAAGCCACGGACGCCCGCTGAGAGAATTTTTCGATGAACGCCGTCGTCGCGGTGATCATAGATGCTGAACACGACCTCGCATTGCTCTCGCGCTGCAGCGGCGCGGAGGGTGCCGATCGCTTCTGGGGCGATCTGTCCGTCCGCGGGAAGAAACGTGATCCAAGCGCCTTTCGCTGCGCGCACACCTGTTTTGAGGGCCGCACCGATTCCTCGATTCCCCTGGTGGCGGAGCAGTTGGTGTGACGCTCCGCTCAGGGCCCGGGCGGCCTCGGCAGATGTGCGGTCGGACGACCCGTCGTCGACGAAGACGATCTCCGCAGAAGGTTCGTGAGCCGCGAGCCATTCTCGGAGCTCGAGCAGCACGGGCGCGATGTTGGCCTCTTCGTTGAACGCGAAAATGATCACACTGAGGTCGTGCTCGCTCATTCGGACCGTTCCCTGGTGACCCTGGCCGGAACGCCCACGGCCACTGCGTAGGGCGGCACGTCCTCGGTCACCACGGCGCCCGCTCCAATTTGCGAGCCCCGACCGATCCGAACTCCGGGAAGCACCGTGGCTCCCACACCGAGGTCACAATCGTCTTCGATGACGACGCCCGCGAGCTCGATCGGAGCGTTCAGAATAGGAACCTCGCGTCCCGCCTCGCGATGAAACGAGGTGATGATCCGGACGCCGGGTCCGATGCCGACGCGGGCGCCGATGTCGATTCCGCCCGCGCTGTGCAGAAATGCTTGCTGGCCAATCCAGGTTTCGTCGCCGATGCGCATCGTGTTCTTGTAGTAGCCCTTGAGAATCGCGTGATGCCCGACGTACACGTTCGCGCCAAGCTCGATTCGCTCGGGGTGAAATACCAAGACTCCCGCTTCGAAGACACAGTCAGCGCCACAGCGCGCGAACTGGTCGGCGCGAAAGGAGCCGTCGCCGTGACTGCGGTGGCGCATCGGTTAGAGGTTAGCAGGAGAGTCCGATCGGGATGCAAACTTCGGCTGAACGGGACTCACCGGCGCAGATAGGGGGAAAAATGGATCACGGGGCTTCGATCAGTCACCGTCTCGACCTGGCAGAGGCACGAAGAGGTTGATTACCCCTCCGATTCCGGCGGTGAACAACTGCGTGGCCCAGAAGCCAAGCGACGCTGCATAGGCGATAGCCTCTGGAACGCCCACCGTCCCGTACAGCGCGGCGAATGCCGCCTCTCGGACACCGGCCCCACCGACCGTGAATGGAAAGAATGCGGACGCGCCGATCAACGGCATCACCACGGCTGACTCCGCGAACTGCACGGATGGATCGAGAGAGTGCATGATCGCGTGGCCCGCCATGACGTTCGCGAAGTGAATGACCACGGACAGAACGAGGGCGCCGAGAAAAGGCCAGAAGGAATAGAGGCGCGGAACGGCCCGCAGAGGCTTGCCGAGCTTTTCGGGGAGATGGGGAGCGAGGCGCGGCGCGAGAGCGATGCCCAGCATCGCGAAAGCTGATGCGCCGAGGCCAAGCAAGGCCCAAACGCCGACCTGTTCGATCGCTGCGATGGGGCGCAGGAGATACGCGCCAGCGGCAAGGAGCAGGAGCGCGGATACGCCGATGACGCGCTCGATGAAGACGACGGCGACACCGCTCGTCGCGCTCGCCCAGTCCACGTCGCCGAAGGCCTTTCGACCGGCGACGCCACGCAAGATGTCACCGCCTACTCCGCCAGGTGCGTATGTGTTGTAGAAGTGGCCTACGAAGTAGAGGTGCGCGATGCGTTTCCAAGAAGGGATGTCGATGGCGCCGTACGCGCGGAGCAGGAGCCTCCATCGAATCATGCCGAAGAAGAGCCCGAGGAACACTACGCTGACCGCCGTCAGCGCGGCGCCCGGCGAGAGTCGTTCGAAGGCCTTCAAGACATCGCGCGGCTGGACTCGGCTCGCGAGATAGGCGACCGCGGCGATCGTGACCACGATGCGTCCCCACCTCAGATAGCGTCGACGCCGCTCACCGCTCGCGCTCATTCGTCCCCCGTTGTCGCGCATCTCAGTGATCGAATCCTAGCCCGTCCTGGAGCTCCAGGAGCAGCTCCGCGGCTCCGCTTTCCACCCTTTCACGAAGGGAGGGCAAAAAGGCAGCGACGCTCGAAGAATGCTCCTCGAGCAGCTCCAAGGCAGGTCGCCGCCGCAGGGCATCGAAAAGTCTAGCCAGGACGAAAGAGGGCTCGGCGTAGTCCCGCGGAGCACCCCAGATCGCGAGGCGTCGGTGCAACGCGGAGAACGCGCGACCTTCGTCTTCCCAGCGCAAGGCATCGTCGACCTCGACGGCGAGCGCCGACAGGTACTTGTCCACATGCGTGCGTTCCCGTGCCAACCAGCCGTCGAGGAACAACTCGCTTCCGATGTGCCCGATGGCACGAGCGGTTCCCCGTCGCACCCCACGGAGAGTCAGCTCGTCGAGCGCATAGGCGCAGAATGCGAGGAAGCTAGGCGTGCGATGGAAGACATCGTCGGTGCGGTGGTGTAGCTCGATCCCGCGCTGCATCTCCGGGTCGCGGACTTCGAGCAGCCGAATGCCGAGCATGCCTTCGAAGTCGGGCAACATGCTTCCAAGTAGGTTCCCGGGGCGCTCGTCTTTCCAGCCAGCGACCACGGCATGTCCGAAGAAGTTCAACGTGTCAGTTCCTTTGCGATGCGCTCGAGGCCGCCTGGACTCCGAAGCTCATCACTCTTGCAGCGCCAGCTTACACCGGGCTCGCCCTTGAACCATGTCCGTTGCCGACGCGCGTAGACCCGTGTGGACTTTCGAATCCTTCGCAGGGTCTCGTCGAGGGGGACTTCGTCACGCAGGTGGGCCAGAATCTCGCGATATCCGACACTTCCGAGGGGACGGACTTGGTCACCCCATTGCTCTCGAAGCGCACGCACCTCGTCGACCCATCCGGCTTCCAGCATTCGTGCGACCCGCTTTTCGATGAGCGTCTCGTGGAGGGCCTGGTCCATCTCGAGCACTACGAAGGTCGCCCGATACCGAGGAGCGCCCAACGCGTGCTCCGCGCGGAGGGTGCCGAGGGCCGTGCCGGTCTGCTCGTAGACCTCGAGCGCGCGCACGATTCGGAGCGCGTCGTTGGGGTGAATCAGGTCGGCGGCGAGCGGGTCGACCTCGGTCAATTTGGCGTACAGGGCGGCCGTGCCATCGTTTCGTGCGGCGGCTTCGAGCTGTCGACGCAGCTCCGGGTCGACCGGGGGAACCGCGACGAGCCCGCGCACGAGCGCGCGAATCCAGAGCCCGGTGCCGCCAACGATGATCGGAAGACGTCCGCGACCGCGGATCTCTCCGATGGCGGCGTCTGCGAGCTTGGCGAACGACATCGCGTCGACGTCCTGATTGGGGTCGAGGACATCGATCAGGTGATGCTTCACGTCGCCGAGCTCGGCTGCCGTTGGCTTTGCCGATCCGATGTCGAACCCACGGTAGACTTGCACACTGTCCGCGCCTACCAGCTCACCACCGAGGTGGCGCGCCAGCCCGATCGCAACATCGGTCTTGCCCGTACCCGTAGCGCCCGCAACGACCAGAATCGGGCAGAGGGGTTCAGTCATTCGCGATTCCGGTTCCTGGCAAAGGAAGTGCAACGCGTGCCAGGACGCAGGCACGATGCCGATCGTCGCTCAGCCGGATGTTGGCGACGATCGCCTGTGCCCCGCGTTCGTCCATGGCTTCGCCGTTGGGCGTGGCGGCCCGTCTCGCGAGAGCTAGAAGGGTGGTTTCTAGGACAGGCTCGCTGCGGTGCTCCAAGGTCGCAAGTGCGCTTTTGAACAGTGCGGGGCCCTGAGCTTCGGCCAGCAGCGCAGGAATTGCTCTCAACACGTAACTGCGTTCGCCGAGCGCCGACCAATCGAATCCGAGGCAACGAAGGACGGCCTCATGTCGTTCCAAGGCCAATTGCTCGGAGCGCTCCAGATCGAGGCGGTCTGGAAACAACAGATTCCAACGCGCCAGGGTTCCGGCTTCCAAAGCCTGCCGAAGCGCGTCGTATCGCACCTGGGTCTCCGCGCAGGCACGATCGAGCACGACGAGTTGCTCCTCGGACTCGCAGATCAAGACGCGCTCCCGGACCTGCGCTACGAGACGAAGACCGTTCGAATGACGAGGGCGGAACGCCTCGATCGGCTCCGCCACGGTGGAGAGGGAAGGCTCGGCCGATCCCAGAGTGGCAGTCACCCGGTCTTCGCGCAGGCCGTGCGCAGCGATCCTTGCCTTCCAATAGGCATCGCCGGCCGCGTGAGCCGGGAGCCGCGCGGCGATCATCCGGGTCACGCGGTCCACCAGTTGCGATGCGTTCTTGAACCGCACCTCGGTCTTCTGAGGATGGGCGTTCACATCGACGTCTTCGGGCGCAAGCCGGAGTGAGACCAGGCCCCGCGGATAGTGTCCGGGTGCAAGACGGTCGCCGAAAGCAAACGCAACGGCACGCGCCAGCCCGCGGTCGTTGATCGGGCGGCCGTTCACCAAAAGATAGAGCTGGCGCGCACCGGCTCGGGCCTGCTCGACCGGCGCCAGCACCGCGTCGATGACAAGCCCGTCGCGTTCCGAATGGATCTCCTGCTGCCCGATGTCTCCAAAGACTTGGTAGGCGCGTTCCGCGAGGTCGCGCGCGGGGAGGTAGTGCCTCGCGGTCCGCCCGTCGGACATCACCTGCAGTCGGAGCTCCGGGCGACTGAGCGCCACTCGCTGACAAACCTCGAAGATGCGCGAAGTTTC
The DNA here is from genome assembly GCA_963786865.1 of uncultured delta proteobacterium. Taxonomy (GTDB): domain Bacteria; phylum Myxococcota_A; class Polyangia; order Polyangiales; family Houyiibacteriaceae; genus SG8-38. The sequence goes on along the minus strand of CAWBAV010000012.1, from coordinate 69,035 downwards.
GGTCTGACGCGCCCGAAGAAACTTCTTTCTTGCCGGTACGTTGTAGAAGAGGTCTTGGACTTCGACGGTCGTCCCAGGAGGGCATCCGCAAGGAGATATCTCCCGCAGCTCGCCGCCCTCGACCCGGACTCTGGTTCCCGCCAGGTCGTCCCTCGGGCGGGTCGTGATCGTCATCTTCGAGACGGCCCCGATCGATGGCAGGGCCTCGCCGCGAAAACCCAGCGAGCGGACCTGGACCAGATCCTCGAACGTGGCGATCTTGCTCGTCGCGTGGCGTTGGACGCTGAGCGCGGCGTCTTCGGGTGACATACCGATTCCGTCGTCGCTGACGCGCACCTGCCCTCGTCCTCCGTCTTCCACTGACACGGTAACCGCGCGCGCCCCCGCATCGAGGGCGTTCTCGACGAGCTCCTTGATGAGATTGGCCGGTCGCTCGATGACCTCGCCGGCGGCGATCTGGTCGATCAGGGTGGGGCCGAGCAGTCTTACGGTTGGGCTCACCGCCTGCGCGTATCAAAGCTGGTTTGGCTTGGCAACGTGGGCCGGCGATTCCAGAGACTTCGTTGCCCCCCTCACAAATGCTCTGCTACCGTGATTTAGGGGCTTCAGAGAACAAATTGTCGTCATGAAGGTTTGTCCGGCGTGCAGAGTTGACTACGGCGGGGGAGAGGTGTTCTGCCCGGTCGATGCCACGCGTCTCGTCACGACGTCGCAGATCACCATCAATCCGCTCAATCCGGACGATCCCCTCCTTGGAACGGTGCTGGCCGGCAAGTACCTCGTGAAGCGCAGGATCGGCGAAGGGGGCATGGGCCTGGTCTACGAGGGCATCCACCGGGACATCGACAAGCAGGTTGCGATCAAGGTCCTTCGGGACGACCTCTCGCGACGTCCCGAGGTGGTGGCCCGGTTTCGGCAGGAGGCCAGGAGCGCCTCGCGGATCGGTCACGAGCACATCGTGGACATCTCCGACTTCGGTGAGACCACCGGTGGCGCCAGCTACTTCATCATGGAGTTCCTCGACGGGGAAGACCTCGGACACGTTCTTGGAAGAGAGGTCACCGTCGATGCGGACCGTGCTTGCAAGATCGTGCTCCAGTGTTGCCGTGCGCTTGCGGCCGCTCATGACAAAGGGATCGTCCACCGCGACATGAAGCCCGAGAACATCTTTCTCACGACGCGCGATGGAAGGGACGACTTCGTCAAGATTGTGGACTTCGGCATTGCTAAGATGAGCGACGTCGAGACCGACGGTGCTCCCGGGCGAAAGCTCACCAAGACCGGGATGATCTTCGGGACACCGGAATACATGTCGCCCGAGCAGGCCGCAGGCAAAGAGCTCGACCATCGCGTAGACGTCTATGCGCTCGGCATCATTCTCTACGAATGCCTCGCCGGACGCGTTCCATTCGAAGGGGACACCTTCATGGGAGTGCTCACTCAGCACCTGTTTGCGGAGCTGCCCTCGATCCAGGAGTTGAATCCGAATGCGAAACCGAGCCGCGAGCTCGAGTTGGTGATCCGCAAGTCGCTCGCAAAGGATCCGGACGACCGGTATCAAGACACGGGCGAGCTCGCCGAGGCGATCGAGTGCGCTCTCGACGGTCGTTTGAGCCGAGCTACGGCGCGGACACCGCCCTCTGCATTCGGACCCGCCTATCTCGCTCGGATGCCCCGCCGAAAGACCTCACGCTGGGTCTGGGCGCTGAGCATCCTGAGTGCGCTGGGCGCGCTTGGTTGGGTCGCGCTGGGTCCGACGTCCGGGCCGGCGAGCCAAGCGGGTGCCAGCCAGAAACCGGTCCAGAAGGTGCACAGCCCAATCGCGCAGGTTCCCGACTCGGGCGAAACGCCTTCTCTCCAAGTCGATCTGGCGGAGGCCGACGCCGAACCGGACCTCGTTCGCGTTTGGGTGGCGACCGATCCGACTGGGGCCACGGTCCTGCTCGAGGATGGCGCGGAGGCTTGCTCTCCCACGCCCTGCACGGTCGAGGCAGTGCCTGGGGCCAGCTTGGTGCTTCGCGCAAAGCTTGGTAAACGGAAGGGACGGACCACGATCACAGCAAGCGACGGGGAAACGGTCTTGATCGAGCTCGAAGCCCCAAAGAGGGCGAAGCCCAGGCCTCCCAGCGCTGGGGCTCCGCATCGAGAGCGCGAGCGTGCGGTCCGGTCCTCCGATCTCAAGGTCCCCGAGTGGGCGCGGTGAGCGAGGTCGAGCGGAAGACGCTCGCCGACCTCGAATGGGAGCAGGTAGAGCGGGCGGTTGCTGAACGGTGCCGAGGTCCGCTGTCCGATCATCTAAGCCTGCCTCTCGCCGATTCGTTCGCGGAGACGGAGCGCGCGCTCGCCGAGGCGAAAGAGGCTTTCTCGCTCCTCACTCGGAACGAGCCGCTGCCCCTCGAGGGCATCTGCGACATCGGGGTTTCCTTGCAACACCTCGAGCGCGACGGCGTCCTCGACGGAGGCGCTCTCAAGGATATTCGAACGACCCTGCGTGCCGCCGCCGAGCTGCGGCGGTTTCTCGGGCAACGCAAAGACAGCGTGCCGTACTTGCATAGAGCCTGCGCGATCGATCCAACCCTCGAGAACCTCGAGGAAGAGCTTGGCATGTCGATTGGAGACGACGGCTCGATCCTCGACTCCGCCAGCGCGGAGCTCGCACGTCTTCGCGAGGAGGCGGGAAACTTGCGAGCCCGAATCATTCGCAAGCTCGAAGAATTGATCCAGAGCCGGAGCGCGATCCTCCAGGATTCGTTCTACACGATCCGCGAGGGGCGCTACGTGCTCCCCGTGCGTGCGGATGCGCATGAACGGTTCCACGGCATCGTGCACGGCTCGAGCGCGAGCGGAGCGACGGTCTTCGTCGAGCCGCGAGAGCTGGTCGAGCGCGGCAACCGACTCAAGATGGCCCAGGCCGAGCTCGAACGCGAAGAACGGAGAATCCTCGCCGCGCTCGCCGATCTGGTTCGCCAGTATGTTCCCCAGATGCGCGCAGCTGCTGAGGCCCTCGACCATGCGGACCTGCGGGGAGCGAGCGCCCGCCTCGCGGTCGATCTCCGCGCCGAATTCGTGGAGCTGAGCGAGCTGCCGCGCATTTCACTCAAAGGCGCCCGTCATCCACTTCTGGTGCTGCGCGGGATCGAAGTGGTACCGAACGACCTGGAGCTCTCTGGCGGAGAAGCCTTGGTGATCTCGGGGCCGAATGCAGGAGGCAAGACGGTCGCCCTCAAGATGCTCGGGCTCGCTGCGCTCATGATGCGCGCGGGTCTACCCGTGCCCGCCGACGAGGGGAGTGTCTGTGGCTTCTTTTCGCCCGTGCTTGCAGCGGTCGGCGACGAGCAAAGCCTCGAACGAAGTCTTTCGACGTTTTCCGCCCACCTGATCACGCTCCGAGGCGTGCTCGAGCTGGCGGGCGAGCGGGTACTCGTCCTGCTCGATGAGCTCGCGGGCGCGACCGATCCCGAGGCCGGCGCTTCGCTCGCCTGTGCGATCATCGAGAGGTTGGTCGAACGCCGGACGGCCGTTGCGGTCACCACGCACTACGAAGCTCTGAAGGCGCTCGCTGCCGAGCGGGAGAACATGCGCAACGCCGCGGTCGGCTTCGATTTCGACAACATGGCCCCCACCTTCCGATTGACGATGGGTGTTCCTGGGGGCTCGAACGCGCTCGAGGTCGCGAGGCGTTACGGGATTCCGGCTGAGATCATCGAAGCCGCGCGCAGCGCGCTCCCAGATCACTCCCGGAGCTTCGAGACGCTCGTGGCCAAGCTCGAAGCGGCGACCAAGGCCGTGCTCGAGGAACGCGCTTCGATTCAAGAAACGCGAACGAGGCTAAGCGAGGAGAGCCGCAAGCTCGAGGCGCGCGTCGTGGCTCTCAAGGCGCGCGAGGCCAAGGGCCTTGGCAAGGAGGCGCAAGAGCTGGTCGACCAGGTGCGCGAGATTCAGCGCCGACTCGACCAGGCGAAGAAAGATCTCCGTGCGCGAGCAGAAGTCGAGTCGGTAGCCCTGGCAAGCGCCACGCTCCGTGATGCGGGTGCCGTGCTCGCTGACCTCGACGCGCACCGTCTGAGCCTAGAGCCGGAACCGGTCGAAACGCTCGCCCTCGACGCCGATGCGGTTCGTGTGGGAGATCGCGTCTGGGTAGACCGGCTTCGGAGCGTTGCCGACGTCGTCGAGGGTCCTGCGCGGGGCAAGGTCCGGGTCTCGGCGGGAATGATGAAGCTCTGGGTCGATCTCAGCGACCTTCGTGCGCTCAAGCAAGCGGGGCCAGCGCGCGAGAAGGCACCAACGGCGGAATCGGGCGCACACCCCAAGCCGCAGAAGAGCATGCGAACGTCCGACAACACACTCGATGTCCGTGGCCTGCGCGCCGACGATGCGGTCGCCCTCATCGAGGCGTTTCTCGATCAGATGTACGGTGCTGCGGAGTCGAACGTCTTCATCGTGCATGGTGTGGGGAGCGGGGCCCTTCGACATGCGATCCACGAGCACTTGGCGCGCGATGCGAGCTACGTCGCCGAGTTCCGCGAGGCCACTCAGGATGAAGGCGGCCCTCAGGTAACCGTCGTGTCGTTGAAGTAGGGATCAGGACTCGCTGCTTGCGGGCCAACCCTCAGCCATGCGTGGCTTCACCGCCAGTCGCCAGACCGCGATGCCAACGCAGATCATCACGATCGACGACCACTGTGCTGGGGTGAGACCTGCGTACCTCACATCCCCGCCCTCGAGCGGCGTCGCTCGGAGAAAGTCGAGGAAAAATCGGACCGGCGCGTAGAGCAGTGGCAGCAGGACGCAATAGAACCCAACCGGACGACGCTTGCGATGTTCGAGCCAGAGAAACAGCGCGATGATCGAGATCGAAAAGAACACTTCGTAGAGCCCGAGGTCGTGACGCGCTTGATATGGAGGGCTGCCAAAGCGGTAGTCCGCCACCGCAAGCGCGAAGTCCGTCACCTTGCCTGGATGATCGTGCACGACGAAGCAGCCGATCCGTCCGAAGAGCCAACCGAACGGCAGACCGAAGCACACGGCGTTGGCGTAGGGAAGCAGCTGGGTCTTCTTTCGGTATTTCCAAATGAAACATCCGAGAATCCCGCCGAAGAAACCTCCGTACGATGACAGTCCGAGCCAAGTCGAAAAGAACATCGAGGGGTTTTGCAGAATCTCGAGGAGGGTTTCGCGTTCGTAGAACAGGCCGTTCGAGAAGTAACCGAGGACGAATCCCGTGACGACCGCGTAGGTCACCAGATCTCCGGTCGCGATCGTGTCGAGCCCGTTTCGTTGCGCAAAACGCCCCGCGACCCATGCGCCGAGAAGAACGCCGGTGGCGACCAGCACGCCAAAGGGTTGAATCGACAGCGTGTCCCCGAGCACCGGCAGCGAGAACGGTAGCGGAATGTCCCAAGCCTCGAGACGGAACCAAGGAATGAACAGCAATGCGTGCATATGACGGCCGAGCCTAGCACCCACATCCTTGCGTCGCCCCTAGACGGCCGCTAAGAGCAGCGCGAGGTGAAATCATGACCGAGATCATCGCGATAGGCGCACGAGAGATTCTTGATTCCCGGGGCAACCCAACCGTCGAAGTCGACGTGGAATTGATGGGCGGGGCGAGCGGAAGGGCCGCGGTTCCCTCCGGAGCTTCGACCGGCGAACACGAAGCCCTAGAGCTGCGCGACGGCGATCCCCGAAGATATCTCGGAAAAGGCGTTCTCAAGGCCGTCGACAACGTCGTTAACGAGATCGCACCCCAGGTGATCGGACAGGACGCGCTCGATCAAGCGGCGGTCGATCAGGTGATGCTCGACTACGACGGCACGCCGTCCAAGGCAAAGCTCGGGGCCAACGCGATCCTCGGCGTTTCGATGGCCGTGTCGAGGGCGGGCGCCGATGCGGTTGGCCTGCCCCTGTGGCGCTATCTCGGAGGCGTTCAGGCTCAGGTGCTCCCAACTCCGCTGATGAACATCATCAATGGTGGCGCCCACGCAGACAGCGGCCTCGAGATTCAAGAGTTCATGGTCGTGCCACACGGATTCGATACGTTCTCCGAGGCCCTTCGAGCCGGAGCGGAGACGTTCCACAACCTCAAGAAGCTCCTGAAGGACGCAGGGCACGCGACAGGAGTGGGTGATGAGGGCGGATTCGCGCCCCATCTTTCGACCAACGAGGAAGCGCTTTCGTTCGTCGCGCGGGCGATCGAAGCAGCCGGCTATCGACCTGGCGAGCAGGTTTCCATCGCCCTCGATTGCGCGGCCAGCGAATTCTACGACAAGAAGACCGGGGTCTATACCTTCGACAAGAAGCCGGTCGATGCGGCGGAGCTCGTCGACACCTATTCGAGCTATTGCTCGAAGTATCCGATCGTCAGCATCGAAGACGGCATGGACGAGAACGATTGGAATGGTTGGAAGGTCCTGACCGACGTGCTCGGGGCCACGGTTCAGCTCGTCGGAGATGACCTCTTCGTGACGAATACCGAACGCGTCCAGATCGGCATCGATCGAGGGGTAGCCAACGCGATCTTGATCAAGGTCAACCAGATCGGCACCGTCACCGAGACTCTCCACACGATCCGCCTCGGCGCTCAGAACGGCTACGCGTCGATCATTTCCCACAGGAGCGGTGAGACGTCCGACACGTTCATCGCGGACCTCGCCGTGGCCACAGGTGCCGGTCAGATCAAGACTGGCTCCGCGTCACGCTCGGAACGAATCGCGAAGTACAATCAGCTCCTTCGCATCGAGGAGCAGTTGGGTGAAGCAGCGGTCTACGCGCGAAAGTCGACCTTCGCGGCCTGAAGCGACTTGGGAGCTCTCAGCCGACGGCGAAGCGCTCGGACGATTCGCTGTCGTACTGACCGGCGCGAAACGCGTAGTCGCTGAGGATCCGTCGCAAGACGTGTATGTTCGTCGCGAAGGGTTGAACGTGCATCTCTGCGAGCATCCGGTCCATCGAGAGCAGGGCCCGATGGCGGATCGGTTCGAAGGCCGTCAGTTTGGCGATCAGAGGGCGGTCGTCGGCCGGCAGAGGTAGGCCAACCGTCGCCGACGAGGTTGCGCGAACGCTTCCTTGGGGCGCCGGCGAAACGGAATACGACGACACGACGGCTTCTTGCTGGTCGAGCGCGAGAACCGACGCGTCGAGCGCGTGACCTTGCGGCTCGATGGCTTCGATTTCTTCTGGGATCGCTTCCCCGGCTGCAATTCGCAGTTGCAGCGCGACCAAGTCCACCCCGGTGACCATTTCCATCAGGGTATGGTGGCGCGGCAGGCCGATTCGCACGTCGGACACCCATGACAATCCCGAAGGATTCGATCTGAAACTGGACCTCGAGCAGCCCTGCATACCGTAGCTCTGCCGCCAGTCGGCGCGCGCTTTCGAAGAGCGCCATCCGAAATGCCTCGCCGTCCGAGCGAAAGAGGAGCTCCGGCGAAGGGGTCTCGTGGATCAGCGTATGCCCCCCTAGCGAGAGGCTTCGATCGCACTCGGCAATCGCGCTCGTGTTGCCGTGGGAATCGGCGATGACGAGCACGCCAATCGCCCGGGGCCTCGATGGGTCGAGTCGATCGCGGGTGGTCCGAACCTGCGCTCGCAGAGCCGCCCCTTGGACCGAGGCCTGATCGGTGAGCGCGCCAAGAACGTCTAGGTCCGTCCCGATGACCGTGACATCGGCCTTTTCTGCCGCAGCCGCGAGCTCGAACATCTCCGGCTGCCCCTGGTAGCCCAGGTGCGCTGCGTCGGCACCCGCCTCTGCGAGAATCGACGGTAGCTGGTCGGTCGGAATCCCCCGCGCCTCTTCGAAGTCGACTTCGATGATTCGGTCGGCCGCTTCGATGTGGCGGCTCGCGGTTTCGTTCTTAGGCGCGACGACGATAGATTCGACGCCCAGTCTTCGGCAGGTGCGCGCTACGCGAGTCGCTGCCTCTCCCCGCCGCAGAATCAGTACTCTTTCGAACACGAGGCGAGCATAGCAACCGGTCCGTCCGAGGCACCCCGCCGCCCGGCTTGACCCAATCCGAGGGCGGGGCCAGTAGGCAAGCGATGCCGGTTTGGCTTCGTTCACGAGGATTGAAGCGCCGTTCGGTTCGCCACGCCGAGCTTCGATGGCGAGCCGAAGCGATGCTCGAGTCGCTCGGTCTCGAGGAGGCGGAGTTGTCGGTTCTTCTCTGCGACGACGAATCGATTCGCCGCTTGAACCGCCGCTATCGGAAGAAGAACCGCGCCACCGACGTTCTGGCCTTTCCGATGCAGGAGGGTGAGGGACCCCAGGTGCACCCAAATCTACTTGGCGACGTGGTGATCTCGCTGCCGACGGCGACCATCCAGGCGGCCGCGCACGATCGCCCGATAGTCGACGAAGTGACTTTTTTGTTGGCCCACGGCCTGCTCCATCTGCTCGGCTACGATCACGCCACGAAGCGCGAGGAGCGCGAAATGAGTGCCCAGACCCGCGATCTGATGGCCGCGGTCGAGGCGGCCAGATAGCCGTCAGCCCTGTGGATAACCGCGTCACCAAGGCCTAAATCCCGGGTTGAAATCTTGGTTCAACGCTTGGATTTTGCCACTAAGTCATCGAAAGATAGATTGATTCTCCAATGAGGGAGCTCGCTTCTCGACCGGGCTCGCCCGCGCGGGAGAAGCTGTGGAATCCCTGTGGCAAAGGCGCGAGCAGGGGGCGGGGAGGCTTCGAGGCAGGGGGCCGCGGCTCGTCCCGAGTCGATTAACCCCAGAGAAATTTGTTTGCGAAAGCGCACAAAGACACTTGTCAGCAAGGAAAACCCCATGCATACATGGCGCCGTGTCTGTCTGGGGCTTCTTTTCGGGGGCCATTTCATTAGACCGAACGGCAGGCCAGAGAGTTAGGAGGGAGCTATGACAACGGGCAAGCGAATGACGAAGGCCCAGATCATGAGCGAGCTGGCCGACAAGAGCGGCCTTACCAAGAAGGAAATTGGCGCGGTTTTCGATGCACTTCAAGATCTCGTCAAAAAGGAGCTTGGTCGCCGTGGCACCGGGGAGTTCGTCATTCCCGACATGATCAAACTCAAGGTTCGTAAGATTCCGGCGAAACCGGCTCGGATGGGACGCAATCCCGCCACCGGCGAGGAGATGATGCTTCCGCCCAAGGCAGCCGCAAGGTTTTCCGGCAACAGCCGTCGCTTCGACGCTGGTACCGCCGCCTCGACGAGGGCGCGGAAGATGTGACCAAAGGCCGCCGCATTCCAGCACTGGACCGTGTCAAGGCTGCCACTCGCGAGGAGCTGGCGCAAGAGCTGTCCTCCCTCATGGAAGACATTGAAACCCTCGCAGAAGAAGTCGAAGAAACGGGGTCCATCCCGCCCTCTTCCAGAGCCGCCGGTGCCACCACTGCGACCATCACCAGCAGCAGCTCCAGGATATCAGCGACGGCGAGGTGGTGGTCGTCGAAACCAGCGGGGCACGTGCGGAGTTTCCGACCTACGTGGTACCGGGGCAGGCCCGCAACAGCCTCAGCGTGGCAATGGGCTACGGGCGGACCGCGGCCGGCCAGGTCGGCACCGGTGTCGGCGTCGATGCCAACCCGCTGCGCACGGTGGCCGCGCCCCACAGGGTTCGGGGAGTCACCGTTCGAGGTACCGGCCGCCACTACGCGCTTGCCACCACCCAGGACCACTTCGCCATCGACACCATCGGTTTCAACGAACGCAACCTCCGCGTCGGGGATCTGGTGCGAGAGGCGTCGCTCGACGCCTACCTCGCGAACCCCGACATCATTCACGAGCACGACCATCACCCGCCGCTGATCTCGCTGTGGAAGGACCACGAGTACGAGGGCGAGCAGTGGGGGATGGCGATTGACCTCAACACCTGCATCGGCTGCAATGCGTGCATCGTCGCCTGCCAGGCCGAGAACAACATCCCGGTGGTCGGGCGCGAACAGGTTCTCAACCAGCGCGAGATGCACTGGATCCGCCTGGATCGCTATTTCAAGACCGACCCCGGCATTTCGCTCGACGAGCTCGACGGTGCCGATGTGGTCTTCCAGCCCTTGACCTGCGTCCAGTGTGAGAACGCACCGTGCGAACAGGTGTGTCCGGTGGCCGCCACCCAGCACACCACCGACGGGCTCAACGCGATGGTGTACAACCGCTGTGTCGGGACCCGCTACTGCTCCAACAACTGCCCTTTCAAGGTCCGCCGTTTCAACTTCTTCAACTACCACAAGGAATTGGCCGACACCACCAAGATGCAGTTCAATCCGGAGGTCACGGTCAGGTCGCGCGGCGTGATGGAGAAGTGCACCTTCTGCGTGCAGCGGATCGAGGCGGTCCGCATTCAGGCGCGCAACGAAAACCGCCCGGTGAGCGACGGCGAGATCACGCCGGCGTGCGCGCAGACCTGCCCGACGAGAGCCATCACCTTCGGCAACCTCAACGACCCGAAGAGCAGGGTTTCGAGTTCTCGCGAGGACCGCCGCTCGTACGCCACCCTGGCGGAGCTCAACATCAGGCCCCGTACCCACTACCTCGCGCGGCTGAGGAACACGGCGAATGGCGGCGCTGAGCCGAGCCACGGTCCCTCGCACGCCGAGACCGATACCCACGGGAAGGAGTCGGTCTGAACACCATGAGCACGACTCACATCGACACCCTGAGCTACCTCGACAACACCGGCGACGATCCTGCGGTCCGCGCCCGGTTGGTGGTGGGCGACAACGATTTCCACGCGATCACCGACAAGGTCTGCGGCATCGTCGAGATGCCGAAGACGCCCAAGATGTGGTGGGTCGCCTTCGCGGCCTCGACGAGCTTGACCCTGGTCCTGTTCTCGATGATCGGCTACCTGATCACCACCGGTATCGGGGTGTGGGGTCTCAACGTTCCCGTGGGCTGGGGCTACGCCATCGTCAACTTCGTGTTCTGGGTCGGTATCGGCCACGCCGGAACCCTGATCTCGGCCATTCTCTTTCTGGTACGCCAGCGCTGGCGCACCAGCATCAACCGCTTTGCCGAGGCGATGACCATCTTTGCCGTGGTCTGCGCCGGGATCTTCCCCGGCATTCACGTCGGTCGCATCTGGTTCGCCTACTGGCTGTTTCCGATCCCCAATCAGATGCAGATGTGGCCGAACTTCCGGTCGCCTCTGCTGTGGGACGTTTTTGCCGTCGGCACCTACGCCACTGTGTCGCTGCTCTTCTGGTACATGGGGATGATCCCCGATCTGGCGACCATCCGAGACCGGGCAACAACCCGACTGCGCTATTACATCTACGGTTTCTTGAGCCTCGGTTGGCGTTCGTCCAACCGCCACTGGCACCGCTTCGAGTTCGCCTACCTGCTGCTCGCCGCTCTCGCCACGCCGCTGGTGCTGTCGGTGCACTCGGTGGTGAGTTTCGACTTCGCAGTCTCGATCATGCCAGGGTGGCACACGACGATCTTCCCGCCCTACTTCGTAGCGGGCGCCATCTTCTCCGGGTTCGCGATGGTCACGACGTTGATCATCCCCACCCGCAAGCTCTTCCACCTCGAGGAGATCATCACCAAGCGCCACCTCGAGAACATGGCCAAGATCATGCTGGCGACCGGCATGATGGTGGGTCTCGCGTACTCGACCGAGTTCTTCGTCGCCTGGTACAGCGGCAATCAGTTCGAGGCCTTCACCTTCCTCAATCGAGCCTTCGGTCCGTACGCGTGGGCCTATTGGACGATGGTGACCTGCAACGTCGTCGTGCCGCAGGTCTTCTGGTTCCGCAAACTGCGGAACAACACCCTGATCTTGTGGATCGCGTCGGTATTGATCAACGTCGGCATGTGGTTCGAGCGGTTCGTGATCGTGGTCAGCTCCCTGAGCCGCGACTACCTGCCGACCAGCTGGGGCTATTACCGGCCGACGGCGATCGACGTCCTGACCTTTGTCGGCAGCTTCGGTCTGTTCTTCACTCTGTTCCTCTTGTTCATCCGCTTCCTGCCGTTGATCGGCATGGCGGAGGTCAAAGGCGTGATGCCGCAGGCCCACCTCGACCGTCCGGGCCATCGGGGCCACGGCGACTACCACGGCGATATCGCCGGTGTGGAGGTGGTGTGATGAAGGATCAGACCACGAGCGGCGGCGAGAGCACGGTGCTCTACGGTTATCTGGCTCAGTTCGACAAGGTCGACGAGTTGCTCGCCGGCGCCCGCCAGGTCCGCGACGCCGGCTACACGAGGTGGGACGCCCACACGCCCTTCGTGATCCACGGGCTCGATGCGGCCATGGGCGTCAAGAAGACCATCCTGCCCTATATCGTGTTTGCGGGCGGTCTGACCGGTACGACCGCGGGCATCCTCCTGCAATGGTGGACCAACGCCGTCGACTACCCGTTTTTGATCAGCGGCAAGCCCCTTTTCAGTCTGCCGGCGAACATTCCGGTGGCCTTCGAGACGACGATTCTGTTTGCCGCCCTCAGCGCCCTGATCGGAATGTTGGCTCTCAACGGGCTGCCGCGACTGTACCACCCGCTGTTTCGGAGCCGCGCGTTCAAACGGGCGACCGATGATCATTTCTTCATTTCCATCGAGGCCGAGGACCCCCTCTTCGACCCTGAATCGACCCGCACGCTGCTCGAGTCGATCTCGGGGCGGCCGGTCGAGGAAGTCGAGGACGTCGTATGAAAATTCCCCGCTGGCTGCTGTTTACGGTCGTGACTCTGGTCGTCCTGTCGTGGGTGCCGCTGGCGCTGATCATGCGTGCCCGCGTCACGACAAGCTCGAAACCGCGAATCCACATCGTCCCCGACATGGACAACCAACCCAAATACAAGACCCAGAGCCGCAACGTGCTGTTTGCCGACCTCAGGGCGATGCGTCCTCCGGTAGAGGGCGCGGTCGCTCGCGGCGCAGTCATCGGCGATGCGGCGGTGATGACCGGCAGGTTGGGTGAGGACTGGGTGGTTGAGATCCCGGTGGCGGTGGATGAAAACCTGCTGCAGGTCGGCCGCCAGCGTTACGATATTTTCTGCTCGCCGTGCCACGGTCTCGCGGGCTTCGGCGACGGGATGGTTGCCAAACGGGCCGATGCTCTTCAGGAGGGCACGTGGACACCGCCGACGTCCTTTCACACCGATCTCATCCGTCAACGTGAAGCGGGCCACCTGTTCAACACCATTTCGAATGGCATCCGCAACATGCCCGCCTACGGTTCGCAGATCCCGGTGGAGGATCGATGGGCCGTCGTTGCCTACCTGAGGGCGTTGCAGCGAAGCCAGAACGCCACGACCGACGACGTCCCCGAAGACATTCGGGCGCAGCTGCGATAGCGGGGGCCACATGCAGGGCAAAGTATTGGACATCACCACCGAGACGCGACGCCTCAACGGGGTCGTGCGTCCCGCACTGGTCATCTGCGCGATCTTGGCGGCGGTCGGGATCGGCGGGTCGCTGATCCTGGCGCGCGCCACCGAAAACGGCATGGACCACCTGCTCGAGACCTATCTGGTGAGCTTCGCGTTCTTCCTCAGCATCTCGCTGGGCGGTCTGTTCTTCGTCCTCCTCGAACACTGCACCCGGGCGGGGTGGAGCGTGGTTGCGCGGCGCGTGGCCGAAGCGATCGCGGCCAACGTGTGGCTGATGGCCGTTCTCGCCATTCCGGTGGTCCTCGGCATGCACCACCTCTATCACTGGTCCGATGCCGCCGCCGTGGCCCACGATCCACTGCTCGCGGGCAAGGTGGGTTTTCTCAACCCGACCTTCTTCATGATCCGTCTCGCCATCTACTTCGTGCTCTGGGGTGTGATGGCGACCTTCCTCTACCGCACGTCGGTGGCTCAGGACACGAGCGGCGATCCGGCCCTCACCCTGCGGATGGAGCGGCTGAGCGCGCCGGGCATGGTCCTCTTTGCCCTGAGCCTGAATTTCGCGGCGTTCGACCTCCTGATGTCGCTCGACCCGCACTGGTTCTCGACCATCTTCGGGGTCTACTACTTCGCCGCGTCGGTCGTGGCCTTCTTCGCGGTGTTGCCGAAGGTCCTGTGGGCCCTGCAATGGCGAGGAATACTGAAAAACGCCATCACCGTCGAGCACTACCACGACATCGGCAAGCTGCTGTTCGCCTTCGTGGTCTTCTGGGCCTACATCGCCTTTTCCCAGTACATGCTGATCTGGTACGCCAACGTCCCCGAGGAGACCGAGTGGTTCCTCAAGCGCCAGACCGGCGAGTGGACGACGGTCAGCCTGCTGCTGATCTTCGGCCACTTCGTGGTGCCGTTCCTGCTCCTCGTTTCGCGGTTCATCAAGCGCCGGCCGCTGCTGCTCGCCGGCACCGGCGGCTTTGTCGCGGTCATGTGCTGGGTCGACATGTACTGGCTGGTGATCCCGGAGTTCAGCCCCGGTATCGCCCGCTTCGGCCTTTTGGACATTCTGTGCTTCCTCGGCATGAACGGGGTGTGGTCGGCGGCCGTCGTGTGGCGCCTCAGCAGACACTCGGCCATCGCCGAAAAGGACCCGCGTCTCGAAGAGTCGCTGGTCTTCGAAAGCGCCTGATATGAATTTTGAATTTTTAATTTTGAATTTTGAATTACCTGCACTCGCGCGGCGAGGCCCGGGGTCGGCTGGGCTGGAATTCAAAATTCATAATTCAAAATTTAGAATTGGAGCCTCCCGTGCGTTATGACGATCCGAATGTCGCCGCGTCGGCGGTCGTTGGGATCATCTCCGCGATCCTGCTGTTCGTGATCATCGTCGTCCTGCAGGCGTATTTCTTCGACGCCGAACAGGCCGAGTTGGAGAAAAAGGTCTGGTCCCAGCCCAACCAGGCGCTCCAGCAGCTCGACGCAGGCCAACTCGAGCTGCTCACCAGCTACGGATGGGTCAGCGAGGCCGACGGCGTCGTGCGGATCCCCATCGAACGCGCCATGGAGCTGGTGGCCGCCGAAGCACGGTAGAGCGGTCAATTCGGAATTCGGAATTCGGAATTCGGAATTTCCATTCACCCATCGGACAGAGTTCGATATCCGCAGAACATCGAGCAGCATCGCCGACGGTGCATGGCGACAGCAGACGGCGACTGCGTCAGCGGCAGTCATCAGATTAAGAAACAGGTTTCAGCGACTGCGACAGCCACAGCGACCGGCAGCTGCATCTGACCGCTGAGATTGCTGCGGCCGCCGACCACCGTCCCTGAACCTGACCCCCGACGCGGTCGCTGTCCCTGCCGTCGCCTGCATGACCATCAGATCGGTCGTCCATTGACAGAGTAAGCCATTGGCTTATAATCGTTGTGTGGAGTTCGAGTGGGATGCCACCACAGTGGAAGCGGGCCTCTTGAGAAGATTCATGGGAGAACGAACATGAGTGACGATGTCGGTGAATTGACGGAGAGAGACTTCGAGCGCGCGATTCCTCACAGCATTCGTGAACGCATTGTGCGGGGCGAGGTGCACGGGGGTGACGATATCGTCGCTTTTCGACGGTTTTTGGGTATGACCCAGCGGTCGTTTTCAGAAGCACTCGGCATCAGCATCCACACGCTACGGAACTGGGAGCAGGGGAGGCGAAGCCCCGATGGCCCGGCCCTGGCGCTCCTCAGGATCGCCGCCCGTCACCCGCGCGTTCTTCGCGAGAACCTCGCGGCCACGGCGTGAACGACCCGGAAGTCTCCGGCGACATCGGCCGGACGGAACCGGCACCGAGGCGCTGAGTCAGATCTTCGGGTTGAGCAGCCGCCAGGTCATGGCGCGGACCTGATCGAAGGTCTCGAGGACCTTCTCGGCCCTGGCGACGTGTCGACGGCGCCGCCCGAGCGAGAAGCCGCAGGTGGCAGTCGACTTCCTTCGCCGACGCGTAGGCAATCCTCCACAGGTGCAGCCGGTCCCGTCCGGACCGGCCGTGGCCCTCTGCAAGGTTGGCCGGTACCGAGCTTGCCGAGCGGATCACCTGATCGGCTATTGACTTGAGCGGAGCCGGAACCCTTGTGACGAGTGCGATGGCATCACCAGCTGCTTCGAGGGCCTTGCTGACAGCGATGAGATCGGTGAAAGCGTGGACGTTGGACATGGTCACCTCCGGGTCGTTCATACCCTCCCCCGAGCCGGTGCGGCAGCCGATGTCAAGGGTGCGAACGCACCGGGCTCCGAGGCCGGCTTGCCCTTGACATCGGCTGCCCACCGGCTATCCCCTCCATTGAACGACCCGGAGGTGACCATGCCCTCGGACGCTGTAACCGGACGCTGCCGTTGCCCGCTGAGCCTGAAGCCAGACGCTGTACCTGACGCTGAGACCGGGCCCTGTCCCTGTCCCGGGTCGCCGTCGCGGTCCCAGTCGCTGCGACCCCTCCCATTCACCCGAATCTGTATCAAAACGGGATTTCTTCACCCGTCGGATATCATAGGGGTGGGACCGGATCCTGGCATTCTTCTTGCTGTCTATGGGTGTGGGGGCGGCCGTCCACGTGGCGCGGCAAGCAGCAGCGACGCAGCAGGGCGGAAACCGGCACCCCAGGACAGAGAAAACTGGAGGGACACAATGTCGGTTCGGGGCGGAATCATCACCCACGGCACGGAGCCGGGTCGGAGCTGAACGATGGCATTCGTCGGCTGTCTCGAGGACCTGCGGCTCGCCGAACTCCTGCAGTTACTGGCGTTGTTCCGCAAGTCCGGCAAACTGACCCTCAGCCGCGGTGACACGACCGGTGTTTTTCTCTTCAACAGAGGCAAGATCTTCCACGGTGCCAACGGCTATTCCGCGCCGTCGGTCGGCGAGCTGCTGGTCGAACGCAAGCTGATCACGCACGAGGCCCTCGATGCTGCGGTGGCGACCCAGCGCATGGCCCCGAAACGCAAGAAGCTCGGCACCATCCTGGTGGACATGGGCGCGACGACCTACGAGGCGCTCCAGCGCGCGCTGCGCCAACAGCTCGAGGAGATCGCGCAGGAGTTTCTCACCTGGGACACCGGTTATTTCAGTTTCAAGTTCGTCGACGTCGACCTCGAATCGGACGAAGAGTACTTCGACGAAGAGGCCAAACTCACCGAGGTCGTCAATATCGACCCCTTCATTCTCGACCTGATGAACCGGGTGGATTCGATCGGCGGAGGCGGCACCGTGCGGCCGGCGGTGACGGAGAGGAAGCAGGGGAGCCAGAGCTCCGAGAGCCGCGATCCGCGAGCTGCTCGACCACATTCTGGAGCCGGGCGCGGTGATCGACGAGAGCATGCCGTTCGACGAGGTCAGGGAGTGGCCGTCGGAACTCGCCGAACTGCGCAGCATGATGACCGAGATCCAACGCCGGCCGTCGGCCACCACCTCCGAAATCGCTCTCCTGACCCTCAGATACGCGACCCGGATCCTCAACCGCGGCGTATTGGTCGGCGTGTCGCAGCGGGGCATCACGGGTCTCGGTCAGTTCGGCGTCGGCAGAAGCAACGACGACACGCCGAACGTGACCAACCGCATCCGCCACATCCACATCCCGACCGACGAACCGTCGGTCTTCCGCGATGTCATCGAACGGAAGACGACCTATCACGGACGTCTCGAACAGTGTCCCTGGAACAACTACCTCGTCGATCAGCTCGGCGGCGTGATCCCGCCGGAGGTCGTGGTCACGCCGATCATCGTCGACGGCAAGGTCGCGGTGCTGTTGTACGGCGACAACCTCCCGGGCGGACACCCCATCACCTCGATCCACGGTCTCGAGCTGCTGGCCATCGAAGCGGGTCTGGCGATCGAAAAGAATATACTCAAGGAGAAGCTGCGCAGCGTCCAGCAGACGCTTTCGGCGATCACCGGCGGATTGAGCGACAGTGGGGGAGAGGTGGTATGACCAACTGGCGGGTCATGACGGTAGATGACTCGGCCGCGATCCTGACGATCATCGCGGCCTATCTCGAGGATTCGGAGTTCGAGGTCGTCGCCTCGGAACGGGACGGCCGGGCGGCGGTCGAGCGGTTTGCCGAGGTGAGGCCCGACATCGTGCTCCTGGATCTGATCATGCCGGGGCCGTCGGGGGTCGAGACCCTGTCGAGAATTCTCGCCATCGATCCGGACGCGTTCGTGGTCATCGTGTCGTCGCTGGGGACCGAAGAGGCGGTCCACGAATGCCTGACGACCGGCGCCAGGAGCTTTCTCCAGAAACCGTTCACCAAGGACGATTTCATCGAGTTCATGCGCGATCTGACGAAGGCGGCGTGAGGTAGTTATGGGCGCAATGTTTTTTGGCCAGTACCTCCTCTCCAAGGGCGCGATCAGCCGCGAAGCCCTGATCGACGCCATCGAGCTGCAGCGGCGGTCGAATCTTTCGTCTGACCGAACTCGCGGTGCGAAAGGGCTATCTGTCGGAGAGCCAGCACGCGACGATCCAGGTGCGGTACCGCACCTCGGACGCGGACCTGGAGACCTTGTGCCTCGAGTCGGGGCTGATCAACCGCGAACAGCTCGACGAATTGATCGAGATCCAGCAGTCCGACTGGGTCCGGATCGGCGCGGCCCTGGTGGCCGGCGGTCACCTCACCCGGGACGAGGTCGAGGAACGTTTGGCCGAGTTTCAGGAGGTTCAGCACGAGGCCGACAAGAAGCTGGCCGCTGATTTCGAGTCCTGCCCGAATCCTGAATTGGTCAGATCGGTGGTCGAGCTGACCGTCTTCCACCTCGGAAGGCTGACAAATCTCCCGATCAAACTGGGCTCGTTCTCCGAGGGCGCGGGACGGCTTCGTCCCGGGACGCCGTCGTTACGGCATGAAGCTGGTCGGCGACCGGGAAATCGTCATCGTCCTCGATCTGCCGCCGGAGGTGGCTCGGTTGGTGGCCGAGGGGCTGATCGGGATGCCGCTCGAGGCCGAGACCGAGGTCACGATCGATGCAGTCTGCGAGTGCGTCAACATCATCGGCGGCAACGCCTGCACGCGCCTCGAGGCGCTCGGTTTCAGGCTCCGGCCGGAGCCGCCGTTTTCGACCGCCGGCGACGAGCCGGCGACCGAAGAGTCGTCGGCGTTCTGCGCCAACGTCATTGCCGGTGAGCAGGGCTTCGACGTTCAGGTCTTCCTATGGTGATGCGGCCTTCGACCCGGGTGAAGCATGATCAGATGAGCGGGGACCTCGTCTACGTCGTTCACCCTGAGCCCGCCGTTGCGGAGGCGCTTCGGGGAGGACTTCAGGCCGCGGACTACGAGGTCGTCAACATGTCGTCCGTCGACGAAGTGGAAGGCATCACCGTCCGACCGCCAATTCATGATTCCGGACGCGATCCTCACGCCTCTCGGCGATGTCGCCAGCGGCGATTCGATGTTGATCGCGCTCTTCCAGTCGAATCCCCTGATGGAGCAGATTCCCCTGGTGGTCGTGGCTTCCAGCGAAAGCGAGGAACGGCGGCGCGCCCTCCGGATGGGGCTTCTCAGCGTGGTCTACCCGCCGTACGACGGTGAAGAGGTCGCCCTCACCACCAAGCTCGCCATCGAAAAGCACCGCTCGGACCAGATGCTGTTCGGATCGCTGTCGCAACTGTCGGTCCCCGACCTGCTGCAGACGGCCGAGGCCGGCCGCCGCAGCGGCACGGTCACCTTCCGCCACAACGAGAGCAAGGGCACGGTGTGGATGAGGGACGGGTTCGTGATCGACGCCGAGGTCGAGGGGGAGTGCCGCGGCGAAGAGGCGGTCTTCATCATCGCCGTCTGGGGCACCGGCACCTTCGAGGCGAACTTCGGCGAGGTGGATGTGGCGGAGGCGTTCCGGGTGCCACCGTCGTCACTGCTGCTGGAGGCCATGCGGCGGTTCGACGAGGAAAGTGCGGTCAATTTCAAGCTCCCGGTCGAGGAACCGGTCGATACGGTAGTTTTCGACCTGTCGCTGGTGCTGCTCAACGTCGTCACCGGCTACACCCTCAACCACCTGCATCCTTCGATGGTGAGCAGCCGCCTGGAAGGTCTGAGGAAAGAACTGGAACCTGCTCACCCGGCGTTGGCTTCATTCACCGTGACCGAAGAGGGCGCCGCAACGCTCGCCAACGTCGAGCAGCCACTCAACATCGAGGACGGCGAGATGGTCGGCGCCGTTGCGACGCTGGTATCGACCTTTTTCGCGCAGATGGAGACCGCTCTTGCCTGGCGCTTTACTGCCCGCCGGTTGGCGCGTTTGGTGGCCCCATGGCGGGAGCAACTCGAAGAGCACGGCTTTCTCGAACCCCTGGGGCTGTCGTCGACGACGGCTGAAGAGCGCGACGAAGAGACCCAGGAAAGTGCCGGTGTGGCCGGCAAACCGGTGCCGGTCGGCTGCCTCGTCCTGAATGGCGAAGATCAGGTGGATGTTTTTTCCGCCTTCGGTCCGAGGATCGGTCGGGTGGATCCGGCGGTCGTGATGGGCAGGCCGCTCGTGGAGATCCTGCCCACCGAGCTGGCGACGATGTTCGTGCGGCTGATGGAAAAGGCGACCGACACCTCGATCCAATACGGGGGCCTCGCCGTCGGCCGCGAGGTGTTGCGCGTCGGCCACGTGAAACACATCGTTCGCATAGCGGTTGTCCGGCCCGCTTCGGGTGTTGGCTTTGTCGTCGTCATCAACCGTATGCGGGATCAGAGACGGTCTCTGAGCCCCGATATCGAACGCGATCCCGTCACGGGGACGCTGCGGGACGGCAGGGCGGACCGCCTTCTGGTGGCCAACGACGACTTCCTGCACGGATTCGAGGATCTCTTTGCCCGCAGTCTCAGCCACCGCCATCACGAGCTGCTGCAACGCTTCGGCAAGAAGTGGGGACTTCGCCACGCGAGGCGTCTGGAACACATGGTCCAGCGGGACTACAGGATGACGCTCCGCGAAATGGAATCACAAATGGCCCTCGAGCTGTTGTCGGCCTCGGTCGGGGTCTTCGGGCTCGGCCGGTTCGATGCCGACCTCAGCTACCGCGACCAGGGCGTTGTGGTCGTCCGCCATCAGGCGAGCCCGTTCCCCGGTATCTTTGCAGCCACCGCGGGTGGGGCCTGCTCGATTCTCTCGGGCTTCCACGCCGCGACCCTGTCCTACCTCGCAGGCCGGCACCTGGCTGCACGCGAGGTGCGGTGTGCGAGAGAGCCCGGAGAATCGTGTCTCTTCGTGATCGCCACAGAGGACCGCTTGACCAAGCTTCTGATTGCAACGCCGCGTTCAGAAGATCACGCCCTGCTGGAACAGATCAAGGGGCACGAGCCATCGGGGGAGGACGCATGAGGAACCCGAAGCCAGGCGCGAAGACCCTTGCCGCGGAACTCGATCGCACGAAGTGGGATTACAACCCGGCCACCGACCGGAGCTTTCTCCTGGGGTCCGTGAAGCGAATGTTCGCGAGCGTAGCGTGGGAGACCACCCCTCGACACCTCACGCCGGCGACTGTGGTCGCGACGGCGGAAAAAACCGCCAAGGGTTCCGGCGATTTCGAGACCCGGCCGTTGCCGTTTGTTCAACGACTCGTGACGGGAAATCCAGAGGACTGAATCACCTCGACGACCAGTGGTTCGCCCTCGAAAGTGAACCCGGCACCGGCGATGACGTACTCGTTTCCGGCCACGACATCCGGCTCGTGAATGGAGACCTCGCACCTTCCCGGGAGGAATGACTTCAGATTGCCGGCGGTCATGTGGGCCATCTCGGCAGCCGTGTCGCGGATATCGCTGGTCCCCACGTCCTTGCCGCTGAGGGAGAACGCAGCCGCGGCGGCGCTGAGGGAGACGTGGCGTGAGCACCGTTGTTCGAGCCGGCCGTTGAAGTCGCCGACGAAGTACACCTTGACCAGCACGGTGTCCCCGTCCCGCAACCGGGCCGCGAGCCCGGAGGCATCGGTGGCGTTCAAGTCGACGCCGAGTTGGGTCGACCAGACCGTCCGGGTGATGCGTTCGATATCTGCGGTTGAGAGGCTCATCCACTGCCGCCTTTCGAAACCTGGTAGAAAACCGCCCGGCCGACCCGGACCCGATCGAAGAGTTCGTCGAGGTTGAGAGTCGTCTCGGCCGAACCGAGCAGCAGATAACCATCAGGCCGAAGAATCCGCCGTACCTGTCGGAGCAGCTTGCGCCGGGTCGCGACGTCGAAGTAGATCAGCACGTTTCGCAGCAGCAGCACGTCGATCGCGGGCAACGAAGACCACTCCTCGGTGAGATTCTGTTGAAAGTACCGGAACATCCTGCGGAGGTCCTCCTTGAGGACCCACCGATCTTCGATCTGGTCGAAGAAGCGGACGAGGTAGGGGGCGGGCAGCCCGCGGTTGACCTCGAGCTGACTGTAGGTCCCGTGGCTCGCCCGTTCCACCATCTGGCTGGAGAGGTCGCTGGCGTTGAGCTGCAGGTTCCACCCGGCGAGTTTGGCAAAACGGTCGCGCAGGATCATCGCGATGCTGTGCGGCTCCTGACCACTCGAACAACCGGCTGACCAGATACTCAGGGTCCTGCTGGACTGCGAACGTTTCTGGATCAACTCAGGGAGGATTTCGTCTCTGAGGGCGACGAACGGGTGGAGGTCCCTGAAAAACGAGGTCTCCGTGGTTGCGATGGCCTCGACGGTGAGAGTATGGAGACCTCCCTGTGGGGTGGCCTGGAGGTTCGAAATCAGGGCACCGACGGTTTCAAATCCGTGTTGCCGTGCGACCGGCAGGAGGCGGGAGACAACCAGATAGGTCTTGCTGTCGTCGAGGACGATTGCTGACTCTTTGCGGACCAGTGAACGGACATACTCGAAATCGAGCCTGGTGAGCGGTGGCTGCTCGGAGGGAAAGGTGGGGCCGTTCACCGGCGGGCAGCCGTCACTCTGCGGACGATCTCCGCGCCGATTTCGGTCACCGGCAGCACGGCATCGGCGAGGCCGGCGCCCGTCACCTGACCGGGCATTCCCCAGACCACCGAGGTCTCCCGATCCTGGGCGATGATCTGGCCCCCCGCCTCACGAATCGACCGGCAGCCGGCGAGACCGTCCTGCCCCATTCCCGTCAGCACCACGGCCAGAGTCTCGTCGCCGAACGCGGCGGCCGCCGACCTGAACAGAACATCGGCGGCCGGCCGACATGAATTGACGGGTGGTGCGTCGGTGGTCTCGAGTTCGAACCCCTTGGGGGCCGCGTGGACCTCGAGATGGCGGTCGCCGGGTGCGATCCACACCTGCCCGGGAACCACCCGGTCGCCCGATCGAGCCTCATGAACCGCCAGCGGACCCGCCGCGTCAAGGCGCCGGGCGAGGAACGGCGTGAAGTTGGCGGGCAGGTGTTGCACGATCACCACCGGCGCCGAGAGGTCTGCGGGGAGACCGGAAAGAATCTCGGTGAGTGCGTTGGGGCCTCCGGTTGACGAACCGATCACCACGACTCGGGCCGGAGGCGCGTTGCTATGGCGAAGAACCGGTGGTATCAGCGGGGCGCGCGGGGTCACGGCGCGCGCCGCCACCGGTGACATGATGGCTCGGGCCTTCGGCACCAGCTGATCACCGAGATAACGACGGGCCTCTTCGGGGGAGGACGTGCGCGTGGCTTTTGTGACGTAGTCCGAGGCTCCCTGAAAAAGGGCCTCAACGGTGATCGCAGCGCCCCGTTGCGTCAGATTCGAAACCATGATGACCCGGACTCCCGGGAAGGTCTTGCGAATCTCGGCCAGCGTCTGGATGCCGTCGAGTTCGGGCATGTCGATATCGAGGGTGACGAGGTTGGGGTTCAGCCGGGCGATCTTGGTCAGGGCGAGACGGCCGTTGGGCGCGGTGCCGACCACCTCGAAATCTTTTTCCGCGGCAAATATGTCCGAAATCACCCGTCGTGCGACAACCGAGTCGTCCACCACAAGAGTGCGAATGGGTTGCACGGCCGGGCCGCCTACAGCCCGATGCCGAGGAGAGTGAGTTTTTCCAGCAACATCTCCTTGTCGAAGGGCTTCATGATGTATTCGTCGGCGCCGGCCTCGAGCGCCTCGCGGACCCTGGCGAGCTCGGTTTCGGTGGTGACCATCATCAGGCGCATGCCTGCGAGCTCCGTTTGCCGGCGAAGGAGTTTGACAAGTTCGAGGCCGCTCATGGCTGGGAGGTTCCAGTCGACGAGGGCGAGGTCGAAACCGTGGTCGGATTGCAGAACCTCGTACGCCTTCTCGGCATCCGCCGCCTGTTCGACCTCGAACTCGAGATCGTCGAGGATGCCGGTCAGGATGGACCGCATGGCGCGGGAATCGTCGATCACAAGTGCGCGCATACCGTGTCCCCCTCGGGCTCCGATGAGTTGTGCGCGACCGTCATGGCAGGCCCGCAGTGGCGGCCTTCATTGCGTGCGCCACGTCCAGAATGAGAAGCAGCCTCTCTCTGAGTTTGAAGGCGCCTCGGATCAGCTTTCGTGACTCGCCCTTCAGCGTGTCCGGGGGCTCCTCGAAATCCACCTCATCCACCGTCACGACTTCGCCGACGGCATCCACCACCAGGCTGCTGAGCGTTGCGCCCGAGTCGAGTATCAGCGTCGTTGACGAATCGGTCGCGGCGTCCACGTCGATCCGGAACAGGGTTCGCAGATCGATGGCGGTGACGATCTGGCCACGGAGGTTGATGAGACCGCTGATCGCCGGCGGCGTCTTGGGTACCGGGGTGACCGAGGTGTTGCGCAACACCTCCTGAATCTGGGCGACCTCGATACCGAGCAGGAGGTCGCCGACGTGAAATGTGCAGTATTGCAGCGACACGGTCACACCCCTTCCGTCTCGCGGTCGAAGAAACCGGGGTCGGCCAGCTGCACGATTCTCTCGAGATCGAGGATCTCGGTCACCCGGTCCTGAATGACGGCGCAGGCCGTGACCCCGTCACGGCTGCCGGCTTTGCGGGCCTTCAGACTCTCTTCGACGATGTCGACGATCCGGTGGGCGATCAGACCCACCAGCCGTCCCTTGACCGTGCACACCACCACCGGCACGGTCTGGTCGTCGAGGCTGGCGACCGAATCGCGCGCCTGCTGACGGCGCTCGGGGAGGGCGTTTTGGAGGTCGAAAAGCTGCAGGATCCGGTCGCCGTACTGGACGACCTGCCGGTCGCCGACCCATTCAATGGCGCTTCTCGAGAAGTGTTCGAGGCGCGTGACCGCATCGAAGTCGATCGCCATCCGTTCGTCGCTCCTCCCCTGCAGGGCGACGAGACGGGTTTGATGCTGCCTCTCCAGGACCGCCGAGCTGACCTGGGAGGCGATGGAGTGGGCGCGGGTCTCGGACACCACGCCGGCCGCGAGCCCGAGCCGAAAGACATCCAGGATCAGAGCGATCTGTCCGTCGCCGAGAATCGTGGCACCGGCAAAGGGCACGCCGGCGAGCATGTGGCCGAGAGGTTTGACGACGATCTCCTGGGAGTCCTCGATCGAGTCGACGATCAGTCCGAATCGCCGGTCGTCGCCCTGGAGCACCACGATATTGACGGTCGGCGACTGCGGGTTTTCGCGGGTGATGTCGAGCTCGCGGTTGAGATACACCAGCGGCAGCAGCTTGCCCCTGAGACGATAGACCGGGACTCCGTTGAGGTCCTCGATCCCGAGGTCCTCGCCGGACCCGTCCAGCCGGACCAGTTCCACGACGCTCGCCTGCGGGATCGCGACCCGGTGCCTCCCCGCCGACGACAGGAGAACGGTCACGATCGCAAGGGTGAGAGGGATCTTCAATCTGAAGGTTGTCGACTTTCCCGCCTCCGACTGCAGCTCGATCGATCCACCGAGACTCTCGATATTGGTCCGCACCACGTCGAGCCCCACGCCGCGCCCGGAAATATTGGTGACCTTCGCGGCGGTCGAAAAGCCCGCTCGAAAAACGAAGGAGTTGATCTCGCGCGAGTCGAGAGTTTCGGCGTCCGCCGGGTCCACGAAACCGGCCTTGATGGCCCGCTCGAGGATTTGCGCCTGGTCGAGACCGCGACCGTCGTCACGTACCTCGATGATGACGTTTCCTCCCTCGTGGTGGGCTCTGAGACGGAGCTTTCCGGCCCGCGGCTTGCCCTGTGACTCGCGCACGTCAGGCGCTTCGATTCCGTGATCGACCGCGTTGCGGACGAGGTGGAGCAGCGACCCTTTGATGGCCTCGATGACCGACTTGTCGAGGTCCGTCTCTTCGCCCTCCATTTCGATCTCGACCTCTTTCCCGAATTTGAGGGCGAGGTCGCGGACGAATCGGGGAAGTTTCTGCCAGATTGAACTGATGGGCTGCATGCGGGTGCGCATCACCGCTTCCTGAAGCTGCCCGGTGATGCTGTCGAGTCGTTGCGAGGACGCCGCCAGCCGGGCGTCCTGTCCCCCCGACAATCTCTGGACCAGTTGATTGCGAGCGAGGACGAGCTCGCCGACAAGGTTCATCAGGTGGTCGAGCACGCGCACGTCGACCCTGATGTTCGACTCGGCAGCGGCCGGAATGGCGGCCAGTTCCAGCGTTTCGAGACCGTCGGAGGTCTCCTCCTCCTCGGGCTTGCCTGGAGGTGCCGGTAGGTGTTCCTCAGCGCTCGAAGTCTTGGTTTCGGGTTTCTTCGAGACCGCTCGCGACGCGGTCTTCTTTGCCTGGGCCGGCCTCTTCTTCGCCTTCGTTTTTTTGCCGGCAGGGGATGGTGCTGTTTTCTGATCGACTTCTTCGACAGGCGCTTCGGCAGCCTCAAATGCCTGGAGGCGTGCGATGAGGTCGGTGTATCCGCTGTCTCCTTCGCCTCCGGTACGGTCGATGGTGGTCAGAATCGTGCGGACGGCGTCAATCATGACGAGCAGATCGGTGGTGATCTCAGGCCGCAGGCTCAAGGTCCCGTCGCGTAAACGGGCCAGCAGAGATTCTCCGGCGTGGGCGACAGCTTCGAGTTTCTGGAACGCGAGAAAACCGCAGGTTCCCTTGATGGTGTGAATGGTGCGGAAGATGCGCCCGAAAACCTCGAGGTCGTCGGGGTGTTTCTCGAGGCTGACGAGGTCCTGGTCCAACTGGTCGAGGTTTTCGAAACTCTCGGCCAGAAATTCGGCGATGATCGAATCCATCCCCCCCATGCACAGACTCCGACATTTGAATTCTCACGGCCCTCCAGCCCGTCAGGCGGAGGAGATGCCTTCACATCCAGAATACCTTACCGCCCGGTCCGGCGACCCACTCACATGAGTTCAGGGAGGGGTTCACTCCGGAAGCACCGCCCGGTTGTGGGGCGGTGCGTCGAGACTGCAACCGGGCCGGACTCGTACGATACACTTGAAGAGGATGTGAGGGCATCTCGTGTCGAACGCAAAAATTTCTGAGAGGTGATCTGTGGTGCTGGATATTCAGCAGAAACTCCGGGTGTTCATGGGCGGGGCCATCGCGGTGTCGATGACGGTCCTGGCGGTGATAGCGGTAACGCGGAACGCGACCGTCACCCGTGAAAAGACCTATTCGGAAATCGAGCGGATCGTCGACGTCAAAGCTGAAGAAATCGAGCGGTTCTTTGCCGAACGGGGACGGGTCGTGCAGACATTTCTGCTCGACCCGGGCCTTCTCGATTACTTTGACCGCTATCGTGAGTTCAGAGCGCCGGTGACCGCTCAACCGGACTATCTTGCGGTCATCGAGTATTTCGAAGCCATCACGAACAAGGACCCTTCGATCCAGGCCGTGTTCTTCGCAGACGACGACACTCAGGAATATTTCTGCAACCGGGTCCCCGAGATCCCGAATGGAAGGGTCGAGGAGGAAGGCTATCTGGTCAAAAACCGTCCGTGGTGGAACGAGGCGGTGGGCGAGGACCGGCTCTATCTGGCATCTCCGACGGCGGATCACGTCACCGGCGCTGTCAACGTTGTCATCCAGACCACGGTCTACCTGCCGAACGGAAGGCTGGTCGGTGTCGGTGGAATGGACGTGCTGTTGACGACGGTCGGCCGGCTGGTCGAGGAGGTTCAGTACGAGGGTCTGGGCACGGCGTTCCTGGTGGATGATCGAGGGGAGATCATCTATTTCACCGGGGCCGAGGTGGGTACCGAAACCCTTCTGCAGGATCTCGACGAGAAGTTCGCCGACACGGCCGGGTTTGCCGATCTCGGCCAGGTGTTGGCAGAGAACAGCAAGAGCCGTCGAAACCTGACGTGGCAGGGCGAAGAACGCATTCTATTCACCGCACCCATCCAATCCGACGTGCCGGCTTTCAGTTGGACCCTGGGGGTTCTCCTGCCGACCGACGTCGTGTCGGCCCCCATCAGATCAGCCGCGTTCAACACGATCGCGGCCGCTCTGTTCACCCTGTTGGTGGTTGGCGGGTTGACGCTTTTCGTGAGCCGGCTCGTCGTGACACGTCCGATTCGGGAGCTCCTCGAGCGCTTCCGGAGCATCACCGGCGGGAACGCCGACCTGACGCGGCGGGTTGAGGTCAGGTCCGCCGACGAAATCGGACAGCTCGGCGACTGCTTCAACACCTTCATTGGAGGGATCCAGACCGACATTCGAAGCATCGGCGAACAGTCTCTGAGCCTCACCGACGCTTCCAACGAGATGCGCAGCCTGTCACAGCAGATCGCCAGCGCCAACGAGGAATCCTCGGCCCAGGCGAGCATGGTCTCGGCGGCTGCCGAACAGGTCAATGCGAATGTGCAGTCGGTGGCCACCGCCACCGAAGAGCTCAACGCCAACACCCGGGAGATCGCCGCCAGTGCTTCCGAGGCCGCTCAGGTGGCGAACCGGGCGGTGGAGATCGCCGACCAGACGAAAGTCACTTTCGATCAATTGGACGCCAGCGGAACCACCATCGGCAACGTCGTCAAGGTGATCTACGCGATCGCCGAGCAGACCAACCTCCTGGCCCTCAACGCGACCATCGAGGCGGCGCGGGCAGGGGAGGCAGGCAGGGGCTTCGCGGTGGTGGCCGACGAGGTCAAAAAGCTCGCCAACCAGACCGCTCAGGCCACCGAGGAGATCAGCTCGACTGCGGCGGCCATCAGCTCCCAGACCAGTGATGCCGGCGAGGCGATCACCGAGATCTCGGCCATCATCCGCAAGATCCACGATATTCAGACGACGATCGCGAGCGGTGTCGAGGAGCAGACTGCCACCACTGCCGAGATCGCCCACAGTGTGACCGAAGCTGCCACCGGGTCGGGTGAAATCGCCGAACGCATCGCCGGCATTGCCGCCGCGGTGCAGCAGACCGCCATCGCCTCCACCTCGTCACACGAGCAGGCCGATGAGCTCGCTCTGATGGCCGAACGCCTCAAGCAGATTGTCGGGAGGTTCACCTACTGAATTAGGAATTCGGAATTAGGAATTAGGAATTGCCGGCGCGCCGCACGATGGTGATTCTTGATTCAGACTACCCGCGCTTGGGCATCCGAGGGTCATGAAAAATGCGGTCAAGATCTGTAGGCGGGCCGTAAACGACCCGCCTACGCCGTTCAGAGTGTCTGTGCGTGTCGTTTCTTATTCCGGTATTGTCACCATTTGGCGACGGAATTGAGAGAATCTGAATTCCTAATTCCTAATTCCTAATTCCTAATTCCTAATTCCTAATTCCTAATTCACTCGTAGCGGAGGGCGTCGATCGGATCGAGCGACGCTGCCTTGGCAGCCGGGTAGGTGCCGAAGAAGACCCCGACGAGAGCGGCGAAGCCGAATGCCAGTGCGATCGACCACAACGGGACATGGGCCGGCGGGAAACCTGGAATGGCCTTGGCGCCGATGATGCCCAGCCCCCACCCGCCGAGGACGCCGATCAGACCGCCGACCAGGGAAATGGTGATCGCCTCGATGAGGAACTGCACCAGGATGTCCGATTTGCGGGCGCCGACCGCCTTGCGAACCCCGATCTCACGGGTTCGTTCGGTGACCGACACCAGCATGATGTTCATGATTCCGATGCCGCCCACCAGGAGGGCGATGCTGACGATCCCACCGACCACGCTGGTGATGGTGCCGAGAATGGCGCCGGTGGTCTCCAGCAGTTCTTCCTGGAGCAGCACCTGAAAGTCGTTCTTCACACCTTCCGGCAGGTGGTGGCGAGCGCGCAGGATCTCCTTGATCTGGTCCTTGGCCATTTCGACGGTCTCGGCGCTCTCTGCCTGAAAGTCGAGACGCAGCTGTTTCGAGGCCTCAACGCCGTAAATGTCGCGGGCGGTCGTGATCGGGATGATGACGAAGTCGTCCTGGCTCTGTCCGAACATCTCGCCTTGGCGTTCCATGATGCCGATGATGGTGAAGGTGGAGCCGCCGACGATGAGGTCTGTACCGAGCACCGGTTCTTCGAGTTCGAGTTCGTCGATGACCTCCTGGCCGATCATGCATACGCGCGCCGCGCGCTGGATATCGAGGTCGGAAAAGAACCGGCCCCGGCCCACCCAGTGATTCGAAACCTCCTGATGGGATGGCCCGACGCCGAGTAGCATCGTGGCATGCCTGCGGCTGCCCGAACGAGCCTGTTCGCCGCGGAAAAACACCGGGTTGAACAGGCTGATGCCGGAGGCCCTTTCCATGATCGCGAGACCGTCTTCATAGGTGAGGGTGATCTCGCGCCCGGCGAGGTCGGGGTCCTGCTGGTCCTGGCGCGGGAAGACCATGATGTAGGTGACGCCGACGCCCTCGAACTGGGTCGAAATCACGTAGTCGAGACCCTGGACGATGGAGACTACGGCGATGACTGCAGCGACGCCGATGATGATGCCGAGCATTGTCAGGAGCGACCGCATCTTGTTGGCGCGGATCGCCTGCAACGCGATGAGCAGATTGTCCCAGATCATGAGGGCACCCCGGTTCCCGGTGGACGTGTGTCCTCCACGATCTTACCGTCGAGAAGACGAACGACGCGGCGTGCGTGGGCCGCGATTTCCTCCTCGTGGGTGACGACGATGAGCGTGTTACCGGCGGCGTTGAGTTCGTCGAAGAGGTCCATGATCTCCGCCGAGGTCCGTGAGTCGAGGTTGCCGGTCGGTTCGTCGGCGAGCAGGATCGAAGGGTCGTTGATCAACGCCCGCGCCACGGCCACCCGCTGCCGTTGGCCGCCCGAGAGCTCGTTCGGTTGGTGTTTGGCGCGGTCGCCGAGACCGACTTTGTCCAGCGCCTGACGCGCCCGCTGGTGGCGTTCCTTCGCCGAAACCCGGGCGTAGATCAGCGGCAGTTCGACATTCGCCAAAGCGGTGGCCCGCGAGAGGAGATTGAATGTCTGGAAGACAAATCCGATTTCGTGGTTACGGATTGCCGCGAGCTCGCTGTCGTCGAGATCGGACACCCGCTGGTTATTGAGGATGTACTCGCCGGAAGAGGCGGTGTCGAGACACCCGATGAGGTTCATCAGGGTCGACTTCCCGGATCCCGACGGGCCCATGATGGCCAGGTACTCGCCGGCCTCGACCTCGAGGTCGACGCCGTCGAGGGCGCGCACCTGCACCTCACCCATGGTGTAGACCTTGCGCAGATCCGTGATCGAAATGAGCATCAGTCGACCGTCACCTCGACGCCGCCGGACTCCTCGTCATCGGAGGCATCGTCGTCGGTCTTTTTCTCTTCGATCTTGATCGCGTCACCCTGTTTCATGTTCTTCAGCGTGCGGTAGGGCCCGATCACGACCTCGTCGCCCGCGGCCAAACCGTCGGTGATCTCCACGTACAAAACGTCAGAGACGCCCGTCACGACCTTGCGGAGGGCGGCCTTGCCGTCCTCCATCAGGTAGACAACATCGACCTCGTCAACGCCCTTGGCCTTTTCTCCTTTGACCTCCTCGCCGTTCTCATCGAGCCGCCGTTTGACCACCGCCTGGACGGGGACGGTGATGGCTTCCGCGCTGGTGGCGGTGAGAATGTCGACTTTCGCGGTCATCGCGGGCCTCAACGTCGGATCGGGGTTGTCGAGGGCCACCTTGACCGCAAATCGAATGGTGCCCTGGGACGGGTCCTTCCGGCCCGAGGTGGCGATCTCGACCACGTGGCCCGTCTGCGGTTCGGTACCGAGCGCGTCAACCGTCACCTCGGCCTCCTGGCCGAGGGCGATGTCGACCACGTCCACCTCGCTGACCTCGACCTCGGCGAGCAGCACCGACATGTCCGCGACCGTCATGATGACCGAACCCGGGAGGTTGGTGGAGCCTGGGACCACGGTCTCTCCCTGCTCGGCGTTGAGCTGGATGATGGTGCCGTCCATCGGCGAGAGGATGGTCGTCCGCGCGAGATCATCCTGGGTCCGCTGCAGGGCCGAGCGGTACTGCTCCACCGTCTGCTGCTGGGCCTCGAGCTCGACCTCGGCGGTGTCGAGCGCGAGCTGCGTGCTGTCCAGCGCCTCCTGGCTGACGAGCCCGTCCGCGATGAGCTCCCTGGTGCGCCGAAGATTGAGCTCGGCGTTGGCGAGCTGCACCTCCTGGCGGCGCACCGAGACCTCTGCCTGGCGCAGGGCCGCCCGCGCCTGATCGCGGGCCGATTCGTAGAGGTCGCGTTCGATCTCGAGCAGGAGCTGACCGGCCTTGACTTCCTGGCCCTCCACCACCGGCAGGGCGATGATCTCACCCACGACCTTGGCCGAGATGTCGACCCGTTTTTCGGGGGTGATCTCGCCGGTGGCCTTGACGCGGGACGAAACGGTGCGGAGTGCGGCCGCCTCGACCTCGACCTCGGTTCCGCGGGGACCGGAGTCGCGCAGGCTGGCCCAAATCACGAGGGCGAGGACGATCAGCGCACCGGTAACGATCAGCGCTTTCTTCATGTTCACCTTCCAAACCGAACCAGATTCTGGGCCCGGGCGTCTTGCAGTTCCGACGGTGTCAGCCGGTGATCAGCGCAAAGCCCGCTTTGACCACGATCATGGCGATCCAGGGCACGAGCGCTGCAACGGCGGCCTTGCCGCGCGAGATCTTGCCGACGGTGGCAAAGCCCATGATCAACAGTACGACCACCCAGATATTGAAGATACTGATGGTGGTGGCGGCCGACGTCAGCCAGGCGGGTGTTTCGGGAGACAAAAAGGCGCCGACATTTGCTTTGACGAGGTTGGCGAGGTCTTGTTGGGCCATCTTTTCGACCCGTTGCACCAGCACCCCGGTCAGCACCAACGCAACGGCCGTGGCTGGCCAGTAGGCGTGAAGCACGGTCGAAAGGGTCTTTTTGAAATCGACCTCCGAACCGACGATCTTGAGCATCACCAGGAAGATCGCGGCCATGATCGCCCACACCAGGGGTGCAACGACCAAACCGGCGATCGGCGCGAACTTGGCGATTTTCTGGGCCGGGACGAGCATCTGTTCGATCTCCTGATCGCTCATGTCGTCCGCGCGGTCGCCGAGCTGAGCACGCAAGGTGGCTTCCTGGTCGACGTGAGGGGTGATGACGACCTGTAACCCGACGCCGAGAATCACGAGGACGACCATGAGCAGGACCCATGTGGGTTTGATTCCAATGTCCTCGAAGACCTGCCCCGGCGATGTGAACATCATCCACAGCCGCTGAACGGCGCTGAATTTCGCTGCCGGCGCCGGTGCCGGGGGTTGGGTCAGTTCGGGTTCGTAGCTGGGACGCTCCGTTGTTTCACTCATGGTCAGCCTCCTCCTCGAGTGGTTCTCTGCGGTATGTACTGTGCATCGGGGATTATATTCCGGTCTGATCGAGGTTCGGGCCGTTTTTTTGAGGTTTTTCGAGTCGGGAGAGGGTGGCGGGGCGTCAGATGATCTTGGATATTGGATATTGGATATTGGATCTTGGATATTGGATATGGATTTGGATATGAAAGATCGGTTCGCCCGACGTCGGTTTCAGGTGGCCGATACCCAACATCTAACATCCAACATCCTGCTGAGCTGTTCGGGCTTCGCGCGGAGAACCCTGTCTCGAGGTCCCTCAATCTCCGCCGGCCGTGCAGTGACTTTCCGTACGTTTTGCCCGAGAGGAGCCACCCTTGACATTGTTTGCCTGAGTCGGGGTGCCGACGGGTTTGGTGGCACATCAAACAATATCAAGAATGGCACCTCCACCGCACGCGGCTCCAGTTCTGTTAAAGTGCCGCGCGCATGAGAGTGGAACGCCTTTTTCTGAGGATGATCGTTGGTGCCGCCTGCACAGTGTCCTGCACGTTGTGGGCGCACGGCGGCGACCCGGAGTCGATCGAGGATCTGGTGGCCAGAGTCGGGCGGACGCGGTGGACCTCGAACAACTCGGTCGAGTTGGTGGTCGATCCGCGGCACGCCTGGCAGGCTCGCCTCGACCTCGTGGGGTCGGCGAAACACCACGTTTTGATCAGTACCTTCTCCTGGCACAACGACACCTATGGCCGTGATTTCCGAGACTACATCAAGACGGTCGTCCACCAGCGCAAGACCGAAGGCATCGACTTGACTGTGCGGGTGTTGGGCGACGCGTCAGCGTTCGGGCTGTTCAGCCGCGCCTTCGACGGGCTCGAACGAGAGGGCGCCATCGTGCGGGGCTTCAACCGCAGTTCGTGGGGCCTGACGGCGATGTATGACGGCCGTATGCACGACAAAGTGGTGATCGCCGATGGTCAAAGGGCTTTGGTCGGAGGACGCAACTTCGCCGATCTCTACTTCGATCCTCTGCGGTGGTGGCTCGATCTCGGAGCACGCATCGAGGGCCCTGCGGTTGGCGACCTCCAGATGAATTTCCTGAAGTCGTGGGAACTGACCGAGTTCAACCGCAAGGCGGGGCGGTTTCTGCTCCCTCAGGAGATGCTGCTCAAGGACATTCGGACCTTCTGGTTCACCGGCCGCTACCCGAACGGCAAGAGCCCGCTTCAGCAGTTCCTGACGACGGCCTATTTTCCGCCCTGGATCGAGCCTGCCGGAGCGGTCCCGGTTGCGGTGTTGTACGACAATCCGCTCTTGAGGCGCCGAGCCGCCACGACCGAACTGCTGATCGCATTGGCCGGGCGCGCGGTCGACCAGTTCGACCTCATGACCCCGTTTCCGAACATGCCGCCCGAACTGACAGCTGCACTCGCGGACGCCTCTGCGCGCGGTGTGAAAGTCAGGGTTGTGGTCAACGGCGGCGAGGCGGCGATTCGCGGTGGCCCGTTTCTCACGGCCGGTTTTCCGACCCTGATTCAGCTCGTCGAGGCTGGTGCGGAGGTGTGGGCCTGGAGGGCCAATGGGGATTACCTCGATGCCGTCGAGGCGAGCGGCTGCGTCCCGCAGTTGCTGCCGCCGGTCGCACTCCACGGCAAGATGGTCCGGGTCGACGACGAGCTCTCCATCGTTCATTCGTCCAATTTCAACATCCGGTCCACCTATTACAACACCGAGGAGGGAGTGGCCGTCCTCGACCGGGAGTTCAACCGCGTTCTCCGCGATCTTGTCGACCGATTGATCGAGGATCGCGACGCCTTTCTCGAATGCCGGGAGGGTCAGACGCCCGCGGTGCTGCCGCCGATCATGGATCTGCTGACGACCGATGACCTGCCGGCGATGCGCAAGGAACTCGGGAACAAACAGCCGACCCTGGACGCCTGGAGCGTGATGTGGTGAGCCTCTGCCGCGCAGCGTTCTCCTTGGGGGTGGCTCTCAGTGTCCTGACGTGCCCGATTGTGATGGCCGATGACGACATCATCGACATCGACCTCTGGCACGCCGAGTTCTCCGAGGAGACGGGGCCCGAACCTGAGCAGGAACAACAGCGCGTGTCGCTGGGGCTGTACCCGGAGATCGGCGCAGCCGTCGGGCCTCCCAACTGGTACGCCGGTCAGGGCAATGTCTACCTTTCGCTGTCGAACGGTAGGACGTTCAGCCTGTTCGGTGGTTATGGACACGAGTGGGGGCCGCAGGCGGACGCACAGATCATCACCATCGGCTGGGGCGGCGTTCGCCCTATCCCGGTGGCTTCGGAACAGCTCGGTTTTCACGGCAAGTTCCTGCGGTATCGGCGCTGGGACGATGAGGATCACGGCATCCATCACGGTCTCTCCATCGGCACCACTCACGGGGTGGGGCTCTGCTCGCTGTCCTTCGAAATGGGTGCGGCGCGCTCGGAGCGGAACCACTGGCTGATCACCCTCGAGGTGTCGCTCAAGTTCGCGGTGCCGGTGTACATCCCTCTGACCAGGGAACCGCCCGAGAGGAGCGCCTCCGGTCCCTGATTTTCTGGCACCTCCGTGGCGATTCGACTTTGCGCGGCTGACTGAGACAGGGCGGCACTGGTGCCGCCCCTACCCATAAACGACATTCCCCTGTAGTGGCGGGGCCTGCCCCGCCTTTGACAGTCAATTTTGCAAGAGGCTCACGTTGAAACGTTCAACATTACGGGCACCTCCGCCGCCGCGCGGGTTCACCCACCCTGAGGGCCGAAGTGTTCCCTTTCGGTGGGGGCTGAGGCGAAAAATCCGAAATCCGAAATCCGAAATCCGAAATTCCTAATTCCCAATTCCCAATTCCTAATTCCTAATTCCTAATTCCTAATTCCCATGGTATTCGTCTATCCTGCTCTGATGTTCCTCCGCCTCCTCCTCCTGTTCACCGTCGTTCCACTGATCGAGCTCTATCTGCTGATCACGATCGGCGGTGTGATCGGCGTCATGCCGACCATCGCCATCGTCATCGGCACCGGTGTGCTGGGTGCCTGGCTGGCGCGGTGGCAGGGGCTGGCCGTACTGCGGCGCATCAGCGACGAGATGGCTGCCGGACGGTTGCCGACCGATGCCTTGATCGACGGTCTCCTGATTCTGGTAGCGGCCGCCGTTCTGCTGACACCGGGGCTCCTGACCGATAGTCTGGGGTTCTTGCTTCTGGTACCGGCCAGCCGCGCCGTTGTGCGTAAAATCGTGGCGTCGGCGATCGCCAGGAGAGTACCGGAGGTGAAGCCGGATGTGATTGATGCGGAGTGGTTTCGAGAGGATTGAGACCCCCTCTCGGGAGTTGAGACCCCCCCTCTCGATTCGCGGTACAATCGGGTCTCATGATGAGACCTGCCCCTTGATGAACGACCGGGATCCGACGACCGAGGCCTACCAGATCCTGGCCGATCTGCTCGTGACGACTCGACGGGTCATCCATAAGGGCCTTGAGAAGGTCTCGGGGAAGACCTGGTACCTGGACGGCTGTCCGCCCGGGCTCTTCGAGCAGCTCGTCGAGCGCAAAGAGAAGGAAAAGGCCATCGACCGCTTCAGCGGCGAATATCAGGAGCTCATCACGTTCGCCTCCCTGGACGATCTCGCCGCGATCATCGAGTACAACGACGATCTCGCAAAGCTCCTGGCTTCAATCGAGCCGGAGGGCTCGCCGATGATCGACCGCCTGCGCGAAATCGAGGCGTTGCGGCTCAAGATGGCGGCTTCGGTGCCGTTTGACGACGACGACTTTGAAGCGATCACGCGTTATCACCGCGAATTCAGGGACTCGCTGACCCGCCGCAAACGCGCCCCGGAGGAGGTCACTCCGCCGCCTTCTCCGCGTGACGAGCCCGCAGGCTCGGAGAATGAGCAGGCGGGACCTTCGCGGGAAGAGATCGGCGACCTCGATGATGCCGAGAGAGTGATCCCGGACATTGCTGCGCCGGCCGCCCGGGCGCCGAGCGATTTCAACACTCAGGTGGCGACCTTTGACGAGTTGGTGGACTCCTCGGGTGGGATGAAACCCGCACCGGATCCGGAGGAACCTCCGGTCGACGACCAGTTCCTCGCCGATATCGAATCGGTGGCCGACCTCCGCGCTCCGCCTCTGGAGGACCGCGGCACCGGGGACCTCGTGATCGAGGTCGAGCTCGCGATGGCGGAGGACGATGACCGCGGCGTGCTTCGCGTCTTGCACCGCGAGGTCACGGGGATTGCAGAGAGCGCATTCCGCAAGATCCTGGATCTCGGCCACCCGGTGTGGGACACGGTTCGATCGAGCGGCTGGTACGACATGAAGAAGGCGGACCTGGCCCTCGCCCCTCTGGAACTCTTCTATACCGTGGTTGCCAGGGCGGCCGAAGTACAGCGCAGCGGCGCCGGATTCGAAGCCGTCAAGGCGTCCCTCGAAGAGGCTCAGTTCTCCAAGCTCCTGCTGTCGCTGCGAGAGATGTTCCTGCGGCAAGGACTCTGAGGGGAATTAGAAATTCGGAATTTCGGATTTCGGATTTCGGATTTCGGAATTAGGAATTTCGGATTTTCCACCAATCATTTCGTTCGGGTTGTGGGTCCGAAGCAGGGTGGGCCTTGGCCCACATGCAGAGTCTGAGCCTCCTACAAAATTCAAGAAATAGGGCGGCACAGGTGCCGCCCCTACCCACAAACGACATTCCCCTGTAGTGGCGGGGCCTGCCCCGCCTTTGAATGTGAATTTTTCAAGAGGCTCGACTCAGAACTCAATACTACGAACTGCCGTCGAGGTAGACCGCGCCGGGATCGATGACCTTGCCGCTGGGGAGATACTCGAGACAGTGCGCCATCCACCCGGTCTGAATAGCCAGGCAGAACGGGATGGGGAAGGAACTCGCCGGGAGACCGATGGGGGAATAGACGAGGCCGGTGATGCTGTCAACGTTGGCGAAGATGCCCTTGGCGCCGAGGGTGCTTTCGACCTCGTGGCGGAGCGCTCCGTAGGTGTGCCACAGCCTCTCCCGGCCTCGTTCGACCAACAGCCGCTCCGCAAAGGGCTCGAGAGCGGTGACCCTGGGATCCGGACACTTGTAGACCCGGTGACCGAAGCCGGGGAAACGGTGGCCGCGGGCGAGCGCCTCACGGGCCCATACGCGCGCGTCCTCGGGCCCGTCCAGGCTCGTGAGCATTTCAAATGCGAGCTGGTTGGCACCGCCGTGCCGGGCTCCCGACAGCGCGCCCATACCCGCAAGGACCGCCGATCCGAGGTCGGCGCCGGTCGAGATCACCGTCAGCGCGGCGAAAGCGGCGGCGTGGAGCCCGTGCTCGGCCTGGACCACGAGGCTGGCTTCAAACGCGTCGATCTCGGACCGCTCAGGAAGGCGTCCCAGGGTCTGCCACAGAAAATTGGCGGCATAGCCGAGATCCTCGCGGGGCTCGATCGGCGCCTGTCCCGTCAGGTGGCGGATGGCACACGCGGCGAGCGCCGCGGTCCAGCTCAATATCCTCGCGGGCCGCCGCCACTGGGCGTCGAGGTCGGTCTTCTCCGGTTCGGGGATGTGGCACGCGGCGACCGTCAGCATGGTCCGGTACTGGGCGAGGGGGTGGGCGTCGGCCGGGACCCGGTCGAGCGATTCGATCGCCGCCGCCGGGGGATTTCGCCACCGTCGGAGTTCGTCCCGCCAATCCGCCAGTTGCGGTGGTGTCGGCAGTTCACCGAACAGGATCAGGTGGGTGACCTCCTCGAACGTCACCCGGCCGACCAGGTCCTCGATCGGGTACCCGCGGTAGAGCAGGCGGCCGGCCGAACCGTCGATCTCGGCGATCGCGGTGTCGCCGGCGAGGAGGTTTTCGAGGCCACGCCCATAGCGCTGCTCGGACGGAATGCGGCTGTTCCCGATCATCCTTCCGGCTCCCGGGCGATTCTCCGCTCCGGTACCCCGACGTACCGGCTCAAGGGTCGGTAGAGACGAATCGTCGACAGGGCCTCGCGCACCAACGCGGTGGTGCCGGCCATTCTGCCGACGGCCATCAGGCAGGGAACCAGCTGCGGATCGGCGCCGAGGAGGTGAAACAGGAGGGCACCGTAGAAATTGACGTTGATGTGGATGCCGCGGCCGGCGAGGGCGGCGGTGGCCGTCATCTCGACCGCCCGGGCGACATCGAAGAGGTCGCTGCGGTCGCGGTCGCGGGCCATCGCCGCGACCTCTTTGCGGAGCATGACCACGCGTGGGTCGGGCATGTGGTAGGCGCGGTGGCCGAACCCCGCGATGATGCCGCCGTCGTCGACAGTCCTGCGCGCCCAGGCCTCGGCCGTGATCGCGTCTGGGTGGGGTAGAAGTTGTTCGAGCACGGTCTCGGCGGCGCCACCCGTCTTCGGTCCCCGCAGCGCAGACAGCCCCGCCACGAAGTTGTAGTAGGGATCGGCGAGGCACGAGGCGACGATCATCGACGTGAAGGTCGGTGCGTCGAGCCCGTGCGCCGCATAGAGCACCCACAGGAGGTCGAGGGCCCGGACTTCATCTGGGGCCGGCTCCCGTCCGGTCATCGCGGCCAGCACACCTTCGGCGAGGCTGCAGTCCTCCGCGACGGCCGTGCCGGCAGCCCGGCGCGGTGGCGGCAGATTTCCGCCACCAGTGCCGCCACCTGGCCGACCACCCTGAGCTCCTGCCACTGACGCTCGCCGGCGAGGTCGTCCTCGACGCTGAGTTCATGGCAGCCCACCGCGGAGAGACCCGCCCGCAGCAGGCGCATCGGATGCGTCCGGGGATCGAGCGAGCGGATCAAATCCGCGGCGTCGGGCGGCAGCGCCCGGCTCTGTCGCAGGCTGGCCCGGAAGATTTCGAAGTCGTCGGACGCCTCTTCGGGTCTGCTCCCGGTTATGAGCAGGAAGGCGACCCCCTCGAAATCCATGTGGGATGCCAGCGCCTCGATCGGAACACCCCGGTAGGCGA
The DNA here is from genome assembly GCA_963786865.1 of uncultured delta proteobacterium. Classification (GTDB taxonomy): domain Bacteria; phylum Myxococcota_A; class Polyangia; order Polyangiales; family Houyiibacteriaceae; genus SG8-38. Next base: position 28,700 of record CAWBAV010000012.1, on the reverse strand, counting down.
GTTGACCCGACGACGGATCGAGCCACATCACGCGGGTCTCCAGCGCCACCACACCGGTCAGACCGGGGCCGACGTCGGTGGTCACCGGCCAGTCGATCTGATCGGCGCGCCAATCGAAGGAGGTGGAGAGGGTAGGGAGTTTCGTCACCGGGGAAGCATACATGTTCGAATTCGGAATTCGGAATTCGGAATTCGGAATGCCGCCCACCCTCCCGGCGGCGGGACAGTCTTCGCCGCTACGGTGTTCAGTAACGACATGCGTCTCAAAGACGTAGGGGACGGGTCCTTCCCGCCCGCGCCCGCCACCCGAGACGCGCGATTCAGACACCCGTGGGCCGGGCCGGGGTGAACCCCGCCCCTACGCTGTCAGAAACGAGACGATCGGTCGTGATTCCGCGAGCTATCCTGGCGCTGCTCAAGCCCCAGGACCCAATGCTCATATCCCATAGCCCACAAAAAACGCCCCGCTCGTGAGAGCGGGGCGGAAAGTGCGTTCGTGAGTCGTCGTCAGTCGAACAATGGGAACGGCCGCGGCGCGAAGTTGTCGTATACCGGGGTCATGGAGAAGAAGTTGGGGTCGAAGGTCGGCGTCAGCGTTCCGTTGTAGTAGCTGGCTCCCGACTGGCCGAGTGGGAACATGCTCTCGATGCGGACCGGCCCATTCATGTCGAATTCCACGCATTGCGCGTAGGTCGAACGTGCTGACCACGGCGTCTGCCAGATCGGGCCGTAGAGAGGAACGCCGGGTGCGAACGTCGTGGGTGTAGGTGATGTAACCGCGCTCGACGTTGTACGGGCCGAGGCCCATTTCCGCGATGACATTGTCCAACGCCAGGATGATGATTTCTTCAGCCGTCGTCGGTTTGCCCGAGCCCGACTTGTCCTGGAACCAGTCGTAAAGGTTCGGGAGTGACGGCTCCGCTCCGGCCAGCGCCCGCACCAGAACGTTCATTTCATGCCCTTGTCGGTGGGTCGTGTTGTCGATGCCGGCCATCGTGAACTCGTCCTCGAAGGTCAAACGCATGACCTCGTCGAACCCACTCGTCCTGCAGCACCCAGGCGTCGGCCCGAAAGGCGCCCCGAAGCGCCACTCGGAGGGACCACCGGCGACGAAGTGACCGTCCCACGCATCGAGCATGGCGACGGCCGCGTCGCGGTCATCTGTCGGGTTGGCGGCCACCGCCGCCTTGAAGTCGTCGCGCGACGAAGGGCCAGGTGTTGCCGCCGCCGTCACCGTATCGAGTGGTCATCAACGAGTCGGTGGTCGCGATGTTGAGGGCGAGGTCGCGCACCTCCTCGAAGGTCAGGTTGTCGTGGGTCGAGAGGTAGTCCTCGACGACCTGTGCGCGGTGGGCCGGGCCCGTAGTAGTTGCGGGCTGTTGAAGGCGTTGAGGTATCAGACCGCGACTTGTTGTTCCAGCCGCCGTACTAGCCCTGTGCCGTGTTCGCGTCGTGGGCCCGCGGACGGCGTTCGCCGGTCCACTCCTGCGTGCCGTCGCCGAACAGCGGGAAGCGCGGGTCGACGCCCGCCGCCCGGACCGGGTCCCAGCCCGACATCCAGTAGGCGATGTTGCCGTCGCGGTCGACGTAGTTCAGGTGTGCTGGCTGACGCCGGCCATCTCGATCCCGGCGTCGTACTCCGCGATGCTCTCGGCGCGGGCCGAGCATGCAGCATGATCTCGATCGCCTGCGCATCATGTTTCCAGTGGGCGTACGCCCAGGAGACGATGATCTGCCGGCGGGTTGGTCGGGATCGAAGGGCAAGGGTTCGACGATCGGCCCGTGCGAAGCTGCGCCATATCGGGACGGTGATCGGGTCTGCCGGCGATACGTTGATCGTCTCCATCCGGTGGAGGAAGACCGCCTGCGGCGGTTCGAGGTAATAAGTCCATGGTGTGGGCGTGGCCGACCTGCATCGACCACGCGTGGTGCGGCGTGCGGCCGATCGGAAATGCCGGGGATGCCGGGGATCGTCATGCCCGAGACGTTGAGCCCGCCGCCGCGGATCGAGCCTTCCGCGACTGGCGGACGGGACCGAAAATCCCATCTGCGGCCCCGAGTACAGCATCGGGTTGCCGGTGGCAGTCCGATCACCCGAGATCGCCCAGGCGTAGCTGCCCATCTTGATGTTGGCGTCGATATCTTCCTTCAGCTGTTTGACGCCTTCGGCCCGGGCGCGGACTTGATCTGCGGCCTTCTGATACCTGACATCGAGACGATCTTTTCCAGATGTCGGCTGTCGATGTTCGGTACGCAGCCGACTTGGTGCCCTCGGGAATGGGGACCATGGTCTGTGCGCTCGGGTCGTTGAACCACCGCAGATCCTGGAACATGGCGAGGCCCTCGAGGCCGTAGACCGCGGCGAGAGTCTGGGCCAGGACCGCATTGTCGAGCTGGCCGTGACCGAGGACATCCTGTTGACCTTCGGGATCGAACTCCCGCAGATGCAGCATCACCGTGGCCATTACATCGTTGACGTGCCATGGCGCCGGCAGCACCGGAATACCGAGGTGATTCGAAGCACGGATTGGATGGAAAGCAACCAGTACTCGTCCGGCATCTGCCGTAAGTTGCCGGCGTAGAACTCGCCGATGCGGCGGTTGACGCCGTTGATGTAGGCCGTAAACGACGGTCTGGGCGTCATCGGAGAGACTGGCAAACATCTCGGCGTACTCTTCGTCCGAGTAGCCGATAGTTCGCAAAAACCAGTCGGTACCGACGGCTGCAGATCCGAGGAGTTCAGAGAGCCTGCCGCGCCCCAGACGGCGATAGACATCCATCTGAAATAGACGATCCGTCGCGACCGCGTAGCCCATGGCTTCGTAGACGTCGTAGAGCGAGCCGCCCTCGATGAACCAGATTCCCTGGGCATCGCGGGTCAACGTCACGGGATCGTCTGAGACGACACTTCTGACTTCCACCGCGCCTCCCTCGGGGCTGAACGGCATCACACGCGAGTTCGGAGCCAGGGTTTGACCAGAGACGACCACCGCCACGGCCAGAATCAACACCGACATCTTCCAAACGGACGCCCTCATATGCATATCTCCCTTCCTGCAACGGTGGTTTCGACGCGAACACGGAACTTGTGAAACGCAACGGAACCACAAACCAGAGATTGTGACGTTCACGAATATAACCGTGCCGCGACGGCGTGTAAATGGGGGAGGGAGGACGATTTCGGATTTCGGATTTTCGGCAGCCGGGATCCGGCTTCGCCTTCGGCTACGCCGGGACAGGCGGGCTGCCCCACCAACGCTCCGGGATGGTCTTGTGGGGCACGCGTCCCGCGTGCCATGCGCCGCGGAGGTGCCCAAAACGTTGAACGTTCAACGTTCAAACGTTAGAACGTTTTCGTGCCGCACCCCTCTTCGTTCTGGGGCTTGTTTGAAAATGTGTCGCGGCCGCACGGGCCGGCGGGGTCAGACCCCTCAGGTGAATCCGCTGGGGCAGCTGGACGCCGACGGGCAGTCGCTCCCAGAACTCGAAGACCCGCTGGCAAAAGTCGACATCATACGTTCGACCTTCGTGGTCTCGCACTTGGGGCAGTGGACGGTGGATTTATCCGCGCCGACGGGTTGGAGGAGTGAGAATCGCTCGCCGCACAACGTGCATTTGTATTCGTAGATCGGCATGGTCGCCCTCTCAGAAACCAGGGCCCTCAGGCCTTCGAAGCTTCCGCCTCTTCCATCTGCAGGCGGCCCTCGATGATGGTCTGGTGTTCGGTCTCGATCCGCAACTCCAGCGAGTCGCAGACGTTCCGGCAGATGGTGAACACCCCTTCGTCGATGATCCGGTAGTAGACATTGAGCCCGGCACGACGGCAATCCACCAGGCCGGCTCGTTTGAGCACCGACAGGTGTTTTGACACGTTGGCCTGGCTGCCGCCGACCACCACGAGGATGTCCGACACACACCTCTCGCCGTTGTGGAGACAGTGCAGAATCTTGAGGCGGGTCGGGTCCGCCATCGCCTTGAGGACTTCGGCTATACGATTGAGCAGTTCGTCCGATGCGATCACGATGCCTCCCCAAATAGTTTTATCGCCCAAAGGTAATATATTCCTGTTTGCAAGCGAGGTCAACGTCTTCGCAGGAAAGAGTATTGTGTTGTTGAATGAGTATATGACTCAAAATCGGTGGTATTCTGATGCCGCCCCACAAACCCGGATGGAGGTCACCATGTCGACCATTTTCGATCTGATCGTCAGCGGCGAGATCCCGTGCCACAAGATCTGGGAGGACGATGACCACCTCGCCTTCCTCGACATCAATCCCCGCGTGGAAGGCCACACCCTGGTCATCCCCAAAAAGCCCTGGTTCGAGGTCTTCGCCATGGATGAGGAGCCGTTTCTCAGGCTCTGGGCCGCCGCCCAGAAAGTGGCGCGCCACCTCAAGAAAAAAACCGGCTGCGAACGCGTCGTGGTGGTGGTTCTCGGATACGAGGTGCAGCACGTCCATATCCACCTGATGCCGACCAACAGCCTCGGCGATTTCCCCTTCCCGCCGGTCGACCGGGACGCCCTTGCGATCCTCGACGAAACGGCAAAAAAACTGGGGACTTGACCGGGGACCACCCGCAGCGACAGAATGGCTCCGCGCCGGAGTGGCGGAATGGCAGACGCAGAGGACTCAAAATCCTCCGAGGGCAACCTTGTGTGGGTTCGAATCCCACCTCCGGCAATTCAGGGGGGCGGCGCGTACGACGCGCCGCCCCCCTGAATTGCTGATATGGCCACTTGCAGCACCGGGCATCTTGGTCGGTTGGTCCGGCAGGGTAGCGCGCCTCGGATTATTTCGCGTTTGGCGGCCTGTCGAAGCTGTTTATTCTCAATTAGTTGACGATTCGATCAAGTGGACATAAATTGAGAGCAGAGATCGATCTCTACAACTGAGCGGTGAGCGGGAACGGGCGCGGCCTCTCGAGGGCTGGTCCGTCCCGGTCTGAACCGTTCCGATGGGTCCGGTCGCAACGCGGCACCCCTCGTGGCGCCGGCGCCCATCGGAGGGAGGGGTGCATGGTCAAGTGTAGCCAATGCAGCAACGTTTTCAGGGTTCTCGGTGACGCCCTCAACCTCCGTCTCGACACCACGGTGTTGTTGGAGATGGCGGCGAGGACCATCGTCGAGGAGTTCGATCTCAAGGCCTGCCACTTCAGGGTGATCAGCCGCGACCAGCAGCGGCTCGAACACGTGGCGTGCCACGGTCTCAGCCAGGCGTTTCTCGACAAGGGACCGGTGGATGCCGAACGAAGCGTTAGCGAGGCATTGGATGGTCAGGCCGTGACGGTCGTTGACTGTGTTGCCGATCCACGCGTCCAGTACCCCGACGCGTTCTTGGCCGAGGGCATCGTTTCGATGTTGACCGTTCCGCTCGAAACCCGGGGCCAGGTGATAGGCGTCATGCGGCTCATGACCTCCGAAACGCGAGAGTTCTCGGAGGACGAGATCGAGTTCTTCAAGCTCACCGCTCTTTTCTGCACCAGCGCCATCATCGACTCCATGTTCCACAACATCCTCGGGCACGTGACCGACTCGATCAAGGACTCGCTCGAGTTGCCGGTGGTGCTCGACAAGATCGTGCAGGTGGTTTCCGACGATCTGCGGACCAAGGGCTGTGCGATCTCGCTGGTGGAAGCCCACAAGAAAACTCTCGAGACGCGGGCGTCGAACGGGCTCAGCGACGGTTTCGTGGAGCGATTCGCAGAAGTGGTATCGAAGGAAGCGCGCGACGAGGTGATCGGCGGGTCCACTGTGGCCATCCTCGACGGCCGCAACGACAAGCGGATCACCAGACCCGACGTGATCGAACGCGAGGGCATCTCCTCGATTCTGCTCGTGCCGCTGATGTGCCGCGGCAAGATCATTGGAGTGCTCAGCCTCTTCACCCACAGACCGTATCTGTTTTCGACCGATGAAAAGCAGCTCATGGCGTCCATCGGCGAGCAGTGCTCTCTGGCGATCGACAACGCCATGATGTTCGAGGCTTTGAAGAAGCGCTACGAGAACCTGGTGGACGATTTCCAGCTCTGGTTCGAACACACGCAAGCCTACGGTCAGAAGGGTTCGGTGGCCTGAGCATCCCGAACGGGAGGCGACAATGGCCCGGATTCTCAAGGTCGACGAGATTGCTCCGCATTTCAAGAGATATCTGATCGAGGAGCCCGTCATCGCGGCGCGCCACCGGGCGGGGCAGTTCGTCATTGTCCTGCTCAGCGACCGCGGCGAGAGGATCCCGCTCACCATCGCCGCGTCCGATGCCCGTCGAGGGCAGCGAGTACGAAATAGAGATCGATTCACTGATCATCGGCATCGGCCAGGGTGCGAACCCTCTCCTGACCCACGCCACCAAAGAGCTCGAGGTGGATCGCCGTGGCCGCATCGTCACCGAGGACCTGACGCAGATGACGTCGATGCCGGGGGTGTTTGCGGGCGGCGACATCGTCACCGGGGCGGCGACGGTGATCCTCGCGATGGGCGCGGGCAAGCTGGCCGGAGCGAGCATCGATGCCTGGCTGCGAGGTGTTCCACTGGAAGCCGATGCCGAGACCGGAGATATTAGGGACGAGGGCGGGAAACCGGCGGTTGTGGCTGACATCGCCAAGCATCGGATGGGCTACCCGGCCCACGCCTGAACCGAACAGCCCCACCCACCCGGCAGCCGGGACCTCCTGCCTCATCCGGCTTCGCGAAGGGGGCTTCGCCGTGAAAAGCACATGCCAATTGCCTGTGACGGTTTCGCGAGAAGCGTTCAACCGCAAGGGGCGCGCGTCTCGCGTGGAAGGCGTGTGGCAAATCCGAAATCCGAAATCCGCGGTCCGAAACCTGGAATTCGGAATTCATCACTGAGCTGGGTAAGGTGTGCGGGAACTCAAGTCTCAAAACTCAGCCTCTTGCAATATTCAATGCGGGCGGGGATAAACCCCGCCCCTACGGTTTTCAGACACGCGGACGGGGTTGAGACAAACTCTGCCCTTGCAAGCACATGCCGTACTCAAAGTCGTAGGGGAGGGGTTTATCCCCTCCCTTTCGGGTCTTTCTGTGCCGCGATTCTTTTCACCTGCGGATGTTTTTGCAAGAGGCTGAACTCAAGACTGAAAATTGAGAAGCTGTGTTGACCTCTCGGGCCTCGTGTGACACCTTTGCCCGCCGACCGAGAGCTTGCGCGGGAGGACCCGGTGGATCACACGAAGCTTGTCAAGGCCATGTCCGAGCCGACCTTCTACCCGCACCCGGTGGAGGAGGTCCGGTTCCTCCAGACCCACATCTCCTCGGTGTTTCTGACCGGTGATTTCGTCTACAAGCTCAAAAAACCGGTCAACTTCGGCTTTCTCGACTTTCTCGACGACTCGAGCTGCGCAAGCTCTACTGCCGGGCCGAGGTCGAGCTGAACAGCCGGCTCGCGCCCGAGTCTACCTTCGAGGCGGCGCCGATCACGTTCGACGGCGAAACGTCTGGCCCTCGAGGGCGACGGCGACGATCGTCGACTGGGTGGTCGTGATGCGCAGCTCGACGAGCGGCCACTCGGCACCCAGGTCAACGCCCGCGGCGAGTTGACCGCGGCGCACATGGATGCGCTGGTCGACGTTCTGGTGCCGTTTTACGCCGCCGCCGCGACCGGCGAACGGCATCGACCGCTACGGCGAGATCGAGGCGGTCAGATTCAACACCGACGAGAACTTCGACCAGACCGAGTCCTACGTCGGCAAGCTGGTCTCGCGTGAGCGCTTCGACCACATCGCGACTGGACCAACGCGTTCTACGACGGAGCGTGCCGACCTCTTCCAACGCCGGATCACCGAAGGGCGGATTCGCGAGAGCCACGGCGACCTCCACCTCGGCAACATCTTCTTCGAGGACCCGCCGGTCATCTTCGACTGCATCGAGTTCAACGAGCGCTTCCGCTGCGGCGACGTGGCCGTCGACCTCGCCTTCCTGGCCATGGACCTCGACTTCAACGGTCGGCCGGATCTGGCGCGAGCACTTCGTCGAACCGCTACGTGGAGGCCTCCGGGCGACGCGGAGCTCCTCGAACTCCTCGAACTTCTACAAGTGCTACCGGGCCTACGTGCGCGGCAAGATCGCCTGCTTCACGTCGGTCGACCCGGCGCTCGACGACACCGCAAAACGCAAAGCAGCGCAACCTCGCGCGGCGCTACTTCGGCCTCGCCTACCACTACGCAGGGGGCGTCGAGAAACCGTCGCTGGTCGTGCTGTACGGGTCTGATGGGCTCGGGCAAGACCTCGATCGCGCGCCACCTCCGGGAGCAGTACGGCTGGCACATGCTCTCGACCGACGCGATCCGCAAACAGATCTCCGGGGTGGGGGAGGCGACCCGGGTCTACGTGCCCTACAACGAGGGACTCTACTCGCCGGAGATGAACAGCAGGACCTACGACGAGGTGTGCGAACGCGCTGAAAACCTCCTGCTCGGCGGCTTCGACGTAGTCATCGACGGTGCCTTCAAGCGGCAGGTCGGAGACGGCTGCCGGTGATCGAGCTCGCCAGCGTGCCGGCGCGCGGCTGGTCTTCCTGCGCACGACCTGCAAGGCCGACGAGCAGCGGCGCCGGCTCGCCGAAACGGCAACAACACGACACCCGCTCCGACGGACGGGTCGAGCTCATGGAGCACCAGCGCGCGGACTTCGAAGGAGCCAATCCGGACATCCGACCTCTTCCACACCGTGGCCACCGACGGGCCCAAACCCGAGACCAAGGCGAGGGTCGAGGAACTCCTCCGAGGCGAGGGGCTGCTTCAATAGGTGTCTTTCGGCACGCGCCGGCCGATCTCGAGAGACGGAAGTTGACCGGTGGAGGCCAGGCGACGGCAGCGTCGATCCAGCCAATTCTCTCGAGTCGAATGGGATGTTCGCCGTCAGGATGACGGGCGGAGCACGAGCCTTTCGGCATAGCTCGTCACCGCGGTCGCGAGGTCCGGGATCGGCATCGAATGGTCGGCCTGGTTTCGCAGAGGAGGCGACTCCATGCCCGCCCGCATCAGGCAGCGTGTCACGCGTTCCGGGGTGCCGAGGTCGGTCCAACCGCAGGGTGGGACCGGAAGCACACGCAGAATACCGTTGTTGGATTGCAGCAGGTCGCGGGAAAGGTCGAGCGTGGGCAGGCTGCTGTAGAGGTGATCCAGGCGTTGTTCTGCGTCGTCGGCGTTCCGGTTGACCCAGACGGCTCCCAGACGCTCGACGAGGTCGGGGAAGGCTCGGGAAAAGACGCGGAGCAGTGCCAGTCCCTGCGCCACGAACACGAAGCTGTTCCACAGGCAACCGCGCTGTTGAAGCTGGGCGGCCACCGCCGGTACCGGTTTCTCGACGAATGACACCACCCAGTGCACGCCGCCGAGGGTTCCCAGGGTGGGCTCGATCCAACCATAGTCATTGTCGGGCTCGTCGGGACGGATGCCCAGCAAGATGATCGAGTCAGTGGCACTGCGGACCGTCTTGAACGCCTTGTTCACCGTTCGCGTGAGAACCGCCTCATCTTTGACGAAGTGGTCCGAGGGAAGGACCACGACGAAGGCGTTGGGATCTTCGAGGAGGACATGAATCAGCGGCAAGAGCACGCCGCAGGCCGTGCCCCGGTTGCAGGGCTGGACGATGATGTTTTCGTGCGGAAGGTCTGCGAGCTGGGGCTCCCACCACTTCCGGTGCTCGGCGGAGACGACGGTGACCACCCTCTCGCGGCTGGTGACCGTCATGGCTCGACGGAGAGTTCTCCGCACCAGAGACTCTTCACCGTTGAAGGCGCAGTACTGCTTGGGAATATCGATGCCGTAGATCTCGGTCATCACAGGTCGCATCCGGGCGCCCTCCCCTCCGGCGAGTACGATGGCCCAGAGTGATGTGCCGTCTTTCATGGTGGTCTCCATGTGCGTGCCGGGCTCGCTCGATCTTCAAGGCATGGCGGGAGTGGTGTCGCAAGGGAAAGGAATATAGTGACTGCGACTGAGTTGCAAGTGACCGCGAGCACATTTGCGCCGGATTGGCGACGGCGTTGACCGGGCGCGGGCGGGTTGACGGTGGCGAGCAGAGGGTCGAGTGGCAGCGATCGGAGAGTTGACAGCGTGATCCGAGATTGCGCCTGGAGGATCCGCCGGGCGGCGCTGCAATGGCTTCGTGACCCGGGCGATCCCAGCAGCGCCGAAAACCGGTGATTTCCCGAGGCAGCCGAACCGGGCCCCGGCGGGCCCGGTCCGGTCTTCAGGTCACAAGGTCCAGCCCAGAGTCACGCTGAGGTTTCTCCCCGGTTCGTTGATGATGTAGCCCGAGCGGTAGGGGTTGCGCTGGTATGAAAAGCTTTCGTGATAGGTGCGATCAAAGACGTTGGCGAAAATCAGCTGCAGTCGCCAATGGCCCGAGGCGTAGCCGGTCTTGAGGTTGAGGATGGCCCAGCCCGGTGTCGGGGCCTCGCTGAGGTCCTCATCCACGTTGTTTTGGCTGGCGCTGCCCACGCCTTCCACCTCGAAGAAGACTTTGGTGTTCTGCCAGCGGGCCGCGAGCCTGCCGGTCAGTGGCGGCATCTCCGGGAGGTTCGTGGAGTAGATGCCGAGGGCGGGAATCGGGTCCTGGGTGCCCCGGATATACGAGGCGCTGCCGGAGAGAAAGACCCTCGAGCTGACGGCCATCGATGCGTCGACAGACGCCCCGCGAAGGTACGCATCGACGTTGGTGTAGCTCTGGGCTTTGGAGTTCATGACTCCGGGAACCACGTTGATACGCTGCTGGCTGTAGACCAGAATGTAGCCGTCGACCCGGTCGGCCCACGCGGTGGCCGTCACAACGGCGCCTCCCGAGCCCCAGGTGAATCCAATCTCGGCGCCGTCGGCCTTGGGGGGGTTGAGCTCTGGGTTGCCGACCCAGTCGCCGGCCATCCGCCGCAAGCCGAAGTACCGCTCGCGGGGATCGGGGGAGCGGACCGTGCGCGAGACGCCGGCGGTGAGGCTGAAATCGTTGTTGAACTCGTGTGCGATGCGAAGCGAGAACGACGGCTCGGTGTCCGTCCGCGAGGTGCTGGCTTCCCCGTGATAGGCGTAATAGAGAGACGTATTGGCCCTGGTGGCATCCGCAGTCGTGGAGACCCGGTCGATGCGGCCGCCGATCTCCATCCGCGTGCGCGCTGCGAGTGCGTGCGACCACCTGGCCGACATCCCGAGCACGTTCATGTCCACGTCAGGAATCGAGTATTGGGGCATGTATCCCATTCCGGCCATCTCGGTCCACGCATTCCAGTTCCGGGTGTAGGCCTCGAGACCGATGACCACCGGTCCCAACTCGCCCTCGGCGGTGCCGCCGATGATGCGCGTGTTGGCCTGCGTGCCCATGCTCCATCCTCGCGGTGTTCCGGTGGAGGTCGTACGAAGGCTGTCCACCATCCAGTGATCGACCTGCGTGAGGTACGCCGTGGCCCGCAACGCGTGAAAGAGCCCGGTCTCGGACTCCCATCGGTAGCCGGCCACGAATCGGTCGGTGTTGTCGTAGGCAGCATCCATCATCAGAGTCGGGTAGAGCACGTCGTCCGACTCCTGGCGGGCATAGGAAAAGTGGAGTTCGTGACCCACCGCGGGTTGAGAGTAGAGACGCGCCCAGAAGCTGTTGACGTGGTAGGCGTCGACGCCGTCGACGAGTGAATTGTAGTTCGCTCCTTCGGTGAAGAGAGTTCCCGACCCGTCCTCGTAGGGTTGGCTCGAGCGATGGGAGATTCCGCCGAGAAGGGCGAGATGCTCGTTGCCGTAGCTGACGGTGGCCGAGGGATTGATCATGTCCCAGCTTCCCGCGACCGCTGCAACATCGGCGTGCAACCCGCTGCCCGGTTTCTTGGTGACGACGTTGACGATTCCACCCATGCTCCCCTGAGTCGCCATGCGAGCGGTGGTGGGCCCGATCTCGACCCGGTCCACCTCTGCGAAGTCGAGGTGAAACGCCGGCGGGTCCATGCGGTTGGGGCAGGCGCCCGCCACCCTGGCGCCGTCGATCAGCATCGTCAGGTCGTCCTCCGAGTAACCCCTGATCACTACGTCGTTGGCGATGCCGCCTTTGCGGACCTTCCAGACCCCGGGCTTGCCCGACAGTGCCTCGCCGAGGTCACGGGCCGTGCTTTCCCTCAGCTCCGAGGCTTCAAGAGAATCGTGGGGTGACTGGGAGTCTACCTGCATGGTGTCGCGAAAAGTCGCCACCGATAATGACAACTCGACCCTCGAGGTGCCGCCGTTGGCGACGGCCACCGCTGACGCCGACGTCGGGTGGAAGCCATGGATCTCACCCTGGACCGTGTAGGTGCCGGGCTCGAGGTTGTCGATCCGGAACGCGCCGCTTTCGCCGGTGACCACCGACGCCTCCTCGACGTCATCTGCCGAGCGCACGGTGATCATGGTGCCGGGCAGCCCGACGCCGCCTGGTCCACGAGCGACGCCGACCAGAGATCCCGTCCCGGCAGCCGTCGCAGCGATGTTGGTGATAGAAAAAAGAAGCAGTGCAAGGCCTGCCGAATAGAGTTCCAGTTTCAGCCTTTTCATTGTTTCCCCTGTTTGTACCATCGTCGGCGATGGTGGTCTGTGATTGTCAGGCGACTCTTACAGACTCTGGGGGAGCGCGGGGGGACGAGGGTCTGAGCGCCTCACGAGAGGAATCGACAGAGACCGAATACGGCAGCCGCCGAAAGCCCTCGTCGGGCTGTCTCGCCGCGCGGCGCTGTTGGGCTGTGGGAAGAGCCTTGGGTGCCTCGGGCGACCGGTTGAGGGTGCCCGTCCATGTGCCGCAGCTTCGCGGCGCCTCGAGGATCGGCGATCCGCCGCCGATTCTGGGGGTGTCGGTTTCATCGTCGCCCAGGCCGGGTGGTGCGTGATGGCAGCAGTCTGCCGTGCAGTGGCACTCGCCCGGGCAACAGCAGTAATACTCGGCCGATGCACGGCTCGAACCGCCGCTGGTAACGGCCCCAACGCCTGCGAATTGCACAGCTGCAATCAGCATGGAGAGGACGGCCTTCAGCTTCGCTCGGATCACCATCGACTTTTATACCACGTCCGGCCTCTCGTTTTTGCCCGGGCGATTCGGTGCCCCGGGGCCACCCCGGGGCACCGAATCGCCAGCGATCGTCGCGCTTCCTGCGGACCCGGAAGGGCCCGTCGACCGTTTTCAGGAACACTCCGATGCCGTGAATAGCTGGAGGCAGATCCTTCAAGGCCTGCCGCCACGATATTGCAATCGATGAATCGTCCGCGCCACAAGAAATCTGTCCGTGGGTGTTGCGGTGCGGTCTGCCAGGCTGAACCGCGGACGAACCTGAGCGGTCTTGTGGCGCGGCCGTCCGTGTCGCACAACGGATGAACCTGCATGGTCTTGTGGTGCGGCCGTCCCGGCTGCACCGCGGATGAACCTGCATGGTTTTGTGGTGCGGCCGTCCCGGCTGCACCGCGGATGAACCTGCATGGTTTTGTGGTGCGGCCGTCCCGGCTGCACCGTGGATGAACCTGCATGGTTTTGTGGTGCGGCCGTCCCGGCTGCACCGTGGATGAACCTGCATGGTTTTGTGGTGCGGCCGTCCCGGCTGCACCGTGGATGAACCTGCATGGTTTTGTGGTGCGGCCGTCCCGGCTGCACCGTGGATGTTCCTCCGTGCTACCGTCGTGCCGGATTGACTCGATCGTCACATGAAGGATCCCTACCGCAGAATTGCGTCGTTCTACGATACCGCCGTTGAGCCCTTCAACGCGTCGCTGAGAAAGTACGTTCTCAAGGTCGCGCGTCCCGAACCGGGGATGAAGGTGCTCGAGGTCGGCTGCGGGACGGGCACCAACCTCGCCCTGTTCGCGGATGCGGGGTGCGGGGTCGCGGGCATCGATCTCTCACCCTCGATGCTCGGACTGGCGAAGAAAAAGCTGGGCGACGATGCCGACCTCCGCTTGGGCGACGCCTCGGCCATGCCCTTCGACGACGGCGCATTCGATCTCGTGCTGGGATTCCTGACCCTCCACGAGATGCCGCGTGACACTCGAGGCCCGGTGGTCTCGGAAATGGCCAGGGTGGCGGGAAACGGCGGTCGTCTTCGTGTTCGTCGATTTTCACCACGGCCCCTACAGCTTCCCGAAGGGCTGGATGTACCGGGCCATCATCGTCCCGATCGAGATCGCCGCCGGCCGCGAGCATTTCAAAAACCACCGCGATTTCCTGAGCCGGGGGGGGCTGCCGGCATTGATCGCAGACCACGGCCTCACGGTCGAACGCGAAAAATTCCTCGGCGGCGGCACGATGATGATTTCCATCTTCCGGAAAGGCTGAAGGTGGGGCAGGCCCCGCCCCTACCCATTTTTCAATATGTGGGGGTGTGCAGCCCGAAATTCAAAATTCAAAATTCAAAATTCAAAATTTAATAGCGGTACCACTCCGGCTTGTACGGCCCCTCGACCGGCACGTCGATGTACTTCGCCTGCTCGGGCGTCAGCTTGGTCAGCTTGGCGCCGAGCTTGTCGAGGTGGAGCCGGGCCACCTCCTCGTCGAGCTTCTTCGACAGCGTGGTCACGCCCACCTCGTGCTCGTTCTGCCACAGGTCGATCTGGGCCAGCACCTGGTTGGTGAAGGAGTTGGACATCACGAAGCTCGGGTGGCCGGTGGCGCAGCCGAGATTGACCAGCCGCCCTTCGGCGAGCAGGAAGATGGAGTGGCCGTCGGGGAAGGTGTACTTGTCGACCTGCGGCTTGATGGTCTGCTTGACGATGCCGGGCCACCTCTCGAGCGCGTCGACCTGGATCTCGTTGTCGAAGTGGCCGATGTTGCAGACGATCGCCTGGTCCTTCATGCGGCTCATGTGCTCGGCGGTGATGATGTCGCTGTTGCCGGTGGTGGTGACGTAGATGTCGGCGATGGGGAGGGCGTCCTCCACGGTCATGACCCGGTAGCCGGCCATGCAGGCCTGCAGGGCGCAGATCGGGTCGATCTCGGTCACGCAGACCTGGGCGCGCTGGCCGGCCAGCGACTCGGCCGAGCCCTTGCCGACGTCGCCGTAGCCGCAGACCAGCGCCACCTTGCCGGCGATCATCACGTCGGTCGCGCGCTTGATGCCGTCCACCAGCGACTCGCGGCAGCCGTAGATGTTGTCGAACTTCGACTTGGTGACCGAGTCGTTGACGTTGATCGCCGGCACCAGCAGCTCGCCGCGCTCGGCCATCTGGTAGAGCCGGTGGACGCCGGTGGTGGTCTCCTCGGAGACGCCTTTCCACTCGCTGACCACGTCGTGCCAGCGCCGGGGCTCGACGCCCTGCACTTCCTGGAGCAGCTTGTTGATGATCTGCAGCTCCTTGTTGTCGGTGGGCTCGGTGAGGATCGACGGGTTGTCCTCGGCCTGGTAGCCGCGGTGGATGAACAGCGTCGCGTCGCCGCCGTCGTCGACGATCAGCTGCGGGCCCTTGCCCCCCGGCCAAGTGAGCGCCTGCTTGGTGCACCACCAGTACTCCTCGAGGGTCTCGCCCTTCCAGGCGAAGACCGGCGTGCCGGTCGCCGCGATCGCCGCCGCGGCGTGGTCCTGGGTCGAGAAGATGTTGCACGAGCACCAGCGCACGTCGGCGCCGAGCTCGACCAGGGTCTCGATCAGCACCGCGGTCTGGATGGTCATGTGCAGGCTGCCCATCACGCGCCGCCCTGCAAGCGGCTTCTGCGGGCCGTATTTCGCCCGGGTCGCCATCAGTCCGGGCATCTCCTTCTCGGCGATCTCGATCTCGCGCCGGCCCCAGTCGGCCAGGGCGATGTCCTTCACCTTGTAATCGGTGGTCGTGGAGGTGGTCATGGTTCGTCCTTTCGTCAGAGAAGCGGTCGCAACGACAGTTCGTGCCGCGGACCGAATGTATTGCAGGGCGGGATTCTATCGCATCATCGGCATATGAGATAATTGCTTTGGATGAAAGGTCATTCCAGCCGATTCCCAATTGACGTCAACGACCTGCCGCGTGAGTGGCTGGTGGTTCGCACGAAGCCCCGCCAGGAGCGGGTCGCGGTGTGCCACCTGAGCCAACGCGGGGTGGAGCCGTACTGCCCGATGTTCCTGGAGCCGCCCTGGCATCCACGGGCGCCGAAAGGGCCGATCCCGCTGTTCGGCGGCTACATCTTCGTCCGCTGCACGCCGCAGGTGCAGCTCAACGCCGTGAGCTTCTGCCCGGGAGTGCAACACCCGGTGAAATTCGACCGTGAATTGGCGACGGTCAGCGACGAGGTGATCGCCGCCATCAAACTGCGGGAGGCCGACCGCGGCTATGTGGTTCCGACCGAGATGGAGTGCGGCATCGAGAACGGCCGCACGGTGCGGGTCATGGCCGGCCCCCTCAAGGACATGGAGGGGGTCTTCAGGGGCTACCTCCGGGGCGGCCAGCGCGCCAGAGTACTGATGGAATTCCTCCGCCAGCGCAGCCTGGTGGAGGTTGAGACAGAGCTGCTCGCCGTCGTGCGAGCCTAGGGCCGAAGCCAGCCTTCGGCCAGTTAAAATCTTATGTATCAGCAGGTTGCACATGCAATCATCGTGCGGAAGCCTTGCGCGCAGCACAATTTTGAATTCTCAATTTTGAATTTTGAATTATTGGATCCGAGACCGAGTGAACGACTCCTGAGGCCAACGAGATCGAGTGACCGACGGAGATCCGATACGAGCGCATTGACGACGGAACCTTTTGGGTGGCGGTGTCGGAGGGTCTCGAGAACCCGATTCGTGAGAAGAGCTACCGAGTTCGCCCTGACGATCATCGAGCTCTACAACCGTCTCGAGGAACAAACGGAATACGTGATCTCGAAACAACTGCTCCGATCCGGCACGAGCGTCGGCGCCAACGTCGAAGAGGCGATCGCAGCGGAGAGCCGGCAGGGATTTCATCCACAAGATGGCGCTCGCCTCGAAGGAAGCACGCGAGACCGTGTATTGGCTGCAGACTCCTGTCCGATTCGGATCTCGTCCCAGAGTTCGACGTCTCCAAAGAACTCGATTCCGCGCAAGAATCGTCCGCCTGCTGACCTCGATCGTCAAGACCACCTCGCTCGCGTCAATGAAAATGAAGGACTCGTGAACAGTGCTCGCGCCCCTCGCTGATCCCATGAGCCTCAAATGTCTGGACGCGCGTTGACGAAGGCCCAATTCAAAATTCAAAATTCAAAATTCAAAATTTTGTGCGAATGAAAGCGTCTGGAGCATCACTCAGCCATGACCAATTCTGAAAGCAAAACTGTGCTCGTAACGGGAGCGGCGGGCTTCATCGGATACCACCTCTGCGAGCGCCTGCTCGCCGATGGCCACCGTGTGATCGGTCTCGACATCGTCAACGACTACTACGATCCGGCCCTCAAGGAGGCGCGGCTCGAGCGGCTTGCCGGCCACGAAGGTTTCACCTTTGTCCGCATCGATCTCGCCGACCGCCGCAAGATGGAAGCGCTCTTCGCCACCTACGGGTTCGAAACGGTGGTGCACCTGGCTGCTCAGGCGGGCGTTCGCTACTCCATCGAAAACCCTCACTCCTACGTCGAGTCGAATCTGGTGGGCTTTCTCCACATCCTCGAGGGCTGCCGCCACAACAGTGTCGGCCACTTGGTGTATGCCTCTTCGAGCTCGGTCTACGGCGCCAACACCGCGATGCCCTTTTCGGTGCACGACAACGTCGACCACCCGATGTCGCTCTACGCCGCGACCAAGAAGGCCAACGAGCTCATGGCCCACACCTACTCGAACCTCTACGACCTGCCGACCACCGGCCTCCGCTTCTTCACCGTCTACGGCCCGTGGGGGCGGCCCGACATGGCGCTGTTCAAGTTCACCAGGAACATCCTCGCCGGCGAGCCGATCGATGTCTTCAACCACGGCAACCACCGCCGGGACTTCACCTACATCGACGACATCGTCGAGGGTGTGGTTCGGGTGATGCACAAGATCCCCGAACCGAACGCCGAGTGGTCGGGCGACACCCCCGACCCCGGCACCAGCCGCGCCCCCAGTCGATATCATCAAAGGTTCGTCTGTGACCAGTTGAATTTCTTTTGTAAGAATGGGATTTGGCTTTGTATCTGTGCTGCCTCACGTAATGCAAGGTTTGGTTTGCTGGTGACGAACTTGTTTCCGATTTTGAGATAGGAGAAAATTTGTAATGTGACGGTTTCCTTTGGTGATCGCATGAGGTTTAGCTGTTTGGTGGCGAGGTTGTCAGCTTGCACATTGTACTGTGATGCCTTTGATAGCTTGTGAAAGGATTCATGGTCGTCTTGGTGACTTTTGACATGTGTCACTTGGTGGTTCATCGAGCAAAGTTTGTGGTGAATGTTGTGAGTGACGTCATAGTCGGGTTGTAAGGGGGCGTGCATTCGGGAGATGGGGCGCTTGTGGCTTTCAAGTCGCTTGATCAAACTTTCGCTGTCGGTAATTAATTCCCATTCGATTTTGTTGTCGATCCCAAAGTATTGGTGAGTCGCCTCAATAACAGAGGTGGCGGAGAGCGCTCCATAGCCCTCAGCTCGAAAGGATTGCATGAGGGTGTGGTGTCCCTCGGCAGGTCCATAGGTCCTGATGATGATGCGGTCGTTGATGACAAGGATCCAACCAAATGATCCTGCGCCAAAGTCGACACCGCCGTCGGTTGCGATAATGCCCTTGGAGTGTGTAGTGAGAAGTTCGCGTAGTTCATCGTCCTCAACCAGAAAGGTGATGCGGTGTATTAGGCACTTGGGTATTTTGCTGTGTCCAGAAAGATAATCCATGAGGCAAGTCGGTGGTGCCGGCCGGGGTGGAGCTGGTATGTAAGTAGGGACAGTGTAGTTGAATTCACGTCGTATGGGAGTGGGAGCATCGGGTGGGAGCCGGATGATGTCAATGGGTACCATTGTTTTTGTGGGCGGGTTGTTGTTGTGTCCCCAGGCGAGGGCAGTCCAATACCGGCGGTGTCGTTGCGTCACTTCAAAAATTTCCCAAGGGAGTGTCGGGGTGTGTTTCATGTACACTTTCCCAGTGGCCGGGCTGTATAGGGTGTGGAAGGTGCGATCACGGGTTGGTGATGTCCACGGGCCAAGTGGTTGTTTCAGTAGTCCTTGTTCATTTAGGAATGTCGTGCGTATTTGTTTGGTCCAAGTTTGCCAGAGGCTGTGGGTAATTGGTTGATGTGGCCATCGTAGAGTTGATGTACTTGGTCGGGGTGCATCTTTGTCCAGCCATGCCCAGTGAATAGCCTTTCCGTCGGCTGTGGCGATGTCAGACAGGCGGGCAATTTGCAGGTGAAGTCGGACCCGGTTCAGTTTTTGCAAGGTTGGAGGGGGAAGTTCGTTCGCTAAGAAGTGATCCATAATGTAGCTATCATGTAAGCGGTGTAATGTAGGGCGTTCAGTGGCATTGGTTATTGTGGCACCAACTTGATGGAGGAAGTCACGGCATCGGGGGATCCAACCAGGCTCGATGTATGGGAGCGGGGTGGTGTTTTCAAGGATTGGTTCAGAGATACCTGCCTCGAGTTGAATGATCTTTAAGTCAATGAAGACGAGGTTTGCGGGTCGGGAACGTGGGACCATGTTGAGATAACGGAGGAGTGTTGTGCAACCCAGGATTCCTTCTTGGTCTCCGAGGTCTCGGAGGTCGATGCCTCCTAGTTTGGGGGAGCCAAAGACGACTGCATTGGGCATGTGGCGATTGAAGCCCATCCCGGAGAGGAAGATAGCTTTTGCCTGTTGTTGCATTTGCTGGAGTGGTTGTTGGCCAATACTTGTAATGTTGAGTGAGTAGCTCATTGATGGTATATAATTGAAGAAGTAGGCATCGGCGACGTCATTGCGGGATAGGCCGGAGGCACAGATCATTCGTCCAAAGTTGTTGCTTTTCTTGTGCAGTGCTTTCAGTTCAGCTGTTTGGTTGCCACTGGGGCTGCGCATGATTCCTAAAAGTTTGTGGGCATCGTGAGCATCCTTCTGTTGAATTTCCACATGGGAGCCATCGGAGCGCTGTATGACGAGCTTTGCATTGTTTTCATTGGGTGTGAGGATGCGGGCGGATCCATCTTCATTGAAAACCCAGATGACAAGGAAGAATAAGCATTTGGTGAGTTCCAGAAGGCCGCCAGTAGCGAATAGAAGTTGAGCCCATGTAGAGACGTCGTCTTCCAATTTCTGCAGGAGACTTTGGACGGATTCAGCGATGCTGTGTTGTTCGTGGTCATTTTCGTATCCAGAGGTGTCATCGACGAATGCAGTGTTCGATACTTCTTCTTCGTCTTCGTTGTCAGGGGAGTAGAAAATTGCTCGGTGGGCTTTTTCATGCATTATGTGGAGGATGATGGAACTGATCATAGCCCATTGGTTGGAGGAATCGCCTGCCCCTTGGCCAGTGCCATATACTGGGGAGTCGGGACTGTGAGTGTAGTAAGCATCGGATGTGCCGAGTAGGGACTTGAGGTAGAACTTTGCTTGGGTGATGACTCTGGCGTGTGTTCGTACCCAACTTTTGGGCATTCCATTAGCTCTGTTGATCAGTGACATGAGGGAGGTAATGATGCGGTCGTAGCATGATGCGGCGTCGTTTTCATTGGAGGCATGGTTGGTGCGCATACGTCGGTTGATATCGTATGCCAATTCTTGTGTGGCAGAAATATCGATGGTGCCGATACCAGGTCGTGATCCACCTTGGGCTGCATGATAGGAGCCTTGTTCCTCACAGTGCCATAGGAATTGCCGCCCGTATACCATTTTCAGAGCAAGGTTGTAGTCGGCCTCGATGATGTGGATCACTCGCAGTTTGTGGAGATATGGCTGTCCTGGGATTTTCTCAATCATGGCGTTGACAATGGTCTTCCATCGGTCGAGGGGTTCGCCAATGGTGAAGGGGATTTGGAGGAGTTTGGTGTTGAGTTCCCATATACGGTCCATCATGTTTTCATCTTGTTCTGTGGCTGGAGGGTGGGTCATTGCTTTCCATAAACCTAGGTGGAGTCCAGAAGGTGATGTGCTGGTGGATTCCCTCCATTTTCGAAAGCCCTTTCTAATGTCATCGGTGGTGAAGGACGGGGTAAAGGGTGCAGGGATGCGGTCGGCGATCTCGTTGAGTATATCCAATGCAGAGGTGTCGGCGGAGGTGAGTGTGTTTGGTATGTTGCCTTGGAGGATGGCTTCACTGATCGCTGTGTCAGCAGCGGTACCGATTGCATCGAGTGGTTTTGTTGTGAAGGGTGTGCCATGGGCTTGTCCAAAGTGGGTTTTGTTCCGGGCGAGTAGGAATTCCTCTATTAATGCTGGATCATGGATGGATTCCCATTCTGTGACTGTTTCTGGGTCATAGGGATAATCAGTGGGTTGCAGACCTTTTGGAATAAGAATGTGCGAGAGTCCCCCTTGGTTACGAGGCTTAAGAGCAAAGCCGATTCGTTCGTGGATTTGTTTCTTGGCTTCCTGTCGTTGGATCCGCTCGATGATACGTCGTTTCTTGGCATCCTTGGGGTCCTCAGACAGTTCACTGCGTCGTTCAGAAAGGAATTCACGGCGAAGGTGGGTGTGTTTGGGGATGGCTTCCTTCAAGTATTTCTGGGCTTTGCGGAGTTTCCTGTTGCAGTCACGTTCGCTGGGGCATACACGTAAGTCTGCTGTGTTATCAACCTGGTTGATCTGATCAAGGGTCTTGCTGGGGTCGATGGAAGTTTTGATCATTGAGAGCAATTGTCGCCACAAATGGGCAAGGCGTTTTAGCTTTTTCAATTTGGGGGAGAAATCGTGTGCATGTTGTTTACCAACTTTCTTTGCGGCAGCTAGCATCCCTTCACTGCGGGTTTTGTCAATTTTGTTGAGTTCGATCATAAGGTCTTGTGCGTTGAGCCCAGATGGGTTGGCGTTTTGGATTCGTTGAAAGACGTTGTTCTTTTCAAGGTGAGTATAGTAGAGTTTGAGGAACTGGTTGCGTTCACGTGGGTTGGTACTGTGTATGAAGCGCTTGGGCTGTAGTGCAATTGGTGATACATCATCTTGAAGTATGGCTCTCAGGTTTATGTCAATAAAAAGGCCTCTGTGGTCACTGAGAAAGTAGCCGTCACCGAAGGGGGTACATCCTGCTCGATTGGTGTGAATGTCAACAAGGGTAGTGCCGTAGATGTAGTCAATCCGACGGTTGCCTCTAGCGTAGGTTGTTGGTTCATTGTCATAGCCATGTCGTTTGCGGTGGAGGTCAATGAGACCGTGCTTGGCGAGGGTGTATCCAAGGTCATCGGGTTTAGTGCCGGGAATTTCATTAGCATCCATCATTAGGATGATCTCGCAATTGTCTTGGCGCCATAAAGCTAGCTGTTCGTCGAGATCATGATACAGTACTTTGATTGGGTCAGGTGCAGTCTTGCCTTCAATGCGGAGCAATAAGTATTGTTGGGTCCAGACTGTTTTTGTGCCTTTGGTTGGGTGTGGGCGGTATAAAGTGATAATGATCAAGCGCTTTTTCTTGCTTTGTAATTTTATATAGCTCCATCTGCCAAGACCTCGGGGATCGCTTCCTCGGCCGTTGATGCGGGTTGTCCAGTCGCCTGTGGCTGCGGTGAAAGTGCCACCAGGTTTGTAATCGGTAGGTAGTGTAAGGTTACTTTCGGATGTAGTGAAATGACAATGGTTGAATCTTTGTCTCATGATGCGTTGGTACTGGCGTCGTCGCTTTGGTGAGATTGATAGGTTGGGCTCAACAAAACCCATAAGGGTGACATGGCGATCCTTCATTGTGTCCATGATGTCACCGAATTTTCCGTTGGATTTCCTTGGTAGTCCTTGAATGTTTTGAAACCAAAGTCGTTGGAAATCGTGGTCTGGTGGGGAAACTGAGTCACCCCAGTGTTCATTCTGTTTAAGTTGACCAGTGGGAATGGTAGTTTGATGATAGGTTTTCTCGCTTGTAAGTTCGCTTCTGGTTGGGGCTCTCTGTTCAGGGACGATTTCATAAAAGTGTTGCCATGCTGGGTGCAAACGCTCGTAATGATGGCCGTTGGTGTGGTGATTGTTGCTTGTATTTCTTGGGGTAGTGTTTGTGTCTCCATCACTGCTTTCGCTTGGAGTGGGACTGGGTGGAGGTGGAGCCAGTGTCTTTTTCATTGCAAGTCGTCGGCTGCGCCTCCTTCGACGGTTTCGGTCTGTTCTGGAGGGGCTCGATTGGATTGTGCTGCAGTCAAAGGAGTTGTCGTTGTTTGTATGTTTCCCATTGTTGTCGGTGGCATTGCTTGTAGTATCTTGTGATGAATTCTCGTAGTCTGAAAGGTGTCTTTGTCTGTGGGATATTGTGATGGTCTGCAATGGGAGTGGAGGTGGGTCATTTGGGTTGTGACTGCTGCTGTAAGATCCGGTGGAGCTGTTGTCTTCATGGGAGTACTTGCTGGGGTTGGTGTCATCACCGTAGGTGTTCTTTGATGTGTTCTCATTGGTGGGTATTTGTCTTTGTCTGGAGGGTACTGGGTGGTTCTGCAGTGGAGATGGAACTGATCCACTGGAAGAATTATTGCTTTTGTGGGACATGTTGGTGTTGGAAGAAGATTCTGATGGCATTGATTGGGCTAAAAATGCTCCATTATTGTTAAAAGATGAATTAGAACTATGGTGTGAATTTGTTGAGTGGAATGATGTGTAATGGTTGAATTCAGTGGTGCGATTCCTGAGTTGGTTGTCAAAGGGCATTAACCCGGCAACCGGTGCGCACTGTCTGATTCGTCCATGGAATCAGGAGTGCCGCCGGTTGTGAAGGTGAGATTCTGTTCTGTATCGATAATGTCAGGTGGTGTTGAGCAGGAGACTCTGTTGGAAACTTTGTTGGGACTCGGGGGTGGGCGTGCAAGTTTCTTAGCGGCCGTTTCCTGTGTTTTGGAGATGCGATTGGGTGACTCACTGCTTCTTTTGCTGGAAGTACTGGTGCTGGCATTGGATTCCAGAGCACTGATGCGGGCGCTGAGATTGCTGATTTCGGTGCTGTACAGTTTTGGAATGAATTGGTCATGTTAGCCATCATTGAAAACAGGCTGGGAGTTTGATTGCCAGGTTCGTTGCTAGAGATTGGCATTCCGATGAGGGTTTCTATCTTGTGTGTGTGTTGCAGGATGAGTGTTTCAGTGTTCTTCTGCTGTTGTTTCGTGTGCTCAGCCATTTTGTGATCAATCATCCTGTTGACATCTTCTACTGTGATGTTGGGTGGGGGTGGCTTCTTTGTGGGAAGTGGGACCTGTTTGCCACCAGCAGCAGCAGCATAAGAAGTTGCAGGGCTGTCGTAGGCACTGTTGGACGTGGAGTAGAAATATCCTTTGCTGTAGCGCATTTCCTCTTCACTGGGGAGGGGTCCATAGGAGTCGCATTCGTCATTGTCATCGTCCTGGGGGTTGGAGGCAAAGAAAGTTTCCAGTTGACCCATGCAAGATTTCAGAATGGGAGAGGTTTTGTGTTCTGAGGCATTGGTGAGACGGACGGTGGGTACAGCCTTGGTGATGCCTGCTTTGACGGGGTGGTACTTGCTGATGTTGTCACAGATGGACTTGATAGCGGTCTCCATTTCGGCTTGTTGTTTCTTTGGGAATAGCAACCGGTAAATTCCGTGGGTATCGGATGCTTCAGTGCGCTGCAAGTTGATTCCATATTGGTGGATCATGGCGCGAATGGTGGTGTCACCCTGACCAGGTACTTTGAACTTAGTATCGAGCTGAGTCTCTGACAGACCAATCAGGGACAAGCATTTGAGGTTGTTGATATAGGCAGCTTGGGCTTTGATGGCTTGGGTGTAAAGGGCAGGGTTCTCAGTTCTCACAAGAAATGGCGTGAACTGTGCATCGTCTGGCATCACTCTTTCGTCGCCTTCTTGTCCTTGCATCTGGATGAGGGCCTCATAGATGATGTTTCTGTGGGTTTCCGGAACTTGAACTACCAAGGCATTGCAGAAGGTCTTTGGGTTCTTTGGGTCGATGACTTTGCGATTGGTGAAGTCCAAGAAAGGGATGGGCTTGTTGTTTTCCATGGGAAAATGGCTCTTGTCGTCATCAGAGAGACCGAAATTGTAAACCAAGGTGCTGATCTTGTCGCCGTACTGGTCACGGTTGATGAACTGGGGGTGGACGTATGCCATGAAGCCAATTGGTACCATTTTCTGGGGCATTCCTTTGGGTTTATCGAGCCAGGCTTTGTTGATTTGCAGGAATTCCATGACGGGGGCCTTGATGTCATTCCAGAATTTGCTTCCACTACTGGCAATCTTGATTGTGAAGACCAGGGTTGGGGTTGCCGGGGAGTTGCGGGTCAGTCTTCGTGTGGAACTGCAGCTGGGAAACACTTTGTCCAGGGCTTCCTTTGTATTGGGCATGCTGTTTGGGGTGGTAAAATCGATGCCGATCATTGTGGCGGATTTGAAGATCAAGTTTGCATCGTGGGACTGCATTTCTTTGAGGAGGGCCTGAAGAAGAGCAGCAGGGTGGAAGCCAAAGCTATTGGTGGTACTGTTGGTGCTCTGGGTGGGGGTTTCCAAGGTCACAATGTGCTCAAAGGTCGGTGCTGTAGCTTGGTTGTCAATCGCCATGGCCTGGGTGTTGCTGTTGAGTTTGGAGCTCATGCTGGGTCGGTTGAGCTTTGTAAGCGTGGGTCCAGGGGTGGATTTCTCCAATGAATTGAGGCGGGCAAGGGTGGGGCTTTGGTTCATAGGGTCGTCCTTGTTGTTGAAGTGGTCGGGCAGACCTCCTCCACGTCCAAATCCTGGCATTGGTGCTTTCAAGTGATTCAAAGTTTGGTACATAAACTTGACTTTGTGTGCAAGCTTGAAGAACTCGGCTTCCTGATCAAACTGAAGTGGAGCTTTGCTAATGCGGGGCGGGGACATGCACTCAATGTTGTTGCTGTTGTTGTTGTTGGTTGGTGCAGCAGTAGGTCCAGTACTGCCTTTGGTAGTACAAACTCGAGTTGATTTATGTCGATGATTAACTTTGAGTCCTGTGTTAGGTCCTGTGCGGGATTCAAAGTCAGGTTTTTGCGGTTCCGTCTTCGATCGAGTTCTCCGTTGTTCCAGTAGCCCGTGTTTCGATCGAGTTCTTCGTCGTTCCAGCTTCGATCGTATTCTTCGATTCGAGTTCGTCGCTGTTTTCCGATGTTTCGATCGTATTCTTCCGTGTTCTGCTGTCTTCCGGGTTCGTCGTATGACCAGGCGACCGATGAATCTCGATGGTATGGTGGTGCTGGTTGTTATTGGTATGGACCCTACCTTTGATGGTAGAATCACAGGTATCCTCGACACAGTCTGTGGTGCAGAATGGGGCGGTTCTATCGGTGTAATCCGCTGTCGCAGGCGTTCCTGACAGCACAATTAGCGCCCTCCCAATCTCGGCCGCGGACGGTGGTCGTATCAATCGCGATTGGCCGTGCTCTCGTCGTACGGAGGCCGCGCGGGTTTCTTCTTTCCTCCTGTGTATTGTTCTTTACAAGAGAGTTGTATTGCTGTGGTTGTTGTTCCTTTAACGATGGTCCTATCGTTATGGTATTGTATGTCCAATATTGCTGTACGTCAGTATTTTCCTACGTAGACGGTCTGTAGGATCAGTACTGTATATCCGGGTGCGGGGACTCAGTCCGCGGTTTGTATTCGCCTGCACGTGCGCGCGAAAAAGTACCAGGAAATACAGTGTTGGAGCTCTCGCTCACCTTGGATACGATATCACTAAGATGCCGTCATGCCGGCTGGAGCAAACGCTGACGCGGTAAATCCTCATGGTGGTTCGATCGCGTCGAACAACAAAGTCTTTACATCAGCGAGGTTCGATTTGCTCAACGGACGTGACACGACCCTAAGGGAGTCTCACGTGACGTGAAAGCGGAGTTTTCACTCTGAGACGGTGGTTCACGAGTCTGAGGGGACTCGGAGTCACACACGAAAGTGATAGCGAACGGTTCAGATCCCACGAAGGCTCGGAAATCCACGGTGACGAGTTTTGATTGATTCTCCGATCCTGGTCTCTAGCACGATTTGCAGATTGCGGTACAAGTTCTACGTCTCGCTACGTATGAACGTGTTCTGACAGACGAGCGTGGGAGGAAGACAAAGTACGATTTGTGGCTCACTATTTTCAAGTTTTGCGATTTGGAAAGGTCTTTGCGATTTGAGCTTTCAGCTTTTATCTACTTTGTAACTCTATCAAGAAACTTTCAAGATGGCGGATGTTGCTGCTATGCGGACCCTGTTGGGTCGACTTGGCTTCACTCAAGCTGCTGCGGCTGCGATTGCGAACGATGATGGACAAGGACTGTCTACGATTGTGGATCTGCAACTGATGAGTGAAGAAGATGTGGGCACCCTGTGTGCTGTCGTTCGACGTCCAGGAGGGATGATGGATGATGGCAATGGAGGGCAGATGCCCAACAGAGGACAGAACGTTTCTGTCATGTCCGAGAAGAAACTCAAGATGGCTGTGTACTACGTCAAGCACAAGAAGCGGTGTTCCGAAGCCGTTACTCATGCTGACGTTACTCTGGTGAATGTCAATACGATGAAGGCCCTCTACGACATTGAGAAGGCGCACAAGGATCCAGAAGCCGTGAGTGACCCCAAGGACATTTTGGACAAGCGTGATTGGAACAAATCCTTCGAAACTCTCGACGAGCACATCGAGAAGCATCTCGGTATCGATGGAGTTCCGCTCTCGTATTTGCTCCGTGCGGAGACGGCTCCTGCGGATGCTCCTGCTGGTGGATGGACCGACCAAAAGGAGAAGATGATCAAGCGTGCTCCCCACTTCAATGTGAATGACGCTGGTGCGATCACGACGACGCACACCGATTCCTACAAGAACGACAATATCAAGCTTTGGAATCTGGTTGCTGGCCTTACTCGCGATATGACCGATGCCTGGACGTACGTGAAATCGGGTCAGCGCCAAAAGGACGGAAGATTGGCCTACATGACTTTGAAGGCTCACTTCCTGGGACGAAATTACCAACAGTCGCAGCAGACCATTCACGAGAATATCTTGCGTAACACGACTTACCATGGCGAGCAGAAGAAGATGAACTTCCAGAAATACAGTACTCGCATTTACGATTCCCTTCAGGCTCTCAACGGCATGAAGGCAGATGGATACAACGGGGTTGACGCCCGATCTGCTGTCCGTTTTCTGACGGATGGTATCAAGGATACTTCGTTGGATGCCACGAAGAACATGATCTGGGCAGACAATAACTTACGTGGCGATTTTACCGCGTGTGTCCAGTTGTTCCAAGACTTCATCAATCAGCGCTCTGCCAGTGACAAGGGCAAGTCGCTGAACATTTCGGAAGTCGACACGAAGAAGAAAGACAAAGACAAGAAGCGTCTGCGTCAAACTGGTGCCAAGAAAGGCAATTCTGGGGTTGATAATAATAATAATAATAATAAGAACTAGTATTTAGACCCTGCCTCTGACTATTAATCGACTAAGCGACTGGATAGCTTGACCCGGGCCCCGTACCTCCGAAGAGAAACGGAAAAAATAAAACTCTTAAGTGAATGAAATCCACGGTTGAAAACCTCCGTGCCCATAGGAGGAAAAATTCCCCGTGCTTGTGAATGAAGTGCTGCTGTGTGAGGAAGTCAAGGAATGTACTGCTGGTTAGTCAAGGTGCAAGATTTGTTGCTGGGGATTGTCCTTGTCCCGATCGGCTGGATGTGCAAAGATGGTTTCCATGGCATCAGACGAAATTGATGATGGGTACGGTGTTGGTATACTGCTGTGCTGTTGGTGCT